>NZ_JAPWHW010000018.1 GCF_028369135.1 Roseovarius sp. ZX-A-9
ATGACGCTGATGAAGGATCGGTTCATCGCCTTGCACATGATGTAGCTCAGGATCGCGCCCGAGGACCCCACCAGCGCACCCACCACGATCAGCAGGTCATTGCCAAGGCTGAAGCCGATCGCCGCCGCCGCCCAGCCCGAGTAGCTGTTGAGCATCGACACGACGACAGGCATGTCGGCGCCGCCGATCCCCATGATCAGGTGATAGCCCACGAACAGCGCCAGCAGCGTCATCACGAACAGTGGAAAGACCCCGCCGCTGTTGAAGTACCAGATCAGGCAGATCACCGACAGCGCCGCGGCGCCGGCATTGAGCATGTGCCCCCCCGGCAGCTTCTGCGCGGCGGTGTTCATCTTACCCGCCAGCTTGCCGAAGGCGACGATCGAGCCGGTGAAGGTCACCGCCCCGATGAACACGCCCAGGAACAGCTCCACCCGCAGGATCGAGATCTCGACGCTGCTCTTGTGCGCCAAAAGCGCCGCGAAGCCGTCGGTCAGCGCGCGCGCCGCCTCGTCCATGCCCAGCACGCGCACCAGTTCGAAATGCGCGTTGTAGCCGACAAAGACCGCCGCCAGCCCCACAAGGCTGTGCATCGCCGCGACAAGCTGCGGCATTTCCGTCATCTGCACCCGTTGCGCGACCACCACGCCGATGGCCCCGCCTCCTGCGATCAGCAGAAGCGACAGCAGCCACAGCCCCGAACCGGGGCCGATCAGCGTGGCGGTGACCGCCAGCGCCATGCCGACGATGCCGTACCAGACCGCGCGCTTGGCGCTTTCCTGCCCCGACAGCCCGCCCAGCGAGAGAATGAAGAGGATTGTCGCCACCACATAGGCGGCCGTTGTGAATCCGTATTCCATGATGCGGCCCTCCTCAGGATTTCTGGAACATGGCGAGCATGCGCCGTGTGACGAGGAACCCGCCGAATATGTTGATCCCGGCCATGAAGACCGACAGCCCGGCCAGCATCAGCACCAGCCACGAGCCCGAGCCGATCTGCATCAGCGCGCCGAGGATGATGATCGAACTGATCGCGTTGGTCACCGCCATCAGCGGCGTGTGCAGCGAATGCGCCACGCCCCAGATCACCTGGAAGCCGACGAAGACCGCCAGCACGAAGACGATGAAGTGCTGCATGAAACTGGCCGGAGCCACCAGCCCTACGGCCAGCAGCAGCCCGCCGCCGACGGCAAGCAGGGTCACCTGTTGCTTGGTCTGCGCCTTGAAGGCGGCCACCTCGTTTGCCCGTTTCTCGGCTGCGGTCAGCTCCTTCGGGGCCTCCTTCTTCGGCTGGGCCGCGATCGCGGCCACCTTGGGCGGTGGCGGCGGGAAGGTGACAGCGCCCGCATGGGTCACGGTGGCGCCCCGGATCACGTCATCCTCCATGTCATGCACGATCACGCCATCCTTCCCGGGCGTCAGATCGGACAGCATGTGGCGGATGTTGGTGGCGTAAAGCGTCGAGGCCTGCGCCGCCATCCGGCTGGGGAAATCGGTGTAGCCGATGATCGTCACGCCATTCTCGGTCACGATCTTCTCATCCATGACGGTCAGTTTGCAGTTGCCGCCCTTCTCCGCCGCCAGGTCAACAATGACAGAGCCCGGCTTCATCGCCGCGACCATGTCCTCGGTCCACAGCTCCGGCGCCTCGCGGTTCGGGATCAGCGCGGTGGTGATGACGATGTCCATCTCCGGCGCCAGTTCGCGGAACTTCGCCAGTTGCGCCTCGCGGAATTCCGGCGACGAAACAGAGGCATAACCGCCCGAGGCCGCGCCGTCAGATTGTTCTTCCTTGAAGTCGAGATAGACGAACTCGGCGCCCATGCTCTCGACCTGTTCGGCCACTTCGGGGCGCACGTCGAAGGCGTAGGTGATCGCCCCCAGCGACGTCGAGGTGCCGATCGCCGCCAGACCGGCAACGCCCGCGCCCACCACCAGGACCTTGGCCGGCGGCACCTTGCCCGCGGCCGTGATCTGACCGGTGAAGAAGCGGCCAAAGTTGTTGCCCGCCTCGATCACCGCGCGGTAGCCCGCGATATTGGCCATCGAGCTCAGCGCATCCATCTTCTGCGCCCGGCTGATCCGCGGCACCATCTCCATCGCGATGACCGTGGCACCCTTGTCGGCGGCCTGCTTGAGCTGCTTGTCATTGGCACCGGGGTTGAAGAAACTGATCAGCGTCTGCCCAGAGCGCAGCCGCTTCATCTCGGTATCGGTCGGCACCCGCACCTTGGCCACCACATCAGCCGCCTTCCACAGCGCCGCCGCGGTCTTGACCACCTCAACCCCCGCAGCCTTGTAAGCCGCATCCGAAAACCCCGCCGCCGCTCCCGCGCCCGCCTCGATCACGCATTCATGCCCAAGCTTGCGCAATTGCACCGCAGACTCCGGCGTCATCGCAACCCGCGACTCCCCCGACATAACTTCCCTAGGCGTCCCGATTTTCACCTGTCTATCCCCCTATTCCATCGCTTTGAGACCCGCGCGGCGTCAGCGCCGCGACGATCCGAAAGCATTTTTGCGGTTATTTCACATTGTAAAGCGACATGCGATATACAGAATGTTACAGCCAACGCCGAGTCTTTTGGCAATAGCGTGCGAAATCGGCCCTGAATTTGCGGCGCAGCATGTTTTCCTCTTTAATGATGAATCTAGTCTCGATCACCCAGACGAACACGGGAACCAGGATCAGCGCCAGCACCGCCTCCCAGCGCAGGATGAAACCTGCGAGAATCAGCGCATCGCCCAGGTAGATCGGATTGCGGCTCCGCCGGAAAATGCCCGAGGTTATCATCCGTTCCGCCTCGAGGTGGGGAATGATTGTGGTGCGCGCGCGCCGGAATTCCAGTGCGGCAAGGCCGATCAGAAGGAAACCGCCCCCGACCAGCAATCCGCCGACGAAATCCGACCAAGCACCACCGAATCCCAGACCAAACCCGAAGTGGTGCGCCTGTATCCACGTGAGGGCCAGAAATCCGATCAGCCAGACCGGCGGTGTGTCGAGCCATTTCATCTGAATCACTCCGTTTTGCGCGGCGAACAGCGCCGCTGCCGCAATTGCGCACAAACCTGCGACACTTGCCAGAGAAGGGCAATCCGCTACGCTGCGAAACATGGTTGAGGGTCTCATGATCCCGGATGGCAGCCGTACCCCGATCATGGGCGCTCAACAGGGCTGCGGGCACGCTCTTCGGGCCTTTAGCGCCCTGCCCGCGATGAACGTCCGCGAGGGGTGGAAGGACCGACCGAGGGAAACGCATCGATGACACGTGCCGAATTCAACGCCTTTTGCGCCCGCCTGCCGCAGACCCACCATGTGGTTCAGTGGCGCAATGCAGATGTGTGGAAAGTGGACACCAAGGTTTTCGCGATCTGCGGCTGGCATGACAACGACGCGGCGTTCACCTTCAAGGTCTCGGATATCGCCTGGGAGGTGTTGCAGGATCAGCCGGGCATCCGCCCTGCCCCATATCTTGCCTCGCGCGGCATGAAATGGTTGCAGCATTACGCCGCGCCGGGTTTGCCGGACGCCGCGCTGCGCGAGCATCTGATGCTGTCCTACCTGCTGGTCGCGGGCGGCATCAGCGGCAAGAAGCGTCGCGAGCTTGCCCTGCCCGACACGCTCGAGGCGCTTGCGGCGGCTGCCACCACACGCTGAGGCCGCGCGTCGCGGTATCGCCCTAATTCGTCCAGAATTTGCCGAAAAATCAACGTCATCCCGCCGCAGGTGATTTGTACCTTTTTCGCAAACAAAGCGCCGAAAGCATTTGAATCTTATCGGTGCGCGAAACAAGAAAACCGATTGATTGAGCAGGCCCGATGGCAACGATGAACTCTGGGCTTGGCGGCCCCGCAGGTTACGGCGAAAATGTCTTTACCACCGCAACCAAGGCGGCGGGCGGCAACGACGACGGCTCGGTCGCGATTGACACGACACCGGTCTTCGGCGCGAACGGGATCAACTTTTTCGGCAACGATTACGCGACCATCTATCTCAACACGAATGGCACGATTTCGTTCGGCACCACCTTCACCGATTGGCAGACATCGGATCTGACGGCCGAAACGACGCCGATGCTGGCCCCGTTCTTTGCGGATGTGAACCTCAACAGAGGTGGCGAGATCTACTGGGATGTCGACACCGGCGCGGGCACGATCACGATGACCTGGCTCGAGGTGCAACCCTATTCGGGAAGCGGCACCAACTCTTTCCAAGTGGTGCTGACCAGCGATGGCGCAGGCGATTTCACCGTCGAATACATCTATGAAAATATCGACTGGGCCGGTAGCGGCAGCGATCTGGCCGATGTGGGCTATACTGATGGCGGCGACAATGACGTGCTGCTGGACGGGTCGGGCAACAGCACCGAACTGCTGGCCTACGATACCAACGATTTCCAGAACGGCGATCCCGCTGGCGCCTACGCGATCAGCTTCGCGGACGGGATCCCGCAAATCCCTGACGGGATCGTTGACGGCACCGATGGCGCCGACACGATCGATGCCGCCTATGCGGATGATCCGGATGGTGATGTCATCGACGGCAATGACGCCCCCGGCACCGGCGGTAACGAAGACCTGGTCTATGCGCTTGGCGGTGATGACAGCGTGGCGGCGGGCGCCGGAAACGACACCATCTATGGCGGCAATGATGACGACACATTGGATGGTGGCGCTGGCAGCGACACGATCTATGGCGACAATGGCGGGCCGCAGCTCGCTTCGGCGGAATCGCTGAGCTGGAGTGCACAGGGCGGTGAAAACACCAACCTGGAAGGCGGGTTCACCCAGAACACCGGGGATATGGACGTCACCGTCAGCTTTGACGACGGCGGCGATACCGAACCGCTGTTGCGGATCGAGAGCACCGACAGGACCTATACCGAGAGCGGTGAACCGTTCAGCGACACATCGAACGCGTATCTCTACGGCGACAACGGCACCACATCGGTCACGAGCATCGCCTTTTCCGGGGCAGAGCGCAGCGGCTACGGCGATGAGGTCAGCAACGTCCAGTTTCGCATCAACGACATCGATTGGGGCAGCGGCAACCACACCGACATCCTGACCATCAACGCCTTCGACGCCAACGGCGATCCGGTGGCGGTGACCATCACCCCCGGCGGCTCTGACGAGGTGGTCGGCAACACCATCACGGCCGCCGCCGTGGCAGAGAGCCAATTGCAAGCGGGTGGTTCGGCTCTCATCACCATCGCAGGACCGGTTTCGAACATCGAAATCCTGTACTCGAACGGCCAGTCCGGCACCCAGGCGGTGTGGATCAGTGACATTCATTTCACCACCATTCCGCCCGTCGATGGCAATGACAGCATCGATGGTGGTGCCGGGCGCGACTATATCGATGGCGAAGGTGGCGACGACACCATCGATGGCGGCAACAGCGCCGACACCATCCTTGGCGGCGCGGGCAACGATGTCATCGTCGACAGCGGCGGCAGCGGGTCAGCCGACAGCATCGACGGCGGCACCGGCAATGACAGCATCGACGCCGGGCATGGCGACGACACGCTGATCGGCGGCGAAGGCGACGACACCCTGACCGGCAACCGTGGTGCGGATGTCTATGACGGCGGGGCCGGCGACGACGTGATGTACCTGTCGGAGGGCGACACAGCCGACGGTGGCGACGGCGACGACCTGTTCGTTCTGACCGATCTGGGCGAGACCGGCAGCAGCACCATCTCGATCACCGGCGGCGAAGGCGACGAGACCGATGGCGATACGCTGCAGCTCAACTCCGATGTCAGCTACAGCGACATCACCTTTACCAACACCGACGACAACGCTGGCGGGTTGTCGGGTAATTTCGCGATGGCCGATGGCACGGTCGTCACCTTCACCGAAATCGAGAATATCATCTGCTTCACCCCCGGCGTGCATATCCTGACCGAACACGGCTCTCGCCCGATCGAGACGCTGCGGGTCGGCGACCTGATCGTGACCCGCGACAACGGGCTGCAACCAATACGCTGGCTGGGCGCTCGCCGCGTTGCGGGGCTTGGGCGGTTCGCACCGGTCCACATCGCTCAGCATGTCATGCCGGGAGCCACCTGCCCGCTGCTGGTTTCGCCGCAGCATCGCATCGTGTTTTCAGGCTACCGGGCCGAACTGCTCTTTGGCGCGTCCGAGGTTCTGGTGTCGGCCAAACACCTGATCGATGGCGTCGATGTGCGCCAGATCGAGCAGACGCATGTCACTTATATCCATCTGATGCTCGATGCGCATGAAGTGGTTTTTGCCGACGGCGCTGCGACTGAGAGCTTTCACGCGGGCGACAGCGGCATTTCCGCGCTCAGCAACGTCAGCCGCCACGAGATATTCTCGATCTTTCCGGAACTGCGCAGCAACCCAAACGCCCATGGCCGCACCGCCCGCCGCTGCCTGAAGCGGCGCGAGGCGCAACTGTTGTGTTCAGATGCGCGCCCGCTCCGCGCGGCGGCATGATGTGCCACATTCTGACCCAAATCCGCTCTAATTCTGCCGCAACATTACCCACCTATCGCCAAATTCTCCTGCCAGACCGGGCGCTGGGAACCTAAGAGAAAAGTGAGCTGTGCGGAGGCTCCGCAGAGGTCCGGGAGGTGATGGAATGATAAACGACAAGACGGCAAACAGTGCCCAGCGCCGTGCTGCCCCCGGATCAGATCGGTCAGGCCCTGCCGAACGGTGGCGCACCACAACGCAGGCGTCGTCGCAGCCATCAGCGCGGTCGTTTTTCTGCGCCCCGCTTCACGGCACGCCGGTCACACCGGTTGCCCAGCACGACTGAAGCCCCCCAACCTGATCTTGATTTCTGGCCCAACGCAGGCGACGGCACGACCGAAAACCGCGGCTCCGGGCCACGCCATCCCTGCACCTTAGGCGGATTTCCGGGGCTGCGGGCGCTTTTGCCCGCGTTTTTGGCTGGACCAGGCCCGCGCCGCATCGCCAAATGCGCCAAACAGCGGGCGCGAGGCCGCATCATTCACCGCGTTCCATTCCGGATGCCATTGCACCGACAGCGTAAAGCCCGGCGCACCATCCACATAAATCGCCTCGGGCGTCCCGTCAGGCGCATGCCCGTCGATGACGATCCCCGGAGCGGCATCGCGTATCCCCTGCCCGTGCAGCGTGTTGGTCATGACCTCTTGCGCGCCGATCAGGCGGTGGAAAACGCCACCTTCGGAAAACGTGACCTTGTGACGGAGCGCAAACTGCTCTTCCAGCGTGCCGTCGGGCGGCATGCGGTGGTTGTCACGCCCCGGCAGATCGCGGATTTCCGGATAGAGCGTGCCGCCCAGCGCCACGTTCACTTCCTGAAAGCCACGGCAGACGCCCAGAAACGGCTGACCGCGTTCAACGCAGGCCCGGATCAGCGGCAATGTGATCGCATCGCGCGCCAGATCGAACACGCCATGCGCCTCGGTCGGGGTTTCACCATAATGTTGCGGATGCACATTGGGCCGTCCGCCGGTCAGCAGAAAGCCGTCGCAATGGGCCAGCAGTTCATCGACCGTGACCAGATCGGGATCGCTGGGCACGATCATCGGCATGCAACCCGAGGCCAGCGCGATGGCTTCGGAATTCATTCGCCCACCCGCATGTACCGGGTAACGGTCTTCGATCACGTAACAATTGCCGATGATGCCTACGAGGGGACGTGCCATGAGAATCCTGCCTGCTGAGCCTGCCCCTTGGTACAACGTGCCGCGCCGCATGAAAACAATTTCGGCGAACACGTGGTTGCGCATTTTTGCAGGGAATGGTGGGTTTGCTTTCCTTTGTCCGACATCTGCGCATAGCACGTTTGCATGATCACCCATTGAAGGGTGGGTTTGGGTGACATAACGTCCGAACCGCACGCTATCCCCCCAGTCGCCGGAGACCGAGACCATGAAAGATGCCGCCCCCCAGCCTATTTTCCTGGCGGATTACACCCCGCCCGCCTACCTGATCTCAGACGTGCAACTGACCTTTCGGCTATCCCCCAGTGCCACCCGCGTGCTGAGCCGGATCTCATTCCGCCCCAATCCCGATGCGAAAAGCCGCGATTTCAGCCTGCACGGCGAAAACCTGACGCTGATCTCTGCGGCAATCGACGGCGCGCCTGTCACGCCCACGCTGACCGAGACCGGGCTGAGCTGCGACGTACCGGACGCGCCCTTCATCTGGGAGGCGGAAGTGGAGATCGCCCCCGCCGCCAACACCGCGCTCGAAGGGCTCTACATGTCGAACGGCATGTACTGCACCCAATGCGAGGCCGAAGGCTTCCGCAAGATCACCTATTACCCGGACCGGCCCGACGTCATGGCCGTCTTTTCCGTGCGAATCGAAGGCGACGCGCCGGTGATGCTGTCCAACGGCAATCTGGTGGCACAGGGCGATGGCTTTGCAGAATGGCATGATCCGTGGCCAAAACCTGCGTATCTCTTTGCACTGGTGGCCGGAGAGCTGGTCAACCACCCCGGCCAATTCACCACCCGGTCGGGCCGCGAAGTAGAGCTGAATATCTGGGTGCGCCCCGGTGACGAGGGCAAATGCGCCTTCGGAATGCAGGCGCTCAAGGCGTCGATGCGCTGGGACGAAGAAGTTTACGGGCGCGAATACGATCTGGATCTTTTCAACATCGTGGCGGTCGATGATTTCAACATGGGCGCGATGGAGAACAAGGGGTTGAATATATTCAACTCTTCCTGCGTCCTGGCCTCGCCCGAGACGTCCACGGACGCCAATTTCGAGCGGATCGAGGCGATCATCGCGCATGAGTATTTCCACAACTGGACCGGCAACCGGATCACCTGCCGCGACTGGTTTCAGCTGTGCCTGAAAGAGGGGCTGACCGTCTACCGCGACTCGCAGTTCACCTCAGACATGCGCAGCGCCCCGGTGAAACGTATCGAGGATGTGATCGCCCTGCGCGCGCGCCAGTTCCGCGAAGATAACGGCCCGCTGGCGCATCCGGTGCGGCCATCGAGCTTTGTCGAGATCAACAATTTTTACACTGCAACGATCTATGAAAAGGGCGCCGAGGTGATCGGTATGCTGAAAACGCTGGTGGGGGATGAGGCCTACTACCGGGCGCTCGACCTTTATTTCGAGCGCCACGATGGCGATGCGGCCACGATCGAGGATTGGCTGAAAGTGTTCGAGGATGCGACGGGCCGTGACCTGACGCAGTTCCGCCGCTGGTACGATGACGCAGGCACACCCCGCGTGACCGTGACGGATGATTTTGCAGACGGCACCTATACGCTGCATCTGCGCCAGCACACACCGCCCACGCCGGGCCAGGAAGACAAGCCACCGCGCGTGATCCCCATTGCCGTCGGCCTGCTGGCGTCAGATGGCACCGAGGTACAAGCAACCAAAATTCTGGAAATGACCGAAGAAGCGCAGAGTTTCCGCTTTGGGGGCTTGGCAGCAAAACCGGTGCCATCGATCTTGCGCGGTTTTTCGGCACCGGTGATTATCGAACGCGATGCGGGTGCCGCAGAACGCGCCTTCCTGCTGGCCCATGACACCGACCCGTTCAACAAGTGGGAGGCAGGCCGCGAACTGGCACGCGAAGGGCTGCTGGCGATGATCCGCGATGGCGCCGCGCCGGATGACCGTTATCTTGATGCGATTCAGACGATGGCACGCGATGACAGCCTTGACCCCGCGTTCCGCGCGCTGGCACTGGGGCTGCCCAGCCAGGATGATCTGGCGCAGGCGCTGCATGATGGCGGCACCGCGCCCGACCCGCAGGCGATCTGGGAGGCGCTGGAAACGCTGCGGCAGGCGCGCGCACAGGCGATGCAGGACGTCGCGACCCGGCTCTATGCGCAGCATCAGGTAACGGCCCCCTACAGCCCTGATGCGGCCCAGTCTGGTGCGCGGGCGCTGGCAAATGCGGCGCTGGCGATGATCACCCGGATCGACGGCGGCGCGCAGGCGCAGCGCCAGTATGACAGCGCGGACAACATGACCCAGCAACTGGCGGCGCTGGGATGCCTGCTGCAGGCCGGAAACGGCGCTGCCGCCACCGCCGCCTTTTACGATCAATGGCAGCACGACCGCCTTGTGATCGACAAATGGTTCAGCCTGCAAATCGTGAACGCTGCGCCGCAGGATGCGGCCCGTATCGCGCGCGAACTTACCCAGCATCCTGATTTCACGCTGAAAAACCCCAACCGGTTCCGCGCCACGTTGGGCGCGTTGACGATGTCACCGGCCGGGTTCCACCATGCCAGTGGCGCGGGGTACGAGTTGTTGACCGATTGCCTCATCAAGCTTGATCCGCTCAACCCGCAGACCACTGCGCGGATGTGCTCGGCGTTCGAGACGTGGCGCCGCTATGACGCCGACCGTCAGGCACTGATCACACGGCAACTGCACCGTATTCTGGCGCAGCCGAACCTCAGCCGCGACACCAACGAGATGGTCAGCCGTATTCTGGGATGATGACGCTCAATCGCCGGTCGCTATGTCAGCGGCCGGTTTTGGCCGTGCCTTGGGCCGCGGCGACGTGGTCACGGCGCAAAAGCTCTGCTGGCGCAACCAGCCCGCCATATCGGCGCGTTTACGGGACGAGCGCATCGGCCCCCAATCAGCCGCCACCCCACGCCAGCGCCGCTCCTTGACCGCGATGGCCTGATCGCGCGGGACGGTGACGGCCAGGATGCGAATCGCACAGCTGAGATTGGCCGCCCCGTCCTTGAGCGCCGAGCCAGAGCGCGCCATACAGCCGTAGCCGCGCGCCGTTGACGGCAGGATCTGAAGCAGACCGTACCATTTGCCTCCCCCACCCACCGCATCTGGTCGGTATGTGCTCTCATGCTTGGCCAGGGCGGACAGGAAGCCGACCCAAAAGGCACGACGTTGTGGCGGGGGAGCACTTACGTAACCCGGACACCACTCTGCGATGTCGCGGGGCACGGTATTTTCCAATGCCTTGCCATGGGTCCGGAGCGCGGCCAGCGCACCCCGCGTCCACCGCGCCGCCTCGGGCCGGTGTTCCCAGCGGGTCGGCGGAATCTCGCTAGGCCGTGCGACGGGTTTAATCTCGCCCAGCGACCCGTCTTCGCTCCCTACCGCCGAAACCGGCGCCAGAAAAATCATGCAAATACAAAGGGCAAACCGGATCATCCGGCATAATCGCCGGAAACGCGATCAAAGGCAATGACCCTCTGGATTTGGCCGTTTCATCTTGGCTTCTCCAAACCGGTGTCATGTTTTGGCCCGATTGCCCCGGCATCCTCCGAGGCAACAGAAAATGAACTCCTGCCACGAGGCGAAAACCCAGTGTCACTATCCCTGCCATTCACGACTGTTGCGCAAAATTTCATTGGCCGTGCAAAGCTGCGGCGCGCCCTGTTTGGCAAATTTCCGCGCCTGATGGGGAGGGCGGCGGTAGGGCGGCCCCGCAGTGGCCGGATCGACATCGACGCGCTCAGCCGCCGGATCATCCTGCCCTCAATGCCGATCACCGACGAAGAAATGGCGCGCGCCGAGTTTCAGGATCGCGGGCTGAAGCTTGCCCGGCAGGAATTGTGGGATCAACTGGCCGAGGCAATCCATGACGCCGATGCGGCCCGCACGGCGACACCGGGTGGCGAATCTGCGGCGATGTTGCTCAGCTTCGGGGCGCGCAGCGACGTTGTGGCGATGGCCGAGGACGCGCTGTTCGAAGGCACCGCCCCGCCGAGCAGCGGCATTGACGCATTCGAAGCGATCCTCGCCGACGCGCCGGACGATTACGCCCGCGCGATGATCGTCGCGGCGGCCCATATCGACATCGGCTGGGCTTGGCGCCACGCGCCTGACAGCCCGCTGACCGAACAGCCCGATGTAAGGGTGGACCGATTCAAGGCGCATTTCGACCGCGCCGCCGATCTGCTGATGCCGTTCAGCGGACTGGCCGAAAACGCCCCCTCGCTTGCGGCGACCGAATGCGCGCTGCTGGCGGCGCAGACCCGCATTGAACGCAATGTGGCAGACGACTTCGAGGATCTCATCGACCTTGATCCCACCAGCCCGCGCCATATGCGCGCGCTGGGTCAGACGTTGCTGCCCAGCCGCCTGGGCGATTACAGGACCCTGGAACTGGAGGCGCGGCGCACGGCCGCGCGCACCGGCGATATCTGGGGCGCCGGAGCCTATGCTTGGGTCTATCTCGATGCACTGGCGCTGGATGTCGGTGCGCTCGACCTGCTGGATACCGCGTTTTTTGCAGATGGGCTGCGCGACATTCTGGCCCGCTGCCCGGATCAGCATACTGCAAACCTGCTGGCGGCCTTTTGCGCCGTGTCGATGCGCCCGCAGGACGGCGCGCCCCAAGCCACGGCCGCCGTGCGCGCCGCACTACATGGCAACCTGAAGTGGATATTGTCGGATCATCTTCACGAACTGCATCCGTTGATCTGGACACAGGCGCTGCATAGCCCCGGCCAGACGATCCGCCTGCCCACGCGGCGCGCCTTGATCAGTGAAGGCCGCCAGACAGCGCTCCGCGCCATCGCTTCGATCTTTGCCGATGATATCTCCGATGGCAGCAGTATCGCATTTTCGCCCGCGGGGATGTACCACCTGCCTGCGATCTGAGCCCGCTCGGCCTATCCCCTGCGGTTTTGCGATGCCCATTCTCGCATCGCTTCCAGAACCGGCGATAACGCGGAACCGCCCGGTGTCAGCACATATGCTGACCGGGGCGGGTTCTCGGAATAGGGATGCCGCGTGATCAGCCCGGCCTCTTCCATCCGCTTGAGCCGCGCCGAGAGCGTGTTGGGTGAAACACCCAGACCATCCTGCAAATCCAGAAAACGACTCGGACCTTCGCGAAGCAGCGCGGCAATCAGCAACAAGGTCCACTTGTCCCCAACCAATTCTATCGCGTGTTCCTGAGCACGCTGTTCTTTATCACTCTTACCCATGAGCCCCCAGAAAAGCATTATAACGTTTGAGGTTAGCCCAAGAAAATCAACCTTTGCGGTATTTTGCAATCGCAATTCGCTCGCTCGCTACTGTTTGTCGCCATTTTGCCAAACTCACCCCGCGCCCACAGCCTGGCCCGGTGCCAGCGTGCAGGCTCTTGCCCCCTTTCGCACGCTGCCCTAGAACCCTGCTCACGTGACCTGAAGCGTTTCGAGCTGTTCTTGAGGCACGAAGAGTGTTCGAAACGCCCATCACACTGACATGTTGCGCGCGTTCCGAGAGAAGCGCTTTAGGAGGGCAGCCCATGCTGGATCTGACATATGAGACCCCCAAACCACGCGTGATTGCCGGGGCGAAACACGATTGGGAACTGGTCATCGGCATGGAAGTGCATGCCCAGGTGGCCTCGAATGCCAAGCTGTTCTCGGGCGCCTCCACCCGTTTCGGGGCTGAGCCCAATTCCAATGTTGCTTTCGTCGACGCCGCGATGCCGGGCATGCTGCCAGTCATCAATGAATTCTGCATCGAGCTGGCTGTGCGCACCGGGCTGGGCCTGAAGGCGCAGATCAACCTGAAGTCAGCCTTTGACCGCAAGAATTACTTCTACCCCGACCTGCCACAAGGCTATCAGATCAGCCAGCTGTACCACCCCATCGTCGGCGAGGGCGAAATCCTTGTGGACATGGAGCCGGGTATCGCGCGGCTGGTGCGGATCGAGCGAATCCACATGGAGCAGGACGCGGGCAAATCCATTCACGACATGGACCCCAACATGTCCTTTGTCGACCTCAACCGCACCGGTGTCTGCCTGATGGAGATCGTCAGCCGCCCCGACATTCGCGGCCCCGAAGAGGCGGCGGCCTATGTGCTGAAGATGCGCCAGATCCTACGTTATCTGGGCACTTGTGATGGCAACATGCAGAACGGCAACCTGCGCGCCGACGTGAATGTCAGCGTATGTCGTCCGGGCCAGTACGAGAAGTATCAGGAAACACAGGATTTTTCCCATCTCGGCACGCGCTGCGAAATCAAGAACATGAACTCTACGCGGTTCATCCAGATGGCCATCGACTATGAGGCGCGCCGCCAGATCGGCATTCTTGAGGCTGGCGGAACGGTCGATCAGGAAACCCGCCTGTATGATCCGGACAAGAACGAGACACGCTCGATGCGCTCGAAAGAAGAGGCGCATGATTACCGCTATTTCCCCGATCCCGATCTGCTTCCGCTGGAGATCGAGCAGGCCTGGGTGGACGAAATCGCCGCCTCTCTGCCCGAGCTTCCGGATGCGAAAAAAGCGCGATTTGTCAAAGACTTCGGGCTGAGCGAATATGACGCGTCAGTGCTGACGGCGGATATGGAAAGTGCCGGATATTTCGAGGCCGCAGCCGCTGGCCGCGATGGCAAGCTGGTGGCGAACTGGGTCATCAACGAGTTGTTCGGGCGACTCAAGAAAGAGGGCGCGGATATCACCGCCAGCCCGGTCAGCCCCGAGCAGCTGGGCGGGATCGTGGACCTGATCGCCTCGGACGCGATCAGCGGCAAGATTGCCAAGGATCTGTTTGAAATCGTCTATACAGAGGGCGGCGATCCTGCTGATATCGTTGAGAAACGTGGCATGAAGCAGGTCACCGATACCGGTGCCATCGAGGCCGCCGTGGACCAGATTATCGCCGACAACCCCGCACAGGTGGAGAAGGCGCAAGCCAACCCCAAACTGGCCGGCTGGTTCGTGGGGCAAGTGATGAAGGCCACGGGCGGCAAGGCCAACCCCAAGGCCGTCAACCAGATCGTGAGCGCCAAGCTGGGGCTGTAAACCCGGCATCGGTATCACATCGGTATTACGTCGGTCCCCTGTCGGTGCGCGGCGCGCTGGGAAATGTTTTGCGCCGCGCGGCCGCTGCTGAGCGGGTGCGACGCCAGTGTATCTGTGCTGATCCGGAGAAGGGAATGTTTGGCCCGCCTGGTTGTCCGAGCCATGCTTCATGGAACCCGTCGCTTCACGGCCCAATGCGGACCTTTACGGAACGCGCGGATGCTGCGATACAGCACAACCGAAATTTGATCGTATGAACTTTGGACACGGATGGAAAAAGCACTTACATCTAACCAAGTGATGCATAAGTTTGATCTGGGTTGTGCAGAACGCGTGCACCAGACGAGCAGTGTGTTCAGGAAGGATTGTGGATGTTGGATGAGATGGGAGGGCACCGGATCGAGACGCATCCGTCGGATGCGTGCGAACTTATGCCTCTCGCGGCCGCAGAAGCGACGTTCCGTTCCGACGAGGCGATAAGCTTCGACGATCCTTTCGCACTCGAGCTCATGTCGACTGCACCTCTGCGTCGGCTCGCCGGTATCGGCTTTCTGGGGGCGATCGACTTCATGCGCCACGGGTCGGGCCGCTCCGCCCATAGGCGGCGGCATAATCGCCTTGAGCATACTCTCGGCGTGGCCCGCCTTGCAGACACCTACGCGCGCGAGGCGGGACTCTGCCAGCAGCGCCGCCGCCTACTCGTCGCGGCCGCTCTATTGCATGATGTCGGGCATGGACCGCTGTCTCATACGCTGGAGCCCGTATTTGCGGAAGCTTTCGACGTTGATCATCACTCGATGACCAGGCGCATCGTGCTGGGAGAGACGCGCTCCGGACGCGCGGTCTATGCTTCCTTGCGTGGCGCGAATCTCGATCCCGATGAAGTGCTCGCCATGATAGATGGTCATCATGATGGCCCCGATGCCTTTCTCTTCGCCGGCTCTATAAATTTCGATACATTAGATGGCATCGCGCGCAGCCGGGCATTCATGGAGCCCCGCGCTGCGCCGCTTGCCATGCTGCGGGCGGTTCGACGCTGGGCGCAGACTGGCCATGCTCCGCTTTCGCAATTCGACGCGTTCTGGACGCTCAAGCATGACGTCTACACCCTTCTGATCGGCGGCGCACGTGGACGCTTACTGGACGCTATCGCGCAGGCTTATATGAGGGCTAACATCGACGCATTCGATGCGACCGATTTCGAGCGCAGTGAGGGGACGCTTCGTAAGCGTCACCCGCAGTTGTTTGATGTGCTTGGCCGCGTAGCGGATCGACGGTCGTCCTTGAAGGATTATCTCCCCGGCAACTGGATGAAGGGCGAGGTGATGGTCAAAGATCGGGCCTTCACAGTGTGCACAGATAGCGAGTTGGACGAGCCCGGCCAACTCGATGCGCGCTATACACAAACCAAATCCACGCGACGTGTCTCAATTGAAGAACTGGTTGAAGCACTATGAATATAGCAAAGCTGAACAAAGGCGCAGATGTGGCCAGAGTGCTCGACGGCACTCGCAATAAGTCCGAAGAGATACTTGAAATACTGCGCTCGGTCGCGGCTGACCTGCTTCGCGGAGATTCGGACCTTATCATCGGCGTGAATGGCAGCATCGCGAGGCGGGAAGCGACGAGTGGGTCAGACGTGGACCTCTTCTTCCTAACGGTCGGCGGTGACATTGATGCTGCGAAAGCGGCGCAGACAGAGTATCGCAAGCGCCTTGTCGCAATGGGCATAAAAATGCCCGCGGCTGGCGGCGTGTTCGAGAGTCCTCTTCAGACCACACAACTGACGGCGACGATCGGAGGGGAGGACGACACGAACACGTATATCACCCGGCGGATGCTCTATCTTCTCGAGGGCGAATGGGTGGCAAACAAGGATGGTTTCGACTGTCTTCGATCGGACCTTATCGCACGTTACGTCTCCGAAGACCTCGACGATCAGAAGATCGTGCGCTTTTTCCTCAACGACGTGATCCGTTACTGGCGCACGATCTGCGTGGACTTCGAGAACAAGACCGCCGATTCAACCAAGCCGCGGGCAATCCGCCTCGTGAAGCTGCGACTATCACGCATGCTCCTTTACTTTGCAGGCATCGCGGCGGCCCGGCAGACCGTTGGCTGTGACGCGGCGACCAAGAGAGAGAGGCTTGCCGAATTGCTCGCTCTTCCGCCTTTGGAACGCCTCAGGCAGATCTACGGGCTGAACAAGATGATGCCTGTCCAAGCTCTCTACGCCAGCTTCCTGTCGGCCCTCGACAATAGGAAGATCCGGTCGCAGTTGGAGTTGCCCGGTGCTGCGGGAATGGACACACTGGAATTTGAAGAGCTCAGCGAAGTGGCGCGCGAATTCAAGACCGAACTGCTCACGCTCCTCGATATGGACGTGGGCGTCCCTCCTTTAATAGAAGCGCTACTCCTCTGATCGGGAACGATGATTTAGAGATGGAAAAAGATTCACCCACGACGATCGTTCTGCTCCGTCATGGGCGGACAACGTGGAATCGCGCCGGAATCCTTATTGGCCAGAAAGATATACCGCTCGATGCTGGCGGGCGACAGGAGGCAAAAAGCGCGGTCGGTTCGCTTGCCGGGATCGACGCCATCTACTCAAGTCCACTCTCGCGTTGCAGAGAGACTGCCAGCATCATCGGCGAGTGCCTCGAATTACCGGTGACGTTCATCCGTGGCCTCTCGGAACGGCATTGGGGTGCCTTCGAGGGTCGCCCAAAATCGGAGCGTAACAGGTCTCAAGATCCTGAGGGCGGCGAGAGCGCCGAGGCGTTCCGGGCGCGCGTAGAGGAAACGCTCCGCCATATCGTCGGCGCAAAGCCACTCATAGTCACGCATTCCGGCGTGATACGCCTTCTCTGCGCCCATCCGCACGAAGTGATTCCGCATGCCGAGCCGATCGAGTCGTCCTACGAGAAAGTCGCTTCGTTGCGACGCTAAATGACCGCCGTAAGCAACGATCGAGCGACCTGATCAAGTGACTACCAAATAGGAACATCTGTGTGTGTAGACGCCCAGAACATCTTCGCAATAAGTTGTCCTGCTGAAGATTGTGTAGGTTGTCGGCGAAGGTTGACCGAAAACTGTGCACTTGCAGCGAATTTCCGCTTTCCGCCCAACTCCCCCCCCTTCCCTCGCCAGCCTGTAGCCGCTACACCCCTTTACGTGCCCCGAACACAGGACGCGTCGTGAATGCCTCAACCTGCCCCACAGCCCGAAAATGCCCCGTTTCTGTCCGATCTGATGGAGATCGAGCCGGACTGGATCGACTATAACGGGCATCTCAACATGGCCTATTACACGGTGCTGTTTGATCGCGGGGCCGATCAGGTCTATCCGCTGATCGGGTTCGGGGCGGATTATGCCGAAACGCGGAAGCTGACCACCTATACGGCCGAGTTTCATATCCGGTACATGCGCGAGCTGCATCTGGGCGATCGGGTGCGGGTGTCATTCCAGTTGATTGATCATGACGCCAAACGCTTTCACAGTTTTCAGCATCTGTATCACGAAGATGGCTGGCTGGCGGCAACGGCCGAAGGGCTGACGCTGCATGTGGACATGACCGGGCCGAAGGTGACACCGATGCCGGATGACATCATGGCCAGTCTCGGTGCGATGCAGGCCGCGCATGATGCCTTGCCACGCCCCGAGGGGATCGGGCGCAGGATCAGCATCCGCAACTCGATCCGGCGATAAACGCCCTCGACGGCGCGACGAGCCCTGGCCTGAAGCCTTGCCAGCTGAACCTGAGACGGGGTTAAGTGGCAACGCCGTGCAACAAATCAATATTGTCGGCGTCTCAACGGAAACTCGTATTTCAAGTTTCCCACGAAACGCTCTAAGCTGGGCCGTGTTGGCAGGGTTGCCGACGTGAACACGTGCTGACCAAGGAAGTGACGCGCTCCGCCATGCGACTGCCATGCTGACGCTCCTGCTGCGCCGCCTCGTATTGGGGGCCATCACCGTGGTGATCGTCTCGCTGCTGATCTTTGCGGGGGTCGAGGCATTGCCCGGCGATGCCTGCACCGCCTTCCTTGAACGCGAGGCGCAAGGCGCGCTGCTGGAGAAATGCCGCGTCGACCTGGGGCTCGATCGGTCGGCGTTCACACGCTATTTCGAATGGGCGGGCGGCGCCGTGCGGGGTGATTTCGGCATGTCGGCGGGCGGGACGGAACGCATCGCGACGCTGGTCACCGACCGGCTGAAGAACTCGGCCCTGCTGGCGGCCTGCGCGCTGGCCGTGGGGGTGCCGCTGGCGATCCTGCTGGGGGTGATCACCGGGCTATGGCGCGACCGGCCCGTGGATCTGATCCTGTCCACATCGGCCATTCTGGCGATGACCATCCCCGAATTCGTCTCGGCCACGGTGCTGATCCTGATCTTCTCGGTCTGGCTGCGCTGGATACCGGGCATCGTGGTGGCGCCGGCGGATTATCCGATCTCGGCATTTTTCCCCGAGATCATCCTGCCGATCATCGTGCTGTCGATGGTGATGACGGCGCATATCCTGCGCATGGTGCGGTCCTCGGTGATCGAGGTGATGGCGAGCGATTTCGTGCAGATGGCCACGCTCAAGGGCGTGCCCTACTGGCAGGTGGTGTTCCGCCACGCATTGCCCAGCGCGCTGCTGCCCGCGATCAACGTGGTGGCGCTGACGGTGGCGTGGCTGCTGGGCGGGGTGGTGGTGATCGAGGTGGTGTTCAACTATCCCGGCATGGGGCGGATGATGATCGACGCCATTTCCGACCGCGATCTGCCGGTGGTGCAGGCGATCACGCTGATCGTGGCCGTCACCTATGTGGGGGTGAACCTGACAGCGGACATCCTGACGATGCTGCTGAACCCGCGGCTGCGCACCTACCATATGAGGCGGAGATGAGCGGCGTGGCGCAGGCCCGGAGCAGTGGCCGCATGCAGCGGCTCTGGTGCGTGTTGCGCGACGTGGCGGCGCGCCCGTCGGGTGCGGTGGGGCTGTCGCTGGTGGGGTTTCACATCCTGCTGGCAGCGCTGGGACCGTGGCTCGTGCCCTATGACACCGGCGCGATGAGCTCTGGCGAAATGCTGGAAACGCCAAGCATGGCGCATTGGATGGGGACCGATCACCTGGGCCGCGATATCGCGTCAAGGGTGATGCTGGGCGGGCGCGAAGCGCTGATCGTGACCGGCCTTGCCACGCCGCTGGCGATGCTCTGGGGTGGGTTCACCGGGCTGGCGCTGGGGCTGGCGGGCGGGCGGATCGACGAGGCGATGATGCGCATTGTCGATGCGTTCCTGTCGCTGCCGGGCATCCTGATCCTGCTGGTGCTGGTGATGACCTTCGGCACCAGCAACGCGGTGCTTGTGCCGACGCTGGGCTTTCTTTTTGGCATACCGATCATCCGGGTGGCGCGGGCCGCCACGCATGAGGTGATCGCGCGCGATTTCGTCGCCGCCGCGCGGGCGCGCGGGCATGGTGCCATGACGATCATCGCGGTCGAGTTGCTGCCCAATGTGCGCGATACGCTGATGGTCGAGGGCGCGATGCGCTGGTCCTGGATGCTGCTGGCCTTCTCGTCGCTCTCGTTCCTGGGCTTCGGCGTCGCGCCGCCGACGCCGGATTGGGGGCTGATGATCGCGGATGGGCGGATCTACATGAGCCTGGCGCTGTGGGGCGTACTGGGGCCGGTCATTGCGCTCAGTTCGCTGATCGTCGGCATCAATCTGGCGGCGGATGCGCTGGCCAAATCGCTGGGGATCGACCGCGCGCGCAAGGCGGTGATCTGAGATGGGCGCGTCACCTCTTATCCAGATCAAGGGCCTCAGCGTCGGCTTTACCGGGCTTTCGGGGCGCACGCTGCCGGTGCTGCACGATGTCGATCTGAGCGTCGCACGCGGCCAGAGCGTCGGGCTGGTGGGCGAATCCGGATCAGGCAAGAGCACGCTGGCGCTGGCCGCGATGGGATACCTCAAATCCGGGCTGCGGCTGTTGAATGGGACGGTGCGCTTTGACGGGCACGACATGTTCGACCAGCGCCGCACCGGGCTGGAGGCGATCCGCGGCGGGCAGTTGGGCCTCGTGCCTCAGAATGCCGGGCAGTCCCTGACGCCGACGATCCGCATCGGCAAGCAGATGGCCGAGGCGCTGCGCCTGCACAGCCCCCTGCCCCGCGCCGATCACCGCGCGCGCGCGCTGGAATTGCTGGAACAGGTGCGCCTGCCCGACCCCGAGGCGATCTACCGGCGTTATGCTCATGAGCTGTCCGGCGGGCAGCAACAGCGGGTGGCGATTGCCATGGCGCTGGCGGGCGATCCCGATGCGTTGCTGCTGGACGAGCCGACGACCGGGCTGGATGTGACGACACAGGCGCATATCCTGGACCTGCTGCGCGATCTGGCGCAGGCGCGGCACATGGCGATGCTCTATGTCAGTCACGATCTGGGAGTGATCGCGCGCACCTGCGACCGGGTGATGGTGATGTATGCGGGAGAAGTGGTGCTGGAGGGCGGCACGCGCGACGTGCTGCGCGCGCCCGTGCATCCCTATGCGCGCGGGCTTCTGGCCTCGATCCCGAAGCTGGCCGACACGCATCTGCCGGTGGCGCTGGAGGGCCGCCCGCCAGCGCCCGGCGAGGGGCGCACGGGCTGTGCCTTTGCGCCGCGCTGTGCGCTGGCAAGCGATGAATGCCGCGCCGCGCCGGTTGCGATGCAGACCGCGGCGCGCGGAATGCAGGCGCGCTGCCTGCATCACGAGCGCGTGGCCGCCCTGCCCCTCGGCGGGACTGGCGCGGCCCCCGTCCACACGGTACGCGACGGCCCCCCGGCGCTGGCGCTGGAAGATCTGGCCGTCTGCTATGCGCGGCCCGGTTTCTGGGACAAGCTGACCGGTGCGGCGCCGCCCGTGGCGACGGTGCAGGGAATCACCACGCAGATCGCGCGCGGCGAGACGCTGGGTCTTGTGGGCGAAAGCGGCAGCGGCAAGTCAACGATCCTCAAGGCGATTGCCGGGCTTCTGGCGCCGCTGGCCGGCACCATCGCGCTGGATGGCAACACCCCGCTGCCGCCGCTGGTCGCCGCGCGCCGCCCGGCCCAGTTGCGCCGGGTTCAGCTGATATTTCAGAACCCCGATGACAGCCTCAACCCGCGTCACAGCGTGGCTCAGATACTGGCGCAGCCGCTGAAGCTCTATCACGGGTTGGGGGGCCCCGCCTTGAGGGCCCGGCAAGAGGCGCTGCTGGAACAGGTGCGGCTGGGCGCGCATTACCTTGACCGGCTGCCAAGGCAATTGTCGGGGGGCGAGAAACAGCGCGTCGCCATCGCCCGCGCCTTTGCCGCCGATCCCGATATCGTTCTGTGCGACGAGGTGACATCGGCGCTGGATGTGTCGGTGCAGGCGGCGGTGCTGGAACTGCTGAACGATTTGAAGGCGGCGGCGGCGGCCACCTATGTCTTTGTCAGTCACGATCTGGCCGTCGTGCATGCGCTGGCGGACCGGGTTGCCGTCCTCTACCAGGGGCGGCTGTGCGAGATCGGGCCGACCGCCGCAGTCTATGGCCGTCCGTCGCATCCCTATACCGAGGTGCTGCTGGGCGCGGTGCTGGAGCCCGATCCCGATGCCGCGCCGCGCCTGCTGACCAATGATGCTGCCGACCTTGCGCCGCCCGCCACGGGCTGTCCGTTCCAGCGCCGGTGCCCGCGTCATATGGGGGCGGTCTGCGACACCGAAGTGCCGCCGCCGCGCAGCGGGCCGGACGGGCATGTGATCTATTGCCATCTGCCCGCCGAAGCGCTTGAGGCAGACATGGCACCGGGCGGGACCGCATCGTGACATGCGGGCAATTCCGGCTTTCCCCCCGCTGCGCAGGCGTTTAGGTTGCCTCGACGATCCACTTTGACCACTGGACCATTGCCATGACCCGCTATGAATACAAGGTGCTTACCCCGCCCGCCAAAGGCGTCAAGGCACCGGGCCGGAAAACCGCCGAAGCGCGCCACGCCAACGCGGTAGAGCTGTTTCTGAACGAACAGGCCAGCGCGGGCTGGGAATATTTGCGTTCGGACATCCTGCCCAACATTGAACGGCAGGGGCTGACCTCCAGCCAGACGGTTTACCGCACCGTTATGGTGTTCCGCCGTCCGGTCGAGGATGCGGCCGAGATGGTGATCGCCGAGGCGCAGGCCGTTGCCGAAGCGCCAGCGCCGGTCGCGCCCGAAACGGCGCCTGTCGCTGAACCGCCGAGCCGCGACATGCCGGAGCCTGCCGAAACCGACCCGGCACCGGAAGCCGATCCCGGCCATGAGCCCGACGACGCGCCGCGCAAGCCGTAGCGACCGCCAAGGCGGCCACGCCGCGCCGCTGCTTTCAGCCGCTGACTTCGAGCGCCAGCGCGTGGATCTGCCCCATCAGGGTGGGACCGATGGCCGCATGCACCGCGCGGTGCTGCGCGATCCGGCTCTTGCCGCTCAGTTCCGGCGCACGCATCCGCACCCGAAAATGCGACTGCCCGCCTTCGGGATAGCCCGCATGACCGCGATGCGACTCACTTTCGTCGATGACTTCCAGATGCTCTGCCTGAAACGCTGCGAGCAGCGCCTCACGAATTTCCGCCGATCTGTTCATTTTTTCCACTCCACCCCTTCTCTTCACTGACCAATAGCCTAAGGTGCCCTGCTTGAAATCTGAATCTCGAACCTGCAGGAAATCTGCAGGAGAGATTGGTTCGCAACCGTGTTTTTGGTTTTCTCTGTTTCAGTAAGGCCGAAAAATACATTAGACTTACCGCTCCGTTACGAAAAGAGGTGCCCGATGACCAAATCCGATCCATTTGGCTTCGATATGTCCGTTTCATCCGCCAAGAAGAAGAACCCGCGTGGACGCCGGGGGATGTCGGGCGCATCAGAGACATCAACGCGCTTGTGCGAACACGAGGGCTGTCAGGAGGCCGGCAAGTACCGCGCGCCCAAGGCGCCGGATGTGCTGGATGACTATTACTGGTTCTGCCAGCAGCATGTGCGAGAGTACAACCTGAAGTGGAATTTCTTTGACGGCACCACCGAGGCCGAGATGAATGCCCAATTGTCCAAGGACAAGGTGTGGGAACGCGAGACCAAGCCGATGGGCGATCCCGAGGCGCGCGCCTGGGCCCGGCTGGGCATCGAGGACCCGCATCAGGTGCTGGGCGGCAACGCCACGCGCAACCCCGGCAAATCCCGCTCGGGCCAGCGCCGCCTGCCGCCGACCGAACGCCAGGCAATCGAGATTCTGGAGGCCGAGGACAATTGGTCCAAGGCCGATATCCGCAAGTCCTACAAATCGCTGATCAAGGTGCTGCACCCGGACATCAACGGCGGCGACCGCAGCCAGGAAGAGCAGCTACAACAGGTCGTGTGGGCCTGGGAGCAGATCAAGCAGAGCCGGAACTTCAAGTAGAATTGGCAACGGGGCGCGCGCGCACCCCGCGCCCTTGGCGTTATCCAAACGTAAAAGAGCGGGCCGACCGGCCCGCTCTGAAACAACTATCCAACGATTTCAGAAGCAATCAGGATGCCAGCTTGGCATCCAGCGTGATCTCTGCATTCGAGGTTTTCGATATGGGGGTGTTTTTCCTGGTGGTCTCGGCGACCTGCTGGAAATCCGCATCGCTGATCCCAGGGACGCGCGCTGTCACAACCAGATGCACGTGGGTCACGGCCAAACCGCCAACGGCCTCGTCCAACGTAACCTGCGCCTTGGCATCAATCTGCTTGGCGGTCAGGCCCTTCTCGGCCAGAAGCTTCGACATCGTCATTGCGTAGGCGCCTGCATAGGCCGCGCCCATGAGCCCCTCGGGAGTGGCGCTGGATATGTCCTTGAACCGCTTATCAAGACCGTTGGCGTTGTCCTTCAGCACGCCGCTCTGGGTGCTGCTGGTTCCTTTGCCGTCCTTCAGATCGTCTTGCTTTTTGGGCGATGCGCTACGTTCCACTCAGTGGCTCCTCCTAAATCGTCAATTTACCGGAAATATCCCGCTTCTGCGGGCTTACGCAGCGTTAACGCCACGTCATCGGAAAAGGTTCCACGAGATCGGAAGGTTTTTCGTGAGCCACGGGCGCAGGCCGGGCTGGAGCAGCCGGAACCACCCCCTGCCCGCCATGCGCTATGCCGGTTTGAAGATCAGGCTGACACCGTTGAGACAGTGCCGTTTGCCCGTGGGCGCGGGCCCGTCATCAAAGATGTGGCCGAGGTGGCTGCCGCAGCGGCGGCAATGGCATTCGGTGCGAACCGCAAAGAAGCTGCGGTCGGCCTTGGTGCCGATGGCATTGGGCAAGGCTTTGTAGAAGCTGGGCCAGCCAGTGCCACTGTCGTATTTCGTGGAGGAAGGATACAGCGCCAGATC
The DNA here is from genome assembly GCF_028369135.1 of Roseovarius sp. ZX-A-9. Classification (GTDB taxonomy): domain Bacteria; phylum Pseudomonadota; class Alphaproteobacteria; order Rhodobacterales; family Rhodobacteraceae; genus Roseovarius. The sequence goes on from NZ_JAPWHW010000018.1 coordinate 25,093, forward strand.
ACAGCCCCGGCAATGATAGGTGCCGTCTGCGTATTGTTTGTCCAATGGCGAGCTGCCAGCGCGTTCGGTCGCCTCTTCGCGCATCACGGCATATTGGATATCGTTCAGCCGGGCGCGCCATTCGGCCTCTGTGCGGGTGATCTCGAAATCGCCTGCCCCCATCGAGGGGTGCGCCAGCGCGGTGACGGATCCGGCGGCCAGCACGGTCGCTATGAAATGACGTCTCTGCATGTCTTTCTCTCCTCTTCGTACGGGCAGCGCGGTCCATTCAATCTGGTGGTGGCGGGCCCGCATCACAAGGCACGGGCCCGCACGATCAGGTGACAATTGTTACCTGACCGGATTCGCCGGAGGGTTTACATCCCGGGCAGGATGACGCCGTCGACGACGTGAATGACGCCGTTGGACTGTTTCACATCCGCGATGGTCACGTGGATCATGCGGTCTTGCTCGTCCGTCAGGGTGATCGTGTCACCGTCATAGGTGGCATCGAGCATGCAGCCGCCCAGCGTCGGCACGACATGGCTGCCGCCATCATCGTCGATCATGCCCTTGATGGCCATCGCCATGGCATCGGCGCCGACCACGTGACAGGTCAGGATCTTGGTCAACTGGTCCTTGTTCTCGGGCTTCAGCAGAGTTTCGACCGTGCCCTCGGGCAGTGCGGCGAAAGCGTCGTTCGTGGGAGCGAATACGGTGAACGGCCCCTCACCCGACAGGGTTTCGACCAGACCGGCGGCCTTGACGGCGGCAACGAGCGTGGTGTGATCCGCCGAGTTGACCGCGTTCTCGACGATGTTCTTGTCGGCGAACATCGCGGCACCGCCCACCATCGGGTTACTGGTGGCGATCTGTTGGGTGTCGGTATTGGTGTTGGTGTTTCCGGCCATCAGCGACGTGGCGCCAAGGCAGATCGCAGCGGTGGTGCCCAGAAAACGTGCAAGTGTCATGGTATTTCTCCTCTACGGTCCGGGCGGTATTGCCCGGTTTGCGACAGGAGACACGGCGCGGCGCAGGAGAAAGTTTCAGACCGGCGAAAAAAGTTTTCGTGGCGATCAGGTCGGGCTGACAGGACCGATGGCCAGAACCGCGCCGGTGGCCACACCGGTGGGCGAGCCGCCCGGTGGTTCATCGGAAATGGCCAGAACGCCGCCAGCCAGTTGCGCGCGCAATCCTTCGGGGATCGTAAGGCTGCCAGCCTGTGTCTCGGGCAGCACGCCCAGCGATACAGGCGCATTGTCGCCCGCGATCAGCCACAGCTCCAGCGCGCGGCCCGAAGCCGCGCCGCCGACATCGCGCCTGAGATAAAGCTCACCGTTATCCGCATCATAGGCCGCCTGCACGATCAGGCTGCCATCCTCGGCCGCGATCTGCGCCACATAGGCGGGATCGGCGGGCGCGCTCGGTCCGGTGTCGAAAAGTCCGGCATTGAGCCCGATCACGACGGCCACCGCCGCTGCTGCCAGACTGCCGCTGACCCAGCCCAGACCCAGCCGCTGCATCAGGGAAGGCTTCGCTGCGGCGCCGAAAATCCGGGCTTCGATTCGCGACAGCAGGTTCGGCGGCGGCGTCACTTCGGCGATGCCATCGGTCATGCCGACAAAATCCTCGGCCCAGGCGGCGTAGAGCGCGCGCAATTCGGGCTCTTGCACCAGACGCGCCTCGAAACGGGTGGCTTCCTCGGGCGTCAGCAACCCGAGGGCATATTCCCCCGCGAGGATACGGTCATCCTCGTCATATGGCTGCCGGCCGTCGGTCATCGCGTCAGACACTCCTTCAGTTTCAGCAGGCTGCGGCGCAGCCAGGTTCGCATCGTGTTCAGCGGCACGTCAAACGCCGCCGCAAGCTCTGCGTAGCTTTCGCCTTGCAGATAGGCCCGCCGCACGGCGGCAGCGCGGCCTTCCTCCAGTTCCGCAAAACACCCGACGAGTTTCTCTCGCTCAGAGCCTTGCACCACCAGCGCCTCTGGCCCCGGTGCGGCATCGGCCACGGCCTCGGCGGCATCCAGCCCTGCCTGACCTTCGCGGCGCTTGCGCAGCCGGTCGATCGCGCTGTTGCGTGCGATCGTGATCAGCCAGGTCATCGGACTGAGACCATTGGCGCGGTAGCGATCGGCATTGTGCCAAACCTTGACATAGACCTCCTGCAGCACCTCTTCGGCCTCGGAGCGGTCATTCAACACACGCAGCGCCACGCCGAAAAGTTTCGCCGATGTGGCGGAATAAAGCACGCCAAAGGCCGCACGGTCGCCGGTGGCGGTGCGGGCAATCTGCTCTTCTATGGCGTCGGGTGTCACGCGGGCGGCTCTTTCGCAGGGTTCTGACAGAGTTAGGGCGGCCTGCGGCAAAGGCCAGCAAATCTTTGGCTTTCCCTTGCCCTTGGTTGCAATATGTTGCACGAGGAACGACGACACAAAACGACCGACAAAGGACCCCGCATATGGCCGACGGTAGCATTGACATGAACGCAAAGCCCACCGAGGAGATTTCGGTGCGCGAGGTTTTCGGCATCGACTCCGACATGAATATCAAGGGGTTTGCGACGCGCACCGACCGTGTGCCCGACCTCGATTCCACCTACAAGTTCGACCCCGACACGACGCTGGCGATTCTGGCGGGCTTTGCCCATAACCGCCGGGTGATGATCCAGGGCTATCACGGCACCGGCAAATCGACCCATATCGAGCAGGTTGCGGCGCGGCTCAACTGGCCTTGCGTGCGCGTCAACCTCGACAGCCACATCAGCCGGATCGACCTGATCGGCAAGGACGCGATCAAGCTGCGCGACGGCGTTCAGGTCACCGAATTCCACGAAGGCATCCTGCCCTGGGCGCTGCGCAACCCGACGGCAATCGTCTTTGACGAATATGACGCGGGCCGCGCTGACGTGATGTTCGTGATCCAGCGGGTGCTGGAGGCAGACGGCAAGCTGACGCTCCTGGACCAGAACGAAGTGATCACGCCGAACCCGTTTTTCCGCCTGTTTGCCACGGCCAACACCGTCGGCCTCGGCGACACGACGGGCCTCTATCACGGCACCCAGCAGATCAACCAGGGCCAGATGGACCGCTGGAGCCTGGTGGCGACGCTGAACTATCTGAGCCATGACGCGGAAGTGAACATCGTGCTGTCCAAGAACCCGGTGTTCAACACCGAGAAGGGCCGCAAGACGATCAGCCAGATGGTCACGGTCGCAGATCTGTCGCGTACCGCGTTCATGAATGGCGAGCTGTCCACGGTGATGAGCCCCCGGACGGTGATCGCCTGGGCGCAGAACACCACGATTTTCCGCGATGTGGGCTACGCGTTCCGCCTGACATTCCTGAACAAATGCGACGAGCTGGAGCGCCAGACCGTAGCCGAGTTCTACCAGCGTTGCTTTGACGAGGAACTGCCCGAGAGCGCTGCGAGCATGAGCATTCGGTAGCGGTTCCTCCGCCCTGTCGGGCGTCCTCGCGAAGTCCGCCCGCAAGGGCGGCGGCGCGGCGCACTGGCATTCGGAGGGAATTGTCCCTAGTTTTGTCCAAACACGAGCTTGAAAAGCTGCGCCCATGAGCAAACCATCCGACAACCCAGCCGATCCGTTCAAGAAGGCCCTCGCCGAGGCCACCAAGGTCATGGCGAATGATGCCGAGCTGTCGATCACCTACTCGATGGACCCCGCTGGCGTGTCGGGCGACGCGATGCGTCTGCCGCAAGTCAGCCGCCGGATGACCCGCGAGGAAGTGCTGCATGCGCGCGGCACTGCCGACGCGCTGGCGCTGAAGCACAAGTATCACAATGCGGCCACCCACGCGCGCTACGCCCCACCCGGCGACATGGCGCGCGACATCTACGAGGCGATGGAGACCGCACGCTGCGAAGCCGTAGGCGCACGTACCATGCCCGGCACAGCCAGCAACATCGACAGCAAGATCGCCGCCGAGGCGCAGCGCCTGGGGTTCGATCAGATCACCGATGCCGCCAATGCGCCGCTGGCCACTGCTGCGGGCTACCTGATTCGTCACCTTGCCACTGGCCGCGACATGCCCGAGGGCGCGCAGAACGTCATGGATCTTTGGCGCGGCTTCATCGAGGCGGAGGCCGGTGGCACGCTGGAGAACCTGCAGGATACGCTGGCCGACCAGACGCAATTCGCCAAGTTCGCCCGCCAGATTATCGAAGACCTGGGCTATGGCGACCAGCTGGGCGATGACCCCGACGCGCAGGACGACGATCAGGACGACGAGGCCGAGGAAAACGCCGAAGAGCAGGAAGAGCCTGACAGCAGCGGCCAGGACGACAGCGAAAGCGAAGACGCCGACGCCGATCCCGAACAGTCGCAGGAAGAACAGCAGGACGCGTCGCAGGCGCAGGTCAGCATGGACGACATGGCCGACGAGGACATGGGCGAGGAAACCGACATGCCCGACGGCGAGGCCCCGCTGGAGCCGCCCGCGCCGCAGCCGGTTTCTGACGCGGACCCCGATTATCTGGTCTACTCCACCGATTTTGACGAAGAGATCAACGCCGAGGATCTGGCCGAGCCGGTCGAGCTGGAACGCCTGCGCGCCTATCTCGACCAGCAGCTGGAACCGCTCAAGGGCGCGGTGAGCCGGCTTGCCAACAAGCTGCAACGCCGCCTTCAGGCACAGCAGAACCGGTCGTGGGAGTTTGACCGCGAAGAGGGTATTCTGGATGCCGGGCGCTTGGCGCGCGTGGTGGCCAGCCCGACGACGCCGCTCAGCTTCAAGGTGGAAAAGGATACCGAGTTCCGCGATACGGTCGTGACGCTCTTGCTGGACAATTCCGGCTCGATGCGGGGCCGCCCGATCAGCATCGCGGCGATCTGTGCCGACGTGTTGGCGCGCACGCTGGAGCGGTGCAGCGTCAAGGTCGAGATCCTCGGCTTTACCACGCGGGCCTGGAAAGGCGGGCAGAGTCGCGAGGCATGGCTGGCCGAGGGCCGCCCGCAACTGCCCGGCCGCCTGAATGATCTGCGCCACATCATCTACAAATCCGCCGACAGCCCGATGCGGCGGACCCGGCAGAACCTCGGCCTGATGATGAAGGAAGGGCTGCTGAAGGAAAATATCGACGGCGAGGCGCTGGAATGGGCGCACCGGCGGATCACGGCGCGGCGCGAAGTTCGCAAGATCCTGATGGTGATCAGCGACGGTGCCCCGGTAGATGACAGCACGCTGAGCGTGAACCCGGCCAACTACCTCGAAAAGCACCTGCGCGACGTGATCGCGATGGTCGAAAAGCGCCGGGCGGTGGAACTGCTGGCCATCGGCATCGGCCATGACGTGACCCGCTATTATGACCGCGCCGTGACGATCACGGATGTGGATCAGTTGGCCGGCGCGATGACCGAACAACTGGCGGCGCTGTTTGACAGCGATCCGCGCGCCCGGGCGCGGGTGATGGGGATGCGCCGGGTCGGCTGAACACGCTGATCCGCCGCGCGATCCCGGCCCCACGGCCCCCGGCAAAGGGGGCGCGCAAATCCTGCAAATCTGGTCGGATATCAAAATATTTGGCGCTGCTTGTCTGCGGACGATACGCCGGGCGAAACAATTTGCGCAGAACGAAACAGATTGTTTCCAATTCAGGCATTGCCAAGACGTTGCCCCCGCGTGACGATTCAGCCGACTCTGGCCGAATATTTTCCGGAGAGTCGGTAAAAATTGGGGATGAATACAATGGGATACCTAACAAGATTCAAGGCATTGGTCGTCGGCGCGATACTGGCCGTCTCGATGACGGGTGCGGCTTCGGCAGCGACGATCACCGGTGATCCGCAGGGCAACAGCTTTGGCTGGACACCGAACAGCACCAACGCGCTCAACTATGCGATGTTGGTACCTGGGCGTGAGGGCCAGACTGCGCCATATGTCCTTTTCAATTCGAATGCGGTGGGGTCTGTCACGCTGGATTTCTACAACTTTGCTCCCGGAGGGACATATTTCGAGACCCGAATTGACGGAATCGCGACGGGCACCACCGCGCACCCGGTTGTTATCGGTGATACGATTCATTCAGGTGGTACCTCGCTTGCCTCCGGCACCTCCCTTCTTGGCAAAACTTTCAACGCCACGAACTACGTTGATATCCGGCTGGCGCTGGGTGGCGAACGGGATTGGGATTTCGACTGGGTGAGGTTTGAAACCGCCCCCGCCACCCCCGTGCCGTTGCCTGCTGGCCTGCCACTTCTGCTGGGCGGTCTGGGCATGCTCGGGTTCGTCAAGCGGCGCCGCAAGACCTGAGACGCAGACTGAACTGAATACCTGCAAACTGCGTGCGCAACACGCGGTTTGCAGGCGGTGCTGTTTAACAGCGACTCGGGTTATCCCCCCGCTCAATTGAGCGCCGCTATTTAGTGGTTGATGCGGGATCATCGCCCTGAACAGGGTGCGACGCGCCAAAAACTCAAAATACCCGATCTCCTCTGGCCGCGTCCTGCCGCCAGCACAGCCTGTCGCGCCCTGATCGAACGGGTTGATGGCGAGGGCTGGTCATTTCCGCGCGTGTGCGCGAAAACTGCGACAATCGGAATCCACCAAAAGGCCCCGCTTCATGTTCCAGACGTTCCAGGACAAAGCCAATCCCGAACACGGCCCCGCACGCCTTGCTGCGTTGCGCGAGGCGATGGCTGCCGCCGGGCTCGATGGCTATCTCGTGCCTCGGGCCGATGTGCATCAGGGCGAATATGTCGCGCCCGGCGACGAGCGGCTGGCATGGCTCACCGGCTTTACCGGGTCGGCCGGGTTTGCCGCCATCACGGCTGCGCGCGCGGGTGTCTTTGTCGATGGGCGTTACCGCGAACAGGTGCGTGTCCAGACCGACGACACGGCCTATCAGCCGGTAGACTGGCCCGAGACCAAGCTGGCGGACTGGCTGAAAGACGCGCTGCCCGAGGGCGGGCGCGTGGGATACGACACTTGGCTGCACACGCCGTCGGAGATCGATTCGCTGACCGAGGCGCTGGCTGGCAGCGGCATCGTTCTGAGCGCGTCGGCCAACCTTGTCGATGCGATCTGGACCGACCGCCCCGGCCCGCCGATGGGGGCGATCAGCGCCTATCCCGATGACCTCGCCGGAGAGACGAGCGCGGCCAAGCGCGCCCGTCTGGCCGAGGCGCTGCGCGCCGATGGGGCACGCGCGGCGGTGCTGACGCTGCCCGACAGCATCGCTTGGCTGCTGAACATTCGCGGCGCGGACATCCCGCGCAATCCGGTGGCCCACGCCTTTGCCATCCTGCACGATGACGGGCGCACGCAGCTATTCGTGAACGCCGCCAAGCTGGGCGCGCTGCCGGAGGGCTGCCGCAGCGGCGGCGTCACCGCCCTGCCCGACACCGACCTGCCCGCAGCACTGGCGCAGTTGACCGGACCCGTGCGGCTGGACAAATCCAGCGTGCCCATGGCTATCGTCAACCTGCTGAGCGAGTCCGGGGTTGCGCATGAATACGGCGCCGAGCCCTGCACATTGCCCAAGGCGCGCAAGAACGCGGCACAGCTGGACGCCACCCGCGCCGCGCATCTGCGTGATGCCGCCGCAGTCTGCGAGGCGCTGGCATGGCTTGACGCCCAAGCGCCGGGCACGGTGACCGAAATCGACGTGGTGACCCAACTGGAAGAGTGTCGGCGCGCGACCGGTGCGCTGCTTGATATCAGCTTCGACACGATTGCGGGCAGCGGCCCCAACGGGGCGCTGGCGCATTACCGCGTCTCGGAGGCATCGAACCGCACGCTTGAGGATGGCGATCTGCTGGTGCTGGACAGCGGCGGGCAATATCTGGACGGCACCACCGACATTACCCGCACCGTGCCCATCGGCGACCCCGGCGCAGACGAGCGCGCCGCCTTTACCCGTGTCCTGCAAGGCATGATCGCGATCAGCCGCCTGCGCTGGCCTGCGGGCTTGGCGGGGCGTGATCTGGATGCGATTGCGCGCTATCCGCTGTGGTTGGCGGATCAGGATTATGCCCACGGCACCGGCCACGGGATTGGTGTGTATCTGTGCGTCCATGAAGGGCCGCAGCGGATCAGCCGCATCAGCGAAGTGCCGCTGGAGCCGGGGATGATCGTGTCGAATGAACCGGGATACTACCGCGCGGGCGCTTTCGGGATCCGGATCGAGAATATTCTGGTGGTCACGCAGGCTGAACGGCTGGAGGGCGGCGATATCGACGGCAAGCTGTGTTTCGAGACGCTCAATTACGTGCCAATCGACCGCCGCCTGATCGACGTGGACCGGCTGAGCGGCGAAGAGCGTGACTGGCTTGATGATTATCACGAGCTTTGCGCCGAGCGGATCGGCCCATTGGTCGAAGGTGACGTGGCGCATTGGCTGAAATCGGCAACCCGCCCATTGTGACATTCCACTGGCGCGCAGGGCGGTTTGCCGATTAGGATGCGGCTGATTCAAGAACAGGGGACCTCATGGGGCATATCAAGATTCGTAAAGCATTGGGAACATGGACTGTTCGCGCGGGCGGCGCCGTTCTGGCCGAGACCGCCAACGGGCTGGAACTGACCGAGGGCAGCCACCCGCCGGTGATCTATTTCCCGCGCAGCGATATCGCCATGGCCTTTCTCGACAACAGTGAGCAGACCACCAAATGCCCGCACAAGGGGCAGGCCAGCTACTATCATATCGTCACCAAGAGCAAGACGCTGGAAAATGCCGCCTGGAGCTTTGACGACCCGAACCCCGTGGCGGCGGCCATCAAGGGCCATCTGGCGTTTCACCCCAGTGATACGGTGACGGTCGAACGGGTCTGAGATCGGCCAACGCATCAGGCGTTCGCCTTGGCGGTCAGGGGGCGTGACGGCCCGGCCCGCGCGGCCTCAGCTATGCTCTTCCTGGCTGACCGCGGACAAGGCACTGTTGAACGCCTTGAGCGCATCTACGTGAAAGAGCGCGCCCAAAAGTTCCGGCGGCGCGCCGCCTGCCGACAGCGTGACCACCGGAATGAACAAGACACCGCTGCGATCAAAGATCGGCATGGCGGCCTCCAGCGTGGCGTTGCCGTCGATATAGATGCCGTCCTCGATCATCTCCCAGCAGGCGTCAGGCGATGCGGCACGCGCATCGTCGGGGCTGCGCATCAGCGTGGCAACCCGGCTCATCGACAGCAGATAGGCCTGCGGGCCTGCTGCCAGACGGATGCCGCGCCGCTCCAGCTGGGTGAGAAAGAAAGAGCGATCCACCAGCCGGCTGGCCAGCGCGGTGGACATCGACACCGCGACCATCACGGCAAGGCCGGTTTGCCAGTCGCCGGTCATCTCGAATACGATGAGCGTGGTGGAGATCGGCGCGCCCAGCACCGCCGCCGCAACCGCCCCCATCCCGGCCAGCGCATAGAGGGTGTGCGAGCCTGACACTTCGGGAAAGACCGCCGTGGCAATCAGGCCGAAGGCCAGCCCGGTGAGTGCCCCGAGCATCAGCGAGGGCGAAAATATGCCGCCCCCCATCCGCCCGCCAAAGGTGATGGACACCGCCGCCACCTTGAGCACCGCGAAGACAATGGCCTCGTGCAGCACAAGCTGGCCGGTCAGTGCCGCGCTTGTCGTCTCGTAGCCGACGCCGATGATATGCGGGAACCAGATCGCCAACGTGCCCAGAATCCCGCCCGCGATTGCCGGGCGCAGCCAGCGTGGCAGACCGACGGCGCGCTGCATCTCGTCGCCGATATCCTCGGTAAAGAACACCGCGTACATCAGAACCGTGGCCACGCCGCCGCAAACCAGCCCCAGCAACAGGAAGGCGGGCAGTTCCTGGTAGAACTCCAGGGCGGTGGACACAGGCAGGGTGAATTCGGTGATGTCGCCAAATTCGAGCCGGTTGATCACCGTGCCCGCGACAGAGGCGATCACGATCGGCGCGAAGGCGTGCACGGCGAAATGCCGCAGCACCACTTCGAGTGCAAAGAGCGCGCCGGCAATGGGCGCATTGAAACTGGCCGAAACAGCGGCCGCAACGGCACAGCCCAGCAGGTCGCGCCCGTTTATGCCATTCGCGTGGATGCGGTCGCTGACCCAGCTGGAGATCACCGCCGCCAGGTGCACCACCGGCCCCTCGCGCCCGGAAGAGCCCCCCGTGCCCAGCGTGATCAGCGATGCAGCGGCCGAGGCCAGCCCCGCGCGCTTTTCGACCCGGCCATCGTTCATCGCCGCGCCCTCGATCACATCGGCAACGGCCCGCACGCGCCCGTCGGGGGTGAAATTGTGCAGGATGAGGCCCACCGCCAGCCCGCCGCAGATCGGCACGATCAGCATCCAGTACCATGGCAGCAAAGTGGTATAGCCGTGCAGCAACGCCGTGCTGTCATCGCCATAGGTGATCATCTGCAACCAGTTGATCCCCTTGCGGAAAAACAGCGCGGCAAAACCCGCCGCGATCCCGATGATCAACGCGATCAGCCAGAACTGGAACTGGCTCGGCCCGCGCGACAGCATCACGTGCCAGGCCTTGCGCAACGCCGCAGCCAGGGCGGTGGCATATCGTGACAGTTGGGGCGTCTCTGGTTCTGGCATACAGCCTTCGTATCCGGGTCCGTGACGCGGCCTTTCGCGATCACGCCGCATGCTCTAGTCTACCACTCTGGCGCAGGAGGGCTATGCATGGGCGTAAACGAGGCGATTGCCACACTTCGGACCTTACTAGGCGAACGTTGCGTTCGGTCCAAGTCTGATCTGGAATTGCATGGCCGGTCAGAGTCGCATTTTCCCCTCGCCCCGCCCGATGCTGTCACCTATCCCGAAAGCACCGAAGAGGTGGCGCAGATCGTGCAGACCTGCGCGCGGCACCGCGTGCCGGTGATCGGCTGGGGCACCGGTACCTCTCTGGAGGGGCAGGCGCAGGCGTTTCAGGGAGGCATCTGCGTGGATTTCAGCCGCATGGACCGAATCGTGGCGCTGAACGCCGATGACATGGATGTGCGGGTGCAGCCCGGTCTGACCCGCGAGGCGCTGAACAACGCGCTGCGCGCCACCGGCCTGTTCTTTCCGGTGGATCCCGGTGCCAATGCGTCGCTTGGGGGCATGGCCTCGACCCGCGCGAGCGGCACCACCACCGTGCGCTACGGCACGATGCGGGACAACGTGATGGGGCTTGAGGTCGTCACCTCGGAGGGCCGCATCATCCGCACCGGCACGCGGGCGCGCAAATCGGCGTCCGGCTATGACCTGACGGGGCTTTTCGTGGGGGCCGAGGGCACGCTGGGCCTGATCACCGAACTGACCTTGCGCCTGCATGGTCAGCCCGAGGCGATCTCGGCCGCGGTCTGTGCCTTCGACACGGTCAGCGGCGCGGTCAGCGCGGTGATGGATACCATCCAGATGGGCCTGCCCATGGCGCGGATCGAGCTGATGGATGTGGCCTCGGTGCGGGCGGTGAACGCCTATTCCGGGATGCATCTGCCGGAAAAGCCGCATCTGTTGCTGGAGTTTCACGGCTCGGACAGCGGGGTTGCGGAATGCTCTGAAACCTTTGGCGAGATTGCGAAGATGCATGGCGGATCGGGCTTTGAGCAGGCGACAAAATCCGAGGACCGCACCGCGCTCTGGACGATGCGGCACAATGCCTATTACGCGATTTTGGCCGCACGCCCCGGCGCAAGGGCGATCGTCACCGATATCTGCGTGCCGATCTCCAAGCTGGCGCAGGCCATAGACGAAACCGCCCGCGATCTGGAGGCGAGCGGCGTGCAGGGCCCGATTCTGGGCCATGTGGGGGATGGCAATTTTCACGCCATCCTGCTGATTGATCCGGAAAGTTCCGCCGAGGCCGATGCCGCCATGGCGGCGTCCGGGCGAATGGTTGAGCGCGCTTTGGGCTTGGGCGGAACGGCCACCGGCGAACATGGGATCGGGGTTGGCAAGCTGGCCTATATGAGGGCCGAGCACGGCGACGCCTGGGCGGTGATGGGCGCGGTCAAGACGGCGCTGGATCCGCTGGGAATCATGAACCCCGGCAAGCTGGTGCCGCCGCGCAACTAGCGCGGGGCGCATCAGGGCCGACCGCTCTGGCAGTGGTTGATCTGGCGGGTGGCTAGTCTCGTGAGTTCGGCGTCAGGCGGGTCGCAGCACGCAGCCCCGACGCCAGCCAGCGTGGCATCCCGCGCCGCCGCGCGATGCGCGGACCCGACGCTGCCGAGTCGACCAATGCACTGGGCGCGCCATCCAGCAACGGCGCGATGATGTTTTCGTCCAGCACCCAACGCCCGCAGACCCCGCGCTTACGGTCGGCCTGCTGGCTGGCCATCCATTGCACCAGGCGCGGTGTATCGACATCGGGCAGAGCCGGCAGAGTGGTGTAGAACCCGCAATTCACGCGCAGACAGATATTGTCCAGCGTCCGCGCCGCGGGCTGGAACGTCTCTGGCACGTCGCGCTTGTGCAGGTGGTTGAACCGTTCCGGCGTGCCGTTGAAAAACGCGGCGATCGCGCTGGCCAGGTCGATGCCCTTCTGCGACATGATCCAGCCCAGCACCGGTTCGGGGAACAGATCCCAGTCATAGTGGCGCGCGAGATCGCCCAGCTTCTCGGCAGGGGCCGTGCGGGCCATCTCAAGATGCGCGGCCTGATCCAGCCGCGCCCAGTCCCGCCGGTTCCATGCATACATCGCGTATCTCTCCTTGGGCCGCGCAATAGCGCCGCATCCGGTAATCATTACTTTTGGTCACACCTGTGGCGACAGGGCGCTCAATGGTGCATCACCGTGTAGATTTTTGGGAACAAATGTGGCGCCTTCGCGACGTTTCGCCAGCAGTGTCGAAATTGCTTGGCCCAGCGCCCGGACACAGATAGAAACGGTGGAATGCTCACCCGTATCCTGAACCTCTTCAAGGGCCACGAGCCCGACCCGCTACCAGAACCCGATGCCCGGCTGGCACTGGGGGCTTTGATGGTGCGCGTGGCCAAGTCCGACCGCGATTACCGGGTAGAGGAAATCAGCCTGATTGACCGGCTGCTGGCGCAGATGAACGGGCTGAACCCGGTCGAGGCGGCCAAGATGCGCGCCACCTGCGAAAAGATCGAAGCGGCCGCACCGGGCACCGGGAAATTCGCGCTGCTGATCCGCGAGACTGTCAGTGTCGAGGCCAGGCTGGAGGCGCATGAGGCGCTCTGGCAGGTGATGCTGGCGGACGGCGAAAGCAACGATGCAGAACTGGACGTGGTTGCCCAACTCCGCGAGGCGCTGGGCCTGAGCGAGGCCGATTGCGCCGAGGTCCGAAATCGGGTCGTGGCGAATTAAGCATTTGGCGCGCCCGCCTGCCCGGCCTATATCTGCGTCATGATTGCAGATTTTTTCAAGCGCCTGACGGCCCCGCAAACCGACCCACTTGATCAGACCGATGCGCGGCTGGCGCTGTCAGCGCTGCTGGTGCGTCTTGCGCGCACCGATGGCGACTATGCGGCCGATGAAATCGCGCGCATCGACCGGATACTGGCGGCACGCTACGGCCTGGACACCGCCGGCGCCTGCGCTTTGCGCGCCGAGGCCGAGGCGATCGAGGCCGACGCCCCTGACACCGTGCGTTTCACCCGCGCCATCAAGGACGCAGTGGCCTACGAGGAACGCGTGGCGGTGATCGAGGCCTTGTGGAAGGTCGCGCTGGCCGATGGTACGCGCGATGCCGACGAAGACGCGCTTTTGCGGATGGTCTCCCGTTTCCTCGGGATCAGCGATCTTGACAGCGCACTGGCGCGCAAACGGGTCGCGGCAGAGTGATCGCCAGCCTGCCCATGTATGACCGCGCCGAGACGCGCGCGGCCAATGACGCGCTCTGGGCCGGGATTCGCGCGCGCCTGCCCGGGCCGACCCCGGAGGCCCTGACGCGCGGAGGCGATCCTTGGGCGCATTGGCAGAGCCCCGACCTGATCCTGTCGCAGACCTGCGGCTATCCCTACCGCACGCGGCTGCACGGACAGGTGAAGCTGGTCGGATCGCCGGTGCATACCCTGCCCGGCTGTCCGCCGGGGCATTACAATTCGGTGATCATCGCCCGCGCCGACGACACGCGCAGCACCGCCAAGGAGTTTGCCACGGCGCGCTTTGCGTTCAACGACGCGCTGTCGCAATCGGGCTGGGCCGCACCGCAGAATTATGCCGCGGCACAGGGGTTCCGCTTTGCCAACCCGGTGCGGTCCGGCGGGCATACCCTGTCGGCGCGCGCCGTGGCCGAAGGTCGGGCCGATGTGGCGGCCATCGACGCGCTGACATGGCTGCTGATCACCCGGCACGATCCCTTTGCGGCCGGGCTGAAGGAGATCACCCGCACGCCACCCACCCCGATCCTGCCCTACATCACCGCACTGGGGCGCGATGCGGACGCGCTGGCCGACGCCATCACCGCCGCCATCGCCGCCCTGCCCGCGCCACATCGCGCGGCTTTGGCGCTGACCGGTCTCGTGCGTATCCCGGCAGGCGATTATCTGCGCGTGGAAAACCCGCCGTCACCGGGGCCCGAGACTTCCGTTTTGGACTGACCCTGCGGCAATTCGGACGTTTCGGACGGTCCTGTCGCGTTTTGCAAGTTGCATCGCGCCGATTTTTCCGCCCTATTGTCAATCTGACGCCGCGCCAAGACGGCTGGGAGACACCTTGACCGACGCCACACCAGTTATCGAGATCAGAAACCTGCACAAGGCCTACGAAGCCCTGGAAGTGATCAAGGGTGTCGACATCACTGCCCATCGTGGTGATGTGGTTTCCCTGATCGGATCATCAGGGTCGGGAAAATCAACGATCCTGCGCTGTGCCAATCTGCTGGAAGACAGTCAGCAGGGCGATATCATCTTCAAGGGCGAGCCGGTCACGTGGCGCGGCAAGGGGCTGGGCCGGCATCCCAGCGACCCCAAGCAGGTGCTGCGCATCCGCACCAATCTCAGCATGGTGTTCCAGCAATTCAATCTCTGGGCACATCTGACGATCCTGCAAAACGTGATGGAGGCGCCGGTGACGGTGCTGGGACGCGACCGGGCCGAGGTCGAACAGGCCGCGCGCAAATATCTCGACAAGGTGGGCATCGGTGACAAATGCGATGTCTATCCCGCGCAGCTGTCGGGCGGCCAGCAACAGCGCGCCGCGATCGCGCGGGCACTGGCGATGGAGCCCGAGGCGCTGCTGTTTGACGAGCCGACATCGGCGCTCGACCCGGAGCTGGAACAGGAAGTGGTGCGTGTCATCAAGGATCTGGCCAGTGAGGGCCGCACCATGATGATCGTGACCCATGACATGAAGATGGCCGCAGATGTATCGGATCACGTTGTGTTCCTGCATCAGGGCCTGATCGAAGAAGAAGGCCCGCCCAAGGACCTCTTCGGCGCACCGAAATCAGAGCGGCTGCAGCAGTTTCTCAGCTCGACCACGGCCGACTGACAAAAACCAAGACCATGAAACCAAGGGAGAATCTCATGAAAAAACTGATCCTTTCCACAGCTGCGCTGGCATTGTCAGCGGGCATGGCCCTGTCGGCGGACACTGTCCGCCTGGGCACTGAAGGCGCCTATGCGCCGTGGAACTTCATCAACGATTCCGGCGAGATCGACGGGTTCGAGCGCGAACTGGGCGATGAGCTGTGCAAGCGCGCCGAACTGACCTGCGAATGGGTCACCAACGAATGGGACAGCATCATTCCCAACCTCGTTTCGGGCAACTACGACGCGATCATCGCGGGCATGTCGATCACCGACGAGCGCGACGAGGTCATCGACTTCACCCAGAACTACACGCCGCCCGATCCGTCCGCCTATCTCGGCATGGACGAAGGGCTTGACGTGACCACGGGCGTCATCGCGGCGCAGTCCGGCACGATCCAGGCCGGCTATATCGCCGAGAGCGGCGCGACGCTGGTCGAATTTGCCACGCCCGAGGAAACCATCGCCGCCGTGCGCAATGGCGAGGCCGACGCGGTGCTGGCGGACAAATCCTATCTCGTGCCGATCGAAGCCGAAGACAGCGATCTGGTATTCCTCGGTGAAGACGTGGCGCTGGGTGGCGGTGTCGGCATGGGCGTTCGCGAATCCGATGCCGAGCTGCGCGGCAAGTTCGACGCAGCGATCCAGTCGATGAAGGATGACGGCTCGCTCAATGCACTGATCACCAAGTGGGACGTGTCCTCGACCTTTGAATAAGATAAACGGGAGGGGGCCGCTGCGCCCCCTTTCATCTTTCTGAAAATACCTGGAAACCGCCTGAACGAGGCTCGCCATCTTCAGCTTTTGCACAGACCCCGAGACGCTCGGCTCGCTCCAGTGGCTGGCTTGCTACCTGACAACGGGCAAGCACATGCTGCTGTATCTGAGCTTTGGCACCGTACTGCTGCTTCTGGGGATCACGGCGCCCACGGCGCTGGCCTTCGGTTTTGGCGGGGCGATGGCGGCGCGGTCGCGGGTGTTGCCGCTCCGCTGGTTCGGCAAGATTTACATCGCGCTGGTCCGGGGCGTGCCGGATATCGCATTCTTCCTGTTTTTTGTCATCGCGCTCGACCAGATGTTCGAATGGACCCGGCACCAGATCCTGTGCCCGGACTGGGATCAGCCGATCCGGCAGGGCAATGATTTTGTCGTCTGCGCCGCAGCCAAGCTGCCGCTGTCGACCGCACCGCAATGGGTGCACGAGGTTTACGGCTTCTTCACCGCTGTGCTGACCTTCTCGATCGTCTTTGGCGCCTTTGCCGCCAATGTCCTTTTTGGCGCGATGCGCGCCGTGCCGCGCGGCCAGCTGGAGACGGCAGAGGCCTACGGCATGTCGCGGCGGCAGACCTTCTGGCGCATCCTGGTGCCGCAGATGTGGGTCTATGCCCTGCCCGGCCTCAGCAACCTGTGGATGGTGCTGATCAAGGCGACGCCGCTGCTGTTTTTGCTGGGGGTCGAGGATATCGTTTACTGGGCGCGCGAAATGGGCGGCACCGCCAATCCGCGCTTTACCGATTATCCGCATGGTGACTGGCGGATGTGGTATTTCTTCGCGCTGCTGATCTTCTACCTTGGCTTCACCAAGGTCTCCGAAGTCTTTCTGGAGCGGGTGATGAACCGCCTGACCCACGGGCAGGCCACCACCGGCGGCGAAGCCCACCGAAAGGCGGCAACCTAGATGTTCTGTGTCGAAACCATCCAGGCCTACGGGCTGCGCAGCCTCGGCATTGGCGAGCGGCTGTTGCCACGTGACAATTTCACGCTGTGTGACCAGTTCGTGCTGATCGGCTCGGGCATGTTGTGGAATGTCTATTTCGGGGTGCTGGCGCTCTTTTCGGGGTTCTTCCTGGCCACGGCCGTGGCGCTGGGCAAGGGCTCGAGCAATATCGTGCTGCGCAAGACCTCGGAATGGTTCATCTTTGTCTTTCGCGGCTCGCCGCTCTTCATCCAGTTCTTCTTTGCCTATTTCCTGTTTCTCAGCCTCAAGGGCGTCAGCGGAGTCTTTGCCCCGTTCACAGCCGCCTGGCTGGGGGCGCTGGTGGTGCTGTTTCTCAACACGGCCGCCTATTCCGGCGAGATTTTCTATGGTGCGCTGCGCTCGATCCCCAAGGGCGACGTGGAAGCGGCAGATGCCTACGGGTTTTCCGGCTGGTCCCGGTTCAAGCGGATCATCTGGCCGACGATGCTGCGGCTGGCCTGGCCTGCCTATACCAACGAGGCGATTTTCCTCTTTCACGCCACGACACTGGTCTTTTTCAGCGGCTTTCCCGCGTGGCAGCAACGCGGTGATGCGCTGTATTACGCGAATTACTTTGCGGACAAGACCTTCAACCCGTTCGTGCCCTACCCCATTCTCGCGGGTTATTTCATCCTGCTGACATTGGTGGTGATCAGCGTCTTTGGCCTGATCAACCGGCGACTCAACCGGCACCTGCCGCAAGAGGCGCGGCGGAAATTGCGGTTGCGTCCGAACCTTATCCGGTAAATCTAGGCGTCGTATGACAAAAGGTGGATCCGATGCAGCTTGAAAACTTTGCCACATTCCGCGTCGCGGCCTGCGATCTCAATGGGCAGATGCGCGGCAAGCGCGTGCCGGCCTCTTACTTCGAGAAACTTGAAAGCGGTGCCGTGCGCATGCCGCTCTCGGCGCTGAACGTGGATATCAAGGGGGCCGATATCGACGGCAGCCCGCTGATCTTCGAGACCGGCGACGCCGATGGCATCCTGCTGCCCACGTCGCGCGGGGTTGTCCCCCTGCCCTGGCTGGATGGGCCGCAGCCGCTGGTGCCGATGCAGATGTATTTCGAGGACGGCACACCGTTTTACGGCGATGCACGCCACGCGTTGCGCAAGGTGCTGGACCGCTACGAGGCGCACGGCTGGCAGGTCATCGCCTCGACCGAGCTGGAATTCACCCTGGTGGATGATAGCGGCAAGGTGCTGAAATCGGTCCGAGATCCCCGCAGTGGGCGGCGGATGGACGGGTCCGAGATCCTGTCGCTGAGCGAGATGGACGCGTTCGATCCGTTCATTTCGGCGCTCTACGAATCCTGCGCGGCGATGGATATCGACGCCCAGACCGCCACCAGCGAGGCCGGGGTCGGCCAGTTCGAGATCACGCTGAACCATCAGCACGCGCTGCATGCCGCCGACGATACATGGCTGTTCAAGGCGCTGATCCGCGGGCTTGCGCGCAAGTTCGGCTGCGCCGCCACCTTCATGGCCAAACCCTTCGTGCTGGATTCCGGCAACGGGATGCATATGCATTTTTCGGTGCTGGATGCGGATGGAAAGAACATCTTTGACGATGGCGGCCCCAAGGGGACAGACACGCTACGCGCCGCCATCGGGGGCTGCATCGCCGCGATGCGCGGCTCTACCCTGGTCTTTGCGCCGCACGCCAACAGCTATACCCGGCTGGTGCCCGACGCCCATGCGCCCACCGCGATCTGCTGGGCCTACGAGAACCGGACCGCCGCCGTGCGCGTTCCCGGCGGGTCTCCGGCAGCGCGCCGGATCGAGCACCGCGTCGCAGGCGGTGACATCAACCCCTATCTCAGCTTTGCCGCGATCCTTGGGGCGGCGCTGATCGGGATCGAGGACGGCATGGACCCCGGCGAGCCGATCACGGGCAGCGCCTATGACCAGGAATTGCCGCAACTGGCCGAAGACTGGCAGACCGCCATTGACCAGTTTGCCGAGGACCCGCTGATTGCGCGGATTTTTGAACCCAAGATGATCCGCAATCTGGTGCTGACCAAACGGCAGGAGGTCGAGATCATGTCGGAGATCCCCGAAGATCAACACTGGAAGACCTATCTCGAAAAAGTCTGACGCGGCCCCCGCAAGGCGATATATTTCGGCTTGCCGGGCCTATTGGGCTCGGCTAGCCTAGAATTTGATCAAATTAAGATGCCGGAGTGAACGCGCGCGATGAAGATAGGCATATTGCTGACCGGACATGCCCCAGATGACATCAAGGCGGTCATGGGCGACTATGACACCATGTTCGAGCACCTGCTCGACGGGCACGGGTTCACCTATGACAGCTACGCCGTGGTGGATGGCGTGTTTCCTGACGGCCCCGAGGCTGCCGATGGCTGGCTGATCACCGGGTCCAAGCACGGGGCCTACGAGGATCATCCGTGGATCCCGCCGCTGGAGCAGTTCATCCGCGATGTCTATGCCGATGGTCGCCCGATGGTCGGTATCTGCTTTGGCCACCAGATCATTGCGCAGGCGATGGGTGGCAAGGTCGAGAAATTCGACAAGGGCTGGTCGGTCGGGCGCACCGGGTACGAGATCGAAGGCCGCAAGATGCATCTGAACGCCTGGCATCAGGATCAGGTGACCAAGGTGCCCGACGGGGCCGAGGTGGTCGGGCAGAACGATTTCTGTCGCAACGCCGCGCTGCTTTATGGTGACCGCATCTTTACCGTGCAGCCGCATCCCGAACATACCGCCGAATTCGTTCAGCGGCTGATTGAATTGCGCGGGCGCGGGCTTGTGCCCGACCCGCTGCTGGACAACGCGCTGGCGCAGGTGGATCAGCCCACCGACAACCAGATCATGGCCGACCGCATGGCGGCCTTTCTCAAACGAGGTGTATGATGGCCGACTGGACCGATAAACTGCCCGAAGCAGCGCGCGCCTATCTTGAAGGCCGCAGGCTCGACGAAGTGGAGTGCATCATCTCGGACCTGCCGGGCATTGCGCGCGGCAAGGCTGTTCCGGCCAGCAAATTCGCCAAGCAGAAGCATTTTCACCTGCCCGATTCGATCTTCTTCCAGACGATCACCGGCGACTGGGGCGAGGCCGCCGGCGAGGATGGGTTCATCGAGCAGGACATGATCCTGATACCGGACATGAGCACGGCCACTGCCGCGCCCTGGACCGGCGACTGGACCATTCAGGTCATTCACGACGCGATGAACGGCGACGGTGTACCGGTCGGCTGTTCGCCGCGAAACGTACTGAAACGGGTGGTTGCGCAATATGCCGAACGCGGGCTGACGCCCGTCGTGGCGCCCGAGATGGAATTCTACCTGGTTGCCCGCAACATCGATCCGGCGACAGAGATCAAGCCGATGATCGGCCGGTCGGGCCGTCCCGCCGCCGCGCGGCAGGCCTATTCGATGACCGCCGTGGACGAGTTCGGCCCGGTAATCGACGATATCTATGATTTCGCCGAAGCACAGGGTTTCGAGATCGACGGCATCACCCAGGAAGGCGGGGCGGGCCAGCTGGAGATCAACCTCAATCACGGCGATCCGGTGGTTCTGGCCGATGAGGTGTTCTACTTCAAGCGGCTGATTCGCGAGGCGGCACTGCGCCATGACTGCTTTGCCACCTTCATGGCCAAACCCATCGCGGACGAGCCCGGCTCGGCCATGCATATCCACCATTCGGTTCTGGACGCGAAAACCGGCGAGAACATATTCGTCGATGCCGAGGGCAAGGATACCGACGCCTTCTATCACTTCATCGCCGGTATGCAGAACCACATGCCTGCCGCGATCGCGGTGATGGCGCCTTACGTCAATTCCTATCGCCGCTACGTCAAGGATCACGCCGCGCCAATCAATCTGGAATGGGCACGCGATAACCGCACCACCGGCATCCGCATTCCTATTGCCTCGACCAACGCGCGGCGGGTCGAAAACCGGCTGGCAGGGATGGATTGCAACCCCTACCTGGCGATTGCAGCCAGCCTTGCCTGCGGGCTTCTGGGGCTGGAGGATGCAAAGATGCCCGCGCCGGAATTCCGTGGCGACGCCTATGAGGGCGAAGGCGACATCCCCCGTGTTCTGGGCGATGCGCTGGACATGTTCGAAGAGGCAACGCGCCTGCACGAGGTACTTGGACCCGATTTTGCCCGTGTCTACGGCATCGTCAAACGTGCCGAGTATGATGAATTCCTGCATGTGATCTCGCCTTGGGAGCGCGAACATCTGCTGCTGAACGTCTGAAGGACGCACCCGCATGGATCTGCTCTATGCCAATGACCGGCCCGGCACTTACCCTGACAGCTGGTATGCCGCCACGGCCGACCAGCCCGCCCCGCGCCCAGCCCTGAAGGGCGAGACGCGGGCCGATGTCTGCGTGATCGGCGCGGGCTATACCGGCCTTTCTGCCGCGCTACATATGGCCGAGGCCGGGCTGGACGTGGTGCTGCTAGAGGCGCATCGCGCGGGCTTTGGCGCATCCGGGCGCAATGGCGGGCAGTTAGGCAGCGGTCAGCGCATGGGACAACCCGGCCTCGAAAAGCTGGTGGGCCGGGACGATGCCGCCAAGCTTTGGGAAATGGCCGAAGAAACCAAATCCCTGGTGAAATCGCTGATCGAGCGGCACAAGATCGACTGCTACCTGAAGCCCGGCGTCGCACATGCGTGTTTTTCCGCCAAGGAGATGCGCGAGGAACACGCAGAGGCCGATCATCTGCGTGACCGCTACGACTATGACCAGATCGAAAAACTGGATGCGGAGCAGATGCACGCGCTGTGCCCCTCTCCCGCCTATCATGGCGGGACGCTGGATATGGGGGCGGCGCATCTGCACCCGCTGCGATACGCGCTGGGACTGGCGCGTGCGGCAGAGACGGCGGGGGTGCGCATCCATGAGAATTCAAAGGTCCACGATATCGACACGCGGCACGGCACGCTGGTGCGCACGGATCACGGGCGCGTGGCCGCCGATCACGTGATTTTGGCCTGCAACGGCTATCTCGGCGGGCTCAATCGCAAGGTCGCGGCGCGGGTCATGCCGATCAACAATTTCATCGTCGCGACCCAGCCATTGGGCGACGCGGCCGCGCAGGTGCTGACCCGCGACGTGGCGGTGGCGGACAGCAAGTTCGTGGTGAATTACTTTCGCCTCAGCCATGACAAGCGGCTGCTCTTTGGGGGCGGCGAAAGCTACGGCTACCGCTTTCCCAGCGATATCCGCGCCACTGTCAGCAAGCCGATGCTGGAGATCTTCCCGCATCTGAAAGACGTGCCGCTGGACTATGCCTGGGGCGGGACGCTGGGCATCACGATGAAGCGCATGCCCTATTTCGCGCGGCTCGCGCCGGGCATCCTGAGCGCGTCGGGCTATTCCGGTCACGGTGTCGGCAACGCCACCCATGCCGGGCTGTTACTGGCCCAGGCCGTCGCGGGCGAGACGCAGGGCTTTGACCTGATGGCGCGGGTGCCCGCCGCGCCCTTCCCCGGTGGGTCAAGCCTGCGCAGCCCGCTGCTGGTGCTGGCGATGACCTGGTACGCGATGCGCGACCGGATGGGCGTCTGAGCGGCGCGGCCACCGCGCCTGCGTGAACTACCGCACTACATGCACGCTGCATATCGCATGGCGCACCACCTTGGCGGCGGTGGACCCCAACAGCAGATCCTGCATGCCGGGCTGATGGCTGGCGATGATGATGCAATCGCTCCCGGCCTCTTTGGCGTGGTCGAGGATTGCGCGGCTGGCATGTCCACCGACCACGAGACTTGTGCCACCGGGCACGCCCTCGGCCAGATCGGCCAACTTCGCCTCGACCTCCATCCGGCGCTTGGCCATGTGATCCGCAGGCAGGAAGGACAGTGCGTGTACCGGTATCTGCTCGAGCACGTGCAGCAGCGTGATCGTGGCACCCGGCTCGGCCAGAACCTGCGCCAATTGCAGAACGGGTTTCAGATCGCGGTCGTCAGCAATCGTCACTGGCACCAGAATGTTCTTGTACATTGGGGTCTCCTTTTTCCCGAGATCCTCTGATGTTACAGCCGCGCGGTGCGGCGCACTTTGACCCAAATCAGCCGAAAGTGGCGGCCACGTCATACATGACCGGCTCGAAGCTCTTGCACAGCGCATGGATGCGGCGGTTGCGCGTGCGCATTTCCTGACTGCGCAGCATCGCCTGGAAATCCTCGCGCCGTTCCCATTGCGAATAGTTGGCGATCCGGGTCTGGGCGTCATTCACATGCAACCCTGCGGCAATGAAGCCGGGCTGGTGCGAGATGAATTTCTCATAGGCTTCGGTGAGTTCGTCGAGCAGGTCCTGACAGGTGCCCGGAGTCATTTCAAATGTGGTGATCACGGTCTGGTGGCTGGTGGCTGCATCAATCTGCGGCATGGCGTCCTCCGTTTTATGCCAAGCTTAGAACCTTTTGCGATTCTCCTGAAACAGGAAAATCAAATATGCCCCGCGCTCCAGCGTCGCGGGTATTTTGCAGCGGTGCCGCGCGCCGCAATGATCCGGCGAACATTAACCTCTGGTTTACCAAGTTTACCGACTGTGGCGCGTGGAGGTGAAACGATGCTGCGCGCGCTGATCTTGCTGCTGCTCTTGCCGGGGCAGGCCTTGGCAGGGCCATGGCTGCGCGACGCGGGGCGCGGGTTTCTATCCTATGCCCTCACCCTCGAAGATGCCCAAGCATACGGCGCCGCCGGTGGCTATGGCACGATCTACGCCGAATACGGCCTGCACAGCAATCTGACCCTCGGGCTTGATCTGGGATCGGATGAACGGGGCCAGTACAAGGCATTCGCCTTCGCGGTGCTGCCGCTGCTGTCGCAATCCCGCGACACCAAGGTCACGGCTGAATTCGGGCTGGGCATGATCGATGATGAGGCGGTAGCGCGGCCGGGCATCGCCACCGGGCGCAGTTTCGAATTGCTGGACCGGTTCGGCTGGATGTCGATCGAAACCCGCGCCGAAATCGGCATCGAGAGCCGTTACGTGGCGGTCAAGACCGACCTGACGCTGGGCTACAACCCCGGCCCGCGCAGCAAGTGGATGGTGCAGCTGCAACACGGCAGGTCGCTGGCCGATCCCGGCTACCTGCGTGTGGTGCCCTCTGTCGTGATCGAAACGCACCCCGGCCGCCACATCGAATTCGGTGTGACGGCCGGGATCAGGAATGCCGCGGCATTCGGAATAAAATTCGGGGTCTGGCGGACGTTCTAGACACTCCAGAGCCGCCAGACGTACACCGCGTCAGAGCGGATCGTCGATCCGCACCCGCAGCGTCACGGTCCCGCGCACCGGCGTCCCGAAGCGCAGCCGCACCTGATTGCTGTCTGGCCCCTGCTTGGCCTGATAATAGGGCGCGACATGCACCGTTTTGCCCGCTCCATCGAGCAGCGGGCCCGCGGGGATCACCGCTTCTACGGTCTGCGCGAAGGCCCCGAAAGGCAATCTGTCTGCCAGATCGATGGTCCAGCTCTCGGCGGCACTCGATTGCTCGAACTCCAGCATCAGCGGGCTGAGAACCGGGTGAAAGATGTTGCCGAACGTATTGTCCCGGAACGAGATGTTCTTGATCCGGTTGTAGTCGAGATCGGCAAAGCTGGTATCGACGGAATCCACCCTGTCGATCGGATCGTCGATGATGCGGAACGAATTGCCGGTCACGCTCAGCCCGTTGAGGAAATGCCCCGCGCCATGCGGTTTGACCACGATAAAGGTGAACCACGGCGCCACGTTGCCCGCCAGAAACACGTTGCCGGTGATGTTGAGCGCGCTGAACGAGAACTCGCTGGAAAATTCCGGCGCGCTGTCATGCTCGTTCGACCATTCGATAAAACAGTTATCGACATAGTTGGCGTCAATCGTCGTGCGGCAGTTGGTCCGCGTCAGCACCAGCCCGGCAGAGCGCGTGCCGTCATTGGATTCGTCGCCCTGGAACCAGTGATTGCCTGACACAATGTTGATCGACCCCGCCAAAACCGCGAAATGGCGGAACCGCGTGATCCGGTTGTCGCGCAGTTTCACATCGTTGGCATTGGCGTTGAGCGCGATGGAGGTCCGGTTTGCCACCAGTTCGGCATCCTCGGCAGACAGGAACTGACAACGATCCACGATCATCCCCTGATCGCCCGTCGACAGGCTGGAGATGCCGCGATCCCGGGGCCGTGTGAAATAGCAATCGCGAAACTGAAAGCTGGTCGCAGCTTGCGGCAGCATCACGCAGCTGCATTTTCCCGCAGCCTGAAACTCGATATTGACCAAGGACAGCTTGCTGAGTTTCGCGAAATTGCTGAAATCGAGCATGTATTGGAAGCGGCGGAAGGTGAAGACCTGTGTGCCCGCCGCATCATAGAGTTGCTGGCTCAACGTGATCTCCTGCGCGGCGATGTTGACGGCGCTGACATAGACCTCGCGCCCGACGCCGTTGCCTTCGACCAAGGCGCCCAGCGGGATATTGGCGACATTGGTGACATTGGTCAGGCGCAGGCTGTTGCTGGGCGAGTAGGTCGCTTGCGAGGTCACGGTCTGGGTGTTCCATGCCGCATTATCCTCTGCATAGAACTGCCCGTTCTTGATCAGGCGGCGCTGGGAATAGCTGGTCTTGTCGGGGATCGCGGCCTGCATGTCGATGGGGCCCGTCAGAGAGATGATCCGGCCTTTCATATCCAGGGATTCGTGGCCGGTGTTGTTGAGCAGCGCCTGAAACGCCTTGCGAAAGCCCAGCTCTTCGTCACCGAAGGCGTCGATATAGGCCGGGAGGTGGTAATTGTTGGTCAGCGACAAGGTATGATGGTCCGCCATCGTCACCGTGCCCTCGAACCGCACGGCGGACTGGAACGTGACACTGTCGCCCAGATGGAAGGTGCCCCGAGGCACCAGCACCTGACGGCCATCGGCGGCGGCATCGGCGGCCTCGAACGCGGCGGCGTCGTCCGTCACACCGTCACCCACGGCGCCGTAGTCGCGCACATCCACCCAATCCATCAGATCGCGGTGAAACAGGGCTGTGGCGTCTTCGATCACGATATCGTCGATCCGCACAATGCCGCCATTCGGGCCCGTCAGATCCAGCCCGAAATGCCCGTAGGCCGGGGCCGCGCCCCAAGCCATATCGACGCCCTTGCGGTTGCCCGTGCCGACGATCGCGGTGATCTCGACCACTTCGCCGTAGTTTTGCAGCGTGGTTGCCGGGCCGACCTCGGTCAATCCGCCGACATGGTTGCCGTTCGATGCCGCCGCCCAGCCTGCAATCCGAACGGTGGGCAGATTGCCGGCAATCGCCTTGATCCGGGCGGTGATTTTCAGGTAGCAGCCCGGCAATAGCGGGGTTTCCCCCATGTAGCGCAGTTTCTGCAGGTTTTCGGTTTTCTGCAGTTCCAGCGCGCCACCAAAATCCTGATCGGCGGCGATGATGCCAGCATTCACCGCACCGTCATAAGTGTCTGATCCGGGGGTTCCATCGCCGCTGGACCAGACATTGAGCCCGCGCTCAAACGCCGGAGGCATGAAGACGATGCCATCGGTAACTGCCTTGTTCATGTCGTTCCCTTTCCACATCCGGAACCCGGCCCGGCCCGATGCGGGACTGGGGCGGGAAACGGACATCACGTGTTTCGCCAGTCCGGGCGCGCCCGGATGGTTCAGGGAAGTATCGACAAGGTGTTAATCAGCGCTGGGGGCACCGTACGATGCCCCGCCCTGTCACCATTGATCAAAGGTAGTGCCTTTCACGCGCGCCGCGAACCGGATGCCAGCGAATTGGCGTCTGGCGTATACACGCGGTGCGTGCCAGTTTACGCGCGATACGCAACCGCGGAGCAGCCCCGATGTCTCACACATCCTTTTATGCCTTAACTATGTTGACCGCCGGTATCGGCATTCCGATCCTCGCCGCGCTGAACGCGGCACTTGGCACCCGGCTGGGCTCGCCCGCGGCGGCGGCGGCGATCCTCTTTGTCGTGGCGTTTGTTTGCACGATCACGGTGCTGGCCGTGTCCGGTCCGCGCGCCGTGCTGGGGGCGTGGGCGGCGCCAAAGCATCTGTTCCTCGCCGGGACTCTGGTGGCGTTCTACGTGCTGACGATCACCTATATCGCGCCAAAATTCGGCGTCGGAAATGCGGTGTTCTTCGTGTTGCTGGGGCAGCTTGTCAGCGCCGCCATCATCGACCATTTCGGCCTGTTCGGCGCGCAGCTGTCACCGCTCACCCTCACCCGTGCCTGCGGCATCGGGATCATGGCCGCAGGTGTCTTTGTCACGCAGCAGGTTTAGGCGGGGCCTGCCAGCGCCTGCAACTCGGCCCAGGAAGCATCGCTCAGCTCCACCTGGGTCGCGGCCACCCGGCCCTGCCCCGGCATCCGCGCGCCCGGGTCCTGGGCGACACCTTGCGAGACGCGCTCCAGCCGTGAGCCAAAGGCATCCGACAGGCCGGGATCGATCAGCGTGTAGAACTGGCCCAGATCATGCGGCGGGCCATCGGTGGCCTTGAGCGGCGGCACGTCCATCGCGTTGCGCGACCCGGTCATGCCAGCGGCCAGCAATTCAGCCATCAGCCCCAGACCCCAGCCCTTGTAGCCGCCCATGCTGACCAGCGATCCCTGAAGTGCTGCGTCGGGGTCGGTTGTAGGCTGGCCATCCGCGTCCACGGCCCAGCCTTCGGGGATCGTTTCGCCGGCGGCCTTGGCCATGGTGATCTTGCCCAAGGCCACGGTCGTGGTGGACTGGTCGAACTGCATCGCGACACCGCCCTGCCCGTCGGGCACCGCAAAGGCGATGGGATTGGTGCCGATCACCCGGTGGCTGCCGCCCGGAGGTGCCACAATCGGCGTCGCGTTGGTCGCACCAAAGCCGATGAAGCCCGCACGCGCGATCTGATCGGTGAAATAGCCCAGAGAGGTGCAGGTATGCGCGTGACAGATGGCAAGGCTGGCGATGCCGTTTTCGCGTGCGGCCTCCAGCGCCACCGGCAAACCACGCTCGAAGGCAGGCTGGGCAAAACCCAACCCGGCATCGACATAGACCGCACCGGGGCGTGGCCGCGTGACCACCGGATCGACGGTGCCATTGACCCGACCGCTGACCAGTTGGCGGCAATAGCTGTCGAGGTAGTACAGGCCGCAGATCTTGTTGCCCACGGACTCTGCCGCGGCGGTGGCGCGCGCGACTGACGCGGCGATCCAATCCTCCGCACCGTGGCGCATCAGCGCCGCCTTGCAGAGCCTTTCGATCTGATCGACTGTAATCGTGGGCATGGAACCTCCGGAACCTGATTGCGTATACTCTGCGCGCCCCCGCCACGGTGGTCAATCGACGGCTGTCAGACCGCGACCACGCGCCCACCGTCAAGCCGCACGGTGCGGTCCATGCGCGCCGCCAGATCAAGGTTATGGGTCGCGATCAGCGCCGAAAGGCCGGTGCTGCGCACCAGTTCGGTGAGCGTGCGGAACACTTGGTCTGATGTCTCGGGGTCGAGATTTCCGGTGGGCTCATCCGCCAGCAACAGGCGCGGCGCATTGGCCAGCGCCCGGCAGAAGGCGACGCGCTGTTGCTCTCCGCCCGACATGGCCGAGGGGCGATGATCGGCGCGCGCTGCGATGCCGACCTGATCCAGAAGGCTGCGCGCGCGCGCCTCTGCATCGCGGCGCGGTGTGCCCGCCGCCAGTTGCGGCAGCACGATGTTTTCCAAGGCGGTGAATTCCGGCAGCAGATGATGGAACTGGTAGACAAAGCCGACATCGCGCCGCCGGACGATGGTCCGCCGCCGATCCCCCAGCCCGGCCATCGCCACGCCGCCGATCTCGACCGTGCCCGCGTCGGGCGTATCGAGCAGACCGGCAATATGCAGCAGCGTCGATTTGCCGGCGCCAGAGGGCGCGACCAGCGCCACGATCTCGCCCGGGGCCAGCGTCAGATCAGCACCGCGCAGCACCGCGACCTCGCTTTGCAAACCCTTGTTATAGATCTTTTCCAGCCCACTCAGGCGCAGCACAGCCTCACTCATAACGCAACGCCTCTACCGGGTTCATTCGTGCCGCGCGGCGGGCCGGGAAAATCGTCACTATGAATGACAGGCCCAGCGACAGCGACACCGCCGAAATCACATCCCCCAGCTCCAGCTTGGCCGGAAGGTGATAGATGCCGCGAATTGACGGGTCCCACACCTGCCCGCCCATCAGGTAATTCACCATGCTGAAGATCGGGTCGATATAGACCGCAAAGAGACAACCCAGGATCACGCCGAATACCGTTCCGATCAGCCCGGTGAAGGCACCGCAGATGAAAAAGACGCGCAAAACCGAACCTTCGGTCAGGCCCATGGTGCGCAGAATGCCGATATCGCGGCCCTTGTTCTTGACCAGCATGATCAGCCCGCTGGTGATGTTCATCGCCGCGATCAGCACGAGGATCGACAGGATGATGAACATCACGTTGTCCTCGACTTCGAGCGCGCGCAGGAATCCGTCGCTGGCGTCCTTCCAGGTCCAGACGAGCGAGCGCTCCCCCGCTGCGCGGACCAGGTCCAGCCCCATCTCGTCCACTTTCTCGGGGGCGGCCACCATCACTTCCAGCTCGTCCGCGCGCCCCTCTCGGTTGAAGAACGATTGCGCCTCTGCAAAGGGCATGTAGACGCGCACCCGGTCGATATCGTAGCGCCCGGCGGTAAAGATATAGACCACCTCGTAGGCGTTGACGCGTGGAGTGCTGCCGAACGCCGTCTTGACCCCGCCGGGTGAAATCAGCTTGATCCGGTCGCCGACGCCGACGCCCAGTTCGCGCGCGACACCCGAGCCGATCGCCACCCCTTCGCCAAACCGGTCAATATCGCCCTGCCCGGTTTCGGGATTGGCGATGCGCGGTATCGTCTTGAGGTTTTCCAGCGTGATGCCAAATATCTGCACGCCCGCGTTGCGGTCGCGGGCATTGGCCATCACCTGCGCCTTGATCAAGGGGGCCACGCGGGTAACGCCGGGCACCGTTCGCACGCGGGCGGCCATCGCCTCGTAGTCGTCCAGCATCCGGTCGATATTGCCCGTGACCGGATCGACCGCGCCTGCGTTGTAGATCGTCACATGCGCGTTCGATCCCAGGATCGTATCGACGAATTCAGCGCGAAAGCCTGACCGCACGGCCAGCGTGGCGATCAGGGCAAAGACCGCCAGCGTGATTCCGATCAGCGAAATCCATGTCATCACGCTCACGCCGCCCTCGGCGCGTTTGGCGCGCAGGTAGCGCCACGCGATCATCCACTCGAATGGGGCGAAAGGGGCCGGAGAGCCTGCCACTCGGATACCTCAATGTTGTTTTGCGCGCAGAGTGCGCCGGGGTTGCAATGGCGTCAAGCGCAGCCCGCCCGCCGGGGGGCGGGCATCAGATGCGCTCGGCGGTTTGCGCCGGTTTGCGGCGGAATGGCAAGCGGATAAACGCGATCAGCCCGCCCAGCAGGCCCAGCCCGCCCAGAAACCCGAAGCCTGCGAAAACCGCGCCCTCGAAGGTCAGCGGCATGGCGGGCCTGAAATCGCCCCATGTGGCGCGGACAATTTCGGGGTCGGTGAAACTGCGGGCGCGGTAGGCACGGGTGAACGGCCCGGCTTCGCGCAGCGCGGCCAGATCCGCGCTGAGGCGTGTATGCCGCGCCAGCGTTCTGGCCATCGTCTGCGCTCGCGCCGCACCCATCTGACCGCCCTGCCGCAGATCCTCCAAGGCGTCTTGCCGGGTGAACCCCTGCCCGGCGGCATCGGCGTCAAACTCCGCGACAAAGCGGCTCAACTCGTCCACTGCCCCCGCCAGACGCTGGGTATATTGCTGCGAGAATTCAGGAAACTGCGACAGTCCCACCGCGCCGGCCAAGCCGCCTGCGAATGTGACCGCCCGCAGCAGCATGTCAGCCCACCATCGTGCCGCGGAAAGGCGCGTAGATCTGCGCCAGCTTCTCGACCGCCTGTTCCGGGGGCAATTCCTCGCTGACGCCGGTGCGACGGCAGGTCAGTTCCACGACGCCGTTTTTCAGCCCGCGTGGCCCGACGGTGATGCGCCATGGCAGCCCGATCAGGTCCATCGTGGCGAACTTGCCACCCGCGCGCTCGTTGCGATCGTCATAGAGCGGATCGAGCCCCAGCGCCGTCACGGATTGATAAAGCGCCTCGCAGGCCGCATCGGCCTCGGCATCGCCCTGTTTGAGATTGACGATCCCGACATGAAACGGGGTCACGCCCTCGGGCCAGATGATGCCCTTGTCGTCATGGCTGGCCTCGATGATCGCGCCCACAAGGCGGCTGACGCCGATGCCGTGGCTGCCCATGTGGACGGGGACGGATTTGCCATCCGGCGTCTGCACTGTCGCGCCCATCGCTTCGGAATACTTGGTGCCGAAATAGAAGATCTGCCCCACTTCGATACCGCGCGCCACGCGGCGGCGCTCTTCGGGGATCTGCTCGAATATGGCCGGGTCATGGGTTTCATCGGTGCGCGCATAGCGGCTGGTGAACTCGTCCAGCACCGCCTGACATTCTTCGACCGAATCGAAATCGACCTTCCGATCGCCGAATTTCAGATCGGTGATCTCGCTGTCATAGAACACTTCGCTTTCGCCGGTATCGGCCAGCACAAGGAATTCATGCGTGTCATCGCCACCGATGGGGCCTGAATCCGCGCGCATCGGGATCGCCTGCAGGCCCATGCGTTCATAGGTGCGCAAGTAAGTCACGAGATGCCGGTTATAGGCGTGCAGCGCCGCCTCCTTGGAGACGTCGAAATTATAGCCGTCCTTCATCAGGAATTCACGGCCGCGCATCACACCGAAACGTGGGCGGATCTCGTCGCGGAATTTCCACTGGATATGGTAGAGCGTCAGCGGCAGATCCTTGTAGCTGCCGACATGGGCGCGGAAGATGTCGGTGATCAGCTCTTCGTTGGTCGGCCCATAGAGCATGTCACGCCCCTGACGGTCGCGGATGCGCAGCATTTCCTCGCCGTAGTCGTCGTAACGCCCGCTTTCGCGCCACAGATCCGCCGATTGCAGCGTCGGCATCAGCATCGGGATATGGCCCGCGCGCATCTGCTCTTCGTGCACGATGTTTTCCAGCTTGCGCAGCACCTTGAAGCCCAATGGCAGCCAGGAATAAATCCCGGCGCTTGCCTGCTTGATCATCCCCGCGCGCAGCATCAGCCGGTGACTGACGATCTGTGCCTCTGACGGGGTCTCTTTCAGGACAGGCAGGAAGTAACGGGAGAGGCGCATTGGCTTACCTTGTGAAAATGTCATTTCCCTTCGTTTATGGGGTTACGTGCGCCCTTACAAGGCTTGCAAGTGCCGCACCGTGGCGCGGCCTGCAGCTGCGCCCGCCCGCGCCCGGCAGTTGTCAGCTTGCTTGCAAGCGGCCCAGATAATCGCCTGAAAAGTCGATCTTCAACTCGACCCACAGCGGCAGGTGATCCGATCCGTGGAACGTGCGCCACTCCTGAAGGTAGTAGTTTTTCAGTTTCGCATCATCGCCGATAACGTCCTGCGCCTGAAGGATCGCCTCGCGAAGCGATTCGATCTTGTCGCGGTGCCGTTCCTTCGAGCTTTCCGTGCGCGCGCGCAGGATCTTTGCCTCGCGCTCGGCGATTTGCTCGGTGTAGCTGGCGATCTTGTCGCGTTGCGCTTCGATCAGACGGGTGCGGTAGGCCGGAAAATCCTCTTCGCGAAAGATGCTGTCGAAAAACTGCAGGACGCCCGCGGCCTTGTCGCCGTCGCTCTTGTTCACTTCCATGCGTTGCGACATGAACGAAATCTGGTCGTAGAACTTGGTCTGATCCTTGTTCGAGCCCTTGTGGTTCTGGAAAACCGTAAAGCCGCGATCTGCCAGGGCATTGAACGCCTTGTCGCCGATTTTCGGGATGTTGAAATCGCCGACCAGAATATGGTTCATCGGGTCGTTCTTGGCGCGTTTCGCCAGAAACCCGGCGACGGCTTCTATCTCGTCAACGCGGCGGGCGAATTTCTTGCCGGTATCCGACCCGAAATAGATATGGACCGTCGAGAAGGCGAATTTGAACCAGCCGCTCTGGAACAGGCACATGAACGGCGTTCTGGAAAACTGGAGTTTTCGTTGGTCATCCACGATCAGCAGGCTGTCGGGCAGCACCAGCTCGCCCGCGACCCCCTTGAAGCGGACCTTGGCGGTATCGAATATGAACCCCAACCGCTCGGAGTTGCCTGAAACACCTTCGGTGACATCGGTCAGAATGTAATCATACTCGCGGCCCAGGATGTACATGATGTCTTCAAGCGGCCCCAGATCCTCGCAAATTTCCTGTACGGCGATGACGTCGAACCGGGACAGTATCTCGGCGATGTAGAAGTAATCTTCCTTGCTGCGCGGCCCATTGGCGAAGCGGTTGTCATCGAAGTTGCGGATGTTCCACGTCCCCAGAACGATCGTGTCGTTGCGGGTTTTGGGCGGCATCTCATCGTCAAGTTGTGCGCGCAGCCGGATCAGCCCTTCGACCGTGCGCAAGCGCTCGTCCTGGGCCATGCGTCTGATCGAGAAATAGAACGGCATATTTCCCCCGGCGGTTGCAATCAGGGAGTATTTTCTACTTATCATAAATCCCGCTATCTTCATAGCCGCACGATCACGGCATGATCACCGGGGCCGTGCCGATGATCCGCGCAACTTCCGCTCTCCGCAGCGGAATTGCCGCTGCGCTCTTGAAAGGGCGCGCGGCATGGGCGATGTGTAGTGTCACCCGACCGGAGCGCGCATGTCCCTGCCTGTAAAGACACAGCTGAAATATTGGGGAATCGCCTCGGCGGTTTTCCTGCTGGTGATGTGGCTGCTGGGCAATGTGATCATGCCCTTCGTGCTGGGCGGCGCGATTGCCTATTTCCTCGACCCGGTCGCGGACCGGCTGGAACGCATGGGGATGTCGCGAGCCCTGTCGGTCACGGTGATCACGTTGCTGGCGCTGCTGATCTTCGTGATCATGTCGCTGCTGGTGGTGCCGACACTGATCTCGCAGGCGACATCGCTGGTCAACACCGCACCGCAACTGACCCAGGACCTGCAGAATTTTCTGACCGAGAAGTTTCCACAACTGGTGGACACCGATTCGACGCTGCGCCGATCACTGATCGGCATTGGCACCACCATTCAGGAACGCGGCGGTGAACTGGTCGAGGCGCTGCTGGGGTCGGTTTCGTCGCTGATCAACATCGTCGTACTGTTCGTGGTCGTCCCGGTCGTGGCGTTCTATCTGCTCTATGACTGGGACCGGATGATTGCGCAGATCGACGAGCTGCTGCCGCGCGAACATGCCCCGACCATCCGCCAACTGGCGGGCGACATCGACAAGACGCTGGCCAGTTTCATCCGCGGCATGGGCACGGTCTGCCTGGTGCTGGGAACCTACTATGCACTGGCGTTGATGTTCGTGGGGCTGCAATTCGGGCTGGTCGTCGGGGCGATTGCGGGGCTGATCACCTTCATCCCTTATGTCGGCGCGCTGGTCGGCGGGGCGCTGGCCATCGGACTGGCGCTGTTTCAGTTCTGGGGTGACTGGGTTTCCATCGGGCTGGTCGCCGGCGTCTTCGTGGTCGGTCAGGTCATCGAAGGCAACGTGCTGACGCCCAAGCTGGTGGGCAACTCTGTCGGACTGCACCCGGTCTGGCTGATTTTCGCACTGTCGGTCTTTGGCGCGCTCTTCGGCTTTGTCGGGATGCTGGTCGCGGTGCCGGTGGCTGCCGCCATCGGGGTACTGGCGCGGTTCGCCATCAGCCAGTACAAGAGCAGCCTGCTCTATCGCGGACCGCAGGACAACAACTGATGCCCAACCAACTAAGCTTTGATTTGCCCGCCAAACCGGCGCGGGGCCGCGACGATTTCTTCGTCTCCGCCGCCAACGGCGTCGCCGTTGCGCTGATCGAAGGCTGGCGCGACTGGCCCGCGCGCAAGTTGATCCTGAGCGGCCCGGATGGCGCAGGCAAAACCCATCTGGCCCATGTCTGGGCCGAACTCAGCGGCGCGCGCATCCTGGCCGCCGCCGATCTGGCCAGCGCCGATATCGCACAGCTTGCCACCGGCAACCTGGCGATCGAGGACACCGACGGCATCGCCGGGCAGGCTGCAGCCGAGACCGCGCTCTTTCACCTGCACAACCTCGCGCTGGCCGAGGGGCACAGCCTGCTGTTCACCGCGCGCACCCCGCCCAGCGCGTGGCCACTCGGGCTGCCCGATCTGGCCAGCCGCATGCAGGGCACGCCCGCCTGCGTGATGGGAGAGCCGGACGATGCGCTGCTCTGCGCCGTGATGATGAAGCAGTTTGCCGACCGCCAGATCATGCCGTCACCGGGCACGATCCCCTATCTGGCAAAGCGCATCCCGCGTTCCTTCCGGTCGGCACGCGACACGGTTGAGGCGCTTGATGCCTTGTCGCTGTCCACGGGGCGGCCGGTCAATCGCGCGCTGGCGGCACAACTGCTGGACAATTCTCAGGGGTAGCGGCACACTTCGTCACCTCCGTGTCACATCACAGGCTTATACCCCC
The DNA here is from genome assembly GCF_028369135.1 of Roseovarius sp. ZX-A-9. Classification (GTDB taxonomy): domain Bacteria; phylum Pseudomonadota; class Alphaproteobacteria; order Rhodobacterales; family Rhodobacteraceae; genus Roseovarius. Next base: position 60,755 of record NZ_JAPWHW010000018.1, read on the forward strand.
GCCATGACGCAAGCCGATTTCCTGAAGTCCCCCTATCCCGAACCGGTGGATCTGCCCGATCTGGACATCAGCGGGCCGGGCCGGTTCTACAACCGCGAACTCAGTTGGCTGGGGTTCAACTGGCGGGTTCTGGAAGAGGCGCAAAACCCGCGCGTGCCGCTGCTGGAACGACTGCGGTTCCTGTCGATTTCGGCCACCAATCTGGATGAATTCTACAACGTGCGTGTCGCGGGCCTGCGCGAACTGGCGCGCGCGGGCAACACGACCCCCGCCGCCGATGGGCTGACCCCTGCCGAGCAGATGGTGTTGATCAACGAGAACGCCCGCATATTGTTGGCCGCACAACAGGAAACCTTCCAGTCTTTGCGCGGCGAGCTGGAGGCGGAAAATATCGTCATCCTGGATCGCACCAGCCTGACAGATGACGACCAGACTTACCTGGCGGATGTATTCCTGAACAAGGTGTTCCCGGTTCTGTCACCGCTGGCCATCGACCCCGCGCACCCGTTTCCCTTCATTCCGAACCTGGGCTATGCGCTTGCCCTGCGGCTGGAACGGGCAAATGACAAACGCCCGCTACGCGCATTGCTGCCGATCCCGCAGCAGATCGACCGCTTCGTGTCACTGCCCGGCGCGGATGCCACCTATCGCTTCCTGCCGCTCGAAGAGTTGCTGCTGCTCAACCTCAGCAGCCTTTTTCCGGGCTACCAGTACAAGGGGCATTGTGCCTTCCGGGTGCTGCGCGACAGCGATCTGGAAGTGGAGGAAGAATCCGAGGATCTGGTGCGCGAGTTTGAAGTCGCGCTGAAACGCCGCCGCCGCGGCGAGGTCGTGCGGATGAAAATCTCGACCGATGCACCGGCCGCGCTACGCGAACTGGTGATGAGTGAATTGCACGTCGTCCCCGAAGAGGTGGTCGAGGTGGAGGGCATGCTCGGTCTTGCCGACCTCAAGGAACTGGTACTCGACTCGCGCCCCGATCTGCTTTGGCCCGCCTTTTCCCCGCGCGTGCCCGAACGGGTGCAGGACCATGACGGCGACATGTTCGCTGCGATCCGCCAAAAGGACATGCTGCTGCACCACCCTTACGAGACGTTCGACATGGTCATCCGCTTTCTCGCGCAGGCGGCGCGCGATCCGGACGTGGTTGCGATCAAGCAGACACTCTACCGCACCTCCAATCGCTCGCCCATCGTCGAGGCGCTGTGCGAGGCCGCCGAGAACGGCAAATCCGTCACCGCACTGGTCGAGTTGAAAGCGCGATTCGACGAGGCCGCGAATATTCGCCAGTCACGCAGGCTCGAGCGCGCAGGCGCGCATGTGGTCTACGGGTTTCTCAATCTCAAGACCCACGCCAAGATCAGCACCGTTGTCCGCCGCGAGGGCGACCATCTGGTGACCTACACCCATTACGGGACGGGCAACTATCACCCGATCACCGCGCGCATCTACACCGATCTCAGCTTCTTCACCTGTGATACCACGCTGGGGCGTGATGCCACCAAGGTGTTCAACTACCTGTCGGGCTACGCCCAACCCGATCACTTGGAAAACCTGGCGATTTCCCCGCTCACGCTGAAGTCGCGCCTGCTAGAGATGATCGCGGCAGAGGCCGATCATGCCCAGGCAGGCAAGCCGGCGGAAATCTGGGCCAAGATGAATTCCCTGGTCGACCCTGACATCATCGACGCGCTTTACGCCGCCAGCCAGGCGGGCGTGAAGATCAGCCTTGTCGTGCGCGGCATCTGCGGGCTGCGTCCGGGCATCCGGGGGCTGAGCGAGAACATCCGCGTCAAGTCCATCGTCGGGCGGTTCCTGGAGCATAGCCGCATCGTCTGCTTCGGCAACGGCTACGGGCTGCCGCACAAGAAGGCGCGCGTCTATATCTCGTCCGCCGACTGGATGGGCCGCAACCTCGTCCGCCGGGTGGAAACGCTGGTCGAGATCGAAAACCCGACGGTCAAGGCGCAGATCACCAGCCAGGTGATGGCGGCAAACATGGCCGATGTGGCGCAAAGCTGGGTCATGGCGCCGGATGGCTCGTTCACCCGCACACCGACGCCAGAGGGCGCGTTCGCCTTCAGCTGCCATCGATTCTTCATGGAAAATCCGTCACTTTCGGGGCGCGGTTCCGCCGGTGCTGCGGATGTGCCGAAACTCACCCATACCGAAGATTGACCGACACCGAGCCTTGGACCATAACGAGGCGCAAGACGAGAACCGGGGGGCCTAATGGACTCGAGCACTGAACCGGGCGAGCCCGACGGCGGCCCCTTTGGCCGGGCGCTCTTCAACAAACCCTCGGCGCGCGCGTTGCGCCGGGTGGGCGTTGTCGATGTGGGTTCCAACTCGGTCCGGCTGGTGGTATTCGACGGCGCGGCGCGCAGTCCCGCCTATTTCTACAATGAAAAGATCATGTGCGGCCTCGGCGCGGGCATGTCTGAAACCGGCAAGCTCAACCCCGAAGGGCGGGTGCGCGCGCTGAACGCGATGAAGCGTTTTCAGCGCCTCTCGGTCGGGATGGAGACCGGGCCGCTGACCTGTGTTGCCACCGCCGCCGTGCGCGAGGCCAAGGATGGCCCCGAATTTTGCCGCGAAATCGAGGCTGCGACCGGCCTGCGGCTATGGGTCGTGGACGGGCGAGAAGAGGCACGGCTGTCGGCACAAGGCGTACTGTTGGGCTGGCCGGGGTCCTACGGGCTGGTCTGCGATATCGGCGGGTCATCCATGGAAATGGCAGAGATCAATGGCGGGCATGTCGGGCGCCGTGTCAGTTCGGCTCTCGGCCCGCTCAAGCTGCGCGACATGAAAGGTGGCCGCAAGGAACGCCGCAAATACATCCAGTCGGTCCTGCAGGGCATCGCCGAACAGTTGGGCGAACAGAAAAACCGGCTGTTTCTCGTTGGCGGCTCCTGGCGGGCAATCGCCAAGATCGACATGGAACGGCGCGGTTATCCGCTCCATGTACTGCACGAATACCGCATGCAGGCCAAGGAGTTGCGCAAGACATTCCGCTACATCGCCGAGCAGGATTCCGAGGCGCTGCGCGCGCGTGCGGGCGTCTCATCGGCCCGGATGTCGCTGGTCCCGCATGCCACAGAAGTGCTGAACGAAGTGCTGCACACGTTCAAACCGCATGACATCGCGGTGTCGAGCTACGGTATCCGCGAGGGGCTGCTCTACGAGCAGATGCCGCAACCCTTGCGCGACCGTGATCCGCTGATCGAGGCCTGCCGCTTTATCGAATCCAAGGATGCGCGCCTGCCCGGCTTTGGCAAGACGCTCTACCAGTTCATCCAGCCGCTCTATAAATCCGCACGTCCCGAACGCAGGCGCATCATCAAGGCCGCGTGCCTGCTGCACGATGTCAGTTGGCGGGCCCATCCCGACTACCGCGCCGAGGTCTGCTTTGACAACGCCACGCGCGCCAATCTGGGCGGGCTGAAGCATTCAGAACGGGTATTTCTGGGCCTCGCCCTGCTGCACCGCTATTCCAACAACCGCGCCGGAACCCGGTTTCAGGAGTTGAGCGCATTGGTGGACGAGCAGACCCAGCACGAAGCCGAGATTCTGGGCAAGGCGATGCGGTTCGGCGCGATGCTGTGGCTGAAAAAAGACGCCGAACTGGGGGCGTTGCGGTGGTATCCCAAGAAGAAACTGCTGGAACTGCGCCTGACCGATGACGCGGCCGGCCTCTTTGGCGAGGTGGCCGAAGCCCGGTTCCAGTCACTGGCCAGCTCATTGGGAGCCGAAACGAAGATCGGACGGCTACGGTAGGCCGACATTCGACAGGCCCGGGCAGACCGCCCTAAATCTCGATCTCTTCGCCTTCTTCGGGTTCGTCCAGCATCTCTTGCGGGGTCTTCTTGCGGATGATGATATCACCGTTGGGTAGCATCTCGGGCGCGTGATAGGCGCTCAGATCCTCGATCTTGCCCATGATATCGGCCAGCGCCGGGCCCATCTCCTGCGCAAACTGGCGTAGCTTCGGCTCAATCTCTTCGGTCAGCCCCATCAGGTCGCGCAGGGCCGGTTCCATTTCCCGGCTGAGCCCCTCGAAGAGCAGGCGGGCGCCTTCCTCCATCAGGGAAAAGCCATCCTCTTCGGTCTCCTGCGCGTGAACCGGCGCAACAGCCAACATCGCAACAGCGGCAAATGTGATAAACTGTCTCATGCCAGCCAATATAGGGCAGCTTGCAACAAAATTTAAGGTGCCAAATCTATATCCAGCGTGACCGGGAAATGATCCGACGCCGTCAGCAGCGCCTGGCGCAGCTCTGTATTTTCCCAGCAGGCAGGATCGTCAAAGGGATGCCAGATTCGCCACACCGGGCGGCGCGCCCGCAGGTCGGGGGAAACCATGACATAATCCAGCAGTGCCTGCATGTAGCGTTTCTGGTGCGACAGGTAGAATCGCGACGTGGTTTGGGCCGCGCTGATTTTCTGGTCCAGCGCGCCACGAGCATGCGGATCATAAAGGCGCAATTCGCACGGCTCGCCGTCGCCCAGGATGATCTCGACCGAAGACCGGCCAAAGAGGTTTTCGTATTCGTCCAACCCCGGCCCGTCATTCATGTCGCCCATCACGATCAGCGGCTCGCCCGCCTCCAGATGGCTGCAGATGCGCTGGCGCAACCAGATTGCCTGCGCCAATTGCTTGCGTCGGTTCGCAATGGCGATCTGCATCACGGTGTCTTTGTCCACGGCCCCATGCGGTGCCTTGGATTTCAGATGCACCCCGATCAGCCGCAATGCGGCCCCGCCGGCCGTGCGCAGCGCCACCTCCAGCGGCGGCTTGGAGAACCGGACGAGATCCTCGGTGGCATCAACATCAAGATCGATCCGGAAAACGCCGTCGAATCGCGGCGCATCGAAAGCGCCCCGCTTGCCCGTCTCTTCGCCCACCGGATCATGCGCGGCGCTCAGCACATCCGGGTCGTAGAGCAGCGCGATCTCTTGTTGCGTGTCGTTGGTGAACCCGACCAGCGCCCGGCGCGCGCGCAGTTGCATGACTTCGGCAAAATGCTCCAGCGCCTGCACGGTGGAGCGGACGCCGTTATGGTCAGGGGCCTCGATGATCATCACCGCATCCGCATCAAGCGCGGTCAGGACAATGCCGATGGCGGTGATCTGCTCGGCGCGCGTAACCTTGTAGCGCGCCGACCAACCATCATCTTCCAGCAACATGCCCTCATCATCAAAGAGCGCGTTGAACCATTCGATGTTGTAGGTAGCCAGCCTCATGAAGTATGCGCCTGGCTGATCTCTTCCCAGGCGCGGTTGATGTCGACCATGCGTTTTTCGGCCAGCTTGATCGCCTCCTGGGGCACGCCCCGCGCGAACATCCGATCCGGGTGATTCTCGCGGACAAGGTGGCGATACCTGTCGCGGATGTCGTCCAGCGAATCATCGGGCTGCACGCCCAGAACCGAGTATGGATCGGGCTTGGCATCCGGGACGAACCGGCTGCGCATACCCTGGAAATCCCGATCGGCAACACCAAAGATCTCGGCTACCCGCTCCAGAAACCGATCCTCGTTGGGATGATAGTGCCCGTCCGCCATCGCGATGTGAAACAGGCCTTCCATCAGGTCGTCCAGCATCTTGCTGCCGCTTCCGAACATGCTTTCGATCCGGGCCGCGTATTCCTCGAAACCTGCCACGTCGGTCCGTGCAAGATTGAACACCCGCGCGGCCCCGGCCTCGTCCCGCGGTGCGATCTGGAACACTTCGCGAAACGCGGTCACCTCGTCACGCGTCACCAGCCCGTCGGCCTTGGCCATCTTGGCGCTGAGCGCGATGACCGCGATGGTAAAGGCGACGCTGCGCTCGGGCGGCGTGCGCAGCTTGTCAAATACCGCGCTCAGCCCTTCGCCACTGGCAAGAGCCGAGATCGCCTCGGAGATACGCGCCCAGATCGACATGGTCTTCAGCCTAGCCAGTTTCGGATTGGTTGTCAGTCGGGTCGGTCAGCGTTTTCTGTAACAAGATCAGGTCCATCCAACGGCCAAATTTGCGTCCCACATTTGGCAAATGCCCAACCTTTCGAAACCCGATGGTTTCGTGAAAGCTCACCGCGCCGGTGTTTTCACCGCTCACGGCCGCAATGAGGTGCCTCGCCCCTGCCTTGCGGGCCGCATCCTCCAGCGCAGACATCAAGAAGCCCCCGATACCCTGCCCGCAGGCCGATGGTGCCACGATCACCGTATGCTCCAGCGTGTAGACATAGCCCGGCCCGCCGCGAAATGGAAAACAGGTGGCAAACCCCAGGATCTGCGCCCCCTCGCACGCCACCAAAAAGGCGTGGCCCATCGCAGCACGGTCTGCCAAGCTTTTGGCGATGTCTGCGGCGGTCTTTTCCTCGGTCGTAAAGGTGGCCACCGATTTGCGGATGACCGGGTTCCAGATTTCAATGATCTGTGGGATGTCTGCAGCCGTCGCACCCCGGATAATCATGACAGCACGCGCACGCCGCTCGGCGTCTCAAGCTCGGCGCGCAGCCCCGTCGGCCCCGTCTCGAATACAACGCGATCTTCGCGCAGCTGAGGATGCAACCGCGCTTGCAGCGCGTCGATCTCTGGATGGCTGACAACCAGACGCAACAGGCGACAGCCCGAAGGGGCAAGCAGGGCGCTGGGGTGCGCGACCCCCTCTGCCCATTCGATCAGCGCCGGGAACATCGCGTCATAGGGCAGCGCGCCACTCTCGGGCACGGCCATCTGCCAGCGCAGCGCGCCACGCTCCAACGCGACGGGTGCGCCCGCCTCGGGTAGCGCATCCTGCGTGGCGGGCATGTCCTCTACCTGACAGATCCAGTTGGTCAGTCGTGGTGTGCCCTGGAACCGGTCCAGATCGAACCAGCGCGGATAGGGCAAGGGCGCGGCGCCGGGATCAATCGCAATCACCTCTAGGTAAAGCCCGTCATCCAGCCCCAGCAGCATATTATGGGTGCCGAAATGCTTATGCTGCCCACCGGGCTGCAGCGGCACGCCCAGCGCCTCCTCGACCGCCGCGCGCCCTTCTTCCAGGGTTTCGCAGGCGATGGCGATGTGATCCAGTTTCATGGCGGCCTCCGGCGTTGGATGGTTTCGCGCACTGTCTAGAACGTATCGCCCTGCATTTGAATCAGGGAATGGGGCAAAACAGGAAAAAACCGATCAAGGGCGCTGGCGTGTCGCGCAGGGATCAAACCGGCGCAAACCGGCGGGGTTCAGCCCCCCGCCAGCCGTATCAATGCCCAGAGCGCCACGAAGATCGTCGGATAAAACGTGGCTGCAAAGCCGAAGGCGCGCAGCGGCGGCGAAAGGTGGTATCCGGCCCAGAATGCCAGCCGCGCCAGCAAGAACCCGACGCCAAGGCTGGCAATCACGCCAGGCCCCTGCCCGCCCAACAGCACCGCGGCCGCGGGCCAGATGCACAGCGCCAGCACCAGTTGTTCGGCGGTGTTGGTCAGAACCCGTTGATCGATATCGCCGCCCGACCCCGGCACGAAGGCTGCGCCGTCGATGATCTCGTCATCGAAGAAGCGCCTTTGCGCCAGCCGCGCGACCACCGCCAGCATGAAAAGGCCCGGCAACAGGAACGCGGTCATGATCGTCGGCATCAGCGCGAAGACAGGCAGCACCACGTAGCGCGCCGCGCCCCAGAGCAACACCAGCCCCCAGAGCCCCCCTGCCGCCATCCCGATCATGATTCGTGCACGCTTGGTCATCTGTGCCCTGCAATGTTCCCGAATTACTTACTATGTCCCCTCTCCGCCGCGCAACATCGCGTGGCCGGATGTCAGGCGCAGAGGACAGTATATTGGGGCAACTGCCGCTCCCGTGTCATGGTACCAGATGGGAACAGCATGGGTTTTGCAATCGGTGATCGCAAACATTGGGTGGCAATACGACATTTCCGCCTTGACGCGACTTGTGGTCTGTCATACCTCACCGCGCGACGGCGCGGTAGCTCAGTTGGTTAGAGCGAACGACTCATAATCGTTAGGTCGGGAGTTCAAGTCTCCCCCACGCCACCAAAATCTTCCTTCACGGCAAGATGACTTTCCCTTGCAAAACGCACCCCAAGTAACGCCCGTTCCGGCGGCAGGTCTCTTGCACCGCAAAACACCCCGGTCGGCCACCCCCTGCCCTGATAGGCCTGAAGGCGTCCGCCCGGGGCGGATAGGGCGCGCCTTTAGCCGCGCGCCTCGCGGATCAGCCGCAGGATGTCCTGCGCTGCCTCGGGGATGTTCGTTCCCGGCCCAAAGATCGCCTTGACCCCCGCTGCCTTGAGGTAGTCGTAGTCCTGCTGCGGGATGACGCCGCCGCAGATCACGAGGATATCGCCCGCATCCTGCGCCTTCAGCGCCTCGATCAGCTTGGGCGCCAGGGTCTTGTGTCCCGCCGCCTGACTGCTGATCCCGATCACATGCACGTCGTTGTCGATCGCGTCCTGCGCTGCTTCTTCGGGTGTCTGGAAAAGCGGGCCAACATCCACGTCAAAGCCGATGTCAGCGAAGGCCGTGGCGATCACCTTGGCACCCCGGTCATGGCCGTCCTGGCCCATCTTGACCACCAGCATGCGCGGGCGGCGGCCCTCTTCTTCGGCAAAGTCCTCAACCGATTTCTGGATCGCGGCAAAGCCCTCGTCGCCCTCGTAGGCCGCGCCGTAGACACCGGCCAGGGTTTTCACCTCGGCGCGGTGACGGCCGAATACCTTTTCCATGCTCATGGATATCTCTCCTACCGTGGCCCGTGCGCGGGCCGCTTCCACTGCGGCCTCCAGCAGATTACCGCCCTCCTTGGCGCGACGTGTCATTTCCGCCAGTGCGGCGGTACATGCAGCCTCGTCACGCGTGGCGCGAATACGCTTCAACCGGACGATCTGGCTTTCGCGCACTGCCGAGTTGTCGATGTCCAGCAGATCAATCGGATCTTCCTTGTCGCGGCGATACTTGTTCACGCCCACGATCACCTCGGTGCCCCGGTCGATCATCGCCTGCCGCGTGGCGGCCGATTCCTCGATCCGCAGCTTGGGCATGCCGCTGGCCACGGCTTTGGTCATGCCGCCCATCTCCTCGACTTCCTCGATCAGCGCCCAGGCCTTCTCGGCCAGCTCGGCGGTCAGGCTCTCGACATAGTAGCTGCCTGCCAGCGGATCGACGACGTTTGTTATCCCGGTCTCTTCTTGCAGGATAAGCTGGGTATTGCGCGCGATCCGGGCGCTGAAATCCGTGGGCAGCGCCATCGCCTCATCCAATGCGTTGGTGTGCAGCGACTGTGTGCCGCCCAGCGCCGCGCTCATGGCCTCGTAGGCGGTGCGGATGACATTGTTGTAGGGGTCCTGCTCTTGCAGGCTGACACCGCTGGTCTGGCAGTGCGTACGCAGCATCTTGGACCGGTCGTTTTTCGCGCCGAACTCGGTCATGATCCTGTGCCAGAGCAGACGCGCGGCGCGCAGCTTGGCCGCTTCCATGAAAAAGTTCATGCCGATGGCAAAGAAGAACGACAGCCGCCCTGCAAATTTGTCGACATCCATGCCCGCCTCGATCGCTGCGCGCACGTATTCGCGCCCGTCGGCCAGCGTATAGGCCAGCTCTTGCACCAGGTTCGCGCCGGCCTCTTGCATGTGGTAGCCCGAGATCGAGATCGAGTTGAATTTCGGCATCTCGTCGCTGGTGTACTCGATGATGTCCGAAACGATCCGCATCGACGGCTCGGGCGGATAGATATAGGTGTTGCGCACCATGAATTCCTTGAGGATATCATTCTGGATGGTGCCGGACAGAACGCTGCGGTCATGGCCCTGCTCTTCGCCCGCGACGATAAAACTGGCCAGAACCGGGATCACGGCACCGTTCATGGTCATGCTGACGCTGACCTGATCCAGCGGGATTTCGTCAAACAGGATCTTCATGTCCTCGACCGAATCGATGGCAACCCCGGCCTTGCCCACGTCGCCCTCGACGCGGGCGTGATCGCTGTCATAGCCACGGTGGGTGGCCAGATCGAATGCGACGCTGACGCCCTGCTGACCGGCGGCCAGGTTGCGGCGGTAAAAGGCGTTTGATTCCTCGGCGGTGGAAAAGCCTGCATATTGTCGGATCGTCCACGGACGGCCCGCATACATCGTGGCCTTGACGCCGCGTGTAAACGGCGCGGCCCCCGGAATGCCCCCCATATGGTCCAGCCCGGCAACATCGTCTTCGGTATAAAGCGGTTTAACGTCGATCCCTTCCAGCGTGTGCCAGGTCAGGTCCTCGGGCTTGCGCCCTCGCAGCTCCTTGGTCGCCAGTTCATGCCAGTCTTTTTGCTTCGATGTCATCATGTTGTCCTCTTCTCAAACCTTCGCCGGCCGGTGTTTTCACCGTGCCAGCCAGGGCGGGGTTCTCTGTCAGTTTCGCCAGACCATCGGCACCTGCGCGCAGCCAGGCCAGATCTTCTGCATAGGCATCACGCAACGCCGCGCGCTGGTATCGGGTAAAGGGGTGCCAGGCATCGCCAGTGTCCCGCCGCAGCAAATTCGGGTTCTGGTCACGCTCGGCCAGAATACCACGCAGTGCATCCAGACCCGGCGCGCGGTTCAGCCATTCACGCGCATGGCGTTGCGGTGGGTTTGCAAAGTCGGTCATTGCCGACAGCTTGCGCTCCGGCACGCTGGCACAGGTTTCGTGCAACAGCACGACGATCTCGGTGTCAGGCAGCTTGGCCATCTGCAATGCCACGCGCCCACGGGCCCGCCTGAGCTGCCGTGACGCGGAGATCGGGCCGGGGCACGGCACCACCCCTGCCAACAGCCCGCCGCGCATCTCTGGCGGGCCCCAGAACGCCGTGCCTGCCGCCCGCAGCGACCCCGCGTTGCGCCGGATGTAATGCTGAAAACTGCGCGAGGCAGTGCGGTGCGCCCCGGGATGCAGGATGATATCCATGTCAGATCGCGCCTTTTGCAGAGGCACCGCACCACGCGGCGACCGAAAGAGGAACTCCCCTCTTTCTTGCCCCGCCAATGCTTGGAATGCGATTAACATTGATTTTTCCGCCCCACTGCCGATGCTTGGCATCGTAATCGGCTGGTCAGGGCCTATATTCAGCCTGACAGGAGACATGATGAAACAGTTGCTGCCCTTTGTTTTTGCTTGCGTAATCGCAGCACCCCTGGTTGCCGACAATGTCGCGGCGGCCCCAGAGCCGAGTATTTTCATCGAAGGCACCGATGTCGATTTGAGCCAATTTTTATGGAAAAACCGGCCCCTCGTGATCTTTGCCGACAGCGAATTCGACCCGCGTTTCGTGCAGCAGATGGAATATCTGAACGCCCGGCTCGAAGACCTCGCAGAACGCGATGTCGTGATCCTGACCGACACCGATCCATCCGCGAAAAGCCCCCTGCGCGAAAAATTGCGCCCCAATGGCTTCATGCTGGCGCTGATCGTCAAGGACGGCACCATATACCTGCGCAAACCCACGCCCTGGGACGTCCGCGAGATCACCCGCACCATCGACAAACTGCCGATGCGCCAGCAGGAGATCCGCGATCGGCGCGAGGCTGGCTGAAGCCGCCGCCCGGTCACGCCCGGCGGATCGCCCTGCACATTGGCAGGTGCGGCCCGGCTGACTGGCGTGGCGGCATTCAGGTGCATGGGCGTTATTCGAACTCCATGATCACGTCGTCCACCGCAAGGCTGTCGCCCGCGCTTGCATTGATCTTGGACACGATCGCCTTCCTCTCGGCGCGCAGGATGTTCTCCATCTTCATCGCCTCGACGGTGCACAGCGCCTGCCCGTCCTGAACTTCATCGCCCACGGCCACGTTGACCTTGACGATCAGCCCCGGCATCGGACACAGCAGCATCCGCGAAGTATCTGGCGGCAGTTTCTCGGGCATCAATTGCGCCAGCTCGGCCTGACGCGGCGTGCGCACATGCACCTTCAGGTCCGCACCCCGGCTGCGGATGCGGAAACCGCCCGAAACCTTGCCGACCTTCAGCACCAGCGGCGTGCCATCAACATCAAGCGTCGCCAGCGGATCACCCGGCGTCCAATCGCTGGTCACCTTCAGCACGCTGCCATCCTCGAACCGGACACTCGCCCCGCCCCTGAAGGCGTCGATCGTGACCGCGTGGCTCTGCCCCGACAGCGATACGACCCAGTCCTCGCCCACGTGGCGTTCGTGGTTATCCATCCGGCCCGACACGCGGGTGCGGCGGATTTCGGCGACGCGGTGCATCGCGGCGCAGGAGGCGGCGATTCGGCGCAATGCGGCATCGTCCAGTTCCACGCCGTTGAACCCGTCGGGGTATTCCTCTTCGATGAACGCCGTCGTGATATTGCCCGACACGAACCGGGGGTGGTCCATCACGGCGCTGAGAAACGGCAGGTTGTGCCCGATCCCCTCGACCTCGAAGGCGTCAAGCGCGTTCCGCATGCCCTCGATTGCCGCGGCGCGATCCGGACCCCAGGTGCACAGCTTGGCGATCATCGGATCGTAATACATCGAGATTTCGCCGCCCTCGTAGACGCCGGTGTCATTGCGCACGATAGCCCCTTCGACATTAAGCGATTCTGGCGGCCGGTAGCGCGTCAGCCGCCCGATGGACGGCAGGAAGCCGCGATAGGGATCCTCGGCATAAAGGCGACTCTCGATTGCCCAGCCGTTCAGCTTCACGTCGTCTTGCGTGATACTCAGTGCTTCGCCATTCGCAATCCGGATCATCTGTTCGACCAGATCGACGCCGGTGATCAGTTCGGTCACCGGATGCTCCACCTGAAGGCGGGTATTCATTTCGAGAAAATAGAAGTTCTTGTCGCCATCGACGATGAACTCGACCGTGCCGGCACTGGTGTAATCCACCGCTTGCGCCAGTGCCACGGCCTGTTCGCCCATGGCGCGGCGCGTCTCGGCGTCCAGGAACGGGCTCGGAGCCTCTTCGATCACCTTCTGGTTCCGGCGCTGGATGCTGCATTCGCGCTCGCCCAGGTAAATCCCGTTGCCATGCCCATCGCAGAGCACCTGAATTTCGATATGGCGCGGCTGCGTCACGAATTTCTCGATGAATATCCGGTCATCGCCAAAGCTGCTGGCCGCCTCGTTCTTCGAACTCTGGAAACCCTCGCGCGCCTCGTCATCATTCCAGGCGATGCGCATACCCTTGCCGCCACCCCCGGCGCTGGCCTTGATCATCACCGGGTAGCCCACCTGGTTGCTGATCTTGACCGCGTCCTCGGCATCCTCGATCAACCCCATGTAGCCCGGCACCGTGCTGACATCAGCCTCCTGGGCGATCTTCTTGGATGTGATCTTGTCGCCCATCGCCTCGATCGCACCCACAGGGGGCCCTATAAAGGCAACGCCCTCGGCCTCCAGCGCCTGCGCGAATTTGCTGTTTTCGCTGAGGAAGCCGTAACCGGGGTGCACCGCCTCTGCGCCAGTCTGGCGGACCGCATCCATCACCTTGTCGATGACGATGTAGGATTCGTTGGCGGGCGGCGGGCCGATATGCACCGCCTCGTCGGCCATCCGGACATGCAGCGCGTTGCGGTCGGCGTCCGAATAGATGGCAACCGTTTTGATGCCCATCTCGCGAGCGGTCTTGATCACACGACAGGCGATCTCGCCACGGTTGGCAATCAGGATTTTCTTGAACATTGCATGTCCCCTTTATGTGCTGCCACGGCTCTTGTGGCCGGGCCGTAACGACGAAAAAGCCACCGGCGCGCGGACCCGCACCGATGGCTGCATTTGGCTGAACTGCGCGCGACGCGCATAAGGTTGATTTACGCGCAGCGCGCGTGCCGGATCACAGACAGCGATCCGGGAATGTCTGGCAATAGGCGATATTGCCGGCCGCACCGACGACGGCGCCTGCGGCGATGTTGCCGTCAAGCACAGCCGCGGTGCCCGCACCGGCACCCGCACCGAAAATGGCCTGTTCGGGAACGGTGCCGCCGCACCCGCTAAGGGTGAATAGGAGAATGCAGGCAAAACCTGCCCTGTATGATGTGAACATTGATCTGAGCCTCGCGTGCCTTGGATAGGAAACGTGCCCCCACGGGTAGCGCTATCGCTGGCATTCGCAATGCCCGACAGCCACGCAACAGCAGTTTGCGCGGCCGATTGCCGATCATTGTAACATTCTGAATCAAATAGAAAAAAAGGCGACCTGCGCAATATTGCGCGAGGCCGCCCATCAGGGGAAGGGTAACGGTTCGGACTATGTGCCCCGGACCCTTGGGGAAGGCCCGCCACTACGTCCACCAAGCTGCCCGCAAAAGGACGGCGCGCCAAGCGCACAGGGAAACAGGCGTATGAATCGGCTGAACTTCGCGTAAATTTACACGTCATGCGCGAATTCGCGCCACCACGCGGCACATCGGCGGTGATCCGCGCATCGCCAAGAACAAGGGAGGCGGTGCCGATGCGCATCACTCGTCTTCCGCCCGGAACGCCTCGGGAAAGGAGCGGCGTGCTGCCGCCTCGTCCAGAACCAGCAATGCCTCGTAGCTTTCTGGGTCGAACGGGTCCTCGGCGGGCAGTACCTCGCGCCCGAAGAGCCAGCTGAGCCGTCCGGCATCGAGGTTGCCGCGCTCGAACGGCTCGGTCCCGAAACAGGCCCATATAGCGGCGACAAAGCCAATGTCAGCGCGCCGGTCCGCAGGTCTGCGGTCGCGGAAACGCTCGCGCGCGATGAGCGGCGTGGCGCCTTTGGGGTTGGCGCGACGAATGGTGAATTGGAAATCGGTGCTGGGCAGACGCCCGGGAAATCCGCGATGCTTGATCATGACGCTGCCTCGCACCGGGTCAGCATGTCATGCGCGGGGGTCGAGGCAGGCCTGAAGGCCTGCCTCCGTTGCGCTACGCGACAACGCGTATCAGTATTTGCCGCCGTACTTGCCGGTCGAAACGGGCTCGACCGTGATCGGCTCGGGCTCGACAACAACATACTCTTCTTCTTGCTGTGCGCACGCCGATGTGACTGCAACCAGTCCGAGTGCGAAAAGGCCCTTAATAACGTTCGACATATTTTACTCCTGTCACTTCCTAGGTGTGATGTAAGGGCAGAGCCCACCCCATGCCCTCGACTCGAGGTTTGGATTGCTTGGGTGCATCCGGAGGTGAAGATAGAACAATTCACGGGCAATTGATACGAAAACGCACCAATGCAAGTCCGATGTGGCCACAAAGCATCACAACCGGGATCGGCTGAACTTTGTCTCGCAACATATTGTGTCATAATCAAAACAGCTCCCAGATGCAGGTATTTTCCTCTACCGCGAAGGCCTCGAATACTTGGCGAGCGGTGGGGTCGGCAACGCCGAATTCGGTTTCTTTGTCCGCCAGCGAAATGATTATCTGGCGTGGTTGCGGCCCGATATCGGATATCCGGGTCAGCGCATATTCGGTGCACAGATATGTCAGATCCCCCAGCACGGTCTCGAGCTGGCCCGCCTCGGGGATGAACCCCTCGGCCACGAATCGAAACCGGTAGACCAGACCCTCGCCGGGCCGGTCGGTCAGCACTTCCTGCAGCCGCGCATTCAGGCCCGAAGGCAAGGCGAGCGGCGCATTCTCTGCGCTGGCCGTGGCGCCCAGCGCCATCATCACCAATGCCCCTGTCCACCTCATCTGGCACAACGCAGCCAGCGGGCACGATTGCCAGCATTCTCCAGCACCGCGTGCAGCCGTGCCTCGGCCTCGGCGCGGGGAAATCGGCACGCCACCTGCCCGCCTGCGGTCACGTTCAGCCCGGCAGGCGTGCGCTCCACCCGCACCGCCGGGGCAAAGCCGCGCAGGCCCCGCAGCGCCCGCCAGATATCCTGCCGGACCTGATGCGCGATCCGGCCCATACGGGCCTCGGGCAGTTGCGTGGACACCGCCAGATCGAACCGCACAGGGAGCCGTCGCGACAGCGTCAGCGCGCCCTCGCCGCGCAGCATATGCCAGCGGTCATGGCTCATTGCGGTGCCTCTTCGGGCGTGGTGGCAAACTCGGCCGGGCTGATGATCTCGATCAGTTCCATATCGTCCGAATGGCGGACCTCGCGGTGGCGAATACCGGGCGGTTGCAGCACGCAAGACCCGGCGCGCAGGATATGCTCGCCCTCGCCTTCATACTCGAACACCACCCAGCCCCGGGTGACGTACACCATCTGAAACTCAAGATCATGGCTGTGCCATGCCCCCGGGCTTTCCTCGCCGGGGACGGCACGAATCACATGCGCCCCGAACTTGCCCTTGGTGGCGGTCTTGATCCCCAAATCGCGATATTCAAAGAAGGCGCGCAGACCCTCGCCCACGAACTCGCCATCATCCGCATGGGCGATTGTAAACGCCTGATTTTTATACAGTTGTGTCACCGATCGCCCCCCTTCCTGTTGTTCCGCAAGGCGCAAAACCTGTTGCCCCCGGCCTGAATATTCAAAGCAAGTCAGAAACTCACAACGGAATATTGTCGTGCTTCTTCCATGGCATCTGCACCGACTTGTTGCGCAGCGACGCGAAGGCACGGCTGACACGCATGCGGGTGGATTGCGGCATGATCACCTCGTCGATGAAGCCACGCTCGGCGGCGACAAAGGGATTGGCGAAGCGGTCCTCGTAATCCTTGGCATGGGCCGCGATCTTGTCAGGGTCGGCCGCATCGGCGCGGTGGATGATCTCGGCGGCCCCCTTGGCCCCCATCACCGCGATCTCGGCCGTGGGCCAAGCATAGTTGAAATCGGCGCGCAGATGTTTGGACGCCATCACATCATAGGCGCCGCCATAGGCCTTGCGGGTGATCACCGTGACCTTGGGCACCGTCGCCTCGCCATAGGCAAAGAGCAGCTTGGCCCCGTGCTTGATCACGCCGCCATATTCCTGCCCCGTGCCCGGCAGGAAGCCCGGAACATCGACCAGCGTCAGCAGCGGGATCTCGAAACAGTCGCAGAACCGCACGAAGCGCGCCGCCTTGCGCGAACTGTCGATATCCAGACACCCGGCCAGCACCATCGGCTGGTTGGCCACCACCCCGACGGTGCGCCCTTCGAGCCGGATGAAACCGGTGATCATGTTCTTGGCGTATTCTGCCTGAATTTCGTAGAAATCGCTTTCGTCCGCGACTTTGATGATCAGCTCTTTCATGTCGTAGGGCGTGTTCGGATTGTCCGGCACCAATGTATCCAGCGACGGCTCGATCCGGCCCGGTTCGTCAAAGAACGGACGCACCGGGGGCTTGGCGCGGTTGTTGAGCGGCAGCAGATCGACCAGGCGACGCACTTCGGCCAGCGCCTCGACATCGTTTTCAAACGCGCCATCCGCCACGGAGGATTTGCGGGTATGGGTCGATGCACCGCCCAGTTCCTCTGCCGTGACCTGTTCGTTGGTCACAGTCTTGACCACGTCGGGGCCGGTCACGAACATGTAAGAGCTGTCCTTGACCATGAAAATGAAGTCGGTCATCGCGGGCGAATAGACAGCGCCGCCTGCGCAGGGCCCCATGATGACGCTGATCTGCGGCACGACACCACTGGCCAGGATATTGCGCTGGAAGATCTCGCCATAGCCCGCGAGGCTGTCCACGCCTTCCTGAATGCGCGCGCCGCCCGAATCGTTGATGCCGATCACCGGCGCGCCGTTTTCCATGGCCATGTCCATGATCTTGCAGATCTTGCGCGCATGGGTTTCGGACACCGACCCGCCCAGAACGGTGAAGTCCTGGCTGAACACATAGACCATCCGGCCATTGATCGTGCCCCAGCCGGTCACGACGCCGTCGCCGTATGGGCGGCTCTTTTCCATACCGAAATCGGTACTGCGGTGGGTGACGAACATGTCGAATTCTTCAAAGCTGCCTTCGTCCAGCAACAGCTCCAACCGCTCGCGCGCCGTCAGCTTGCCCTTGGCGTGCTGCGCCTCGATCCGGCGCTCGCCGCCACCCTTGCGCGCCGCTTCGCGACAATCTTCGAGCGTCTGCAGAATATCTTTCATGGTGATCCCCCTCGCGTTTACCGCAGGCTATACTGCAATTCGGCGCGCCCGAAAGCAGATTCCCGCTAATTTGCAAATATTTGGAAATGGCTTTTGGCAAATATGCAAAATTGCTAAGCCCCCTGCCCGCTCATGGACTCTTCAACGCCCCGCGATTAGCCAGTCCAGATGTCCACTGTTTCGAAATCCCGGTTCCTCGACCGCAGCACGCCGCCGCATATCGCGACGCTGATCCTTATGGCGGGTCTGGCGGCGCTGGCGATGAACATCTTTCTGCCCAGCCTGCCGGGCATGAGCGAGTATTTCGAAACCGATTACCGGCTGATGCAGCTTTCGGTGGCGCTCTATCTGGGGGTCAACGCCATTGTGCAGATACTGATCGGGCCGATATCCGACAAGATGGGGCGCAGGCCCGTGATCCTCGGCGGGCTGGTGATTTTCTTGCTGGCGACCGTCGGCTGCGCTCTGTCAACGAATGTGACGCTGTTCCTGTTTTTCCGGATGATGCAGGCCACCATCGTGGCCGCGATGGTCCTCAGCCGCGCCATCGTGCGCGATATGGTGCCGCAGGAAGAGGCAGCCAGCATGATCGGCTATGTCACCATGGGCATGGCTGTCGTGCCGATGCTTGGCCCGGCGATCGGCGGGTTGCTGGACCAGCATTTTGGCTGGCAGTCGAATTTCTGGCTGCTGCTGCTGCTGGGCCTGGCCGTGCTCTGGCTGTCCTGGGCCGATCTGGGCGAGACGGCGCAACACAGCGAGCTTTCGCTGTCGCAGCAGTTCCGCGAATACCCGGTGCTGTTCCGCTCGCCGCGATTCTGGGGCTATTCGATGGCCACGGCGCTGTCGTCGGGCGCGTTCTTTGCCTATCTGGGCGGCGCGCCCTATGTCGGCGATCAGGTGTTCGGCATGACGCCCGCAGAGGTCGGCGTCTATTTCGGCGCCCCGGCGGGCGGCTATTTCGTTGGCAATTTCATCTCGGCCCGGTTCTCGGTGCGGATCGGCATCGACCGGATGGTGTATTGGGGCACGCTGATCAACGCCGCCGGGATCGCGATAAACCTCGGGCTGGTCCAGGTCGGGCTGGGCACGCCGCTCAGCTTCTTCGGGTTGATGACGCTGATGGGCCTCGGCAACGGCATGTCGATCCCGAACGCGACTGCAGGCGCGCTGTCGGTGCGCCCGCATCTGGCCGGCACGGCCAGCGGCCTTTGCGGGGCGCTGATGATCGGCGGCGGGGCGGCGCTCTCGGCGTTGGCCGGCTGGCTGCTGACCCCCGAAAGCGGGGCTGCGCCGCTGCTGTGGCTGATGCTGATCAGCGCATTGCTGGCGATCGTGTCGATCCTGATCGTGATGGCCCGCTCGCGCCAGTTGGACGCGCGCTGAGCCGGGCGCGTGCCGGACTGAACCCCGCGCCGCACCAATTCTTCCCCTAACCGACGGCAGCGCAGGACCGCTTGCCAAGCCCCCTATGCAAACCTACCCTGCAACAATAGCAAAGTTGCAAACCAACGGGGCGCATATGGCGATCAAGAAACTCTATGCCGGGGCCAAGCTGCGCGAGACCCGCCAGCGCCTGTCGCTGACGCAAAAGGATTTTGCCGCCCGGCTGGGCATATCCCTGCCCTATCTCAACCAGATGGAGAACAATAACCGCCCCGTCAGCACCACCGTCGTGCTGGCGCTGGCGCAGGAGTTCGGCTTTGACGTGACCGAGCTGAGCACCGGCGATGCCGAACGCATGGCCTCTGACATGCGCGAGGCGCTGGCCGACCCGGTGTTCAGCGACCCGCCGCCGCTGGCGGATCTGCGCCTGACGGCGGCCAATGCCCCCGCGCTTGCCCGCGCCTTTCTGGAATTGCACAGCGCCTACCGGCAGACCCACGAGCGGCTGGCCTCGCTGGACGAGGCGCTGGGGCGCGACGATGCCCAGACCCAGCAAAGCCCGTGGAACGAGGTGCGCGATTTCTTCCATTACTGCGACAATTACATCGACGCGGTGGACCGCGCGGCCGAACGGTTTGGCACCATTGGCCCCCCTCGCCAGAGCGCACAGGAGCGCGCGGTGGCGCGCCTGGGCGAGATCGGCATCTCGGTAATCAACGTGGACAGCGACAAGCTGCGACATCTCGACCGGGGCAATGGCGTACTCTACCTGTCGTCGCGCGCGGCCCCCGAAACCCGCAGCTTCCAGATGTTGCTGCAACTGGCGCTGCTGACGCAGGATCAGCTTTTCGAGGCGACGCTCGATCTGGCGCGCTTCCAGTCGAGCGAGGCGCGCGCCATCGCCAAGATCGGCTTGGGCAATTACTACGCCGGTGCGGCGATGATGCCCTATGGCGCCTTTCTGGATGCAGCGCAGGATTGCCGCCACGATCTTGAAATCCTGTCGAGCCGTTTCGGCGCCTCGATCGAGCAGGTCGCGCACCGCCTCTCGACGTTGCAACGCCCCGGGGCCAAGGGGATTCCGTTCTTCTTTGTACGGGTCGATCAGGCCGGAACCATCACCAAGCGGCATTCGGCCACGCTGATGCAGTTCGCGCGGTATGGCGGGGCCTGCCCTCTGTGGAACGTCCACCGCGCCTTCGAGACGCCCGGGCGCTTCCTGCGGCAACTGGCCGAAACGCCCGACGGAGTGCGCTACATCAGCCTTGCGCGGGATGTCTCAAAGCCCGGCGGCAGCTTTGGCGCGCCGGTCCGGCGCTTTGCCATCGCACTGGGCTGCGAGGTGAAACACGCCGAGGCGCTGGTCTATGCCGACAATCTCGGCCTCAGCAACCCGGCGGCGTTCGAGCCGATCGGTATTTCCTGCCGCATCTGCGAGCGCACCAACTGCCATCAACGCTCGATCCCGCCGCTGGAGCGCCGCCTGCAGGTGCGCCCTGACGAGCGCGGATTGCTGCCCTACGACGTGGGATAGGGCGCATGATCAAACTGGCGTTTTTCCTCGTGATCCTGACCACCGGCGGCTGGCTGAGCCTTGCGACACTGGAACGCCAGGCAATCTATCCGTTCGACGCCACCCGCGTGACGCCGCAGGCAGCGGGGGCCACGGGCGTGCGCGAGGTGGTGCAGACCCATGACGGCGAGATTGCCATCGTCTGGGTCGCCGCGCCGAAACCGGGCAAGCCGGTAATCCTCTATTTCCACGGCAATGCGGGCAATCTGGCGCTGCGGGCGGGGCGGTTCAATCATTTCACCGCGCGCGGCTACGGTCTGATCGCGCCTGCCTATCGCGGCTCCTCGGGCAGCACCGGCACGCCCACCGAGGCGGCACTGACCGCCGACGCGCTGCGACTCTATGCCGATCTCGGGGCGCTCATCCCCGGTCTGACACCCGCGCGCGTCATATTTTACGGCGAAAGCCTCGGCACCGGCGTGGCGCTGGAACTGGCGGCCACCACGCGGCAGGCACAGCCTGCGGGGGTAGTGCTGGAGGCGCCCTATACCTCTTTGCCGGATGTGGTGCGCGCCAGCCTGCCCCGGCTTGCGCCGCTGATCCCGAGGATGACGAATATCTGGGACAGCGCCACCCATGTCAAAGCCCTGCGCGCGCCGCTACTGGTACTGCATGGCAAGCAAGACCCGCTGATCCCCATCGCCCAAGGCCGAGCGGTGTTCCGCGCCGCCGGATCACGGCAAAAGTGGTTCGTCGCGGTGCGTGGCGCGGGCCATCACAATGTATGGCGCAGCACCGTAATGCCGCGCCTGTGGTCTTTCATCGACGATCAGTCCGCCAGCATGCGGTAAATCTCGTCCTTGAGCGCGGCGCGCTTCTTGCGCAACTCGCCTTCGGCCAAGTTGTCGACCGGCTCCACGTTGGTCTCGGCGCGGTGCACGGCGCGGTTGACCTCGTGATACTCGTCCGCCAACCGCGCAAAATGGGCATCCGACTGTTTGAGCTCGGCGATTTTCGCGACCTTGTCGGGAAATTCCTCGTGCAGTTCGTGGGGTGTGTGCGACATGATTTCTGCTCCGTTGTTGTTTGGTCAGAGGGCAGAATAGGCCCCCTCTGCCAGACCCGTATTGACCGGGATCAAACCAGCGCGGAAAAGTTGCGCACGCAGCCGCCTACTCGCCGCGCGGAAACCGCTGGTTATCCTCCACCACATTGAGGTCCATGTGGTTGCGCATGTACCGCTCCGACGCCTTTTGCAGCGGCTGGTAATCCCAAGGGTAGTACCCACCCTTGCGCAGCGCCTCGTAGACCACCCAGCGGCGGGCTTGGCTTTCGCGGACGGCGGCATCGAAGGCCGCCAGATCCCAGCGCGCCTCGGCCTTGGCCTGCAACTGCGCCAGCGTGCCGGCATGTTCTGGATCGTCGGCAAGGTTGGTCAGTTCGTGCGGATCGGCCTCAAGATCAAACAACTGATCGGGATCGAGCGCGCAGCGGTTGAACTTCCACCGGCCATAGCGCAGCGACACCATCGGCGCGTATGACGCCTCGGCTGCGTATTCCATCGCCACCGGTGCATCGCGGCTGCCGCCCTGCCCCAGAGGCACCAGCGTTTCGCCGGTGGTCCACGGCGCGACCTCGTCCATATCGGCCCCCGCCAAATCGCATAGTGTCGGGCACACGTCGATGGTGCTGACCGGCGCCGTCACCAGCCCCGGTGCCATATCCGGCGCGGCAATCATCAGCGGCACCCGCGCCGAGCCCTCGTAGAAGCTCATCTTGAACCACAGGCCCCGCTCGCCCAGCATGTCGCCGTGATCGGACACGAACAGGATGATCGCCTCCTGCCGGGTGGATTCCAGCGCCTCCATCACCTCGCCGATCTTGTCATCGAGATACGAGATGTTGGCGAAATAGGCCCGGCGCGAACGGCGGATATCCTCGGGCGAGATGTCAAAGCTGCGCCAGTCATTTGCGTCGAAAATCCGTTTCGAGTGCGGATCGTGGTGATCGTACTGCATCGCCGGCACTTCGGGCAGCAGATGGTCGCAATCCTCGTAAAGATCCCAGTATTTGCGCCGCGCGACATAAGGGTCATGCGGATGAGTGAAACTGACCGTCAGGCACCATGGCCGTGCATCATGGCCTCGCGCCAGGTCATAGACCTTGCGGGTCGCGTTGTAGGCAACCTCATCGTCATATTCCATCTGGTTGGTGATCTCGGCCACGCCCGCGCCCGTGACGCTGCCCAGATTGTGATACCACCATTCGATCCGCTCGCCGGGCTTGCGATAGTCGGGCGTCCAACCGAAATCGGCGGGATAGATGTCGGTGGTCAGCCGTTCCTCGAACCCGTGCATCTGGTCGGGTCCGACAAAATGCATCTTGCCGCTGAGGCAGGTCTGATAGCCCGCCCGCCGCAGGTGATGCGCATAGGTGGGAATGTCGGCTGCAAACTCGGCGGCGTTGTCATAGACCCGGCTGCGCGACGGCAGCAGGCCAGACATGAAACTGGCACGGCCCGGCGCGCAGAGCGGGCTGGCGGTATAGGCATTGGCGAACCGGGTGGAGCGCGCAGCGAGTTTTTTCAGGTTAGGCGCATGCAGCCAGTCCGCCGGGCCATCGGGGAAAAGCGTGCCGTTGAGCTGATCGACCATGAATATCAGGATGTTGGGCTGTGTCATTTTCTGTTGGCCTCATTCAGAGCGAGAGAGATGTAATGCAGCAAGGTTTTGACGGAATGCCCGGACACCTGCGACCCGGTGCGCAGCACATGACGGCAGTAAAGCCCGTCGATCATCGCTGCCACGCCCTGCGCCAGCAGCGCCGCCTGCTCGGGGATGATCTGGCGAAACCCATGGTAGAGGTTCGAATGCAGCCTGCGCTGATAGATCCTCAGCAGACGCGCCGAGGCCGGTGTCTTTTGCGCCTGAACATAAAAGTTCATCCATGCCGCGATGACCTCGGGTCGCTGGCTCGTCGAGGTAAAGCTGGCGCGCACGATGGCCTCGATGCGTTCTTCCGGGGTCCGGGCCATCGCCAGCGCGCCGCGCACCTGCGCGCCGTAGAGTTGCAGGATATGCCGCATCGTGGCCGAAAAAATTTGTTCCTTGGAGCCGAAATAATGATGCGCCAGCGCGCTCGACATGCCCGCGCGCCGCGCGATCTGGCTGACCGTGACATCCAGCGATCCGTGCGTGCCGATCTCCTGGATCGCGGCATCTACCAGCGCCGAACGCCTCTTGGGTTCCATGTCGCGCTTGGCCACGGGCGCCTCCTGAATGTAACTGATTGGCAGATAACTTTTCATTGACTCGCCAGTCAATGATTATCATGTTTTCGATATTCCGGTCAGAAATGATCGAAATCGCACAATGGCATTGCGCTTTGATGTAGCGTCATAATACCTTCGACAGGTGCAATCCGAACCAACGGTTGGCGAGGCCCAGTTTTTTTGAACGACACAATGCTGCCAGTTCTTGCCTGCCAAGGGTACAATACCAAATGCGGCTCAGCACCCGGACCGGGTGGCCGGGCCAACTGCATGAATGACAACAATCAGGGAGTACGAACATGTCAACTACCAATGGCGGTCGACTAGACCGGCGCGGCTTTCTCAAGACGACAGCAGCAACCGCAATCGCGGCCACCCTGCCCATGGGCGGCGCCTTCGCAGCCCCCAAGCGCGGCGGCCATCTGCGGATCGCCAAGGGTCATGGCCAGACCACCGACACGATGAACCCCGGCACTTGGGAAAACGGCTTTATGATCGCCGTTGCCTTCGCCATCCACGGCCACCTGACCGAAGTGTTGCCCGATGGCTCTGTCGGCCCGGAAATCGCCGAAAGCTGGGAAGCCAGCAATGGCGCCAAGACCTGGCGCTTCAAGATTCGCGATGGCGTGACGTTCCATTCCGGCAAGACTGTGACTGCCGAAGATGTGGTCGCGTCGCTCAACTTTCACCGCGGCAAGGATTCAACCTCGGCCGCCGGTCCCCTCGTTGCGCCGATCAAGGAAATGTCGGCCGACGGCGATACGGTCGTGTTTGAACTCCACGGCGGCGACGCCGACTTCCCGTTCACCCTCACCGATTACCACCTAAGCATCCACCCTGCGAAAGGTGACAGCATCGAGTGGCAGTCCGGCGATGGCTGCGGCAGCTACATCCTGAAAAACAAGAACCTTGGTGTTTCGGTTACGCTGGAACGCAACCCCAACCACTGGCGCGACAACGTGGCATGGTTCGATTCCATCGAAATGCTGGCAATCGTGGATCAGAACGCACGCACTACGGCGCTGGTCGCGGGTGATGTTGATGCCGTCGACAAGATCGACCTCAAGACCGTCGGCCTACTGGCGCGCAACAAGTCGATCAACATCAGCTCGATCGCTGGCACCCAGCACTTCACCTTCGCGATGTCCGCGAACCAGGCGCCGTTTGACGACAACAACGTGCGTCAGGCACTGAAATATGCCGTCAACCGCGAAGAACTGGTCGAGAAGATCCTGTTCGGCTACGGCTCGGTCGGTAACGACGTTCCGATCGGTCAGAACCAGCAATTCTACAACACCGAGTTGGAGCAGAAGACCTACGATCCGGACAAGGCCAAGTGGTATCTCAAGGAGGCCGGACTGGACAAACTCGAAGTCAGCCTGTCGGCCGCCGATGCTGCGTTCTCGGGTGCTGTCGATGCGGCTGTACTTTATCAAAACTCGGCCAAGGGTGCCGGCATCGACCTCACCGTCGTGCGCGAACCGAACGATGGTTATTGGTCCGACGTCTGGATGAAGAAGCCCTTCACCGCCGTTTACTGGGGCGGCCGCCCGGTTCAGGACCAGATGTTTGCAACCGCCTATTCCTGTGGCGCAGACTGGAACGACGGTTTCTGGTGCAACGAGAAGTTCGACAAGCTGATGGTCGAAGCCCGCGCCGAGCTGGATCAGACCAAGCGCAAGGACATGTATTGGGAAATGCAGGAAATCGTTTCCAATCAGGGCGCTATCGTCATCCCGATGTTCGCCAATTATGTCTTTGCCTCGTCCAATAAGATCGCGATGCCAGAGGCAGTCGCGTCGAACTGGGACATGGACGGCGAACGCTGGGCCGAACGCTGGTGGTTCGCATAAGCCCGGAACCTTCCGGTGCGTTGAAAAATTGGGAAACCCCGGTGCGCTGCACCGGGGTTTTTCGCATCTCCGGCATGATGGCACCGAATGCCACCAAACACCTCTGTATGATCAGTTCTTGGTCTGGTGAAACGCCGGCGTCACGGCCTTGCGCTTGAGCACCGCCTCGCGCCACGAGATGAAGCTGACCGCCCCCACGATCACCATCCCGCCAAGGATGACATAGGGATCGACCCCCTCGCCGAAGAAGACCGCGCCCAGCAGCACCGCCCAGACCAGTTGCAGGAACGTCACCGGCTGCGTCACGGTCAGCGGTGCGGCGCGAAAGGCCAGCGTCATCGTGTAGTGTCCCGCAGTGGCAAAACAGGCCACCCCTGACAGGATCAGCAATTCCGAAAAGTTCGGCGCGACCCAGTTCGCCAGCGCCAGCGGGGCCAGCCCGATGGTTACCGTGATCGAAAGCATGCCCACCACCACGGCAGGCGGCAGGTCATCGCTGGCCAGCTTGGCCAGCAGGTAGGACGCCCCAAAGAAGATGGCGGTGAACAGCATCGCCAGATGCCCCGGCCCGACCTCGCGGAACCCCGGCCGCAGGATGATCAGCGCGCCCAGCAGCGCGACCACTACCGCCATGATCCGCCGCAGCGCCAATGTTTCGCCCAGGAACAGGGCCGCTCCCAGCGTCACGTAGATCGGGGATAGATAGTTCATCGCCGTCACATCGGCGATCGGGATCCGCGCCATCGCGAAGAACCACAGCGCCACGCCGCAAGTATGCACCATGCCGCGCGCCACGAAGATACCCGTCATCCGCCGCGTCAGCCGCGCGCGCAGCAACGAGCCCGCCATCGGGATCAGGAACACCAGCCCCAGCAAGTAACGCAGGAACGCCGCTTCGGCGGCCGGGATGCGTGGCCCCAGAATCTTGACCAGCGCCGTCACGGCGACAAACAGAATGCCAGTGACGATCATCCAGAAAATACCCCAACCGGGGCCAGAGGGAGGGCGGCGGTTCATGCGCGCATCAAGAGATCATCCGCAGCGCAATGTCGAGCCTCAACCAGCCGAACTTGTTCGATTTTTCAAAATTGATGATCTCGCAACAGCCCCGAGCAGGGCTTCGGGACGAACGCCTTTTCATTCCCGGATGACAGTTGAAGCCGGCCATCCGGCTCTACTCCCTGCCCGCGCCTAACCGCGCTTTCGCGCGACATCCATGCCCCTTTGGGTTTTGTTTTGGTGCAGCACCTGCTGGACAATGCCACGCGCGCGGGGCAAATGGCGGACATGGACCTGCACGCCAGATACCCCGCAATTTCGGACCTCAAGGCCCGCGCCCGCCAGCGCCTGCCGCGTTTCGTATGGGAATATCTCGACAGCGGCACCGGCACCGAACGAACCAGCGCCGAAAACGGCCGCGCGCTGGCCGGCGTCAATCTGATGCCCTCCATCCTGCACGGCGAATTCACACCGGATCTGAGCGTGCAGTTGCTGGGCCAGACATTGCCCCTGCCCTTCGGTATCGGCCCGGTGGGCATGTCGGGCCTGATCTGGCCGGATGCCGAGGCGCATCTGGCGCGGGCAGCGGCGGCGGCGGGCATCCCTTACACGCTCTCGACCGTGGCCAGCCAGACGCCCGAGGATGTCGGCCCGCATGCAGGTGCACATGCGTGGTTCCAGATGTATCCGCCACGCGATCCCGCAATTCGGACCGATATGCTGAACCGGGCGCGGGCTGCCGGGTTCGGCACGCTGGTGCTGACCGTTGATGTGCCGGTCGCCTCGCGGCGCGAACGGCAGGTGCGCTCGGGGCTGACACAGCCGCCACGCCTGACGCCTCGCCTGATGGCGCAGGTGGCGATGTGTCCGGCATGGGCGGCGGGCATGGCGCGGCGCGGCTTGCCCCGGATGAAAATGATCGACAGCTATTCGGGCGAAACCAAGGGCCTGCCGTCGAACGGCCACGCGGGCTATCTGCTGCGCACGTCGCCGGATTGGGACTATCTACACTGGCTGCGCGATGCATGGGACGGGCCATTCGTGGTCAAGGGCGTGCTCGATCCCGATATGGTGCCGCGCCTGCAAAGCGCCGGGGTCGATGCGATTTGGATCAGCAACCACGGTGGCCGGCAGTTCGACGCCGCCCCCGCCACGATCGACATGCTGCCCGCCCTGCGCGCACAAACCGACCTGCCGTTGATTTTCGACGGCGGCGTGACCGGCGGGCTCGATATCCTGCGCGCGATGGCACTCGGCGCCGATTTCGTAATGCTGGCGCGCCCCTGGCACTATGCGCTGGCGGCCCTTGGACCGACCGGGCCAGAGCATCTGACCGACATGCTGCGGCTCGACCTGATTGCCAACATGGGTCAGCTAGGCACCCGGTCGCTGAAAGACGTGCCGTCGCGTCATCTGGTCGGGTAATATCCCTACCCGATCGGGCAGGAATTGCCCCCCGACCGGGATAACCGAGCGGCCCGGCTATTGCGCAAACCATGCACAAATCCTACAAACTGCGAAAGATTTACGCTGCGCTGCGGCAATATTCAGCTAAACCAAGGCGCATGATGGCAAGAATCGGCAAGGGAGAGATAGACCAGTGACTGAATTCCGGAAAATCCTGATCGCCAACCGAGGTGAGATCGCTATCCGCATCATGCGCGCCGCGAATGAACTCGGCAAGCGAACCGTTGCGGTCTTTGCCGAAGAGGACAAGCTGAGCCTGCACCGCTTCAAGGCGGACGAGGCGTACCGCATCGGCGAGGGCATGGGACCGGTTGCCGCCTATCTCAGCATCGAAGAGGTCATCCGCGTCGCGCGCGACTGCGGCGCCGATGCAATCCATCCCGGATATGGCCTGCTGTCTGAAAACCCCGACTTCGTCGATGCCTGCGTCGCCAATGGCATCGCTTTCATCGGCCCGCAAGCCGACACGATGCGCGCGCTTGGTGACAAGGCCAGCGCCCGCCGCGTGGCGATCGAGGCCGGCGTGCCCGTCATCCCCGCCACCGATGTGCTGGGCGACGACATGGACAAGATCCGCGCCCAGGCCGCCAAAGTCGGCTATCCGCTGATGCTCAAGGCATCCTGGGGCGGCGGCGGGCGCGGCATGCGCCCGATCGAGTCCGAGGCTGAACTGGAAGAAAAGGTGCTGGAGGGGCGTCGCGAGGCCGAGGCCGCCTTTGGCAACGGCGAGGGCTATCTGGAAAAGATGATCACGCGCGCCCGCCACGTCGAGGTGCAGATCCTCGGCGACAAGCATGGCAATATCTACCACCTTTTCGAACGCGACTGCTCGGTCCAGCGGCGCAACCAGAAAGTGGTCGAACGCGCGCCCGCGCCCTATCTCACCGAGGCGCAGCGCGAAGAAATCTGCGAGCTTGGCCGCAAGATCTGCGCCCATGTCAGCTATGAATGCGCCGGTACGGTCGAATTCCTGATGGATATGGAGACCGGCAAGTTCTATTTCATCGAGGTCAACCCCCGCGTGCAGGTAGAGCATACCGTCACCGAGGAAGTCACCGGCATCGACATCGTTCAGGCGCAGATCATGATCGCCGAAGGCAAGTCGCTGGCCGAGGCCACCGGCAAGGACGCGCAGAGCGACATCCGCCTGAACGGCCACGCGTTGCAGACCCGGGTCACCACAGAGGATCCGCAGAACAATTTCATCCCTGACTATGGCCGCATCACCGCCTATCGCTCGGCCACCGGCATGGGCATCCGGCTTGATGGCGGGACCGCCTATGCCGGCGGGGTGATCACCCGCTATTACGACAGCCTGCTGACCAAGGTCACCGCTTGGGCACCGACCCCGGAAAAGGCGATTGCCCGGATGGACCGCGCGCTGCGCGAATTCCGTATTCGCGGCGTCAGCACCAATATCGCCTTTGTCGAGAACCTGCTGAAACACCCCACGTTCCTGAACAACGAATACACCACCAAGTTCATCGACGAGACGCCCGAGCTGTTCCAGTTCTCGCGCCGGCGCGACCGCGGCACCAAGGTGCTGACCTACATCGCCGACATCACCGTGAACGGCCACCCCGAGACCAAGGATCGGCCGAGTCCGCGCGCAAACCTGCGCAACCCGCGCCCGCCAGAGCCGCAAGGCGAGCCGACCATGGGCACCCGCAACCTTCTGGAGCAGAAGGGCCCCGCCGCCGTCGCTGACTGGATGAAAAAGCAGAAACGCCTGCTGATCACCGACACCACGATGCGCGACGGTCACCAATCGCTGCTGGCCACACGGATGCGCAGCCACGACATGATCAAGGTGGCGCCGACCTATGCCGCCAATCTGCCGCAACTGTTTTCGGTCGAATGCTGGGGCGGTGCCACCTTTGATGTGGCCTACCGGTTCTTGCAGGAATGTCCGTGGCAGCGGCTGCGCGACCTGCGCGCGGCGATGCCCAACCTGATGACCCAGATGCTGCTGCGCGCCTCGAATGGCGTAGGTTACACCAACTATCCCGACAACGTCGTGCAGGAATTCGTGCGCGTCGCGGCCAACACCGGCATCGACGTTTTCCGGGTGTTCGACAGCCTCAACTGGACCGAGAACATGCGTGTCGCGATGGACGCGGTAATCGAATCGGGCAAGATTTGCGAAGGCACGATCTGCTACACCGGCGATATCCTGAACCCTGACCGTGCCAAGTATGACCTGAAATACTATGTCGGCATGGCGCAGGAGCTGGAAGCCGCAGGCGCGCATGTGCTGGGGCTCAAGGACATGGCCGGGTTGCTGAAACCCGCAGCGGCCAAGGTTCTGATCCGCGCCCTCAAACAAGAGGTCGGCCTGCCGATCCACTTCCACACCCACGACACCGCCGGCATCGCCTGCGCCACCATCCTTGCCGCCGCAGACGCGGGCGTGGATGCTGTCGATTGCGCGATGGACGCGCTCAGCGGCAACACCAGCCAGGCCACACTGGGCAGCGTCGTCGAGGCGCTGGCCCATACCGACCGGGACACCGGGATTGATATCAGCGCGGTGCGCGAAATCTCGGATTACTGGGATGCGGTGCGGGCCCATTACGCGGCCTTCGAGAGCGGCATGCAGGCGCCCTCCTCCGAGGTTTACCTACACGAAATGCCCGGTGGGCAGTTTACCAACCTCAAGGCGCAGGCACGCAGCCTCGGTCTGGAAGATCGCTGGCCCGAAGTGGCTCAGACCTATGCGGACGTGAACCAGATGTTCGGCGATATCGTCAAGGTCACGCCCAGCTCCAAGGTGGTAGGCGACATGGCGCTGATGATGGTCAGCCAAGGCCTCAGCCGTGCCGAAGTCGAAGATCCCGCACGCGATCTGGCGTTTCCCGAATCTGTCGTGGACATGATGCGCGGCAATCTCGGCCAGCCTCCAGGTGGCTTTCCGGCGAATATCGTCAAGAAAGTGCTCAAGGACGAGGCCCCGAACACGGAGCGCCCCGGCAAGCACCTGCCGCCGGTCGATCTGGAGCAGACCCGCACCGATCTGATCGCCGAGATGGAAGGCAAAGCTGTCGATGACGAGGATCTCTGCGGGTACCTGATGTATCCCAAGGTGTTTCTCGACTACATGGGGCGCCACCGTCTCTATGGTCCGGTGCGCAGCCTGCCGACGCATACCTTCTTTTACGGCATGCAACCGGGCGAAGAGATCACTGCCGAAATCGATCCCGGCAAGATCCTCGAAATCCGCCTGCAGGCAGTGGGTGAAACCGGCGAAGATGGCGAGGTCAAAGTCTTCTTCGAGCTGAACGGCCAACCGCGGGTGATCCGGGTGCCGAACCGTCTGGTCAAGGCGACGACAGCGGCGCGGCCCAAGGCCGAGGCCAGCAACCCGTTGCATATCGGCGCGCCGATGCCGGGGGTCGTGGCCAGTGTGTCCGCAACCGTGGGCAAGCAGGTCAAGGAAGGCGATTTGCTACTGACCATCGAAGCGATGAAGATGGAAACCGGCATTCACGCCGAACGCGATGCGACCGTCAAGGCCGTGCATGTCCAGCCGGGCGGGCAGATCGACGCCAAGGACCTGCTGATCGAATTCGAATAACCTCGCCATGGGAGAAGGCCGATGCAAAAGATCCTGGTTTTTACCGACGTCCATTTTGTCGAACATGGCCAGCGCATCGGCCACCTTGATCCCGAAGACCGGCTGCTGAGCGGTTTGCGCCACGCGCTGGCCGAAGTGCCCGATGCGGAGCGAATCGTGATCTGTGGCGATCTGGCACATCACGGTCGCCCCGCGCAATATGAACGGTTGCGTGCCGCGCTGGCCGATTGCCCGATTCCGGTGCATCTGATGATCGGCAACCATGACCGGCGCGCGGCGTTTTGCGCGGCCTTCCCGGATGCGCCGCTGACCCAGGCGGGGCATGTGCAACAGGTGATCGACACCGGCGACTACCGGCTGATCCTTCTCGACACAGTCGATGAAGACGCCGAAATCAAGCATAGCGGGCGGCTCTGCACCGCGCGGCTTGACTGGCTTCGCGCAGCGCTGGACGGGGCCGGCACGCGCCGGGTGATAGTCTTTGCCCATCACCCGCCGATGGATGTGGGCTTTGCCTCGATGGACCGAATCGGGCTGACCAACAAGGCCGAGTTGCTGGCCCTGCTGGACGCCTACCCGCAGGTCTGCCAGATCATCAGCGGCCATGTGCACCGGACGATTTCAGGCGGCGCGGGCGGCATTCCCACCGCCCTCTTCAAGAGCAGCTGCCATCAATCGCCGATCCTGCGTCCGGGAATGGACGAACATACCTCGATCGACGAGCCGGGTGCCTATGGCCTGCTCTACCTGACTGGCGCCGGTGTGGTCGTGCATTCAGAAGATTTCGACATCCCCGGCCGGCAGGCCCTGTTCTACGACTGACCCGCCAGCACGCCCGGCCGCGCAAAATGACGCTTCTCGCACGGGCACAGGCCCCGGAGGCCCTGCCCCGGACCCCGGATATTTGTGTCCGGAAGATTCTGGGCAAAAAAATGCCATCAAGGCGCGATTTGCACTTGCCACCACCGCGCGGAGTTCGTATCTCGGCCCTACCCAAGGACGCGGGTGTAGCTCAGGGGTAGAGCGTTACCTTGCCAAGGTAAATGTCGTGAGTTCGAATCTCATCACCCGCTCCAAATTCTTCCAATCATACATAGCATAATCGGCCATTGAGCCGCCTCTCCCCCGAAGGAACTTCGGCACCGGTCTGCGCGTTGCGTAGGTGACCTAGCCTACCTTGCAGGAGACACTCCATGCTGGACATCACCGGCCTCGGTGGCCTCATCCTGTTGGCCCTCGATCTTTGGGCAATCATCTTGGTCATCGGCCTTCGACAAGCACCGGACACAGTGGGCGTGGCGCATGAGCCATGATAGGCTGCGGCCATGACCGACACCCTCCCTCATCAGAGCGCCCCGAACGCTACAGACGCCGCCCACCCTTCACGTCTGGGCTGGCGCGTCTGGTGGCGAGTAGCGCGCCGGGTAATGCAGCAAGCGGACGAGCGCAACTTGGGTCTGGTGTCTGCCGGCGTCGCCTTTTACGCGCTGCTGTCGATCTTTCCCGGTCTTGCTGCGATCATAGCATTGTGGGGCTATGTGGCGGACCCTGTCATGATTGCCCAGCAGATGAGCATCGCCGAACAATTCCTGCCCTCAGAGGCCTTCGCCATCCTGAACGATCAGGTGAGCGTACTTGTCGCCGCCAACAACTCTGCCCTGCAAGTGACCAGCCTCGTGTCGCTGCTGCTGGCAATCTGGACCGCCCGCAACGGCATCGCCGCGTTGATCCGCGGGCTGAACTCGATCTACAGCCAGAAACATCGGCGCAATCCGCTGCGGCGCTTCGCGGTGGCGATATTCCTGACAGTCCTGTTGATCCTGGTGGGGGTCTTTGCCTTTGCCTGCATCGTGATCCTGCCCGCCATGCTCGCCTTTCTGGCGATCCCGGCGCTGACCGAGATGATCATTGCCGCGGTGAAATGGGTGGTGGTGTTGCTGGTGGTCTTCTTCGGCATCTGCCTGCTCTATCGCTACGGCCCCAACCGACGCGGCGCACGGGTGCCATGGCTGACGCCGGGGGCGGTTCTGGCACTGGTCCTCTGGGCGGCAGGGTCGGCTGTATTCACGATCTATCTGCGCAACTTCGGAAGTTTCAACGAAGTCTACGGCTCGCTCGGGGCGGTGGTGGCATTGCTCTTCTGGCTGTATCTCAGTGCGTATGTGGTACTGCTGGGCGCACAGGTGAACGCCGAACTGGAATTGTCGACCACGCATGACACGACCGTTGGCGCATCGGCCCCGCCGGGGCGGCGGCAGGCCTGGGTGGCCGATCACGTGCGCGATGCAGACGGGACCGCCCGCCTGGCGAACGATTCGGGTGAAGAGCCGGGCGACGGCCCGCATCCCGAAACACTTGCCGGGCCGGACAAGAAATCCTGATCCTGACCGGAACGAAATGCCGCCCGGCGGTGTTACCCTGTCAGACCGGCAGTCTGCCTTGCCGCGTCTCAACCCCGGACACGCCGCGTTCCCTCCCTGACCCGGCATCGTCCTGCCGCACCCCTTGTGTCCCTCCCGGTGTGGCATTGGCCCCTGCTGCCCAGCGCGGCGGGGGCTTTTTCGTCTGTTTCGGTACAGGGGCACGGCAGAGCGAGCAGTCCATTCACCACAAGGATTCGGGGCGCAGAGCCCCCGTGACGCCATCAAATTGATGGCTGATCCTGCGCCTCTTCGGTGGCCGCGTCGTCCGTTTCAAAAATATCGAGCATCGCCATCGTGATGACCAGAACCGGGATCGCCACGATACCGCCAATCGGCCCCCACAGCCACAGCCACACGACCAGCGACACGAACACCAAAAGCGGATTGACCGAGATGTGCCGCCCGACAAGCGCTGGCGTGATGAATTGACCCTCGGCCATGTTGAGGCACAGGAAAATCAGCGGCGGTGCCAGAACCGTCGGCCCGTCAAAGGCCACGATCCCGGCCACCAGCAACCCAGCCGTGACCGCCATCGGCCCCAGATAGAGTACGAAATTGAGCCCGGCGGCAACCACGCCCCAGACCAGCGGCGCGGGCAATCCGACAATGATCAACGCGCACGCCAACGCTGCGCCAAGCGCCACGTTGATGATCGTCACGGTCAGAAAGTAGCGCGAGACCAGCGCCTCGGCGGTTCTGAAACGCCCGCGCACGCGGCCTGCATCCTGCGGGCTGCCTGTGACGCGGTCCGAAATCCAATCGTAAATGTCCCGACGCGTCAGCAGGAAGAAGAACAGAGTGCCCAGAAAAACCAGCGCCTGCGCGATGATCACCGGCGCGAAAAACAGCGCGTCGGTCAGCTTTGGCATGCTTTCGGAAACGTCCTCGCCGCCCCCGGTTCCGGCCCCCGAATTCGTGCCCAATGCCTCCTCGACCTCTTGGTTCACCTCTGACAGGCCCTGTATCAGGTCGCGGAATTGCTCGACAAAACCGCGCAATTCCCAGCGGATCCGCGGCAGTGTCTCGACCAGTCGCCAGATCAATGGCTCGACAAGGAATGCAACGACCCCGACCAGCAACATGCACAGCACGACGACTCCGGTAGCCACCAGACCGTTCGGCCATCCCAGCCGTTCAAACATGCGGCCGAGCGGCGACAGGATCACGCCGGTGACCAGTGCCAGCACCATTGGCGCCAGGATATCTTCGGCCAGTTTCAGGGTGACAAAGGTCGTGACAATCGCAAGAATGACAAGGGCGGTGCGCTGTACCGCGTCGCGGTCGGAACTGATGGACATCTATGGCACCTTTCAGGGTGGAAAGCCCGGCACCCGCATCCCGGGGCCGCGCCAGTAAAAACCGGCATCAATCAGATCAGCGGGCGCAAGACCGGCTCGCGCGCCTCGCTGAGTTCCGCCATCGCACACAGCTTTGGATAGGACAGGATCTTGAGCTGCCCGTCGCGCCAGATGGCAATCTCGCGTTCGCGCAATTTCTTCAGCGTCTTGTTTGTGTGCACCAGTGACAGGCCCAGCGCATCGGCGAGATCTTGCTGCTTGTACGGCAGATGCATCCCGTCCTTTGTCACAAGATCAATCGCCAAGGCCCGGTCATGTAGCCTGACAAAGGCGCGGGCGACCCGGCCCAGCCCGTCCATATGGCCGACGGCAGCCAGGCTCTCGCCCAGAAAATGCTCTTCGACAGCGGCCAGCCAGGTCAGGTCAAACGCGCGTTCAGGGTAATCGCGAAACATCGTCCAAAGCGCCTTGCGGTCGAAAACGCACAAGGTCATGTGCGTCGTCGCCTCGACCGAATGCTGCATTTCGTGCATGACACCTGCCTGCAAGCCGATGAAATCGCCCGGTAAAACAAAATTCAGGACCTGCCGCTCGCCGCTTTCGAATGTCTTGTAGCGCAGGCCCATGCCACGCAGCGGCGTGTAAAGCTGCGGGCTGTTGGACCCTTCCATCATGAGCGTGGTCCCGGCATCCACTTTCAATTCCCCGACCTTGAAGCTCTGCATGAAATCGACCTCGCGGTCGGTCATCTTGACGAAGATGGGAAATTTTCTCAGTGGGCAGCGCCGGCATTCCGTCTGCATCATCTATCTCCTCCACACACGTCATAGTTTAATGCGCGACACGTCGTTTTGTTCCATCATCGCGCGACAGTCTGAGGATGAAGAATGATGGACACCATGTGCCTGGCGACGCCTGCCGACACGACGGATACTGCGATGCGGGTCTATCTCGTGCTCGAATCGAATCCGCTGATCGCCGCCGACCTGATCGGAACGCTCGAGGCGGCCTTCACCTGCCGGGTCGTTCATGCCAGATCCGCCGCGCGGATTCCCGAGGCGCTGGCCGATATCCGCGCGGTTTCTGCCGCATTCCTTGAAATGCGCGCCGAAGAGCTGGACCAGAGCGGGATGGGCAGGTTCCTGCGCGCACGTGGTGCGCAGCTGATCCTTACCTGTGATGAACCGGAAGGGGATGACGCTCCGCTTGCCCCGCCGCAGCCCGAGCGCGTGACCTTGCTGGCCCGCCCCTTTACGGACACCATGGTTCTGGCGTCGCTGGAAAATGCGCCGGCCCCGGACGGACCGGCAGCGGCGCACTGAAACCGCGGCAAGGCTAGCTGCCGCGGCCCGGTGACCGCGCTGCGCGCCCGGCCTGCATACCCATCGCGAAGCCTTCGGCCAGTTGTACCAACGGTGCCTGCGGCGTTGGCGTGGCACCGGGCGTGGGGCTTGCCGCCGTATGGGCGGAAGTATGCCCGCCCGACCGGAACGACGCCATCGCGAGCAGGATCAATCCCACCCCGCAATAGAGCGCGCCAATCAC
The DNA here is from genome assembly GCF_028369135.1 of Roseovarius sp. ZX-A-9. Classification (GTDB taxonomy): domain Bacteria; phylum Pseudomonadota; class Alphaproteobacteria; order Rhodobacterales; family Rhodobacteraceae; genus Roseovarius. The sequence continues at coordinate 98,032 of NZ_JAPWHW010000018.1, forward strand.
CACGGCCGCTGTAAGCGCTGTGGCAACGGTCACGATGAACAGCCACAGGGCCGCTGTCAGGAACGCCAGCCCCACCAACAACAGCACCATTGCGACCGATCTCAGCGCAGCGGCCCGCGCGGCTGCGCGGACCTCCTGCCGTAGTGTGTCGACCAAGCCCAGCATGCGCTATCTCCGCGCTGTCACGAGGCCGATGAGAAACCCGACACCGACGGCGATGCCGACGGCCATCGCGGGTTGCTGGCGGACCGCATCCGTTGCCTGGGCACTCAGATCTTCGGCACACGCCTGTGCGTCCTTCAGATGTTTCTCGCTCCGCGCCCTTACATCAGAAGCCGCATCACGCACCCGCGCCTTGGCCTGATCACGCGTCTCGGCCCCCAGATCCGCGAGGGTCCCGGTAATGGCCGCGATATCGCCCTTCAGTGCTTCGATCTGGCTTGTCAGCTCCTCGACGGTTGCCCCACCAGACTCTGCCGAACTTTTGGATTGTGCCATGTCGTCATCTCCATTTTGGTTTGCGTTATGCAACTTCTGCCCGGTCAACGCCGGGATCACCCAATGGTTCCCGCGTAATTTCCCGCGAAAGCGGGGCCGCGTCAGTCAGTCGCAGATTGGCCGAAACCCCGGATTTTCCGGAACCCGCTGCGGTTGCTCCGGGTTGCGCAGATAACGGAACCTACCGAGAGGGACTGGTGAGATGCTGTATTGGACCGCGATCTTTTTCATAATCACCCTGATCGCCGGGGCGTTCGGCTTTGTCGCGGCCGCATCGGCATCGGCCGGGATTGCCAAGATCCTTTTCTTCATCTTCTTAGCTCTATTTGTGCTCAGCCTGATCGCCTCTATCATCAAACACGCGCGCAGCTAGCCGCCCTCGCCCCCCCCCCTCACACCAAGATCAAAAAAGGCCCCCGCATCACCTGCGGGGGCCTCTTGTCTGTCCGGATACCGCGCGCTCAGGTCGACAGCGTCTGGGTGCTGGCAAAGAACATTGCCTGACTCACCGCAGAGCAGACCTGCTCTTCGGAATACGGCTTGGTGATTAGAAAGGCGGGTTCGGGGCGCTCGCCGGTCAGAAGCCGCTCTGGGAATGCCGTGATGAACACGACCGGGATATCGCCCTGCTCTTTGAGGATATGCGCAACCGCATCAATGCCAGAGGATTTGTCGGCCAGCTGGATATCGGCGAGGATCATGTCGGGGGGATCCTTGCGCGCCAGTTTGATCGCCGCGTCACGGGTGCGGGCGTTGCCGGTGACGCGGTGCCCCATCTGCTCGACGATCGCCATGATGTCCATCGCGATGATCGCCTCATCCTCGATCACCAGAATACGGCCGGTGACGGCCTTGGCCATTTCGGTGCGCGCAATCGTCAGCAACTCGGCTGCCTCATCCTTGCTCGCGCCGATCACCTCGGCAACCTGATCAATGGTCAGCCCTTCGATCGCATGTAGCAGCAGCACCTCGCGGCTGTGCTTGGTCAGCCCGGCCAGACGCCATTGTGCGCGCGCCTCTGGCGACCCATCGCCTTCACCATCGGTATGGTCGACCGGCGCCCCCGAAGAGACCCAGATCTGGTTGAACGCCTTGAACAAGGCCACTTTGGCCGATTGCGCGCTGTCAAACAGGCTCCGGTCCGCCAGTATCGCCTCAAGCGTTGCGGCGGCATAGGTGTCGCCGGTCTGCTGATTGCCGGTCAGCGCCCGCGCGTAGCGCCGCAAATAGGGCAATTCCTGCCCGATCTTGTCAGCTAGGTTTGCGTGTCCCATCGTTTGCGTCATGACATCCTCAATTTTTTTCGATGTTATCGGGAACCGAACGCCGCCCGGCGTGTTAGGTTCCCGACCATACGCGAAAATTCCATTCGCGCGCCGTAAAACAGTGATTGAAAGCGCAGAAGATCTGAAAATGCCAAACAAAGATAGAGTCAGCCGTGTGGAACAAGACATAGATACCAACCTACGCCGGGTATATTCCGAAGCCGTCCAGGAAAAGGTGCCCGACCGCTTTACCAAACTGCTGGAGCAATTGCGCCAGCAGGAAGCCGAGAGCGATGATAAAGAGGATGGGCACCAGAAGTGACCTCGCATTCAGACCCCAGAGACGAGTTGGTAACGCACCTGCCCGCCATGAGGGCGTTCGCCATGAGCCTGACGCGCAATTCAGCGACCGCCGATGACCTGGTGCAAGACGCCCTCGTCAAGGCCTGGAGCAATTTCGACAAGTTCCAGCCGGGCACCAACCTGCGCGCCTGGCTGTTCACCATCCTGCGTAACACCTTTTATTCGCTGCACCGCAAGCGCCGCCGCGAAGTCGAGGACCCGGATGGGGTGATGGCAGAGCAACTGTCGGAAAAGCCGCATCACGACGGTCGGCTTGCGATGAACGATTTCCGCACCGCCTTTGCCCAGCTACCCGACGAGCAGCGCGAGGCGCTCGTGCTGGTCGGCGCCGAAGGGTTCTCCTACGAAGAGGCCGCCGAGATGTGCGGTTGCGCCGTCGGCACGATCAAGAGCCGTACCAACCGCGCCCGCAAGAGGCTGGCGGAGCTGATGCATCTGGAAGACGAGGAAGAGCTGGAAATGACCGATGCCGCAACTTTGGCAGTTACGTCGGTTAAGCCCGCGGCATGAAACGGCTGCCAGCGGTAGACGGACAAAAACCGTATACACGGCTGGTTGTTCAATTGATCGCGATACTCAGCATCGCGATCCTTCCACTTGGGCTGATCTCGGTTTACCAGACGTCCAATGTCCTGCGCGAATCGCGGTCGTTATCGGCAACCGCGCTTCTGCAACGCACACAGTCCATGACATCGGCCGAACGCGAACTGATCCAGTCCGCCATTGGCGCGGCCAATGCGGTGTCCTCCGTGGCGACGGTCCTGCGCGCCAATGTCGAGACCTGCAACACCGTTCTGGCGGCGCTCGATCAGCAAAACGAACAGTACATCTTTGTGGGATATGTGACCGAGGACGGCGTGCTGCATTGTTCGTCGTCCGGGCAACGCGGCCAACTGTCCAAGGATGATATCTTTGCCGACAGTCAGGCCAACCACGCCCCGCGGGTCGAAACCCGCCCGAGCGAGGTTCTGAACGGGCGCATGGTGCTCAGCGTCAGCGTCCCGGTGATCGACAACGGGACATATCTGGGCGCAGTCTGGATCGCGATCCCCTACGCGATCGCCAACGAACTGCTTGTGGCGGGCAACGATCAGGCCGTTGATCTTCTGGTTTTCGATGCCAAGGGCCAGGTGCTGGCCACTCAGGCTTTTGACGATGACCGGCGCATGTCCCTGCCTGCCGACATGCAGCTGATCGATCTGGTGCAGGGTGACGCCCGCACCTTCCAGCACATGAACCGCGCCGGGGTAGAGCGTGATTTTGCCGTGGTCCCGATTGTCGAGGGCATCGTTTACGGCCTCGGCAGTTGGGAGCCGCAGCGCAGCGGCGCATTGCTCGGTTCGTCCTCGACCATCGCGCTCTACTTTCCTCTTCTGATGTGGGCGGTGGCGATGGTGGTGGCCTATTTCGGCATCAATCGCCTCGTGGTGCGGCACATCTACCGGCTGCGTAACTGGATGCGCATGTATTCCGCCGGTCGGATCGACTTTACCGATGCCAGGCTGGACAATCCCCCCGAAGAGCTGGAGGTCGTGGCCGAAGCGTTTCGCCGAATGACCCGCAGGCTGAGCGAACACGAACATCGCCGTGAAGAGGATCTGGCGGAAAAGACCGTCCTGCTCAAGGAGGTGCACCACCGGGTCAAGAACAACCTGCAACTGATCTCCAGCATCATGAACATGCAAATCCGCAAATCCCGCACCCCCGAGGCCCGCCTGCTTTTGCGCCGCGTCCAGGACCGGGTGATGGCCTTGGCCGCGATCCACCGCACGCTCTACACCGCGCGCTCCTTGTCGGTTGTGCAGGCCAACGACCTGCTGGAATCGATTGTCAGCCAGTTGGTCAAGGCTGGTGGCATGGAGGACGGGGATCGGCATATTTCGGTCTCGACCAATATCTGCCCGGCGGAAATCACCCCGGATCAGGCGGTGCCGCTCTGCCTGCTGGCAACCGAGGCCGCGATGAACGCCGTGAAATACGCCGGCCCCGCCGGGGGCAAGCCCGCATGGATGCAAATGGTCCTGCACGATCAAGGGGACCGGGTCTATTGTCTCAGCGTGGTCAATTCACGTGACGAATCGGCAGAGCCTGTCGAGGATGCCTCGCCCTCGGGGCTTGGCTCGCAACTGATCGATTCCTTCGTGATGCAGCTTGATGGCACGCTCGAAATCAACGATCTGCCCGACCGCTACGAGTTGCACGTCACATTCACGGCACATGACGCCGATACCTTCGTCGAGCAGGTCGATTACTGAAATCGCCCCACTTCCTGCCGGAACCAATGCTGCGCCAGTGCGTTCCACGACCAGCGCCCGCAACCAACCCTTGGAGATCCCGAATGACACCGACACTCCGCTGCATGATTGCTGCCTTCACGCTCTTTGGTCTCGCTGCCTGCGAAACCGTAGAGGGCGCAGGCAAGGACATCCAATCGGTTGGCAAGGCAATCAGCGATACTGCCGAGAGCTAAGCGGCAGCTCGCGCGGTCTGCGCGCTCTTGGCGCGGCAAGGGCTTGTGCCTATAAGGGCGGCACATTCCTCTGGACGAGAGATTGCCATGCGCCGCGCGACCGTGACCCGCAAGACCAATGAGACCGATATTTCCGTCGAAATCACCCTCGACGGCACCGGCAGCTACGACAACCAGACCGGGGTCGGCTTTTTCGACCACATGCTGGACCAACTGGCACGCCATTCGCTGATCGACATGAAGATACGCTGTGCCGGCGATCTGCATATCGACGATCACCATACGGTCGAGGATGTTGGCATCGCGCTGGGTCAGGCGCTGTCCCAGGCCCTCGGAGACAAGCGCGGCATCCACCGCTATGGCAGTTGCCTGTTGCCGATGGACGACGCGCTCGTGCGGGCCGCACTTGACCTTAGCGGGCGGCCCTATCTGGTGTGGAATGTGGATCTGCCCACAGCCAAGATCGGCACGTTCGACACCGAACTGGTGCGCGAATTCTTTCAGGCTTTCTCGACTCATTCGGCCATGACGCTGCATGTCGATGCGCTGCACGGAATCAACAGCCATCACATCGCCGAGGCCGCGTTCAAATCGGTTGCCCGCGCCCTGCGCGCCGCGATCGAGACCGACCCTCGCAAATCCGACGCAATCCCATCGACCAAAGGGGCGCTGTAGACCACATGACCACTGTCATCGTCGACTACGAAGGCGGCAACCTGCATTCGGCCGAAAAGGCATTCCAACGCGTGGCCCGCGAGGTCGGCGCCGGCGACGTTCGCGTGACCTCCGACCCGGATGTGATTCTGGGCGCAGAGCGGGTCGTTCTGCCCGGCAACGGTGCCTTCCCGGCCTGCCGCGAGGCGCTCTTTGATCATCGTGGCATCCATGAGGCCATCCACGAGATGGTGATCAACCGCGCGCGCCCGTTCATGGGCATCTGCGTCGGCATGCAGATGTTGGCCACGCGCGGGCTAGAATATACCGAGACCCCCGGCTTTGACTGGATCGCGGGCACGATCGCCCCCATCGCACCCGCAGACCCGGCGCTGAAGGTGCCGCATATGGGCTGGAACGATCTGGTGGTGGACCAAAGCCACCCGGTGCTGGACGGGATCACAACCGGTCAGCATGCCTATTTCGTGCATTCCTACCAGTTTCAGGTGACCGATCCGGCGCATCTGCTGGCGCATGTGGACTATGCAGGCCCGGTCACCGCCATCGTGGGGCGAGACAACATCATCGGCACGCAGTTCCACCCCGAAAAAAGTCAGGCCACCGGGCTGGCGCTGATTGCGAACTTCCTGCGCTGGCGGCCGTGAGCGATGGACGACGGGCGGCTACAACGCATCCTCGATCAGGTCGCCGATGCGGCTTTTGCCACAGCGGACAAGGGCCGCGTTGCCGATTATATCCCCGAACTGGCCGCCGTTGACCCCGACCAGTTCGGTATCGCCGTGGCCCGCCCCGGCCAGCCGCTGCTGACCGCCGGACGCGCGAACAAGCCGTTCTCGATCCAGTCGGTGTCCAAGGTTTTCACCCTCGCCCTGGCCTTGGGAACATTGGGCGACCGGCTGTGGAACCGCGTCGGCCGCGAACCGTCGGGACAGGCCTTTGACAGTGTGCTGCTGCTGGAACTGGAAAAGGGCCGCCCGCGCAATCCGTTCATCAACGCCGGCGCCATCGTGACCACCGACGCCATTCTCGAAGGCTCCGAGCCGAAAGAGACGCTGGCCTCCATCCTGCGCTTCGTGCGCGAGGCGGCGGGCGACGATTCCATCCATATCAACGAAAGCGTCGCGCAATCCGAGATCGCCACCGGCCACCGCAATTTCGCGCTCGCCCATTACCTGCTGTCGCATGACAACCTGCGGCATCCGCCCGCATTGACGCTGGGCACGTATTTCCACCAATGCGCCATCGAGATGACCTGTGCGCAGCTGGCCAATGCGGGCCTTTTCCTGACTGCCTGCGAGAATGCGCCGCGCATGGTCGCGCCCAGCCGTATCCGCCGCATAAACGCGCTAATGATGACCTGCGGGCATTATGACGGATCGGGCGATTACGCCTACCGTGTCGGCCTGCCCGGCAAGAGCGGCGTCGGCGGCGGCATCCTGACCATCGCGCCGGGCATCGCCTCTATCGCGGTCTGGGCGCCGGGGCTGAACAACTACGGCAATTCAAAGCTTGGAACCGAGGCGATGCAGCGCCTGACCGACCTCACAGGCTGGTCGGTCTTTGGCGCAGCGGCGAGCTGAGGCTTTTCTTGCCCGCGGGCGGGCACGTCACCGCCTCACTATCTGACCCGCTTCCAGGTCTGCCCCTGACAGACAGGACCGACGCAGCCCTTCACCTTCAGGCTGTTGCCGCTCAGCTTCATCTTGGCGTCATATTCCTTGCGGTGCGCCGGCACATAGACCCGGCCATCGCCGTAATTGCCGCCACCTTGAACCTGCATATCCCAGAACAGGCGCTTGCCGACATTGGGGGTCATCACCTCTTGGCCATCGGGCGCATAGGCTTTGATGATCGTGCCGCACATCATCGCGCCACACGGTTTGATCTCGATATGACCGATCTGGCCCTTTGCGTCGGGCGGCGCCTGCCACAGGCCCTCGACGGGGTCTTTGGCGAAAGCCGGGGCTGCTAGCAAAGCAACTGCGATCAGGGAGAAAAGAGTTGTTTTCACCGGCGTATCCTCCACCAGCGAACCCTCGGCCGGAGGGCGCGTGTCCCGGCTCGTGGCGCCGGAACAAACGTTGATCTAGGGCCGCAGCCGCCTTGCGTCCAGATAATTCACGCGGGCCGCCCTGCCCGCCTTGATTTACTGGGCAAGTGTGACGCGGTTGCCAGCTTTACTTGACCTTCTTCCAGGTGCCGCCGCTGCGGCAGATGCCCATGACGCAGCCATTGACCTGCAGCGTGTCACCGCTGAGTTGCAGCTTGGATTTGTAGGTCTTGCCGCGATCGGGCGAATAGACCTTGCCGCGATACTCGCCGCCGCCCTTGTTCACGGTCTCCGAGATCAGCTTGCGCCCGATATTATCGGATTTGATCTCTTTCCCGTTCGGGCCGTATGCCTTGACCAGCGTGCCGCACAGTTTCGCGCCGCAATTTTCCACCTTGATCAGGCCCGAATTGCCGTTGTCATCGGCGGCGGTGCGCCACATCCCCAGCAACGGCTCGGCCGCTGCCATGCCCGCTCCCATCAGAACCGCAGCCGCGGCCAGTGCAAACTTGTTCATGACGTATCCTCCTCAACTCTGGCGATCAGACTGCTTGCAATGCCCCCTGCGGATCAACAATGACGTTGGGTCGCGTTGCATTCCCGGCGGCCTCATGCATAAGACCACCCGTGAAACCCAACTCAGGAGAGGCCGATGATCCTCTATCCCGCGATCGACCTCAAAGACGGTGCCGCCGTGCGACTGCTGCGCGGCGACATGGCCAAGGCGACGGTGTTCAACGACGATCCGGCAGCACAGGCGGCCGAGTTCGTGGATGCGGGCTGCGAATGGCTGCATCTGGTGGACCTCAACGGCGCTTTTGCCGGCACCCCGGTCAATGCAGCCCCGGTCGAGGCCATTCTGAAGCGTTGCGCGGTGCCCGCGCAACTGGGCGGTGGCATCCGTGACATGGCCACCATCGAGATGTGGCTGACCAAGGGGCTGGCGCGAGTGATCCTGGGCACCGTCGCGGTCGAAAACCCCGATCTGGTGCGCGAAGCGGCCCGCGCCTTTCCCGGGCAGGTCGCGGTGGGCATCGACGCCCGCAACGGGCGCGTGGCGACCAAGGGCTGGGCGACTGAGACCGAAGTGATGGTCACCGACCTTGCCCGCAGCTTCGAGGATGCCGGTGTGGCGGCGATCATCTACACCGACATCAACCGCGACGGCGCAATGCAGGGCCCGAATGTCGAGGCCACGGCAGCGCTTGCGCGGGCGGTCGATATTCCGGTGATCGCGTCGGGTGGCGTCAGTTCATTGAAAGATCTCGTCGCCCTGCGCGATTGCGGCGCAGCGCTTGACGGTGCGATCTCGGGACGCGCGCTCTATGACGGCGCGCTTGACCTGCGCGCCGCACTGGCAACCCTCAAGGGATAGAGGCCCGGCGCCACGGCGCCGGAGCCTCCCCCAGAGCCTACATGCCCGAAGCCTTGCCCGTCAGCTTGCCCAATGCGCCGGTCATCTTGGCGATATACCCGGCATCGGGTGCGACGCCGCCCAGACCTGACAGCATGGCCTTGGGGTCCTCATAGGCCAGCCAGACCTGCCCGGCCCCGTCGCGATACACCAGTACCCGCAGCGGCAGGTAAAGCCCGGCCAGCGCATCGTCCTGTATCGCGGGCGTGCCCAGCTTGGGATTGCCAAAGATCAGCAGTTGTGCGGGATCAAGCGCCATGTCCACCGACGCCGCCCCGGCCGCGTGATCCACCCGGGCAAAGACCGTGGCCCCTGCCCCCGTGACCGCCGCCTCCAGCGCGTCCATCGTCGCGGCCACGTCCTGCGCCGATTTCACCTTTACGATATCGTCCGACATGGCCAGTGCCGGGGCTGCCATCCAGATCAGTGCGATTGCTGTGATCAAACGTTTCATCAAATTCCCTCCATCCAATTTCACCTCTACCCTCTGGCATCCGGGCGCGATTGCCCATAAACGATTGCGTGACACGCAAAGGGCGGCAAAACCATGCTCAAAACCCGTATCATCCCCTGTCTCGACGTGGCCGATGGCCGCGTGGTCAAGGGCGTCAATTTCGTCGGTCTGCGCGACGCAGGCGATCCGGTCGATGCCGCACGCGCCTATGACGCCGCTGGCGCGGACGAGCTGTGCTTTCTCGATATCCACGCCACGCACGAGAATCGCGGCACCATGTTCGATGTAGTCAGCCGCACCGCCGAGCAATGCTATATCCCGCTGACCGTGGGGGGCGGCGTGCGCACACCCGCCGATGTACGGGCCCTGCTGCTGGCGGGCGCCGACAAGGTCAGCTTCAATTCCGCCGCCGTGGCCGACCCTTCGGTGGTACGCGCTGCCGCCGATCAGTTCGGCAGCCAGTGCATCGTGGTGGCCATCGACGCCAAGACGGTCTCTCCCGGCAAATGGGAGATCTTCACCCATGGTGGGCGCAAACCCACCGGCATCGACGCCGTGGAATTCGCCCGGCTGGCGGCAAGCAACGGCGCGGGTGAAATCCTGCTGACCTCGATGGACCGAGACGGCACGCGCGCGGGCTTCAACCTTCCCCTGACCCGCGCCATCAGCGACGCCGTGAACGTCCCCGTGATCGCGTCGGGCGGCGTCGGTACGCTGGATCACCTCGTCGCAGGCGTGCTCGAGGGCGGCGCCAGCGCGGTGCTGGCCGCGTCTATCTTTCATTTCGGCGAATTCACAATCGGCGAAGCCAAAGAGCACATGGCCGCCGCCGGTATACCGATGCGGCTCGCAGCATGACGCTGGATGATCTCGCCACAATCGTCGCCGCCCGCGCGGATGCCGACCCTGACAGCAGCTGGACTGCCAAGTTGCTGTCCATGGGTCCGGAAAAATGCGCCGAGAAATTCGGCGAAGAGGCCGTTGAGGCGATCATCGAAGCCGTGAAAGGCGACCGCGCAAGGCTGACATCCGAAGCCGCCGATGTGCTGTTTCACCTGCTGGTCATGCTGCAATCACGCGACGTGGCACTGGCTGATGTCATGGCCGAACTTGAACGGCGGCAGGCCCAATCGGGGCTGGCCGAAAAAGCGGCGCGCACAGGCGGCACCGGAGACAGTTAGATGATCCGGCACATCGTCTTTTTCAGCGCCGCCGAAGGGGCGAGCGTGGAGCAAGTCCGCGACGGGCTGATGATGCTGGCAGACATTCCCCATGCGCTGCATTTCGAAGTGGGCCGCAACCTCGGGACAGACCCGATCAGCGGGCCTGCGCCCGATCTGGTGGTCTATGCCGAATTCGCCGACGAGGCCGCGCTTGCCGCCTACAAGGCGCACCCGATCTACACCGCCTGCATCGCGCGCGTGCGCCCAATGCGCGAGATGCGTATCGCGGCGGATTTTACCGCCAGTGGCACGCCCTGACGGCCGCCAGCGCAGGCCGCTACGGACCTACCCCAGGATCAATGTGATCCCCCAGAAGATCATCCCCGACAGGACCGCCGCCGCAGGCACGGTCACGACCCAGGCCGCGATGATGGTCATGAAATGCGACCGGCGCACCAGCTTGCGGCGCTGACGCTCTTCCTTGGAATACGAAGGACGGTCCGGCATGGTCAACCGTGCCTTTTTCAGCCGCCGCTCGGCATCCCATTCCCGAAAGAAGCCGACACCGAAGACCCCGCCTACGGCGATATGGGTCGAGCTGACCGGCAGGCCCAGCCAACTGGCGACGATCACCGTGATCGCCGCAGACAGCGCCACGCAATAGGCGCGCATCGGGTTGAGCTTGGTGATCTGGCCGCCGACCATGCGGATCAGCTTTGGTCCAAAGAGAAAGAGGCCGAACGAGATGCCCAGCGCACCGATCACCATCACCCAGAGCGGGATTCTGACAGCGCTCATGAAATCGCCCGATTGCGAGGCCTGCACGATCGCCGCCAGCGGCCCGACCGCATTGGCCACATCATTCGCCCCATGCGCAAAGCTGAGCAGCGCCGCAGAGATCACCAGCGGGACAGCAAACAGCGTCTTGAGAGATTTGTTGCGGTTCTCCAGCCCCACGGACTGCCGCGCGATCACCGGGATCATCGCGACCCAGATCGCCACACCGATGCCCGCTCCGATCAGCAATGCGGCGGTCAAATCGATGGCAATCAGATGCTTGAGCCCCTTGAGCGCCAGATAGGTGGCGAACGTCCCGGCCATGAGCCCGATCAGCACCGGCACCCAGCACCGCGCTGCTGCGATCTTGTCTTCCTGATAGATGATGCGCGTCTTGATCAGCCACAGGAACGCCGCCGCGATGATACCGCCCAGCAGCGGCGAGATGATCCAGCTTGCCGCGATGGCGCTCATCGTGGGCCAGTTGACCGCCGCGAACCCCGCCGCCGCAATCCCTGCCCCCATGACACCGCCGACAACACTATGCGTGGTCGAAACCGGCGCCCCGATCCACGTCGCCATATTGACCCAGAGTGCGGCTGCCAGCAGCGCCGCCATCATCGCCCAGATGAACACGGTCGCATTCGCCATGCTGTCGGGCGCGATGATCCCCTTGGCGATGGTCGAGACAACATCGCCGCCCGCAATCAATGCGCCGGCACTCTCGAATACGACAGCGATCACGATGGCGCCGCCCATGGTCAGCGCATTGGCCCCGACCGCCGGCCCCATGTTGTTGGCCACATCGTTGGCCCCGATATTCAGCGCCATATAGGCCCCGAGACAGGCCGCGATGACGACAATCAGCGTATTGTTGGCTTGTCCCAGGAACAGGGCCGCCGCCAGCCCGGCCAATATGACAAAGAGCAAGGCCAGCCCCGGTCCCACGATCGGCCGCGCGACATAGCTCGTCGCCAGTTCCAGGTTGGAATATCGCGCCAGGTCGCGGTCCAGCGTCTCAAGGTGACGCGGATCATTGTCATTCGGTGCGCTCATGTGGATTCCCCCGACCGCTGCGCGGCGACCTAACCGTGCAGCCGGGCAAAGATCAACCGATCAGAGACCCCATTCAGCAGGCTCTGGCCAGATTGTGCAAAATTGCCTTCAATTCCACTTCGTTTACCAGCTCCGCAGCCGCGCTCGGGCTCATCCATTTCCGACGACGCTGATGCGCTTCGGGAAACCGGGTCGCGGTCTTTTCGACCTCAACGGAATAAACCAGCGTCTCGACCGGGACCGCCAGTCCGGCGGGCATGATCTTGTCATAGCTGTAACTGCCGATCGGATTGCGGTTGGCGGCGGTGCCGGACACTCCGGCCTCTTCCCACGCCTCGCGCAGTGCCGCTTGCGGAGAGTCGAGCCCCCGTATCGGCCAGCCCTTGGGAATGATCCAGCGACCGGTGCCGCGACTGGTAACCAGCAACACCTCGGTCTCCTTGCCCGCGCCACGATGACACAGCGCTGCAACCTGCAGACGCTTTGGGCGCTGGAACATCGGCCGAACGTAGTCACCCCACGCCGCCGAGAGAAATCGGATCATGCTGATTGTACTCAGTTATTTATTTCTGCTGCCGGACAGAGATAGCGGTTGGCGCGCAAAATTGCAAATTCGGGCGCATTTCGGCGCGCAGCGCCTGCCGGGGCATCACAATTTCGACGAGATCACACCGGTATTGAACCCGCCCATGCGCAGCTCGCCAAAGAGGCGCTGATACTCGATCTTCGGGCAGCGGTTCATCACCACATCGACACCGCGCGCGCGCGCCACCTCGGCTGCGGCCTCATTTATGACGCCGATCTGCATCCAGATGGTTCCCAGATCGGGAAACCGCACCAGAGCCTCTTCCACGATGGGCGGCACATGTTCCGAGCGGCGAAAGATGTCGACCATGTCCACCTCACCCTCGATCTCTTGCAGTGACCCAACGACCGTCTTGCCAAACAGCACCTTGCCGACATGCCCCGGATTGACCGGAACCACGTCAAACCCCTTGAGCGTGAGGTAACGCGCCACGTAATAGCTGGGCCGTACCTCGTTCATCGACACGCCCACTACGGCGATGCGCCGGGTGCGGCTCAGGATACCTCTGAGAAATGCGTCGCTGTAGTTCTGGGTCATGACAGGCACCCTAATCGCCACAGCGCCACGCGCAAGCGGCTCTCACGGCGAAACGGCGGCCATCCGCAGGATTGCGCCAAGGCCAGTGCGTCCGGCACATGACGGACCGCCCGGCGAAGAAAAAGGCGCCCAAGGGGGACCTTGGGCGCCAGTCGCGGAACGAGGGACAGTGAAGTGAAGCAGCGCGGTTCCGTGTCGCTGCCTCAGAACTAGATGTAGGTACTCCGGACAACTTAAAAAGGCTTTGTAATAGAGCCGTGAACAATGTTGAAAATTTTGTAACAATTCTCGAAAAAATTAGGCAATGGGGCGTGAAGCGCAGCGCGTGGCGCCCCCGTCCCTCGGATCAGCAGCGCCCTGAGCGCGTCAGAATGCCCGCCGATTGCGATTCTCGGCATGACGTCACCCGCCACCCTACCCGCAATCTACCGGGGCTGAGACGCATACAGGGCCACTGCCGCCGCGTTCGAGACGTTGAGCGAGCCGAAACCACCGGAAAAGTCGATTTTCACCAGCTTGTCACAGGTTTCTCGCGTCTTCTGGCGCAGCCCCGGCCCCTCGGCCCCCAGAACCAGCGCCACGGGGCGGTCACGCAGCCCCTCCAGCGCGGTTTCGATCGTCACCTCTGCCTCTCCGTCAAGACCCAGCACCAGATAGCCCATACCCTGCAACTGCCTGATCGCGTCGCTCAGGTTGCGCACCTGCAGATAGGGTTGGCGTTCCAGCGCGCCGCTGGCCGTCTTGGCCAACGCGCCGGTCTCGGGGGCGCTGTGGTGGCGCGGCGCGATAACGGCACAGGCGCCGAACACCTCGGCCGACCGCAGGATCGCGCCGACATTGTGCGGATCGGTCACCCGGTCCAGCAAGACCACGCGCGGCGGGCGCTGCCCGTCGCCCAGGCACAGCGTCTCCAGATCCCCCCAGTTGAGCGGCTTGACCTCCAGCGCGGCCCCCTGGTGCACCGATTGCGGGTCAATCGGCGCGGCAAATTTGCGCGGGTCCGATATCTCGGGCGTCATCCCGGCGGCGGCGATGGCCTCTTCCAGCTTGGCCTGCGCGTTCAGCGTCACCACCAGCCGCAGCTTTTCGCGCGCCGGATTGGCCAGCGCGTCGCGCACCGCATGAAGCCCGAACAGCCACACGGTTTCGGCCGCCGCGGCCTTCTTGCCCTGCTCTTTGTCTATCACCCAACGGGGTTTTTTCATTGCGTGCCTCATTGCCCAGCCTCAAGCACCACAGGATGCGCGGGCCATCGCGTGCGCGCAAGGCATTTTCGGGGGTTGACGGGTCCGATGCCCGCTCGTAATAACCGCCCCACGTACAGGGCCTCGCCCTGATCGTGGGCGACAGGCCGCAAGGTGTGGCAGGGGACTGTAACTCCCTCGCGGAGACGCACGCCTGGTTCGATTCCAGGGTCGCCCACCATTTCTCTTTATATCAACTACTTAGATAGCGTTACGCTTTGGGGTGCCATAGAGATGGGCCATCACCCGTGCGACTTGCATCCTACCTAAGCCTAAGTAGACACGGCGTATATTACTTTCGGTGGCCGATACCGAAGGGCTTCCACCGCTGCACGACGAGAATGAGCAGATAGCTGATCTGCTTATTGGGTTGACCGAGGCCCGGAAGACATGGGGATTTGGACTATGCTTTTTACATCTGCGCAACGTGAAGGGGCCCCCATTGGACCACAAACGAGTTTACCGGATTTACTGCGAGCTTTAGCTGAATTTGCGCCCCTTTCGGAGCATTGCTGCGCAATACCCTGTCGGGTGATAATCACCCCCGGAAACGATTGAAGCGGGACAAGCCCGACGCGCTGGCGGTGCCAAAAGCGCCGAACATGATGTGGCCGATGGATTTCATGGCGGATCGCTTTGGGGATGGTCGCGCGTTCCGGCTTTTCAACGTGCTAGAGCGCGTTGCGTTCAATCGGTTTCATAGCCTGCGGCCCTGAAGAAGTTGTAGCATTCCTCGTCAGTGAAAAGATCACAGACGTGTCCTACGGCGCGCCAGAGATCGTCGTAGCTCCGGGCGGC
>NZ_JAPWHW010000019.1 GCF_028369135.1 Roseovarius sp. ZX-A-9
CGAGGCCATGAAGTTCTTTACCAACGTCAAGACATACTCCCTGCCGTGGCCCAATTGACAAAAGCCACAGATTCTCCAGAAACTGCGGGGCTCACAACCTGAGTCCCGCTTTTTTTGTAGTGTGACGCTCACCGATCGGGATGGTGGGTTTCGCAACCCTGCCGCCCAAGCCTCCAGTGGCGGACCCGCTGGCAAAGTGATATGGGTGGATGCGTCGCGCGAATGTCGGTGCGGGCCTGCGCGAACCGCCGCGCTCCCTCTTGACCCCTCCGGACGACGCCCCTAGACATGCGCAGATTTGCCCGCTCGCTTCATATAACGGAGAGCCACCCATGGCCGATGCAACCCAGTCCCGTCCCACTGCCTGTCTTGCTCTGGCCGATGGTAGCGTTTTTTACGGGCGCGGCTTTGGCGCGACTGGCGACACCGTGGCGGAGCTGTGCTTCAACACGGCGATGACCGGGTATCAGGAGATCATGACCGACCCTAGCTATGCTGGGCAGATCGTGACCTTCACCTTCCCGCATATCGGCAATACGGGCGTGAACGTCGATGATGACGAAGCCGCCGATCCGGTGGCCGAGGGCATGGTGGTCAAGTGGGATCCGACCGAACCGAGCAACTGGCGCAGCACCCAAACGCTGGATGACTGGCTGACGCGGCGAGGGCGTATCGCCATCGGCGGTGTCGATACCCGCCGTCTGACCCGCGCGATCCGCCAGCAGGGCGCGCCGCATGCGGCACTGTCGCACGATCCGGACGGGAATTTCGACATTGCGGCACTGGTCGAAAAGGCGCGCGGGTTCGCGGGCCTCGAAGGCATGGACCTGGCAAAGGGCGTCACCTGCGCACAATCCTACCGTTGGGATGAGATGCGTTGGGCTTGGCCCGAGGGCTACACGCGCCAGAGCAACGCAAAGCACAAGGTCGTGGCTGTGGACTATGGCGCAAAACGCAACATCCTGCGCTGCCTGGCCAGTGCGGGATGTGATGTGACCGTCCTGCCGGCAACGGCAACGGCTCAGGATGTGCTGGCGCACAAGCCCGATGGCGTGTTCTTGTCCAACGGCCCCGGCGATCCCGCGGCGACGGGCAAATACGCAGTGCCGATGATCCGCGATGTGCTGGCCGCAGACCTGCCGGTCTTTGGCATCTGCCTCGGCCATCAGATGCTTGCGCTGGCACTGGGGGGGCGTACGGTCAAGATGAATCACGGTCATCACGGCGCCAACCATCCGGTCAAGGACGTGGAGACCGGCAAGGTCGAGATTACGTCGATGAACCACGGTTTCGCGGTGGATGGCCAGAGCCTGCCCGAGGGCGTCATGGAGACTCATGTGTCGCTCTTTGACGGGTCGAACTGCGGGATTCGCATGAAGGACAAGCCGGTGTTTTCGGTGCAGCACCACCCCGAGGCCAGCCCCGGCCCGCAGGACAGCTTTTATCTGTTCGAGCGTTTCGTCGCGTCGATGAGCGCCTGACACGAAGTACGGCCCCCCCGGTTACCGGTTTGCCTGTGGCGCAGATGCGGTTGCCGAGACGCCGGAAAATACCCCTGAAATGAAAAAGGCCCGGACAGTGATACTGTCCGGGCCTTTGAATTCATGTGGTCGTGGTAAGCCGGATCAGGCAGGCAGTGCTGCCTTGGCCTGATCGACGATTGCCGCGAATGCCGCAGGCTCGTGCACGGCCAGATCGGCCAGAACCTTGCGGTCCACTTCGACACCGGCCAGCGACAGGCCGTTGATGAAGCGGCTGTATGTCAGCGCTTCGTCATGGCTGCGCACGGCGGCGTTGATCCGCTGGATCCACAGGGCGCGGAAGTTGCGCTTGCGGTTCTTGCGGTCGCGGGTCGCGTACTGGTTGGCCTTGTCGACGGCCTGTGTGGCCACCTTGAAGGTGTTCTTGCGACGGCCATAATAGCCTTTTGCGGCCTTGATGACTTTCTTGTGACGGGCGTGGGTAACAACCCCACCTTTGACTCGTGCCATAGTGTGATTCCTCCCCTAGCGCGAATACGGCATCATCGGCTTGATGATTTGCTCATCAGCCTTCGACAACGTGGTGGTTCCGCGCGCGTTGCGGATGAATTTCTTGGTGCGTTTGATCATGCCGTGGCTTTTGCCTGCCTGACCTGCGATCACACGGCCCGAGGCCGAGATCTTGAACCGCTTCTTGCAGCTCGATTTCGTCTTCATCTTGGGCATTTCCGGCTCCTCTTTGAGTTCGGTCGAAAACGCGCGACTCGGCATGCCACATTGGCCGGACGCGCGGGTGAAGTATGGCGTATAAAAGGGGCGCGCCGTTAGTGCAAGGGGGAATGCTGGTGATCCGTACTGCCGTGGTCCCGGCGCGTTTCCCCGCGTGTCCATCCTGCGAGAGCAAATTTATCCAGTGTGGCGCAAAGCCGTCAGCGAATGATTCCGGCGATCACGCGGATAAAGGCGTGGGGGATATCCTCCAGCCGGAATTCGCCCGGGTGCAACTGGATCGCGTAGACCACCAGACAGCCCGCCGCGATCAGCACCACCGCCGCGACACGCGGCGCACGCCCGTCGGAAAAAGCAGAGATGATGGACGGGATGGAAAAGATGGTCAGCACGATGCCGATCACCAGCAACAGGTCGGTTTTCATCGCGGCATCACTCCTCTTGAGGGGGGGCATTCCGCGCCCATACCGCAGGTTAGCCCGGATCGGTCGCGTAGATCAAACTTTCCTGACAGGGGGCGACGCGCAGGATGTTGGTTGTGCCCGGCACGTTGAATGGGACGCCGGCCGTGACCACGATCTGATCCAGCGTTGTGGCATAGCCCTGCGCGCGGGCGGCACGCGCGGCGTTAATCACCGCTGCCTTGAACCGGCTCAGCTCTTCGGTCATCACCGTGTTCACGCCCCAGGTCAGCGCCAGCCGCCGGGCCGTACCCATCACCGAAGTCATCGCGATGATCGGCACGCGCGGACGTTCGCGCGCGGTCAGCAGCGCGGTCGTGCCGGACTGGGTGAAGCAGCAGATCGCCTTGATATCCGTCGTCTCGGCGATTTCGCGGGCGGCGGCCACGATGCCGTCGGCAACCGTCGTGCGCGTAGCGGTACGCGAGGCCTCAATGATCTGGGTGTAGGTCGGATCGCTTTCGACCTCGCGGGCGACGTTGTCCATCGTTGTGACCGCCTCGATTGGATAACTGCCTGCGGCTGATTCGGCCGACAGCATGATCGCATCGGCGCCTTCGTAGATGGCGGTTGCCACATCGCTGACCTCGGCGCGGGTGGGGACCGGTGCGGTGATCATCGATTCCAGCATCTGGGTGGCCACGATGACCGGCTTGGCTGCGGCACGACATGCGCGGACCAGACGTTTCTGGATTGGCGGCACGTTCTGCACCGGCAGTTCCACGCCCAGATCGCCGCGTGCCACCATGATGCCGTCAGATGCAGCGAGGATGCTGGCGAACCGCGTAACGGCCGACGGCTTTTCGATCTTGCTGAGGATTGCGGCGCGTCCGCGCGCCAGTTCGCGCGCCTCCTCCACGTCTTCGGGCCGCTGCACAAAGCTGAGCGCGAGCCAGTCGACGCCCAGTTCGCAGACGAATTCCAGATCCTTGCGGTCTTTCTCTGACAGCGCTGCCAAGGGCAGTTCGACGTCCGGCACGTTGACGCCCTTGCGGTTCGAGATGGTGCCGCCCACCATCACCTCGCAATTGGCGTGATCGGCACCGCAGGACGTAACGCGCAGACGAATCTTGCCGTCATTGACCAGCAGCGACGCGCCCTCGCGCAGTGCCGCGAAAATCTCGGGATGGGGCAGGCAGACACGGGAGACATCGCCCTCGGCCTCGTCCAGATCAAGACGGAAGGACGCGCCCGCTTCCAGATCGACTTCATTTGCGGCAAAGGTGCCAACGCGCAGCTTTGGCCCTTGGAGGTCAGCAAGAATCGCGATCGGGCTGTTCAGGTCTTTTTCGATCTGGCGAATGATCCGGTGCTTTTCACGGATCGATTCATGCTCGCCATGGCTCATGTTCAGCCGGAACACGTCTGCGCCTGCCTCGTGCAGGGCGCGGATCGTATCGTAATCCTCTGACGCGGGGCCGAGTGTGGCCACGATCTTGACGTTGCGGTGCCGCCTCATGCTTTGGTGTCCTTCTGGTCGTTTTTCGTTTGGTACCGTTATCGCTAACGGTGTGCCAGTGGTTTGTTGCGCTGTTCGCGCTTACAGCCTAGATGGTTACCTAAGAAAGTGACACCCGAATGACTTATTATCCCTTCGAGGTTATCGGCGCGGACCGGCCTGCGCGCTGGCTGGTAACTTGTGATCACGCGGCCAATACGGTGCCGGATTTCGTGAGCGGCGGCGACCTGGGCGTCGCGCCTGAGGATATGGCGCGCCATATCGCCTATGACATTGGCGCCGCAGGCCTCGCGCGCGCGTTGGCCGAGGCGCTGGATGCGACCGCGATCCTCAGCAATTTCTCGCGGCTTGTGATCGACCCCAACCGGGGCGAGGATGACCCGACACTGTTGATGAAGCTCTATGACGGCACCATCATCCCCGGCAATCGTTACGCCGACGAGGCCGAGCGCGAAGCGCGGCTGAACGCGCTCTACCGGCCCTACCACACTGCGCTGGCCGAGCTTTGCGCCCGGCGCGCCGATACGGTGGTCGTGTCGGTTCACAGCTTTACGCCGCAGTTCAAGGGCCGCGCGCCGCGCCCGTGGCATGTGGGCCTGCTTTATGCCGCCGATACGCGGCTGGCCAAGCCGTTTCTGGAGCTTTTGAAGGCAGAGCCGGACCTGTGTGTTGGCGACAATCAGCCCTATTCGGGGCATTTGCCCGGCGACAGCATCGCGCGCCACGCGATTGCCTATGAACGGCCCAACATCCTGATCGAGCTGCGCAACGACCTCATAGCGACCGAAGCCGAACAGGTGGCATGGGCACAGCGTCTGGCGCCAATGATGGTGCAGGCTGCCGAGATCGCTAATGTTTGATTCAATCCGGAGACTGCCATGCCCCATGTGATAATCGATCACTCCGCCGACATCGGCGATGCCGCGACGCTGGATGCGCTGTGCGAGGCGGTGTTTCAGGCGCTGGCTGCCCATTCCGCGATCCCGCATCCCGCGGCGCTGAAAGTTCGCACATTGGCGGCGGGCGCACAGCGTCTGGGCACCGAACCGCAAAGTTACGCCCATGCCACGCTGTTGCTGTTGCCGGGCCGGTCGGCCGAGGTGAAGGCCGATCTGGCGCGGGTGATCCTCGACGTTCTGGTGGCGGTATTGCCGGATGTGGGCAGCCTGTCGGTCAATCTGGCCGAACTCGACGCTGCCTATGTCAAACGGGTTCTGTAAAGCACGCGCCACCCGCCCTATATTGATGGGAATATTTGGCCGACCGAGGAGAAGACCCATGGATGATCAGACCCGTATCGAGTTGGAAGCTGCTGCCTTCCGGGCCCTGCGCACGCACCTGATGGAAAAACGCACCGATGTTCAGAACATCGACATGATGAACCTCGCCGGGTTCTGCCGCAACTGTCTGAGCCGCTGGTATCAGGAAGCAGCAAATGAGCGCGGCATCGAGATGGGCAAGGACGAGGCACGCGAGATTTTTTACGGCATGACGATGGACGAATGGAAATCGAATTATCAGACCGAGGCCGGAGACGCGAAGAAAGAGGCGTTCAAGGTGGCGTTCGCGGAAAATGTCGGAGACAAGACCTGAAGCCAGCCTGAACATGTGCACCGTGTGAAGGCGCGCTTCTCAGATCGCCGCCTTCAGGCTCTCTTCCAGGTAAATCTCGCGCAGCCGCCGTGCCACCGGTCCCGGCGTGCCGTCACCGAGGGCTACGCCGTCGACCTCCACCACCGGCATGACGAAGCCGCTGGCCGACGTGGTGAATGCCTCCTCCGCGCCTTGTGCCTCTTCGATCGTGAAGCTGCGCTCCTCGACCTCCATCTGCGCCTCGCGGGCAAAGCGCAGCACGGCGGCGCGGGTGATGCCGTGCAGGATGTCGTTGCTGAGCTGGCGGGTAATGATCCGACCGCCCTTGATGATATAGGCATTGTTTGATGTGCCTTCGGTCACGTACCCGTCCTCGACCAGCCACGCATCGTCACAGCCAGCCTTCTTGGCCATCATCTTGCCCATCGACGGATAGAGCAGCTGCACCGTCTTGATGTCGCGGCGGCCCCAGCGGATATCCTCGATCGAGATGATCTTGACGCCGGTCTTTGACTGCGTGGAATGGGCCAGCCCCGGTTTCGACTGGGTGAATAGCACGACCGTTGGTTCGGTGGTCTCGGGGTCGGGAAAGGCGAAATCACGGTCACCGTCGCTGCCGCGGGTGATCTGCAGATAGATCAGCCCTTCCACCAAGTTATTGCGCGCCACCAGTTCGCGGTGCACTGCCAGCAGATCGTCAAAGCAGGCAGGCTTCTTCATGTCCAATTCGCTCAGCGACCGCTCCAGTCGTTTGACGTGGCCCGCGAAGTCGATCAGTTTGCCGTCCAGCACGCTGGTGACCTCATAGACCCCGTCAGCCATGAGGAAACCGCGATCAAAGATCGAAACTTTCGCCTCGGTTTCCGGCATGTAATCGCCATTCAGGTAAACGGTGCGGGTCATCTCAGCTCTCCTTAGCCCCAGAGCGTGGCACTTGGTGGATGCACGCCATGCTCGTCGAATGTTAGCGGTGCGTTCCGGTCTTCTGCCAGAAGCAGCGGGCCGTCAAGGTCGGTAATCATGGCGCCCTGCGCCACCAGCGTGGCGGGCGCCATGGCGAGGCTGGAGCCGATCATGCAGCCGACCATCACCTTGTAACCTTCGGCCAAAGCGGCGCGGCGCAGTTCCAGCGCCTCGGTCAGCCCACCGGTCTTGTCGAGCTTGATGTTCACAACGTCATACTTGCCCTTGAGGGCGGGCAGGCTGGCACGGTCATGACAGCTTTCGTCGGCGCAGACCGGTACCGGGCGGTCCATCCCGATCAACGCATCATCCTCGCCCGCAGGCAGTGGCTGTTCGACCAGTGCGACACCCAGTCGCACCAGATGCGGCGCGAGATCGGCATAAACCTCTGCCGACCAACCCTCATTGGCGTCGACGATAATGGTCGATTTCGGCGCGCCCGCGCGAACGGCTTCCAGCCGGGGCATGTCATCTGGCGTGCCCAGTTTGATTTTTAGTAGCGGGCGATGCGCGTTCTTGGCGGCCTGTGCCTGCATGGCTTCGGGTGTGTCCAGCGACAGGGTATAGGCCGTGATCTCGGGGCCGGGGACGGGCAGACCGGCCAGTTCCCATGCGCGTTTTCCGGCGCGCTTGGCCTCCAGATCCCACAGCGCGCAATCCAGTGCGTTGCGTGCCGCCCCTGCTGGCAGCGCATAGAGGCCCGCGCGATCCACCGGCACGGCCACGTTTTCGATTTGTGCGGTTACCGATTCCAGGCTTTCGCCGTAGCGTGCATAGGGCACGCATTCGCCCATGCCCTGATGGGTGCCATCGCTCACGCGTACGGTCAGAACTTTGGCTTCGGTTCGCGATCCGCGCGAAATGGTAAAGACCTGCGCCAGCCTGAACACATCGCGTGTGACAGTGATTTGCACGGCACCCACCTCTTCTTCTTTGGTCAAATACTCCCGCCGGAGGCTCCATGCGGGGCCATCGGCGCAGTTGCCTGATTACAGTGCGGCCAGCGCATCCACCAGCAGATCCGACCCATAGCGGTAAGGGTCGGTTGCGGGCAGGGCCATACGCGCCGACACTTCGGCCAGATAGGCGCGGGCATCGGCGTCGGTCATGTGCTGGGTGTTGACGGATATGCCTACGACCTTGCACGCCGGGTTTGCGATTTGCGCCAGTGGCAGGGCGGTATCGCGCAACATCTCCAGCGATTGTAGCTTGTAACCGGGCAACCCGCGCATGTGTTTGCGCGTCGGTTCGTGACACAGGATCAGCGCATCGGGCTGGCCGCCATGGATCAGCGCCATCGTGACGCCGGAATAGGAGACGTGAAAGAGGCTGCCTTGCCCCTCGATCATGTCCCAGTGATCGTCGTCATTGTCGGGCGAAAGGTATTCGATCGAACCGGCCATGAAATCGGCCACGACCGCATCCAGCGGCACGCCGTGACCGGTGATCAGGATGCCGGTTTGACCGGTGGCGCGGAAGGTTGCCTTCATGCCCCGCGCCGTCATGTCGCGTTCCATCGCCATGGCGGTGTACATCTTGCCGACCGAACAATCGGTGCCTACGGCAAGGCATCGTTTGCCCGTCCGTTTCACGCCGCTGGCGATGGGATAGCCGTCAGTGGGCACGCGCACGTCGTGCAGCGTTCCGCCATAAGTCTGCGCGGCGGCGACCAGATCGCCCTCGTCGCGCAGCAGGTTGTGCAGGCCCGCGGCTAGGTCATAGCCCATGCGAAGCGCCTCGATCAGCAGATCCTTCCACGCTTGGCTGATCACGCCGCCACGGTTGGCCACGCCGATCACCAGCGTTTTGGCACCCGCGTCCAGCCCTTCTTGCAACGTCATTTCCGCCAGCCCCAGATCGGCACCACAATTCGGAAGCCGGATCTGGCCGACGGCATTCTCGGGGCGCCAGTCGCGGATGCCGATGGCGACCTTGGCAGCCAGCATGTCGGGCGCGTCGCCCAGGAACAGGAGGTATGGTGTCTCAATCATGGCAGCGGTCCTTGGTCAGAAATATTTGCCGGCAAAATTGCACGGGTTTCACGCGATATCATATCAAATCGTTAGCCTGTGGTGGAATTAGAGCAAGAAAGTTCGATGATTTAGCCATTTTGGTTCAGATACTTCTATCACGGCCGTGCATAGCGTCGCGCGATCCCGATGATCATCACCGCCAGCGAGGCGACGCCGATCATGATCTGAATCCCCCGACCATTTCCAAGCGAGACGATGTCGGGGCCAATCTGCATGCCGCTAAGCTGACCTAGTTGCAGCAGAGAGGCCATCGCGTCGCTGGCGGGCATGCTGCGCTGCAATGTAAAATGCCGCAACTGCAAATCTACCTTGCGTACGGCTGCGCAATTAAATAAAAAACGAGGCATATTTTCCGCAATATTCTAATCCGAAAGGCCCGCAACATGAGCTTTCGTCTGCAACCTGCCGCCCCCGCCCGCCCGAACCGCTGCCAACTCTTCGGGCCGGGATCGAATGCCAAGCTGTTTGAGAAGATGGCCGCCAGTGCTGCGGATGTGATCAATATCGATCTGGAGGATTCCGTATCGCCCTCTGACAAGGATCGGGCGCGTCGCCAGACGATCGAAGCGATCAATACGGTGGATTGGGGCAAAAAATACCTGAGCGTGCGGATCAACGGGCTGGACACCGGGTGGTGGTATCGCGATGTGGTGGAGCTGCTGGAACAGGCGGGTGACCGGTTGGACCAGATCATGATCCCCAAGGTGGGCTGCGCGGCCGATATCTATGCGGTTGACGCGCTGGTCACCTCCATCGAGCGGGCTAAGGGGCGCACCAAGCCGATCAGTTTCGAAGTCATCATCGAAAGTGCCGCCGGCATCTCTCATGTCGAGGAAATCGCCGCTGCCAGCCCGCGTTTGCAGGCGATGAGCCTTGGCGCGGCTGACTTTGCCGCGTCGATGGGCATGGCGACCACCGGCATCGGCGGCACGCAAGAGAACTACTATATGCTGCACGAGGGCGTGAAGCATTGGTCCGATCCGTGGCACTGGGCGCAAACCGCCATCGTCGCCGCTTGCCGCACGCATGGGCTGTTGCCCGTCGATGGCCCGTTCGGTGATTTTTCCGACGACGAAGGCTTTCGCGCGCAGGCGCTGCGGTCTGCCACGCTGGGCATGGTGGGCAAATGGGCAATCCATCCCAAGCAGATCGCGCTGGCCAACGAGATTTTCACCCCGACCGAGGAGGCCGTGGCAGAAGCGCGCGAGATCCTTGCGGCAATGGAAGACGCCAAGGCCAAGGGCGAAGGTGCCACCGTCTACAAGGGGCGCCTAGTGGACATCGCCAGCATCAAGCAAGCCGAGGTGATCGTGAAACAAGCCGAGATGATCGCCGCCAACTGACGTCTCACTGGCAAGGGCGCGCGCCGAGGGGCGCGCGCATTTTCACCATTTGCGTACACGCAGATCGGGGGCTCTGCCCCTAACGTTGGATAATCATTTAATTTCCAACGCTCCACCCGGGATATTTTGGGCCGCAAGGTGCAGCATAGTTGCGCTTGCGTGCATGCGCCCGGCACCTCATATGGCGTGCAGGCAAAGGTATGGGCAAGATGAACGTATTTCGACAAAAACTGGCCGCATTTCTGGAGCGTCCTGCGGTGCGGCAGGTCATCATCGGCGTGATCGTGTTCAACGCGATCCTTCTGGGCCTGGAGACGTCGGACACCGTGATGTCGCGTTTCGGCGGATTGGTCGTCGCGCTCGATGTCGCCTGTCTGGCGTTTTTCGTGGCCGAGATCGCAGCCAAGCTTGTTGCCCGCGGGGCCCGCTTCTTTCGCGAAGGCTGGAGCCTGTTCGATATGATAATCGTCGGCATTTCACTGGTGCCTGCCGGGCAGGGGCTGTCGGCTTTGCGGGCGCTGCGTATCCTGCGGGTGCTGCGGGTGATTTCGGTGGCGCCGAGCTTGCGCCGGGTGGTCGAAGGGTTCGTGACCGCGCTGCCGGGTATGGGCTCGGTGTTTCTGCTGATGGCGATCATCTTCTACATCGGGGCGGTGATCGCGACCAAGCTGTTTGGCGGCGCATTTCCCGAATGGTTCGGGACGCTGGGCCGGTCGGGCTATACGCTGTTTCAGATCATGACACTCGAATCGTGGTCGATGGGGATCGTGCGCCCGGTTATGGATGTTTACGTCTGGGCCTGGGTGTTCTTCGTGCCATTCATCATGGTCACGACCTTTGCCGTGGTGAACCTGCTGGTGGGTCTGATTGTGAATTCGATGCAGGATGCGCATCATGCGGAAGACACCGCGAATACCGATGCCTACCGCGACGATGTGATTGAGCGTCTGGCGGCCATCGACGAGCGGCTGGAGGCATTGGCGCGTCGGGATGACCGGGTCGGGTGATTGTATCGATCACATTTGTTGATTTGACGGCTGTTCAGCCCGCTCTAGGCTGCGCAGGGTGAGATAGGTGGAGCGCGCGATGGACAGACCGTCCCCTTTGATGAGCCCCGTATTGATCGCGGCTTGCGCCATCATCATGGTATCCTTTGCAATCCGCGCCGCCTTTGGCGTGTTCCAGATCCCCATTGCAGAGGAATTTGGCTGGCTTCGGGCAGAGTTCAGCCTGGCGATCGCAATACAGAACCTGGCCTGGGGAATCGGGCAGCCGATTTTCGGGGCGATTGCGGAAAAGATCGGCGACCGCAAGGCGATCGTGATCGGAGCGCTGGTTTATGCGGCGGGGCTGGTCTTGTCGTCCTTCGCGGTCACGCCGGGGGCGCATCAGGTCTACGAGATCCTTGTCGGGTTTGGCATCGCGGGCACCGGGTTTGGCGTGATCCTCGCGGTGGTTGGCCGGGCCAGTTCTGACGAGCATCGCTCGATGAGCCTGGCGGTGGCCACGGCTGCGGGATCGGCCGGGCAGATTTTCGGCCCGCCGCTGGCCGAGGCGTTGCTGACTGTGACCAGTTGGCAGATGGTCTTCGTGATCTTTGCAGGGATGGTCCTGTCGGTGTTGCTGGTGTTGCCGCTCATGCGCGCACCGGTTCGGAGTGGCGGCCCGGTGATCGAGGAAAGCATGGGGGCGATTGTCGGCAAGGCGCTGCGCGACCCCAGTTTCACGCTGATTTTCCTGGGATTTTTCAGCTGTGGCTATCAACTGGGCTTCATCACCGCACATTTCCCGGCCTTCGTGACCGAGATGTGTGGTCCGATCGACCCCGGCGGGATGCTCTACGGGATGGGAATCACCAGCACTTCGGCGCTGGGGGCGGTGGCGATCTCGGCCATTGGGTTCGCCAATATCGTAGGCACGCTGACGGCCGGGTATCTGGGCAAGCGGTATACGAAAAAATACCTGTTGGCGGGGATTTACACGCTGCGGACCTTTGTCGCGGCGGCGTTCATCATGACGCCGATCACCCCGGCCACGGTGCTGCTCTTTTCCGTCGGGATGGGGTCCTTGTGGCTGGCGACGGTGCCGCTGACCAGCGGTCTGGTCGCTCAGCTCTATGGCCTGCGCTACATGGGCACGCTCTATGGGATCGTCTTTTTCAGCCACCAGTTGGGCAGCTTCCTTGGGGTCTGGCTGGGCGGGCGGATGTATGACGCTTACGGCGATTACAACGCAGTCTGGTGGATCGGTGTCGGTGTCGGCGCCTTCAGCGCCATCGTGCATCTGCCGGTCAAGGAAAAGCGGTTGGCCGCAGCGTAGGCCGAGCCTCAGACACGCAGCCCGTCAGGCCTGACAAGATGCGTGTGCAATGCCGCTACGACGGTGGGATCGTCCGTATAGGGCAGGGTATGGCCCGCGCCGTCAATCACCACATTCACGGCATTCGGGTTCAGCTCTGAAAGCGTTTCCTTGCAGGCGAGCGGGATCACATCGTCCGTTTCGCCCCAGATCGCCAGCACCGGCAGGCCCGCGTCGGCAATCGCGCGATGCTCGTCGCCAAGAGGTTCATCGAGGATACCGCGCAGCGAGCGAAGGATGGCGGGCAGGAAGCCACGATCATTGATCTGGTCAACCTGCACATCGGTGATACCGGGGATCGAACTGGGCAGGCTCCGCTCGGCATTGCAGGCGCGCCGCATCGAGCGGGCGTAAACAGTGAGCATCAGCCAGTTGCCGAAAAGACCAAGGTTGGCAATGAGCCGCGATGCAGGCCCGAGGTCATGGCCCAGCCCGGCGGGCGCAATCAGAACGATCTGGTGCAGCATGTCGATGTGGCGCGCGGCAAAGGCGGGCACGATGGCACCGCCCATCGAATAGCCGAGCAGCGTGATCTTGGGCGGCGCACCCAGTTCTGTCAGCAGTTCTTCGAGTTGACGGACAAAGAAATCGGAATCCTGTGCGCCGCGTACCCGATCAGACAGGCCACGCCCGTAAAGGTCGTATGTCAGCACGCGGTATCCCTGGTCCACCAAAGCATCCGCGATCCGGTCCCAGACCAGGCTGGGAGTGGTCAGGCCATGCACGCAAACTGCCACCGGGCCGCCCTCGGGCCCGCGCCAGCGATAGTAGGTGGTGCCGCGTGACAGTGTGGCGAAACCGCCGGGGGCTGCGGCCTTGCGCGCGTCGGACACCGGGCAGCGCAGCGCCTCGCGAATAAACGGCGCTGCCGCAAGGCCCGCCAGAATCGCGAGTAACCAGTTCATTTCGCCGCGTGCCACGCATCGAGAATGTATCGGCTGGTCATCAGATCGAGATGCGCGCCACCGCCGTTCTTGAACAGGGTGATTTCGTTATCCGAGGTGCGTTTGAACTTTTCGGGCTCATAGTAATCCGCCCGTATGTCGTCGCGGGCGATCACGCCGGCCTCCAGCGGGATCTTGATCTCGCCGATATGACCCACGGTCGTTTCATAGCTGTCAACAAAGATGCGGGCACGGGCCATTGCGGTATCGTCCACCTCGCGCATGTCCGGGCGATAGGCGCCGATCAGGTCGATATGCTGGCCGGGCTGGAACCATTCGCCCTTGATCAGTGGTTCGGTGCTCATGGTGGCCGACGTGACGATATCGGCGGCACGCACAGCCGTTTCCAGATCATCCGCGACTTTCAGGCCGGGACAATCCGCGACCATGGCCTCGGCATTGGCGCGGGTCCGGTTCCAGACGGTGAATTCGGGATCGGGGAAAGCCGCCCGATAGGCCTGCCAGAGATTGCGGCCGACCGTGCCGGCCCCCACGATCAGAATGCGCTTGCTGTCGGGGCGGGCGAGCTGGCGTGCCGCAAACAGGCTGTCGCCGGCTGTCTTCCACTTGGTCACCAGATGAAAGTCGATGATCGCGGCCAGCGTGCCGACCGTGTCGTCAAACAGGCTGACCGCACCGTTGATCATCGGCGCGCCCTTGTCAGGGTTGCGCGGAAAGATGGTGGCGGATTTGACCGCCAGTCCCATGCCGTCGATCCATGCCGCGCGGCTGAGCAGCGTATCGGGATCGCGGTAGAGGAAGCTGTCGGCGATCTCGGCCTTGGGCAGGCTGTGGCCGTGTGCGAAAGCATTGCACAGCCCCAGCCAGTCGAGATTGGCCTCGCCTTCGTCAAACGGAATCATGGTGACGCTCATATTGCTTCCTCTTTGGTCAATAGTCCGGCAGAGACCAGACACTGCGCAAATCCGTCGGGGCTGTCAAAGAGATGGGTCTGCCAGCCGCGCGCCTGCGCTGCCTCGATATTGTCGGCCCGGTCGTCGGTGAACAGCAGTCTTTCGGGCGCGATGGCGCAATCGGCCTCGACCGCCGCATAGATTGCCGGGTTGGGCTTGATCAGGCCCATTTCACCCGAGATGTAGTGCCGGTCGAAGGTCCGCAGGAACGGGAAGGCCGCACAACTGAGTGGGAAATTCTGCGCGCCGAAATTCGACAGCGCAAAAACCGGGATGCGGCGTGCCTTGAGAGCCGCCAAAAGGCGCACCGAACGGGGAATGGCCGGTTGCGCCAGATCGGTCCACGCGTCGCGAACCAGCCGAATCGCGTCTTCCCAGCGGGGATGGCCCTGCGCCACCTCCTCGACCGTCGCGGCAAAGGGTGCGCCCGCGTCGATCCGGTCCATCATCTCGTAAAACGGCACCTCGGCAAAGATTGCCTTGCGCGCCGCCGCGCCGATCCGGGCGTCAAAGAACCGTTCGGGTTGCCATTCAATCAGCACGTTGCCGATGTCGAAAATCACTGCGTCGATCTGCATGTGTCACCTGCGTGGTTGTGGCGGGGGTGGCGGCGTGCCAGCGTTTGTGTCGCGCCAGAGCAGGTAGAGGCCGGAAAGCACGATCAGCGCAATCCCCGCCCAGGCGTTCGGTTGCGGCCATGTGCCGAAAACAGTCACCCCCCAAAATATCGCCAGAGGCATGGCAACATATTCAAACGGGGCGGCAAAGGCCGCCTCGCTCAGCCGGTAGGCCTGACTGACCAGAATGCTGCCTGTGACTCCGGTGACGCCCAGCATGACAATGATCGCGATATCTTCAGGCGCCAGCGGTTGCCAGGCGCGCAGCAGGAATGCCAGCGATGGATGTGCGGAGGCTGCATAGCGCCCATCGCCCAGCACCAGACCGAACGCCGCGCTGGCGATGATGAAGGTCGCAAGAATGTAGAAAGCCATCGTGGCCGCACTTTCCGTCTCGCGGATGCGGCGGGTGATCATGTGCATCGATCCGTAGAGTACGGCGGACAGTGCCGGCAGCAGCGAGGCGACCTGAAAGGCCGATGTGCCCGGCTGCACGATCACCAGCACGCCGGCAAACCCGATGGCGATCGCCACCCAGCGGCGCGGGCCGACTGTCTCGCCCAGAATCAGAACTGACATTACGGCGATCGCCATTGGCGAGACGAAAAAGATCGCGATCGCATCGGCGATGGGCAGAGCCGCCAGCCCGAGAAACAGGCACATGTTGGCGCAGACCACCAACGAACCACGCAGCAGATGCGCCTGCAGGCGTCGGGTTCGAATGAGGCTGAGGCCGCCACTGAAGGGCATGACGAAGCAGAGGAAGAATGTCATGCCGACCAGCGAGCGATAAAACACCACCTGATGCAGCGCATAGTCGTCGCTGAGAAATTTGATACCCATGTCGTTGAACGAAAAGCACACCATGGATGCCAGTGCGCAGAGCGCGCCAATGATGTTGTTACGTCTTATCGTCTCGGCTGTCATGGGGGCCTTCGGGTGATGGGCCGACGCGGCGCGGAATGCGCGTGGGTCATTTCCGCCCAGAAGGCGCGAGAGGGGCGCGATTGTAAAGACCCTGTCGGCTGAAACGGTTCAGCCCGAGGCGAGCGCGACAGCCATCGCATCGAGGTGTCGGACGTCGCTGCCGCGCGCGCGATCCATGTGGCCGTTTCCAAAAACGTGCCCATCCCATGGGCGGCAGCCATGCGGTCGCTCCTATTGCTATCGCTTCAGGAGCATAACACGGAACTAGGCCGACGCGGCTCGCAGCGCCCGTTCCAGAGCATCAAGGAAACGCGACCGGTCGGCTTTGCTGAATCCCTTGCCGCCCCCCTGGCGGAACGGATCGGCGGCGCGGATATCGGCCATCAGATCGCGGGTGGCCAGGATATTGCCGATATTGGCTTGGGTCAGCGCCTCGCCATTGTGTTTGAGCACGCTCGCGCCGTTCTCGATACAGCGCGCGGCCAGTGGGATATCGCCGGTGATGACGATGTCGTCCGGTCCGGCGCGATCCGCAATCCACATGTCGGCAACATCGGGGCCATCGGGCACGATCACCGTTTCCACCAGCGGGTTCTGCGACGGGCGCAGACCGCCATTGGAGACGATGAACATCTGCACCTTGTGCCGGGTGCCCACGCGCTCGACTTCATCCTTGACCGGGCAGGCATCGGCATCGACATAGATCGGCATCGGTGGCTCCTAGGCGGGGTCAGAAAATTCGCCGAATTTTCTATGAATAGTTTTCTTCGGCGAAGAAAATGGCGTCTGGATCATCCGGGCTTCTTCGTATCGCTCCGCGAGACCTTGTATTCTTCGGGGATCGGCATGCGGTTGAAGGCATCCAGACCCGCGATCTTGTAGGCTTCGGCCAGCGTGGGATAGTTGAACGTATTCTGGACAAAGTAATCCACCGTGCCCTTGAGGTTCAGCACCGCCTGCGCGATGTGGATCAGTTCGGTGGCACCCTCGCCAACGATCTGCACACCCAGAACGCGCCGGGTCTTGAGCGAAAAGAGCATTTTCAACATGCCGTGCTCCAACCCCATGATATGGCCGCGGCTGGTTTCGCGGAAGCGCGCAACACCGACCTCATAGGGAATGCCGCGTTCCTGCATTTCCTCTTCGGACATGCCGCAGGTGCTGATTTCTGGGACCGAATAGATTCCGTAGGGGAACCACGGGCTCTCTGGCAATGTCGGGGTGTCAAGCGCGTGACAGGCGGCCACGCGACCCTGCTGCACAGCGGTGGAGGCCAGGCTGGGATGGCCGATCACGTCGCCCGCGGCATAAATGTGCGGCACAGTCGTCTGATAGGTCTTACGGTCTACTGACAGGCGGCCACGGTGGTCGGTCTCCAGCCCCGCCGCTTCCAGTTCAAGACCTGCCGTCGCGCCCATGCGTCCGGCGGCAAAGAGCAGCATCTCGCTGCGCACGTGGCGGCCATTGGCGAGGGTCACTTCGACATGCCCATTCGCATCCTCAATCTTGTCGATTGCTGATCCGAGCCGCAGGTCGACGCCGTTCTCGCGGATCTGATGGGTGAAATCACTTATCAGGGTCCGGTCGATGAAATCCAGAAAGCTGTCGCGTGGCTCGATCAGGGTCACACGCACATCCAGTGCCGAGAACATGGTGGCGTATTCCACACCGATCACGCCGGCGCCGACCACCGTCAGGCTGCGCGGGATTGTCGCCAGTTCCAGAAACTCGTCACTGTCCACGATGGTGGTGCCGTTGAAGGGTACGTTGTCGGGGCGATGCGTCCGGGTGCCGGTGGCGATCAGGAAACGGTCCGCCGTCAGCTTCGTGACATCGCCGGCTTCGGTCGCGACCTCGATATCGCGCGGGCCGGTGAACCGCGCCAGTCCGTGCAGCGTATCCACGTGATTGCGGGTGAACTGGTGCTCCAGTACGTCGACCTCGTAATCGAGCGTCTTGTGCAGCCGGGCCTTGAGATCGCTCGCGTCGATGTCCTCCTTCACCCGGTAGGAGCGTCCGTAAAAGCTGCGCTCGCGCCAGCCTGACAGGTTCAGTACCGTTTCGCGAAGGGTTTTGGACGGGATTGTGCCGGTATGCACCGACACCCCGCCCAGCCTGTCCTTGCGGTCGATGACCAGCACGCGGCGCTTCAGCTTGCCCGCCTGGATCGCGGCAGAGCGGCCTGCTGGCCCCGATCCGATGACGATAAGATCGTAATGGCTCATCGTTCAGACCCCATAGAGCGCCTCGGCATGGAACGCGATGTGGTCTTCCATGAAGCTTTGTACAAAGAAATAGCTGTGATCGTAGCCGGGTTGCATGCGGATCGTGGCGTGCTGGCGGCGGGCGGCGGCGGCTTCGGCCAGCGTTTCGGGGCGCAGAAGATCGACGAACTGATCCTGTGTGCCGGTATCGGTCAGCACAGGCCCGTCAAAGCCGCGTTCGCGCATCAACAGGCTGGCGTCATGGGCTGTCCATGCCGCCTGATCGTCGCCTAGGTAGGCGCCCAGCTGCTTGCGGCCCCAGTCGCTGCCGGTGGGGTTGCAGATCGGTGAAAAGGCCGAGACCGAGGCATAGCGCCCGGGCAGGCCCATCGCCAGTGTCAGCGCGCCGTGGCCGCCCATCGAATGGCCGGTGATCGCCTGCCGGTCCGCGTCGATGGCGAAATTTTCCGTGATCAGGGAAGGCAATTCTTCTGCCACGTAATCCCACATCCGGTAATGTGGCGCCCAGGGATTTTGCGTCGCATTCACGTAGAACCCCGCGCCCTTGCCCAGATCATAGGCGTCGTCATCGGCCACGTCGTCGCCGCGCGGACTGGTGTCGGGAAACACTAGCGCGATGCCCTGCTCGGCGGCCCAGCCCTGTGCGCCGGCCTTGGTCATGGCGTTCTCGTGCGTGCAGGTGAGCCCCGACAGATACCAGAGCACCGGCACCGGGCCTTCGCGCGCCTCGGCGGGCAGGAAGAGGCCGAATGTCATGTCGCATTTGCATGCGTCCGAAGTGTGGGAATAGACTCCCTGAACGCCACCAAAACAGGCGTTTTCCGAAACCGTTTCCATGTCACATCTCCCATATCCGATTTTTCGCCCCGAGATGTATCAGTGCCGCCCGGTCCGTGAAACGTCAAAAGCGGCATTTCCGGCGCGAGGCGGCCCGGATTGATGCCGCAGGGCGGGGATGTTTCCTCGTCGCTGCCGCAAGATCACCCTCTGAATGGTCAGTAGAGCGTGTTCACCCAGCCGATCACCAATGACACCGTCGCGACCGCCGCGCCGGTCGAGAGCAGGATCGACGCCGAGACGCGTTGCGGCGCCACGCCGTAATGCCGGGCCAGAATATAAACATTGCCTGCCACCGGAAGCGCAGCGGCGGCGATCATGACGGCGGCCGAATAGGGCTCGACATGGAACAGGAAAAGCGCCGAGAACGCGACGAAAGCGGGGTGCAGGATCAACTTGCACGCGGTCAACCAGACAGCGACGGACATCCGCTCGGCGGATTTGCTGGCCAATGACGCGCCGATCGCGAATAGCGCGCCGGGGGTTGCTGCGGCCCCCAGGATAGTGAGGAAATCGTTCATCGGGCCGGGGATCGGTAGGCGCAGGCCCGACCATGCAAGGCCCAGAGCGATCGAGACGATCATCGGGTTTTTCAGCAGCCCCAACCCGACGGTGCGCAGGATGCGGATGCTCACCCGGCCGTCGCGCGATCCGGTGATCAGGATCACAATGAGCGAGCCAAAGACAAGAAGATCGACCGCAAGCACCATCATCACCGGCGCAATCGCGGCCTCGCCCATCAGCATGACCAGCATCGGAATGCCCAGAAAACCGACATTGCCGATCACCGCGCATTGCGCCTCGACCGAGGCGACCTCGATGTTCAGCCCGCGCAGAAAGGCGACCATCGTGGCAATGATGTAGACGAACGCGGTTGCCCACAGATAGGCCATCACGAAGCGCAGATCGAAGATATCGGCAAGGCTGAGATTGGCGGCAAAGCGGAACAGCATTGCCGAGAGGGCAAAATAGAACACGAACTTGGTCAGCCAGCCGGTCGCCTCGTCCGAAAAGAAGCCGGTTTTTCCCGCGCCGAAGCCCAGCCCGATAATCAGGAAAAAAGGTATGGTCTGAAAGAAGATGGCGAGCATGGGCGCTTGGTAGCATCGTTTTGGGGTAGGTCAATCCATAGCGGTTTTGCTGACTGCCATCCGAGGTGTTATCATCTTTGCGGGGATTGTCGGGGGGCGAGGCCATTTCATGGGGCTTCGCCATCTCTTGGAGACTGCGGTTTTAGGCTGTTCGCGCTGCCAATCACGGGCCGTCCCCTGCCATCGTTTCGCTACGCGCGCGCCAGCCTCCGACAAGGCCGCGCCGGAGAAAGACACATTCTGCGGTGACGATTGCGCGCGGCCTGTTTGGTCTCAGCCGCTGCCGATCAGCACACCTGCGGCAAAGACCAGCGCACCGCCCAGCACCACCTGGAAGGCCGCGCGAAAGAACGGGGTTTCCATGAACTTGTTCTGAATCCAGGCAATCGCCCAAAGCTCGACGAAAACCACGATGAAGGCGATCACGGTCGCGGTCCAGAAATCCGTGATCAGGTAGGGCAGGGCGTGGCCCAGCCCGCCTATGGTGGTCATCGTGCCGCTGGCGAAACCGCGTTTGGTCGGGCTGCCGCGCCCCGATAATTCTCCATCGTCGCTGGCCGCTTCGGTAAAGCCCATCGAGATGCCCGCACCGACCGAAGCGGCCAACCCCACGAGGAACGTGGTCCATGTGTCGTGGGTGGCAAAGGCGGTGGCAAAAATCGGTGCCAGCGTGCTTACCGATCCATCCATCAGCCCGGCCAGACCCGGCTGCACCCAGGTCAGGATGAATTGGCGCTTTGCTGTCGCGTCCTCGGATGCTAGGGCGTGCGGGTCGAGGTGTCGAGCCTCCAGTTCTTCGGCGCTCTGCTGGTGCCCGGCCTCTGCGGCGGCCAGATCGCCCAGCAATTTGCGCGTGGCGGCGTCGGTGCTGCGCGCCGCCGCCTTGAGGTAGAACTGCTCTGCGTCCTGCTCCATCGCGGCAGCTTCGGTGCGGATGCGTTCCAGTCCGAGATTCTCGATCAGCCAGACAGGGCGGCGGGCATAAAACCCGGCCACATGTTCGCGGCGGATCAGCGGGATCACCTTGCCAAAGCGGGCCACATGCAGGTCGATCAGCTGTTGGCGATGGATATCTTCCTCGGCGGCCATGCCGTCGAATACCTCGGCGCTGCCGGGGTAATCGGCGCGGAGCCGCTCTGCATAGCTGCGGTAGATGCGTGCGTCATCCTCTTCCGAAGAGATTGCAAGCGCCAAGATTTCTTGCTCGCTCAAATCCCTGAAGCGTCGGCGTTGGGTCAGACCGGGGATCATGTGCACCTCACTCATTTAGAATGGTTCTAAGATATGGCGGGCGTGTGGGCGTTTGCAAGGCATCTTGCCTCAAGGCGGGGCTCGTTCAGGTAGTCACGATGTTCCTGGCCCGCTACCGCGCCTGAGCCACGAGGCCGCTTGAACCTCGTGGCCGTCATTCATGGAAATCGTCGTAAATTGCCGACGGGTCAGGCACCGACCTTGATCATTGCGCTGGCCAGCAACGGAACGGATTCGTCATTCAGCCCGGCGATGTTGATGCGGCTGTCTCCGACCATGTAGATCGCGTGATCGGCCCTGATCTTCTCTACCTGCGCGCTAGTCAACCCCAGGCGCGAGAACATGCCGCGATGCTGCGCGATAAAGCCGAACCGGTTGGAGCCCGAAAGGCGCTGCAATTCATCCGCAAGCTGTTGGCGCAAGGCCAGCATGCCGGTGCGGATATCTTCCAGTTCGGCCAGCCAGTCGGCCCGCAGGTCCGCATCGCGCAGAACATGCGTGACCAGCCGCGCACCGTGATCGGGCGGGAACGAATAGTTCTGTCGGTTGAGATGCGTCAGGTTGCCCTGGACCACGCTGCGGAGGCTGCTGTCCTGCGTGACCGCCATCATGATACCGGTGCGCTCGCGGTAGATGCCGAAGTTCTTCGAACAGCTCGCGGCGATCAGCGTCTCGGGGCAAGATGATGCCACCAAGCGCGTTGCCTTGGCATCGGCCTCCAGACCGTCGCCAAAGCCCTGATAGGCGATATCGACCATCGGCACTGCGCCGGTCTGGTTCAGCAGGTCGACCACCGCCTGCCATTCGGTCAGGTTGAGGTTGGCGCCGGTCGGATTGTGGCAGCAGCCATGCAGCAGGACAATGTCACCTTTGGACACTTTGCCGAGGTCTTCCATCATCCCGTCGAAATTGACACCGCCAGTCGCACTGTCGAAATACCGATAGGGCACGGCCTCGATCCCGAGATGGCGCAGGATGCTCAGGTGGTTGGGCCAGGTCGGGTCCGACACAAAGACCTTCGCCTCGGGGTTGGCCATCTGGACCAGTTCAAAGGCCTGCCGCAGTGCGCCGGTACCGCCCGGGGTTGCGATCGCGGCGACATTGCCGCGCGCTACGCTGGTGCCGAGCACGAGTTCGATCATCAGGTCGGAGAATTCCGGATCGCCTGCCAGATTGACATAGCTCTTGGTGGTTTCTTCCTCCCACCATTGCTTTTCGGCCTTTTTCACGGCGCGCATGATCGGGGTCTGACCGTGCGCGTTCTTGTAGACGCCAACGCCAAGGTCGATCTTGACCGGGCGCGGATCTTCCCGGAAGGCCTGCATGAGCATCAGGATCTTGTCGGGGGACTGTTCGGTAAGTGCGTTCAGCATCAGGCGTCTCCGGTTGCAATCGGCACGGTGGGCGAGGCACCCCATTCGGCCCAAGAGCCGTCATAGAGCGCGTGATCAGTTTTGCCGATTCGCTCCAGCGAGAGGTTTATGATGGCGGCGCTGACCCCCGATCCACAGGTCGTGATCACCGGCTTTGACAAGTCCACGCCAGTGGCGCGGAGGATATCGCGCAGCGCATCGGCGGACTTCATCGTGCCGTCCTCGTTCAGCAATTCGGTATAGGGCAGGCTCTTCGATCCGGGGATGTGCCCAGACCGCAAACCTTCGCGTGGTTCCGGAGCCTCGCCACGAAACCGTGCCGCAGAGCGGGCGTCGAGAATGGTGTAGTCGCCCAGCTTGGACGCGGCGGCGACCTGAGTGACGTCCTTGACCAGATGATTCTGCCGCCGCACGGTCATGTGTCGGTCACGTATCAATGGCGGCATGTCTTCAACAGGGCGGTTCTCGGCTTGCCATTTGGGAAATCCGCCGTCCAGAACGGCAATGTTCTGCTGGCCCATCAGCTTGAACAGCCACCAGATGCGCGCGGCCGAAAACAGGCCCGCGCCGTCATAGACCACCACCTGATGCCCGTCTCCGACACCCATAGCGCGCAGACGTGACATGAATTTCTCGGTCGTTGGCGCCATATGTGGCAGGGCCGAACGGCTGTCAGAGATATCATCGATATCGAAAAAACGCGCGCCGGGGATATGGGCCGCGTCATATTCGGCCTTGGCGTCGCGATCGGTGCCGGGCAGATACCAGCTCCCATCGAGGATACGCAGATCGGGATCCTTCAGATGGGCGCCCAACCAATCGGTAGACACCAGTGTTTTTGGATCGTCTGTCGCCATGTGGGCCCCCGCATTCCTGACTGCGTTCTGGGTACATCCCGACGCAGTGCAAGGCAAGACCGGCGGACTCGCTTCAGGGGAAACGATCGCGCCCGGAATCCCGGGCGCGCGCGCTTATTTGCCGATTGCGTTGCGGATGGTGCCGATGACCGCCAGCAGGGCACCGCCGCCAACGCCGCCCGACAGGAGCGGGCCGATGATTCCGGCGATATCCAGACCGCTACCCGCGACGGCATCTCCACCCATCATCGACAGGGCCTGCGCACCGATTCCGCCGCCCAGAATTCCGACGATGGAATTGCCCAAAACGCCGAGGTTCAGATTCTTCATCACGCCGCCCGCAGCATTGCCGCCAACCGCGCCCGCGATAATCCCTATAAGTAGGTCCATGTCATATTTCCTCTATGTTTGGGCCGTGCATATAACACTAGCCCATTCGCGGCGCTTGAGGTCAGGGGAAAAATGTCGGGCCCGCATCACCTGGCGCGTGGCTCAGCGGTGATCCTTGAGCAGGCGCTGCTTCTGCCGGCTCCAGTCGCGCTTGGCCTGAGTTTCGCGCTTGTCCAC
Source organism: Roseovarius sp. ZX-A-9 (assembly GCF_028369135.1). Taxonomy (GTDB): domain Bacteria; phylum Pseudomonadota; class Alphaproteobacteria; order Rhodobacterales; family Rhodobacteraceae; genus Roseovarius. The sequence continues at coordinate 24,024 of NZ_JAPWHW010000019.1, forward strand.
GGTCTTCTTGCCCTTGGCGATGCCGATCTTCAGCTTCGCCAGCCCGCGGTGATTGAAATAGAGCACCAGCGGCACCAGGGTCATGCCCTTGCGCTGGGTGTCGTTCCAGAGCCTTGCCATCTCGCGTCGCGAGACCAGCAGCTTGCGCCGCCGCTTCTCTTCATGGCCAAAGGTCTTGGCCTGTTCGTAGGGCGCGATGTAGCTGTTCACCAGCCACAACTCGCCGTCGTCAACGGCGGCATAGCTTTCGGCAATGTTGGCGCTGTTGGCGCGCAACGATTTGACCTCGGATCCCTCCAGGATGATGCCGCATTCGATGTCATCCTCGATGGCATAATCGAAGCGTGCACGCCGGTTCTCGGCGATCACCTTGTAGTTGGGATTGTCTTTTTCCTTGGCCATGCGCCTGACTTATGCACCGCGCGGCGCGATGTCCAGCGCGCGCGCTTGCATCTTCTGGCTGAAACTATCCTCGCCGAGGCATTCCGGCACAGCAGCCGGGCCTACGGTTGGCCGACCACTCGAAACCCCGAGCAATAACCCCATCGAATGCCCCAACGGTCCCGCCTGTGGTGCGCGTGGCATCAGGCCGCATTGGTAGTGCTGCAAACGATAAACGCCGCCCCGATCAGGGGGCGGCGCTTCTTCACTGTCCATTGGTCGGGGTTCAGAATCCCAGACCCTCGTATTTTTTCTTGAATTTCGAGACGCGGCCGCCGGTGTCCATCAGGCGGCTGGTGCCGCCAGTCCAGGCCGGGTGCACCGTGGGGTCGATGTCGAGCGACAGCTGGTCGCCTTCCTTGCCGTAGGTCGAGCGCATCTGAACGATCGTGCCATCTGTCATCTTGACGTCGATGACGTGGTATTCGGGGTGAATGTCTTTTTTCATCTCAGCAAACCTTACGCTTTTGCGCCCGCTTTGGGCTTGTAGTTGGCCACTTCGGCGATCCGGGCCGATTTGCCGCGACGTGCACGCAGATAGTAGAGCTTGGCGCGCCGGACACGACCGCGGCGTACCACGGTGATGCTGTCGATATTGGTCGAATAGAGCGGGAAAACGCGCTCGACGCCTTCGCCGAACGAGATTTTGCGCACGGTGAACGATCCGGCAATGCCCGAGCCGTTCTTACGGCTGATGCACACGCCTTCGAAGTTCTGCACACGGACGCGGGTGCCTTCGGTCACCTTGAAGCCGATGCGCAACGTGTCGCCGGCCTTGAAATCGGGAATCTCGGTCCCGAGCGAGGCGATTTGTTCGGCCTCGATCTGAGCGATAATGTCCATCGCTTCTCTCCTAAAATGCTTGCGGTTTTGGTCCGCAAAGTGTTTGCGCGTTCTCAGAGCTCTTGGGCTTCGTCCGGGTCCCTGCCGCAGATGCGACAAGCCCGCCAGAGATCAGATCGTCGTTTCCGTTCTTGTGCCTTTCGGCGCCCGTGATCTGCAACATTTGCGCTGCGCGTGCTCCGTCCGAAGAAAACGGGAATCGCTTGGCGCGGGGCAGGCCCCGGTACGGGCGCGATAAACCAGAATTGCGTGCCGAATTCAAGGCCATTCCTCCGGCCCCTGGCAAGTGCGCCGCTCAGAGCACCTCGCCGATCATCATCTGGGGGGTAACATCGGTGAAATTGGGGATATCTTCGACCAACGGGCCGATCTCGCCCATCGCGGCCCCGAAGGCGGCGGCGTCCGCAAAGACCAGCGTGGCGATGGCGTGATAGGCTGCGGGGGCGTTTTCCGGCCCCGAGATACCCCTTGTGACCAATGTGTTTTCCAGATGCGCGCCGAACTGCGCGGCAACCTTCGGCAGGTGCGTTTCCGTATAATAATCCATATCGAAATGGCTGCGTTCTGTAGCGGGGTAAATGACTTGTAGCGACACGCTCATTGGAATTCCTTTTTCAATGCAGAGGCATGTTAACAGATACTGTTTCAACCGTCCGCATTGCTGTTTCGGGCGCACCAGGCCTGCCACAGATCGGGGCGGCGGGCTGCGGTCAGCGCTTCGGCTTCGGCCTGGCGCCATTTGGCGATCTCGGCGTGATTGCCGGACATCAGCACGGGCGGAATCGGACGGCCCTGCCATTCGGCGGGGCGGGTATATTGTGGGTGCTCAAGCAGTCCGTTGGCGTGGCTTTCATCCTGGGTGCTTTCGGCGTTGCCCAGAACGCCCGGACGCAGACGAATGGCAGCGTCGATCATCGCCTGTGCCGCGATCTCGCCGCCGGTCATCACGAAATCGCCCAGCGACACCTCGGTCGCGCCGTAATGTTCGATCACCCGTTGGTCCAGCCCCTCGAAACGGCCGCAGATCAGGGTCACGCCGGGGGCGTCGGCCAGGGACTGTGCCATCTGCTGATCGAAAACCCGGCCGCGCGGGCTGAGATAGATCAGCGGCGCGCCCTGTGGTGTGTTCTCCAGCGCGGCCTCGATGGCCGCCCCCATCACATCGGCGCGCAGCACCATGCCCGCGCCACCGCCGGCGGGCGTGCCATCGACATTGCGGTGCTTGCCAATGCCGAAGCGGCGCAGATCGACGGTATCAAGGCTCCATAGCTCGTCCTTGAGCGCGCGCCCGGTCAGGCTCTCGCCCAGCACGCCGGGAAAGGCTTCGGGCAGCAGGGTGATCACCTGCGCCCGCCACGCGTTAGCCAGACGCGGGTTGTGCGTCATCAGCTCTTGCGGGGTCAGCGTGGGCCTGATGGATTTGCGACCGTGGGATTTGGGCGTGTCGGACATGGGCCAGCCCATACCGCGACGGTGCCACGCTGCGCAAGGCTCAGCTGTGCAAGGGGCCGAGGCCGATATAGCGGTGGATGCGCGCGGCGATCGGTGCCACGTCCGGGGCCAGTGGCTGCGCGTCGGCAAACCAGTCGGCGCCGGGCATCGCCTCTTGTGGCGCCCCCTTGTCCATCAGCATGGCGGCGATCTGCGCTGCCTCGGCGCGAACCGCAGGGTGCGGCGCGCTCAATCCGCCCTCGATGCAAAGCGCCACGAAGCTCTCGTGGCTTTGGGCGGGCCAGACATCGGGACGCGCAAGATAGCGCAGCAGCGCCAGATCAAAGGCATCACTACCTTCGCGAAAATCCGCGAGCAGGACCTGAAGGGTTGAGGCGGGATTTTCGGCCTCGATAGTGTCGAACAGGTCGGGTGCAGAGGCGGCCTCTATCGACGCATCCCAAAGCCGGGCGCGCAATGCCTCGGCCACACGGGCAGCGCTGCTGCTCTGCGAATCCGCGTCGCCGGTAAAGCTGTGGAAATTGGTGATCGCAGCTAGCGCGTCGTCCAGCACCTTATCCAGCTCAGGTCGATGACGGTAGCGGTGCATGCCGAGGGCAGCGGCACCTGTTGCAAGGCCAATGGGAAGCCAGAGCGGGAGCGCAAGCGCGCCTGTCAGCGCGGCGCCCATGCGCCCCAACCCGAAAAGCGCGCTACAGATGCCGATCTGCACCACCACCAGCGCCCCGAGATGGGCCAACCCCGACAGGTGCGCTACGTCAAGAGGGCGGGTCACAATTAGGTAGAGTGTGAAGATGGCGGTAAAAACGCCGATTGCGCCAATCGGCGCGGCACTCCATCCCGACAGGATCGGACCTGCGTAGAGTGGCGCCATTACCATCACCAATCCGGCGCTTGTGTAGCGTGCAGGCAGCCTCACCCGCATATTTGCGCGAGGCTTGGCATGTCAGTATCAGCGAGGGTCGGAAACGGGCGGATCATGGGGAATATTTTAAGACCCGCCCGGTCTCGCGCAAAGTGTTTTCTGGAAAGCTGGCGGCGCTATAAGGCGAGGACACCAAGTGCCAGAAGCAGCAACACCACCAGTGCCACCACGATCAGCAGTTGCGCCAGCGACAGTGCCATGCCTGACAGCCGGCCAAAGCCCAGAAGTGCGGCGATTGCCGCAATGGCGAGAAGAGTGATAATCCAGCCCAGCATGGCGTTATTCCTTTCAATAATCGGTGCCACTCCGGCACCGTGAACAAGGGAATAACGACGCGCAGCGGCGTATGGTTCCCGCCGTTAAGGCGTTTCGGGGTCAGGGAAGAGCCCGTCGGGCGGATCGGCCACGATGCGACCACCGGCCAGATCGACCGTCGGCACGGCGGCACGGGTGAAGGGCAGCAGCACCGTCTCGCTTGTGCCGGGCTGGGCGATTTCCAGCAGGTCCGACGCCCCGTGATTGAGCACGGTTTTCACATGGCCCAGTGACACGCCGCCGGTGTCGAACACTGCAAGCCCCTGAAGATCGGCATGGTAGTACTCATCATCCGGCAGGCTCGGCAGGCGGTCACGGTCAGTGTAGAGGCGTACGCCGCGCAGCGCATCGGCGTCTTCCTTGGTGGTGACGCCGCTGAGGCGGGCGGTAAAGCCGTTCTTGGCCTGGCCGGTCAGTGTTACGGTGAAGGACCGCGCGCCGTCTTCGGTGTGCAGCGGGCCGTAGGTGGCAATGTCTTCGGGCTGGGCGGTAAAGCTCTTGAGGCGCACTTCGCCGCGTACGCCGAAGGCGCCTGCGATGGCACCGATGCAGATGGTCATGTCTTTGCTCATCTTTTCTCTACCTTCAGTGTGCCGGTGGGGTCTTCCCGCCCGGATCACGTGCCATAAACGGGTGATCGCCCCGCGACGCGTACGGGGGCCATGCAAAACGTGTCGAGGCACCGCGTTAGCGGCGCCTCGTCCACGAGATCAGTGCGAAAGCGGCGCAGAGAGCGCCGCCACACCATCAGATCGATCAGACGGTGTCGGAAACCCGCAGCAAACCCCGGCGTTTCCGTCGTCACCTGACTTACTCCTCGGCGGCTGCGTCGTCCGCAGGAGCGTCCGCAGCGGGGGCGTTCGCGGCCTCGGCAGCAGCAGCGGCCTTGGCGGCTTTCTCTTCTGCGCGGTCGGTCGCTTTCTTGCCCGGCGTGCCCTTCTTGGGGTTGCTGCGCTCTTTCTTCGGAACGACGCCAGCGGCTTCGAGCATGCGGGAGATACGGTCTGTGGGCTGTGCGCCCTTGCTCAGCCAGTACTGCACGCGCTCCATGTCCATCTTGACGCGCTCTTCGCTGTCCTTGGGCAGAAGCGGGTTGTAGGTGCCCAGCTTCTCGATGAAGCGCCCGTCACGGGGCATGCGGCTGTCGGATGCGACGATCCGGTAGAAGGGGCGTTTTTTGCTGCCGCCGCGGGCGAGACGAATTTTCATGGCCATGTGAGTGTTCTCCTGTTTATGGCGTTGGGGTGGTGGGGGTAACCCCACCCGACGTTGGGAAACGCACCAAAGATGCGCTCAGGTTTGGTGACTTTTGTGGTGCTGGATGACTTCAGCGATGATGAAGTTCAGAAACTTCTTGGCAAATTCCGGGTCGAGATCGGCCCGGGTTGCCAGGTCTTCTAACCGTGCGATCTGCTCGGCTTCGCGCGCAGGATCGGACGGGGGAAGGTCGTGTTCGGCCTTGAGCCGGCCCACTGCCTGGGTGTGCTTGAACCGCTCGCCCAGGGTGTAGACCAGGATCGCATCGAGCCGGTCGATGCTCTCTCGGTGGCCTTTGAGCAGCGCCGCCGCGCGGGCGGTTGGATCATCGGACATGGGTGGTCTCCTGAAAGCAGGTTGAGGCCGTCGGCAGGACGTCGGTATCGCGTCGGTATTGCGTCGGTGCCGCAACGGCGTCTGCGGGGCGTGGGGCAAAGTCAGTCAACGGGCATCCCCTTGGGTGAAAAGATCGGATTGCTGTACTGGCTGATCTCCATCTCGATCCCGTCGGCAAGCTGGCCGGATTTCAGCCGCTCGGGCGACGGGTGGCGATACACCGCGTCATTGCCGTCGATCGTGGCGGCCTGTGTGTCCTTGACCGCACCCAGCCGCTCGGCCAGCCGGATGCTGTCGAGGTTCTTGGGGTCGATATAGCTGACCGCGCCTTCCCAGGCGAAGGCTTCGTAGAGGTGGCGCCGTGCCGCATGGGTGGCCTCCAGGGCGAAGCCCTGTCCGGCCTCGCCCGGCCAGATGATCCAGGCGATCTCCCGCTCGGGCCAGCCTGCGGGCGACCAGCCCCCTGCCATGCCCAGTGTGCGGTCGTCATCCTTGTGGTGGATCATCCACATGCCGTAGCCGCGAATGTCCCAATGGCCGATCTCGGCGGCGTAGAGCATCCACGCCTCGTATTTGTTCAGCGGCCCGCCCATGAAGCGCGAGCGGTAGGAACTGAAGGTTGCCTTGAAGTCCGGGTAGTCCTCGGGTTCCGGGCCGCGCAGGATCAGGCGGCGGGTTTTGATCTCGGGAATCTGGATCATGCCGCGTCGCCTATCGCTGGATGGCGGTAGATCTGGCAGGGCTGGCCCAGCAGTTCGCCATCGGATTCAAACTGTGCGCCGAGGCGATGTGCAAGCCGTATCGAGCGGGTATTCTCGGCATTGATATAGGAGATGACCCGATCCAGCCCCTGATGCCGCGCGGCATAGCAGCGGGCGGCCTGTGCCGCCTGATAGGCAAGGCCACGCCCCTCGAACCCGTCATAGATATGCCACGCCAACTCGGGCTCGACCCAGCCATCATTGAGGATCATCCCGACCCGGCCCGCCACCTGACCCGAGGCCCGGTGTTCGACAATCCACATACCGTAGCCGCGCAGCGCCCAATGGCCCACCCCGGCGAGGAAGGCACGCCAGCAGGTCCAGCGGTCATGCGGACCGCCGACAAAGCGCGCGCGCTCGGATCCGCCGAACGCAGCGACCGCCCCGAAATCGCTTTCGCGGTAGCCGCGCAGGATCAGGTCCGGTGTGTCGATGGTGGGAATGGCGATCTCGGGCAGGGTCATCCGCACAACGCCTCCGGTCCCGGGTGGCGATAGAGCAGGTCTTCGCCCATCTGCACGTTGGTGTAGGTCCGCTCGTAGCGGGCGCCAAGCCGTTCGGCCAATGCGATAGAGCGGGTATTGCCGGGCACGATGTTCGATGTGAGCGTGGTAAAGCCCAGTTCGTCATAGGCCCATTGGCGCGCGCGTGTTGCCGCCTCACGGGCAATTCCAAGACCTTCAAACCCGTCAAAGACCACCCAGCCAAGTTCTGGCTCGGGCCAGCCTTCGGGATTCCAGATGCCGGTGATGCCGCAGGGCTGGCCGGTCTCTTTCAGCTCGATGGTGAAATAGCCGTAACCGTGCAACGCCCAATGCCCGATATTCAGCGCGAACCAACGCCACGCCTTTGGGCGGTCTTCTTCCACGCCAAAGCCGTCCGCTCGTACCGGATCTGTCAGAAACGCGACATATGCGTCAATATCCCGAGCCTCTGGCAGGCGCAGGACAAGACGGTCGGTCTCAATCCGGTGAGAGGGGAGGGCGAGGCTCATCTAACTTATTTCTTCTTGCCGAAGCCTGACAGGCCGGGGGGCAGGGTCATGCCGCCGCCGCCCAAACCGGGCAGCCCGCCGCCTGACATCTTGCCCATTTGCTTGGCGGCTGCTTCCAGCGCCTTGGGGTCCATGCCTGCGGCCATCTCTTCGGGGCTGGGGCCGCCCTTGCCGAACATGCCCTTCATGGCCTGTTTCAGCATGCCGCCTTTGCCCATCTTGCCCATCTTCTTCATCATGTCGCCCATCTGGCGGTGCATCTTGAGAAGCTTGTTCAGTTCGGCCACATCCTGACCGGCGCCTTTGGCAATCCGTTTCTTGCGGCTGGCCTGCAAGATTTTGGGGTTGGCGCGCTCTTTCTTGGTCATCGACTGGATCATGGCGATCTGGCGCACGAGGATCTTGTCGTCAAAGCCCGCGTCCTGCACCTGTTTGGCCATCTTGCCCATGCCGGGCATCATGCCCATTACGCCTTCCATGCCGCCCATCTTCTGCATCTGTTCGAGCTGCATTTTCAGGTCGTTCATGTTGAACTGACCTTTTTGGAAGCGGCGCATCATGCGCTCGGCCTGTTCGGCCTCGATGGTTTCCTGTGCCTTTTCCACGAGGCTGACGATGTCGCCCATCCCGAGGATGCGGCCCGCGATGCGTTCCGGCTCGAACGTCTCGATCGCGTCCATCTTTTCGCCCAGGCCGACGAAGCGGATGGGTTTGCCGGTGACGGCGCGCATGCTGAGCGCCGCGCCGCCGCGGCCATCGCCATCCATCCGGGTGAGGACGACGCCGGTGACGCCGATCTGGGCGTCAAACTCGGTGGCGACGTTGACCGCGTCCTGACCGGTGAGACCATCGACCACCAGCAGGGTTTCGCGCGGGTTGGCCACGTCGCGGACGGCGGCGGCCTGTGCGATCAGCTCTGCATCGATATGCAGGCGACCAGCGGTGTCGAGCATGTAGACGTCATAGCCGCCAAGGCTGGCCTGGGTCTTGGCGCGTTTGGCGATCTGGACGGGATCTTCGCCCTTGACGATGGGCAGGGTATCGACTCCAATCTGGAGGCCGAGGATCGCCAGCTGTTCCATCGCGGCCGGGCGGTTCACGTCGAGTGACGCCATCAGTACGCGCTTGCCTTCGCGTTCCTTAAGCCGTTTGGCCAGCTTGGCGGTGGTGGTGGTCTTGCCCGAGCCTTGCAGACCGACCATCAGGATCGGGGCGGGCGCATTGTCGATCTTGAGCGCGCCGGGGTCGCCCTCGCCGGTGAGGGTGGCAACCAGCGTATCGTGCACGATCTTGACGACCTGCTGGCCGGGGGTGATGGATTTCGTGACGGCCTGCCCGGTGGCCTGCTCCTGCACGTGTTTCACGAAGTCGCGGGCGACGGGCAGCGATACGTCGGCCTCGAGCAGGGCCACGCGGACCTCGCGCAGGGCGGTTTTCACGTCATCTTCGGAGAGCGCGCCCTGTTTGGTCAGGCGGTCGAAGACGCCAGAGAGGCGTTCGGACAGATTTTCAAACATCTCAAGGGCTCCTTATGCCGCTTTGCCCAAATTATGGCCCCCCGAGAATAGGAAGGACCGGCCCAAATGCCAATGTCCCCCGTGGGCGCAACGCGCTGACGGAGGGCGATCCCGGCCAAACGGCCATGGGACCGGAAGTTTTGACGGACTCCCGGAGTTGCGCGGCTTTTATGTCGAGGGGCGGGGGTGAGTCAAGCCCACGTCCAAGTGCGGGAGGGGGCTGCGTTGGGGGCTCGCTTTGGTTGGGAGGTGTGGTGGCTGTCAGTTCGAAGTGGACATGGATGTCCTACAGCTCAACGCGGAAACCAGACCTTCGCCGCGTCTGGCGAGAACGGCGGCGATACGCAGATTTGGGCTGTTGCCATAAATCCTCGTCAATACGGTGGTCCTATTTTTGGGTTTGTCTTTTCAGCCCTGAATTCGTGAAATTTGCCAGAGATACGCCTTTTCCCTTGTTTCCTCAGAAAGTTTTACCCATATTTATCTCATGAGACACGCGGGGGCGCCCTGCGGAATAGTCGAAACCAATAATCAATAAGAACAAATGAGCCGCAAAGGCCCGAACAGGAGACATGAGTGTGAGAGAGGCTACCATAAATGGCGCTCAGAGTGACGAGCGCGAACGTATCGTGACGTCTGCATTATGCAAAGCCGTTCGGAAACTAGGTTTCACCCAAGCAGAGTTGGCAGACATTCTGGGCGTAAGCAAATCAACCGCATCCCGTATCATGAGTGGGACACACATACTGAAAGAAAATCAGAAAGATTATGAGATCGCAGTGATATTCTTGAGGATCTTTCGTTCCCTTGACGCCATTACAGGCGGTGAAGATCGTGTGAATTTGAGCTGGATGCGCAATGAAAACACGGCTTTGAGCGGCGTACCTGCTGCTATGGTCAAAAACCTGACGGGACTGATGAATGTCGTTACCTACTTGGACGCTCAACGAGCTAAGATCTGAGGCAAGGCCGTGGGAAGGGAAAGCTTGGCGGCTGGTTGAAGCCCAAAATATCATCTCAACACGCAAACTTGTTGAGAACGTGCACGAGCAGAATATCCTTGACGAAATTCTGGACGAGAGCAAACCAAGGGTACCAGAATCCTGTCGGCATTTAAATTTCCTTTTGTTTACGCCGTTTCGCTATCGGCCCTACCCACATGGTTCGCGCTTTCGTCCAGCTGGCGTGACGGACGGTGTCTTTTATGCTGCGCAGGAATATGAAACTGCCGTTGCGGAGTTGGCGCACTATCGAATGAAGTTCTACCAAGACAGCCCCGGTCTTGAGGCACCGGGCAGCGCGCCAGAGTACACAGCGTTCCAAGTAGATGTGAAAACGCCATTCGCACTCGACCTGACCGCCGATCCATTCGTTCAGTACGAAGAGGTTTGGACCCGTCATACGGATTACGGCCCATGCCAAGCTCTTGCGAAGACGGCCCGTGAGGCCGGTGTCGAAGTTATCCTTTCACGCTCGGTGCGCGATCAGCATGGCCGCAAGAACGTGAACATATTGTCCTGTGCGGCCTTTGCGAAACCCAACCCACTCCAAGTGCAAACCTGGCGTATTTTGGCAAACGGCGAGAGCGCAACAGCATATTGTCGATCTCCAAAAACGGTCCTTGAATTTGCCGCGTGAGCGCATAAGGCGCATTTCGAAGGTCACATTATCGGCCGTGTTGATTGATTGCTTAACCACGAGTCAAACGTCTTCCCAAACCATCATTGGCAAGGTTAGGATCGCAGCGCGGACTTCCCAAATCCCGCTCCCCGCGCCTTGTCACCATCGGAGCAAGACGTAGCCTTGATCAAACCCGGTTCCTCACCGCCACAACCTGTATCTTCGGGCTGCCATATCTCCGGCACCATCTGAAAACCCGCGCTAGCGGGACGGTTTGTGTGGCTGGCCGCGGGAAATAAACTTGCATTTTCGAACCAATAGGCGAGAACTGATGTGGGTATGTTAACAGTCGCACAGAGCAAAGATGGACAACTGGGACGAGATCAGAACCGCCTTTAACGTGGCGCGGGTGGGCACTGTCAGCGGTGCGGCCGAGGTGCTGGGCGTGCATCATGCGACCGTGATCCGTCATATCGACGCGCTGGAGGAACGGCTGGGGGTACGGCTGTTCCAGCGGCATGCGCGGGGCTATACGCCCACTGACGCGGGTGAGGACCTGTTGCGCGTGGCGCAGGCGACGGATGAGCAGTTTGCACAGCTTGCGGGGCGGATCAAGGGGCAGGGTGATGCTGTCTCGGGCGAGCTTGTGGTGACGTCGCTGGGCGGGCTGGGCCATCTGATCGTGCCGGTTCTGGCCGGGTTCCAGCGCGCCTATCCCGACATCATCGTGCGCTACCTGACCGGCGACCGGCTGTTTCGGTTGGAATACGGCGAGGCGCATGTGGCCATCCGCGCGGGCAACGCGCCCGATCAGCCGGACAATGTCGTGCAACAGTTCTTTCGCCAGCCCATCGCGCTGTTTGCCAGCGAGACCTATATCGCCGAGCATGGCATGCCGGGCAGCGTTGCGGATTTTGCCGGGCACCGCTTTGTCAGTGCCGATGATCCCAAATCGCGCGCGCCCTTCGCCCGCTGGCTGCGCGAAAACGTGCCCGCAGAGGCGATCGTGTTTCGCAGTGGCGACGTACATGCGCTGCGCCGGGCGATTGCAGAGGGGGCGGGCATCGGTTTCATGTCGCGCCTGCAGGCCGCCGAAATGCAGGGGCTGGTCGAGGTTCACCCGCCGCTGGAGGAATGGTCGACGCCGCTCTGGCTGGTGACGCATATGGACCTGCACCGCACGACCAAGGTGCAGGCGTTCCTGGGATTTCTGAAAGACCATGCGAAAGCCTGGGCGAGCGTATGACGCGGGTTTTGGCCGGGCATCTGGCGATGCTGTGTTTTTCGGGGCTGATTGCGGGGTCGTTCGCGCTGGGGTCGATGGCCGCCGTTCATATCGCGCCCACGGCCCTGAATGCCGTGCGTTTCGCGATCGCGGCGGTGATCGTCGGCGTGGCGGCACTGGCCACCCACGGGCTGCCGCGCACGGCCCTCGTGGCGCCGTGGCGATACCTTGTGCTGGGCGGGCTGATGGGCATCTATTTCGTGCTGATGTTCGAGGGGTTGAAGACCGCGCCGCCGGTATCGGCAGCGGCGGTGTTCACCCTGACGCCGCTGTTCTCGGGTGCGGCGGGCTATCTGCTGCTGCGGCAGATCACGACCCGGCGCATGGTGCTGGCGCTGAGCGTGGGCGCGGTGGGTGCGCTCTGGGTGATCTTTCGCGCTGACCTGTCGGCACTGCTGGCCTTCGAGATCGGGCGCGGCGAAGTGATCTATTTCTGGGGTTGCATCGCACATGCGCTTTATACGCCGCTGGTGCGCAAGCTGAACCGTGGTGAGCCGCCGGTCGTGTTCTCGTTCGGCACGCTGGTGGCGGCGGCGGTGATCCTTATGGTTGCCGGAGCGGGCGATATCGCGGCGACGGATTGGACCGCGCTGCCCGGCATCGTCTGGATCACGCTGATCTATGTGGCGGTGTTTGCCAGCGCGGCCTCATTCGTGCTGCTGCAATTCGCCTCGCTGCGCCTGCCGAGCGCCAAGGTGATGGCCTATACCTATCTCACGCCCAGCTGGGTGTTGCTGTGGCAGGCAGCCCTTGGCCATGACCTGCCGCCGGTTCTGGTGCTGGTGGGGCTGGGCTTGACCATCGTGGCACTGCTGTTGTTGCTGAAGGACGAGGAAGCCGGCATCGCCTGACCGGGGGACAGGGGGCGTATTACCGGCATTCTATGAACACGGTGATGTCGGAGGCATGTGCGCCCAGTTCCACGGGTGTCGGAATATCGCCCGGTGTGCCGATGGTAATCGGAATCGTGTTCTGGGCGAGAAAGAGCTTGGCGATTTCCCCACGTACGGCGAAGTTCACGTTTTCGGGGACAGAGCCTGTCGCCTCCTGCACGAAGTCCTGTCACAGCTTGGCGACGACCACGCCGACGACCAGGCCGGCACTGTCGATCAGCGGGCCGCCGGAATTGCCTGCCTGTACGGCTGCGGAAATCTGCATGTTGAAGGCGTCGCCCCGGATTCCCTTGAGTGATGACACCACCCCGCGCGTCACGTTGAGACCGTCAAGCACGCTGCTCAGCGGGTAGCCTGCCACCAGCACGTCGGAATTGAGTTGCGCAGGCGCAGTTTTCGACGACATGTGAGTTGGTCAGGATGTCGCCGTGCGGGTTCACGACAAAGCCCGTGCCGCTGCTGGCGGTGGTGGTTTCGGGCCGGGCGGCGCTGACGCTGGGCGCCTCGGGGACAGGTTCGGGGATGGGTTTCGTGTCCTAGTCGCCAATTCCCAGATGCAGGTTCACGATGCGGTCAAGCATGCCATCTTTGGAATGCTCGATAGGCGCGCGCCGCCCCGGTGCGAGGCTGGCCGCCACCGCGTTCAGAAGGCCCTGATCGGTCTGTGCCGCCGACAGGATGATCGTGGTCCACCCGCTGTCTACATAGTCCGACCGGATATAGAGCAGCCGATTGTTCCCGCGGGTCGAGGTGATCCAGGTCCCGTCCCGGCGGACGGTATAGGGCGTGTCGTCGGCAGGCTGATCCAGGCCGAACGCGTGGTGGGATTTGACCCCCGCCAGATCCGTCCGGCTCGCGGCGATGGCAAGCGAGCTGCGGGTATGGTGCCAGTTCTCGAACGAGCCGCTGTCCGGCTCCTCGTAGTAGGCAATGTGCGGGAACAGCAGCGACATGCCGTAAGTCTTGAGGTAATCCATGTCCCAGCCGCTGAACGCGATGCGCTTGCTCATTCCGAGCGATAGCTCGGCAAGGTGGTCATTGATCGGCGCGGTATCGAAACGCTCATAGCTGTAGCGCGTGAGTGCCTTGCGGCTGCCGGCGCCCCACTGACCGTCCAGCAAGCCGACATACAGGTTCTCGAAGGCGAGTGCCATCTGAAGGTACCGTTTGTCATCGGTGGTCAGCTGACTGATCTGGACCGGTTCGAAAAGGACGCTTTTACTGGCGTCAGTTTAGTCCGCCCTTGCCGGCAACGGGGCAAAGGCAACCGCCAACAGCAGGCATAGGGTGAAAACGAAACTTGGCAATCGCATGAAACTCTCCGTCTTGCTTGAACGGCGCGAATATTTGGCCGACAGGCGCGCGGCGTCAAGTCCCAGGGGCGCGGCCGGGGCGATCCTGATTTGTATAGCTCTGGTGCCGCTCTTGTCTGTCGGTTGTGCGTCGGATCTGGCTGCCCATGGGAACCAAATCGGCGGCTGCGCAGTTAAACTGTGACAATCAAGGAGAGGAAACCCAAATGCGTAGTATTATTTATCTTGTCGGCCTCGTCGTCATCGTTCTGGCCATCGTGCAATTCGTGCTGTGACGCCCTATTCGTAGGGCTCTTCGTTCAGTTCGGCCTTCAGGAACCTTTCAAAGGCGTCGAGGTTCACCGGTTCGAACTGGCCAAAGCCCTGCATCCAGACTGACGCGGCTTTCAGCGCGCCCGGCTCCAGCTTGCACCATTTCACACGCCCGCGCCGCTCTTGCGAGATCAGGCCGGCGCGGCTGAGGATGTTGAGGTGTTTGGATATGGCTGCAAGGCTCATCTCGAACGGTTCTGCCACATCGGTCACGGCCATGTCATCCTCGAGCAGCATCGCGAGGATGGCGCGGCGCGTGGGGTCCGCAAGGGCGGCAAAGACTAGGTCGAGCGGGTCGGTCATGGCTCGCCCTAGCGCCTTGCGGGGCCAACCGTCAACTGCCGCGATGGCGGGCTTGATGCAACGCAAGGCGCGCGGCCGCCTCCCGGCGCAGAATGCGGCAGGGAGGACACACAATGTATCATCACATCATGGTGCCGGTCGATCTGGCCGAGAAGGACCGGCTGGCGCGCGCTATCGCGGTGGCTTGCGATCTGGCAGGGCATTATGGCGCCCGCCTGACGCTGGTCAGTGTCAGTGGTGGGCTGAGTGCGGTCGTGTCGCATAACGCCGTCGAGTACGGGCGCCGGCTTGCGGATTTTGCGGCAGAGCTGTCGGCCGCGCATGACATGACCGTCGAAACCCTGAACATTCCGACCCCCGATCCCGCCGTCGATGTGGATGGCCACCTGCGCGGGGCGATCGCCTCGCTGGGGGCCGATCTGGTGGTCACGGGCTCGCACATGCCGGGCTGGTCGGACTACATCATCGCGTCCCATAGCGGGCGGCTGGCTGCGCATGCGCCGGTCTCGGTGATGGTGGTGCGCGGCTAGCGGTGGCGGATACTCAACCGGATGGTTGAATATGTCAAAGGGGGCTGTCCGGGCGCTGCGGGTGCCGTGGGCGTGTCGCGCGAAGATTCTCGTCGGATTAAAAATCATTATAATTCAATATCTTGCGTGGTGTGATTTGCCGCGGGCAGCGCGCTTGACTCGGGCGCGGCCCGCGCATAGCACTGTCGCCAACGTTCCGTGGGAGGTTGTGCGCGTGACAGACCCCGATCAGGCCGAGCGGCTGAAGGCGCTGGAGGCGAAGATCGAGGCGCTGAAAGGTCCCGTGCAAACAAAGAAGCACACGGATGAGCACTATTCCCAGGCACATCTGGCCTGGCGCATGGTGATCGAATTGGTGGTCGGTCTGTTGATCGGCTTCGGCATGGGGTACGGGCTGGACAGCCTGTTCGGGACACTCCCGATCTTCCTCGTGATTTTTACACTGCTGGGGCTCGCAGCCGGCATCAAGGTGATGATGCGCAGCGCGACGGAGATCCAGCAGACCCAGGTGGCCGATACGGCCAAGGACAATACGCCGGTCGAAACCGGCGGAGACGAGAGGGCGAGAAATGGCGACTGAAACCCACGAGGGCGCTGAAAAAGGCATGGAACTGGTCTTTCACCCGATGGATCAGTTCATCGTCAAGCCGCTCTTTGGTGAGGGCGCCGTGGGTGTTTTCACGGTGACCAACGTAACGCTCTGGATGGCGCTGGCCCTGCTGGCGACAATCGGCCTGCTGGTGCTGGGCACCTCCAAGCGGTCGACGATCCCGACCCGGATCCAATCGGTGGCAGAACTGTGCTACGGGTTCGTTCGCAAGATGGTCGAGGATGTCGCGGGCAAGGATGCACTGCCGTACTTCCCCTATATCATGACGCTGTTCATCTTCATCGTATTCTCGAACTTCCTGGGTCTGCTGCCCGGCGCCTTCACCACCACCAGCCACATCGCCGTGACGGCAGTGCTGGCGATGCTGGTGTTCCTGACGGTGACCCTGATGGGCTTCTTCAAGCACGGGCTCGGCTTTCTCGGTGTGTTCTGGATCAGCTCGGCACCGCTGCCGCTGCGCCCCATCCTGGCGCTGATTGAAGTGATTTCCTACTTCGTGCGCCCGGTGAGCCACTCCATTCGTCTGGCGGGCAACATGATGGCCGGCCACGCGGTGATCAAGGTTTTCGCGGCCTTTGCCCCGATGATCCTGATCGGCTGGATCGGTGTTCTGGTGACGCCGCTGAGCATCATCGCGATCACAGCGATCTACGCTCTCGAAGTGCTGGTGGCCTTCATCCAAGCCTATGTCTTTACCATCCTGACCTGTGTGTATCTGAAGGATGCGCTGCATCCGCACCACTAAGGGACCGCCGGGCAGAAGCCCGGCACACGAAACAACCGCGGAATGATCCGCATACGAACATCGAAAACAACTCAATTCCATCGTAAGGAGAAATCAAATGGAAGGTGACGTCGTACAAATGGGCGCATACATTGGCGCGGGTCTGGCCTGTACTGGCATGGGCGGTGCTGCTGTTGGTGTGGGCCACGTTGTGGGCAATTTCCTGTCGGGTGCCCTGCGCAACCCGTCGGCAGCTGGCGGTCAAACGGCCACCATGTTCATCGGTATCGCATTCTCCGAAGCGCTGGGGATCTTCTCGTTCCTCGTGGCACTTCTGCTGATGTTCGCCGTCTAAACCACTGGGTATATGATCCTTACGGGCCGGGCAGGGGTGATGTCGCCCCTGCCTGGTGCAACTGGAACGTTTCCTTCTGGAGGACGACGACATGGCGACCGAAACCACAGCTGCTGCTGTTGAAGGGCATGTAAGCCCTGTCGGGCTTGAAGAGGCCGGCAAGTGCGTGGACAGCCACGGCGGCGCCATCGGCATGCCGCAGCTTTGCCCCGAGTGGATGGGCAACCAGATATTCTGGCTTGCGGTCACGCTCGTCGTGATCTTCTTTGTGCTGTCGCGTATTGCGTTGCCGCGCATCGCGGCCATTCTGGCGGAACGCCAGGGCACAATCACCAATGATATCGCTGCTGCCGAAGACCTGAAGGCCAAGGCAGTGGAAGCCGAGATCGCCTATAACAAGGCGCTGGCCGATGCGCGCTCTGACGCGCAGAACATCATCGCCGAAACCAAGGCCGGGATCAAAGCCGAGCTTGACGAGGCGCTGGCCAAGGCCGATGCCGAAATCGCGGCCCGGACTGCGGAAGGCGAAAAGAAAATCGCCGAAATCCGTGCCGGTGCGCTGGAAAGCGTCGGTGAGGTGGCCAAGGACGCAGCTCTGGCAATCGTTGCCGCAATGGGCGGCAAGGCCGACGCCAAAACCGTCGATGCGGCCGTCGCGTCGCGAGTGAAAGGGTAATATCATGCGCAAACTTGCCATTCTCATTGCCCTGACCTCTGCCAGCCCGGCCTTTGCCGCTGGTGGCCCGTTCTTTTCGCTGACGAACACGAATTTCGTGGTCACGATCTCGTTCATTCTGTTTGTTGCGGTGCTGCTCTACCTCAAGGTTCCAACCATGCTGGGCCGGTTGCTGGACAAGCGCGCCGACACCATCAAATCAGAACTGGAAGAGGCACGGGCCCTGCGCGAAGAAGCGCAGACCCTGCTGGCCAGCTATGAGCGCAAGCAGAAAGAAGTTCAGGAGCAGGCGGATCGCATTGTCGAGCACGCCAAATCCGAAGCTGCGGCTGCGGCAGAACAGGCCAAGGAAGATCTGAAGAAGTCGATTGCCCGCCGTATGCAGGCCGCCGATGAACAGATCGCCTCTGCCGAAGCGGGCGCGATCCGCGAAGTGCGCGACCGTGCCGTGACAATCGCCATCGCCGCTGCGCGTGAAGTGATTGCCAAGCAGATGACAGCTGCCAACGGCAACAAGCTGATCGAAGACGCTATCGAGACGGTCGACGCCAAGCTGCACTAAGCAGGTCGATCTTCAGGCATACAAAAGCCGCGCCAGAGATGGTGCGGCTTTTTTCGTTTGTCGCGAATGCTGCCCCCAGAAAAGGAAAGGGAGCCGTTGAACCGGCTCCTCAATCGCTCCTGCCACGTTGTTCTTGGGTCTGCCTGTGTCCCTCGGTCCTGTTCAGTGCGTCAGTATGATCTTTTTCTGGCCAGCCTTGGATCGGCTGGTGCGCGCGAGCGGGCCGCGATTGGCGCGGGCGCGGTCTGTGCGATGTTGGAAACTGTCAAAAAGTGGCGCAGGGCGGAGCCAGCTATCGTGGGAAGGTCATGCAATGTTTGCAGGATCGTCCGAATGCCATTTCTCATTACTGCCCGGTCCCCTCGTCGCAAAAGTGTGTTTTTCAGGCTGCAAGCCTGTCACGCTTTGGTCGTAGCCATATATATAGAGCGCTCCGCGCAATTCCGTCAACATAAAGTAGGTTAACGCAAGGGGTGGCGGGGCTGTTTCCGGAGCCCAAAGACCCAAAAAGCGAGTCGTTTCCAGACGTTGCCGGAAATGACTTTTTCAAACTATCAGCCGTTTTCGCGCAGGACGTGTCCGGCCAGGTAGAGCGATCCGCAGATCAGGATCCGCGCGCGCGGTTCTGATGCGACAATCGCGGCCAGCGCCTCGCGCAGCGAAGCGGCGGTGCTGGCGGGCATTCCGGCCTGTCGCGCGGCCTCGGCGGTGGCTTGGGCGGGCAGGGTGTTGGCTTCGCCGGGGATGGCGACGGCGGTCAGGCTGGCGGCCTGCGCGGCCAAGGGGCGCAGGTAGCCGCTCACGTCCTTGGTATTGAGCATGCCGCAGATCAGATGCGTGGGGCGTTTGGGCAGGCTGGCCAGATGCCGCCCCAGGGCGATGCCTGCCGCGGCATTGTGCCCGCCATCGAGCCACAGCTCGGCGTCGGGTGCGGCCTCGGCCAGGGTGCCGTGACGCAGATGTTGCATGCGGGCTGGCCAATGTGCCTCGGTGACGGAGGCAATATAGGCCGCATCGCCCTTGTTCAGATGCCGCAGGGCCGCCAGTGCCGCACCGGCGTTCTCGATCTGGTGGTCGCCGGGCAGGTTCGGGAGGGGCAGGTCCAGCAGGCCGGCCTCGTCCTGAAACACCAGTCGGCCGTTTTCGGCATAGGCGTGCCAGTGCTGACCGTGGGCGAGCAGCGGCGCGCCAAGCCGGGCAGCGGTTGCCTCGATCACTTCCAGCGCCTCATCGGGTTGCGGGCCGACGACACAGGGCACGCCGCGCTTGATGATCCCAGCCTTCTCGCCGGCGATGGCCGCCAGCGTGTTGCCGAGATATTGTTCATGGTCGATCGAGACCGGCGTGACGATTGTCAGGGCGGGCTGCGCGATCACGTTGGTTGCGTCCAGCCGCCCGCCGAGCCCGACTTCGAGCAGCGTATAGTCGGCCGGGGTGCGGGACATTGCCAGCAGGGCGGCGCAGGTCGTGATCTCGAAATAGGTGATGCTGTCGGTACCGTTGGCGCGGTAGCATTCATCCAGCACGTCGGTGAGCGCATCTTCGGTAATGAGATGGCCCGCGATGCGGATACGTTCGTGGAACCGCGCCAGATGCGGCGAGGTGTAGGCATGCACGCTGGCCCCGGTGCCCTCCAGCCCGGCGCGCAGCATCGCCTGCGTGCTGCCCTTGCCGTTGGTGCCCGCGATGTGAATGACCGGCGGCAAGGCATCCTGAGGATTGCCCAAGGCCGCGAGCAGCCTCCAGACGCGGTCCAGCGTGAGATCGATGATCTTGGGGTGCAGGGCCATCATCCGTTGCAGGATGACGTCTGATCCTGACGCGCTCATGCTTTGGGGTCAGCCTCTGGCGTGGCGGGCGCGGCCTCTTTGGCGGGCTCCTCTGCCGGGGTTTCGCGCTCCGGGGCCGGCAGATCGCCGACAATGACCGGTGGCAGGTTCAACAACATGCGGGTGATCTTGATCAACTCGTCACGCATCTGAGGGCGCGGGGTCACCCGGTCGAGCATCCCGTGGTCCAGCAGGTATTCGGCCCGTTGAAATCCATCGGGCAGTTTCTCGCGGATCGTTTGTTCGATCACGCGCGGTCCGGCAAAGCAGATGAGCGCGCCTGGCTCGGCGATCTGCACATCGCCCAGCATCGCATAGGACGCGGTCACGCCGCCGGTGGTGGGGTGGGTCAGAACGACGATATAGGGCAGGCCTGCTTCCTTGAGCATCTGCACGGCGACGGTGGTGCGTGGCATCTGCATCAGCGACAGGATGCCTTCCTGCATGCGCGCGCCACCTGCGGCGGAGAACAGGATCAGCGGGCGCTGAAGTTTGACCGCCTGCTGGGCCGCCGCGATGATCGCGTTGCCGACATACATGCCCATCGACCCGGCCATGAAGGAAAAGTCCTGCGCCGCGGCAACGATGGGGGTGCGCCCGATCTCGCCTATGGCGACCAGCATCGCCTCTTTCTCGCCGGTTGCCTTCTGAGCGGCTTTCATCCGGTCGGGATAGCGTTTCTGATCGCGGAAATGCAGCGGGTCGGTGGCTGGTGCGGGCACGTCGATCTCGGAAAACACGCCGCCGTCAAACAATGATTTGAATCGCTCGCGCGGTGCGATGTGCATGTGATGGCCACAGCCGGTGCAGACGCCGAGGTTCTGCGACAGTTCGCGGTGAAACAGCATGGTGCCGCACTCGTCGCATTTGCTCCAGAGGTTCTCGGGCATCTCGCGGCGCGAAAAGATCGAGTTGATGCGCGGACGCATGTAGTTGGTGATCCAGTTCATGTCAGATCGGCCCCTTGGCAATGCGATTTGCACTGAGATAGGACGGCGCGCGGCAAATTGCAATTCATGCATTCCCGCGTATTGCATCCGGCCCGGCCTAGACCCGCAGCGCCACCCGTGCCGCCAGCCAACTGCACAGCAGCACCATCAGATCGACCGGCATCCATGTCAGGATGAACCCGGTATCCGAGAGGCCGTAGGGATATGTATAAAGGGCCAGACCGTCGAACACGCCCTCGGGCGCGGCCAGCAGCAATGCGTTGGTATTGTTGACCAGATGCAGGGCAATCGCCGGGCCAAGCGTGCCGGTGCGGGCGGTCAGGTCGGCGGCGGCCAGACCAAAGAACCCGGCCCAGACGACCACCACCCAGGCGTTTTCGCCCATCTGGCCGGGGGCGTAGTGAAGTGCTGCAAAGAATACCGAAGGCAGGCCCATCCAGAGCAGGGGGTGGGAAAACCGTGCGGCAAGCTGGCTTTGCAGATAGCCGCGAAAGACGATTTCTTCGGCGCTGACCTGAAGCAGGACGCCGAGCAGCGCCGGGGCGAGGAATGCCAGCCAGATATCCAATGGCAGATGCGGCGCAGGGGTCAGGGCGGGGGGCGCGGGCATTGCGGTCAGCGGCGCGGTCAGCAGCACAATCGCGACCAAGGCACGCCAGAATTGCCGTAGGGCCAGCGTGGGCGGCCCGAACAGGCTGCGCAATTCCCTTGTGTGCAGCAGTAGGAGGGTGAGCCAGACCGCGATGATCAACAGCCCGAAAATGTAGAGATTCACGAGTGTGCCCCAGGGGGTGCTGGCATACTCGACCCCGCGCCCGTCACGGCCCCAGGCCGCAGGCGGCAGCCAGGCCCGGCAGAGTTCGCTATAGATCGATGCCATGACCACGAAGAGGGCGGAAATCAGGGCAATGCCTGCGCCGAGGCGCCACAGTTCCTGGCTGCCACGGGCGGGTGCGATCAGCAACTGATGGGGCGCGTACTTCATGGCGCCATGCTAATGCGTTTCGGCGGGTATTTGCATCCGGGAAAGTGGCGAAATACGGAATATCCTGTGAATGTGATGGGTGTTTCGCGCCCGGTTGGTGCCCCGAAATGCGCGCGAAACACCCCGCTGCGGGCGGTATTCGGGCGCAATCGGGCGCGTGCCCGCGCTTGCACGCTGCGCGCCGCTCGCCTATGCCAATGCGGAACACTGCATCGCGAGGCCAAACCATGACTAAGTTCGACAAATCCAAACTGCCCAGCCGCTATGTAACTGAAGGCCCGGCGAAGGCGCCGCACCGTTCCTACATGTACGCGATGGGCGTGAGCGAAGAAGAGATTCACCAGCCTCTGGTTGGCGTCGCGACCTGCTGGAACGAGGCCGCGCCGTGCAACATCGCGCTGAGCCGGCAGGCGCAGGCGGTCAAGATGGGCGTCAAGCAGGCGATGGGCACACCACGCGAGTTCACCACGATCACCGTGACGGACGGTATCGCGATGGGCCACGAGGGCATGCGGTCGAGCCTGGCGAGCCGCGAGGCGATTGCCGATACGGTCGAACTGACGATCCGCGGCCATTCCTATGATGCGATCGTCGGCCTGGCGGGCTGTGACAAGTCGCTGCCGGGGATGATGATGGCGATGGTACGGCTGAATACGCCTTCGGTGTTCATCTATGGCGGTTCGATCCTGCCGGGCAAGGCGCCGCAGGTCGAAGAGATTCCCGCCGATTTCCGCAGCCGCGACCTGACCGTGCAGGACATGTTCGAGGCCGTCGGCCGCCACCAGAACGGCACGATGTCTGATGCCGCGCTGGATATGCTGGAGCGCGTGGCCTGCCCCAGCTCGGGCGCGTGCGGCGGGCAGTTCACTGCCAACACCATGGCCTGCGTCAGCGAGGCAATTGGTCTGGCGCTGATGAACAGCTCTGGCATGCCGGCCCCCTACGAGAGCCGCGACCAGTATGGCGAAGCGTCCGGCCGGGCGGTCATGAACCTGATCGAGAAGAACATCCGCGCCCGCGATGTGGTGACGCTGAAATCGCTGGAAAACGCGGCGCGCGTCGTGGCCTGCACCGGTGGGTCGACCAATGCGGGGCTGCACCTGCCCGCGATTGCACATGAGGCCGGCATCGACTTCTTCCTCGAAGATGTGTGTGAAATTTTCCGCGACACGCCCTATTTCGTCGATCTGAAACCCGGCGGCGCATACGTCGCCAAGGATCTGTATGACGTTGGCGGCATTCCGGTGGTGATGAAGGAGTTGCGCAAGGCGGGGCTGATTCACGAGGATTGCGTGACCGCCAGCGGCCGCAGCATCGGCGAAGAGCTGGACATGATCACCCGCGAGGCCGATGGCAAGGTGATCTATCCGATCGACTCACCGCTGACCAAGACCGGCGGCGTTGTCGGGCTCAAGGGCAATCTGGCCCCCGAAGGGGCGATCGTCAAAGTTGCGGGCATCCCGTCGCAGAATCAGGTCTTTACCGGCCCGGCGCGGGTGTTCGAATGCGAAGAGGACGCCTTTGAGGCGGTGCAGAACCGCGCCTATGAGGAAGGCGAGGTGATTGTCATCCGCAACGAAGGCCCGGCAGGCGGCCCCGGCATGCGCGAGATGCTGGCCACCACGGCGGCGCTGAGCGGTCAGGGCATGGGCAAGAAAGTTGCGCTGATCACCGACGGGCGTTTTTCGGGCGCGACGCGCGGTTTCTGCGTCGGCCATGTCGGCCCCGAAGCTGCACATTGTGGCCCTATCGCGCTGCTGCAAAACGGCGACATGATCACCATCAATGCGATCACCGGCGAACTCAGTGTCGATCTGAGCGACGAAGAACTGGCGGCCCGCAAGGCGGTCTGGCCCGGCCCGCGCGAGACGCTCTATGCCTCGGGTGCGTTGTGGAAATACGCGCAGCTTGTGGGCTCGACCTACAAGGGGGCGGTGACCCATCCGGGCGCCGAGGCGGAACGCCATGTCTATATGGACATCTAGCGGGGCTACCCTTCGGGGGCGCTCTCTGCGCGGTTTGCGCATGGCCTTGATGCTGGCGGCGGTCCTGCCGCTGGCGGCCTGTCTGGAAGGCGCGAGCCCGGATGCAATGGGGTTTAGCGCGGCGCAGATCGACAAGGACGCGCCGCTGAGCCGCGTTACGTTCTTTCGGGGTGAGGTCGTCGTCGCGGGGCCAAAGGGGTACTGCATCGACAGCACGTCGGTGCGCCGCCGCGCGGCCAGCAGCTTTGCCTTGCTGGCCTCCTGCCGCCACCTGGCCAGCGGGTCGTCACAGGCCCCCTCTCCGGCGGTGATCACGGTATCTGTCCTGTCTGCCGATCCCGGTGCCACGCAGCCGAGTGCGGCCGAAATCAGCCAGAGCCTGGCTCCGGCGCGCATTCTGGCCGAGATCGATGGCGATGGCATCTCTCTGGTTCATGTGGGGCAGGGTGGTGATGCCGGTATTCCCGGCGGCGACGCGCGCTATTGGCGGGCGAGCTTGGTGATCAACGGGCATCTTGTCGGCCTTGCCGCCTATGGCCGGGCGGGCAGTGCTGCTGCCGGGCGCGAGGGCAAGCATCTGCTGATCGCCATGGCCGAACAGATGCGCGACGCCAGCCCGCGCCCGTCACGCCAGCCGGACACGCCGCCCGCGGTCACGCAGAGCCCCAAGCCCGTGACAACGGGACAGGCGGATGTAACAGGCACGGTTCGCGTCAACCACGCGACTGCCACGCCACAGCCGGCCAATCCGGACGGGATACAGGCGATATTGTCTGGATTGTTTCGAAAACGTAGTTAATCCTCTGGAAGGGACTGGCAAGGCAAGATAAAACATTGCCAGAACGCGAGGGGGCCGGACAGAATGCAGATGCGCAGTGCATTGGGGGACTGGATCGTACTTCGGCGCGCTGCCCGCCGTTGGACCAAGGCCGCCCGGCGTGCGTCGGACATGTCCCTGAAAGAGCTGCGGCGCGAACGAGCCAACGCGCGCAAGCTGCTATATTCCCTGAATGAAATGATGGCGGTGGCCGAGAGCCGGCTTGCCTTGCCGATGATCGGCAGCCACGCCTTTCCCAGACCGCACGGCACTGACTGGGCCTGGCGCCCGTCGCTGTGGTGCATGCCGCTGCCCAGCCCCGGCATATCGTCGGCGCAGAGCAAGTCGAAGCTGGGCGATGAGCTGATATTGTTTCATGATTGTGCACATTCCGAGCTGACATTGCGGCAGGTGCGCAACCAGCGCGAGGCCGATCTGGCGCCGTTCGGGCTGCGCATGGACGTGTTCAACTTTGATGGCTCGTTCCTGTCGGTGGTTCTGGATCTGCCGCACGGCGCGGTGGACGGGCTGAAGAAAAACCACCTGATCCGGCTCAACACGATTGTCGAAATGGAAAAGCCGCTGGAGATATTTGCCCGGCTCAATATCAAGCACGGCCCCAACACCGAACAGATTGTGCGCGAACTGCCGCTGCACGAGGACGATATCGTGGTGGAATTCGACCTGGCCTATTCCAACCTCAATGAGAAGCGGATCGAGCGCGCCTGGCTGGACCTGATCTTTGAGAACCCGCAAATGAGTCAGGTCACCTTGCGCGACGTGACGCTGAGCCGCCGCCTGCGGGCTGATTTCTGAGGAGGCTGAGATGAGCGAATTCACCCTGACCAAGACCCGGCTGTTCGAGGGCGTGTGGGAAGGCGTGCTGACCCATGACGGCGAGGGTAACGCCCAGCCCCGGATCGAGGTTACGCATCTGGGCGAGGCGGTCGAGGGTGTCCAGGTGATCGAGAATGCGGATGCCGCGCATTGGGTGCTGCGGGTGCCGATCCCGGCGCATATGATCGCCGACGGCGTGCAGACCTTCCTGATCCGCGAAACCAGCGGCGATGCGGTGCTGGGTAATTTCTCGCTGATTTCTGGAGAGGCGCTGGCCTATGACATCCGCGCCGAGGTGACATTGCTGCGCGAAGAGCTGGACATGCTCAAACGCGCGTTCCGTCGGCATTGCCTGGAGACGATGTGAGGGGCGGGGTCAAGGAAAATGGGAGAACTGCACCGCATTCTCCTTGATGCGGATCACGCTTGCCTGTGTCCCTTCCGGCAAAATCGAAAGGGACTGGCATGGGGCGAGCGTTGTCAGGTGTGGATAGTGTAGCTTCCGACAGCCCAAACAGGGTGTCGAGGGGAGTCGTTCCGCAGCCAGACTGCCTCGTGGACTCCCGCAAAACTGGGTGCTTTGCGTCAGGTGGACTTGCGCCGACGCGCAGCAAAACCAAGAGTACCCATCGCGGCCAGAAGAAGCGGTAAAGCCGCAGGCAAGGGAACTACAGAGGGCTGCGCAAGAGTGCCGCTGATATTCACTTCGTGCAAAGAGACCTGATCCCCTCCAGTTCCAAACAGTAGTCGAAACTGGTCCGCCTGAACGTTACCGAAGGAGAGGCTATATGCCTCCGCAGCGCCACTATGCGACATCCCCAAGGCTCCTGTTGAGGTTGCGACACTCGACATCCAGCTTCCGCCATCGAGCCTGTACTGAAGCTCGATTTGCGTTAGTGAACTGTAAGATCTGGATGACAGGAAAGTAAGGCTATCCAAGACGTAATCTGTCCCACCATTCATTGAGAATGTGAGGTTTTCCAGACCCAGCGTCGGCCAACGATAAATACCATTGTACTGGCCGGTCTGATTGGGCGAAAGGGGAGAATACCCATCTTGCAAGACGGTCGCTGCCGTAGCCAACGCCGTCCCGCCATGACCGAATTCGTCGGCAGCATTCCAGTCGGTTCGTCCAAGCGTCCAACCATTACTAAGGCCGGTGAGGCCGTATTCAGTCTGGCTTATGGGCGCTGACTGTGCCGCTCCTGCCAAAAAACAAAGCGCGAACGCTACCGCAAATTTCTTCTTGAAAAGATTCATAAAATTACCCTCAAATTACACACTCACTTCTAGCATATGGCATGCGGTGGGTAATTGAGTCAATTTTTTACGTCGCCATTAACAGAGCCCGCTCGTGACAAGAATGGACGTTCTTGGCGGCGGGCACCCAAGGGCCGATATTCACAAAAAAGTTGACTCATATCAGAGGGATGGTACTATATTTCCTCAGGAATTCGGTTTTTTTTAAAAAAATTTGATTGTGCAAAGGCACGTTCGCTTCTAATTGATGGGGTTAATCCATGGCTAGGAAGAATACTGTAATCAATGCGGCAACAATAGCGGCGGGTTTGATATTTGGTGCCAATATTCCCGCATATGCGGGCACTGTATCACTATTTTCAGACCAAGCCTCGCTGGAGGCTGCGACCGGGACTCTGACAGTTGAGGACTTTGGTCCTACTTCCCATTTTCCAATCACCTCTGGCATTTTGAACGACGCCACCGCCGAAGCTGGGATCATGCCTGGGGACATTGTCAGCGGTGTGACTTTTTCTACCGCGGTAGGAACAGGTAACTTCTTTAACATTGACGGCGGTGGTGGGTTCAATGGTGGATTTCTCGACGGAATCCAGAATCCTTTTACGCCACTACATATTACTTTCGACACTCTGAAAGGCGGCTTTGGTTTTGTGGCCAACGGGTTAATGCCTAGCTTTGATCTCACAATCAATTTTGATGGCGGCGGAAGCTTTACCGACAACTTCTCGGCGGGGTCTAACTTGACCTATCTGGGGTTTGCCAGCGATGCGAGAGACATCTCATCGATTTCTTTGATCAATACTCGACCCGGTTCGTTCGCTTTCGCCTTGGATGACTTTGGGTTCACGGACGCGGCGACCACTCCGGTGTCGCCAGTACCGATCCCCGCGAGCCTGCCGTTGCTGCTTGCCGGACTTGCCGGATTGGGTGCATTAAAGCGTAAACGCCGCTAATTATACCTTCGGCAGTATCACAGCAAAGGACCGCAAATGCGGTCCTTTGTCGTTTTCATGCGTCTGTCACACCCTCGGGATGTGAAAGTGCCGGCGCATAGAGGACGCCACAACGCGACAGTGAAACTCAAGGTGAGTGCTGCCTTTGTCCGAGGTTCGCGGCTGCTGGATGTGGATCGTCCAGCGGCGACAAAGGGCTCTCAGATGTCTTTCGCCAGCTTCATGATCGTCGGCTCGGTCTCTGGGGCCAGCTCCTCGAAATCGAAATTGTCCAGCCGCCGGGCGCGGCGGCCGGCCTTGTCGGAGGAAATCTTGATTTCGGCGATGTCCTTGGAGGCCTGACCGAAATGGCGGTCCAGGTTTTCGACCCGGCTACCGAGGCGTTCCACGTCGGCAAAGAGCAGGCCCAGTTCGCGGCGGATGGCGCCCGCCTGTTCGCGCATGCGGGCATCCTTGAGGATCGCGCGCATGGTGTTGAGCGTGGCCATGCAGGTTGTGGGCGAGACGATCCAGACCCGCGCGGCGAAGCCTTCACGCACCAGCTCGGGGAAGTTGGCGTGCAGCTCGGCATAGACCGCCTCGGACGGCAGGAACATCAGCGCGCCATCGGCGGTTTCGCCGTCGAGGATATATTTGTCCGAGATGTCCTTGATGTGTTTCTTCACGGAGGCGCGCAGGAATTTCGCGGCCTCGTTCGCCTCCCAGTCGGTGCCGGCACGGCGCAGCGCCTCGTAGGCCTCTAACGGGAATTTGCTGTCGATGCAGATGGGCCCCGGCGGGTTGGGCAGGTGGATCAGGCAATCGGCCCGTTTGCCGTTGGATAGCGTGTGCTGCATCGTATAGCTGTCTTTGGGCAGGGCCTTGAGCACGATGTCATTCAGTTGGATTTCGCCAAACGCGCCGCGCGTCTGCTTGTTGCTGAGAATGTCCTGCAGCGTCAGCACGTCGCCTGACAGCTTGGTGATGTTGGCCTGTGCCTTGTCGATGGTCTGTAGTCGCTGTTGCAGATCGCCGAGCGATTGTGCGGTCCGGCGGGCAGAGCCACTGAGGTTCTCGTTCATCTTTTCGCTGACCGCAGCAAGGCGCTGTTCCATCAGTTGCAGCATGTTGGATTGCGCGGCTGATTGCGCTTCGGCGACATGGGTGAGGCCGCCTGCCAGCTGATGCTGTCCGTCGCTGAGGCCCTGCACGCGGGCCTGCATCTGGTTGATCTGCTGGGCGAGCGGCTCGGACAGGCGGGCCGAGCGGGCAGCGGCGCGCACCGCCATGACCAGCAGGGTGAGGATCAGCAGAAGGATCACAGCCCCGGCGAGGGCGGCGATGACAAGCGGATCGTTCAGGGAATACTGGGTGGCGCCGATCTGGATCATGTGCGGCCAAAGAGCCTTTCGATATCGCTGAGAGCGAGGCGGACATAGGTGGGGCGGCCGTGGTTGCACTGGCCGGAATGCGGTGTTGCCTCCATCTCGCGCAGGAGTGCGTTCATCTCGTCCGCCTGCATGCGGCGGCCCGAGCGGATCGAGCCGTGACAGGCGACGCGGCTGAGGATTGCGTCGATGCGGATGCCAAGGGTGTCGCTGTCGTTCTGATCGGCCAGTTCGTCGAGGATATCGAGGATCAGCGCGCGGGCATCGACGGGGCCGAGGATGGCGGGCGTTTCGCGAACGGCGATGGCACCGCCGCCGAACGGCTCTATCCCGAGGCCGAAGCTGGCGAGGTCGTCTGCGATGGTCATCAGCGCGGCGCAGTCGGACTCGGAGAGGTCGACGATCTCGGGGATCAGCAGCGCCTGTGCCGCGACGCCGTTTTCCGCGCGCTGGCGTTTCAGGCGCTCGTAGACCAGCCGCTCGTGGGCGGCGTGCTGATCGACGATGACCATGCCGTCTTCGGTCTGGGCGATGATGTAGTTTTCATGCAGTTGCGCGCGCGCGGCCCCCAGCGGGTGGTTTTCGGCAGGTGCGGCGGGGGTCTCGTCCAGCACTTGCGGGCTGTCCTCGACCCGGGCGCTGTAGGCCGATTGCATCTCGGCGAAACCGGGGGAGGGGCGTGGCAGGGGGGGCTGGCTTGCGCGGTCCATCTGGTAGATGCGCGCGCCGGTCGGCTCGGGCCGGAACGCGCCCAGAGTGGCGCCCGCGACCGTGCTTGAGGCGCGGTGGCCCTGCTCGGCCAGCGCATGGCGCAGGCCCGACACGATCAGCCCACGCGCCGTGCCCGGATCGCGAAAGCGTACCTCGGATTTGGCGGGGTGCACGTTGACGTCCACCAAAGTGCCCTCGCATTCGATGAAGAGGGCTGCGGCGGGATGGCGGTCGCGGCTCATCAGGTCGCGGTAGGCGGCGCGCAATGCACCGGTCAGCATCTTGTCGCGCACCGGGCGGCCGTTGACGAAGAGGTATTGCGCCAGTGCCGAGCCGCGCGAATAGGTGGGCAGGGCGGCATAGCCGGTCATGGTCAGCCCGTCGCGCTCGGCGTCGATTGCGATGGCGTTGTCGGTGAATTCGCGCCCTAGGATGCGGGTCAGGCGCTGACTCATGGCGCCCATCAGGTCGCCAGTTTCGGGATCGGCGCGAAAAACGGTGCGCCCCGCGCCGCGGCCGGACACGTCGCGCAGGGTGAAACCGATCTGCGGTTCGGCCATCGCCAGCCGCTTGACCGTGTCGGTGATCGCCTGCGCCTCGGCCCGGTCGGTGCGCATGAATTTCAGCCGTGCCGGGGTGGCGTAAAAGAGATCGCGCAGCGTGACCACGGTGCCGCCATTCAGGGCGGTGGGTTTCACCGCGCTGGCGGTGCCGCCCGCGACGGTCATCTCGGCGGCGTCCTCGCCCGCGGCGCGAGAGGCGATGGTGAGCCGACCCACCGCACCGAGCGATGGCAGCGCCTCGCCGCGAAACCCGAAAGTGTGGATGTTGAGCAGGTCGCTGCCGTCGATCTTGGAGGTGGCGTGGCGCGCGAGGGCCAGCGGCAGGTCTTCGGGGGGGATGCCGCAGCCATCATCGGTCACGCGGATTAGCGTCTTGCCCCCGTCGGCATAGGCAATTTCGATCCGGCGCGCGCCCGCGTCGATGGCGTTTTCCACCAGTTCCTTGACCGCAGAGGCCGGCCGTTCGACTACCTCGCCCGCCGCGATACGGTTGATCGCGGCCTCGTCCAGTGGGCGGATCTGTGGGCGGGTGTCGCTGATGTGGGGTGTCGTTTGCGCCATGCCACAAGACTTAGCATGAGGGTGTGCGATTCTGCCAGCGGCAACGGGTTGCTGGATGTGTGTCCTTTCCCGCGTAGGCCGATCAGCGGGTTCACGCCGTATGGCGGTGGCAGGCCGCTCTGCAAGGCATATATGAACCAGCAGGATAAGCCCGCCGCCGGGCTGGACACGCGGGCAAATGCGCCGAGTGTTTCGAGGCTCCGGCGCGCAAGATCAAACACTGGCAAAGGATGACAGGATGCAAAGCGAAGACATTGATGGCCGCACGCTGGAGACGATGACCGTAGAGGAGGTGGCCGAGGCGTGGGAGCAGAACCGGATCGTGCTGATCGACGTGCGCACGCCGCCGGAATACATGATGGAGCAGATCGGCGGTGCGATGCTGATGCCGATGGCGTCATTCGATCCTGACAAGCTGCCGTCACAGATGGGCAAGCGGATCGTGCTGATGTGTGGCTCTGGCGTGCGGTCGGGCAAGATGGCCAAGCTGGCGCTGGAGGGCGGGCTGGACCGGATCGCGCATATGGAGGGAGGGTTCGCCGCGTGGAAGAAGGCCGGGCAGCCCTATATCGGCGTCGAGATGGCGACCGGTGCGCCGAAGAAGGTGGCTGGCAGCACGGCCTGTTGAGACCATCCGAGACAAAGGGGGCGTCAGAGCCACACCGCGAAAAAACCCCGGACGCGAACGTCCGGGGTTTCATTTCTCGCAAGGTTGGGGTCTGGGAAGGAACGTCAGCCTCTGGAGAAATCGGGATAGGCTTCCATGCCCAGTTCGGTCGTGTCGAGCCCGTCGATCTCGGCCTCTGCGTCGACACGGATGCCGACACTGAACTTGAGCGCGAACCACACCAGCGCCGAGGTGACGCAGACAAAGAGGCCGACGATCACGATGGATGTGATCTGGGTCAGCAGGTTGGCCGCGTCATTGGTGAAGACCACGGCGATCGTGCCCCAGATCCCGGCGAAGAGGTGCACCGGGATGGCGCCCACGACATCGTCGATCTTGAACCGGTCAAGCATCGGCACTGCCAGCACCACGATCAGACCACCGACACCACCGATCAGCGTCGCCGAGATCAGCGACGGCATAAGCGGCTCTGCGGTGATCGAGACGAGGCCCGCGAGTGCGCCGTTCAGGATCATCGTGAGGTCGGGTTTCTTGTACATCACCTGCGTTAGGATCAGCGCGACCACGGCCCCGGCAGCGGCTGCCGTGTTGGTGTTGGCGAAGATGCGGCTGATGTCCGCGACGTTGCCGGCGGTGTCCATGTAGAGCTGCGAGCCACCGTTGAACCCGAACCAGCCGAGCCAGAGGATGAACGTGCCGAGTGTCGCAAGCGCCAGGTTGGAACCGGGCATCGGGGTCACGCGACCGTCCTTGCTGTATTTGCCAAGGCGCGGCCCGAGGATGATCGCGCCCATCAGAGCTGCCCAGCCGCCGACCGAGTGTACCACGGTGGAACCGGCAAAATCCTGAAAGCCCATCGCATCAAGGAAACCGCCGCCCCATTTCCAGCTTGCCTGCACCGGGTAGATGACGGCCGTCAGCACGATGACGAATGCTAGGAATGGCCACAGCTTGATCCGTTCGGCCACAGCGCCCGAGACGATGGATGCGGTGGCGGCACAGAACATCAGCTGAAAGAAGAAATCCGATCCGACGGAAGCATAGGTCAGGTCAGGCTCTACCCCTTCAAGGCCGACAGGCTCCAGCCCGGTGATGGAAAAGGCACCGATGATGCCGTTGATCGTCCAGCCATCGCCGGGATACATCAGGTTGTAGCCGAGGATGTAGTAGAAGATCGACGCAAGTGTGAAGAGCGCCATGTTCTTGGTCAGCTGCATGGTGACGTTCTTGGAGCGCACCAGACCGGCCTCGAGCATTGCAAAGCCGGCGGCCATGAAAAACACGAGAAAGCCCGCCACGAGGAACATGAAGGTGGTGAAGATGAAGCCGCCCTGGTTGAAGGGCGCATAGACCGTGCCCACTGCGGATTGCGCGGCCTCGGCGGGGTCCTCGCCATTGTCGATGGCGTCCTGTGCGGCGGCGGCGGCCTGATCCAGCACGCGTTGCTTGATGGCGTCTTCGGGGGTCATGTAAGCCGCTTCGGCTGCGGCGAGGGCTTCGGCAGACGGGCCTTCCTGTGCGGCAAGTTCAGGTGTTGTGGCGGCACTGACGACAAGCGTTATCGTCAGTGCGAACAGTAGGGATTTCAGCAGTCTCATGTCAGGGTTCCTTTACCTGCGCGCCTCAGAGCGCGTTTTCATTGGTTTCGCCGGTGCGCACGCGCATGGCCTGTTCGATGTCGATGACGAAAATCTTGCCATCACCGATCTTGCCGGTGCGGGCAGTGGTGGAGATGGTGTCGACCACCTGATCGACCATCGCCGCAGCGACAGCGATTTCCAGTTTGACCTTGGGCACGAAGCTGACGGCATATTCGGCGCCGCGATAAATCTCGGTGTGGCCGGATTGTGCGCCGAAGCCCTTTATTTCGGTCACCATCATGCCGCGCACGCCGATGGCAGTCAGCGCCTGGCGGACCTCGTCGAGCTTGAACGGCTTGATTGTCGCAAGGATGAGTTTCACGATGTTCCCTTTCGGTATCTGCACGCGTGACCCGGTGGGGCGGCGCGCATTGTGCAGGTGCAGAAAAATCGCTCGGAACGGATTTATGAAGGCTTGGGCGTGAAATTGGCCGGTCTTGCCATGGCTATGCGATTAAAAAAGTGGCAGAAACGGCTGGGTGCCTAAAAATTACGCAGCTGGAAAATGGGTATCGGGTGTCTGCCAAGGCTCTACATTCGCGGCGCAGTTCGGTATCATGGCGCAAAACAGAGGCTCCGGGCAGGGCTGAACAGGGCTGACATGGCAAATACAGGACGCAGAAAGCCACCGCTGGTGGCCGACAGGCGCAAACCGAAAACCAAACCCAAGGCCAAACCAAAGGCCAAGCCGCGCCGTGCTGCGACGCGATCCAGAACCGCGCGTCGCGGTGGGCCGATTCGTCGCGCGGTCGGTGGACTGCTGCGGTGGGTGTGGCGGATCGTCTGGGGGATCGGTTGGCGCGTCGGTCTGGTGGCGGGGCTGATCGTCGGATTGGCGACGGGTTATGTCTATACGACGCTGCCGGATGTGGCGCAGTTGTTGGATGGGCGCGCGCGTGGCTCTGTCACGCTGCTGGATCGGAACGGCGATGTCTTTGCGTGGCGCGGCGATCAGTTCGGCGGGGCGGTGACAGCCCAGAGTGTCTCGCGGCATCTGCGCAATGCGGTGGTGGCGACCGAGGACAAACGTTTCTACCTGCATCCGGGCATCGACCCGATCGGCATTGCCAGCGCGGTGCGCATCAACCTCAGCGAAGGCCGTGGCCCGCTGAGCGGGCATGGCGGATCGACCATAACGCAACAGACGGCCAAACTGCTCTGCCTCGGCGTCGAATATCGTGCCGAAGACTGGAAGAGCGAAGCCGAGTATGTGCGCGATTGTCGCCAGACCTCTCTGTGGCGCAAGGCCAAGGAAGCGATCTATGCGCTCGCTATGGAGGCGAAATACTCCAAGGATGAGATCCTGTCGATCTACCTCAACCGCGCCTATCTGGGGGGCGGCGCCTACGGTGCCGAAGCGGCAGCGCAGCGATATTTCGGTAAACCGGCTGCCAGCCTGAGCGCGGCGGAGGGGGCAATGCTGGCCGGGCTGCTGACCGCGCCTTCGACATTGGCGCCGACCAGCAATATCGAGCGCTCGCAGAACCGCGCGTCGGTCGTGGTGGGGCTGATGCGCGATCAGGGGTATCTGTCCGACGAAGAAGCCCGCGCGGCGCTGAACGCGCCGGCCGAGTTGTCGGAGGCGGCTGAAGCGCAGGCGGGGGGCTATTTCGCTGATTGGGTGATGGCGTCGGGGCCGGAGTTCTTTACCCGCGACACCACCGAGGATGTGATCATCCGCACCACTCTCGACCAGCGCATCCAGACCGCCGCCGAAGAAGCGATGCGGTACATCTTTGACGAAAAGGTGCGCGACGGGTCCAAGGCGCAGGCGGCGATTGTCGTCATGTCCGCCGATGGCGCGGTGCGCGCCATGGTAGGCGGGCGCGAGACCAAGGTGACGGGGGCCTTCAACCGCGCAACGCAGGCGCGGCGGCAGACCGGCTCGGCGTTCAAGCCGTTCGTCTATGCCACGGCGCTGGAACTGGGCTATTCCAGTCAGGCCACGGTGGTGGACGAGCCCTATTGCCTCGATATACCGGGGTCAGGCCGCTGGTGCCCCAGCAACTACGACAACAAGTTTCACGGTCGCGTGACGCTGACCGATGCGCTGAAGCATTCCTTCAACATCCCGGCCGTCAAGGTATCCGAAAGCGTGGGCCGCGATCTGGTGCGCCGGGTTGCGAGCGACTTTGGCATCGAAAGCGATCTGGCTGCCGGTCCGGCGCTGGCGCTGGGCGCGTCGGAAAGCACGCTGCTGGAGATGACAGGAGCTTATGCGGGTATTCTCAACGGTGGCTCTTCGGTCACGCCCTACGGTCTGGTCGAGCTGCGCCTGCTGGGACAGGATGAGCCGCTGATGGGCACCGGTGGCGGGATCGGTGAAAGGGTGATTCACGAAGAGGCCGCGCAGGAGCTGATCTATATGATGCACCAGGTGGTCACATCCGGAAGCGGCCGCCGAGCCAATCTTCCCGACCGCGAGGCAGCCGGCAAGACCGGCACGACGCAGGCGGCGCGCGATGCCTGGTTCCTTGGCTTTACCGCCGATTATGTGACGGGTGTCTGGATGGGGTATGACGACAACACCCCCCTGACCGGCGTTACCGGTGGCGGCCTGCCGGCGGAAATCTGGCACGAGACAATGATACGTGTTGACGAAGGCGTGCCGGTGCGCCCGCTGCCGATGATGCGGGCGCCCGCGCGCCCGACCCAGAGCCTGAGCCCCGAAGGAAGTGAGCCGAACGCTCAGACCCAACCGCAACGCCAGCCGCAGCACACGCCGGGCAATGAGCGCAAGAAGCCGATAGAGAATATCCTGCGCAAACTGCTGGGGGGTGGCTGAACGACCGTGGCCGAGATTTTTCGCAGAAAAATCTACGGAGCCGCCGGTTGTGATGGGTGGTGAATGACCGCGTTTAGCCCGCGGTTTTCAGGTCCGCGATCAACGCGTCGATATTGCCCTTGCGCCGGTCCAGCATCGAGCCGATTTCGGTCCGTTCACTCAGGCGCAGGCTGATGCCTTCGATGACCATGTCGAAGAACAGGTCCTTACC
Organism: Roseovarius sp. ZX-A-9; assembly: GCF_028369135.1. GTDB lineage: Bacteria > Pseudomonadota > Alphaproteobacteria > Rhodobacterales > Rhodobacteraceae > Roseovarius. Next base: position 60,130 of record NZ_JAPWHW010000019.1, read on the forward strand.
CGACCGGTCAGACACCAGAAATCGCACCTCGAAGGGCGCTTCGCCACGCAGGTAGACGGTTGAGGTGACTTCGTGCCAGGATTTGACCTCGCGCACGCCCTTGACCTCGATCTTGCCGCCGGCGAATTCGTTGAACCGCTTGCCATATTTGCGCGCCACATAGCCACGGAACGCATCCGTATAGGCGCGCATCTGGGCGGCGCTGGCGCGTCGGGAATCGGCGCCAAGCGTCGAACGGGCGATGATGTTCACATCGGCATATTTGCGGAAGATCGTTTCGAAATCCCTGATCATCGACGACAGCGGTTTACCCGAGGCGATCACGCGATTGATGTCACCTACCACCTGATCAACCAGCGCCTTGGCGCGGGCCTCGGTCAGGGCGACGGCACCGGTCGCGGGCAGGGCTGCGATCAGGGCAGCGGCAAACCCGGTCTTGAGGGCCGTGCGTCGGGACGTATCATTCGGCATAGGGGTCTCCATATGGATCACTCGGGCTGGCAGAACCAGTGTCATAGGGATCTAGATAATTGTCGCTGCCGTCTTTCCCAACCTTGAACCTGCGGTTCTGAAGATAAAGTGAGCGGGAAGCCGCGTAGCTGTCGGCGCTGTCGTAGAGAACCGAATCGATTGCGTCGCTGTAGCGTCCGCGCGCGCTGAGCCGGGATGAGACCGCGGCGGCGGTGCCGTAATAGGTTTCGGGCGTGCCGACCACGTAGCTGAGAGGGTTGGTGAAGATGTCCACTGCCTTGCCGACGGCGTCACGGGTCGTCGCGGGCCCCATCAGCGGCAATTCCAGATACGGGCCTTCGTTCACGCCCCAGACATAGAGCGTCTGGCCGAAATCGGCACCGTTCTCGGCCGGCATGTTCAGATCGGTTGCGGTGTCAAACAGCCCGCCGAGCCCGATCGTGGTGTTGACCAGGAAGCGGTAGAAATCCTCGGTCGCGGCCTTGCCGTTGCCTTGCAATATGCTGTTGGCAATGGCGGCGGGGAGCGACAGGTTATTGGAAAAATTGCCGATCACCGTTTCGATATCATCGGGGATCGCCTTGGAATAACCCGTGCCGGCCGGGCGCAGCACGGCCCTGTCGATGCTGCGGTTAAAGGCATGCATGCGACGGTTTTCCGCCTCGTAGGGGTCAAATGGCGCGCCGCGTGTCAAGGCGGGATCGGGCTGGGTACAGCCCGCAACAAGCACCACGGTGAAACCGAGAATTGTCAGCAGGGCAGGCCGCAGCATGCGGGTCACGTAAGAAGCGGTCAAAAGATCAAATCCGGGCTATTTTCTGCGATGCATTAGTCAATCAGTTACATAAACCGATCCATGATCAAGAAAACAGACCGCAGATCGCGACACGCCAACCCGTGGCAGAAAAGAGACGCCCCAAAAAGGCGCCGCAGCTGCCGCGGCATGGGTCGCGAAGTACAGTTTTATGGGGCTTCATGCAAGTGTTGCGCGCATCACGCGGGTTTGAACAGGGCCTTGTTCGGGGCCGGTCGGAGCTGCGCGCGGCATTGCGCGGCACCCGTGGGCTGATCTGGTGCGTGGCCCTCTTCGGCGTTGCGGTCAATCTGCTGCTTCTGACCGGCCCGCTTTACATGCTGCAGGTGTATGATCGGGTCCTCTCCAGTCGTTCGGTAGAGGCATTGCTGGTGCTGTCGGTGCTGGTGTTTTTCCTGTTTTCTGTCATGGCGGTGCTTGATTTCGTGCGTGCCCGGCTGGTGGCGCGGATTGCTGCCCGGTTGCAGGTGCGATTGCGGGCGCGGGTGTTCGAGGCGGGTTTGCGCCACGCTTCGCTCGGGTCGCAGGAGGGGTTGCCGCAGGCGCTGCGTGATCTGGGGGCGGTGCAGCAGGTGCTGGCCGCTCCGATCATGATCACCCTGCTCGACCTGCCGTGGACGCCGCTATTTTTGCTGTGCATCTTTGTCTTTCACCCATGGCTGGGGTTGCTGGCCTGCGGCGGTGCAGTGGTGCTGATCGGGCTGGCCATGTTCAACCAGTTCAGCATCAAGGATGCCGAGGCGGAAGCCGCGCGCGCCGCCGCCCATGCCGCGCGCTTGGCAGATGATCTGGGTGCCGGGGCGCAGACGGTGCGTGCGTTGGGCATGCAGCAGGCAGCCCTTGCGCATTGGAGCAGCAGCCATGCGGCGGCGCTGAAAACCGAGACGGCTGCCGGCGATCTTGGGGGCGGGTTTGCCGCGGCGTCGCGCGGCCTGCGCCTGATCTTGCAATCGGCGATGCTGGGCCTCGGGGCGTTTTTGGTGTTGCGCGGTGCGCTGTCGCCGGGGGCGATGATTGCCACTTCGGTTCTGGCGGGGCGAGCGCTTGCACCGGTCGAGCAGGTCATCGGTGGCTGGCCGGTGATCCAGCGCGGGATGAAGGCGTGGCGCGCTCTGGGCGCGACTCTGGGGGCGTATCCGCCGTTGCCGCCGCGCACCGAATTGCCGCGCCCCGCACCGGGGCTGCATGTCAGCCTGCTGAGCGTGGCACCGCCCGACTGCCATGGCGGATGTTGCCGAGGCACCGGTGCGCGGGCTTCTGACGACGGGTGCGCTTGCTTTGCTGCTGCTGGTCGGCGGCTTTGGCGGTTGGGCGACGCAGGCCCGGATTGCGGCGGCGGTGGTGGTGCCTGCGCGCGTTGCGGCCCCAGAAGGCCAGCGCATCATCCAGCACCCGCGCGGCGGCGTGGTGACGCAGCTGCTGGTCCGCGATGGCCGTCATGTCGCGGTTGGCGATGTGTTGCTGGTGCTCGACGCGTCCGAACTGCATTCGGAGCGGGCGCTTGTGCAGGCGGAGCTGGATGAGGTCCGGGCGCAGCGGGCACGGCTCAACGCAGAACTGGAGGGCGACGGGCAGATACGTTTCCCCGCTGACATGTCGGACCGTGACCCGGAGCTGGCAGAGATGATGGCGGGGCAGCGCCGCCTCTTGCAGGCGCGTATCGCGCTCGATGCCGAGACGGCCTCGCAACTGGAGCAGCGAAGGCAGTTGATCACCACGCAGATTGCCGGGCTGGACGCGCAACTGGCGGCGATTGCCCTGCAACAGGGCGTGATCGAGGAAGAAACCCGGAGCCAGCAGGCGCTGCTGGAAAAAGGGCTGACGCAGGCGGGTCGTGTGGCGGCGTTGCGCCGAGAGGCGGCGCGTCTGGAGGGCCGGGCGGGGCAGGTTGCTCAGGCGCGCGCCCGCATCATCGCGCTCGATCTGGAGCGGCGGGGCCTGCGCGCCGCACGGCTCGAAGACGTGATGACGCGGCTGCGCGACATTGGCCACCGCGAGCGTGCGCTGCGCGAGCGGCACCGCGCCCTGAGCGCCGAGATCGCGGCGCAGACCGTGACTGCGCCGGTCGCCGGCGTGGTGCATGATCTGGGCGACCTGACGCAGGGCAGCGTGGTGCGGCCCGCCGAATCGCTTATGCAGATCGTGCCGACGGACCGTGCACCGCGGGTCGAGGCACGGATCACCCCGGAGCAGATTGACCGCGTTGCCGAAGGCCAGCGCGTGACGCTGCGCTTTCCGGCACTTGATACAGGGCAGTCGCCTGAACTGGGCGGGCAGATCACGCATCTGTCGGCGGATGTGCTGCGCGACCCCGCGACCGGACGCGCTTTTTTCCGTGCCGAAATCCTGTTGCAGGAGGCCGCCGAAACCCGATTGCCGGCAGGCACCGTGCTGATCCCCGGCATGCCGGCAGAGGTCTATATCCGCACCGGGGAACACGCACCACTGACCTATCTGCTGAAACCACTTGGCGATTATGTGAACCGTGCGTTGCGTGATTGACGGCAGATTGGCATTTCCATTTCGTGCAGCGGGGGGTAGCGTCCGACCGAAACCACTGCCTGTTCGGAGGAGATTGAAATGAGCAAGTTCGAGGAAAAACTGGCCGCACTCGGCGTTACCCTGCCCGACGCCCCGGCGCCTGCCGCCAATTACGTGCCCTATGTGCAGGTCGGTGACATGCTCTATGTCTCCGGGCAACTCTCCAAGGATGACAGCGGCCTGATCACCGGCAAGCTGGGCGACACGATGGACACGGCGGCGGGGGCTGTGGCGGCGCGGGCCTGCGCGATTAATCTGCTGGCCCAGGTCAAGGCGGCCTGCGGCGGCGATCTGGACCGGCTGGTGCGGGTGGTCAAGCTGGGCGGATTCGTCAATTCCACCAGCGATTTCACCGACCAGCCCGCGGTGATCAACGGGGCATCCGATCTGATCGGCGAAGCGCTGGGCGAGGCTGGACAGCACGCGCGCGCGGCGGTTTCTGCGGCGGCGTTGCCGATGGGCGTTGCGGTAGAGATCGAAGGCATCTTTCAGATCAGATGAGCGCGCTGTCAGAAGCGTTTCGCGTCGTGCCGGTGGCGCATCGCGCCCTGCATGACGTGAGCGCGGGCCGCCCGGAGAACTCGCGCGCGGCGATCCGCGCGGCGATCGCGGCGGATTACGGGATCGAGATCGACCTGCAACTGTCGCGCGACGGGCGGGCGATGGTGTTTCATGACTATGAGCTGGCGCGCCTGACCGGTGCGCCGGGGAATGTATCCGACATGAAGGCCGCAGATCTGGCACAGCTCAGGCTGACTGGCGGCGAAGAGAGCGTGCCGACCCTCACCGAAGTGCTGGCTCTGGTCGCGGGGCGGGTGCCGCTGCTGATCGAGCTGAAGGACCAGCACGGCGAAATGGGCGGCTCGGACGGGCGGCTGGAGCGGGCCGTGGCGCATGATATCGCGGGCTACGCTGGCCCGCTGGCGCTGATGTCGTTCAACCCGCATTCGGTGATCGAGCTGGCCGGGCTTTGCCCTGCCGTCCCGCGCGGTATCGTGACCGGCGGCTATGCGGCCGAGGATTGGCCCGAACTGCCCGATGGACGCACACGCGCGCGGCTGCGCGATATCCCCGATTTCGAAGCGGCGTCGGCATCGTTTATCAGCCATGAGGTCGCGGACCTGGACCGGTCGCGCGTGGCCGAGATCAAGGCAGGTGGCGCCGCCATCCTGTGCTGGACGGTACGCAGCGCCGCGCAGGAATTGCAGGCGCGACGAATTGCTCACAACATCACGTTTGAGGGGTATCTGGCGGCGATCCCCGCTTGAACCTGCGCCAGCGCACCACAAATTGTGCATGGCAAGAGGCGGGGGCGCCATGACCAAAACCGAAGCGATCATCGAGATCCATGACAGCCTGACGCAGATCGACGCGCCGGACTGGGATGCCTGTGCCTGCCCCGAGGCGGCGCAGAGTGGTCGCCCGGATGATCCGTTTACCACTCACCGGTTCCTGCTGGCGCTGGAGCAGAGCGGCTCTGTCGGGCCGGGGACCGGGTGGCAGGCGCAATACATGACCGTGCGCACGGGCGGGCAGATCATTGCCTGTGCGCCGCTTTATGCCAAATCGCACAGTCAGGGCGAGTATATCTTCGATTTCAACTGGGCGCAGGCCTATGAGAATGCAGGCGGGCGCTATTACCCGAAATTGCAGATCGCGGTGCCCTTTACCCCCGTCACCGGGCGACGGTTCCTGACCCGACCGGGTCACGAAGATGTGGGCCGAGCGGCGCTGGTGCAGGGGGCGGTGCAGATGGCCGAGCGGCATGGGCTGTCGTCGCTGCATATCACCTTTTGCACCGAGGACGAGGCAGAGGCGGGGGCCGCGATGGGCCTGATGCGGCGCAGCAGCCAGCAGTTTCACTGGATGAATGGCGGGTATGAAAGCTTTGACGGGTTCCTGGCGCAGTTGAGCGCCCGTAAGCGCAAGAACATCCGCAAGGAGCGCCGGACCGCGCAGGATTTTGGCGGCGAGATCGAAGAGCTGACAGGCGATGCGATCAGACCCGCGCATTGGGATGCGTTCTGGCAGTTCTATCAGGACACCGGGGCGCGCAAATGGGGCACGCCCTACCTGACGCGGGCGTTTTTCGACATTGCGCAGGACACGCTGCGCGATGATATCCTGCTGGTTCTGGCGCTGCGCGACGGGCGCGCGGTGGCGGGTGCGATGAACTTGATCGGAGCGCACACGCTTTATGGCCGGTACTGGGGCTGCATCGAGGATCACCCCTGCCTGCATTTCGAACTGTGCTATTACCGGGCGATAGAATATGCCATCGCCCATGGTCTGGATCGGGTAGAGGCCGGCGCGCAGGGTGAACACAAGCTGGCGCGCGGCTATCTGCCGGTCACGACACATTCCTTGCACTGGTTGTCCGATCCCGGCTTTGCTGCCGCGGTGGCGCAGTACCTGGAGGCAGAAAAACACGCGGTAGACCAGGAGATAGATATCCTGACCGCTTACGGCCCGTTTCGGAAGACCAATGTGGAGGACAAACTGTGACCGAGATACTGAGCGATACCGCCCGTGCCACGATGCTGGCGCCGCTGTTGGAGGGGGGCTGGGAAATGGTCGAAGGGCGCGATGCGATCCGCAAGACCTACAAGTTTGCCGATTTCGCCGATGCGTTCGGTTTCATGACCCGCGCGGCGATCTGGGCCGAAAAATGGAACCACCATCCTGAATGGTCCAATGTTTACAACCGGGTGAATGTCATGCTGACCACCCATTCCGTCAATGGGCTGAGCGCGCTTGACGCCAAGCTGGCGCGCAAGATGGACACGCTGGTGGGGTAGTGTCGGCAGGTCTGGGGGTTTTCCCCCAGACCGCAGGATATTTTCGGTCAGACGATGCGGGGCGCCATGCGACCCGGCTGCGCGTTCAAAGTGCTGCGAGCAGTGCCTCGCCGCCCGAGACTTCGCAGACGCCGGGGTTTTCCTCGGCCTGAAACACCGTCACGGTGCCGTCTTCCACGACCATTGCGTAGCGTTTTGAGCGATCAATGAGACCTGCGGGCGGGGCCGAGAAATCCATGCCGATGGCCTTGGTGAATGCGGCCTCTGGATCGCCGAGCATGGTGATGCCTGCATCCGTGGCGCCGGTCGCCTCGCCCCAGCTTTTCATCACGAAGGGATCATTGACGCTGACGCAGATGATCTCGTCCACGCCCTTGGCGTCGAAATCAGCCTTGGTCCGCACGAAGCTGGGCACATGTGCGGAATGACACGTCGGGGTGAAGGCCCCCGGCACGGCAAAGATCACGACCTTGCGCCCGGCGAGCTTGCTGGCAAGGTCAACCGGGGCGGGGCCGTCTGCCCCCATTGCAACGAGGGTGGAATTCGGGAGTTTGTCGCCTTTGGTAATCGTCATTGTCGCATCCTGTTTGTTAATTGCAGTGGGCATCAGTGTAGATATAGGTTCTGAGCAACAGAAGTTAATGATTTTCATCAAAGGGAGGGCGGGATGAGCAATGTTGTCGTGATCGGGGCCGGGCAGGCGGGATCGTCGCTTGTGGCGAAGCTGCGCAATTCGGGCTTTGAAGGGCAGATCACACTCATCGGTCAAGAAGCGGCGCCCCCCTATCAGCGTCCGCCGCTGTCCAAGAAATACCTGCTGGGCGAGATGGCGCTGGAGCGGCTCTATTTGCGGCCAGAGAGCTTTTACAGCGAAAACGGGATTGATTTGCGCCTGAACGCGCAGGTGATTGCGATCGACCGCGAGGGCCGTGAGGTGCATGTGGGTGAAGATCGGTTGCCCTACGATCATCTGGTCATGACGACAGGCTCGACGCCGCGGCGGTTGCCTGCTGCGATCGGCGGTGATCTGGACGGGGTTTTCGTGGTGCGCGATCTGAAGGACGTGGATGCGATGGCGCCGCGGTTCGCGCCGGGCCGGCACGTTCTGATCGTCGGCGGCGGCTATATCGGGCTGGAGGCGGCGGCGGTGGCTGCCAGCAAGGGGCTCAAGGTCACGCTGGTCGAGATGGCGGACCGGATCCTGCAACGGGTCGCAGCGCCTGAGACATCGGATTATTTCCGCACGCTGCACAAGTCTCACGGTGTTGATATTCGCGAGGGGCTGGGGCTGGAGACGCTGCTGGGCGACGGCAGTGTCACCGGCGCGCGGCTGAGCGATGGCAGCGAACTGGTGGTGGATTTCGTCATCGTCGGTGTCGGCATCACCCCGGCGACCGGGCTGGCGGAAATGTCCGGCCTGATGATCGAGAACGGCATCAAGGTGAACGAGTTGGGCCAGACCAGCGATCCGGCGATCTGGGCTGCGGGCGATTGCGCCTCGTTCCCATACAACGGTGGTCGCGCCCGGCTGGAGAGCGTGCCCAATGCCATCGACATGGCCGAATGCGTGGCCGAGAACATCATGGGGGCGGGTAAGACCTATGTGCCGCAGCCATGGTTCTGGTCGGACCAGTATGACGTCAAGCTGCAGATTGCGGGTCTCAATACCGGCTATGATCGGATCGTGACCCGGCCCGGCGATGCCGAGGGGGCCACGTCGTTCTGGTACTACAAGGGCGCGCAATTGCTGGCGGTGGACGCGATGAACGAGCCGCGCGCCTATATGGTGGGCAAACGCCTGATCGATGCGGGAAAGTCGCCTGATCCGGACGCGGTGGCCGATCCTGCAACAGAGCTGAAGACGCTGCTGCGCGGGTGAGGATCATCGGCGGCGCGTTTCGCGGGCGGCGGCTCGCCTCGGTAGGTGTGGGCGATATCGCGGCCCGGTTGCGCCCGACGGCGGACCGGGTGCGCGAGAGCCTGTTCAACGTGCTGGTCAATGCCCACGGCGCGCCGCAGCCTGGCGCGCGGGTGCTCGACCTGTTTGCCGGGACCGGCGCGCTGGGGCTGGAGGCGCTGTCGCGCGGGGCGGCTCATGCCACATTCGTCGAGAACGGGCGCAAGGCGCAAGACCTGCTGGGGCAGAACATCACGCTGTGCCGCGTCGAGGATGACAGCCGCGTGCTGCGCCGCGATGTGCGGCGGATTGGCCCGGTGGAGGGCGCGCCGTTTGACCTGATCTTTCTCGATCCGCCCTATGGGCGCGGTCTGGGCGAGCAGGCGTTGCAGGCGGCGGTGCAGGGGGGCTGGCTGGCCCCCGGTGCGCTGGTGGTCTGGGAAGAAAACGCCGCCGTGACCCCGCCTGCCGGGCTGAAGGTGCTGGATGTGCGGCGCTATGGTGACACGGTGATCACCCTGTTGGAGCACGCAGGCGCCGCCGAGTGACGGCGCGCTCTTAGAGTGGCTGGATCAGGATCGCACGAAAATCGTTCACGTTGGTCAGGGTCGGGCCGGTGACAACCTGACCGCCGATGCGCCCGAAAAATCCATGCGCATCATTGTCGGCCAATGCGACCGCCGGATCATCGCCGGTTGCGACGGCATGGGCCAGCGATTCGGGGCCGATCAGGGCGCCCGCCACTTCGGCCGCACCATCGACACCGTCCGTGTCACAGGCGATGGCATGGATGCCCGGTGCCGCGTCGAGGGCCAGCGCCAACGCCAGCGCGTATTCCGCATTCGGCCCGCCGATGCCGTCGCCGCGCCGGGTGACGGTCAATTCGCCGCCTGAGAGCAGCAGGACGGGTTTGGAGCCAGAAGACATGGCTGCCTGTCGGTTCAGAGCTTCTGCGGCATGGGCGCGGGCCACGTCTCGGGCTTCGCCTTCCAGCGCGTCGCCCAGGATTTCCACGGAGATGCCTGACGCCTGTGCCAATTCGGCGGCGGCGGCCAGCGATTGCGCCGGGGCGGCGTAGATCACGTTGCGGACATGGGTGAGGCGCGTGTCATTCGGGGGCAGTGGCGCGCCGCCTGCGCGCAGGTAAGCGGTGATCGAGGCGGGTGGTGTCACGCTCCAGCGGTCAAGTGCTTCGAGGGCGCGGGTGGCATCCCCGGTATCGCCCACCGTCGGGCCGCTGGCGATGTCGGCGGGATCGTCGCCGGGCACGTCCGAGATCAACAGGGCCAACATCTGCGCGGGGTAGGCGGCGGCGGCCAGTTTGCCGCCCTTCACGTCCGATATCTGTTTGCGGATGTCGTTGAGCACGCCAATCGGCGCGCCGCTGGCCAGCAAGGCATCGGTCAGCGCCTGTTTTTCGGCCAGCGTAATGTCCCCGGCGGGGGCCGTCAGTAGGGCAGAGCCGCCGCCCGAGATGAGCGCCAGTACGAAATCGCCCTCGCCCAGACATTCCAGCAGATCCAACATGCGGCGCGTGGCCTGCTGGCCCGCCGCGTCGGGCACCGGGTGTGCCGCCTCGACGATCTCGATGCCCGTGCAGGGCCGGGCATAGCCGTAGCGGGTGATCACGAGCCCTTCGCACGGACCCCATTCGGCCTCGACCGCCTCTGCCATCCGCGCCGATGCCTTGCCCGCGCCGATCACCATTACCCGGCCAGCAGGTTTGGGCGGCAGCACGGCGGCCAGGCTTTGCATCGGGTCAGCCACCGCTACCGCGCGGTCAAAGAGCTGGCGCAGCAGCGCGGGGGTGTCGGTCGTCATGGGTCGTCTCTTTCTTTGGTCATTTCGGCGCATGTTAGCGCCACCAGCGTGGGCGGAACAGCCCTTTTGCGGTACCTATAGGTATATATGCGCAGCTTGACAAAGCAGGGGTGGCGGGCGACAGACGCGGCCATGATCATGACCTTTCTATCTGTGGCGCTGGGCGGCGCGCTGGGCGCTGCGGCGCGGTTCGGCGTGGGCCTCGGCCTTGTGCGGCTGAGCGGGCCGGGCTTTCCCATCGCGATCCTCACGGTGAACATCGTGGGGTCGTTCGTGATGGGCCTGTTTTTCGTGCTGTCGTTCCATAAGGGGCTGGGTGGGTTGAACCCGTTCGTGATGACCGGCCTTCTGGGCGGGTTCACGACGTTCTCGGCCTTTTCGCTGGAAGCGTTCACGTTGTACGAGCGTGGACAGATAGTGGCGGCGGGAACCTATGTGGGCCTGTCGGTGATCGGATCGATCGGCGCGTTGGTGATCGGTGTCTGGATAGCAAGGAGCCTTTGGGCATGAGCGGTGTACAGACTTTGCACGTATCGAGCGACGATGGCGATCAGCGGCTTGACCGGTGGCTGCGTCGCCAGTTTCCGCATCTCAGCCAGGGGCGGATCGAGAAGATGTGCCGCAAGGGCGATCTGCGGGTCGATGGCGGACGAGTGAAACCGTCCACGCGTCTGGAAGTGGGGCAGGCGGTGCGCATTCCGCCCCTGCCGGACGCCGCCGAGGCTGCTGCCTTTGCGCGGGCCCATGTCACGGATGCGGATGCCAAGATGATCCGCGCCTGCGTGATCTACCGCGACGATTATGTGATCGCGCTGAACAAGCCGCCGGGCCTGCCGGTACAGGGTGGATCGAAACAGCACCGCCATGTCGATGGCCTGTCCGAGGCTTTACGCTTTGGCATGGAGGAAAAGCCGCGCCTGGTGCACCGGCTGGACAAGGACACTTCGGGTGTTCTGGTTCTGGCGCGGACCCGCGAGGCGGCCAAGGGGCTTACGGCGGCCTTCAGGCACCGCAACACGCGCAAGATCTATTGGGCCGCCGTTGCCGGGGTGCCGACACCACGCATGGGCACGGTGAAATACGGGCTGGTCAAGGCGCCGGGGCACGGCGCCAAGGGCGAGGGCGAAAAGATGCACTGCCTGCATCCGCGCGATGTGGACGCAACGCCCGGCGCAAAACATGCCACCACCGATTACGCGGTGCTGGAGGCGGCGGGCAGCCGCACGGCCTGGGTGGCGCTGGTGCCGATCACCGGGCGCACCCACCAGTTGCGCGCGCATATGGCCGAGCTGGGGCATCCGATTGTCGGTGACGGAAAATATGGCGGCTCGGGGCAGGAAAACCTTGGCGATGGCTGGGGCGCACAGCTGGGTGGCGACGTGTCGAAAAAGCTGCATCTGCACGCGCGCAGCTTGGTCATAGAGCATCCGGTGACAAAGAACGTGATGCACCTTACCGCGCAGATGCCCGCGCATATGGCGCATACCTGGGACATGTTCCAGTGGTCGGCAAAGGATGTGCCAGCCGATCCGTTCGACGAGGAAGAGCTGTGAGCCACCCCCTGCGTCTGGTGATATTCGATGTGGACGGCACGCTGGTGGACAGCCAGGACGACATTGCCCGCGCCATGGCCCATGCATTCGACAGTATCGGCGCGCCGGTGCCTGAGCGGAGTGCGATTCTCGGCATCGTCGGGCTGTCGCTCGATGTGGCAATGGCGCGGCTGGCGCCGGACCTGGATGCGGCGGCCCATGCGCGCTTGGTCGATGGGTACAAAGCCGCCTACATGTCGTTGCGTGCCACAGCCGGTACGGCGCAGTCATCGCCGCTCTATCCCGGGGCGCGCGCGGTTCTGGATACGTTGCAAGCAGAGCCGGAAACGCTGCTGGGCGTAGCGACGGGCAAGTCGCGCCGGGGGCTGGACAAGCTGCTGGAGGGGCACGGGCTGGAGGCGATGTTCGTCACACAACAGGTGGCCGATTTTCACCCCTCGAAGCCGCATCCCGCGATGATCGCGGCCGCACTGGCAGAGACGGGCGTGGACGCACGCGCCGCCGTGATGATCGGCGACACGAGTTATGACATGGAAATGGCCAAGGCCGCAGGCATCGCCGCTATCGGTGTCAGCTGGGGGTATCATTCGGTTTCCGCGCTCGGCGCTGCGGACCTGGTGATCGACCGGTTCAGCGATTTGCCCGGCGCCTTGGAAACGCTGTGGGAGACTGCAACATGAGCGCATGGAAGGCCAAACGGTTCTGGACCGAGGCACAGGTGATCGAAGAGACAGAGGGCTACGGCGTTGCGCTGGATGCGCGGCCGGTCAACACGCCGGGCAAGATACGGCTGATCGTGCCGACCCGTGCCATGGCCGAGGCCATCGCCGCCGAATGGGACGCGCAGGACGAAGTGATCAACCCCAATACGATGCCGGTCACCCGATCCGCCAATTCTGCGTTGGAAAAGGTCGGCGAACAGCATGGCGCGGTGGCACAGATGATTGCCGATTACGGCGACAGCGATCTGCTGTGTTATCGCGCGGTTTCACCGGTCGAACTGGCAGAGCGACAGGCCGCCGCGTGGGATCCGCTGCTGGATTGGGCCGATTCGGCCCTGAATGTGCGGCTGAGCGTGCGCACAGGCGTCATGCATCATCCGCAAGATGGCACGGCGCTGCAAAAGCTGCAGGCCGAAGTGCATGCGCAAGATAACTTTGCGCTGACGGCGCTGCATGACCTTGTAAGCCTCTCGGGTTCTCTGGTGATCGGTCTGGCCGCGATCCGTGATGCAAAACCCATTGAGGACCTCTGGAAAATCTCGAGGATCGATGAGGATTGGCAGTCCGAACTCTGGGGCGATGACGATGAGGCGTCTGCTTTGGCGGCCCGCAAGGCTGAAGCATTTTTGCATGCGAAACGGTTTTTTGATCTCAGCCGGGCCGCAGATCAAGGGCATGTGCTAGCCTGACCCATGGTCAACCAGTCGGTGGAATCAGCATTTTTCGTGATGCAGCCCTTGACCTTTGAGAATGAATCCATCCACACTCAGCCGCGCTGAGGGGGGCTAACCCTCTTACGTGTCATTCCGGTTTCGACTGCGAGGCCGAGTAAACCACCCTTTCTCAACGGGTGGATAATCAGGAAGAGGTAAACATGAAAAAATCCGTATTTCTTGGCGCTCTGACGGTCGCCGGTCTTGCTGCCGGGGCCGCTGCGGCGGGAACGCTTGATGATGTCAAGGCTCGTGGCAAGCTGAACTGCGGCGTGACCACCGGGCTGGTCGGCTTTGCCGCCCCCGATGCGAATGGCGTCTGGCAGGGCTTTGACGTCGGTGTGTGCCGCGCGGTTGCTGCGGCGGTTCTTGGCGATGCGAATGCTGTTGAATTTGTCCCCACCACAGGCAAGACACGCTTTACCGCGCTGGCCTCGGGCGAAATCGACATGCTGGCCCGTAACACCACTTGGACATTCAGCCGCGACGTCGATCTGAAATTCGAATTCGTCGGCATCAACTACTACGATGGCCAAGGCTTCATGGTGCCCAAGTCGCTGGGCGTAAGCTCGGCCAAGGAACTGGACGGCGCGACCGTCTGCATCCAGACCGGCACCACGACCGAGCTGAACCTCGCGGACTTCTTCCGCAAGAACAACATCAGCTACGAGCCGGTTCCGGTTGAAACCAACGCTGAAGGCCAGCAGCAGTACCTTGCTGGTGCCTGCGACACCTACACCACCGACGCATCGGGCCTGGCCGCGACACGTGCCGCGTTCGAGAACCCCGGTGATCACGTGATCCTGCCCGAAATCGTCTCGAAAGAGCCGCTCGGCCCGCTTGTTCGCCACGGCGACAACGAATGGGGTGACGTGGTCCGCTGGACGCTGAACGCGCTGATCGCAGCCGAAGAGCTGGGAATCACCAGCGCCAATGTCAGCGAAATGTCGATGGCCGCTGGCAGCAGCCCGGAAGTGAACCGCCTGCTGGGCACCGAGGGTAACCTGGGTGAAATGCTGGGTCTCAGCGCTGACTGGGCCAAGAATGCCGTCATGGCGGGTGGCAACTACGGCGAACTGTTCGAGAAGAACATCGGCGAGAACACCCCGATCGGCTTGGCGCGCGGCCTGAACGCGCAGTGGACCGATGGTGGTCTGCTGTACTCGCCTCCGTTCCGCTAAGAACGATACCTAATGAAGGGCGCGGCATGGTCCGCGCCCTTCGCACCTAAGACCAAGAAAATCCAGGCCCAGGGCATTTGACCCGAGAATAATAATGGGCCGGAAAACGGGGATACATCCACATGACCGCATTAACCGACCCTCCTAGGGAGTCGTTCCGTCTTTCGATGCTGATCAACGACAAGCGGTACCGGTCGCTGACGTTTCAGGCGATTGCACTTATCTTGCTCATATCGGTCTTCGCTTACCTGGGGTCGAACCTGATGGCGAACCTCGCTGCGGCGGGATTGAACATCAGCTACAGCTTCCTTGGCGATCCTGCCGGCTATGACATCAACCAGACGCTGATCCCTTACGACAGCCAGTCACCTCACCTTCAGGCGGCCTGGGTCGGGATCCTGAATACGCTGCTCGTCGCGGTGCTGGCCTGTGTGTCTGCGACCATTCTCGGGGTATTCGCGGGCGTGTTGCGGCTGTCGAACAACTGGCTCGTGCGCAAGCTGATGTCAGGATATGTCGAGATTTTCCGCAACATCCCGGTCCTGATCTGGATCCTGATCATCTACGGCATCATAACCGTGTCGCTTCCGGGCGCGCGTGTCTATCTGGGCGAGGATCCGCAACGCGAGCTGGTTCTGGGCATGTTTGCCTTTACCAACCGCGGCATCTATGTGCCCGCGCCCATATGGGGCCCCGGTTCGATGATCGTGGTGGGCACGTTCTTCGTGTCGATTGCGGCCATGTTTGCCTATCGGTCCTACGCCAAGAAGCTGTTGTTCAACACCGGCAAGCTACTGCCGATGGGGTGGCCGTCGCTGGTGATCCTCATCGTGCCGACGATTCTGGTGTTCTTCGTGATGGGGCAGCCCATCACACTTGATATGCCGGATCCGCTGGCCAACAGGTTCAACCTGCGCGGCGGTATCCAGATCGGCGCGCCGCTGATCGCGCTCTGGCTCGCCTTGTCGGTCTATACCGGCGCCTTCATCGCCGAGAACGTCCGTGCCGGTATCCTTGCCGTGAGCAAGGGCCAGACAGAGGCCGCTGCCGCGCTTGGTTTGCGTCCGGGCCGGATCATGAACCTGGTGGTGTTGCCGCAGGCGCTGCGGGTGATCATCCCGCCGCTGATCTCGCAATATCTAAACATCACCAAGAACTCTTCGCTCGCCATTGCGGTGGGATACGCGGACATCACGGCGACGCTGGGCGGCATCACGCTGAACCAGACGGGCCGGGCGATCGAATGCGTGCTGCTGCTGATGTTGTTTTATCTCGTGATCTCGCTGAGCATTTCGGCGGTGATGAACGTCTACAACAACGCCATGAAACTGAAGGAGCGCTGAGAAATGTCAGATACACATGCACATTCCGTCGCCTTTGTTCGTGAAACAGCGATTCCGCCCGCCCCACCGCCAGCCACTGAAGCCGGCGTGATCGGGTGGATGCGGCAGAACCTGTTCGCGACCTGGGCCAACGCCCTTCTGACAGTTGTGGCCATCTACTTCGTGTACCTGCTGCTTACCGGCACCCTGCCGTGGATTCTGGGGGGGCTGTGGAACACCGACAGCCTCGCGGAATGCCGCGAAATCCTGCAAGGCAAGAACGCCGCGTGCTTCTCTGTCCTGACGGAACGGTGGAATCAGCTCCTGTTTGGCTTCAAGTATCCGGACGAGTTCTACTGGCGTCCCGGTATTGCCTTCATCCTGCTGTTTCTTGCTGCTGCGCCGGTACTGTTTTTCGATCTGCCGCGCAAATTGCTGCTGTTCACGGCCATCTATCCGTTCCTGGCCTTCTGGCTGATCTGGGGCGGAACGGTCTGGAACCCGGTCTTTGCCGCGCTTGGCTTTATTGCCGGCTATGTGGTCTTTGACCTTTACGGCAAGCAGAACTTCGCAGCGGGCTTTTTCGGCGGGATAGTGGCGGCATTCGTCGTGTGGTTCCTTGCGGGCTACATCGTCCCGGCGATTGCGCCCGAACAACCCGTGCTGGAAGCGGTGCAATCGCGCGACATGGGCGGCTTCATGCTGAACATGATCCTCGGGGTGGTCTGCGTATCACTGTCGCTGCCCTTGGGGATTGCGCTGGCGCTGGGGCGGCAATCGTCGATGCCGCTGATCAAGTGGATCTGTGTCGTGTTCATCGAGTTCATCCGCGGCGTGCCTCTGATCACGCTGCTGTTCGTGGCGAACGTCGTTCTGGCCTACTTCCTGCCGCCGGGCACGACCTTCGATTTGATCCTGCGGGTGATCATCATGATCACCATGTTCGCCTCGGCCTATATCGCCGAGGTGATCCGGGGGGGCCTCGCGGCGCTGCCCAAGGGGCAGTACGAGGCAGCCGATTCGCTGGGTCTGGACTATGCGCAGGCGATGCGGCTGATCGTCTTGCCACAGGCGCTGAAGATCTCGATCCCGGGTATCGTCAACGTTTCGGTGGGTCTGTTCAAGGATACCACGCTGGTGTCGATCATCACGATGTTCGACCTGGTGGGAATGATCCGCGGCCCGATCCTGGCCTCGACCGAGTGGAACGGCGTGTACTGGGAGTTGTTCAGCTTCGCTGCCGTCCTCTTCTTCATCACATGCTACGGCATTTCCCAATATTCACAGTGGCTTGAGCGTCGTCTTACCACCGATCACCGTTAAAGGAGGCCAGAACCATGGCTGAAGTTGCAAAGAAACTGCAAGTGTCGGACGAGGTCGCGATCTCGATCCAGAAAATGAACAAATGGTACGGCACCTTTCACGTGCTGCGGGATATTGATCTGACTGTCTACCGCGGCGAGCGGATCGTTATCTGCGGGCCGTCGGGATCCGGTAAATCAACGCTGATCCGCTGCGTGAACGCGCTGGAAGAGCACCAGCAGGGCCGTATCGAAGTGGATGGGACGGTGCTGTCCTCGGATCTCAAGAATATCGACAAGATCCGCTCCGAGGTTGGCATGTGCTTCCAGCACTTCAACCTCTTTCCGCACCTGACCATTCTGGAGAACTGCACGCTGGCGCCGATCTGGGTGCGCAAGACGCCCAAGAAGGAAGCTGAAGAAACGGCGATGCATTTCCTCAAGAAGGTGAAGATCCCCGAGCAGGCTGACAAGTATCCCGGTCAGCTGTCGGGTGGGCAGCAACAGCGTGTGGCCATCGCGCGCTCATTGTGCATGCGCCCGCGCATCATGCTGTTTGACGAGCCGACATCGGCGCTTGATCCCGAGATGATCAAGGAGGTGCTCGACACCATGATCGAGCTGGCCGAAGAAGGCATGACCATGCTCTGCGTCACGCACGAGATGGGCTTTGCCCGTCAGGTCGCGAACCGCGTGATCTTTATGGACGAGGGACAGATCGTCGAACAGAACGAGCCGGAAGAGTTCTTCAACAACCCCAAATCCGACCGGACGCAGCTGTTCCTCAGCCAGATCCTGGGGCATTGATATCTATGCAGGGTGGGTTTTCGAACCCGCCCTGCGTCATTCGGTTAGGTCACGCGGCGTGATGAAATCGACCACGTTTCCAGTTCCGAACGCCAGTTTTTCCCATTCTGAAATCGGAAAATCCGCCACCAGCGTCGCGCCGGTCGGGTAGTCGCGGAACCGCGCGTGGGCGGGGTGTTTGTCCAGCAACAGATCGGCGAATTCCGCGATGCCCGGATTGTGGCCCAGCATCAGCACGCAGCCTGCGCTGGCGCCCTTCAGCGCCGCGAGCATCTGGTGTGGCCTTGCAAGATAGAGCGTGTTGGTAAACTCCGCTGGCACGTCGAACCCCAACCGCGCCGCGGTTTCGCGGGTGCGTTCCGCTGATGAGCTGAGGATGGCGTCCGGCAGATATCCGCCCTGCCGCAGCCAATTGCCAAGCGCTGTGGCAGCATCGCGCCCGCGCCGGTTCAAAGGGCGCTCGTGGTCGCTTGGGGTGGAGCTGTCCCAGCTGGATTTGGCGTGGCGGGTCAGGATCAGGCGTCGGGTCATGCGCGGTGAAAGCTCCTCATGTGCAGCGCCGACTGCGCTGGATCACGGTCAAAACGCTGGCTGACCGGGCAGGCGCGGCGCGCGCGGCATCCGCCTGTCATACAGACCTGTCCTGGGTCACTGTCCAGATAACCATGACAGGCTGCCACATCATAGCCGATTTCAGCGCTCAGCGCATTCACGGGGCAGGCGGTCATGCAGGGGCTACCGACACAGGTCGTGCAGGGCGATGCGGGTGGCGGTGCGGGCAGCGCGATATGCCCCGGCCAGCGCAGCGCGCCGCGATAGGACACCATCATCCCTGCCTCGTCATGTACCAGCATACCTGCCGGGCTTTGCCAGGCACGGCCCGATTGTATCGCCCATTTCAGAAACGGCTGATGGGGTGGTCCGCCGAAGGGAAAAACCGCCGTCGCCCCGAGGCTGGTTGCCAGTGCGCCAAGGACACGGGTTGACCAGCGATCCACCGGATCGGGGGCATGATCGCGCATCTCGGGGCTGGCGCGGAAATGCTCCCAGAACCCGCGCCCCGGCCCGAGCAACATCAGCGTCCCGCCGGCCTCGTGCAGGCCGCCCATGACGCTCAGCCGCTCGCTGGCGGCCGCGGCACAGACCGTGTCATAGGTCACTTCTTGCGATACGGCAGCCATAGGCTCCACCCCGGTTGTGATGGACGCGCGTCCTGCCATTTCAGAGCGATGATCATCGCTTCGTGTTCCATGCCCGACAGCTTATGCCAATCGCGCAGCGGTGCAAGCCACCGCCGCACCCATGGGGCGCTGTGGCGACAGATGGAGTCAGCCTTTGCGAATGATCGACCCGGCCCCGTGTTCGGTGAAAAGCTCCAGCAGCGGCGCATTGGGCGCGCGCCCGTCGAGGATGACCACTGCGCGCACGCCGCCTTCAATTGCGGCCAGCGCGGTTTCGGTCTTGGGGATCATGCCGCCCGCGATGGTGCCGTCGGCTGTCATCTGGCGTATCTGGTCGGCGGTCAGTTCTGTCACCACTGCGCCCGAGGCATCGCGCACCCCGTCCACATCCGTGAGCAGCAGCAGCCTGTCGGCCTTGAGCGCTGCGGCAATCGCACCTGCCATCGTGTCGCCGTTGATGTTGAACGTCTCGCCATTGGCGCCTGCGCCCAGCGGCGCGATCACCGGTATCGCATCGTCGCGGAAAAGCGTGTGCAGGATGCGAGGATCGATGGCACTCGGCGTCCCGACCAAGCCCAGCGCAGGGTCGGTGGGTTCGCACATCACCAGGTTCGCGTCCTTGCCCGACAGGCCCACGGCGCGGCCGCCCTGAGCATTGATGGCCTGCACGATCCGCTTGTTGACCCGGCCCGACAGGACCATTTCCACAACTTCCATCGTGGCGGCATCGGTTACTCGCTTGCCGTTCACGAAATCGGACTTGATGTCGAGCTTGGCCAGCATTTCGTTGATCATCGGGCCACCGCCATGCACGATCACCGGGTTCACCCCGACCTGACGCATCAGCACGATGTCGCGGGCGAAGGTATCCATCGCGTCATCGTCGCCCATGGCATGGCCGCCGAATTTGATCACGACAATGGCATCGTCATAGCGTTGCAGGTAAGGCAACGCCTCTGACAATGTGCGGGCAGTGGCGATCCAATCGCGGTTCATGTCACGTTTCTTCATCCTGAGGTCCCTCGTCCCCAGAGGTTATCCCCCTGTGGCAGTCGGCGTGCAAGGGGGCTATTCGAGCGTGGCGATAATGCTGCGCAGGACGCTGATCCCGTCGCCCTTTTCGCTGGAGGTCAGGACGATCTCGGGGAAGGCGGCTGGATGTTTGGCCAGCGCGCCACGGACCTGCGACAGCATGCTGTCGCGGTCCTTTTCCTTGACCTTGTCGGCCTTGGTCAGCACGCATTGAAAGGTCACGGCGGCACTGTCCAGCAGGCTCATGATCTCTTCATCCACCGATTTGACCCCGTGGCGCGCATCGATCAGGACAAATGCTCGGCGCAGGTTCGGACGCCCGGCCAGATAGCTTTTCAGCAGGCGTTGCCATTTCTCGACCACCGCGAGCGGGGCATTGGCAAAGCCATATCCCGGCAGGTCGACGAGATAGTGGCTGTCGCCGCCAAGCGTGAAGAAGTTGATCTCTTGCGTGCGTCCTGGTGTGTTCGACGCGCGCGCCAGCCCCTTGCGGCCGGTCAGCGCATTGATCAGCGATGATTTGCCCACGTTGGAGCGTCCGGCAAAACATACCTCGATCCGGTCGCCCGGCGGCAGGCCTGACATGGCCACCACGCCTTTGAGGAATTCGGTCTGACCGGCAAAGAGCAAACGGCCACGCTCGGCGCTGAATTCATCGGGCGTCTGGGCCAGGGGGAAGGGCAGGCTGGTCATATAACCTCGACTTTGTCCCCGATGGAGATCCGGCCGGATTTGGTCACATAGGTGTAAACACCGCATTTCTGGTGACTGAAATTGGTCTTGAGCGCCTTGAGAGTATCCCCGTCGGCTTCGCCGGTCTCGGGGTTGGCCGTGGTAGAGCGGCACCGGATGATGGGTTCGCGTACTTCCAGTTCGACATCGCCAATGCGCAGGGTCTTGCCGATCCAGCCGTTCTCCTCCCAAGGGGCGAACCCCTCCAGATGGATGTTGCAGCGCCAGCGGTCAGGCGAAAGGGCCATGCCCATATGCATGCCCAGATCGGTACTGGTGGCGAGGTTGAGCACGCTGACCGATTGAAAACTGGTATCGGTCATGGCTACGTCCGGCACCCGCACAATCCCGGTCGATTGCGCGCGGTCGGCGGGCATCAGAGGTTTGACCCACTCCAGAAACGCGGCGCTTTCGCGGTCCGGACCAAAGGTGAGATCAGGCCGGTCGGGGTGGCTGAGCGTCACCGTACCGGCCGCTTCATCGGACTTCGCGGTGATGGCCATCAGCGCCAGCACCTTGGACACCAGCGTCCAGTTGACGCATTCGGCCCAGGCGGTGCCATCGGCGCGGGTCGCCTCGTGGCTGACCGCCCAGCGACGATCCCAAGGAAGGGCGCGGCCTTCGGTCAGTTCCACGCTTTGCAGCGCCTCGCGGCCGTGGCTTTTGATCG
Organism: Roseovarius sp. ZX-A-9; assembly: GCF_028369135.1. Lineage (GTDB taxonomy): Bacteria > Pseudomonadota > Alphaproteobacteria > Rhodobacterales > Rhodobacteraceae > Roseovarius. The sequence goes on from NZ_JAPWHW010000019.1 coordinate 81,686, forward strand.
GGTGGCGCCAAAGTGCTGCGATATTGGCCATCTATTTGCCTCCCGGCTTCTTGTCGCCGGGCGTTTTCGACTCGGGTTTCGCTGCGGGCGCGCTGTTCTTGCGGAAGCTTTCCTTGATATTGCCGAACACGTCCGGCTTGTACCCTTGGCTGCGCATGATCGCATATTGCTGTATGAACGTGATCGTGTTGTTGGCGATCCAGTAGAGCACCAGCCCGCTGGCAAAGCTGCCCAGCATGAACATGAACACCCAAGGCATCCAGGCAAAGATCATCTTTTGCGTGGGGTCGGTGGGCGACGGGTTCAGCTTTTGCTGAAGCCACATGGAAATCCCGAGCGCCAGCGGCATGATCCCGATGAATATCAGCGCCAGGATCGAGCCGGGTTCAGGTGCATCCCACGGGAAGAGGCCCCAAAGGTTATAGAGCGATGAGGGATCAGGGGCGCTGAGGTCGCGGATCCAGCCGATCCAGGGCGCATGGCGCAATTCCAGAGTGACAAAGATCACCTTGTAGAGCGAGAAGAAGATCGGGATCTGCAGCAGGATCGGCAGACAGCCCGAGGCGGGGTTCACCTTTTCCTTCTTGTAGAGTTCCATCACCGCCTTCTGCATCGCCTGCTTGTCGTCGCCGGCGCGTTCCTTGATCTTCTCCATCTGCGGCTGCAGCTCTTTCATCCGGGCCATCGAGACGTAGGATTTATAGGCCAGCGGCAGCAGCACGGCCTTGATCAGCAGGGTCAGCGCGATGATCGACCAGCCCATGTTACCGATCAGCTGGTTGAGGTAGTGCAGGACCGCGAAAATCGGCTTGGTCAGGAAGAAGAACCAGCCCCAGTCGATGGAATCGATGAAGCCTTCGACATTCTCCTCATTCTCATAGGCACGGATCGTCGCCCATTCCTTGGCACCCGCAAACAGGCGGGTATCGGCGGTCGCGGTTGCACCGGGTTCCAGCGTGACGGTGGGTTGCTTCACGGTCGTCTGGTAGATGCCGCGACGTGCGTCCTGGAAAGTGCTGAGCGTGAACGGCGCGCCTGGCTGCGGTATGAGCGTGGCCATCCAGAAGTGATCGGTGAACCCTGTCCAGCCATTGGCCTCGACCGCGATTGTCTTGTGCGCGCCGGCTGTCTCGAAATCGTCGTAGTCGGTTTCGGTGAGCTGGCCATCCACCATCTGGATGGCGCCTTCATGCAGGATGAAGAAATTCTTGATGTCCGGCGGAATGCCGTGGCGCGCAAGGATGCCGTAGGGCGCCAGCGTCGCGGGGGCGTTGCCGGTGTTTTCGACAGATTGGGTGACGGAGAACATATAGTTGTCATCGATCGAAATCTGCCGCCGGAATGTGAGGCCTGCGCCATTGTCCCAAGTCAGCGTGACCGGGCTGTCGGGCGTCAGCGTGCCGGTGCCCTCCTGCGTCCAGAGCGTATTGGCGCCGGGCACCTGCTCTTGGGTGAGGCCCTGGCCGGGGGCCCAGCCGAAGAGGGCGTAGTAGGGATTGATATCGCCGATGGGCGCCAGCAGTGAGACGATATCGGAGCCCGGTTCGATGGTTTCGCGGTAGTTCTTCAGTGACAGATCGTCGATCCGGCCGCCCTGCAGCGAAATGCTGCCTTTGACGCTGGGGGTGTCGATGGCGATCCGGGGGGCGTCGCTGGGTTTGGGCGCGGTGTCGGACGCGGGGGCGTCTGCAGTTGCGCCCGCGGTCGCACCTGCCGCTGCAGGCACCGCGGCGACGTCTGGCGTGGCAGCCGTGGGCGCGGTCAGCGTGTCGCCCTGCGCGATCTGGGTGGCCGGTTCGACCGGTTCGGTCTGCGGCGGGGGGAACAATACGAACCAGACCAGGATCACAAGGAAACTGAGCGCGGTTGCGAGGATGAGGTTCTTGTTCTGATCGTCCATACCAGCCGGCCACTTTATCTGTTTCTGGGTCCGAAGGGTTCAACGACGTGCGCAGCCAAAGGTCAAGCGGATTTCCGGGATTGCGCCCGATGCGCGTGGTTTTCTTGGGGAAACGCGGCGCGGGCGCTCAACCGAACTGCGTGCCGATGCGAGTGGGCGCATCGAGTTTTTCCAGATGAGCGCATATCCAGGCCTCGATCTGGTCGAGCGGCATGGGGCGGCCGATGCCGAAGCCCTGCACATGGCCGCAGCCCAGTTGCGCGAGCAAGGCATGCTCTCCGGCGGTTTCCACCCCTTCAGCGAGCGTGTCGAGCCCCAGCCGTTCGGCCATCAGCAAGATGGCCGAAACCATGCGTTGCTGTTCGGGGTCGCGGTTCACTCTGGTCACGAAGGACCGGTCGATCTTGAGCCGCTGCACATCGAACCGCCGGATCGACGAGATCGAGGCATGGCCGGTGCCAAAATCATCGAGGTCGATCTGGCAGCCCAGTTTTGACAGGCCGCTGATGTTGCGAACGATGGTATCATCGGGCGAGCTGGCAACGACGGTTTCGAGTATCTCGATGCCGAGGCGTTCCTGGGCGAGCTCGAACCGGTCGAGTTCCCATTCGATCTTTTGCACCAGATTCGGATTGCGCAGCTCTTCCGGCGCGAAATCCACACTGATGCGCGGCACATCAAGCCCGCCCGCATCCCAGGATTTCAGCGCGCTGAGCGCACCGTATAGCATTACCTCGCCCAACCGTTCCATTCGGTTGGTGAGTTCCAGTGGAGGCAGGAATTCGGCGGGCGCAATCATGCCACGGGTTGGATGTGTCCAGCGCGCGAGCGCCTCGAACCCTGTGACCCGCCCCATATCGGTCGAGATTTGTGGCTGAAACCATGGGCCGATCTGGCCGGCGTCCAGTGCCTCGGAGACCTCGTCCGACAGGCCCGCATCGCTGAGAATCGTGGGCGCGTGCATTTCCTGGCTGTAGGCGCGCATTGCGGATGGGCCGTGCCGCAGCGCCTCGGCCAATGCGGTTTCGGCGGCCTCCAGCAACGCGGGGCCGGCCTTGCGCCGCAGGTTGAAGTCAAGTGACAGGCCGACGGAGGCGCTATTGTAGACGGTCGCTCCATCCAGCAGTACCGGCTCTTCGAGGGCCCCATGGAGCCGGTTGGCCAGATGCAGCGCATCGCCAAGGTCAAGCCGCCGCACCGGTGCGATGGAGACCGCAAAGAGCGCGTCATCCAGCCGGCACACCCGATCGGGCGCGCGCAGGACCGATTTCAGCCGTGCCAGCAATGTCTCGATCATCGCTTCGGCCGTGTCGGCCCCGAAGCGCTCTGGAAGGTCGCTGTAATCGTCGATCTGAAGGAGGATGCAGGCAGTGTGGCGGGAAGACCTGTCTGCGCATTGCGCCGCGCAATCCAGAGCCGCCTGAAACCCGTCGCGGTCGATCGTCGCGTTGTCGTCATGGTAGGGGGCGCTCTGCGGGTCCGTCCAGACACCGGCAAAGGCCAGGCAGATCGGATACCCGAGTGCCAGCATGATCAGAATCTCTTCGCCACCCAACCAGAACCCGGCCAGCACAAATGCCGGCAAAAGCGCGAGGGCGGACGGATTTTGCAGCCCGAGACGCAAAGAGCGTCGCAGCCCGGTCAGAAACGGGATAAGGCGCGTGTTCATCAAGCAAATCCCCTTAGATCACCTTTTAAGGCTAGCTGCGGGGTATCAACACACGCTTAACGCAAGTCGGGCACATCCTCGGAATTTTCATCAGATTTCACAGACCCCAGTGCTAGCCCGGTAAAATCAAACAGTTTCGGGTCCAGAAGATGCGACGGGCGCGCATTGGTCAGGGCGCGGAACATCACCTGCCTGCGGCCCGGACTGCGCGCCTCCCAACCATCGAGGATCTGTTTGACTTGCTGTCGTTGCAGCCCGTCCTGACTGCCGCACAGATCGCAGGGGATGATGGGATATTGCATGGCCTTGCTGAATTTTTCGCAATCGGCTTCGGCCACATGGGCCAGAGGCCGCAGCACGAACAGATCGCCCTCTTCGTTCACCAGCTTGGGCGGCATCGTCGCAAGGCGCCCGCCGTGAAAGAGATTCATGAAGAAGGTTTCCAGAATATCGTCGCGGTGATGGCCCAGCACGACAGCGGTGCAGCCTTCTTCGCGGGCGACACGGTAGAGATTGCCGCGCCGCAAGCGCGAGCAGAGCGCGCAGAATGTCCGGCCCTGGGGGACCTTGTCTACGACGATCGAATAGGTGTCCTGATATTCGATCCGGTGCGGCACTTGCATGCGCTCCAGAAACTCTGGCAGCACTGTCGCCGGAAATCCGGGTTGCCCCTGATCGAGATTGCACGCCAGCAGGTCCACCGGCAGCAAGCCGCGCCATTTCAGCTCGTAAAGCACCGCCAGCAGGGTATAGCTATCCTTGCCGCCCGAGAGACATACCAGCCATTTGTCGCGCGCGCCGTCGGCGTCGCGGGCGGTGGCGGATACCATGCCATATTGCTCGACCGCCTCGCGGGTCTGGCGCAGGATGCGCTTGCGCAGCTTCTTGAACTCGGTCGTGCGGGGCGCGCCGTGAAAAAGTGGGTGAATATCGTCTGCATCATCTAGCATGGGCAGGCTTTAGGGCTTTCGCGCCCCTCGGGCAAGGGGCGCGATCAGCGGTTGGGTTGCTGGACTTCGCTCAGTTTCAGCGCGGCCAGTGCTGCCAGCGCGCTGAGGCCGGCAAAGATCGCCAGAACGACGGATGGCCCGGCCAGATCCGCGAGCAGGCCAAACCCGCCACCGGCCAGCAGCAAAACGCCGATCACGGTATTGGACAGCGCGGTATAGATCGCCTTGCCGCCCTGGGTGTCCATATCCGTCAGATGTGTCTTGCGCCCCGCGCGCACGCCCTCATAGGCGATCTGTGCGGCAAAGATGAAGAGCGCCGCCATTGCCGGCCCGCCGATTCCCCCGGTGACCAGCCCGATCGCGGCAGCGCCACCCAGGGCAACCGCCGCCGTGGCTCCGGATAACGCCAGCGTCATCCGGCTGGAGCGATCCGACAGGCGGCCCCAGATGTAGGACGAACCGATCGCGGCAAGCGACGAGGCGACCATCAGCAGGCCAAGATTGCCCAACCTTGCCGCGCTGCCTGCGTTGCTGAGCATGACGAGGAAAGGCGGGGCCAGAGCGGTGGGGATGAGCAGGGCGCGCACCAGCACATAGGCCCGGAATTCGGCATCTGTGCGCAACGGCCTGATCACCGCGCGCGCGGTGTCGAATCCATCGGCGTTCAGATCTGCCTTTGGCTCATCCAGTTGCACAAAGGTGGCGGCGGCCATGAGCCACAGCGCGCCGGCGACCATGATGGCAACCGAAAGGCTGGTCACGCTCAGCGGCGGTACGCCGATGCTGAGGCCCAGTGCGAAGGCAAAGACCGCGATTGCCGAAACTGTGCCTGCCGCGCCCGAAACCGTGCCACGCGATCCCTTGGCCAGGGTGCGGGCCGCGATGTCCTTGTAGCTGGCCGAACATACCGCACGTGCCAACGCAAGTGCGGCCAGACAGCCAAGGATAACCCAGCCCGCGCGCGCACCCTCCAACGTGAGGGCGGCGCAGGCGACCCCGAGTGCTGCCAGCCCCTGCAGCATGGCCCCGCCCGCCCAGAAATACTTGCGCACCCGGCGGCGCTGGATCTCTCGGGCCAGCAGGATCTGCGGCAACAGCGCACCCGCCTCGCGGATCGGGACCAGCGCGCCGATCAGGTATCCGGGTGCGCCGACGGCGCTCATCAGCCACGCCAGCACCAGTTTGGGGTCGATCAGCCCATCGGCCAGCTTGGTGGCCGAAAGCGACGCAAAATGCCGCATGAAGCGCTGCGCTTCGCCCTTGTCGTCAGGTGAGTGGGCGCCGGTCATGGCGCGGTACAGTCTGGTTATCGACACGCCTCGCCCCTTGCTCTGTGATCGCCCTGTATCTGTGTCGCATGTGCGCGACCCGCAGGAAAGACTCGCAATAAAAATGTCGCGCGCAGACCTTTGCCGCAGCTATGCTGCCCGGGAAAGGAGTGCCGCCCACATGAGCGACATGGACCCACCGAACGAACCCGACGCGCCCAGCGCACCCGGTCCCTTCAGTAGCCGCCGCTTGCCGATGACCTTCGGGATGCTGGTTTTCGGCTTCGGCGTGGCGGCGGGTTTTCTACTGGCGTTCTCGGGCTACGGGCTGGAGGACAGTGCAGGGCTGATCATCAGCATATTCCTATCGCTGATCGGGATGCTGCTGATCGTGGGGGCGATCCTGTTGTTCTTTCGCCGGCGTCTCTGGTCTTTGCTTTTTGGTCGGGCAGAGGCGCAGCTGGAGATGTTCGCCACGCCGTTGTCGCGCGTGGCGAGTGGGGCCGCGGCGCGCGACCCCAAGGCCGCGACCGACGCTGCCCGCGACCTGTTGCAGCTGACGTTCGCGCGCTATGCATGGGTATCGACGCGGCGCTGGCTGATTGCCGCGCTGACCGGGCTGATCGCCGCGATGGCGGCGCTGTCGGGCACGGCGCTGCTGTTCAAGCAGAACCAGTTGATCGAAGTGCAATCGGGCCTGCTGATTGAGCAGAATGCGCGCATTACCGAACAGACCGCCCTGCTGGCCACGCAGGTGGAGTTGGCCGAAGCACAGCGCAACGCGGCGCTTGCGGTCGAGATGACCGAGATCGCAGCATTGCTGGGTGCGGCGCTCGACCGTTCGGAACAGGCATTGGGGAGCGGGGCGGCGCAGTATGTCGCGGTGCTCGATCCCGACAGGGATATCAGCCAGAGCCTGCGGATGCGCATCATCTCGGCCTCGCGGGCGTCCAAGCCGTACCGATTTCTGGCGCCTGCCCTGCGGGCCTATGACACGGCCGACAAGATGCGTGTTGCATCGAGCCGCCGCCGCGATGACCTACCGCTTTTTTACGAAGGGGCCGCCGCGGGCTTTCGCTGGCAGAAGCCGAGCAGTGGCACCGATCTGATCGACCGGCCCGCCAGCCCCGAACGCGCGCAACTGCTGGAGATCATGACCCGGTCAGGGCTGCGCGAACTGGAGGGATTCAACTTCTTCGGGCTTGATCTGTCCTTTGCCTATGCCGAGGACATGTCACTGTTTGGCCTCAGCCTGCAAGGCGCGCAATTGAGCTATGCCAGTTTTGCCCGTGCGCAGATACTCGAGACGGATTTCGGCGGTGCATCACTGGAGAACGCTCGCTTTCACGGGGCGCGGATCGAGCGCAGCCAGTTCCGCAGCTTTACTCCCGAGACGGCCAAGGGCCCCTATGCAGGGCCGGACGCCTTTGGTCCGACGTTCCTGTCGGGTGCGTCCTTTGCCGGGGCGTTTCTGCGAGAGGTGGATTTCACGGATGCCAGTGCGATCACCGCCGATTTCGACGGCGCGACGCTGCACACCGTGTCGCTGGCTGGCGCGATTCTGGGCGGTGCGACCTTTCGGGATGCGGTGCTGCTGGACGTGGATTTCACAGGTGCGGGCCTGCAATCGGTCGAATTTGACGGGGCGTTCGTGCTGCGCGAGGACTTCATGGATGCGCTGGACCTAGCGGCGGCGCCGGGCACCTTTCGCGCTGACCGTTACGTGCTGGAGCCGAGCAGCATAGATGCGTTGATGAAGGTGGATTCGGCCTATCAGGCACTGGCCCGCATAGACATCCCCGAAATCGAGGGCGATGCGCGGGTCTGGCGGATAAAGCGGGTGAAGCCGTTCGAGGAGTGAACGCGGTGCCGCTGCGGCTTCCAAGCGGCCCTTATTCTGCGCGCAAGAGGGCCGCGCTCAATCAGGCACGTTGTCCACACCCGAGCCGCCCCACGGGTTGCAGCGCAGGATGCGGCGCGCGGCAAGCCAGCCGCCTTTGATGCCGCCGTGGCGTTCCAACGCCTCCAGTGCATAGGCGCTGCATGTCGGATGGAACCGGCAGCCATGCCCGACCCACGGGCTGAGCAGCAGGCGATAGCCGCGCACCGGCAGTGACAGGACACGGGCGAGCGGTGTCATCCCGGTGTCTGCCCGTGCAATTTGCGCAGCGCATGGTCCAAGTCGCCCTTGAGCCGCTCGAATGGGCGGGCGGCGGTGGCTTCGGCCCGACCGATCAGCACATAATCCCAGCCGGGCAGGGCGGCATCCGGCAGCACCGCGCGCGCGGCTTCGCGCAGCCGCCGCTTGGCGCGATTGCGGGCGACGGCGTTGCCGACTTTCTTGGAACAGGTGAAGCCGACGCGGACCAGATCGCTGCCGTCATCGCGGCGGCGGGCCTGCACCATCACGCCGGCGGTTCCGCAGCGGCGCGCGCGCGCTGCGGCAAGAAAATCGGCGCGCTTGCGCATGATCACTGGCTGGATGGCATCCGGGCGCGACGAAACCGCCGGTGGCATAGTCCCGGCATTGCTGACGGGGGCCTCCGGCGGTGTCATTTCGTGCAATCCTGTTGAGCGCTTACGCGCTCAGCGACTTGCGGCCGCGCGCGCGACGCGCGTTCAGGATCTTGCGGCCTGCTTTGGTGGCCATGCGTGCGCGAAAACCGTGGCGCCGCTTGCGTACCAGGTTCGAGGGTTGAAAGGTGCGTTTCATCGCTCCATCTCCGACTTTTGTTCGAGCGGCAGACGCGGGAATAGGATTCGCGCAGGGCCCGGTGAGTATCCGAAGCCCGGTCTATAGAGGGCCGTTTTCGCCAAGTCAAACCCGTGCAAGGCCATTTGCAACAAAATTCCTGCGATACGAAGGGGTGATGTTACAAAAGCGGGTAGATGGTGCCGGTACCCGTGCCGATACTTCACCTGCGATCAAGCGCGCGTGATCCGGCTATCAATTTCATGCGGTGCCCTTCATCTAGGGTTTTCATAGATCGCCTAGAAAGACCGCACTATCATGGACCATTCCACGCCCGCGACCAAGCACAAGTACCTGCGGCATGCGCCGCTGGCCGCGATTCTGATCGTTGCCGCGATCGGCGCATTCACGTTGCGCGAACACCTCAGCTTTGACGTGCTGCGCGAAAACCGCGAGGCGCTGCTGGCGTTTCGCGATTCCCATTTCATCGCCATGGTCGCGGCCTTCATCGGGCTCTATTTCGTGATCGTCGCCTTTTCGCTGCCCGGCGCAGCAGTGGCGTCGGTGACGGGCGGGTTTCTGTTTGGCCTCGCGCTGGGCACCACGTTCAACGTTCTGGCCGCCTCGCTCGGGGCGTTCGCGATTTTCTGGGCGGCGCGTGCGGGGTTGGGCAAAACGTTGGCCGCACGGATGGAAGCATCAGAGGGGACATTGCAAAAAATCAACACCGGCCTGCGCGAGAACGAGATCAGTGTGCTGTTCCTTCTGCGTTTGGTGCCCGCCGTGCCGTTTTTTGTCGCCAACCTTCTGCCCGCGCTGGTCGGCGTGAAGTTCCGTAATTTCGCGATCACCACATCGCTCGGAATCATTCCCGGGGCGTTGGTCTTTACCTGGATCGGTGTCGGGCTGGGCGAGGTTTTTGACCGCGGCGGCAGCCCCGACCTAAGTCTGCTGTGGGAACCGCAGGTTATCGGCCCGCTTCTGGGTCTCAGCGCGCTGGCGGCGCTGCCCATTGTAATCAAGGCCCTCCGGGGCATGAAAGGCCACTGAATCATGACTAAACTGAAAACGGATATCCTCGTGATCGGGGCAGGTTCCGGCGGCCTTTCGGTCGCGGCTGGCGCGGTGCAGATGGGGGCAAGGGTTGTCCTGCTGGAAGGCCACAAGATGGGCGGCGATTGCCTGAATTACGGCTGCGTTCCTTCAAAGGCGCTGATCGCGTCGGGCAAGGCCGCCTATGCGCAGGCCCATGCAGATAAGTTCGGCGTGGCGAATGTCATCCCAAAGGTGGACTATGCTGCCGTCAAGGACCACGTGGCAGATGTGATCGACACCATCGCTCCGGTCGACAGCCAGGAACGGTTCGAGGGTCTCGGCGTGCAGGTGATCCGTGAATTCGGCACGTTCATTTCACCCACCGAAGTGCAGGCAGGCGACACGGTGATCACCGCGCGGCGCATCGTGATTGCCACTGGGTCGTCGCCGTTGGTGCCACCGATCCCCGGGCTGGACAAGGTGCCCTATCTGACCAACGAGACGCTGTTTGGTCTGCGCGAACAGCCTGATCATCTGCTGATCATCGGCGGTGGTCCGATCGGCATGGAAATGGCGCAGGCGCATGTCCGGCTGGGCAGCCGTGTCACGGTCATCGAAGGGGACAAGGCGCTGGGCAAGGATGACCCCGAAACCGCCGCCATTGTGCTGGACCGGCTGCGCGGCGAGGGCATCGAGATTGCCGAGGATGCAATGGCATCCGAAGTTCGCGGCAAACCCGGTATGGTCGAGGTCGAAGTCAAGGATGGTCGCGTCTTCAAGGGGTCGCATTTGCTGATGGCGGTGGGGCGCAAGGCCAATATGGACGGGCTGAACCTCGATGCGGCGGGAATCGCTACCACCAGAGCGGGGATCAAGGTGGACGACCGCCTGAAGACCACCAATTCCCGCGTCTACGCCATTGGGGACGTGGCAGGGGGGATGCAATTTACCCATGTGGCAGGCTATCACGCCGGTGTCATCATCCGCTCGGCGCTCTTTGCCCTGCCGTCAAAGCAGCGCACGGACCACATTCCCTGGGCCACCTACACAGAACCCGAACTGGCGCAGGTGGGCCAGACCGAGGCGCAGGCGCGCCAGGCGCATGGTGACAAGCTGGAAGTGGTCAGGTTTGAATACGCCCATAACGACCGGGCGATTGCCGAGCGCAAGACGACGGGTCTGATCAAGGTGATGGTGGTCAAGGGGCGGCCGGTTGGCGTGTCTATCGCGGGCGCACAGGCGGGCGAGCTGATCAACCTCTGGGCGCTGGCTTTGGCCAACAGGATGAAGATGAAACAGGTGGCCGCGATGGTCGCGGCCTACCCGACAATCGGCGAGATCAACAAACGGGCGGCGGGGGCCTATTTCTCGCCCCGGCTCTTTGATAGTCCTGTGGTCAAGCGGGTGGTGGGCCTGGTCCAGCGCTGGCTACCCTGAGCAGGAGGCGCGAGGGCTGGAGAGATGAACACACTTTCAGGCCGATTCCTGATTCTGACTGCCGTTTTCGTGATGCTGGCCGAAGTGCTGATCTTCGTCCCGTCAGTGGCGCGTTTCCGCGAGGATTTTCTGCAAGCGCGGCTGGAACGCTCGCAAATCGCGTCGCTGTCGCTGCTCGCCAGCGAGGAAATCAGCAAGGACCTGGAAGAAGAGCTGTTGAGCAACGCAGGCGTTTTCAACGTTGTGCTGCGGCGCGACGAGGCGCGCCAGCTTATGCTGTCCTCCCCCATGCCCGCGCCGATCTCGGCCACCTATGACTTGCGCGATCCTTCGGCGCTGGTCCTGATTCGCGACGCGATGTTGAGATTGCTGGATCCCGAACCGCGAGTGATCCGGGTGATCGGCGCGCCGGTGCGCATGGCCGGGTTGCTGATCGAAATCACCATGGAGACCGGCACGCTGCGGGCGGCGATGATCGACTACGGGTTGCGGATCCTGCTGTTGTCGGCGGTGATCTCGATCATCACTGCGCTCCTTCTTTTCCTCGCAGTGCGCAGGGTCCTCGTGAAACCGATCAAGCGGGTCGTCAGCTCGATGAAGGCCTATGCGCTGGCGCCCGAGGACGCGCGCGGTTTTATCAAACCTGATGCGAGCATCCGCGAGTTGCGCGAGGCCGAAGAAACGCTGCAACTGCTTCAGACCCAGCTGACCAGCGCGCTCAGGCAAAAGGAACGTCTGGCGCAGCTGGGCAGCGCCGTGGCCAAGGTTAGTCATGATCTGCGCAATATCCTGACATCGGCGCAGCTATTCACCGACCGAATCGAAATGTCCGAGGATCCGGCGGTCAAACGCATGGCGCCCAAGCTGGTGAATTCGATCACCCGCGCCGTGCATCTGTGCGAATCGACGTTGGCTTACGGCAAGGCTGAAGAACCCGCGCCGACGCTGAGCCGGTTCATGCTGCAAGACATCCTGAGCGATGTGATTGACAGCGAGCGGTTGTCGGCCACCGGCAGCGATATCAGCTTTGCCGAGGATATCCCGGCCAGCCTGACCGTGCGGGGTGATCCCGAGCAGCTCTACCGTGTGCTGGCCAACCTGGTGCGCAACGCCCGTCAGGCCATCGTGGCCAGTGGCCAACCGGGCGAGATTAGCGTCGCGGCCGAAGAGACGGCCGACGCCTGGACGATCCGGATCAGCGATACGGGCCCCGGCCTGCCCCCCAAGGCGCAAGAACATCTCTTCACTCCGTTTCAGGGTGGCGTCAGCAAGGGTGGCACCGGCCTGGGCCTGACCATTTCCGCCGAGTTGGTGCGCGGTCACGGCGGCGATCTGGTGCTGGATTACACGGGCGAGGGCGGCACTTCCTTCGTGATTACCCTGCCCAAGGGCAATATCGGTTGAAAGCGGTTCAGTTTCTGCGCATCCCCCCCTTGCCAACCGCCACGCCAGCCGCTAGATGCTGCCCCAGTGGACCGATAGCTCAGCTGGATAGAGTACTTGACTACGAATCAAGGGGTCGGGGGTTCGAATCCTCCTCGGTCCGCCACCATCCCCTTCCAATGCTATGAAACTAAGAGAAAACCTTAAGTTTCATTCCGCCATACCACCTTAGATACCACCATAAAATTCGCGCTAGCTCGCGGTCCTCTGCAACGGCCTGCCGCTTTTTGTAGGTCAACATCAGGGTGCGGAGATTTTCGAGGGTCTGCCAGGTTACTGAAAAAACAGTTCACCGATATGGTGCGCAACGCCCGCGAGGGCGAATTATCGGCCTGGCTCGACGCGGCAAAAGACAGCATGATAGCGTCCTTCGCCCGCGGCCTCCGGCGAGATTACACCGCCGTTGAGGCCCCGTTGCGAGAACCATGGTCGAATGGTCAGACCGAGGGCCAGATCAACCGGCTGAAGACCCTGAAACGCCAGATGTACGGCCGCGCGAACATCGATTTGCTCAGGGCCCGCCTTGTCGCGGCATCATAATCAGCGAGGTGCATCAACTTTGAGTCAGATCCAAAATTGCATGCCGGTTCACAGCAGATTTCCATCGAGAGGCTCGGCTCCAACAACAACGCGCGCCTCGACATGGGCAGCGACGAATTGACATCCGCCTGGCAACTGAAAATGGCCGCGAAAATCCTACAACCAAGCCCCAGCAACAATGGGGGATACCCTAACACCCCAGTTGCTCATACTGGATTCTTAAACTGATCTGACCAACTCATCTATGCAAG
>NZ_JAPWHW010000001.1 GCF_028369135.1 Roseovarius sp. ZX-A-9
AGGCCGAACACAAGACTGCTTCTGACAAAACGCCAGCACAAATAGGACTTGCAAAAAAGGAGCCATCCACACAGGACGAAGTGAGAATTCGCTGCAATGGCACCAATGTCAGGTATCGGAGAATGCGACGTGCCAAAAACGGTCCTTTTGGGAAGGCTGGAAATGTTCATTCGTGAGCATGAATTTACCAGTTTCCACACTGGAACCTTGCAAGAAATTCTTAAAAATTGGAACGTTCGCGCACGATGATTGTTTCGAAAGGACATGGCTATGGCGGTACCCATCGGGTCGATTGTTCGAACACTGGTTTTCTCTTTCAGCATCGTTTCAGCCTCCACCTCGGTCGCTCAGACAGACAACGGAAGCGTTGAACTGGCAATCCAGCAGGAACTGACCGCACCCGGCCCTGAAGGCTCTCTCGCGGGAACCCTGACCTTGCCGGTTGGCGACGGCGCGATCTCCGATGAAGCACCTGTAGTATTGATTGTGCCCGGATCAGGGCCGACTGACCGCAACGGCAATTCTCCCCTCGGTATCTCGGCTGCGCCCTATGCGCTGCTCGCCGAAGCACTGGCCGAGCAAGGAATTCCTTCACTGCGCATCGACAAACGCGGAATGTTCGGCTCGATGAGCGCGATCCCCGACCCCAACGACGTGACAATCACGGCCTATGGCGATGATCTACTCGCTTGGACTCAGGCCATCCGGGATCGACTGCCAAGGACAGACGGCGGCACACGGTGCATCGTGCCGCTTGGACACAGTGAGGGCGGTCTGGTCGCGCTGGTGGCCATCGCGCGCCTACCTAACCCATGTGGCCTGATCTTGGTCAGCACTCCGGGCCGACCGCTTGGCACTGTGCTTCGTGAGCAGTTGCATGCCAACCCAGCCAACGCCCCGATCCTGTCTGAGGCAGACGAGGCGATCATGGCCTTGGAGCGTGGCGAGCGGGTGGATGTAAGCGCATTTCATCCCGCCCTACAGCCTCTGTTTGCGCCGGTGGTGCAGGGCTTCCTAATCGACGCGTTCGCCTACGATCCTGCCGCGCTGATGGCCCAGACTCGCGTCCCCGTTCTTATCATTCAAGGCCTGCGTGACCTTCAGGTGGGTGAGACAGATGCCCGCAGGCTCGCGGACGCCGCGCCAGAGGCTACCCTTTCGTTTGCACCGGATGTTAACCACGTGTTGAAGGTCGTCTCGTCCGATGACACAGCCACTAACTATGCCGCCTATGCGGATCCAGACTTGCCAATCGCGCAGGATGTCGTGGAAGCGGTCGCGCACTTCCTCGAACAGTTTGACGAATAGAGGTCATTCAAAAAGGCACAAAAAACCCTCGATTTTGGCAGGATCCCGCAGCCCACCTGATCGTTAAACAAAGGGTCATTTTTGTCCACGTGCTGGCACCCACTGAAATTCCGAAGAAATCATGTGCCACAAACCCTTGGCAAAACCGGATTTGATTTTGTCACGGTTTTGGCGGCTGCAAAGGAAGCCGACATTCGTGCGAGACGCAACATTAGTCAAAAAGGGCTCGAAGCGGAGGTTCGTCTTTTTGATGATCGCAACCGACATGGTCGCGATCATCAACACATCTGGTAAGGGGTTTGACGGAATATCCGCCCCCCCTTACGCGGCCGTCTCACCTTTCAGCGCCGCAACGCCCGGCAGGTCCTTGCCTTCCATCCATTCGAGGAACGCCCCGCCCGCGGTCGAGATATAGGTGAAATCTTCTGCCGCGCCCGCCTGGTTCAGCGCCGCGACGGTATCGCCGCCACCGGCAACCGAAATCAGTTTCCCGGCCTTGCTGAGGGCCGCAGCATGGCGCGCGGCGGCATTGGTGGCCGCATCGAACGGCTCCAGCTCGAACGCGCCCAGTGGGCCGTTCCAGATCAGCGTCTTGGCGCCATCAAACACCCGCTCCAGCCGTTTCACGCTGGTGGGGCCCGCATCCAGGATCATCGCGTCTTCGGGGCACAGATGCACCGCCAGCACTTCATGCGGTGCGTTCGCCTCGAACGCGCGGGCCACGACGATATCAGCGGGCAGGATGATCTCGCAGCCCGCGGCCGCCGCCTTGCCCATGATCTCGCGCGCGGTGCCCGCCATCTCGTGCTCGCACAGCGATGTGCCGACGCCCAACCCCTGTGCGGCAAGAAACGTGTTGGCCATCCCGCCACCGATCACCAGGCTGTCGACCTTCTCGACCAGGTTGCCCAGCAAATCCAGCTTGGTCGACACCTTGGCGCCGCCGACCACGGCCACGACCGGGCGCTTGGGGTTGCTCAATGCGGCCTCCAGCGCGGTCAGTTCGGCCTGCATCAGGCGGCCCGCACAGGACGGCATGAGATGCGCGATCCCTTCGGTGCTGGCATGTGCGCGGTGTGCGGCGGAAAACGCATCGTTGCAATAGATGTCCCCCAGACCGGCCAAGCGGCGGGCGAAATCGGGATCGTTTTTCTCTTCGCCGGGGTAGAAGCGGATATTCTCCAGCAACAGCACATCGGCGGCGTGCGCCTCGGTGGTCAGGTTCTCGGCCCCTTCCAGCGTTTCGATCAGCCGCACCGACCGGCCCAGTGCGGCGCGCAGTGCGGGCAGCACGACGCGCAGCGACAGGTCCAGCACCACCTTGCCCTTGGGCCGCCCGAAATGCGCCAGCAGGATCGGTTTGCCGCCCCGTTCCAGAATGTCGTTGATCGTAGGCACGATGCGTTCGATCCGCGTGGCATCGGTGACACGACCATTTTCAACCGGAACGTTGATGTCGACCCGGGTCAGGACGCGCTTGCCCGCAAGGTCCATGTCATCCAGCGTTTTCCAGCTCATCGGGGCCCCCTTGGTACAGTGTTTGCGCGCTCTCATGGCCCGATACCACCGTACCGTCAACCTCTGCGCTTGGCATTCAGGGGCCAAGACCATAGGTAAAAGGCCGAACCAGACAAAACAGGAGGCCTCGATGGCTGAAATCAAAGACCCGGAAAACACGATCCTGATGGAACTGACAGGTGGCACCGTCGCGATCGAGCTGTTGCCCGACGTTGCCCCCGGCCATTGCGCCCGGATGAAGGAACTGGCCCGCGCCGGTGCCTATGACAATGTGTGTTTCCACCGCGTCATCGATGGCTTCATGGCCCAGACCGGCGACGTGCAGAACGGCAACATGGAAAAAGACTACAACCCGCGTGCGGCCGGCACCGGCGGCAGCGATCTGCCAAACCTCAAGGCCGAGTTCAGCAAGATCCCACATGATCGTGGCACCCTTGGCGCTGCGCGCAGCCAGAACCCCGACAGCGCCAACAGCCAGTTCTTCATCAACTTTTCCGACAACCATTTCCTCAACGGGCAATACACCGTCTATGGCCGCGTGATCCAGGGAATGGAGCATGTGGATGCCATCACACGCGGCGAGCCGCCTGCGAACCCCGACCGGATGATCAGCGTCAAGGTTGCCGCCGATGCTGCGTAACGCACTCACCGCGTTGGCGTTCTGCGTGGCCGGCCCGGCGCTGGCCACCGGGCTGCAAATCGAAGTGGCGGGCGAAGCGAATGGCACCGTCACGATCGACCTCTTCGAGGATATCGCGCCGAACCACGTGGCGCAGATCGCTGATCTGGCCCGCGCGGGCGCTTATGACGGCGTCGTGTTTCATCGGGTGATCGAGGGCTTCATGGCCCAGACCGGCGATGTCGAATTCGGCAAGCTGGAAGGCGGCGAAATGAACCGCGTGGGGTCCGGGGGATCGGACAAGCCCGATCTCAAGGCCGAGTTTTCGGACATCCCTTATGAGCGCGGAATCGTCGGCATGGCCCGCAGCCAGAACCCCGACAGCGCCAACAGCCAGTTCTTCATCATGTTCGCGCCAGAGCCAGCCCTGAACGGTCAATACACCGTTGTGGGCAAGGTGACGGAAGGCATGGACGTGGTGGACGCGATCAAGCGGGGCAAAGGCCGCAATGGTGCGGTGATCGGCCAGCCCGACGTGATGACCTCGGTCAAGGTCATCGACTGAACCGATGACATCCGCGGCCCGTCCAACCGGCTACGAGCCCTTGAACACAGCCAAACCCGTGGCACCTCGGGTTTGGCTGATCGACGGGCCGCATATTCGCTTCATGGGTCTGCCATTCTCGACCCGCGCCACCGTGGTGCAGTTGGAGAATGGCGATCTCTGGGTGCATTCGCCTACCCAACTGACAGACAGCCTGCGGGCCGAATTGGACGCGCTCGGCCCGGTGCGCCACCTCATCGCGCCCAACTGGATTCACTACGCCCATATCGCCGACTGGCAGGCGGCCTATCCCGACGCGCAGGCCTGGGCGGCGCCCGGCGTGACGCAGCGCGCCGCGAAAAAGGGTCTGACGCTGCACTTTGATCATGACCTCGGCCCGCAGGCAGAAACACCTTGGGCGGGCCAGATCGACCAGATCATCGTCGAGGGCAGCAAGATCCACCGCGAAGTGGTGTTTTTCCACAGCAGCTCCGAGACCCTGATCATCACCGACCTGATCGAAAATTTCGAAACCGCCAAGCTGCCGTTCTGGATGCGCCCGCTGATCTGGCTGGCGGGGATCGACGACACCGACGGCAAGATGCCCCCGGACATGAAGTTCAGCTTTCGCGACCGCGAGCGGCTGGCCGATGCGGTGGACCAGATGGTGGCATGGCAGCCGCGCCGGATGATCCTTGCCCATGGCCGCTGGTACGAACGGGGCGCGGTGGACGAGCTGGAACGCGCCTTTCGCAAGCTGATGCGCCACCGCCGCTGGACTGCGGTGATGGAGAAGTACGAACAAGACCAGAAGCAGGACTGACGCGTTTCACGACACGCCTTGCGCACACTGCCCGTCACATTCGCGTGCGCGGGGATGGTCAGAAATGCGCCCGCGCGCCATGCTGGACGGACCCGACCGCAGGAGCGCACATGCCTCGTTTGTTCACATTCCTCGCCGCGCTGATCCTTGGCGCTGGTATCGCCAATGCCAACCCGGACTTCTGGAAACACGAATGGCCGGACACGGATTTTGCCCGAACCAGCATCACCAACTGGACCGAGATCCGTGATGGCGGCCCGCCAAAGGACGGCATTCCGGCGGTGTACGACCCCAAGTTCCGCAAGGTTGCGGATGAACGCCAGATAGAGCCGACAGAGCCGGTCATCACCGTCGAGATCGCGGGCAGCCCGCCGCGCGCCTATCCGATCCGCTACCTGATGTGGCACGAGATCGTGAATGACACCGTGGGCGGCGTGCCCATAGCCGTCACCTTCTGCCCGCTGTGCAATTCCGGCATCACCTTTGATCGGCGCACGCCGCACGGCACGCTCAGCTTTGGCGTCTCGGGCAAGCTGCGCAATTCGGACATGGTGATGTATGACCGCGAAACCCAGAGCTGGTGGCAACAGGCCATCGGCACCGCCATCGTTGGCGAGCTGACCGGAACGCAGCTAAAGGCGCTGCCCACATGGATGGAAAGCTGGGCGCAATACAAGGCGCGCAATCCGGATGGGCTGGTGATGGCCGAACCGGGCAGCGGCCGCCAATACGGGCGCAACCCCTATCAGGGCTATGACAGCCTCGAACGCCCGTTTCTCTATAATGGCGAGAACCCGCCGCACGGCATCCCGCCGCTGGTGCGGGTGGTGCGCGTCGGCGACCGCGCATGGACCATGGAGCGCATCCGCAACGAAGGCACGATCACGGAGGCCGGAGTCACGCTCAGCTGGGAGGCCGGGCAGGCTTCCGCGCTCGATTCCGGCGTCATCGCCAAGGGCAGGGACGTGGGCACGGTGCGGGTGCGCGACAAGGCTGGGCGCGACCTGCCCCATGACGTGATGTTCGCCTTTGCCTATCACGCGTTCTGGCCGGATGGCGTGTGGATGTTGGGCAAATAGATACCGCAGGGCGGGGTCACCCCTCCCTGCGGGTTGCGATTGAAACGCGTGGCGCTTGGCGCCCGCCCTACGCGGGCAGGTGGATCTTGAACGCCTCGCGGATCGCGGCATCCGTCGCCGGATCGAACCGCGCCGCCGCGCGTTCGGCCAGGATTTCTTCCTTGCGCGCAATCGTTTCGGTCATCAGATCGGGTTTGCCCTTTTCGTCCCACTCCTTGGGGCTCATCCGATTGCCCAGATTGGGATACTGGTAGTCCGACTGCATCCGCGACAGCGTCTGCGACGTTCCCAGGTAATGCCCCGGCCCGCCAAGACAAACCTCGCGGATCTGCTCAAGCGCCAAGGTCTCTTCATCCACCTCGATTCCGCGCACACAGCGCAGCGCATGGCCGATCAGATCATCGCTCAGGATCAGCGATTCGTGGCAGAACCCCAGCAGCGACGCATGCATACCCGCCGCCTCGTAGACCATGTTCAGCCCCGACAGGCCCGACATCACGTTCGAGCACATCGCCTCCCATCCCGCCTGCATGTCCGGCAATTTGGCATCGGTGATCCCGCCCACCGCGCCGCCGGGCAGGCCGTAGAACTTGTGCATCTGCGCGCAGCCCGCACTCAGCAACGCCTGTTCGCCCGATCCGCCGGTCATGGCACCGGTGCGCAGATCGAGACCAAAAGGCCATGTGCCAAAGATCGCCGGATGGCCGGGCTTGACCGCGTTGACATAAACCAGTCCCGCCAGACACTCGGCCGTCGCCTGCACGATGGCGCCCGCGATGGTCGATGGCGCCGTGGCCCCCGCCATGCCCGCGCTGAGCAGCAGCACCGGCATGCCGCCTTCGATACACGCCTCCATCACCTGGCAGGCCTCGGTGGCAAATTTCATCGGCGGCACGACAAAGCAGTTGGAGTTGCTGACAAATGGCCGTTCGCGCCACTTGTCCTCGCCGCCCGCGATCAGGTGCAGCATCTCCAGCGCACCCTTGACATAGCTAGGGTCGGTGAAGGACGTGCCGACATGTTTGGTGGTGCCGCCACAGCAGGCATAGATCGTGTTCAGGTCCATCTCGTAATTGTCGGGAATGTCTCGGCACACCATCGGGCGCTGCACGAAATGGATGTTGTCCAACACATCAGCGATGCGCGCTGCATCGTGCAAATCCTGCACCGTGCATTCGCGATAGTTGCGCCCCTCCACATCGACCATGTGCACGGCGGCACCGGCGGTACCGAAATGCACCTTGGCCCCGGCCAGATGCATGTCGTGGCGCGGATCGCGCCCGAACAGGGTGATCTCCTTGTTCGCGCGCGCCACCGTGTCCTCGACCAAGGCACGCGGAAAGCGCAGCCTCCCGTCATCGCCCAGGATGGCGCCCACGCGGGTCAGATGCTCGACCCCGCTGGGCGGCGCATCGGCAAGGCCAATCTGTTCCAGCGCATCAAGGGCTGTCTCGTGGATGCGTTCGACATCGTGCTGGCTGAGAGGTTTGTACTGACCGCCGGACATGCCGGGGCGGATCGGGCGCTGGCTGTCGATGAGCGGTGCGGCGCGGCTTGCGCGGCGGGCGGCGCGGCCACCGGAGCGGCGCGAAATGGTCTCTGTCATTTTGGGGATATCCCGTGTCTGCGGGTGGGTGTCAGGGGTGAAACGTCAGAAACGTTGCCCCGGACCACCGCGCGCCGCGCGTCCCCGTTCTGCCCCGATCGTATAGATCACAAGTGCGATCTTGCAGCATGGATTCATGGCCAATCCCTCGTCATGGTGTCCCAGCTAAGGCCACCCCGGATTGCCCTGTCTGTCCCAATTACGACCCGTGTCGCTTTTGGACCATCACGCGGCGTACTATTCTGCAGCCCGCCTTGCGTGCTCTGCCGCGAATTCCAGCAATTGCCGCAGCGCGGCCTCCAGCCGGTCATCCGCCACGGTCAGCGCCACCCGCAAATGCCCCGCCGCCGCCGCGCCAAAGCTTTCGCCCGGCATGACCGCAACGTGATGTGCCTCCAGCAGCGCCATCGCGAAAGCCTCGCCGCTCATGCCGGTCGCGCGGATATCGAGCATGACATACATCGCCCCCTCTGCCGGGATTGCGCGCACCACGTTCTGCCCCTCCAGCAGGCCCATCACCAGATCGCGGCGCCGCCGGAACGGCGCGGCAATCTCGGCTTCGAAATCCGGCCCCTTGTTCAGCGCGTGCAGTGCCGCCATCTGGATGAAACCGGGCACACCGTAGGTAGTGTTGGTTGCCAGATCGCCCATGTACCCGATCGCTTCTTCCGGCGCGATGACCCAGCCGATCCGGCTGCCGGTCATCGCATGGCTCTTGGACATCGACCCGATCACCAGCGTACGCTCGGCCATGTCCGGCAGCGCGCGCGGGCTCAGATGCGTGCCGTCCCACACCTGCGTGTCATAGACCTCGTCCGAGATCAGCCACAGGTCGTGATCGCGGCAGACCCGCGCGATTCCATCCATCGTCTCTTGGGAATAGATCACACCGGTGGGATTGTTGGGCGAGTTGATCAACAACGAAACCGCCCCCGCCTCTTCCGCCGCTGCCGCGATATCCGCCGCATCCGGCTGAAAGGTGTTTTCGGCCTTGGCCGTTATCGCCTTGGGGATCGCGCCCACGCTGCGGATCGTGCCCGGATAGGTCGCGTAATACGGATCGATGAAGAGCGCGGTATCGCCCACGTCGCAGGCCAGGTTATGGGTGGCAAACAGACCGGCCTGACCGCCTGGCACGATCAGCACCTGGTCGGGGTTGGTCGGCGCGCCGGTGCTGCGCTGCACCCGGTCCGCGATCTTTTCGCGCAGGGCCGGCAAACCCTGAAAGTTCTGGTAGCCCACATGGCCATCCAGCCCGGCGCGATACATCGCCTGCAAGATATCGGGATCGGTGGGGATATCATGCTCGCCCACCGTCAGTTCGACCACAGGGACGCCATCAGCCTTCATCTGGCGGGCGCGATAGAACACGCCCCAGCCGTCTGATCCGTCGCCGATGATGTTTTTCAGCCGCTTCGATACCTGCATGCCGCGTCTCTCCTTCCGTGTAATCAGCCGAAACAGCCAGCGCGCCGGACGGATGTCAATCGCAATCGCTGCTGTCCCCCATCAGATAGCGCGGCCCGGCCCCGTGCCGCCGCGCGCGGTCCCGCGGATTGTAGAGCGCGCATGTACGCAACGACAGGCAACCGCAGCCGATGCACCCGTCCAGCCTGGCGCGCAGTTCCTGCATCTGCGCAATCCGCGCATCCAGCTCCGCGCCGAACCGGGCAGAGATGCGCGCCCAGTCACGCTTGTCCGGGGTGCGGTCGCCGGGCAGGCTTTCGAGCGCGGCGCGGATTTCGGCGATGGAAAACCCGAGGCCCTGGCTGACCATCACGAAGGACAACCACCGGATGTCCGAGCGCGCATAACGGCGCTGCCCCGTGTCGGTCCGGTCGGGCGCCACAAGGCCTTCGGTCTCGTAGTAGCGGATCGCCGATGCAGAAGAGACAGCGGAATTCCACGACCCCGATGGCAACCGATGTGCATTGCGCAGCACCGCAGGCTTTGGCGTATGACACTTGACCGTTTGCGCACCTGAGCCTAAGTTCGCGTCATGACCAAGACATGCATCATTATCTGCTGCATTACCTGCTGAGACATCTCGGGCGGGCCGGTCTACTATTTCAAATTCGAGAGTTAGTTGCTAAGCCCGCCGCAACCCTGCGCGCGAGGACGCTTCATGACCACGATCAAGCTGCACAACACCAAGACCCGCCGCAAGGAGGTGTTCACCCCACTCGATAAGACCAATGTGCGGATGTATGTTTGCGGCCCCACCGTCTATGACCGCGCGCATCTGGGCAACGCCCGCCCGGTGGTGGTGTTCGACGTGCTCTACCGGCTGCTGCGGCATGTCTACGGAGCGGATCATGTCACCTATGTGCGCAATTTCACCGACGTGGATGACAAGATCAACGCCCGCGCCGCCCAGAGCGGGCGCGCCATCGGCGAGATCACCGAAGAGACAATCCAGTGGTTTCTGGAGGACATGGGCGCGCTGGGGGCGCTGCAGCCCAACGCCATGCCGCGCGCGACCCAGTTCATCCCGCAGATGGTGGCGATGATCGAGGATCTGATCGCCAAGGGCCACGCCTATGAGGCCGAGGGGCATGTCCTCTTTGCCGTTGAAAGCTACAGCAAATACGGCGCGCTCTCGGGCCGCACGGTCGATGACATGATCGCCGGTGCGCGTGTCGAGGTGGCCCCCTACAAACGTAATCCGATGGATTTCGTTTTGTGGAAACCGTCAACACCGGACCTGCCGGGATGGGACAGCCCCTGGGGGCGTGGCCGGCCCGGCTGGCATATCGAATGTTCGGCGATGGCTTATGAATTGCTGGGCGAGAGTTTCGATATTCACGGCGGCGGCAATGACCTGATGTTCCCACACCACGAGAACGAGATCGCGCAGAGTTGCTGCGCCCATCCCGAGGGCGGGTTCGCGCAGGTCTGGATGCATAACGAGATGTTGCAGGTCGAGGGCAAGAAGATGTCCAAGAGCCTTGGCAACTTCTTTACCGTGCGGGATTTGCTGGATCAGGGCGTACCGGGCGAAGTGATCCGGTTCGTGTTTCTCAGCACGCATTATCGCAAGCCGATGGACTGGACGGCTGAGAAGGCGGAGCAAGCTAAACGTGAATTGCTCAAGTGGCGGAAACTTTCGGAAATGGTGGCTCCTTCTGAGCCTGATCCGAGCCTGTTACAAAATCTCGCGGAAGATCTTAACACGCCCGCTGCGCTGACTAATCTTCGCGGTATGGCAAGAGATATTTCTGACTTTGGAAAATCGCCTAGTTTATATGACAACATAGACATGGACGAGCTGAAGTCACGGTTTGTGGCCTCTGCAAATTTGCTGGGCCTACTAACTCCAAAACTTGGTTCTTGGACTACGAACATTCCCTTTTTTGACTTTACCCATCTCACGCACTTACTTTTCAATTTGCGTGCTGAAGCTACTGCAAAGATGCAAAAGCCAGGGGCTGACCCGAAGGAATGCTTCAAGCAATTAGATCGCCTCAAGGCAGCGATTACTGATGCCGGAGCAGAAGTCCAAATGAGTAAGCAAGGCATTGAGATAATCCAAGGGCCCAACTTCGACCCCTCCAAACTGGACGCCCTGAAATGAGCGCCGCACTCCAACGCAAGGCCAGCCCCCGGCCGCTTGTGGGGGTGAAGCCCCCGCCCGGGGGGGCGGCCGGGGACTGGCAGTGCCGCAAGCGGCACGGCCGTTGTGACTCGACGAAGGCAAAGCCATGAGCCGCACCCGCCTTTACCTCTACGACACCACGCTGCGCGACGGGCAGCAGACGCAGGGCGTGCAGTTCTCAACGCCCGAGAAGATCCGCATCGCCGAAGCACTCGACCAGCTCGGGATCGACTATATCGAAGGCGGCTGGCCGGGCGCGAACCCGACCGACAGCGCATTCTTCGATGACGCCCCCAAAACACGCGCCACCATGACCGCATTCGGCATGACCAAGCGCGCGGGCCGATCAGCGGAAAACGACGATGTGCTGGCTGCGGTGATCAACGCGGGCACGCCAGCCATCTGCATTGTCGGCAAAACCCATGACTTCCACGTGACCACCGCACTGGGGATCACGCTGGACGATAACATCGAGAATATCGCGCGCTCCATCGCCTATATCGTGGCGCAAGGCCGCGAGGCATTGTTCGACGCCGAACATTTCTTTGACGGCTACCGCGCCAATCCCGCTTATGCGCTGAAGGCCGTGCGGGCCGCCTATGACGCCGGTGCGCGCTGGGTCGTGCTGTGTGATACCAATGGCGGGACGCTGCCGCAGGAGATCGGGCAGATCACGGCGCAGGTGATCGCGGCGGGCATTCCCGGCGACCATCTGGGCATCCACACCCATGACGACACCGAAAATGCCGTTGCCGGATCGCTGGCGGCCATCGATGCGGGCGCGCGGCAGGTGCAGGGCACGCTCAATGGGCTGGGCGAGCGCTGCGGCAATGCCAACCTGACGACGCTGATCCCGACGTTGCTGCTGAAAGAACCCTACGCCAGCGCCTACCAGACCGGTATCACGCCGGACGCGCTGCGGGGGCTCACGCAGGTCAGCCGCCAGCTGGACGATATCCTGAACCGGGTGCCGAACCGGCAGGCCGCTTATGTCGGCGCATCGGCCTTTGCCCACAAGGCCGGGCTGCATGCCAGTGCGATCCTCAAGGATCCGACGACCTATGAACATATCGACCCGGCGCTGGTGGGCAATGCGCGGATCATCCCGATGTCCAATCAGGCGGGCCAGTCGAACCTGCGCCGCCGGCTGGCCGAGGCGGGGCTGGACGTGGCGGATGACAACCCGGCGCTGGCGCGCATCCTGGACGAGATCAAGGCGCGCGAGGATCGCGGCTACACATATGACAGCGCGCAGGCGTCGTTCGAGCTGCTGGCGCGCGCCGAACTGGGCCTCATGCCCGATTTCTTCGAGGTCAAGCGCTACAAGGTCACGGTGGAGCGGCGCAAGAACAAGCACAACCAAATGGTCTCGCTGTCCGAGGCCGTTGTGGTCGTGAAGGTCGATGGTGTGAAAAAGCTGTCGGTCAGCGAATCGATGGATGGTGCGGGCAGCGACCGTGGCCCGGTGAACGCGCTGGCCAAGGCGCTGGCCAAGGATCTGGGCCGTTACCAAGCTGCGGTCGAAGACATGCATCTGGTGGATTTCAAGGTGCGCATCACCCAGGGCGGCACCGAGGCCGTGACCCGCGTCATCATCGACAGCGAAGATGGGCAGGGCCGCCGCTGGTCCACGGTGGGTGTCAGCCCGAACATCGTCGATGCCTCTTTCGAGGCGTTGCTCGACGCGATCTACTGGAAGCTCATCCGCGAAAACGAAGTCGCGACGGGCGCGACGGCCCGGCCTGCCTGATGGCCAGTGTTCGGTTTGACGACGATCTGATCGCGTGCGCCGATACCCTTCGGCGCGGCGATCCGGAGCGGTTCCGGGCGGCGATGGCGGCCCCTGTGGCCGCGCGCCCCGCGCTGTTTGCGATCTATGCCTTCAATGTCGAGGTGGCCCGCGCGCCGTGGCTGACAGAAGAGCCGATGATCGCCGAGATGCGCCTGCAATGGTGGCGCGACGCGCTGGAAGAGATCAGATCGGGCGGCACGGTACGGCGGCACGAGGTGGTCACACCGCTCGCCCGCGTTCTGGATGCCGAGGGGGCGGCGCTGCTGGATACGCTGATCGCCGCGCGGCGCTGGGATATCTACAAGGACGCTTTCGAGGACGCAGCGCATTTCGACCGCTACCTGACCGAGACGTCCGGCCACCTGATGCTGGCGGCAGCCCGCGCCCTTGGCCCGGTCGAGGCGGCACCGGTGCTGGATGCGGGCTATGCCGCAGGGTTGGCCAATTTCCTGCGCGCCATCCCGGCGCTGGAGGCGGCAAAGCGCGTGCCGCTGGTTGACGGGCGCACGACAGCGGTGGCCGATCTGGCGCGGGGCGGTCTGGCCCGTCTGAAACAGGCACGCGCGGCGCGCAGCAGCGTCAGCCGGGCAGCGTCCCCCGCATTGCTGGCGGCGTGGCAGGCCGGTACCGTCCTGCGCCGTGCCGCAGAAACGCCCGAACGGGTGGCGCAGGGCGCATTGACCCCGGCGCCGTTTCGGGATCGGCTGGCGCTCATGGCGCGGGGCCTCAGCGGGAAATGGTAACGTGCTCCTTGCCTTTGGCACCGTGAATTCGGGATGTTTTTCCAATCCCCCCCGGTCATTCGGAACAGCGTCGCGCCCTCGCGGCCTCTGCCCTGACAGTGCCCCTGTCGCGATGCGCCCGTGCGAACGCCGATGTCGCTGGCGGGGTGGTAACCGGTCGCGTACAGCCTTTTCGCGCGGCCAAAATATCGCCATATAGAAACGATGACCGACTCGATCCCCTTTCCCCGTGGCCAATGGCCTGAACTGGAACCCGGCTGGGTGTGGCTATGCGGTGCCGGTCCCGGCGATCCGGGCCTGCTCACCCTGCACGCGCTCAACGCGCTGCGACAGGCGGATGTGGTGATCTATGATGCACTGGTCCAGAAGACGATCCTGGATTGGGCACCGCAGGCCGAACACATCTATGCTGGCAAGCGCGGCGGCAAGCCGTCAGCGGTGCAGCGCGATATCTCGCTCCGGCTTGTCGATCTCAGCCGCGCTGGCAAACGCGTGCTGCGCCTCAAGGGCGGTGATCCTTTCGTCTTTGGCCGGGGCGGTGAAGAGGCGCAAACCTTGGTGCAACACGGCGTGCCGGTGCGGATCATCCCCGGCATCAGCGCGGGCATCGGCGGGCTGGCCTATGCGGGCATTCCCGTCACCCATCGCGACGTGAACCAATCCGTGACCTTCGTGACCGGCCATGATCAGTCGGGCAACACGCCCTCTTCGCTGAACTGGAAGGCGATCGCAGATGGTAGCCAGGTGTTGGTGATCTACATGGGCATGAAGCATGTCGACCAGATCAGCCGCGCCTTGCTGGATGCGGGCCGCCCCGGGGACGAGCCTTGCGCCGTTGTCTGCTCGGCCACCACCGACCAGCAGCAGGTGCTGGAAACCACATTGGCGCGCATGCCTGCCGACATCGCCGCCAGCGGGCTGGAGCCGCCCGCGATCCTGTGCGTCGGGCGCTCTGTCTTGATGCGACAGGTGCTGGACTGGCAGGGCATGATGGCGGGAGATCCGCCGCGCAACACCGACCCGCTGGGCCGGGGGCACCCCGCCGAGGCGTCTTGAGCGGGCTCATCATCGCCGCGCCCGCATCGGGCGCGGGCAAGACAACCGTGACATTGGGATTGCTGCGCCTGTTGCGGCGTCAGGGCATGGCCGTGCGCAGCGCCAAGTCCGGCCCGGACTATATCGACCCGGCATTTCACGCCGCCGCAAGTGGCCAGCCTTGCCTGAACCTTGACGCATGGGCGATGACGCCGGCGCGTATCCGCGCCCTTGTGGCAGGCGATGGGACATTGCTGATCGAAGGCGCGATGGGTCTGTTTGACGGGGCGCCGCCCGACGGGCGCGGCGCGGTGGCCGATCTGGCGCGCATCCTGCGTCTGCCGGTGGTGCTGGTGGTGGATGCAGGCCGCATGGCCGGTTCGGTGGCCCCACTAGTTGCGGGCTTTGCCGGGTTTGCCGCTGACGTACGCGTGGCGGCCGTGATCCTCAACAATGTCGGCTCCGACCGGCACGAAGCAATGCTGCGCCGCGCGCTGGCGCCTCTGGGCCTGCCAGTGCTGGCGGCGCTGCACCGCAATCCGGCACTGGTGCAGCCCTCGCGCCATCTTGGGCTGGTGCAGGCAGGCGAACATCCCGCGCTGGAGACGTTTCTGGAAGCCGCCGCCGACGCGCTGGAGACCTCACTGGACGTGGAAGCGTTGATGGCCCTAGCCGCCCCCCTGCCCGCGCCCGGCACGGCGCGGCATATGCCCCCGCCCGGCCAGCGCATCGCGGTTGCCCGCGATCTGGCCTTTGCCTTTGCCTATCCGCATCTGTTGGCGGATTGGCACAGTGCGGGTGCGGAACTGCGGTTCTTCTCTCCGCTTGCCGATCAGCCCGTGCCCGAGGCCGATTTCATCTACCTGCCCGGCGGCTATCCCGAACTGCACGCGGGGCGGCTGGCGGCAAACCACACTTTCATGGACAGCCTGCGCCGTGCCGCCGACACGACCACGATCTACGCCGAATGCGGCGGTTACATGGTACTCGGGCAAGGTTTGACCGATGCGGATGGCACAGCCCATGCGATGGCCGGGCTGCTCGGGCTGGAGACATCCTTTGCCCGGCGCAAGCTGCATCTGGGCTACCGGCAGCTGACACCGCTCGGCGGCCCATTTGGCGCTGCCTTGACGGGTCACGAGTTCCACTATGCAACGACAGTGACCGCACGCGGAGAGCCGCTCTTTGCCGCTCGCGACGCCGAAGGCAACGCGCTGCCCGATATGGGATTGCGCAACGGGCATGTCAGCGGCTCTTTCGCACATGTGATCGACGCCGCCTGAACAGGGCTTGCTAAGGTCGCCGCAGAGGGCTAGCACGCTCGCCATGACTGAAACCAGCCTCGCCCAGCATGATGATACCCGTGCCCGCCGCAACGTGGCGGTGCTGGTGATGGCGCAGGCTTTCCTTGGCGCGCAGATGCCGATGATCTTCGTCGTCGCGGGGCTGGCCGGGCAATCGTTGGCGTCCAACGTCTGTTTTGCGACGCTGCCGATATCGCTGCTGGTCCTGGGATCGATGCTTTCGGCCACGCCGGTTTCGGCCTTGATGCAGAAATACGGCCGCCGCGCGGGGTTCTTCGTCGGCACGGCCGCGGGCGGCCTCGGTGCGCTTATCGGGGCATACGGTCTTTATGTCGCTTCGTTCCCGATCTTCCTTCTGGGCAGTTTCCTGTCCGGCGGCTACATGTCAGCGCAAGGGTTCTACCGCTTTGCCGCCGTCGACACCGCAAGCGATGCTTTCCGGCCCAAGGCGATTTCCTACGTGATGGCCGGCGGGCTGGTGAGCGCGGTGATCGGCCCGCAACTGGTCAAGCTGACAGCCGACGCGATGGTCGTGACCTTCCTCGGCACCTACCTTGCGGTGATCGCTCTCAACATCGTCGGTTCGACCCTGTTTTTCTTTATCGACATCCCCAAACCGGTGCCGCCCCACGCCGACAGTCCCAAGGGCCGCACCCGGCTGGAACTGCTCAAGACCCCGCGTATCGCGGTCGCAGTGATCTGCGCCATGGTGTCCTATTCGCTGATGAACCTGGTGATGACCTCGACCCCGCTGGCCGTGGTCGGCTGCGGTTACGGCGCCAATGTCGCGGCAGACGTGGTCACCGGCCATGTGCTGGCGATGTTCGCACCATCCTTCTTCACCGGGCATCTGATCGCCCGCTTCGGGGTGGAAAAAATCGTCGCGACGGGGCTGGTGATCCTCGGTGCAGCGGGCTTTGTGGCGCTGAGCGGTATCGAGGTCGAGAATTTCTTTATCGCGCTTATCCTGCTCGGCCTTGGCTGGAATTTCGGCTTCATCGGCGCAACCTCGATGCTGGCGGGCGCACATGAGCCAAATGAACGCGGCCGCATGCAGGGGCTGAACGACCTGCTGGTGTTTGGCGGCGTCACGGTTGCGTCGCTGGCGTCGGGCGGGCTGATGAACTGTTCTGGCGGGGACGCGCAGACCGGTTGGACCGCCGTGAACCTCGCGATGATACCGCTTCTGGCGCTGGCGGGCGGGGCGCTGATCTGGCTCATGATGCGGCCCAAAGAGACCGCGTAAACCAACGCGCGCCGCCGCCCGAAAGGGTTTCGCGAAAACCTGCGTATCAGGTTTTCGCGAAACGATTTATCCCAGCCCCAGTTTGTCTGCCATGAAGGCCAGTGCCACCTGCAACCCGTCGGGCGCGATACCGTGGCCGGTGCCCTTCATCACATGGGCATAGACATCGGTCCACCCGGCACCTTGCAGGGCCTCGGCGGCCTGTGGCAGAGATTGCGGCGGCACCACGTCATCCGCGTCACCATGCACCAGCAGCACCGGCGGGCGGCTGACCACCTCGTCCTCCAGCAGTTCGGGACGCAGCAAACGACCCGAAAAGGCGACGATTCCGGCCACTTCGTCCTCGCGGCGGGGTGCCACATGCAGCGCCATCATGGTGCCTTGGGAAAAGCCGAACAGCACGACCTGCTCGGGCAGCACGTCCTCGTCCACCATCAGCGCATCAAGAAAGGCATTGAGATCATTGGCGGCTGATAACAGGCCGCGCTCGCTCTCTTCCTCGCTCGATCCGTCGATCCATGGGATCGGGAACCATTGAAAGCCCGTCGGCATGCCCGGCACGTTTTCCGGCGCGTCCGGCGCCACGAAAAGAGTATCTGGCAGGTGTTCGCCCAGCGGATCGGCCAACCCCAAAAGGTCCGCCCCGTTGGCACCGTAACCGTGCAGAAACACCACGATCGAACGTGTCGTGCCCGAATGCGGTTCCTTGCGGCCTGATTGCAATACGCGCGTCATCTGATCCCTTCTCTTTTCTTGTCCACCCGGTAGTAGGCCCAAAGCAAACGTGCGGCAACCGATCTCCAAGGGGCCCACGCCTCGGCCATCTGGCGAAAGGCGCGCTCGCGCGGACGCTCTGGCAAATCGTACAGAACGCGCGCCGCCTCTTGCAGGGCCAGATCGCCCGGGGCAAAGACATCGGCCCGCCCGAGGCTGAACATCGCATAGATCTCGGCCGTCCACGGGCCGATGCCGGGCACCGCCGTCAGTGTCTTGATCACGTCATCCGTCGGCGTGGCGCGCAGGGCCGCAAAGTCGATACCCGCAACCGCCAGCGCATGGGCATAGCGGATCTTCTGACGGCTGAGGCCCGCCGCGCGCAGATCGTCCTCGCTGGCGGCGGCAATCTCTGGCTGGGTGGTCAGATGCATGTCCTGCATCCGGGCCCAGATCGCGGCAGCGGAGGCCGTGCTGACCTGCTGGCTGATGATCGCGCTGAGCAATTCCGCGAAACCGTCGGGTCTGCGCCGCAGTGGCAGCGCGCCGGTCTGCGCATAGGCCATTTTCAATCGCGGGCATATCCGGCAGAGCGCCTCGGCGCCTTCATGCACGTCTGCGTCCGTTTCGATGATCCGCCCGATCATAGCGCCAGAACCCAGTCCAGCGCCTGCGACACCGTGCTGACGCGCGGGGCGTCCGGCGGTGCCGGACGGCGCAGCATCAGAACCGGGATGCCCAGCGCGCGTGCCGCCGTCAGCTTGGTGCGCGAGGCCGCACCGCCAGCGTTCTTGACCACCAGCCAATCGACCCCCAGCCGGGTGAAAAGCGCGATCTCGTCCTCGACCGAAAACGGTGGGCGGCCGACCAGAAACTGGCCGTTTTCAAAGGGGAACTCTTCTTGCGGCGGATCGATTTGACGGCACCAGACCCGACGCGGCGCAAGGTTGGCAAACTGCGCCAGCGTCTGCCGTCCGGTCGCCAGAAACACGCTCTCGTCTTCGGCGATATGCTTTGCCGCGTCTTCTTCGCGGTCGATATTGGTCCAGCGGTCGCCCGGCTCCGGGTGCCAGCCGGGACGCAGCAACAGGCAGTAGGGCAGCCCGCGTGCGGCACAGATGCGCGCGGTACGGTCGGTGATCCGGGCGGCAAAGGGATGGGTGGCATCGACGACTGCGGTGATCTTCTCTGTCTCCAGATACGCGGCAAAGCCCGCATCGCCACCAAACCCGCCATGCCGCGTCGGCAATGCCAGATCGCGGGGCGCACGCGTGGCCCCCGCCAGCGAGGCGATGGCAGTCACGCCGTGCCGGGCCAGCGCCTGCGCCAGTTCCTTTGCCTCAGAAGTGCCGGCCAGCAACAACAGAGTCATGCGTCTGCCCGCGCCAGAATGGCGCCCGCCCGGTCGATCACCACGGTATCGGCGCGCACGTTGTCAGGCAGCATGGCACGCACTGCCAACAACGCATTCTCCGCAACCCAGCCGGCCATTGCCGCACCCGCCAATTCATACGCCTCAAGCGCCGTATTCGCCTGCGCCAGCCGCGGCATCCCGATGTCGCGGGCCAGCGCCTCGAAATCCACCTGGCTACGCCCCGAGTGCAGATCGCGCGCGCCCTGTGCCAGTTTGGTCATCTTGCCAATGCCGCCACCGATGGTGATCTGCGGCAACGGGTGCCGGGCCAAGTATTTCAGCAGCCCGCCCGCGAAATCGCCCATGTCCAGCATTGCGTGATCGGGCAGGCCATAGAGGCCCTGCACCACGCGCTCGCTGGTGGCCCCGGTGCAGCCCGCCACATGGGTCAGACCGTCAGCGCGCGCCACGTCGATGCCCCGGTGGATCGACGCGATCCAGGCCGCGCAGGAGAAGGGCCGCACGATCCCCGTGGTGCCCAGAATCGACAGCCCGCCCCTGATCCCCAGCCGTGGATTCCACGTCTTCTGCGCCAGCGCCTCTCCGCCGGGCACGGATATTGTGATCTCGATATCGGGCTTCTGGCCCAGCCGCGCGGCCATTTCCGCCACCGTTCCGCGCAGCATTTCGCGCGGGACCGGGTTGATGGCCGGCTCTCCGGGCGGGATCGGCAGGCCGGGCATGGTCACGGTTCCGACGCCTGCGCCCGCGCGAAAGGTGACGCCGCCGCCAGAGGCCGCGACCCGCGCGATGATCATCGCGCCATGCGTCACGTCCGGGTCGTCGCCTGCATCCTTGATCACGCCCGCCTCGGCCCAGCCATCTCCCTGCGCAGTATGGCAGATGTCGAAGCTTGGCCGTTCCCCCTTGGGCAGAGTGATGCGCACCGAACTTGGCACACCCTCGCCCCAAAGCATCATCAGCGCCGCACGGGTGGCGGCGGTGGCACAGGCCCCGGTTGTCCAGCCGCGGCGCAGGGGGGTGTCGGGTTTCCGGGTCATCGCCCGCGTGATCATAGGGCCGACAGGGGGGCAGGCAATCGCGAAAACGCGCGGCTGTCATCGGTGAGAGCTTCTGCCGCAGGCCAGAGGGCGCCGACGGAGTTGCCCCGCCCAAGGATCATGCCCACATCATGGCTAACACAACCCGCCATAGGAGACCTTCGATGATTTGCCCGAATGACGGCACCCCGCTTGTTATGACCGGCCGCTCGGGGGTCGAGATTGATTACTGCCCAAGCTGTCGCGGCGTCTGGCTGGACCGCGGCGAGCTGGAAAAGATCATCGAACGCTCGATCCTGGCTGCGCCCGTCGCCCCCCCGGACCCGGACTGCGACACGACGGATGCCGAGCAAAAGAAGAAAAAGCGCGGCGGATTCCTGGAAGAGCTGTTTGATTTCTGATCCGCGCACAGGACTGCACAAGCCGAAAGGGCGCGACTTGCGCGCCCTTTCGTTTCGATCTTCAGCCCTGTGGTTCAGGCTCGGACAGCTCGGCCACGCGGCCCTGCAAGCAGCCACGCGATGAAGCCGAGTATCGGCAGCACCAGAATCGCCAGCGTCCAGACGACCTTGGCCGCAGTTGATGTGCCCGATGTCAGCACCTGGTAGATCGCGTAAAGGTCGGCGATCAGGATCAGTAATCCAAACAGACCATATTCCATGACGTTGTTCTCCTGTCTTTCGGGTGTTCTGCAGAATTAACCGGCGAGGACCTGAAAAGTTCCGGAGCAATACCGAGGCGCACAATGATCGGCGGCAGCCCAATTGCGCGCCGAGGCTCATGGCCTGCCCGAGCGACACAAGCCGCAGGTCTGACCGCCGAACCTCGGATTTTGCAGCAACAAATCCCGCCGCGCCTGATCATGCGCGTAGGCGTTACTTGCCTTTGATGTTGATCGTATAGTTTCGGCGCGCTCCCGAAGGTGGCGGCGGAAAAGGCTGCGCTTTGCGCACCATCGCCAGGGCCGCGCGGTCCAAGGCGGCAGAGCCGGACGAGCGGGCGATGGTTGCATTTGCCAGCTGGCCATTTCCGGCAATCGTGAATTTCACCACGGCAACGCCACGTACTGAGCTGCGCGGGCGCGGCACGCGGGACAGACGCCGCATGACCTGTCCGGGGTAATTGGACGCCGCTGCGTTCCCTTCGGCCTTGCGCGTTTTTGCCTTACCTGGCTGGCTGGTTTGGGAAGGTTTTGCAGCTTTTCCGGTCTGCGCTCCGGCCTTGGCATTCCGGCTGGCGTTTCCCTTTGGCTTGGCGGGTTTTGCCACAGGTTTGGCTTGTGGCGGATCGGAGCGCTTTTCAGCCCGCATTTTGGGCCTGACCGACGCGGTCGGGGCTTCCGGCATCGCAGCAACCACGGTTTCAGCCGGAACAGGTTGCGCAGTTGTCTTGGTGGGTGCGGCTTCCTGTTCTGTTGGAGAAGGAGCCATCTCGGGGTTGACCCGGTCGGTGGCACGGGATGCCGCAATCACGTCCGTTGAACTGGCGGGCGATATTGCAGTTGCAACAGTTGGCGACGACTGCGAAACCGCTTCAGATGTCAATACATCGCTGGGCCTGCTCGGGGCGACTGTCGCAGGTTTCGCAGGCTGCGCGACCTCTTGCACGGTGGGCTTGGCCGGGGTCAACGCCGCAGATTTCACCGGCTGAGTGACCTCTTGCACCGCTTCCGTTGGCTGCTGAACACCTTGTGCGAGGTCGGCAAAACTTGACCCAAGGGACGTCTCGGCAACCTGCGCGCCGCCCTCAAGGCGCACAGACGGCTCGGACCATATCAGGGTCATCGCCCCCAGATGCAAGGCAGAGGAGGCCAGCAGGACAACCGAGAAAACCAACCGGGATCGGGCGATCATCGCAGCGCCCTTTCGGTCGAGATCAGGATCTTTTCCGCACCCGCCGCACGGAGTTTCGCCGAGATGCGCAGCAATTCGGCGGCTGGCAAGTCGCGGTCAGGCATCAGGCGCACAATACCGCGAGAGCGATGGTCCGGCCGATCAAGATACGCCGCGACAGAAGTCAGGACGACGCCGCGATGGCGCAGCTCGCCAGTCTTGTCGATGACCAACGCATCGGGCGGTTCGCGCCCTTCCAGCGTCTCAGTTTCGACCAACGAGATATCGCGGTCCATGGGCGGCGAGAGCGTGCCGGCGATCATGAAAAACACCAACATCAGAAACACGATATTGATCAGGGCGATCGTCGGTTCCTGGCGGCGACGGGCAGCGGGGCGTCTCATGTCGGCGCCAGAATGCTGAGGGCGAGCTTTGGCTGAGCGCGCAGGATCACCAGCACGTCGGTCAGGCGCTGCGACGTGACATCGCCGGAAATGCTGAGCAGCAGCTTGGCTTCTCCGTCAGTCACCAGTTCTGCCAGCCGCGTGGAAAGCGACTCGATGCCCAGATGCGCAGTGTTCAGGCGAAGCGTATCGGGCGTGACTTGCAAAAACAGCATCCGGTCTTCCGTGGCCGCGCCCTGCGAGCCTGTTCCCGCCAGTTCGACTTCGGCAAATTTTGAAAAGGTCGAGGACAACATGAAAAACAGGAGCAGCAGAAAGATGACGTCGATCAACGACGTCATCGAAAGCGCGCGGCGGCGGTATCCGGGTCTAAGCGCCATGGGCGGCAGGCTGGCCGATCACGCGTTCTTGCGTGCTGGTTGCCCCGGTCGGGGTCAGGATTGCGGCCAGTCCCCGCTCGGCCAGGATCCGTTCGGAGGCCATCCGGCTTTCCAGCCACGACAGGACCACTGATGTCGGCATGGCGACGCCAAGACCGACGGCCGTCGTCAAAAGAGCAACCCAGATACCGCCTGCGAGCAGCGACGGATCAACCTGACTTCCGGCGGCCTGCAGAGACTGAAAGGCTTCGATCATGCCCAGAACGGTGCCAAAAAGCCCCAGCAGCGGCGCCAGTTGCGCCACAGAATCAAGCAGACGAAAGCCGCGTTCAAGAAGGGCAAAGCACGCCTCGGCCTCGGCCTCTACCCGCGCGCGAATGTCGGATGTATTGCGATGCGCCATCGCCATGCGAAAGGTCGGCGCGAGATAGCTGGTGCTTGCATCCAACCGCACAGCCGCCGCTGCGCGATCGCCCTGATCCCAAGCCTCCACCGCACCTTGCAAGGCTTTGTGGCGCCCGACGCCAGCTTGTTGGAACTGCCATATCTTGTAGAGGATCACACCGGTGGTCAGGATGGACACCGCGATCAGCACAGCGACGACGGGGCCGCCAAGGTCAAGCACCTGACCGAATGCCTGCCGGAGGGTTTGCAGCATGTTCATCCCGTCAACTCCGTGCCGGTGCGACTGCTCAGCCCGAGCGAATTGTCACATATAGGGCTGTCCGTGCCGGCGACCTTGCAGCTACTCGCCCCGTTGATCAGCACCTGCCCCAGCGCATCACAGGCCAACCCGTCTACCAGAAACTGCCGGACCCTTGGCCTGTTCGGGGGAAAGCTGCCAAAGTCGAGAAGCGTCAGTCGATCGACCTGGCCTGCCGTGTTGAACAATACGGTCTCGAACACGACGTTCTCGATCTCCTGCGCATGTCCATTCCTGACCATGAAGCTCAGCAGGCAGCCGGCCTCTGTTGTCTCCTGCGCGTTAAGCTCTACCGACAAGAGCGGCTGGGTTTCCTGCGCCGTCGCCTGTGAACAGACAAGCGATAGGGCTGCGATCAGATGTTTTGACGTGCGCATGGCGAAGCCTCAGAAAGTTCGGGACAGTGTGAGCTTGAAATTGCGGCCCGGCGCCGGGCGCGTGGACAGATGCGGGGTGTAGTCACGATCGAACACGTTCTCGATGCCGACACGGATCTGGGTATCCTTCAGCACGCCGCTCTGCGGCACATAGGTGGCGCGCAGGTTGTGAACGGCGAAACCGGACGAGGACGTGGTGCCGGTGTTGATCGACCTGTTGGCTACAGTCTCCCAACTGACGTCCAGTTCCTCGCCAAATTTCTTGCCCAGGGTGAGCTGCACGCTGTCTGCCGGCAAATTGCGCCAATCCATCGGCGCGGCACCGGGCGCGTATTCAGTTCCGTTCACGACGTTGGCGTTCAGGTCCATGTAGAGACCGCTTTCCAGCGCGTAGGAGACTTCGATTTCCAGACCTTCGGTTTCGATCTTGTCCAGTGCCGGCGCGGGTGGACGCACCCCGGCAAGCGTATAGCTCGTCACATCCCAAAGCTTGGTCTTGTAGAACGTGCCCTTGAGGGCGAGCGTGTCGCCACTGCTGAACACATCGTTGCGCTGGAAGGATGCGCCCAGCTCGTAGGTGCGCGACTTTTCCGACTGGGTGACAAAGGCGGCTGTGCCCAGATCGTCGATGATGGGCAGCCCTTCGGTGTAAGCGGCGCTGCCGAATACGGCCAGTCCGTTGCCAAAGGCATAGCGGACGGACAGCCCGCCCATGAGCGCATCCTTTTTGAAGGTGCCGTTGTTCGGCGCGGTGGAGCCTTTGATCTTCGAGGACTCGTAGCGCAACGCCGGCGTGATGGTCCACGCATCACCGATGCGCATTTCGTCGACCGCAAACACCGCCACGCGGTTGTCTTCGCCGCCGGGGGTACTGTTGGCATTGCGCCGCGTGCGGCGTGCAAATTCCAGCCCGGTGCGCAACTCGTGCCCGATCAGGCCGGTCTGGAAGAGGCTGGTATTCTTCAGGGTCAGCTTGGTGGTTTCATACCGGTGGTCGGAATTCACCAGCGGCAGCAGCCCGGCTCCGGCGGGCGTCCCTTCAAGGGGCGAACTGCCGGCAACGTAGCTCTGGTCGATCTGCTGGTCCGCGTAGGAAAGCACAACGTCGAGATCCACCAGATCGTTTTCCAGCGGGTTGAAATTGTAGCTGAGCACTGCGGTGGTGGACTCCGTATCGCGGTCCACATTGCCGAATGCACCGGCTGTGGTGGTAAAGGTGTCGAACGGCACGTCATTTTCGCTGGAGGTCGTTCGGGACAGGCTGAAGGTAAGCGAATGTTCACGATCCTCGCCAAAGGTGTATTTCGCCTTGATCAGGCCGGATGGCAGCGTGAAGGCACTGTTGCCAATGGGGGTGCCATTGCCGTCGGTCTGGTTGTCCTGATCGCGCCATGTGTAGTTCAGCAGGAATTCCAAATCCTCTGTCGGCTGCCATGCCAGCACGGTGGATGACGTGATGCCGTCACCATTGCTGCTGAATCCCAGCGTCTGGCCACCGGCAAAGCCGACCTTGCCCCCGGTAAAATCGGAGGCGTCCTTGGTTTCGAGCAGGACCACACCGCCGACGATCCCCGAGCCGTATTCGAAACTGCCCACCGTACCGCGAATGACGCTGACCGATTTGTAGAGCAGCGGGTCGGTGAACAGTTGCGTGCCGATGCGATAGAGTTTTTCCGCGCCGACGCTCGCGCCATCAATTTGCACCGAGACTTTCTGATCGGTACCGAATGTGCTGTTGGCGCCGTAACCACGGATGTTGATGCCCGATCCCTGCGGGGTCGAACCGTTCACGAGGCTGACACCGGGGACCGAATCGATCAGTTCTGCGATCGTGCCTGCCTGCCGGTCGTCGATCTCTTCCTGATCGACCTCGGTGATCGGAACGGCGGTGTCCGTCTGCACGGCGCGCTTGCTTTCCCCCAGGACCAAAGTGCCAAGGAAACCGTCCGCGGCCTCTTGGGCGCGGGGCGCGCTGATGTTGAATGTCAGGATGGACAGGCTTGTGGTGCCTATCAATAGAGCACGTGTTCGGGCGGCGGTGGTCATGAATATCCTCGCAAGCGTAACTGTGTGCCGGATGCTTGCGGGTAGCTGGCGAGGGCATTGAAACTTTTTCGCGCCAATTTGCATGGCGTTCTTGCAGCTTCTAAAAAGTCATACTAAAACTGTCAACAATAAAGGTTTAGTATTTTACTTACCTTTTGCCAGCCGCGTGCATTTCCGCACCTCGCCAGCCCCCCCCCCACATCAATGACATGGCCAGAGGTGCTGTATGACTATGACCCAATCCGATTCCCCCAGCCCAGATCATATCCGCGCGTTTCGGACCGAAAATCCGAACATGCGCGAGCGCGATCTGGCGGATAAGCTGAAGATCAGCGAAGCCCAGTTGATCGCCGCCTATTGCGGTGAGGGGGTCACCCGCGTGGAGGCGCACCCCGACAAGGTGATCGGTGCCGCGCAAACCTTGGGCGAGGTCATGGCGCTGACCCGCAATCCATCCTGCGTGAACGAAAAGGTGGGCGTCTATGACAACTACCGCTCGGGCAATCATGCCGCGATGGTTCTGAACGGGGATATCGACCTGCGGATTTTCCCCAGCCATTGGTGCCACGCCTACATGGTCGAAAAGGAAACCGATAACGGCATCCGCCGCAGCCTTCAGGTGTTCGATGCCGCTGGCGATGCGGTCCACAAGATTTTCCTGCGCGAGAGCTCTGACCTTGCGGCGTGGGAACAGGCCAGGACCGAACTGCGCCTTGCCGATCAGGCCCAGACACTGGCCGTGTCCGAGCGCAAGCCTGACGAGCCCCCGAAGGCCGACCTGTCCAAGTTGGACATCCTGCGCAAGGAATGGG
Organism: Roseovarius sp. ZX-A-9; assembly: GCF_028369135.1. Classification (GTDB taxonomy): domain Bacteria; phylum Pseudomonadota; class Alphaproteobacteria; order Rhodobacterales; family Rhodobacteraceae; genus Roseovarius. The sequence goes on from NZ_JAPWHW010000001.1 coordinate 26,896, forward strand.
CGCGGATGACGGACACCCATCAATTCATGCGCCTGACCTCCAAGCTCAAGATGAACCGACTTGGTGCCTATCGCATCGCCGGTGCCCCCTTTGTCCGCGCGCTTGCGCCTGAAACGGTCGATCAGATGCTGCACCGCGTCGCGGGGAGCGGGATGGAGATCATGGTTTTCACCGGCAATCGCGGCTGCATCCAGATCCACTCCGGCCCTGTTGAAACATTAAAGGCGATGGGGCCGTGGCAGAACGTGCTCGACCCACGGTTCAACCTGCATCTTCGCCTTGATCACATTGCCGAGGTTTGGGCCGTCGAAAAGCCGACGCAGCGTGGCCCTGCCGTGTCAGTCGAGGCGTTCAATGCCGAGGGCGGCCTGATCGCACAGTTCTTTGGCGTCGGGCTGGAAGGCCGCGACAGCCGCGCCGAGTGGGGCAAGCTGGTAGCGAGCCTTGAAGGGCTGAATACACAGGTGCCTGCATGACCCGTTTGCGGATCAGGACAGGCCTGCGCATCGTATCATGTGCGCTGTTCATGGCGGCAGCGATGCCAGCACTCGCCGAAGGCAAGCCGGACAGTATCGTGTCTATCGGCGGGTCCGTCACCGAAATCATCCACGCGCTGGGTGCGGGCGACCGTCTGGTCGCGCGCGATACGACATCCAACTACCCGCCCGAGGTCATGGCGCTGCCGGATGTCGGCTATATGCGCGCGCTGTCGGCCGAAGGTGTTCTGTCGGTCGATCCTGAGCTGATCATCGCAGAAGGTGGCGCCGGGCCGATCGAGACCATCGCCGTTCTGGAGGGGGCCAACATCCCCTTCGTCACGGTGCCGGATGATTTTTCCGCGTCCGGCATCCGCGCCAAGATCATCGCCGTGGGCAAGGCCATCGGGGAAGAGGCCAGTGCGACGGCCCTTGCCGATGATTTGCACCGCCGGTTGACCGAGGTGCAGCAAGCCTCCGAGGAGAAAGCGGCCCAGGATAAAAAGCGGGTCCTTTTTGTCCTGAGCACGCAGGGCGGCCGCATCATGGCGTCCGGCAGAAACACCGCGGCGGCAGCGATGATCGAATTGGCCGGAGCCGAAAATGCCGTGACGGCGTTCGATGGATACAAGCCATTGACCGATGAGGCGGTGATCGCCGCCGCACCCGATGCGATTTTGATGATGGAACGCGAGGGCGATCATGACAGCTCGGTCGAAGAGTTGCTGCAAATGCCGGTCATTGCGTCGACCCCTGCCGCAAAGTCTCGTGCTGTGATCCGGATGGATGGGCTTTACCTGCTGGGGTTCGGACCGCGCACTGCCGACGCGGTCGCCGATCTCAGCCGCGCGCTTTACGGCGGCTGAACGCATGGCGGTGATTTCCGATATCGACATGCCTCGGGATCGTCGGGGGCGGGCGCGGCGCGCGCATCTCTGGCTGGCGTTGTTGCTCGTGATGATCAGCATCGCCAGCCTTGCCACCGGCGCATCCGGCACCTCGCTCTGGGGCGCGTTGCAAAAGCTGGCATCAGGCCAGCAACTCGACCGGATGGAGCAGGTCGTGCTGTGGGATATCCGCCTGCCGCGAATGATCCTTGGCATCTGTGTCGGCGCGTCGCTTGCGGTATCCGGCGCGGTGATGCAGGGCCTTTTCCGCAATCCACTGGCAGACCCCGGTATTGTCGGCGTGACCGCCGGTGCCAGCTTGGGCGCCATCACTGCGATCGTGCTGGGTGGTTTTTTACCTCTGGGCCTGATGGCGGCGGTTGGTTTCTGGCTGGTTCCGCTCGCGGCGTTCCTGGGCTGCTGGACCGCGACGATCGCGCTTTACCGCGTTTCGACACGGCGTGGGCGCACATCGGTCGCCACGATGCTGCTGGCGGGCATCGCGCTGGCCGCGCTGGCGGCGGCACTGTCCGGCATCCTGATCTACGTGGCGAATGACGCCCAATTGCGCGATCTGACCTTCTGGGGGCTTGGCTCGCTCGCCGGGGCAACATGGACCAAGACACTGATCGCGGGTCCGATCATCCTGATAGCCATCGCCATTGCAACGACCATCGCGCACGGCCTAAACGGTCTGGCTTTCGGCGAAGCGACCGCATCGCATATGGGCATCCCGGTTCAACGGGTGAAAAACACGTCGGTACTGGTGGTGGCGGCAGCTACCGGGGCGGCTGTCGCGGTCTCGGGCGGTATCGGTTTCATCGGTATCATCGTACCGCATCTGCTCCGCCTGTCGACAGGGCCGGATCATGAGCCGCTCTTGATCAATGCGGCCCTGCTGGGGGCCAGTTTGCTGCTGATCGCGGACGTGATCAGCCGCGTCATCATCGCCCCGGCCGAGCTTCCCATCGGCATCGTTACTGCAATTCTGGGCGCGCCGGTGTTCTTGTGGATCCTGCTACGCAGGCGCGGATTGGTGGACCTATGACGCTCGAAGCACGCAACATCCATGCAAGTATCGGCAAGAAGCAGATCCTGCACGGAATCGACTTCACCGCCCATGCGGGGCAGATCACGGCCATCGTCGGCCCGAACGGATCGGGTAAATCGACGCTGCTAAGGGCGATCACCGACGAAGTTGATTTTACCGGCAAGGTCATGCTGAACGGACAGGACACCGCGACGCTGAAACCGTGGGAGCTTGCAGCCATGCGGGGCGTGTTGCCGCAGGCCGCAACGCTGGCCTTTCCGTTCACGGTGATCGAAGTCGTGCGCATGGGGCTGATGGCCGGCATCTCGGGCGGGCGTGGGGATATACCTGCGCGCGCGCTGGATGCGGTCGGGCTCGACGGCTATGGCGAACGCTTTTACCAGGAATTGTCCGGGGGCGAACAACAGCGCGCCCAATTGGCCCGTGTCTTGTGCCAGGTCTGGCAGCCCATCGTCGATGGTTCCCCCCGCTGGCTGCTGCTGGACGAACCCGTGGCGAGCCTCGACATCGGCCATCAGCTTCTCGTCATGCAATTGATGAAGGATTACGCCGCGCGTGGTGGTGGCGTGGTCGCCGTCATGCATGACCTCAACCTGTCTGCCATGTTCGCAGATCGGATCGCCATGATCACGGGCGGCACGCTTCTGATCTCCGGCTCGCCTCACGAGGTCATCCAGAATGATGTTTTGTCGAAGGCCTATGGCTGTGCATTGAAGGTCAACACTGCCCCGGATGCGGGTCAGAGCTTTGTTCTGCCGCACCTTGCGATTGCGCTCTGACCGGCGGCGCAAATCGGCGTCCCACGCGGCGGTGCCTGCCTTCAGTGCAGTGGCTGCAACCGCATAGCGTCACCGCTCCCGCAAAAAACCGCGCCCGCCCGGCCTGCCATCGCGGCCGGGATTCGGGTCATCGTGGTTGCCCAAGGCCCTCGCAGCCTATATTTGCTGACAGAACGCGGGGCACAAGAGGCGCAGATGACATCGAAGGTCGAAATGCCGCTCTGGGCGTTGCTGTTACTGCTGGCCTTCGCCGCCGTGACCTTTGCCTCGCATTTCCTGTTTCCTTCGGTGCGCTGGTTCTTTCGCCGCAGGCTGGAACGCGCGGTGGCCAAGCTCAATACCAAGCTGACCCGCCCCATCGAGCCATTCAAGCTGGCCCGCCGCCACGACATGATCCAGCGGCTGATCTACGATCCGCAGGTCACTCAGGCCATCGTGGACTATGCGCGGCGCAACAATGTGCGCGAGGATGTCGCGTTTCAGAAAGCGCGCTACTATGCGCGCGAAATCGTCCCCAGCTTCAGCGCATTCGCCTATTTCAGCTTTGGCACGAGGCTGGCCAACTGGCTGGCACGGGCGCTGTTTTCCATACGCACAGGGCCGATGAACACCGCCATGCTGGAGCGGATCGAGAAGGACGCGACGGTCATCTTCATCATGAACCACCGCAGCAACATGGATTACGTTCTGGTGACGACGCTGGTGGCCCGAGCCTCGGCGCTCAGCTATGCGGTGGGCGAATGGGCGCAGGTCTGGCCGCTCAGCCGCCTGATCAAGTCGATGGGCGCCTATTTCATCCGTCGGCGCGCGCGCGGCGGGCTCTACCGCACGGTGTTGGCGCGCTATGTTCAGATGGCGACGCAAGGCGGCGTGACCCAGGCGATCTTTCCCGAAGGCGGGCTCAGCGTCGACGGGGTGACCCGACCGCCCAAGCTGGGCCTGCTGTCCCATGTGGTCGAGGCGTGGGAACCCGGCGGGCGGGATGTGGTCTTTGTACCCGTCGCGATAAACTATGACCGGGTGCTGGAGGACCGCGTGCTGGTCGCCGCCGGCACGCGTGGCGACCGGCGTTTTCGGGCCCGGATGTCGGTCATCGTGCGGTTCATGCTCAAGATGATCTGGCAGCGGTGGCGCGGCCGGTTTCAGCGTTTCGGCGTTGCCGCCGTGGTCTTTGCCGAACCGGTGAAGCTGAGCGAGTATGGCGCGGCACCCTCTGTGGAGGCGCTGGGCACCGACCTGATGAATCGGATCAAGGACGCCATGCCGTTGCTTTCTGTCCCGATGCTGGCGCGCGTGATGTTGCGGGCGGACGGGCCGCTGGACACCGCCGGCATTCAGGCCGCCGCCATGCAGGCCGCGCGCGAGGCTAAGTCCAATACACCGCTGGTCTCTGGCGATGCGCTGCCAGGCGCGATCAGTCACGCCCGCCTTTTGCTGGAGCAGCGCCAGTTGATCGAGAAAATCGGCGATGGCTGGCAGGCGGTCGAAGCCGAACGCCCGCTGTTGGGCTTCTACGCCAATTCAATCGCGCATTTCTTCCCCGAGGATGCTGCGACTGCAAAGTGAATTGCTGCAGTCGCTGGGTCATAAAATTACCAAACCGCCCCCTCGGGGCATTGCATTGTTGCGCTCACCTCAGTATCTCAGGGAAACATCCCGCGATTCTGCATTGCGGCGAAACACTGAAAACTGCGGCTTACGCCCGATACGCAACGACATGAGGGAGGCTGATCATGGCTCTGGACACCGAACCCGGGATCGCTGAATACGACGCGCCGGAAAAAGACCTCTACGAAATGGGCGAAATGCCTCCGATGGGCTATGTGCCCAAACAGATGTACGCATGGGCGATCCGCCGCGAGCGCCACGGCGAACCGGATACCGCGATGCAGATCGAAGTCGTCGATGTGCCAACGCTGGACAGCAACGAGGTGCTGGTTCTGGTGATGGCCGCAGGCGTCAACTATAACGGCGTGTGGGCCGCGCTTGGCCTGCCGATCAGCCCGTTCGACGGCCACAAGCAGCCCTACCATATCGCCGGCTCCGATGCGTCAGGCATCGTCTGGGCCGTGGGCGACAAGGTGAAGCGCTGGAAGGTCGGCGACGAGGTCGTGGTGCATTGCAATCAGGACGACGGCGACGACGAGGAATGCAACGGCGGCGATCCGATGTATTCCACCAGCCAGCGGATCTGGGGCTACGAGACCCCCGATGGCAGTTTCAGCCAGTTCACCCGCGTTCAGGCACAGCAGCTCATGCCGCGCCCGAAGCATCTGACATGGGAGGAATCGGCCTGCTACACCCTGACGCTGGCCACCGCCTACCGGATGCTGTTCGGTCACGAACCGCATGACCTGAAACCCGGCCAGAACGTGCTGGTCTGGGGCGCCTCCGGTGGTCTCGGTTCTTACGCGATCCAGCTGATCAATACTGCAGGCGCCAACGCGATCGGTGTCATCTCGGACGAGGACAAGCGCCAGTTCGTGATGGATCTGGGCGCCAAGGGTGTGATCAACCGCAAGGATTTCAAATGCTGGGGGCAACTGCCCACGGTCAACACGCCCGAATATGCCGAATGGTTCAAGGAAGCCCGCAAGTTCGGAAAGGCGATCTGGGACATCACCGGCAAGGGCAACAATGTCGACATGGTGTTCGAACATCCCGGCGAGGCAACGTTCCCGGTCTCCACGCTGGTCTGCAAGAAGGGCGGCATGGTCGTCATCTGCGCAGGCACCACCGGGTTCAACTGTACCTTCGACGTACGGTACTTGTGGATGCACCAGAAACGCGTGCAGGGCAGCCACTTTGCCCATCTCAAGCAGGCCGCCAGTGCCAACAAGCTGATGCTGGAACGCCGTCTTGATCCGTGCATGTCAGAGGTGTTCAGCTGGGACGACCTGCCCAAAGCCCACATGAAAATGCTGCGCAACGAGCACAAGCCCGGCAACATGTCGGTGCTGGTGCAGGCCCCGAAGACCGGCCTGCGCACGGTCGAGGATGTGCTGGAAGCCCGCAGCTAAGCCATCGCTCCCGACTTGCGAATGATCGCCCGCGAAACGGCACACCGTTCCGCGGGCGTTTCTTTGCCTGCCGCATGCGGGCATCAATGCCGCCAGTTAACCGTCCATTAAACCGTTTTGCCTTTTATCCCCGTGAGAAACAGCAAAATGCATTGACCGACAGAGTCACGGGGGGCGCAGATGGACAACCACTGGATACTCGAAATCCTGACCGACCTGCGTGCCTTCGCACAGCAGAACGATCTTGACGCGCTCGCCGAGCAGCTTGATCAGACCCGGCTGCTCGCCACGGTGGAACTGGCCTCGCTCGCCGCGGTGACAGACCGGCCGGGCAATGACGCGACCGACGGGATGGCCGCGTCTCGCCTCAAGAAGGCGCCGTTGAGAAAGGCTTCCCGGTCAGGCCCCGTCTGACGCGGCCCAGTCCCAATACATCTCGCGCACTGCCCGGGTGACAGGCCCAACCTGATAGTTGCGCGAATCGAACGCTGTCACCGGCGTGACCTTGGTCATGTTCCCCGACAGGAAAACTTCGTCCGCTTCTTCGAAATCGGCAAATGTCAGCACAGTTTCATGCACGGTCATGCCCTCGCGGCGCATGTTGGTGATATGGCGCGCGCGAGTGATTCCCGACAGGAACGTGCCGTTGGCCACCGGCGTGAACACTTCGCCGCCCCGCACCATGAACACGTTCGCGGTCGCTGTCTCTGCAACATTTCCCAGCGCATCGGCAACCAGCGCATTGCCGAACCCCTTGGCGCGCGCCTCGGCCAACATGCGTGCGTTGTTGGGATAGAGACAGGCGGCCTTGGCGTTCACCACCGCGCTGTCCAGCGTCGGCCGCCGGAACCGGGTGCGCGTCAGCGTCGTGGCGGCATCCGCCGGCGGCATCGGGATCTCCTCCAGCGCCACGGCAAAGCGCGCGCTGTCCGCGTTCGGCACGATGGCCGAATAATCGCCGTCCGCTGCCCAGTACATCGGCCGAATATAGACGGCCGCATCCGGCGCATAGGCGCGCAGCCCGTCCTTGATCAATGCAACCATGTCCTCGGCCGCAACCGTGGGAGTCATCATCAGCGCCTCGGCGGACCGGTTGACCCGCGCGCAATGCAGGTCGAGGTCGGGCGTCAGCCCATTCACGAAGCGCGCCCCGTCGAACACGTTCGACCCAAGCCAAGCCCCGTGATCCGCCGACCGGATGACCGGCACATCGCCGTCATGCCAATTGCCTTCGAAATAGGTTCGGATATTCTTGCCTACTGCCATGTTGTGCCTTTCTTTTGGCGCACCCTAAGCCCGTCGGCCAAAACCGTCCAGAGCGTTATCCGGCACGCGCCCATGTGTGTATCGGGATGCCACGAAGCCACTTCCAGGCGGGTTCTCACACCCTTCCCGCGCGCCCGGCTTTCCTCGGTCATCACTTGCCCAGATCCCGTGCCCCGGCGGCCATACGGCGCTGCCGCCTCTTGAGCCTTGGCCGCCCATGCCATAGCAAGAAGGCCACCAGCTCCGGGAGACAACATGGCATTCACGATCGCAATTGATGGCCCCGCCGCTGCGGGCAAGGGAACCGTGGCCCGGCGCGTGGCCGCGCATTTCGGCTTTGCCCATCTCGATACCGGCCTGCTTTACCGCGCCACCGGGCGCCGCACGATGGATGGCGTCGACCCGGTGACTGCGGCGACCGAACTACAGGCCAGCGATCTGGACGCGGACGATCTGCGCAGCCCCGAGATCGCCCAGGCCGCCAGTCGCGTGGCCGCGATCCCGCAGGTGCGCCAGGCGCTGATAGATTTCCAGCGCGCCTTTGCCCGCCGCGCTGGCGGTGCGGTGCTTGACGGGCGCGACATCGGCACGGTGATCTGCCCCGACGCCGAGGTCAAACTCTACGTCACCGCCTCCGACGATGTCCGCGCCGCGCGTCGCCACATCGAACTGACCGGAAAAGGCCACGACATCACCTATGATGAAGTGCTCGATGACCTGCGCCAGCGCGATGCCCGCGACAGCGCCCGTGCGACCGCCCCGCTGAAACCGGCCCCCGACGCGGTGCATCTCGACACCTCGCGATTGAGCATCGAAGAGGCCGTCGCGGCCGCCATTGCCGAAGTAGAGAAGAAACGCCAGGCCTGAAACGGCTTTGCACAGACGCATTACACCTTGCAGGGCTTGATCCCGCGCTCTGGCTGGCGTATACGCGCGCCTGTCAGCACGGTGATCAACAACCGCAGAACATATGAGTGCGAGCAGGGTCGGGATACTCCGGCCCTCTTTGTTTTGCGAATTGCCGGACCAACGAAACCCTCAAGACCGGCGGAGACAACCGCACGGCCAGACACAACACTAGTTAGGATAGAAACGCCACATGGCTCAAAACGTATCTATGGAGGATTTCGAAGCCCTCCTGAACGAAAGCTTCGAACTGGACACGCCCGAAGAGGGAACAGTTGTCAAAGGCAAAGTCATCGCGGTTGAAGCGGGACAAGCCATCATCGACGTCGGCTACAAGATGGAAGGCCGTGTCGATCTCAAAGAATTCGCAAATCCCGGTGAAGCCCCTGAAATCGCTGTCGGCGATGAAGTAGAGGTTTTCCTGCGCTCGGCTGAAAACTCGCGTGGCGAAGCTGTTATCTCGCGCGAGATGGCCCGCCGCGAGGAAGCCTGGGATCGTCTGGAAAAAGCCTATGCCGACGAAGAGCGTGTCGAAGGCGCGATCTTTGGCCGGGTCAAAGGCGGCTTTACGGTTGATCTGGGCGGTGCCGTGGCATTCCTGCCGGGCTCTCAGGTCGATGTGCGCCCCGTGCGTGACGCAGGCCCGCTGATGGGTCTCAAGCAGCCCTTCCAGGTTCTGAAAATGGACCGTCGTCGCGGCAACATCGTTGTCTCGCGTCGCGCCATCCTCGAAGAGAGCCGTGCCGAACAGCGTGCCGAAGTCATCGGCAACCTCTCCGAAGGCCAGAATGTTGACGGCGTGGTCAAGAACATCACCGAATACGGTGCGTTCGTGGACCTCGGCGGTGTCGACGGCCTGTTGCACGTGACCGACATGGCCTGGCGCCGTGTGAACCACCCCTCCGAGATCCTTGCGATCGGCGAGACGGTCAAGGTTCAGGTCATCAAGATCAACAAGGAAACCCATCGTATCAGCCTTGGCATGAAGCAGCTTCAGGACGATCCGTGGGATCTGGTGGCTGCCAAGTATCCGCTGGAATCGACACACACTGGCCGCGTGACCAACATCACCGACTACGGTGCGTTTGTTGAGCTGGAGCCCGGTGTTGAAGGTCTCGTTCACGTCTCGGAAATGTCCTGGACCAAGAAGAACGTGCATCCCGGCAAGATCGTTTCGACCTCTCAGGAAGTCGAAGTCATGGTGCTGGAAATCGATCAGGCCAAACGTCGCGTGTCGCTTGGCCTCAAGCAGACCATGCGTAACCCATGGGAAGTGTTTGCAGAAACTCATCCCGAGGGCACCGAGGTCGAAGGCGAAGTCAAGAACATCACCGAATTCGGTCTGTTCATTGGTCTCGACGGCGAAATCGACGGCATGGTTCACCTTTCGGACATCAGCTGGGACGAGCGCGGCGAAGACGCGATCCAGAACTACCGCAAGGGCGACGTTGTCCAGGCGGTTGTCTCCGAAGTCGACACCGACAAGGAGCGGATCTCGCTTTCGATCAAGGCGCTTGGCGGTGACAAGTTCGCCGAAGCGGTGGGCGGCGTGAAACGCGGCTCGATCATCACGGTCGAAGTTACCGCGATCGAGGATGGCGGCATCGAAGTCGAATACGAGGGCATGAAATCGTTCATCCGTCGCTCCGACCTCAGCCGTGACCGTGCCGAGCAACGCCCTGACCGCTTCTCGGTCGGCAACAAGGTCGATGTGCGCGTGACCAACGTGGACGCCAAGACCCGCCGTCTGGGCCTGTCGATCAAGGCACGCGAGATTGCCGAAGAAAAGGAAGCCGTCGAACAGTATGGCAGCTCCGATTCGGGTGCATCGCTGGGCGATATCCTTGGGGCCGCGCTGAAGTCCACCGACGACTAAGCGCCCACCAAGCCAGAAACATCAAAGGCCCCGCCTCACCGGCGGGGCCTTTTTTCATGCGCGGGCAATCTTTTGCCCCCGACTGCGTGTTTGCAAATGATGATAATGCGCACGCTATAGCGTGCTCGATCAGGTCACGCGGCGCGCTTGCCGTAATAGAGCCCGACCACATGCTCGGCCTCGGCAAAGAACAGCCAACGCGATGCAGCAATGCCCGCCAGATGGCTCACCACCGCCAGCGCGCCGAACAGATGCGTGAAGGGCAGAAGCAAGAGCACGACCGGCAGTACGAAGCCCAAACCCAGCGCGATCATCCGCAGCTTCTGCGCATGTTTGCGCCCGATGACATATACAAACTCACGCAACAGGAAATTGGTGCCCGTGTGCGGCGGCTCGAAGGCGCGCACTGCCGCGCCGTCTCTTGCCAGCCCGGTCGCGGTGCCCAGATTCGTGCCGCTTGACGCCAGCGCCGTGTCGCCACGCTTCCACCACAGCACCTGCACTACGGCCGCGAGGGGCAACAGGATCAGCGCAAAACTGACCTGCCCGGCAAGCAACGCGCCCCCTGCCAGCGAAAACGACAGGTAGAGCGCCGAGGTCAGCGGCGTTTTCCAGCGCGGGACGGTCTTCATCTGCCCGTAGATCATCGACGTGGTGTAGACCGTGCCCAGCGACAGCGCCGCCCCGATCCAGCCCAGCAGGCTCCAGCGTTGGTCCAGAAACACCAGCCCCGCGCCGTACAGCCCCATCACCACCAGCGCCAGCACCGCCGCCCAACCCTCTCGGCTGAGCCATGAGGAGCGCCATTGGCTGAAAGCCTTGAGCGCGCGTTCAGGATGACCAAGGTGGAACGTCGACGAGATCAGCCCACCCACCGCCAGCAGATAGGCCACCACGAAGAAGGCAAAGGCCGACCAGCCGGTGACGGCGGGCATCGCGATCCCCAACCAGAAGAGCAACCCGAAGCCAAGGCCGGAAAGCGTGGTAAAGACGATGACGGAAGGCGCCGGATGCATGTCAGATTTTCTCCAGTGTTCGGTCGAGCCAGCCGAGGAAGCCCGATGGCTCTTGCACGACCGGCTCCAGGAACGGCGCCAGCACGTCGATCTGGTCCAACGCATCCTTTGGCCGCGGCGGCAGGTATTGGTTGACTGGCTTGGTGCCCTGCTCTGGCATCAGGTCCATGCCTCCACGCTCTGCGGTCAGTCGGCTCACATTGCTGTCAGGGTCGGCGAAATCGCCGAAATGCCGCGCCCCCGCCGGGCAAGTCCGCACGCAGGCCGGCTCGCGATCCACTTCGGGCAGGTTTTCGTTGTAGATGCGATCGACGCAAAGGGTGCATTTCTTCATCACGCCTTCCTCGGCGTCCATCTCGCGCGCACCATAAGGGCAGGCCCAGGCGCAGAGGCCACAGCCGATGCAATCGCTTTCATTGACCAGCACGATCCCATCCTCGACGCGTTTGTAGCTGGCACCGGTCGGGCAGACGGTCACGCAGGGCGCGTCCTCGCAATGCAGGCAGGACTTGGGGAAGTGGATCAACTGCGCCGCCGGGTGCGGCATCGTCGAGGTCGCCAGAGGCTGCACCTCGTAGCTGTGTACCCGATTAAGGAACGTGCCCGACGGATTGCCGCCATAGGGGTCCTGATCGCTGAGCGGCGCGCCGTAATTCTCGGTGTTCCAGCCTTTGCAAGAGATCACGCAGGCATGGCAACCGACGCAAGTGTCGAGGTCGATCACGAGGCCGAGTTTCTTCTTCGTCGATGCGGGAAGGCTGGTCATTCAGGCGCTCCGTGCTTGGTCCGGGCGTGCAGGGGGGCCAGCCCCCAACGTTCTGAGTTCGAAGAATTCCCAACGTCCCCCGGAATATTCAGGGCCAGAAGATACATCATTTCCCCACCTTCCATGCCAGTTTTCCCGGTCCTTTTCCCACAGGCGACCGCAGCGGCGGGAAAGCCGGTGCGGCCTCTTCCGGGGCCTCCACCTTCTCGATCTTCACGCGCAGGTCGAACCATGCCGCCTGCCCCGTGACCGGATCGGAATTGGCCCAGCGCATGCCGTCGCCGCGTTCGGGCAGCAGCTCGTGTATCAGGTGGTTCAGCAAGAAGCCCTTGGTGGCCTCCGGCGCGTCCTCGTCCAGCGCCCAGGCGCCCTTGCGCTTGCTGATGGCATTCCAGGTCCAGACGGTGTTTTCATTCAGCGCGGCCATATGCGCCACCGGCACCGTGATCGTGCCATGATGCGATGTCACCCGCGCCCAGTCACCATCTGCGAAACCGTTGGCTTGCCAGATTTTCGTCGGAACATAGAGCGGGTTGCGCCCGTGGATCTGCCGCAACCAGGCGTTCTGCGAACCCCAGCTGTGATACATTGCCATCGGCCGCTGGGTGAGCGCGTGGATGGGGTATTCATCCACGTCCACATGATCGTCTTCCAGCGCGGGATACCAGATCGGTAGCGGATCAAGGGTCTGCTTGATCCGGTCGCGCAGGTGATCGGGTGGCTGGTGGTCACCGTGGCCTTCGGCGGCCAACTGGAATTTGCGCATCGGTTCGACGTAGAGTTCAAAGATATAGGGCTGCGGGCTGTCATAGAGCCCCATCTTGACGGCCCAGTCCTGATAGGCAGTGTTCCACGGCTTGTAGTAGGTCGCAGCCTCCGGGATATGCGCGGCAAAGAAGCCACCGTTCTTGATATAGGCGTCTAGCTGGGCCTCATTGCTGCCGCCGCGCCCATGTTGCAGGCCAGTTTCGCCCATCCGCCAGCCCGCCAGCGGGCCGATACCGGGGCGTCGCTGGTGATTGGTGATGTAATCGGCGTAATCGGCGTATTTCTGGCTGCCATCATCGTTCACGAATCCCGGCAGGTTCAGCCGCGCGCCCAGCTCGCACAGCACCGACTGGAAGCCGCGCACGTCGCGGTCGGGCTCGATCACCGGCCAGCGGATCGCATCGGCCATCGCATCGGCCTCGCAGATCGGCCGGTCCAGCAGGCTGATGCAATCATGCCGCTCCAGATAGGTGGTGTCGGGCAGGATCAGGTCGGCATAGGCCACCATCTCGGAACTGTAGGCGTCCGAATAGATGATGCGCGGGATGACATAATCGCCGTTCTCGTCGGTATCGGTCAGCATCTGCATCGTGCCGGCGGTGTTCATCGACGAATTCCACGCCATGTTCGCCATATAGAGAAACAGCGTGTCGATCTTGTAGGGATCGCCGGCATGCGCATTGGCGATGACCATATGCATCATCCCGTGGCTCGACATCGGATTTTCCCATGTAAACGCCTTGTCGATGCGCGCGGGCGTGCCGTCCTCCTTGAACGCCAGGTCTTCGGGCCCCTGCACAAAGCCCAGATGCGGCCCGTTGAGCGGCGCGCCGGCATTCACGCCGACATGCGGCTTGGGGTGGGCGGTGGCCGGCTTGGGGTATGGCGGCTTGAAGCGGAAACCACCGGGCACCTCGACCGTGCCCAGCAGGATCTGCAGCACATGCAGCGCGCGGCAGGTCTGGAACCCGTTGGAATGGGCCGAAATACCGCGCATCGCGTGAAAGCTGACCGGACGGCCCTGCATCGTCTTGTGGGTCTCGCCGCGAAAGTCGGTCCATTCGTGTTCCAGCTCGAACGCCTCGTCAAAGGCGACGCGGGCGATCTCGGCGGCGATCGCCCTGATCTTGTCGGGGGTGATGCCACAGCGCTCCGCCACGGCCTCGGGCGCATATTGCGGATCCAGGTACCGCTCGGCCATCAGGTGCATGACCGGGCGGTGGGTGATGCCCGCCGCGCGATGAGTGGCGTGCAGGTCGGGGCGCACGCCGGGCTTGTCAAACGCCGCCAGCTTGCCGGTCTTGCGGTCGATCACCAGCGGCTTACCCTCGCCATCGCGCAGGAACAGGCCGCATTCGGGTGACTTGGGATCGCCGTTCACCAGCACCGGCGCGTTGGTGTAGCGCGCCAGGTAATCGAGGTCGATCTTGCCCGCCTTCATCAATTCGTGGATCAGCGACAGGATGAACAGCCCATCCGTGCCCGGCGTGATCCCGACCCAGTCATCGGCAATGGCGTTATAGCCGCTGCGGATCGGGTTGACGCCGATCACCTTTGCCCCGCGCGCCTTGATCTTGCCCAGACCCATCTTGATCGGGTTGCTGTCATGATCTTCGGCGACGCCGAACAACAGGAACAGCTTGGTATAGTCCCAGTCGGGCTGGCCAAATTCCCAGAACGCGCCGCCCATCGTGTAGATGCCCGCCGCCGCCATGTTGACCGAACAGAAGCCGCCATGCGCGGCGTAGTTTGGCGTGCCGAAATTCTGCGCCCAGAAGCTGGTGAAACTCTGGCTTTGGTCGCGCCCGGTGAAAAACGCCAGCTTCTCGGGATCATTCTCGCGGATCGGTGCCAGCCAGTCGGTCGCGATGCCCAGCGCCTCGTCCCAGCTGATTTCCTCGAATTCGCCCGAGCCGCGCGGCCCGACCCGTTTAATCGGCGCGCGCAACCGCGACGGCGCGTTGACCTGCATGATGCCGGCACTGCCCTTGGCACAGAGCACGCCCTTGTTGACCGGGTGATCGCGGTTGCCCTCGATATAGGCAACCTTGCCGTCCTTCATGTGTACGTTGATGCCGCAGCGGCAGGCGCACATGTAGCAAGTAGTGCGGCGCACTTCGTCCGATACCGCTGGTGACAGGTCAAGCACGGGCTGATCATTTGGCATCTGACGGTCCTTCTATCAGTCTGGCCGCCTCACGGGCGATGAATGCTTCTTCCTGCGCGGGGACGATTAAGACAGGAACATCTTCCGCCCAGCCGAGATTGTCCAGAATTTCCGCCCGGATACCACCCGCGTTTTCACCGATTCCGCCGGTAAAGGCGATTGCGTCCACGCCCCCCATTGCCGCGATCATCGATCCGGCATGGCGTGCGGCCCAATAACAGAAATGCTGGACGGCGAACTTTGCCCCCGGCGTCGTCGAGGTGGTCAGCGTCCGCATATCCGCACTGAGCCCGGACAGCCCCTTCAGACCCGAATCATGGGTCAGCAGACGCGCTGCCGCGTCGATGCCGATGCGGCGAGCCAGTTCCAGAACTGCGGCAGGGTCGATGTCGCCGCTGCGGGTGCCCATGGTCAGCCCGGCATTGGGCGAGTATCCCATCGTGGTGGCCACGGATCGCCCCGCGCGTATGGCACAGATCGACGCGCCATTGCCCAGATGAAACGCCAGCAGGCGATGCGGCAGCGGCTGGCCTGTCTGGCGCGGCAGCGCATCGACCAGCGCGGCGAAGCTGATCCCGTGAAAGCCATAGCGGCGCAGGCCCTGCGTCGACGGTCCCTCCGGCAGGGCAAAGCGGGTGGCCACCTCGGGGATCGTGGCGTGAAAGGCGGTGTCGAAACTGGCGCATTGCGGCAGGTCGGGGGCCGCCCGCGTGATCCAGTCGATCGCCGTCAGGTGATGCGGATTGTGCAGCGGTGCCAGCGGGATACAGGCCGCGACCTGCGCGCGCAGCTCGGGCGTGATGCGAGCCGATTTCGACAGATCCGCACCGCCATGCACCACCCGATGCCCGACAGCGGACACCGTGCGCAGCCCGTGCCCCAGCCCCTCCAGCGCCGCCATGACCTGCGACAAGGCTGCGCTGTGGTCGGTCGAAACCTCGGCCTCTGCGCGGGCCAGTTCGCGGCCATCCCCGAACACCGCCGCCTTGATCGAGGACGATCCGGCGTTGATGACGAGGATGGCGCGCGTGCTCTGGTTCATACGGTATGGCTCATTCGATCTGGCCTATACCTTCTGCGGGCGCATGTCGTCCTTGCTGATGCCCGCAACGGCCACGGGTGCCTTCATCGCGTCCCGGCGGAACGGCTCGCCCAGCTCCTGATTGATCATCGCCTCGATCAACGTCGTCACGCCATTTTCCATCTGGTCCTTGATGGCCTGCGCCAGTGCCGCGGTCAGTTCGTCCTGAGTCCGCGCGACGACACCTTTCAGCCCACAGGCCTTGGCGATCCCGGCATAGCTGACCTGTTCATCCAGTTCGGTCCCGATGAAGTTGTCCGCATACCACAGGGTCGAGTTGCGCTTTTCCGCGCCCCATTGGTAGTTGCGGAACACGATCTGCGTGACAGCGGGCCATTCGGGGCGGCCAATCGCGGTCAGTTCAGTCACCGCGATGCCGAACGCGCCATCACCGGAGAAGCCGACCACCGGCACGTCCGGGCAACCGATCTTGGCGCCGACGACCGAAGGCAGTCCGTAGCCGCAAGGGCCAAAGAGACCGGGCGCCAAGTATTTGCGCCCCTCCTCAAAGGACGGGTAGGCGTTGCCGATGGCGCAGTTATTGCCGATGTCGGAGGAGATGATCGCGTTCTTGGGCAGTGCGGCCTGAATGGCGCGCCATGCCTTGCGCGGGCTCAGCCAATCGGGCTTGGCGCTGCGGGCACGCTCGTTCCAGGTGGTGCCCGGATCGTCCTCTTCGTGATCCATCGAGGTCAGTTCCTGCGCCCAGGCCGATTTGGTCTTGGCGATCATCGCCTTGCGCTCTTCGCGCCCCGCATCACCGGCACCGTCCGCCAGCTTGTCGAGGATCGTGGTCGCCACTTTCTTGGCGTCGCCGATGATGCCCACGCTGACCTTCTTGGTCAGGCCGATGCGGTCAGGGTTGATATCCACCTGAATGATCTTGGCGTCCTTGGGCCAGTAGTCGATGCCATAGCCCGGCAGGGTCGAA
This sequence comes from Roseovarius sp. ZX-A-9, assembly GCF_028369135.1. Lineage (GTDB taxonomy): Bacteria > Pseudomonadota > Alphaproteobacteria > Rhodobacterales > Rhodobacteraceae > Roseovarius. The sequence goes on from NZ_JAPWHW010000001.1 coordinate 43,886, forward strand.
AACGGGTTCAACCGCGTGCCCAACGCCAGAACCACGTCGGCCTTGGCGATCAGCTCCATGCCGGCCTTGGACCCATTATAGCCCAGCGGCCCGGCGAACAGAGGGTGCGATCCGGGGAAGGCATCGTTATGCTGGTAGCCAACGCAAACCGGTGCATCCAGCCGCTCGGCCAGTTGCATCGACGCGCCGATGGCGTTGCCCAGAACCACACCGGCGCCGTTCAGGATGACCGGGAACTTGGCGTTCGACAGTAGCTCTGCCGCCTCGGTCAGTGCCGCCTCGCCGCCAGCGGGGCGTTCGAATTCGACGATCTGCGGCAGGTCGATATCAATCACCTGCGTCCAGTAGTCACGCGGCACATTGATCTGCGCAGGCGCGCTGGCGCGCCGGGCATTCAGGATGACCCGGTTCAACACTTCGGCCACGCGGGAGGGGTCGCGGACCTCTTCCTGATAGGCGACGCAATCAGCGAACATGTTCATCTGCTCGATTTCCTGAAATCCGCCCTGCCCCATCGTCTTGTTTGCAGCCTGCGGCGTCACCAGCAACAGCGGCGAATGGTTCCAGTAGGCGGTTTTCACGGCGGTAACAAAGTTGGCGATGCCGGGGCCGTTCTGCGCGATCATCATCGACATCTTGCCGGTGGCGCGCGTGTAGCCGTCAGCCATCATCCCGCCCGATCCCTCATGTGCGCAGTCCCAGAAGGTGATGCCCGCGGCGGGGAAAATGTCAGAGATCGGCATGAAGGCCGAGCCGATGATTCCGAACGCATGTTCGATCCCATGCATCTGAAGGGTTTTCACAAAAGCTTCTTCGGTTGTCATTTTCATCGGGTTTGTCCTCGGGCTGGGCGCATGCCGCGCATTCATCACTGTTCTGCGTCGGAAACTACTCCCGCGCCAGACTCCCTTATAGGGCCAGTTGGGTGCGTAGATTAGGTCCAAGTGGCTGGAAATTGAGACTTGGCGCCTCAATAGGGCACACGACACCCTAGCGCCGGCATTGCCACGCATGAACCTACGCCTTATTTCCCTGCACTTCCGGCGATATAAGGTACTTGCCAAGGCGCCATGACACGTCAGCGCGCGCCTTCCAATTCACTGGCGATCAATGCGACCCCCGCCGCAATCCGATCTGCATGAATCGAGGAATAGGCCAGGCGGTAGAAATTTCGCGCCCGATCGGGGTCGTGAAAGAACGGCGCGCCCGGCTCGATCAGCACGCCATGCATGCGCAGCCTCTCGTTCACCTCGGTCATGTCGACCCCGTCCGGCGCCCGCATCCAGATCGACGACCCGCCAAAGACGCCGCGACCGGCAATGCGCAGCCCATGTTCCGCCAACGCGGCCTCCATCACCTGACGGCGGTGCGCGTAGACCTGGCTCATCTTGCGGATCAGACTGTCATAATGTCCCAGGCTCAAGAAATACGCCGCCGTGCGCTGCATGTGCCCCGGCGGGTGGCGCAGCACGCTGGCGCGCAACGCCCGCGCCTCGCGGATAAAGGGGCGCGGGCCGACCAGATAGCCCAGCCGCAGGCCCGGAAAGATGGATTTCGAGAAACTGCCAACATAGATCACGCGCCCGTCCCGATCCAGCGATTTGAGAGATGGCGACGGCGAACCCAGAAACGCCATTTCGAACTCGTAATCGTCCTCGACGATCAGCGCATCCATTTCCCGTGCCTTTTTCAGCAGCGCCTTGCGCCGGGCCAACGGCATGGTCGCGTTGGTCGGGCATTGGTGGCTGGGAGTGGTAAAGATCACGTCGGCCTGTTCGGGCAATGCGTTCGGCGGCAGCCCGTCATGATCCACCGGCACCGCTGTCAAATGGCAGCGCGACTGGGTCAGGATATCGCGCAGGGCGTGAAAACACGGATCCTCGATCACCGCCGTGCGCCGCTGCGTCAGCAACACCTGCGCCGTCAGCCACAGCGCGTTCTGCGCACCCATCGTGATCAGGATTTCTTCGGGTTCCGCCAGAATGCCGCGCCGGGGCAATGTGTGGCGCGCGACGAACTCGATCAGCTTGGGATCGTCCTGATCGTAATAATCGGTGGTCAGCGCATGAAAATCCTTCTGCCCCAATGCGCGCAACGCACAGTGCCGCCAGTTGGCGTGATCAAACAGCTTTGGATCCGCCTGCCCGTAGATGAACGGGTAGCGATACCCGGACCAATCCTGCGGCTTTTCAGGCGTCGCCCCACCGGTAAAACGCCGCCCCAGCGCGCGCGACCAATCAATCCGGTCCTGGCCGGGATGGCGCGGGGCAAAGCGCGGCGGTTCGGGCGCATTGTCGGACACGTAAAAGCCCGATCTGTCGCGTGCGCTCAGGTAGTCGTTCGCCTGAAGCTCGGTATAGGCCAGCGTCACGGTGATGCGGCTCACGCCCAGATGCGCCGCCAGTTTGCGCGACGAAGGCAGCTTTTCACCCTTGGCGAAGCGACCCGACAGGATGCCTTCGGCGATCATCTGCTGAATCTGCGCCTGAAGCGTCCCCTGTGCGTCGCTATCGAGGAAAAAGGTTTCGACCGAAATTGCCATATGCAGACGTTAGACTGGACTTACGCAGCGCACAATCTGGTCTGACCGGATTGGATCAATGTCTCCCGGCGCAATTAGCCCCAACCATCCGTATAATCATCCACCAGCGGGTCGATCCTGTTGCGGCGGAACTTCTTCCAGCGGGCGCGTATCCCCCAGCAGAGGGCCGCGAACAGGGTCAGGATCACGATATTGAGCCACGGAATAATCCGCACATCGGGGCCGTCGACCGCGCGCACGCTAATGGCGTTGGGAAAGATCGACATGAATTCGTTGCGCCAGCCGTAATGCTTGATCACCACCCACTGCGCATTCGTGGCGCTTTTTTTCGAAATCAGATCCGCTGCTTCGGCCTGCAAGTTGGAGGTGTCGAACTTGAAATAAGGCGGCCATCCCCAGCCGGTATCTTCGTTGCGGTAGATCATCGGCCGGTCATCGGTGCGGAATGCCTGGATGAAAAACACGTCCCGATTCACCGTAGCCGGAGAATCCCCTGCCGCTGCGTGGGACCAGAAGATCGAGTTTTCACCGAAATCCACGCGCTTTTCATACGTGTCGGTGATCCGGGCGATATCGTGCTGAGGTAGCGTATAGTGGAAAAACGCCGCCACCAGCACCCAGAACGTGCCCCAGAACACCCACTTCACATAGACCATACCGGCCCCCTCAATTGAAATTCGTCAGGTAGATGATCGTACTCATCACGGCGATCGGCACGATATAGACCAGCAGGATCAGCTTGCGTCGGACCGACCCATCATATTCCTTCAGCCCCGCAGCGACAAACGCATCGCGTTCGCCGGGACGCCCGTCATCCTCCCACTGCTGGCGCAGCTTGGCCGAACGGACCGACCGGGAGTAGAGCGATAATGCGACGTAGATCACGCTCAGAAACAGAAAGCCAAAGACCATCAGTCTGAGCAATGCCAACATCCTTGCGCCTCCCCGGTCATTTATCCCTGTCTTTTCTGTCTACCGCGTGGCGCGCATTTGTCCACTCTCCGCATGTTGCCCGCGCCACTTAAAATGGGCGTCCGGATGCCGGATTACCAGCAGCGGCGCAAAATCTGATCGTCAGGATGTGTTTCGGTGCTACGCTTTGCAGACATCAATCGAAGGGATGCCCCAGACCCGAAGCGCCAAATCCCCCCATCCCGGCGTGCCGGGGTTCTATGTGGATCAGGCGAAGAATGCATTGGGCAACTCATGGCCGGACGGCGCTTGCGGCCACCGCCTATTGGCGTTTTGCCGCGCGCCAGACCTCATAGCGGATGCGCGCCGTTCTATAGGCGTCGTAGATCGCCATCGCATAGACGAAGATCCCTCCGGCCAGCTTGCCAACGATCGATACGTCAGGTGCTGCCGTTTGCAGGGTATATCCGCCCAAAAGCAGGATAAAGAACAAGAATACCAAACCGCGCACGGGTTGCCGGTTCAGCACCTGGCCGGATGCGGGCAGGACGATTGCCGCGGCAAGGACCAGGTACGGCTGGACGGGAGGGCGTGTAACGATGCTCATGCGGACAGTCGTCGCACTTCTGATGCGTCCTCGTCCAGCACATCTGCACGCAGCGTCAACAGCGCATCCAGTTTGGATGCCAAACGGTCAGCCGGCAGGGGCACCTGCCCCATCTCATTATCACGGTAGATCAAGTAGCGGCTGCGCTGTGCTTCATCGGCGAGGAACACCAGACGCACGCCTTTTGGGGAAATCACCAACTCTTTGACCGTCGGATCATCGAACAGATGCAAATGGGCCCGCACCAGCGCCTCGGACGGCATGTCAGCCTTGCTGTCGGTGCGAATGGCGCAATCCTCTGGAAAGTCCTCTGGCCGATCCACTTGGGTGTTCAGCTTATGGAAACGCGAGAACGGCTCGACCCCCATGGGCCGGATCATCAGGTCCACTGTCGCCCCGATGGGCAGCGGACCGGGTAGCGTGACCAGCACCCAGAGTGCCGGCAGTTTGCGAAAGGTCAAAGTGTCGGACATCACCTGAATATCCGCCTCAACGCCATGATATTTCCCGGCCAGACGGGGATACCCGGTGGGGGCGGTCTGGGTCCGCGGCTGCGACAGCAGAGCGTGGCAGTCATTCAGAAAGGCCCCGCGCGTGCCACTGCGCGCCCGTGCAGCCCGCCGCAAATTGACCGCCAGCGTCGCGACGATTGCGCCCAGCACCAGTATCATCGCCGTCAACAAAACGCGGTCCATGCAGCCTGTCCTTTCAAATCGAGAACCGGCCCGCCATCAGGGCGGGCCGGTTCGGTTGTCGCTAGCTATCAGTATCCTTGCGGGCGTGGCCACGGCATCGTGAACTGCGCCGCGCGCCGCACAAAGCGATAGCGCCAGAAGTGGAACCACAGCGACACGACGATGTAGAACGAGAGCATCGCCACCAACTGCGAACCGTATCCGAGGAACACCGCAAAGAACGTGATGCCGCACAAGGTCAGCAGGACGATCGCCGGGATGGGGTGGAACGGATGCTCATACCCACGTTTGATCGTGTTCAGCGGCCATTTGCGACGGAACAGGATCACGTTCAGCGGCATGAAGGTATATTCCAGCAGGCCCGACAGGATCGAGAAGGTGATGACCTGATCCAAAGGAGCGCCAAGTGCAAAGATCAACGCGATCGGCACCAGGAAGATGATTGCACGATACGGTGTCTGGAACCTTGGATGTACCGCCCCGAACCAATCCGGCAGGTAGTGATCGCGGCCCATGGCAAACCATGCGCGGCTGGCATCGTTGATGCAACCGTTGGCCGAGGCCAGCGTGGCAAACATCGTGCCGATCCCCAGCAGAACCATCAGGCCCATCGAACCCGTCATACGCGCGGCATCAAACAGCGGAACGCCGGCTTGTCCGAGATACTCCCATGGCATCAGGCCAACGCAGACATACCATGTCAGCGAGGCCGCAATCAGCAGCGTCATGATGCCTGCCAATGTACCGAATGGAAGCGAGCGGGCAGGCGAGCGAACTTCTTCTGCTGCCTGACAGGTGCCTTCGATCCCGAGGTAATACCAAAGGCCGAAATGCATCGCCGCCAAGACGCCGAGCCAACCATATGGCAGATCTGTCATCAGTTCCGTGTGGCGCAGCGGGCTCTCTCCGAGAAACACTGTCGTCGACAGGAACAGCACGATGATCGAGACGAACGCAAATGCCGTGATGATCAGACTGAAGGTCAGCGTCGCCAGAACGCCGCGATAGTTCAACCATGCCAGGAACATGATCGCCAGAATGATGAAGGGTCTTTCATCAAGGCCCTCGTGGCCCGTCATCCCCGCCACCGTGTCGATCAAGAAGCCGAAGGTGATCGCATTCGCGGCCTCCAGCATCGTGTAGGCAAAGACGAGGTATAGCCCGACGTTAAAGGCCATCAGCGGCCCCACGATATGTTTGGCCTGCGTGTATTGTCCGCCAGCCGCTGCCACGGTCGATGTGACCTCACTGTCGATCATCGCAACGCAGGAATACAAGATCCCCGCGAACCAGCAGGCCAGCAAAGCGGCGTAGGCGCCGCCCTTACCAACCGAAAAGTTCCAGCCCATGTATTCGCCCACAAGGACGATCCCGACGCCAAGGCCCCAGACGTGCGCTGGTCCCAGAACCCGTGCAAGGCCAATCTTGGTCCCTCCGGGGCCCATTCCATCCATTGTTTTGGACGTGATATCCGTTTCAGACATCTTCTTCTCCCCGTTCAGAGTGTGTGATCTTCGGTCATAGCTTCAAGCTCGCCCTCGCGGGAGGACATCAGCTCCTCGTCGCTGTACGTGCTGTCAACTTTGATCCAGTCAAAGATGATATAAAGGCCGAAGATCGCGGACAGGCCCCATGCGGCGTATTCAATGATATTCCAGATATCCATGTTCAAACGCTTCCTATCTGTCGCCGAATTTTTCGGAAATTACGTCGCGGTATTCCTTTTCGGAAAAGCGCAGGATGATCGCGTAGTAGCCCACGACCACCACGATCATCACCAAGAGGCTGAGGATCGAGAAGGAATAGTCAAAACGCGCCGTGATCAGCTCGGCCGCTTCGGCGGCTTCCGTGTAGCCAAGCTGGTTCCACTTCTCGACCATCGTGGCATTCTGCCCGAGGCTCTCCCAAGTGGGGTTATCCGGAACATTCGAGGTGTGTGCGCTACCGGCCAGCCCCAACCACAACGGCATGTAGAGCGCGCCAATTGCAAGCGCCAGAAGCACGATAACATCGATCATCTGCCCGAACTTGCTCTGAACGGGAGGGATATAATCTGCCATTTCCAGATCCTTCCTTAACGGTTTTTCTGCGCGCGGGCGATGTCAAGAAACTTGATATCCAGCCCGTACATGAAATCGCGATCTTCGCGGTAATGGCGCAGCATCGCCATGATGGCCGCCGTGTTGAACAGCAGCAATGTGGCCCCGCCAATCAGCAGCATCGTGCGAGCACCGCTACTTGGTGCCAGCGACCACGTGGCAATCGCGACAAAAGAAATTGCAATCCATAAGCCGATGACAAAGGCCACGGCGACCGTCACATCTCGCCTGTGCATACTTTCGATTCGTGCCGTTAAGTCTGCCATTAGGTTCCTCCCCGTTGTTAATTTCCGACAAAAATAGCAGCGCAATGCAGGCGCTGCCTGTTCCCAACGTTGTCCACTGGTAAAGTTATTCTCCCTGCAGGAAACGAAACCTGCGGCGTTTTGTCAAGCTTGACGAAACAAAATAACACCCCATGGACGCATTGCGTGACTTTGTTACGTATGCGAATCGGATTTGGTCAGCTTGACTGCTCCAATTCTGCGCGGATTCCTTTTGCGATTCCAGCAAGACTTGAAGGTCATGCGCAGTTCGACCCCCACAAGGTATGGGATCAGGGGTTGCTCATCCCGCAATGAGAGGATGAAACAGCGTGGCTCTCTGTCGACCTGGATCGCCCCCGATATGGGTTGAGTATCCACCGAGCGAGAAGCGTCGCCAAGCTTGACAGGATGCCCGCCAGGGGCGCCATCTGGTTGCGGTATTATGAGTTCTTCAACAATCCGGGCACAGCACTAGAGAACTTCATTGGCGCCGCAGAGGGCGAATACCGGATCGAATTTGAAGCCTTCTACCAAGGTCAGAGTGTTGCGATGACCGGGATCAACATCAACTCGGTTACACCAGTGCCGCTCCCGGCAGGTGGCTTGCTTCTCCTGTCGGCCTTGGGGGGAGTAGCCGCCCTGAGACGTCGGAAGAAACAATCCGCGTAAGGCAATACTGCGCTCTCACGCTGGAACCCAAGCGTTTCAGCGTGAGAGAGACGGCCCATTGGCGTTGCTTCGGGCCTTGAGTTTCGTGAAATCCACTAATACCCCCCTACGTCCCGCATTGCCTCCAATTCGGAAACAATGCGGGAGTCGAGGCGAGCTACACCCAAAGCTGCGAGACGCCCTTGGGAGTCGCTAATAGGATAAACCATAGCAACAAAAAGAAATTTTTAATGCACCCAATACCCCGGGTAGGTTATCAGCCGACAGTTCGAGTTCGTGTTAAATGTTAAATTGAAACCGGGGAATGTTATAAATCTCATCAAATCTTTGCTGTTGGGCTCTGTGCTGACAGCTATGACCGTAGCGGCGCACGCTGCAACCATTTCGGGCGGCTTTGCGGCAAATAACGGCCTAAATGGCAATGCTTTTGATATCCAAGTCGGGCCGCAGGACATCACCCTGACAGATGTCGATCTGGCTTTTTCCGTCAGCGGGACCGCAGATGTGCAGTTCTGGATCAGACCCGGCAGCTATGTGGGGACATTGGACAGTTCAACCGGGTGGACTCTAGCTGATTCAATAACGGGACTGGTTTCGCCAGGATGGAACGATCCAGTTGCCTGGGATGTTGCAGATCAGGTCTTTTCGGCTGGCCAGACCTATGGCCTGTTTTTCCTCAGAACATCGGGCAATTCATTACTTGGATACCAGAACGGCAGTGGGGCCATCGGCGATGCATGGGTCTCGAACGCGGATATCTCGATCTTTCAAGGGCAGGGCGTGGGTAGTCCAGGATTTGGGGGAAGTCCGTTCTCGCCCCGTAATTTTTCCGGCTCTCTGACCTATGATGTCGCTCCCATGTCAGCGGTGCCAGTTCCGGCTTCTTTGCCGCTGCTTGCAGGCGCGATGGGCCTCTTCGGGCTGTGGCGGCGTCGCCGCGCGGCGTAACTTTGCCCGCAGATTTCTGCGGCAGCACCGAACATGATAGAGGGCGGCCCGGAGATCGGGCCGCCCTCTTGCATTTGTCAGCATTGATGTCAGACGCGATGCCCGACAAGGGCCATGCACCCAATAGGGCCTAACCAACCACGTTGAAATCCGGGCCGTAGGGATAGCCAGTGATATTCTCGTTGCCCTCTTCGGTGATCACCAGAACGTCATGCTCGCGGTAGCCGCCGGCGCCCGGCTGGCCCTCGGGCAGAGTCAGCATCGGCTCCATCGAGATGACCATGCCGGGCTCCAGCACGGTGTCGGTATCCTCGCGCAGCTCCAGCCCGGCCTCGCGGCCATAGTAGTGGCTGAGAATGCCGAAGGAATGGCCATAGCCAAACGTACGGTATTGCAGCAACTGGCGCTCTTCCAAGAACTCGTTGATCTTGTTGGTCACTTCCGCGCAACTGACGCCGGGCTTCAGCAGGCTCATGCCATATTCGTGAGCGGCCACGTTCGCCTCCCAGATTTTCCGGCTGGCCGCGTCCACTTCGTCGACGAACATCGTGCGCTCCAACGCCACGTAATAGGCCGAAACCATCGGGAAGGCGTTCAGGCTCAGGATATCGCCATGCTCCAGCTTGCGGCCCGTGACCGGGTTATGCGCCCCGTCGGTGTTGATCCCGGACTGGAACCAGACCCAAGTATCGCGATACTCGGCATCGGGGAAAACGCGGGCGATCTCCAGCTCCATCGCGTCGCGCCCGGCCATGGCCACGTCGATCTCGCGGGTGCCGACCTTGACGGCGTCCTTGATCGCGTAGCCGCCGACATCTGCAATGGCGGTGCATTTGCGGATCAGCGCGATTTCCGCCGGCGACTTGTGCATACGCTGGCGCATGGTCGCCTCGGCCAGATCGACCGCCTTCGACGGCTTCAGAAACGCGTTCATCTTGCTCTGCTGCACCAGCGTCAGGTGGTCGCCCTCATAGCCGATGACCTTGCCCTCGCCCGAAACCGAGCGGACCGCGCGCCAGTAATTGTCACGCTGCCAGTCGGTATAGGTGATGTTGTCGCAGAACGACCGGCGCCAGGGCTGGCCCGCGTCGATGCCCGCGGAAATCGTCACCGCCTCGTCGGCCGTGACGACCAAACCATAGGGACGCCCGAACGAGCAGTAGAGGAAACCGCTGTAATAGGCGATGTTATGCATCGAGGTGAACACGGCAGCATCGACACCTTGCGCCGCCATGATCTTGCGCAGGCCCGCCACCCGCGCTTCGTATTCCGACACTTCAAAGGCAAGAGGAGCCTTCTCACCATTGTGCAGACGGTACATTTCAGGACGTTCAGTCATATCGACCCTCCTAATCAAAGAAAGGTCCCGGCGTTCAGGACAGTTGGGAATGCAGGACCTTCGCCCATCCGGGCGGGCGACGCCATCGCTCTGGCCCTGCCCTTCTCCTTGCCGATTTTTCGGATTCTGGCAAGATAAAGTTGAGCCTAGGCGAGGAGCCCGAAACATGACGGCCAAACCCGGTCTGCTGAACCTGATCACCGATGTCCCCGGCCTGCGCGTCGGCAATGCCAGCGATGGCACGCTCAAATCCGGGGTCACGGTGCTGGTGGGGGATGCCCCCTTTACCGCGGGGATGCATGTCATGGGCGGCGCGCCCGGCACCCGCGAGACTGATCTGCTGGCCCCCGACAAGACGGTAAAGCAGGTCGATGCCCTGACGCTGTCGGGCGGGTCGGCCTTTGGCCTCGATGCGGCGTCCGGCGTGATGGATGTGCTGCACGGCATGGGGCGCGGGTTCCCCGTGGGCGGCGTCCGCGTGCCCATCGTGCCCGGCGCAATCCTGTTCGATCTGCTGAACGGTGGCGACAAGGACTGGTCCGAAAACCCATACAAGGCCCTTGGCGCTGCGGCCATGCGGGCCGCTGCCCCGCGCTTTGCGCTCGGCACGGCCGGGGCAGGCACGGGCGCCACCACCGCCAATCTCAAAGGCGGGCTGGGTTCCGCGTCGCTGGTGCTGCCCTCGGGGCATACGGTGGGGGCGCTGGTGGCGGTCAATGCGCTGGGGTCGGCGACCGTCGGTGACAGCCCCGCCTTTTGGGCCGCCCCTTTCGAGATCGGTGCAGAATTCGGCGGCCAGGGCCCCGCCCGTGATTACCCCGGCACCCAGATCCCGGCCACGAAGCTAGGCCAGCACGCCAACACCACCATCGGGATCGTCGCCACCGATGCCACCCTCACCCAAGCGCAATGCACGCGCATGGCCACGGCGGCGCATGACGGGTTCGCCCGCGCGCTGGTGCCGTCACACACACCGATGGACGGTGATCTGATCTTTGCCGTCAGCACCGGCGCGCGCCCCTTGGCCGATCCGGTCTACGACCCGATGCTGCTCGGGCACAGCGCCTCAACCTGCATGGCACGGGCCATCGCGCGGGCGGTTTACACCGCCACACAAGCGCCGGGCGATCGCCTGCCCACATGGCACGAAAAATTTGGCTAACGCCTGCCCGCCGCTGGTCAGACCCCGGACGGAGAAAGCAGGCTCTCGACCAGATCGCTGGCCGGATCGCGCAGTGGCTCGATGATATCCAGGTGATGCTTGCCCGGCACCACCACATGCTTCGCACCCCATGCCTCGGCGAGCCACCGCGCCTGATCAAGGAACACCGGCCGCTCGTTGCCGCCGACCCAGACCGACACCGGTGCATCCGGCGCCGGATGCAAGGCCGGGCTTTCCGCCGCCGCCTCTTCATCGGTCAGGCGAAAATCGGCGTTCATCGAGGTGCGCATCAGCGGGCGCAGATCCGCCACCGGCGATATCGGCAGGATATGCGCGATCCGCTCCGCGACCGGTGCCGGCAACATCCCTGTCATGCCCATGCGCGCCACCAGATGCCCGCCCGCCGAATGCCCGGTCAGCACAATCGGCCCCCGGACCCGGCCCGCCGCCACGCACACCGCCTGCGCGATCTGGCGGGTAATCTCGCTGATCCGCACTGCGGGGCAAAGGTCATAGGACGGTACCGCCACCGCCCAGCCCCGCGCCACGGCTCCGGCAGCGAAATGCGACCACAGATCGCGGTGAAATTTCAGCCAATAGCCGCCATGCACAAAGACACACAGGCCCTTTGGCGTCTCTTCCGGCAAAAACAGATCGAATGCCGCGCGCTCAGACGCACCATGGGAAATATCCAGCCTGGCGCGCTCTGCTTCGCCCAGTTCGGCGCGGTAGGCGGCAGCAGCGGCGGCCCACCGACCCGGATAGGTCTCGGACCCCGGAATATAGGGCATGTTGGCGTAAGCATCGTCCAGTTCCATGGTGAATTACCTCTAACGGAATACTGGACAAGACTAGTCCAAGATGCTTAGCCGGTTCGAGACAAAAATGGACGCGCTGCGTCTAAATCGAAAAGGATACGCAAGCCATGAGCGACACCGATCTGAAGGCCCTTCTGAAAGACCCCTCCCTGCTGGCCGAGGCCGCATATGTGAACGGTGAATGGATCACCGGTGATGAGACCTTCGAGGTTTCCAACCCGGCCCGTGGCGACGTGATCGCGAACGTGGCTGATCTCAGCCGCGCACAGGTCGCAGACGCCATCAAGGGGGCCGAGGCGGCGCAGAAGGAATGGGCGAAATGGACCGGCAAGGAACGCGCGATCGTTCTGCGCAAATGGTTCGACCTGATGATGGAAAACCAGGACGATCTGGCCACCATCCTGACCGCCGAACAGGGCAAGCCGCTGGCCGAAGCCAAGGGCGAGATTGCCTACGGCGCGTCCTTCATCGAATTCTTTGGCGAAGAAGCCAAGCGCATCTACGGCGAAACGATTCCCGGCCACCAGCGTGACAAACGCATCACCGTGATCAAGCAGCCCATCGGTGTTGTTGCCTCGATCACACCGTGGAACTTCCCCAACGCGATGATCACGCGCAAGGCAGCCCCGGCGCTGGCTGCAGGCTGTGCTTTCGTGGGTCGCCCCGCTGCGGAAACGCCCCTGTCGGCCACAGTCATGGGTGTTCTGGCAGAGCGCGCAGGCATTCCCGCGGGCGTGTTCAACATCGTCACCTCGTCCAGATCCTCCGAGATCGGCAAGGAATTCTGCGAAAACCCCGCAGTGCGCAAGATCACCTTTACCGGCAGCACCGAAGTCGGTCGCATCCTGTTGCGTCAGGCCGCCGACCAGGTGATGAAATGCTCGATGGAACTGGGCGGCAACGCTCCCTTCATCGTCTTCGACGACGCCGATCTTGACGCCGCCGTCGAAGGCGCGATCATGTGCAAGTTCCGCAACAACGGCCAGACCTGCGTCTGTGCGAACCGGATCTACGTGCAGGCCGGTGTTTACGACGCTTTCGCAGCGAAACTGACCGCTGCGGTCAAGGCCCTCAAGATCGGTGACGGCCTCGAGGACGGCACCCAGCTTGGCCCGCTGATCAACGCGGACGCGATCACCAAGGTTCAGGAACACGTGGCCGATGCCACCTCCAAGGGCGCGTCGGTCGTGATGGGCGGAGGAGATCCGATGTCAGGGAGCGGGTACTTCCTGCCGCCAACCATCCTCACCGGCGTCACGCAGGACATGATGGTGGCACAGGACGAAACCTTTGGCCCACTGGCACCGCTCTTCAAGTTCGAGAACGAAGATGACGTGATCGCCATGGCCAATGACACGATCTTTGGCTTGGCCAGCTATTTCTACGCCAAGGATCTCAGCCGCGTCTACAAGGTGGCCGAGGCGCTGGAATACGGCATCGTCGGCGTGAACACCGGCATCATCTCGACCGAAGTTGCCCCGTTCGGCGGCGTCAAACAGTCCGGCCTTGGCCGCGAAGGCAGCCATCACGGGATCGAGGACTTCGTGGAGATGAAGTATATCTGCATGTCGGTCTGAGACTGACTGACCATCAAGACCAAAAGGCGCGCCGCATGAAAACGGCGCGCCTTTTTCCTTCTTCTTCGAAGAAGCTACTCAATCCTCCGGCAGCGTCAAAGCTCACCCGTCAAAGTGACGCTCCAGAAAATTTGCGAAGTTTCTGTTCCCATTTTCTTCGCGAAGAAAATGTCGCTTCACACAAAAAGGCCCGACTACATGCCGGGCCTCATCTCGGTCATATGAGGGTGTCGGTCAGTTCACGGCTTTCGCGTCAACCACATCCTTGTCCACATTCGCCGCCGCGCTCTCGATCGCGATGCGGCGTGGCTTCAGCGCCTCGGGCACTTCACGGACCAGATCGATATGCAGCATCCCGTCGGCATGGGTCGCGCCGCTCGCCCGAACGTGGTCCGCCAGTTGGAAGCGACGCTCGAACGCGCGCGTGGCGATGCCGCGGTGCAGATAGGTACGGGTCGAGTCGTCATCCGCCTTGCGCGCGGCCACGATCAACGCTCCCTCTCTCACCTCGACCGACAGGTCGGAATCGGCAAAACCCGCGACCGCGATCGAAATTCGATACGCATCGTCAGCGGTTTTCTCGATATTGTAGGGCGGATAGGTCGACTGGGTCAGGTCACTGGACCGAACGCGGTCCATGATGTCCGCAATTTGGTCAAAGCCGACAGTGGCGCGGTAAAGTGGAGCCAGATCAAAGTTTCGCATGGGTCATCCTCCATTGAGCGATAACGATATGGTAAGGCCTTCCCTTCAGGGACAGGCCGGGTTCTGTCCGCCCCGGGATACGGCGACGAACATCTCATATGTGGGCAGCGGCGGCACGGTTTCAAGACCCTCGCGGTATCATCCGCGGCAGGATTTCGATGTCAGGGCTTGGCGAATTTCGCGCCAGAGGCACTGCCGCCTTGCCCGACCTTGGTCCGCTTGATCCGGGCAGGCTCGGGGCGCGCCGCGGCGCGCAGGTCACGTTTCAGACGCTCGACGATCTCCGGCAGGTCCATGCCGAAAGCAACAGACGCGCCATCCATATGCCCGCCACCGCTGATCAGCGATACGATGCGCGCGCGCCCCGTCTCCTGAGTGAATACCGGCGCACCGGATGAGCCAAAAGTCACGTTGCAGTCAAATGCCATCAGCCCCTGCCCGGCCGCCGTCACGCCGCAATCACGTTGCCATGACAGGGCCGCGTCACGGCCCTTTCCATAGCTGACCACGCTCACCCGCTGCCCCGGTTGCCGCGGCTTGGCCAGAACGAACGGGCTGGCAACCGCGCTGGGGATGGCACTCTCCAGCGCCAGAAGCGCCGCATCATGGCGCACATTCTCGGCCTGCATGCCACGCTGGGGCGCATAAGCCGCATGCGCCGCAATCTGGGTGACACCGCTTTGGGAGATGAATGTGCCATCACGCAGCCCGGCACGAAAGGTCAGATCCTCGGGTGCCACCGGCGCGCCATCTTCATCATAGACGCAATGCGCTGCCGTCAGCACCAGATCGGGCGCGATCAGCGCCCCGGTGCAATAGCCTTTGCTGCCGATCTCGACACGCCCGACCGCCTCCCAGCCAAACAGGTCATCACGGTCCGTCAGGCGGATCAGATCGCTGGCCGCAGCAACCTGCGGCAACAGCGCGAATGTAAGTGCGTATAGGGCGCGCCGCCTCATGGCTTGGCAAATTTTGCGCCGGTCACGCGGCGCTCGCCCACCGTATTGATCTGCGGGGCGCCGGCCTGCTGAATTCCTTGGCCCGCATCCAGCGCCGCGCGCAGAGCGGCCAGCGGCTCTTCCAACTGGGTGCCCAGCGATACCTTGCGCCCGTCGACCTCGGCCATGGCCGACACCACCGATACAACGCGCGGCCTGCCACTCTCGAAACTGAAGATCGGCGCGCCGGAGGCGCCGTAAGTCACATCGCAGGACATCACCAACACGCCATGTTGGCGGGCGATCACATCGCAGACCTCCTGCAGTGACGGAGCCTCGGACCGGCCTCGCGCATAGCTCACCACCCCGATCCGCTGGCCCTTGATCGGTCGGCGGTCGGTCTCGAAGGGGACAACCCGGCCGTTGCGAATCGGGTGGTGCAGTTCCAGCAGCGCCACATCGTTGCGCACCCGCTCTGCTGCCACATCCTGATCGAAAACATAGCTGGGATGCACCACGGCACGCCGGATCCAGCGATAGGCAGAGGCGCGACCATTGCGCCAGCCCGCCAGAAACTCGATCTTGTTCTGATCGATCCGCTGGCCGGTGCTCTTGTCATAAAGGCAATGCGCCGCCGTCAGCACCAGATCGGGCGCAATCAGCGTGCCGGTGCAAAAGCCCCGCCCCGCCAGATCAAGACGCCCGACAGCCTCCCATTCGCGGCCATCATCACCGGTATCCAGCCTTTGCAGCGCCGTTTGCTGTGCCGAAACGGGAGACGTGATCAGGATGGCCACAAAGGCCATCAGCAAGCTGCGCAGCATGAAACACTCCCGAAACCAGTTCCGCCGAAGCGCTACCAAGGATTTGAGGCGATAATTTGGCAAGGACGCCAATTATTTGGATCAGATTGCGCGGCGCAGGTCCGGCACCCCCGCGATACCGGGCAGTTCGCCGCCCAGCGCTGGCGGCATCGGGCCACCCGTGGCCCAGTCCAGCAATTCCACCGTGTGCACGATCGGCACCCGGGTTGCCCCGCCAATCTGCATCATGCAACCGATATTACCGGCGGCGATCACATCCGGCGCTTTCGCCTCCAGCGTCCGGACCTTGCGGGCCTTCAACTGCTTCGAGATCTCCGGCTGCATCAGGTTATAGGTACCAGCCGAGCCGCAGCACAGGTGGCTGTCGGCAGGCTCCACCACGGTGAACCCGGCGCGTTTCAGCAGATCCTTGGGGTAGGTCTTGATCTGCTGCCCATGCTGCAGCGAACAGGCCGCGTGATAGGCGACCGTCAGCGCCTCTCCGGGTACCGCTGCGGCATCGGCCCCGGGCAGGCCCTTCCTGTCGTTGGCCGGCACAAAAGCCGGATCGCCCTCGGGCAACAGATCAACCAGCAATTCCGAGACATCGACCGCGATCCCCGCCACTCGCACGGCGTCCTCTGCCAGCGCGTCATTGCGGAACATATGCCCATAGTCCTTGACCGTCGTGCCGCATCCCGAGGTATTGATTACGATCGCATCCAGACCACCGCCTGCCATTTCCGCGCTCCAGGCGCGAATGTTCCGGGCGGCAAAGGCGTGGCTCTCGTCTGTCTTGCCCATGTGATGGGTCAGCGCCCCGCAGCATCCCGCGCCGCGCGCCACCACCACCTCGCACCCCAGCCGCGTCAGCAGGCGGATCGTCGCATCGTTGATATCCGTGTTCAGCGCCTTTTGCGCGCAGCCTGTCATCAGCGCCACGCGCTTTTTCACCCGCCCGTTGGTCCGAGACGGCGCAAAACTCTGCGGATCGTCGTTGCGGCTGACGGGGGGCACCTGTTTCGGGGCCATCTCCAGCATCGCGCGCAGCCGCGCATCGGGCATCAACCGGGCAAAGGGCCGCCCGACTCTGGCCCCCAAGAGCGCAATGCGGAACCGCGTCGGATAGGGCAGAATGTGCGCCAGCAGCCAGCGCAGCGCCCGGTCCGTCAGCGGGCGCTTGTAATTGGCCTCGATATACTCGCGCGCGTGATCCACCAGATGCATGTAATGCACGCCCGACGGGCAGGTCGTCATGCAGGCCAGACAGCTAAGACATTTGTCGATATGCCCGACGGTCTTGGCATCGGGGATGCGGCTGTTCTCCAGCATGTCCTTGATCAGGTAGATACGCCCGCGCGGGCTGTCCAGTTCATCTCCGAGCAACTGGTAGGTGGGACAGGTCGCGGTGCAGAACCCGCAATGCACGCAGGCCCGCAGAATCTCGTTCGAGCGGCGAATCGCCGGGTCCTTCAACTGCGTTTCGGTAAACTCAGTGCGCATCGAAATCGCCCCTTTTCAGCCTTGTCACGCCGCGTCCCCCATCAAACCCGGATTGAGAATGCCGCGCGGGTCGAACCGCGCGCGCAAGCCAGCCTCCAGCGCCGCAACCGGTGCCGGAAGGGGCTGAAACGCGCCCGGCCCCGCGCCGCGAATACGCGTGGCGTGCCCGCCGACGCTTGCCACCGCCGCCCGGATCACGTCCGCCTGACTGCCCGCATCGACCCGCAACCAGATCAGCCCGCCGCCCCAGTCATAGATCGCCTGCGCCCCCGACACTTTTGCCACCACAGCCGGGCCATCGGTCGGCTTGACCGACAGCCGCCAGACATCGCCATCCTGCGCCCCGAAAGGCGCGACATTGCGGATACTGTCCCAGTCGGCCGCAGTGCGCGCCGGGTCCGCTTCCACCTCGAATGCACCGTATTCGGACAGCGCCGATTGCAGCGCCTGCGCCCGGTAGCGCACCGAATTCTCGAACCCTTCCAACCGGATCATCGTGACCGGCGCACCGTCCGGCCCCTGTTGCAGATGCGCCGCCCCGCTGACCTCGAAAGGTGATGCCAGCGCGCGGCACAGCGCGGCAACCGCGCGGGTATCCTCCAGCCCCTGCAGGCGCAGCCCGCCGCAAAAGCCCGGTTTCGGCAGCACCTTGAACGACAGTTCCGTCATCACACCTAACGTGCCACGGCTGCCCGCCAGCAGCTTGACCAGATCATAGCCGGTCACGTTCTTCATCACCCGTCCGCCGTTGGACACGATCTGCCCCGCGCCATCGACAAACCGCACCCCCAGCAGAAAGTCGCGCGCGGCCCCGACCTGAATGCGGCGCGGACCAGAGACATTCGCGGCGAACACGCCGCCGATCGTCGGCTCGCCTTCGGTTCCCAGCAGCGGGCGGTGATCCATCGGTTCAAAGGCCAGGCGTTGTCCCTCTTTCTCCAGTGCCGTCTCCACCTCGGCGAGCGGTGTCCCGGCCCGGGCCACCATCGTCAGCGCGCCCGGCTCGTAAAGGTCGATCCCGCGCAACGCCTGCGTGCTCAGCAAGGCCCCCTCACGCAGCCCGCCAATGGGGCGCGTACCACCCCCCTCGATCCGCAGCGGGCCGTCTGCGGCCTTGATCATCTCCGCCAGTGCGGCTTCTGTCTCTGGGCGCATCATTGTCATCTTCTGGCTCGACATATCCTGGGGTGAGCCTTGAAACCGTCAGGTTCCAAGGTGAGGGGCAAGGCCGCTATTCGGCGGCGATCCGGCGCGGCGCGCTTTCGGCCAATGGAAATACCTTGGCCGGGTTCAGCAGCCATTGCGGATCGAACACATCCTTGACCGCCATCTGCATTTCCAGATCAACAGGCGCATATTGATGCCCCATCAGATCGCGTTTTTCGATGCCGACGCCATGTTCGCCTGTCAGGCAACCGCCCACTTGGACGCAGAGCTTCAGGATATCGGCCCCGAACGCCTCGCAAAGCTCCAGATCGCCGGGCTTGTTGGCATCATAGAGGATCAGCGGGTGCATGTTGCCGTCGCCCGCATGAAACACATTGCCCACGTCCAACCCGTATTCGCGGCTCATCTCGCCGATGCGGCGCAGCACAAAGGGCAACTGGCTGACCGGGATCGTGCCATCAAGGCACATGTAATCATTGATCTGGCCCATCGCGCCAAAGGCGGATTTGCGCCCCAACCAGATTTTAGCGCTCTCCTCGGCGGATTTGCTCTCGCGCAGTTCGACCGGATCGTGACTGCGGGCAATGCGGGTGATGGTTTCCAACTGCTCGTCAATTTCGGCCGGGCTGCCTTCGACCTCGACAATCAGCAACGCCTCGCAGTCGGGATAGCCCGCCCCGGCGAAGGCTTCGGTGGCGCGGATGCAGGGACGGTCCATGAATTCGATTGCCACCGGCAAAACGCCCGCCTTGATGATGTCCGACACGCAGGCACCCGCCACCTCGTTGCTGTCAAACCCGATCAGCACGGGGCGCGCCCCCTCGGGCTTGTGCAGAATACGCAAGGTTGCTTCGGTCACGACGCCCAACTGCCCTTCAGAGCCGCAGATAAGACCCAGCAGGTCATAGCCCGCCGCATCCAGATAGGCGCCGCCGATCTCGATCACGGTGCCATCCATCAGCACCATGGTCACGCCCATCAGGTTGTTGGTGGTCACGCCGTATTTCAGGCAATGCGCCCCACCCGAATTCATCGCAATGTTGCCAGCGATAGCGCAGGCCAACTGGCTGGACGGGTCCGGCGCATAGAAGAACCCCTGCTCTTCCACCGCGCCCGTCACGCTGAGATTCGTGCGCCCGGTCTGCACCCGGATAAAACGGTTCTCGTAATCGGTCTCCAGCACGGCATTCATCCGCGCCACGCCGAGGATCACGCAATCGCCCGTGGGCAACGCCCCGCCCGCCAGCGACGTGCCCGACCCGCGCGGCACCACCGGCACGCCCATTTCGTGGCAGACCCGCAGCACATCGGACACTTCGCGCGTGCTTTCGGGCAACACGACGGCAAGCGGCGGGCATTTGTAGGCGGTCAGCGCGTCACATTCATAGGCACGGGTTTCCGCTTCGTCCGAGAGCACCGCGCCTGCGGGCAAAACCGCGGCCAGTCTGCTGACGATCTCCGGCTTTCGGGCCAGGATCCTCGGGTCGGGCTCCGGCATTTCCATCCTGTGCGCCTCCTGTTTGCCTGACATGCACCCGGACAGGGCAGCGACCGGTCAGGCCTCAGTCTGCGCGGCTTCCCCGGGGGCTGGCAACGCATAATGCTGGTTTGGTAATAAAATATAACCAATTCTCGCCCTGAGACAAGCCCCGGCTGCAGATCGCGGCGGCGCTGTCACCCTGCCCGATCCCCTTCCGGCGCGCCATCGCACAAACCCCGCGCATCCCGGTGTCGCCGGAAACGGGTGAAGCCCTTGACACCATGCACACACAGACGTGAAAGCATGTCAGACCGACATCGCCTATATCTGGGATCATGACTCGTTTTACCCTGACCCTCTGCGCAGCGCTTCTGGCTGCCCCCCTTCTGACGGATCCTGCTCTGGCGGATGCCCCGAACATCACCGACGTGCGCGTGGAAAAGGACGGAATGGCGTGGCGCTTCCATGTCACGATCCTGCATCCCGACACCGGATGGGACCACTATGCCGACGGCTGGGAAGTGCTGGACGCGGACGGCAATGTCCTGGCCTATCGCAAGTTGCATCACCCGCATGTGCGCGAACAGCCCTTTACCCGCAGCATGAGCAACGTGATGTTGCCCGATGGCACGCGCGAGGTCTATGTGCGCGCGCATTGCTCGGTCGAGGACTGGAGCGGAGAGCCTGAACCCGTCACCGTGCCCTACTGACCGCGACAGTCGGCCCCGGCAACCGCGTGCCGCTTACCGCCGCCCTTCGCGCAGCCAGCCACCGATCACCAGCGTCGACACCAGCAACAGCACCAGCCACGCGGGCAAGAGCGCCGATTGTGTCACGCTCTGCGTCCGGTAGGCACCGCGCGGCGTGATCCCCAGCCAGCCACGCCCAGCAGCCGGGCGGCCACTGCGCACCGCGCGGATGCCCGGCACGCCATCCTCCAGCGCGCGCACACCGCCATTCGTCGCGGCGATCACATCCGCAAGGGGTGCGCCGCTGGCAATGGTCTGCTCGAATTCCACCGGCGCGGCAGGCCCAAGGCCGATCACCGCCGTCTGATCGTCGTTCTCCAGCCGATAAAGGCCGATCACCGGCCCGTCATAAAGCGCCTCGAACCGGCCCGGAGACGTCTCGACCAGCGGCAGATCAAGCGTGTCACCCAGCGGCGTCGTGATCGTGACCGGCCCGACCGATGGCGCCAGGCTGCGGCGGATGATGCGCATCTGCTGGCCGGTTGCCTCGGCCCACAGCGCCTCTTCCTCCAGTTCCGGCTCTTTCATCATCCAATGGGCGAGACGGCGCAGCAACTCCAGCTGCGGGCCGCCGCCCTCGTAGCCGCGATTCCACAGCCATGCGTGATCCGATGCCAGCAGCGCCACGCGCCCCTCGCCCACCCGGTTCAAGATCAGCAGCGGCGCCTCTTCGGCCCCCGTCATCACCACGTCTCCGGTTTCTTCGGTCACTTCGATCTGGCGCAGCCACCGGCCCCATTCGCCCGCATGCAGCTCTGTCAGGCCCGCCGTCACCGGATGACGCTGCCCCAGATCGGTCACGGTCGGGCGATACCCCTGGTCGATCACCCGCGCCGTGGGGCGGGCGGGCACGATCGCTTCCAGCGGCGAGCGGTAGAGGCTGTCGGCGCTGGCAAAATCCGGCCCCGCCGCGATCAGCACCGCACCACCGCCCTCAACGTAGTTGCGCACATTGTCGAGATAGAGCGACGGCAGAATGCCGCGCCGCTTGTAGCGGTCAAAGATGATCAGATCGAAATCATTGATCTTCTCCAGAAAAAGCTCCCGCGTGGGAAAGGCGATCAGGCTCAATTCGCGCACTGGCACGCCGTCCTGTTTTTCGGGTGGGCGCAGGATAGTGAAATGCACCAGGTCCACCGAACTGTCGGATTTCAGCAGGTTGCGCCACGTGCGCCCGCCCGGATGCGGCTCGCCAGAGACCAGCAGCACGCTGAGCCGGTCACGCACGCCGTTGATCTGCACCAGCGCGGAATTGTTCCGGTCTGTCAGCTCGCCCGGTGCCTCGGGGACGGTGAATTGCAGCACGTTGCGGCCGCCATGCGGCAACACCAGAGGCAAGTCGATATCGCGCCCGATGGGCACTTCGAAGCGTTGCGGCGTTTCGCCATCAACCGAGATATCAAGCTGCGCGTTGCCGACATCGGCGGGCACGTCACCGCTGTCCTCGATACGGATGGTCAGGGTGATCTCTTCGTCCAGAATGGCAAAGGCGGGGGCGCCCGCGATGATCAGCCGCCGGTCCCAATCGCCGCTGCGCCCGGTATGCAGCAGGTGCATCGGCGCGGGCAGGTTCGGCGCACGGTCCAGATCGTGCAACCGTCCGTCGCTGAGCAGGAAAACGCCCGCGATGCGTCCTTGCGGCTCTTCGGCGATTGCCCCGGCCAGCGCGCTCATCAGTTGCGTTCCGCTGTTGTCGGCCCCGTCGGGGACGGTGACGCGGCGCACCTCGGTATTCTCGCGCGCCTCCAGCCGGGCGGCCAGCGTATCTGCCGCCTCTTTCGTCATCTCGGCGCGCGTGCCGAGGCGCTGGCTGGCGCTGGCATCCTCAACGATCATGACGATATCGCTAAGCGGCGCGCGATCCTCTTGCTGGTAAACTGGCCCGGCCAACGCCGCCAGCACGACCAAAGCCCCCAGTGCCCGCAACGCCCAGCCCGACAGGCCGCGCCACAGAGCCAGCGCCGTGGCGCAGATCACCATGCCCGCCAGCACCGCGATCAGCCAAACCGGCAGCAGCGGATCAAATACCAGCGCCCCGGTCATTGGCCCAACCTGTCAAGCAAAGCGGGCACATGCACCTGGTCGGATTTGTAGTTGCCGGTCAGCACATGCATCACAAGATTGACGCCAAAGCGGTAGGCCAGTTCGCGCTGCCGTTCGCCGGCATAGCCGCGCCCCACGGGGAACATCGCGTTGCCACGCCGGTCCACGGCCCAAGCCGCAGCCCAGTCATTGCCGCCGATCACCACCGGCGTCACCCCGTCGTTGAGGTTGCGGAACGGCATGCCCTCGATTTGTTCGGCATCCGGCGGCGAAGCCTCGACCCAGACGGGACGCCCTGCATGACGGCCCGGAAAATCCTGAAGCAGATAGAATGTGCGCGTCAGCACGTGATCCTTGGGCACCTGCTCCAGCGGTGGGATATCCAGCGGTGCCGCAAGCCGTTGCAGCTTGGCCCCGTTGGGAGAGGCGGCACCGAAACTGGCGATATCGGCATCACGCGTGTCAAACACGATCATGCCGCCGGTGCGCAGATAATGGTTCAGCTTCACATAGGCCGCTTCCGAGGGCTGCGGCTGATCGGGGGTGATCGGCCAGTAGAGCAACGGAAAGAACGCCAGTTCATCCGTCTCAAGATCGACGCCGACCGGCTCCACAGGTTCGACCGACGTGCGAAAGAACAGCGTTTCGCTGAGGCCGCGCAGCCCCGCCTGCGCCATCTCGTCCAGCTTTCTGTCGCCGGTGATGACATGCGCCAGCGCCAGTTCCGACGCCAGCACCTCTGGCGTCTGCTGTGCCGCGCCGGGATCGGGCAGCATCAGCGCCGCGACCAGGATCAGCGCGGCGCGCGCGGGCAACAGGCGCCCCGACAGGGCCAGCGCAGCCAGGATATCGGCGCTCAGCAGGACCAGCGCCAGAGCCAGCAGCCAGCCCCCCAGCGGCGCCTCGGCGGCACGGTCAAAACCGGCGACGGTGACACGCGCGGGCCAGACGGCTGGCGCAAGCGTGTCATCCGCGCCGATCACGTTGCGGGCAAGGCGGCGGTCGGCGCTGTCATAAAGTCCGGGCTGCATAGTCCGGCCAAGCGGCGCCTCGACCAGCGCCTCGCCCGCGATGCCGGGCAGGTTGCCTGCATCCCCCAGCACGCCGAAACCGTCCAGAACCTGCACCGGTTTCCATGTGGTGCCCGTCAACTCTGCGGCGGCGGGCATCTCGGCTGCAGCGGAAATCGCCAACCGTTCCAGCATCCGCACGAAAAGGCCCGACAGCGGCAAGGTGGACCATTCGGCGTTGGCCGTGACGTGAAACAGCACAACCTGCCCCGCGCCGACGGGTTTGCGCGTGACCAGCGGCGTGCCGTCGCTCAACTGCGCGATGACGCGCTCGGCAAGTGTCGGGTCGGGCTGCGCCATCACCTGCGAGCTGACCGTCACGTCCGCCGGGATATCCAAGCCATAGAACGGGCTTGCCTCGGGGAATGGCGCCAGCGATTTGGGCGATCCCCAGCTCATCGCGCCGCCTACCGTGCGCCCACCTGCGCGCAGACGCACCGGCATCAGCGGCGCTTCTTCGCTGCGCGACACGTCGCTGCCCGCAAGGCGCGGCCCGGCAAAACGCAGCAGCATTCCGCCCGCTTCGACCCATTCCAGCAACGCCGCCTCTTCGGCCCCCGAAAGCGTCGCCACATCGGCCAGAACTATGACATTGGGGCTGGCCGGCAGCACATCCATCAAGGCGCCGCCCATCAGATCGGCTGACGGTTGCAGCGCACGTTCGAGATAGTGCAGCGGTGATAGAAGCTCCAGCCCCTCGCGATCCTCGCGACCCGCGATGAGGGCAACTTCGCGACGCTTCAACCCGTCATCGGTCAGGCTGACCGCGCCTGCATGGTTCTGCCCGGCGATCTCGAACCGGGTCAGGCGGGCGCGCAGTTCGGCAGGCATCGCCAGCGTGCCCGTGGCAGTGCTTTCGCCCGGCTCGAATCGCAGCGGCAGTTCCGCCAGAACGCGCGGCGTGCCCGACGGGTCGCGGCCATGTGCCAGTACGGTGATGTCGCGCGCCAGCTCGGTCTGCGCCCGCTGCGCCGTCAGCATCAATGCACCATCTTCGATCCGCGCCGGGCCAAGCGCCAGCGTCGGCCGCGCGCTCTGGTACACCGTGACCGAGCCGCGATCCTCCAGCGCCTCCAACAACACGCCGCGCCCCTCGCGCGCCAGCCCGTCCGACAGCCAGCGCGTCTCGAACGCGGCATCGCCCAGCATCGTCGCGGCCTGCGCCATGTCCTCGGCACTTGGTTGCCACGCGGCGGGCGCGAGGCCCGGCAGGCGGCTGCGCCAGCTTTCGGCAGACTGGAACACCGGCGCTGCAGGCTCTGTCAGACGCAACAGCGCAACGGGCCGCGCCTCGCGCCCGGCCTCCGCCAGCATCGCGGCCAGAAACTCTTGCTGCGCGGGCCAGTCTCGGGCGCTAGCCCAACTGGCGTCCATCACGATCAGCAGCGGCCCGGTCTCGCGCTCGGCCACATCGTTATTCGGATTCAGAACCGGCCCGGCAAGGCCAATGATCACCGCCGCGACCGCCAGCATCCGCAACAGCAACAACCACCACGGCGTGCGGTCGGTCACGCTGTCGTCGTCCTTCAGCCCCAGAAGCAGCGCAACACCGGGAAACCGGCGGCGAACGGGGGCCGGCGGCACGGCGCGCAGCAACAGCCACAGCACCGGCAGCAAGGCGAGCGCGACCAGCAACCAAGGCGCGGCAAACCCGATGGGGCCGATCATCATCGCGCCCGCCCTCCGTCCTCGATTGCCCGATACAGCCAGAGCAGCGCCGATTGCGCGCTTTCGGACGTGTGGTGGCAGCCATAGCGCCAGCCCGTTGCGGCGCAGAGATGTTCCAGCTCTGCCTTGCGCGTTGCCAGACGCTCCAGATAGCGGTCGCGCAGGTCGTTCGCCTTCAGCGTTTCATGCGCCAGCGTGCCGCCCACGGATTCAAAAATGGCGCGCCCCCGGTAGGGAAATGCCTCTTCCACCGGGTCGAGCACCTGCAACAGCACCCCGCGAACACCGCGATCCGCCGCCTTGGTCAGGGCCGCGCGCACCGGTTCCACATCGCCCATGAAGTCCGAAATAAACAGCGCGCGCGAATGCGGCAGCATGCCCCGCGCCTCGGGCGTGCCGTAATCCTCTGCCGCCGCGTCCTCAGACAGGATCACCGCCAGCCGCGCGATCTGCGCTTCACCCCGGCGCGGAGGCAGTGCGCTTCCGGTCAGGCCCACGCGTTCGCCGCTGCGCAACAAAAGCACTGCGGCGGCAAGCCCGATCAGCCGCGCACGATCCGCCTTTTCCGGCAGGTCGGGGTCAGATGAAAACCGCATCGAGGCGGCACTGTCGACCCAGAGCATCACGCTCTGCGCGATCTGCCATTCGCGCTCGCGCACGAACTGCACGTCACTGCGGGCCGAACGCCGCCAATCAATCAGCCGCCGCGGGTCGCCTTGCTGCAAGGGGCGGTATTGCCAGAAATCATCGCCCATCCCCGCCCGTCGGCGGCCATGTTCGCCCAGAAGGACGGACCCCGCCAACCGTTCGGCCCGCGCCAGCAGCGGCGGAAAGCGCGCCGCCTCGGCCTCGGCCCGGCCACGAAGAGAGGCGGGTGTGGCTGTCACGCTGCCGCCTTGGTCCGGCTCAGACCTGCGGTCGTCTCTTCAATCAGCTGGCTCAGGCTGTCGCCGCGCGCCCGCGCCGAGAAGTTCAGCGCCATGCGGTGAATCAGCACCGGTTCGGCCATCGCGGTCACGTCCTCGACATTCGGGGCCAGCCGGCCCTGCAACAGCGCGCGCGCGCGAACCGTCAGCATCAGCGCCTGCGCCGCGCGAGGGCCCGGCCCCCACGCCACGGTATCGCGCACCCGGTCGGATGCATTGGCATCCTCGGGCCGGAAGGCGCGCACCAGATCGAGGATCAGCTCCAGCACCCCTTCCCCCACCGGCATCCGGCGCAAGAGCTGTTGCGCTGCCAGCAGATCGGCAGCCGTGAAGACGCCATGCGCCTCCTCCTCGGTGGCCCCGGTCGTGGCCAGCAGGATGTCGCGCTCGGTGTCGCGGTCGGGATAGGGCACGTCGATCTGCACGAGGAACCGGTCCAGTTGCGCCTCGGGCAGCGGATATGTGCCCTCCTGCTCGATCGGGTTCTGGGTAGCCAGCACGTGAAACGGCGCTTCCAGCACGCGGTCTTCGCCTGCCACCGTCACCTGACGTTCCTGCATCGCCTGCAACAGCGCCGACTGGGTGCGCGGGCTGGCGCGGTTGATCTCGTCAGCCATCAGCAACTGACAGAACACCGGACCGGGAATAAACTTGAACGCGCGGCTGCCATCCTTGCCGGTTTCCAGAACTTCGCTGCCCAGAATATCGGCCGGCATCAGGTCCGGTGTGAACTGAATGCGATTCGCCGCAAGCCCCATAACGACGCCCAGCGTTTCGACCAGCCGCGTCTTGCCCAGTCCGGGCAGACCCACCAACAGGCCGTGCCCGCCGCACAGCAATGCAGACAAAGCGAGGTCCACAACCCGGTCCTGACCAATGAAACGGCGAGTAATCGACGCGCGCGCCGCTGCCAGCTTGCCCTCAAGCGCCTCGATCTCGGCCACCAGATCGGTCGGATCAGTCATGGCAATGCTCCCTGCTCATTCTATATGTCTGTCTAAGAGTGTATCGCGCAGAACGGAAATGGCAAAAGCAATGAGCGGAGAAAAGATCACGTCGCCGTCAGCGACAGGGATAGAGGCAGCAGCCCGCGCCGCCGGCAAGGCCGCCAAGACGCGCGGCCTGCCGCCGGTGCATTTGTGGAATCCACCCTTCAGCGGCGACATGGATATGCGCATCGCCCGCGATGGCACATGGTTTCACGAAGGCACGCCGATCAACCGGGCCGAACTGGTCCGGTTGTTCTCGACCATCCTGCGCAAAGATGGGGATGATTATTTCCTCGTCACGCCGGTAGAGAAGGTCGGCATCACCGTCGATGACGCGCCCTTTGTCGCAGTGGATTTCGATGTGGCAGGCAGCGGCCCGGACCAGATCCTGACCTTCGTGACGAATGTCGGCGACAGCGTTGCCGCCGGGCCCGACGCCCCAATCCGGGTCGAACGCGACGCCGAGACGGGCGAGCCTTCGCCCTACGTCATGGTCCGCGCGGGGCTGGAGGCGCTGATCGACCGCAAGAGTTTTTACCGCCTCGTGGACATCGGGGCGCATCACGAGGGCTGGTTCGGCCTGTGGTCGGGCGGCACCTTCTTTCCGCTGATCCCCTCGGACGAGATGACAGGATAGCGCGACGAGCCGGACGCCGGCGTGCCTATCCGGACCTGATCCGGCAGGGCCGCAGCGCATGGTTCGACGAATTGACGCTGCGGCCTTGGGTCGAATCGTTCTGAGCGTCAGACCGACGCGGTCAGTCCACCATCGACGCGCCAGTTCTGGCCCGTGACGTAACCGCCGCCTTCGGATGCCAAGTAGGAAATCAGCGAAGACACCTCTCCTGCGCGGCCGTAGCGGCCCATCGGGATGCGCGCCCGGCGGTCTTCTGCCTCGGGCAGGCTGTCGATAAAGCCGGGCAACACGTTGTTCATCCGGATATTGTCGGCGGCGTATTTGTCAGCATAAAGCTTGGTAAACGCCGCTAGGCCCGCGCGAAAGACGCCCGATGTGGGAAACAGCGGGTCAGGCTCGAACGCGGCGAAGGTCGAGATGTTGATGATCGCGCCGCCACCGTTCGCCTGCATGATCGGCGTGACCATCCGCGTCGGACGGATCACGTTCATCAGGTAGACATCCATGCCGGTGTGCCAGTCCTCATCGCTGATCTCCAGGATCGGCCCCTTGGGCCCGTGCCCGGCGGAATTGACCAGAACATCGATCCGGCCCCAGCGATCCTGCGCACCCTTGACCAGACGTTCCAGATCATCCGGGTTCTGGTTCGAGCCGGTCACGCCCAGCCCGCCCAGTTCGTTTGCCAGCGCCTCGCCCTTGCCCGACGACGACAGGATGCCGACGTGAAACCCGTCCTGCGCCAGTTGCCGTGCCGCGTCCGCTCCCATGCCGCTGCCACCTGCGGTGATGAGCGCTACTTTTCCTGCTGCCATGATCGTTCCCCTTTTACGGTTTCCCAATTGCTGTCCAGCTTGTTTTACAGATCGACCGCAGGAATTGCGCGCTATATCCTCTGTGCCATGACTGTAGAAAATCTACTGCAAGAGGGTGAACTCCCCCCGCTCAACGCGCTGCGCGCCTTCGATGCGGCAGGCCGACACCTGAGCTTCAGCCGCGCCGCCGAAGAGCTGGGCGTGACGCAGGGTGCCGTGGCCCAACACGTGCGCGCGCTCGAAGCGCGTTTCGGGACAACGCTCTTTGAACGCCAACCGCGCGGTCTGGTCTTTACCGAAACGGGGCGCGCCTATCACGGGCAGGTTGCCCGCGCTTTCCGCCTGCTTCGCGAAGCGTCGGCGCAGATCGCCCCGCAACCCGCACGGGTCACGATCAGCGTTACACCGACATTTGCATCACGCTGGCTGATCCCGCGCCTGTCGCGGTTCACCGAAACCGAGGCCGGGATCGACCTGCGCATTCTGGCGACCGAGCGGGTCTCAAGCTTTCATTCGGACGGCATTGATATCGCCGTGCGGCAGGGACAGCCCCCCTTTGGGGCGAGCCTGCGTGCCGAACGGCTCTTTGCCCACGACGTCATCGCGGTCTGCGCGCCGCAGCTATGCGCGGCAGATGCGGGATGGGCGGCATTGGGGCAACTGATGCTCTTGCACGACGCCCACAATCTGTGGCCGGAATTCCTGCGCGACGCGGGCCATCCCAGCCCGGGCGGTCCAGGCAAGACCGGGCTGCGGTTCAACCAGACATCGCTGGGCATCGAGGCGGCATTGTCCGGGCAGGGTGTGGCTCTGGCCAGCCGGTTTCTGGTGGCGCGCGATCTGGCCGCTGGGCGTCTGGTGCAACCGGTGCACCATTGCCTGCGGGCCGAACGCGATTTTTACCTGTTGGCGCCCCGGTCAAAAACCGCAAGCGGCCCGGTTCAGGCCGTCTGGAACTGGCTTTGCGCAGAGCGAGATCAGGCGTGACGCCCCCAAACAAAAGCGCTCTGGATGTATCCAACACTCAGGAGCGGATCATGGGGGAAATACGGATATGGATTCCGGCGATCTGGCGGTTGGGCACTCGTGAGGACGCGCATCCGCTGCCCGGCAGTGGCCTGCCTGCAAACAAAGAGGGGTCGCCCCCAACCGCCCGGGCGATCGCAAGGCGGCCTTGGTATCCTCTTCAGGGAAGACCGACTCGGTGAGCCTATCGCACAGAGCAACAGGCGTGAGGTCAGGCGGTGGTTTCAGCGTGTTCGTTCGTCAATGAAGCAAGCACATCTTTTGCCGCATCAGCCTCCGTGCTGATGGTCACCAGTCTGGATTCGGGCTTGCCGTCCCAGATCGGACCCTTTTGGAATTCCATCCGCGAGCCGACCTTTTGGAAAATGATCTTCTGTTCGGGAAATTCCGAGCAATAGAGCACGCCTTTGGCACGGTAGACGCTCAGCGGGAACGCCTCGAATGCGGCACGAAAGGCCGAGTGGCTGATCAGCGTCGCGGATTGCCAGCTGTCGGTGTGAAATCCGGCGTAGGATTGCCCCGTCAGGCTGGTGGCCGCATCCGGGTTGTGTCTGCCGGTATCCAAAAGAAATTCGGCCGGAATATCGCCCATGATCGCATGATAGGCAGGCAGGTTCGGGAACAGCCAATCCTGACGCAACTGGTCCAGATCGGTTTGGTCGACCAGATCTGGTTTGGTCAAAACCACGATGTCAGCGGCCTCTATCTGGGCTTGCATGAGCCTTTTGACGTCGGCAGATGCATAAGCCACATTCGCGGCATCCAGCAGCGTCACAACCGCGTCCAGACGGGCATAATTGCGCAGCTGAGGATACCCGAAAACCGATGCTATACGACCGGGCTGCGAAATCCCGCTGCCCTCGATCAGCAGGTATTCGGGCGGATTGTCGGATTTGAACATGGCCTGAAGCTGCGCCACCAGATCGCCCTGGATTGAACAACAGACACAGCCATTTGACAGCTCCATCACTTCACGTTCGCGCCGCAGGATCAGTTCGGCGTCGATGTTGATCGCGCCGAAGTCATTGACGAGAACGGTGATATTCAATCCGTGATCGGCTTCAAGAAGTCGATTGATCAGCGTGGTCTTACCTGCCCCGAGAAAGCCCGCGATGATGGTGACAGGGCAGCGCTGATCCATCAGATTTCCACCGGCGTGAAATCTGGCGCCGCCTCCTGGAACCGTGTTTCAAAAGGCGTACCATTCAACCAGCCCAGCGGATCATGCATCACCTCACCATCCATTACGGTCAGGTTTACCTTGCTCTTGTGCCAGTTCCCCTTGGGGTCGATCTCAAGAAGGTTACGATCCAGCACAATAATATCGGCGGACTTGCCGACGCTGATCGAGCCGGTAGTATCCTCGCAACCCATCGCATAGGCGCCATTGATGGTGACCATACGGATGGCCTCTTCGGGGGTGACTGGCTTGCCCAATTTGCCTTCCATTTCACCGCGCGGGTTTTCGCGGGTGGTCAACGCCTCGAAGCCGAACCAGGGATCAATGCTGCTGACCGGCCAATCGGTCCCCATGACCGCGACACCGCCTTCGTCCAGAACACCGCGAACGTTGTACGCCTCTTGCAGTCGTTCACCAAAGGATGAGCGCGCACCAAGGGTGAATTCCGACGGGAACCAACCGACGGGTGAAAACTCTGCAATCACATCAAGCTCGGCAAAGCGTTTCAGATTGGCCTCGTCCAGCAGCGTGGAATGCGCGCATTGGTGACGCATCCCACCGTGGCCATTGCGGCGACGACATTCGGCCACGGCATCCAGGAAAATGTCGGACGCCCCATCTCCGGTACAATGGGCAATCACGCGGATGCGTTTGCGATCCATTTCCGCGACCATGTCATAGATATGTTCGGGAGTCATGTTCAGGCTGCCCTGCCAGGTCGCCTCGTTTGGCCACGGCGAAATCAGGTAAGAGGTGCGCGGTTCAGCGGTGCCGTCAAAGTGGAACTTGACTGCATTCGCGTTCAGGCGGCGTGAACGATAGAAATGCCGTTCGCCAGCCAGCAGCTCCCAGCGGCGTTTGACGGGGAAAATGTCGTCTTGCCAGCTGATTGCGGCCTCGACCCGAAGCGGCAGGTCGCCGGAACGGTCAATCGTCCGCAGCGCTTCGAGCCGCTGTTCGCAGACATGGACATATTTGGTCGCCACGACCCCGCGACTGGACTGAAAGCGTGCACCCTCGCGATAGGCGCGCGTTAGCGCCTTCAGCGGCGGCGGGGGCATGGCTGCCATGATCAGGGCATAGGCGCCATCGACCAGAATGCCATTCGGCTTGCCCGACAGGGGATCGCGGACGATATAGCCATTGTTGGGGTCGATCGAATCGGTCGAGACCCCCGCCAACTCCAGCGCCTTGGAGTTTGCCATGCAGCTGCCCCACATCCGGTCCATGATGGCCACGGGCCGGTCAGGAATAAAGCTGTCCAGCCAGTCACGCCCCGGTTCCAGCCCGGCCTTGCGGAAGGCGAAGTGAACGAAATGTTTACCAAAAATCCAATCATCGCCGGGATTCGCGCTGGCATAGGCCAAGATTGCCTCGCGGACTTCGTCAGGAGTTGGCGTGTCAATGCCAACGTCCAGATACTCCGAGTATTTCGGCCCGAGCGCCAAGTCTGGGTGGGTATGCATATCGTGCAAACCCGGCATGGCAAACGCACCATTCAGATCATGCACATGCGTGTAATCCGCAGTCAGCTTTTCGATTTCGGCATTGCTGCCGACGGCGATGAATTTACCGTTCTTTATCGCAACCGCCTCCGCCCACGGCGTGTCGAAATCAACTGTGTAGATACGACCGTTGCGCAAAACCAAATCGGCGGCGGGCAGTCCTTCGGGCGAATTTGTTGATCGAATTCCTAAGTTTTCTACCATTTTGCGACCTTTCTTAGCCGGGCGCTCAGGGAACGGGTCATCGTTCTGCGCAAGCGCGAAATCACACTGGCGTCATCCTTTATTGAAGATTTACTCATGTCAAATGAGATAAAGTATTCCACAACGAGAGAAATATTCACTCAAACAACTCCGAAAGAGGCTCTTAAATGGCTGACCCCATCGATGTTACCGCTCGCTCTGTCTATCCTTCGATCACCGCGCTCAGAATGCTTGAGGCCGTGGCGCGTCTGGGCACTCTTCAACGCGCAGCCGAATGGATTTGCGTGACGCCCAGTGCAGTTTCACATCAGTTGCGAAAGTTGGAGGACAGTCTCGGGGTCAAGCTCATCAATCGTATAGGGCGCAAAGTCGAACTGACCTCTGCCGGGAATCGCTATGTCAAAGAGATCCGCAAAGCGCTCAAGATCGTCGAACTTGCCAGCTTGCCGTTGGGCGGATCAGAACCATTTGGCAGGCTTAGAATCCGAAGCGCTTCAGGTCTGGGCAGTTTCTGGCTGGCACATCACATCGGTGAATTCCTTGAACTCTATCCCAATATTGATCTCGAGCTGAGCAGTCAGAACGACTACAGCGATCTGTCCAGCGATAACGTTGATTTCTCGATTGTCTATGGCGATGGCGCGTGGCCAGGGATGTATGTGAAACACCTGTTTACCCCCCATGCCTTTCCGGTCTGTTCACCAAGCTTTCTGGATCGAGTCGGCCGCATTCCGAAACCCGAAGCACTGGCCAATTTCCCGTTACTGCATCATTGCAATCAGGGCGATTGGGTCAAATGGCTGTCAGCCGCAACGACAAAAAGCATCCAGTTGAACAAGGGGATCATCTTTTCCGACATCACTCATTGCCTGAATGCCGCCGTGGCGGGCACCGGTATTGCAATGGGCGATGACGTGCTGGCTCGCGATGCCCTGATCGAAGGTAAACTGATCCGCCTGTTCGAGACCCAGATCGAAGGGCCTTCCGCCTATTTCATCGTAGGCCCGAAAGAGCGCGTTGACCGCCGCGCCAGTCGGCTGGCCATAGACTGGATGTCACAGTGGTTTGCCGAATTCTCGCTCGGTCAGCACATCCGCGCGGAATAGGTGAATTTTCGTCACGCTACTGTCTACTTTCTTTCATTTGACTTGAATATTGTTTCTTGCAACCCTTCCGCCTCAGATGAGCAATCTGACCTGGCGCAAGAAGGGCAAGTAACGTGTCGCAAATAACCGCAAACAATATCTGCAAACGTTACGGCGACTTTGATGCGCTGAAAAACGTGAACATGGAAATCACGAAAGGTGAGTTTCTGACCTTTCTCGGACCATCGGGTTCGGGGAAAACCACCCTGCTGATGATTTTGGCGGGTTTCACGGTTCCAACATCCGGTCAGTTGATCAAAGAGGGCGTTGATATCAGCGCCATGCCCGCGGAAGAGCGGAATTTTGGCATGGTGTTCCAAGGCTATGCCCTGTTTCCCCACATGACCGTCTGGCAAAATGTCGACTACCCACTGCGTATCCGCAAGGTGGATGCGTCCACGCGCAAGGAGCGCGTGGGCCGGATCATCGAAACCGTCGGCCTTTCGGAACATGCCCACAAGAAGCCGTCACAGTTGTCCGGCGGCCAGCAGCAACGAGTGGCGCTGGCGCGATCACTGGTGTTTCAACCCGACATGTTGTTGCTGGACGAACCGCTGTCCGCCCTTGATCGCAACCTGCGTGAACAAATGCAGGTCGAGCTGAAACGCGTCCACGAGGAAACCGGCACCACCTTTGTTTTCGTGACCCACGACCAGGGCGAAGCTCTGGCCTTGTCTGACAATATCGCGATCTTCAACAAAGGCCAGGTGATGCAACTGGACACCCCGGACACGATCTACAATGCGCCGAATTCCCGATTCATCGCGGAGTTTCTGGGAAAAATCAACCTGTTCCCGGTCTCGGACACGGCCCTTGACGGAGGTGTCCTGCGGGGGCGGTCCGTTGATGGGCCCCTTTCGGCCAGCACTGGCAACCTGAGCGGGCCGGTGTCGGCCATCGCCGTGCGTCCAGAAAATATGACGCTGACGTCCGAGAAGGTTGATGCGACCGAAAACTGCTTCAAAGCAAAGGTAATGCAATCGACCTATCAAGGGTCGCATATTGACCTGACGCTTGCCACCGCATCGGGGCAGGCAATCGAAGTTTCAACACATAGTTCACATACAGACATTGACCCGGCCATCGGCTCCGAGCTGTGGGTCTCGTGGTCCCCCAACGACAGTATCATCATCGCCGACTGAAACATTTCCCGGCACGGATAGGGCCGCACTGAAAAAATGGGAGGAAATAAAATGAGTAACTTTCAAAGAGATTGCTGTGAAATCCTGGCAGAGCGGTTCCGCTCAGGCAAGCTGGACCGCCGTTCATTCCTGACCGGCCTTGCTGCATTGGGTGCCGTCACTATCGCGCGTCCTGACGCGGCTTTGGCCGCAGAGAACGAGCTTGTGGTCGTGAACTGGGGCGGCGACGCGATTGACGCCTACTCAGCCGCATTTGCCGAAGCTTTGCAGTCCGCTACCGGACTGAAACTGAAACTTGACGGGTCCGGTCCACTGGAAGGCTCGATGAAAACCCAGTTCGAAAGCAACGCCGTCCGTTGGGATGTGTGCGATGCCGAGCCCTATTCCGCACTGCGCCTGGGCCGCGAAAACATGATGGAACCGATCAACTATGACATCGTTGATCGTGCCAAGGTGCAGCCCGGTTTTGATGCTGAATTCAGCGTTCCATCCTACTTCTTTAGCTATGTCATGGCCTATGACACCAACCGTTTCGACACGGCCCCGGCGACCTGGGCCGATTTCTGGGATGTAGACAAATTCCCGGGCAAGCGCACGCTCTACAAATGGATGACCGGCGTACTCGAAGCCGCACTTCTGGCAGACGGGGTATCCCCGGCCGAGCTGTATCCGCTGGATGTCGACCGGGCGCTGGCCAAGATCGAGGCCATCAAGCCGCATGTGGTTTCCTTCTGGCAGTCGGGAGCCGAGAGCCAGCAGCTGCTACGTGATGGCGAGGCTTCCATGGGGCTCTTGTGGCACACGCGCGCCAATCTGACCAAGATGGATACGGAAGGCGAAGTCGACTGGACCTTTGATCAAGGCCTCGTAACGCCGTCTGGGTGGTGCACAATCAAGGGCAACCCGGCAGGCGCTGAAGCCGCGATGCAATTCATCGAACTTTCACAGACCCCCGAGCATCAGCTGATCCTGCTTGAACAGCTCGGCAACGGCCCGGCCAACCCTGCCGCGCACGCGATGGTGCCCGACGAACACAAGGCGATCGATGCCAGTTCCGCGGAAAATCTGGAACGTCAGGTTGCCCTTCAGTCCGAATGGTATGCCGATCACTTCGGACCCGCGCTGGACAAGTATCTGGCTCTGGTAAGCGATTGATCTAAAGGAAAAGGGCAGCACCATGTCGTCTAGAATAAACATTCATACCGTTGCGATGTGGATGCTGCCCGTTCTACTTCTGGCAGTGTACCTGCTGCCTCTGGCGGGCGTGTTCGGGTGGTCCGTATCGCGCCCCGAGGCGGGCCTCGAAAACTACGCCCGGGTTTTGACAGACACTGATACGCTAAACATTCTCTGGCGCACCGCTCGTATCTGCCTGACGGTGACCGTGGTCTCGGTCATGCTGGCCTACCTGATGTCCTATCATTGGGTCTACGGGTCGCCGGCACGCAAGTTCTTCATGGAACTTTGCATCTTCATCCCGTTTTGGATTTCGGTGCTGATCCGTGCGTTCGGCTGGGTCGTGATCCTGAGAAACAAGGGTATTGTGAACACGTTCCTCCTGGATCTCAACTTGATCGCAGAGCCTCTTACGCTGGTGCGTACCGAATTCTCGGTCATCCTGGGGATGGTACATTTCATGGTGCCGTTTGCGGTGTTCCCGATTGCGGCCTCGATGCGCCAGATAGATGCGCGCGTCCTTTTGGCGTCGCGCGGCATGGGGGCCACACCGGGTTTCACATTCTGGAACGTATTTCTCCCCCTGACTATCCCCGGTGTTCTGGCGTCGGCGATCATTGTCTTTGTCTTTGCACTGGGTTTCTTCATCACCCCTGCCATCCTCGGCGGTGGCAAGATCGTGATGGTGGCCGAGTACATCTACATCCAGATGTTTCAAACCGCGAACTGGGGTTTCGGCGCTGCACTTAGCATCTTCGTGCTGGCTATCGTCGGAGCGCTCGCAGGGCTGCTGTTCAAAGTCATCCGCCCGGAAAGGCTGGTCAACTAATGAAACCGATCCAGAATCTTCAGAGCCTTTCATTGTGGATCGCCGTCTACCTGACCGGGCTGTTCATGCTGTTCCCGCTGATCGCAGTGATCCCGGTCTCGTTCACGCCGAAACGCTTCCTGTCCATGCCGCAAGGCGAATGGTCGCTGCGCCACTACAAGGCGTTGTTCTCTGACGAGGTCTGGCTGGCCAGCATCAGCGATAGTGTTTTCGTGGCGCTGATCAGCAGCGTGGTCGCGACCTTCCTGGCGGTTTCCTTCACGCTTGGCCTTTGGTTTCGACAGCCCAGGTTCGGGCCCGTTTTGGTGGGCTTTTCGCTGTTGCCCATGGCAGTGCCACCTGTCGTTTCCGCGGTCATTATCTACTTTCTCGAAGCGCGCATCGGCCTGCTGGACAGCTATGCCGGGCTGATCCTGACACATGTGATCATGGTCACTCCCTTTGCCGTCATCGTCATGCTGACAGCAACGGCAAGACTGGAGAAATCGCTGGAACTTGCGTCCCGCAATCTGGGTGCGACACGGATGCAGACCACCTTCATGGTGATTCTGCCGAACCTGAAATTCGGGATATTCTCGGCCTGGTTCCTCAGCCTCGTGTTGTCCTGGGAGGAAATCGCCGTGACCCTGTTTGTCAGCGGCATCGACGTGATCACGCTGCCCAAACGGATCTGGGACGGGCTGCGGCTGAACGTGGACCCCATCATCGCGGCGGTGTCAGTCCTTCTGATGGTTCTCACGACGATCGCAATCATCGCCAAGACCGTGCACGAATACCGCCAAAAGAAATAATATCTATCCGATCAAATAGAAGTTGTGATTTATGCAAGTGACTGACATTTGCGACCTGTTCGCAGGCTGTATCGGCGTGGAAAACGTTGTATCCGGTGAACGCCTCGCTTTGCGGAACCCGGGCTATTGTGAAGACAGCTTCGTCTCCGGCGTTCTGCTCACGCCCATATCGACCGAACAGGTCAGCCAGATTTGCAAACTGGCACAGGCGCACCAGATTCCGATTGTGCCTCATGGCGGGTTAACCGGGCTGGTGCAGGGAACAGCATCTAAGCCCGGTCAGGTTGCGCTTTCACTGGAGAACATGAACAGCGTCCGCGAAGTCGATCCCATTCAGGGTATGATTGTTGCGGATGCCGGGGTTGTCTTGCAGCAGGTGATTGATGCGACCGAGCCGCATGGCATGCATGTGGGGGTTGATCTGCCTTCTCGCGGCAGCCTGACCCTGGGCGGGATGGCATCGACCAATGCGGGCGGCATTCAGGCGCTCCGCTACGGAATGGCCCGCGACAATATTCTTGGTCTCGAGGTGGTTCTGCCTGACGGCACTGTTCTGGATTTGACCAATCGGTTGGTGAAGAACAATGCGGGCTATGACCTCAAGCAGTTGTTCATTGGTGCTGAAGGAACGCTGGGGATCATCACCAAGGTGGTCATGCGCCTGCACAGCAAACCGGCCGGTATCGGGACAGCATTGATTGGGTGCCCCAGCGCAGATGCGTTGTTTGATGTG
This sequence comes from Roseovarius sp. ZX-A-9, assembly GCF_028369135.1. Classification (GTDB taxonomy): domain Bacteria; phylum Pseudomonadota; class Alphaproteobacteria; order Rhodobacterales; family Rhodobacteraceae; genus Roseovarius. The sequence goes on from NZ_JAPWHW010000001.1 coordinate 82,741, forward strand.
TTGCTGTCTGCAAAACAGAGCTTTGGCGGCGGGCTGATCTCTTTCGAGGCGATGTGGCCGGATTATTTCAACCTGACAACTGGGCATTTGGGAAACCGACTGCTTGAGACCGAATGCGCAATCTACGGCATAATCGAAATTGGACAGTGGGGTGCCGGCGACGCCCAGGAATTGCTGACAGAGTTTCTGGCGGACGGGTTCGAACGAGGAACCATTGCCGATGGCGTCGTGGCGCAGTCGGACACGCAGCGTCAGGCAATTTGGCAAATTCGGGAAGACTCCGACATCGTTGATACAGCCCATGGCCCCAGCCTGTCCTATGATGTCGGATTGCTCTTGCGAGATATCCCCGACTATGTAGCGCGGATCAAGTCACGACTCTCGGCGGAATGTCCCGAGATGGAATCATTCGTGTTCGGCCATCTGGGCGATGGTAACCTGCATGTCATGGTCGGCCCGGCACCTGCCCCCGGACAGCATGCAACAGTGGACAATATCATCTATGGCGCGCTCGAGGCTTTTCACCACACTACCGTGTCAGCAGAACATGGCATTGGACTCGAGAAGAAATCTCACCTGAGCCAGTCCCGGTCGCCGGAGGCCATCTCGACCATGCTCGAAATCAAGAAAGCCCTGGACCCCTCGAACATGGCGAACCCTGGCAAGATCCTAAGTGGTCAGTAACAGGTTTTCATCGGGGAAACTTTCTGACCGTCAGACGCCTGCACAAACCCACCCGCATGAGCCAAATTGTGATCCGAAACAGTACCATCCATTTGGCTGGGCAATGTCGATACATTGCTGGTCGTACGGCTGAAAGATCGCCAGACGAACCATGTGCGCGGTGCCCGTATCACCCACAATCCCTGAGCAAGAGCACCTGCGCAAAGCCGCCAGCGCGTAGGAGCAAGGCTGACTTCTCAAGTTCATCGAACCTCAGAGCTATGCCTTGAAAGGAAAAAAGGCCCCGTGAGGGACCTTGTTTCATTGGTCGGAGTGAGAGGATTCGAACCTCCGGCCCCTGCCTCCCGAAGACAGTGCTCTACCAGGCTGAGCTACACTCCGACACTGGCGCGGCAAATACCGAATGCGCGGCGGCTTTGCAAGCGTTCTGTGGGGGCGCGCGGACAGCAATTTGCCTGCGCGCATCACCCCACGGGACGGATGGTGCAGAACGGCGCAGCAGGTGGCTGCCGCGCCGCAAAACCATCTGGCCTCAGAGGCTGGCGTCGAGCGCAGCCAGGATCGCATCCCCCATTTCCGAAGTGGCCATCGGCGTGCCGCCTTCGGGGCCCATCAAATCAGCAGTGCGCGCACCGCTTGCCAGCACCGATTCCACGGCCTGTTCCAGACGGGCGGCCTCGTCGCCTTGATCAAACGAATAGCGCAGCGCCATGGCAAAGCTGAGGATACAGGCGATCGGGTTTGCCTTGGCCTGCCCCGCGATGTCAGGGGCCGAGCCGTGTACCGGCTCATAAAGCGCCTTGGGGCGACCGTTGGCCATCGGCGCGCCAAGGCTGGCCGAGGGCAGCATCCCGAGGCTACCGGTCAGCATCGCTGCGCAATCCGACAGGATGTCGCCAAAGAGGTTGTCGGTCAGGATCACGTCGAACTGCTTGGGCGCGCGTACCAGCTGCATCGCACCATTGTCGGCATACATGTGGCTCAACTCGATATCGCTGTAGCTCTCTTGATGCACGCGGTTGACCACCTCGCGCCAGAGGATGCCGCTCTCCATCACGTTGGCCTTTTCCATCGAGCACACCTTGTTGCCACGGCGGCGGGCCAGTTCGAAGGCCGAGCGCGCGACGCGGTCGATCTCGCTCTCGGTATAGCGCTGGGTGTTGATCCCGACGCGCTCGTTGCCTTCATTGAAGATGCCGCGCGGTTCGCCGAAATAGACGCCCGATGTCAGCTCGCGCACGATCATGATGTCGAGGCCGGCAACAATGTCCTTCTTGAGGCTGGAGAAATCGGCCAGCGCGTCAAAGCATTGCGCCGGGCGCAGGTTGGCGAACAGGTCCATTTCCTTGCGCAGCCGCAACAGGCCGCGCTCGGGCTTCACGGAAAAATCCAGATCGTCGTATTTCGGCCCGCCCACGGCGCCCAGCAGAACGGCGTCCACCTCCTGCGCCTTGGCCATCGTGTCGTCATGCAGCGGCGTGCCGTGTTTGTCATAGGCGGAACCGCCCACCAGATCCTCGGACACGTCGAACGATATGTCACGCTTGGAGCCGAACCAGTCGATGATCTTGCGGACCTCGGCCATCACTTCGGGGCCAATCCCGTCACCGGGCAGAATGAGAAGCGAGTGCGTGGTCATGGGATACGGTCCTTTTGCGTGTCTGACGTTCGGCAATCGGGTAGCGCGTAGGCGACGGGGCGTCAATAAAGGTTGGACAGCAATGCCCGCGCGCCACGCGAAAACACCGGCCCACCGGGGCCGCGACACCTTCAGCGCGATGCAAAAAGGCCCCGCACATTGGGCGGGGCCTTCCTGCAAATCATGACGGATCAGGCGCTTGGCAGGATCACGATCTCGACCCGGCGGTTCTGGGCACGGCCATCGGGCGTCAGGTTGGACGCGATGGGCTGATGCTCGCCCCGGCCGTAGGTCTGGATGCGGCCGAATCCAACGCCGCCATCCATCAACACATCGGCCACCGCATTGGCGCGGCGTTCGGACAGGGCCTGATTATACGCGGCCTCGCCAGTGTTATCGGTGTGACCGACCACCTGCACGGTGGAATTGGGATAGGATTGCAGGCTGTCCGCCACGGTCAGCAGATCCCCCCGCAGGCTGGAATTGACCCGCGCGCTGTCAACGTCAAACAGAATGTCCTGCGGCAGCGTCACGATCAGCCGGTCGCCGGTATTGGTGATCTGGACCCGGTCGTTGTCCAGATCGCGGCGCAGTTCCGCCTCCTGCTTGTCCAGCGCGTTGCCGATGGCCGCACCGCCCAGCGCGCCGACGGCCCCGCCGATCACTGCACCCTTGCCTTTCTTGTCGCTGGCGACCGCACCGGTCAGCGCGCCAAGCACCCCGCCGATCAGCGCGCCCTGCTTCGCCTTGCGGTTGGGGTCGGTGCCGCTGCCTTCAAGATAGGCCGGCTCTGAACAGGCGCTGACCAGCGCCAGCGAGGATGCGGCGAGAAAAAGAATAGGTTTGGATGCTCTTATCATGGGGTATGCCTCTTCATTGCGCCCGTTGGTCCGGGATGGGGTGACTATAGGCGGTGCACCGCGTCTGCCCAATACGCAACAGAGGGGAAATCGGCGGCAATTCGCGCAATTTTCCATTTCGTATGACGTCTTGCGCCCTGGCGCAGCAAATGGACGGCGGCCCCCGTCCGGGGTCGCCGTAATTGCCAAACAGGTCCGATGCCCCTACGCTCGACCTTTCAAACAAATAAAAAATGAAACTTGGGGGGATAGCTATGATGATGAGACTGGCAATTGCAGCGTTTGCCGTGGCCGCGGCCACACAAGGGCATGCCGAAGCGTTCAACAGCGATGGCGTCGCCTCCGGGCAGTCGACCTCGGAGTTGATCGAATTCGGCCCCGATCACAAGGTTCTGAATTCACGCATCACTTATACCAAGTTCGAAATGGCAAACAAAAGCCACCCGATGAACCAGTTGTCCGGGCGGTGTTTTGGCACGGTGGAATTGCGCGGTGGCGCAGCCGACGGCAACGGTGTTTGCGTGCTGGACGGGTTGGAGGGCGACCGCGTGCTGATGGGCTGGGTGGCACGGCGGATGAACCCCAAGGGCGAAATAATCGGCTACTGGACCGTGAACAGCGGCACCGGCCTGTACCTGCAGGCGTCAGGCGGCGGGACGTTCACCTCCAATGTGAACCAAGCCAATGGCACGGCCGTCAACACGCTCAGAGGCGCCGTAACACTTCGCTAGGGGCGGCGCTGTCCTCTCGGCAAGCGTGGTTGGAGAATGGAAATGCTCCCTGCCGGAATTGGGGAGCAATTCCGCTCAGGCCTCTGCGCGCGCGCTTTCCCATGCTAGGATTGACCGTTTCACCGGCAATCCCCAGTGATACCCCCCCAGCCCGCCTGATTTGCGCAGAGCCCGGTGGCACGGAATAAGCAGGCTGATCGGATTGCGGCCCACCGCCGTGCCCACGGCGCGCACCGCGCGGGGGCTGCCGATGGCGCCCGCGATTTCAGAATAGGTGGTGACGTGGCCGGTGGGAATGCGCAGGAGAGCCTCCCATACCTTGATCTGGAACGGTGCGCCGATCAGGTAAAGCGGCGCAGGCTGGGCGGCATCCGCGCCATAGGCGGCCAGCACCCAGGGGCGCAGCATCGCTTCGTCCTCGATGAATATCGCCTTGGGCCAGCGCCCCATGAGGTCCTGCATGGTTGCTTCGGCCCCTGTCTCGGCGGCGAAACCGATGCCGCAGATGCCGCGCTCTGTTCCCATCACCAGACTTGGCCCGAACGGGCTGTCGAACCATCCCCAGCGGATCGTCAGCCCCGCGCCCTTGCGGGCAAACTCTCCGGGGCTCATCGCCTCCCACCGCAGGAAGAGGTCATGCAGGCGGCCCGTCCCTGACAAGCCCGCCGCATCCGCCGCCGCGAGCGTGGTGAAACGATCTTCCAGCAGCGCCTTGGCGTGGCCCAGCGTCAGGTATTGCTGATAGCGCTTGGGCGACACGCCCACCCATGCTGAAAACAGGCGCTGGAAATGGGCCGGGCTCATGCCCATCGCACCCGCCAGTTGATCAAGCGTCATGTCGGCACCTTCCGCATCGATAAGCTCGATCGCGCGGCGCATAACCTGAAAGTGATACCCCTCATCGGCCTGAACATTCATGTCTCGCGCTCCTCTGGTTCGTGTCACTCAAACTAGTCTCGCGCGGCGCACCATGCGACCCGAATGTTGCGCATATATGTTTTTGCGGGCATAGCAGCCTGCATGACAAGGCAACTCGACTATCACACCATCCGCGCCATTTTCGAGCGTTTCCAGGCCGCCGAGCCAGAGCCCAAGGGCGAGCTGGAGCATGTGAATGCCTATACGCTTGTGGTGGCCGTGGCGCTCAGCGCGCAGGCCACCGATGCCGGCGTGAACAAGGCGACGCGCGCCCTGTTTGCCATCGCCGACACGCCGCAGAAGATGCTCGACCTCGGGATCGAGGGGCTGACCGAGCACATCAAGACCATCGGCCTGTTTCGACAGAAGGCGAAGAACGTCATCAAGATGAGCCAGATTCTGGTTGATGAATATGGCGGCGAGGTGCCCAATTCCCGCGCCGCGCTGCAATCGCTGCCCGGCGTCGGCCGCAAGACCGCGAACGTGGTGCTGAACATGTGGTGGGGCATGCCCACGCAGGCGGTCGATACCCATATCTTTCGCGTCGGCAACCGGACGGGGATCTGTCCGGGCAAGGATGTGGTGGCCGTTGAACGCGCCATCGAAGACAACATTCCCGCCGATTTCCAACACCACGCGCATCATTGGCTGATCCTGCACGGACGCTACCATTGCAAGGCGCGCAAACCCATGTGCGGATCGTGCCTGATCCGTGATCTCTGCGAATTTGAGGACAAGAACCTATGAGCAAATACCAGGCTGTCGGCATCGGCAACGCGGTCGTCGACGTTATCTGTCAAAGTGACGATTCCTTCCTCACGCGGATGGGGATCGAAAAAGGCATCATGCAACTGATCGAACAGGAGCGCGGTGAAGCCCTGTACGAGGCGATGGAAAACCGCCGCCAGATGGCGGGCGGGTCGGTGGCCAACACCATCGCGGGGCTTGGCGCGCTTGGCCTGTCGACCGGGTTCATCGGACGGGTCTGCGATGATGCGCTGGGGCAGTTCTATGCCACGGGCATGGCCGATGTGGGCTGCGATTTCGTCAACCCGCCGGTGGCCGGAGGCGATCTGCCCACGTCGCGCTCGATGATCTTTGTCTCGCCCGATGGTGAGCGGTCGATGAACACCTATCTGGGCATCTCAACCGAGCTGGGCCCCGAGGACGTGCCGGGCGATGTTGCAGGCGGCGCCGGCCTGCTGTTTCTCGAAGGCTATCTCTATGACAAGCCGCGCGGCAAGGCCGCCTTTACCGAGGCCGCGCGGGCCTGCCGCGCAGGCGGCGGCATGGCCGGGATTTCGCTCAGCGATCCGTTCTGCGTCGACCGCCATCGCGATGATTTCCGCATCCTCGTGCGCGAACTGGATTACGTGATCGGCAACGAACACGAGTGGCAATCGCTCTACCAGAGCGACGATCTGGGCGCCGCGCTGGAACAGGCCGCCGCCGAGAGCGGGCTGGTGGTCTGCACCCGGTCAGGGCAGGACGTGGTGATCGTCCAGCGCGACGAGACGGTGACAGTGCCGGTGGATACGATCACACCGGTAGACACCACCGGCGCGGGCGATCAGTTTGCCGCCGGATTCCTCTACGGGCTGGCGACCGGGCAGAGCCTCGAGGCATCAGGGCGCATGGGCTGCATCGCTGCCGCCGAGGTGATCGGCCATTACGGCGCGCGCCCCGAGACAGATGTCAAAGCGCTCTTCGCGGCGCAGGGACTAATCTGAGGAAACACGCGCAACATCGAAGGACGAAAGGCGGCTTGGCTTACCCCTGACGCTACCGCGCAGGCCCATTTTCACACGCCTTTCGTCCGCTTCTCACCGCGCATGGTCAGCCAGCAGGCCCCGGTCGCATATCCCGTTTTCCGCCCCGCCCGCTCAACCGGGCCGCACCGCGCCGGACAGCCCGATTCCCCGGGCCATTTCAGGACAATTCCTTTCTGGAAAACGCGCGTTTCAAAGAACAGCGTTCCAACAAAACTGACAGTTTCGTCACGGCAGACCTGTCTTGAATCCCGCCATTGCAGCGCGTTTCGGCGATATTACCTGCCTCTCGAACACACGGAGTCAGTCATGAAAAATATCACCAAAATCGCCGCTCTCTTGCTAGCCTCGACAATTGGCACGGCGCAGGCGGATACCCTGAATGTCGGCATGTCCGGCGGCTACTTTCCTTTCACCTTCGTCCAGCTGGACAAGTTGCAGGGATTCGAAGTGGACTTCATCAACGCCATTGCGGCCGAAACCGGCGACGAGGTCAATTTCGTCACCATGTCCTTTTCCGGCCTGATCGGTGCGTTGGACTCGGGCCGTATCGACACGATCGCAAATCAGATCACCATCACCGAGGAACGCGAGGCGAAATTCGCCTTTTCGCAGCCTTACGTCTTTGACGGGGCGCAGGTCGTCGTCAAGGCAGGTAACGAGGCCAGCATTCAGAGCGTCAGCGACCTGAGCGGCAAGACCGTTGCCGTGAACCTCGGCTCGAACTTCGAAGACTTGCTGAACACATTGCCGAATGCCGGAGAGATCGACATCCGCACCTACGAAAGCAATATCGCCCAGGATACGGCTCTGGGTCGCGTCGATGCCTTTGTGATGGACCGGGTTTCTTCCGCACAGCTGATCGCCGAGAGCCCCCTGCCCCTGGCCCTTGCGGGCAAGCCCTTCAGCGAGATCCGCAATGCGCTGCCATTTCGCGACGATGCCGAAGGCAGGGCGCTGCGCGACAGGGTCGACGCCGCAATCACGACGCTGAAGGAAAACGGCACCCTGACCGAGATTTCCGAAAAGTGGTTCGGCGCTGACATCACGGCGGCAGAGTAGACATCATGCGGGCGCTCGACCTGGAATATATGTGGGATCTGGTGCCCGTCTTGGTCGGCTATATCCCGCTGACGCTGTTCATGGCCTTGGTCGGCATGGCGTTTGCGCTGGTGCTTGCCTCGGTCATGGCCGTCGAGCGGGTGTTTCGCGTGCCGGTGGTGGATCTCTTCGTGCGGCTCTTCATCAGCTTCTTTCGCGGCACGCCGCTTCTGGTGCAGCTGTTCCTGTTCTACTACGGCCTGCCGCAGGTGCTGTCCTTCCTGACCAATATCAACGGCGTGACCGCCACGATCATGGGCCTGACGCTGCATTTCTCCGCCTACATGGCAGAGAGCATCCGCGCGGCAATCCTTGGCGTGGACCGAAGCCAGTGGGAGGCGGCGCAGGCCGTCGGCATGACCCAGTTGCAGATGATGAGACAGATCATCCTGCCGCAGGCCGCACGGGTCGCAGCCCCCACATTGGTCAATTATTTCATCGACATGATCAAGGGCACGTCGCTTGCCTTCACGCTCGGGGTGACCGAAATGATGGGCGCGGCACAGAAAGAAGCCGCCGGCAGCTTTCTCTATTTCGAGGCGTTTCTGGTCGTCGCCGCGATCTACTGGATCCTGGTCGAGGTGCTGGCCTACGTACAGCGCCGGTTGGAGACCCACCTGAACAAGGCGCATGCAAGATGACTTCGGACAGCGGAATTTCAATCAAGGGTCTGACCAAGACATTCGGCGACACCAGCGTTCTCAAGGACATCTCGCTGGATATCAAACCGGGTGAGCGCGTGGTCGTGATCGGCCCGTCCGGCACCGGCAAATCGACCCTGCTGCGTTGCCTGAATTTCCTCGACCGCCCCGACGCCGGACTCATCCGGGTGGGCGATCTGAGCGTCGATGCCGGCACCGCCTCGCGCGCCGAGATTCTCGCGTTGCGGCGCCGCACGTCGTTCGTGTTTCAGAACTACGGACTTTTCGCCAACAAGACGGCGCGCGAAAATATCACGCAGGCGCTGATCACGGTGAAAGGCCAAAGTAAATCCGACGCGAATGCCCGTGCCGATGCCATCCTGCGTGAAACTGGCCTGTCCGCAAAGGCCGATGCCTATCCCGCCGCATTGTCGGGCGGGCAACAACAGCGCGTCGGGATCGGCCGGGCAATGGCGCTGGATGCCGACCTGATGCTGTTTGACGAACCCACCTCGGCGCTCGACCCCGAATGGGTCGGCGAGGTGCTCGACCTGATGCGCCGGGTGGCCGAGAACCGCCAGACCATGTTGATTGTCACCCATGAAATGCAATTCGCCCGCGAAATAGCGGACCGGATCATTTTCATGGCCGATGGTCATATCGTCGAACAGGGACCGCCCGAACAATTGCTGGAACACCCACAAGACCCACGCACTCAGGCCTTCTTGCGGCGCGTCGGGTGAACTCCGGCCCGCACTCTCGGGGAACATGGTGATCCCGGCAGGATTCGAACCTGCAACCTGCCCCTTAGGAGGGGGCTGCTCTATCCAGTTGAGCCACGGGACCACGCTGCCATTTCTTAGCGCGCGAAATCGAGGATGTCACCCGTGCAATAGACCCGTGGAGCTTGATCCCGGCGATCTGTTCGCGCTAACGTTGGCGCAAGCAATTTCAGGAACACACCGCCGTGAGCAATCAAGTTAATCGCCCGTTGACGCTGCGTGATGTGTCCGAGGCATCTGGTGTATCCGAGATGACCGTCAGTCGCGTTCTTCGCAATCGCGGCGACGTATCAGACGCCACGCGCGCCCGCGTCCTGGCCAGCGCCAAGGAGCTAGGCTACGTCCCCAACAAGATCGCCGGCGCGCTTGCCTCCAGCCGGGTCAATCTGGTGGCGGTGATCATCCCGTCGCTGTCCAATCTGGTCTTTCCCGAGGTATTGACCGGGATCAACGATGCGCTTGACGACACAGGGCTGCAACCGGTCGTCGGTGTCACCGGCTATTCGCGCGAGAAAGAAGAGAAAGTCCTCTACGAGATGCTGTCCTGGCGCCCCTCCGGTGTGATCATCGCCGGGCTGGAGCATTCCGAAGCATCACGCGCAATGTTGAAAGCCAGCGGTATCCCGGTGGTCGAGATCATGGATGTGGACGGCACCCCGGTCGATTCCGTGGTCGGTATCTCGCATCGCCGCGCAGGGGAAAAGATGGCGAACGCCATCCTGCGCGCGGGCTACCAGCGGATCGGGTTTCTGGGCACCAAGATGCCGCGCGATCACCGCGCCCGCAAACGGTTTGAAGGCTTTACCGACGCGCTGGCCAAGGGCGGCGTCGAGATTGCGGATCAGGAGTTCTACGAAGGTGGCTCGGCCCTCGTGAAGGGGCGCGAAATGACCCAGGATATCCTGAAACGCGATCCCGAGTTGGACTTCCTTTATTATTCCAACGACATGATCGGTGCGGGCGGATTGCTCTGGCTGCTGGAACAGGGCGTGGAAATCCCCGGCCAGATGGGGCTTGCCGGGTTCAACGGGCTCAACCTGCTCAAGGGCCTGCCGCGCGAACTGGCCACCATGGACGCCTGCCGCAACGAGATCGGCCGCCGCGCCGCCGAGATCATCGCAGCCCGGCTGCATGGCGATGCCGACCACTCCCCAGTGCGCGTGGCGCTGGAGCCAACCATCAGCTACGGCGACACCCTGCGCCGCCCGTAAGCCCCTGAAGTCAATCAAAGCGTAATAGGCCGCCTGTGGCCTCGGCACGGCTTTCGGCTGGCTTGCCCCAAAACCGATTCCCACAACCTGCCTTGCCCGAAGGGTCGCCGGGCCAGAGGCTGGCCACGAAAAAACCCCGCTCGCGGTGCGAACGGGGTTTCAACAGCATCGCGGTGTTGACCGATCAGCTTGTCTTCTTGTTCTTACCCTTGATCGGGCCCCAGATCCGCTTGTTCGTCAGATAGAGCAGCACCGACAGGACCGTGAGGAAAATCACACCAGTCAGGCCCGCGGTCTTGCGCGCCATCATCTTGGGTTCTGCCGTCCACATCAGGAAGGCCGAAACATCCTCGGCGACGTGATGCAGGTCATTGTCGTGCCCGTCATCAAAGTCGACATCCTCGCCATAGAGCGGCTGGGCCATCGCGATCCAGCTACCCGGCACCATGTGGGATCCGTCTTCGTTCTTGCACGAGTCGGGAAAGCCGCCCGCAGCAAAGACCGCGTTATACGATCCGGGGAAGTCCTCGGGAGCGCATTCGGGTGCTTCATGATAGCCGGTGAGCAGGGAATAGATATATTCCGGCCCGCCCATGCCCTTGAACATCTGGTTGATACCAGACCCCAGCGGCCCGTGGAATCCGGCCCGTTTCTTCGCCATCAGCGAAAGGTCGGGGGCATTGTCCAGCGTGGAACCGGGGAAATGATCGACCGGTTTCGCCGGGCGGAAATCATCCAGTTCAGCATCGAACACCTCGTAGCGTTCCGCATAGGCGCGGACCTGATCTTCTGGCAGGTGCGGCCCGCCCTCATCGGACAGTGACCGGATCGGGACGTATTGCAGCCCGTGGCAGGACGAGCAGACCATGGTGTAGACCTTGAGTCCGCGTTGCAGCTGGTTCTGGTCGAACTTGCCGAATGGACCCTCAAAGGAGAAATCCACATCTTCGACATGCCCCCCGCCGCCGGCGGCGAAGGCGCCCCCGGCCGAAAGGGCCAGGGCTGTGACTGTGGCTAGGCCAAGTGCTTTGAACATTCCTCTGGTCCTTTCTTATTCAGCCGGTGTTTCGGCTTTGCCGTAATGCGCCTTGAAATCGTCTTCGATTGTCTCGGGCTGCGGCAGTGGTTTTTCGATCACGCCAAGAAGCGGCAGGATCACGAGGAAATAGGCGAACCAATAGGTCGATCCGATCAGCGAGATGGTCGAGAATGGCGGCTCTGCCGGCATTGCCCCCGCCCACATCAGGACGATGAAATCGAGCACCAGCAACGCGAACCACCATTTGAACATCGGCCGATAACGCCCGGAGCGCACCGAAGAGGTATCGAGCCAGGGCGCCAGCGCCATCACCGCGATCGCGCCGAACATCGCCAGCACGCCAAAGAACTTGGCATCGACGATGCCGCCGGTGATCCAGCTGGCAAACATCACCACCCAGACATCGCCGGTAAAGGCACGCAGGATCGCGTAGAAGGGCAGGAAGTACCATTCAGGCACGATATGCGCAGGCGTCGAAAGCGGGTTCGCCTCGATATAGTTGTCGGGGTGACCCAGGTAGTTCGGCATGAAGCCAACGATGGCAAAGAAGATCGCGAGGATCACCGCCAGGGCGAACAGATCCTTGATCACGAAATAGGGCCAGAACGGGACCGTGTCCTTTTCCGCATCGGCCTTGGACGTGCGGCGCACTTCGACCCCGGTGGGGTTGTTGTTGCCCGTGCTGTGGAAGGCCCAGATATGCACCGCCACCAATGCCGCAATCACGAAAGGCAGCAGGTAGTGCAGGCTGAAGAAGCGGTTCAGCGTAGCGTTGTCCACCGCCGGTCCGCCCAGCAGCCATGTCTGGATCGGCTCGCCGATGAACGGGATCGCGCCGAACAGGCCGGTGATCACCGTAGCACCCCAGAAGGACATCTGTCCCCAAGGCAGAACATAGCCCATGAAGGCCGTGCCCATCATCGCAAGATAGATCAGCATGCCGATGATCCATGTGATCTCACGCGGGGCCTTGTAGGACCCGTAATAAAGACCACGGAAGATGTGCATGTAGACCGCGACAAAGAACAACGAGGCACCGTTCATATGCAGATAGCGCAGGAAGTGCCCGCCATTCACGTTGCGCATGATGTGTTCGACCGACGCAAAGGCCAGATCGACATGCGGTGTATAATGCATCGCCAGGATGATGCCGGTGACAATCTGCAGCACCAGGCAAAAAGTCAGGATGATGCCCCAGATCCACATCCAGTTCAGGTTCTTGGGTGTGGGGATCATGATCGTGTCATAAAGCAGCCCGACAATCGGCAGACGGCTGTGAAGCCATTTCTCGGCGCCTGTCTTGGGCTCGTAGTGGTCGTGCGGAATTCCAGCCATTGCGCGTGTCCTTATCCCAGTTTGATCGTCGAAGCGTCGACGAATTCAGCCGGGGGAACCGGCAGGTTTTCAGGTGCGGGGCCTTTGCGGATGCGCCCTGCGGTATCGTAATGCGAGCCGTGGCAGGGGCAGAACCAGCCGCCGAAATCGCCAGCGCCGTCACCCAGCGGCACACAGCCAAGGTGGGTACAGACGCCCATCATCACCAGCCACTCACCGGGTACGGCATCGCTGCCTTCGGGCGGGGTCAGGACGCGGTTGTCATCGGTGCCCGGCGAACCTGCTTCGATATTGGCGTTGCGGGCCAACGGATCCGGCAGGGTCGAGACGTCCACTTTTTCGGCGGCCTCGATCTCGGGCGCGGTGCGACGACGAATGAAAACCGGCTTGCCCAGCCATTTGACCGTGATTTGCGTGCCGGGTTCGACACCATCGACCGGCACCAGGATCGAGCTGAGAGCCTGCACATCGGCCGAAGGGTTCATCTGATTGACCAGCGGCCAGACGGCGGCACCAGTTGCGACGACACCGGCGCCGGCGGTGGCGTAGTAGAGGAAATCTCTCCGGGTGCCTTCGTGATCATCTGCGTGGGACACGAGGTATTCTCCATTGGTTGCGGCGGGCAATCGCCCCATAGGGTGACGGGTCGCGGACACCCGCAACCTTTCCAAGGCGATCTTTAGCGGGCGTAACCGAGGGCGTCCAGTCTGCAATCACACCGAATTGACTCCGCGCGCTCTTGTGTCGCGCTTGAGGCCGCCCACGCACGGGTGTATGCAGGTCCTCATCAAGTAAACCCCACAAATCGAAAGCCCGCCAATATGCTGAGATCCTGCAAGACCGCTCTGGCCGCGATTTTCCTGATGGCCGCCCCGGCCGCCGCCGAAGTTGAACTGAGCCTGTATATGGGCTTGCAAAGCGTCGATGACAGCACCGTTTCGGGCGCGCTGCCCAACGGTACGGTGGTGAACCGTAAATTCAAGTGGGACGGCAATCCTCTGGATAACCCTTATTATTACGGCGCTCGGGCGACGTGGTGGACCGCCAACAACCTTGGCTTCGGGATCGAGGGAACCCATGCCAAGGCCTATGCGAGTGCCGCGGATCAGGCAATCATCGGCACCAGCCGGTTCGAGCTGTCCGACGGGCACAACATCATTACCGCAAACGTGCTGAAGCGCTGGCCCGATGCCTTTGCGGGGTCGAAATTCACCCCCTATATCGGTGCAGGCCTCGGGATTGCCGTGCCGCATGTGGATATTCAGGTGATCGGCTCGGCCGGGCGCACTTTTGGCTATGAGCAGACGGGGATCGCCGCACGCGGGATCGCGGGCATGAAATACGCCATCAATGATCGTTGGGGGCTGTTCGGCGAGTACCAGATCATTTGGTCGGACAACGATATCACCGTAGACCCCAATCCTGCCATCCCGGCCCAGACGCCCACGAAGCTGAGAACCGAGCTGGTGATGCACGCGGTGAATATCGGGATCAGCTACAGCTTCTGAACCGCACCACTCTTCCCCCGAATCTTTGATCGCAGATGATTCGGGGGCGATGCGGCGAGAATCGCTCGGCGCATCACTCCGGCGCGGTCGCCTTCATGCTCTCGCGCTCTGCAAAGACGCCGTACCACGCAGCAAGCTGCGGGCGCGCCGCGCGCCAGTCGCGGTTCGCATGGCGGAAATCGAGATAGCCCAGCGCGCAGCCGGTACTGATCTGGCCCATGTCCAGCGGTCCGGCCAGATGGCTCATCCAGCGGGCCTCCAGCGCGTCGAGCGCCCGTGTGACCTTGGCCCATTGCGCATCAAGCCAACCGTCGAACTGTTTTTCCTCGGGGCGAATTCGCAGCTCGTACACCATCGAAATCGCCGCATCTATGATCCCGTCGGCCGTCGCCTCCAGCGTCAGCACATCCCACAGCCGCGCCTCGGGATACATGCCCGCCTCTGCCTGCGCATCGAGATAGCGACAGATCACCCGGCTGTCATAGAGCGCCGGGCCATCGTCGCGAATGAGCGCCGGGATCTTGCCCAGCGGATTGGCGGCAGCAACCGTCGAGTCGGTGTTGACCGGCGTGGTGGCGACCAGCACCACCTCTACCCTGTCGGTCTGACCGATCTCGTGCAGCAATGCCTTGACCTTGCGACCATAGGGGGACGGGATGGCGGAAATCAGTTTCATCGCGAGAGGTTCCTTCACCGCTGGTTTGACCAAGCTTAGACTGGCCTGCACCCCATTTGAAGCACCAAGTGACGCGGTTTCCGGCCCGCGCCGCGGCCTCAAAGACGCCATGAGGTCACGCCGGCCCCGCGCCTCGCATCAGCGCCGCCAGCAGGCGGGTTTCCATACCCATCCCGTACCCGTCCACATGATCCGCCGCGCACAGCCGCACATCGTCCGGCTTGTTCTGGTTCAGCTTCCATGTGCCCTGCACGTCCGTCACCGTCATCCGGCACGGCACGATCTGGCGCATCATCCGTTCCAGCACCTCTGCCGTCATCTTTTCCGTGGTCCAGGGGGCCTTGGGCAGCAGACGCTGCTCGAACGCCGCCGATTGCCGATCCAGCAGGGCGCACAACTCGGCCTGAGGGCGCAGTTCCGCCATGCCGGTCAGATGCACTGCCACATAGTTCCAGGTCGGCACCTGATCCTCGGTCCCGTACCAGTCGGGCGAAATGTAGCCATGCGGCCCCTGCACCGCCAGACGCACGGGGCTGGGATTTGCCAGCACCCGAACAATGGGATTCGATCGCACGAGATGAAATTCGGCGGCATCGCCGGTTTCGCTCAGGATAAACGGGATATGGCTGATCAGCGGCGCGCCGTCAGCGCATACCGCCAGAGCCCCAAACCCCTGTTCGCGCGCAAAATCTAGGTTCTGCTCTACGGCCTCGGTACGGTAGGCGGGGTTGGGATGCATCAGGCCGCGTTGAGGCCGGTCGCGCTGACCCCGGTGATATGCGCGGGCACGATACTGCCCTCAGGCTGAGCGGCCTCGAAATGCACTTCGGTAAACTGCTCGGTTCGCCCCATATGCGGGCTTTCCATCAGAACGCTGTGATCCCGGCCCACCTGCGCCGCCAGATGCCGCGTGACCTGCGCCGCACCTGCCGCGCGCAACCGCGCGGCCCGCGCCTTGATCTGGCGCCCGTCCACCTGCGGCATGCGCGCGGCAGGCGTGCCCGGCCGCGGCGAATAGGGAAAGACGTGCAGCCAGGTCAGATCGCACTCCTCGACCAGCCGCAGGGCGTTTTCGAAATGCGCCTCGGTCTCGGTCGGGAAACCGGCGATGATATCGGCCCCGAATGTCATGTCGGGCCGCAGGCGGCGCGCCTCCTGCGCAAAGCGGATGGCATCCTCGCGCAGATGCCGCCGCTTCATCCGCTTGAGAATCAGATCGTCACCATGTTGCAGCGACAGATGCAGATGCGGCATCAGTCGCGATTCGGTCGCGATGGCGCACATCAGGTTCTCGTCCACCTCGATACTGTCGATCGAACTGATCCGCAGGCGCGGCAGGTCGGGCACCAGCCGCAGGATGCGCATGACCAGATCGCCCAGCCGCGGCGCGGCCGGCAGGTCCGCCCCCCAGCTGGTCAGATCGACGCCGGTCAGCACCACCTCGTTATAGCCCGCATCCACCAGCCGCCTGATCTGGTCCACCACCACGCCAGCCGGGACGCTGCGCGAATTGCCGCGACCGTAAGGGATGATGCAGAATGTACAGCGATGATCACAGCCGTTCTGGACCTGCACATAGGCGCGACTGCGGGTGCCGAACCCGTCGATCAGGTGGCCCGCCGTTTCGGTCACCGACATGATGTCATCAACCTGTATCGGCTCCGTGCCGAAATCACCCGCCAGCCCCGCCCATGTGCTGGCTTGCATCTTTTCGGTGTTGCCGATCACCGCGTCGACCTCGGGCATGGCGGCAAACGTCTGAGGCTCGGTCTGTGCGGCGCACCCGGTCACGATCAGCTTCGCGTCCGGATTCTCGCGGCGCAGGCGGCGAATGTCCTGGCGTGCCTTGCGCACCGCCTCGGCGGTGACAGCGCAGGTGTTGATCACCACCGCGCCCTCCAGCCCGGCACTGGCCGCCAGCTCCTTCATCGCCTCTGTCTCATAGGCGTTCAGGCGACAGCCGTGATTCGAGAAGACCGGCACGCTCATTGCGCGGCCTCGATGAATTGGGCGGTCAGCGTGCCGTCGGCCACATGCATGGTCGGGCCGGTCATCCACACGCCGTCGTCGCGCCAGTCCACCATCAGCGTCCCACCATCCAGATCGATGCGCACCGCGCGCCCCGTCAGCCCGCGCCGCGCCGCCGCCACCGCCACGGCACAGGACGACGACCCCGAGGCCAGCGTGATGCCTACGCCACGCTCCCACACCCGCATGCGCAGGTGATCGGGGCCGACCAATGAAGCGACCTGCACATTGGTCCGCTGCGGAAACAGCGCGTGATGCTCGTGACGCGCGCCGAATTCCTCCAGCGGGACCGTCCCGGCATCCTCGACAAAAAATGTGCAATGCGGATTGCCCATGCCGGTCGCGACCGGCGCACCGTCGATCGGCAGCGCCAGCGTATCCATTTCCGAGGCCAGCGGGATGTCCTGCCACGCCAGCTGCGGCGCGCCCATGTTCACCGAGGTCAGACCATCGCCCGCATCGCGGGCATACAGATCGCCGCGTTCGGTGGTCAGGTGCAGCGCGTCCTTGCCCCCCTCATCCATCAGGTAGCGCGCGATGCAGCGGGTGGCGTTGCCGCAGGCCGCAGAAGTGCTGCCATCGGAATTGTAGAAGGTCAGATGCGCGTCGCCCGCGCCCGCATCGATGACCGCCAGCTGATCGAAACCGATGCCGCGATGCCGGTCGCCGATGGCGATGGCAAGCGCCGGGGTGACGGTGATCGCACGCGCGCGCGCATCAACGACGACAAAGTCGTTTCCCAGCCCATGCATCTTCATGAAGGGCCAACCATTATCTGCGCGAGTGTCCATCATCGCCGCATATAAACCCCGATCTCGGGTGAATCCAGCATCTGTCTGCAATATGAGGCGGATTCGGGGTTGACCACCCCGCGCGCTCTTTCTAGATACGCCGCTAGTGGGCCGTTAGCTCAGTTGGTAGAGCAACTGACTTTTAATCAGTGGGTCGCAGGTTCGAATCCTGCACGGCTCACCACTGAAATCAGATACTTAGCAAGTGTATACTCGTTCTTGCGCGCCGCAAGATAAGCGCAAGATAAGCTTTTAGTCGTAAAATTCTGTGATTTCCCTCCCATAGGTTGCGTCAGCCTTGACGCAACCTATGGGAGGATTCACTCGGCCATATCAGGTTCGGAACGCTGCACCGGTCGAAAAAGTGGCATGATGTTGTGAGCTTGATTGATTCTGATGCCTCCGGCGACGAGGTCGCCGAGACAGCTGTGAGTCGAAGCGGATCAGCAGATAGGCGTTGAGTCGCACCGACAATTCGCAGTCGAGATGCCTGATCGGGATCACATTTTCCGGGATCGGGCAGACAGACGCAAATGAAGCGCGCCAGCCGCCCTGTGGTTATGCGGTGGGCACCCGCACATGGGCGCAGGCCTCCAGCGCCAGCGCAGACATCCCCTTGCCCCCGGCTGCGGCATGATCGGCCAGTTTTTCTCGCATGCGCGGCTCCCAGAAGTCGTTGATATGCTCCGCGATACAGCGCGCCTGATCCACGCCGGGCTGGGTCGAGAAAAATGTGGCGATCTGATTGATCATCATGACCATCTTTTCAGGCTGCATCAGAGGCTCCGTTCAGGATACGTTGGGGGTGGGCATAGACATCGAAACCGCCAGCGCGGGCAAAGGCGGCCAGGGTAAGTTTTGCGTTTTGTGCAAGGCGCAAGGCATGGGCCGTGGGGGCCGACACGGCAATGAGCACAGAGCAGCCCGCAATCACTGTTTTCTGCACCATTTCCACTGACACGCGCGAGGTCAGGACAATCGCGCCCTGCGCCGCGTCGATGCCTGCAAGCGTCAGCGCTCCGATCAGCTTGTCCAGTGCGTTGTGCCGGCCCACATCCTCGCGGGCCAGAATGATCCCCTTGCCGGGCATCAAAAACCCGGCCGCGTGAACGGCGCGGGTCTGGTCATGCAGCGGCTGGTGATCACGCAGCGCATCGGTCGCCGTGGCCACGTCCTGCCGCGATAGAAGCGGACCGAATCCCGTCAGCACCGGCAGGGGTCGGATGGCCTGCTCCAGGCTGTCGATACCGCACAGCCCGCACCCCACGGGGCCAAGCATGTTGCGCCTGCGGCTCTGCATCGCCTGCGCCTGATCATCGACGAGCCAGAACCGCGCCTCGACCCCGGCTGGATGGGTCACGACCTCGAAGGTTTCGACCTGATCCAGATTGGTGATGAACCCTTCGGTAAAGGCAAAGCCAAAGGCGAAATCACGCAGATCGGCGGGCGTCACCATCATCACCGCCGCGGTGGTCCCGTTAAAGACCAGCGCCACGGGCGTTTCCTCGGGCAGGCTGCGCAGGACGTCGCGCCCCCCCTCGCGCTGGACCGAAAGACCGGTCATGCTGTGTGTGGTCTGCACCGCCATGGCTATTCCGCCGCCGGCAGAATGCGCCGGGATTGGGCGGCTTGCGCGTTATAGTCCTCTTGCCAGTCCGTTGGCCCGTTCGAGGGGCTGACCTGCACCGCTGTCACCTTGTATTCAGGGCAGTTCGTGGCCCAATCGCTGAAGTCGGTGGTGATGACATTGGCCTGTGTGTCGGGGTGGTGGAAGGTGGTGTAAACCACCCCCGGCGACACGCGGTCACTGATCTTGGCGCGCAATGCGGTTTCACCCGAGCGCGACGCCAGCTTGACGAAATCACCGTCCTTCACGCCGCGCAGTTCAGCATCATGCGGGTGGATCTCCAGCACGTCCTGATCATGCCATGCCACGTTGGCTGTGCGGCGGGTCTGTGCCCCGACATTATATTGCGACAAAATCCGCCCGGTGGTCAGCAACAGCGGAAAGCGCGGCCCGGTCTTTTCGTCGGTGGCCACATATTCGGTGACGATGAACCGCCCCTTGCCACGCACGAATCCATCGACATGCATCAAGGGCGTGCCCTCTGGTGCGCTTTCGTTGCAGGGCCACTGCACCGATCCGCGCTCTTCCAGCATCGCATAGTCCACGCCTGCAAAACTTGGCGTGGTGGCGGCGATCTCGTCCATGATCTGCGAGGGATGGGTATAGTGCCAATCAGCGCCCATGGCCTTGGCCAATAGCTGCGTCACTTCCCAATCCGCATAGCCATTGCGCGGCTCCATCACCTTGCGAACGCGGTTGATGCGGCGCTCGGCGTTGGTAAATGTGCCTTCCTTTTCCAGGAAGGTCGAACCGGGCAAGAAGACATGCGCGTAGTTTGCCGTCTCGTTCAGGAACAGGTCATGCACGATGACACATTCCATCGCCGCCAGCCCTGCGGCGACGTGTTTCGTGTCGGGGTCTGATTGCAGGATATCTTCGCCCTGACAGTAAAGCCCCTTGAAGGTGCCCTCTACTGCGGCGTCCAGCATGTTGGGGATGCGCAGCCCCGGCTCGGGGTCAATTTTGACACCCCATGCCTGCTCAAAGATATTCCGAACCTCGGCGCCTTTGACATGGCGATAACCGGGCAGTTCATGCGGGAACGATCCCATATCGCAAGAGCCCTGCACGTTGTTCTGACCGCGCAACGGGTTCACACCCACGCCCTTGCGGCCCACGTTGCCGGTCAGCATGGCAAGGTTGGCGATACCGATCACGGTGGTCGATCCCTGAGAATGTTCGGTCACACCGAGCCCGTAATAGATCGCGCCATTGCCGCCGGTCGCAAACAGCCGTGCCGCCGCGCGCAGGTCGGCAGAGGGAACGCCGGTCAGCATCTCGTTCGCCTCGGGGCTGTGGCGTGGGTCGCTGATGAACGCGGCGTATTCCTGGAATTCGTCCCAGTCACAGCGCTCGCGGATGAAATCCTGATCCATTAACCCTTCGGTGACGATCACATGGGCGATGGCAGACACCACAGCCACATTGGTGCCGGGGCGCAGGGGCAAATGGTGCGCCGCCCCGATATGTGCCGATTTCACCAGGTCAATCCGGCGCGGGTCGATGACGATCAGCCTGGCGCCCGCCCGCAGGCGTTTTTTCAGGCGGCTGGCAAAGACGGGATGGCCGTCGGTGGGATTGGCCCCGATGACGATCACGACGTCGGTATGCTCAACACTATCGAAATCCTGCGTGCCGGCCGAGGTGCCGAATGTCTGGCCCAGCCCATAGCCGGTGGGCGAATGGCACACGCGCGCGCAAGTGTCGGTGTTGTTGTTCATGAACACGCCGCGCGCCAGCTTCTGCACCAGGTATGTTTCCTCATTGGTGCAGCGCGACGAGGTGATGACACCGATGGACTGACGGCCATATGTCTCTTGCAGGCCACGCATCCTGGTCGCGGCAAAGGTCAATGCCTCGTCCCAGCTGACCTCTTGCCAGGGCTGGTCGATACTGTCGCGGATCATCGGCTTCAGGATACGGTCCGTATGGGTGGCATAGCCGTAGGCAAAGCGCCCCTTGACGCAGGAGTGGCCGCGATTGGCCTTGCCGTGCTTGTAGGGCACCATGCGCACCAGATCGTCGCCGTTCAGCTCTGCCTTGAACGAACAGCCCACACCGCAATAGGCGCAGGTCGTGATGACCGAACGTTCCGGCGTGCCCATTTCAATGACCGAGTTTTCCTGCAACGTCGCCGTTGGGCAGGCTTGCACGCAGGCCCCGCAGGACACGCAATCCGACTGCATGGCATTGTCGGTTTTCGCGCCAAAGGACACGCGGCTGTCAAAGCCACGGCCCTCGATGGTCAATGCAAACGTCCCTTGCACCTCTTCGCAGGCGCGCACGCAGCGCGAGCAGACGATGCATTTGGCCGGGTCATAGGTGAAATAGGGGTTGGACGTGTCCTTGGGGATGTACTGTGGATTTCCCAGATCGCCCATATGCGCGCGGGCGCGGGCATCACCTTGGGCCAGCGTACCGTTGCCGGACGCATCATAATGGTTCGCCCCGGCCTGATAGCGCACGTCGCGCAACCCCACCATGCCGGCCATGTCTTGCAACTCGCAATCCCCGTTGGCCGCACAGGTCAGGCAATCCAGTGGGTGATCCGAGACATAAAGCTCCATCACGCCGCGGCGGAGTTTCTTGACCTTGCTGGACTGGGTACGCACCACCATGCCTTCGGCCACGGGGGTCGTGCAAGAAGCAGGCGTACCGCGCCGCCCCTCGATCTCGACCACGCACAGGCGGCAGGAACCGAACGCCTCGATGCTGTCGGTCGCGCAAAGTTTGGGGATTTGCAGCCCGGCCTCGGAGGCAGCGCGCATGACAGAGGTGCCCGCAGGCACCGTCACGGCGAATCCGTCAATCGTCAGCGTGACGGGTGCGCCCGTCCGTGCAGGCGTGCCCATGTCGCGGTCGTCGGGGATGATAAAGTCTTTCATTCCGCGGCCTCCTTGGTGGTGGCGAAATCATCTGGAAAATGGGTGAGGGCAGACATCACGGGAAAGGGCGTGAACCCGCCCAAAGCGCAAAGCGAGCCGTCTTTCATCGTCTCGCACAGGTCGGTCAGGATCGGGATCGCATCCGCATCCCCCCGCGCGATCCGGTCGATCGTCTCGACCCCGCGCACGGAACCGATCCGGCAAGGGGTACATTTGCCACAGGATTCAACCGCGCAGAATTCCATCGCGAACCGCGCCATGCCCAGCATGTCGGCAGTGTCATCAAACACAACGATCCCGGCATGGCCGATCAATCCACCTTGCCCGTCGAATTCTTCGTAGCCAAACGGCGTGTCGAATTTTGAGCTTGGCATATAGGCTCCCAACGGCCCGCCCACTTGCACCGCCTTTACCGGGCGTCCCGTCGCGGTGCCGCCAGCAACATCATTGACCAACGTTCCCAAAGGCATCCCGAAGGCCGTTTCGAACAGCCCGCCGAATTTCACGTTGCCCGCGATCTGAATCGGCATGGTGCCTTTGGATCGGCCCAGACCGAATGCGGCGTAATGCGCCGCACCTTTTTCAAAGATCACCGGCACAGTTGCCAGGCTGATCACGTTGTTGACGACTGTAGGCTTGCCCAGAAAACCCTCAAGCGCCGGCAGCGGCGGCTTGGCGCGGACCACGCCGCGCTTGCCTTCGAGTGAATTGAGCAGCGAGGTTTCCTCGCCGCAGACATAGGCCCCTGCGCCGACGCGGATTTCCATGTCAAACGCCTTGCCCGAACCCAGCACATCGGCCCCCAGCACAGCATTTTCCCGCGCGATCCGCACCGCCGCGTTCATCACCTTGATCGCATCGGGATATTCCGACCGCAGGTAGACATAGCCCCGCGTCGCGCCCACGCCGATGCCCGCAATGGCCATCCCCTCGATCAGGGTGAACGGGTCACCTTCCATGATCATCCGGTCCGCAAAGGTGCCGCTATCGCCTTCGTCGGCATTGCAAACGATGTATTTCTGGTCGGCCACGGCCCCCAGAACGGTGTTCCATTTGATCCCCGTCGGAAAGCCCGCGCCGCCGCGTCCGCGCAGCCCGCTATCGGTCACTTCTGCAATGATTTCCTCACCGGTCATCGCCAGCGCCCGGCGCAATCCACCAAGGCCGCCATGCGCCTGGTAATCTGCCAGATCCAGCGGATCTATGACGCCGCAACGGGCAAAGGTCAGACGGGTCTGGCGCGCAAAAAACGGGATATCCTCGACCGGGCCAAGCCCCGCGAGCGTCCCGTCAAGCAGGGCGGGAACATCGTCCACTGTCACCGGACCGAACGCCTTGCGCCCCTCGCCCGCATCCAGCTCGACCAGCGGTTCCAGCCAGATCATGCCGCGCGTGCCGTTGCGCACCAGCTCTACGTTGATCCCGCGACGGGCTGCCTCTGCGACAATCGCCTCGGCGACTGCATCCGCGCCAAGCGCCTTGGCGGCGCTATCCATTGGGACATAGATTTTCATGCGCCCGCCTCCGCCAGCAGGGCATTCATCCGCGCTTCGTCCACCCGGCCCACGACCTTGTCATCGACCATCACCGCCGGACCGCAGGCGCATAGCCCGAGGCAATACACCGGCTCCACCGTCACGGCGCCGTTAGCGGTGGTTTCGTGCCAATCCACGCCCAGTTTTGCCAATGTTTCGGCGGCCAGCCCGGTTGCTCCGACCGACTGGCAGGCTTCGGCGCGACAAATCTTGACGACATGACGCCCGGCGGGTGTCTCACGAAAATCATGGTAAAAGGAAATCACCCCATGCACCTCGGCCTTGGTGACGTTCAGGGCGTCGGCGATCAACCCAAGCGCAGTTGATGGCACATGACCAAAGGCCGCCTGAATGGCGTGCAGGATTGGCAGCAATGCGCCCTCAAGATGTAGGTGATCGGCAATAATTGCTTTGATTTCAGTTTCGTGCGGGGCTGGCTTCGGGATTTGCATGACTGGCCTTTTTGCTTTTCGGGCCAAGCTAGTCCGCAGCTTAATTGTCAATCAATATTGGTAACTCGTTAACCGATAGGGATTTTCAATCGATCAAGGCAAAATGCGGTTATGTCATCTCGGACATCTTGCGGGCCTCGTTCAGCAGGGCTTGCAATGTTGGCGTGTGCGGCTCTCGGTAGGGGGCGACCAGTCCCACACTGGGGCTGAGGGTCGTTCCCGACAACTTTATAAGTTGTAACCCTTTGCCTTTGATCAGGAAATTGGCAATTTCTGACGGCACGATCGTCAGCCATTCACCACCTTCGACATTTGCCACCAGCGCGATCAGGGAATCGGATTCGATCCAGGCATCCGGCGTCGCACCGGCCTCGCGAAAGTGCCTGTTGATGATCCGCCTGTTCTGGTTTTCGGGCGTCAGCAGGCCCAGTTTCTCGCCTTCCAGTTCCTTCCAGCCGACGGCGGTCCGGCCTGCGAATTTCGAATGCTCGCTGCATACCAGCATGAAATGTTCGCGGTAGAGCGGCTCCGTGCTGACCCGCCCGGTCGGTTCGTTGTCGAGATAGGTAATCCCCGCATCGACATCGAGATTCTCCAACATTGATAAAATCTCGATGGACGTGCGCGACAACAGCGTGAAGCGAACCTTGGGGTGAATCTTGCTGAATCGCGCACTCAGTCCGGCGGCCCATGTCAGCGCGGTCGGGATGACAGCAATCCGCAATTGCCCGGCTAGCCCGTGTTTCTTTGCGCGCATCTCGTCCTTGAGCTGGCGCGCATCACCGACAATGCGGCGCGCCCAGACCAGCGCGCTTTGCCCCTCGGGTGTCAGCCCGCCATAGCGCGACCCGCGAAACACCAGTTTGACACCCAACTGCCCCTCAAGCTGTTTGATCCCGGTGGACAGCGTCGGCTGCGTTATCCCAAGACTCTGGGCGGCCTGACCAAAATGTTGGGTTTTGGCGAGGGCGATAAACATGTTCAATTTGTCGAGCATCCGAATAAATTGTCGAATTATCTGGATTTTACAATCGGGAAATGCGCGCTTGATAGCGATCATCAATCGGCAGGCCCGGGCGGGCGCCCCCATACCCTCTGCGGTGGATGGTTGGCGCAGCAGGACAACGCCCAAGACAGCCAGCAGAACAGACCCGAAATTGTCTCAAGTGTTTTGTTGAAAGGGCCTTTGCCCCCCATCGCTGCACCTTCACACAAAATTTTTTTCACATCTCTTGACAGCATTTTGGCCCATTCCCAGATGATCGGATGCGGGATGCCGATTGAGGGTCCCGGAGATGATGGCAAAAGCGAAATGCGTGTGCAGATGTGCAGCACATAAGCCCCGTCATCGACCGCAAGGTGCACAGAGTGGCCTTGCGCATCGAGATACGTGGTCGCCGCGCGGCTTCGCGCCGAACAATCTCCGAACCTCCATCCCTTCGTGACATTCCCGCCTGGTACTTGTCCGCGCCTCGGCACGGACACCTGTTGTGGTGAAACCTGGAAAAGGAGGAAACAATGCTGAACTATGGACAGTCCGGGAGTCAGTGGGACCCGTTCGCCGAGCTGCGCCAACTGCAAACGCAGATGAACCGCATGTTCGATACCGGGTCGCGCAGCAGCCGGGACGGCAGCTGGCCACCCGTCAACATGTGGCTGGGCGATGACAGCGTCGTCGTCACCGCCGAGATGCCCGGCGTCGCGCAGGACGATATCGACCTGACAGTGCGCGACAACATGGTGACCATCGCAGGCAAGCGCAATCCGCCCACCGATGACGAAACCGCCGCGCGGCACCGCCGCGAACGCCCCTTGGGTGAATTTTCGCGCTCGATCCGCCTGCCGCTGCGTGTCGACCCCGACAAGGTCGAAGCGCGGGCAAGAAACGGCGTGTTGGAGATCGAGATGGGCCGCCCGGATGAGGAACGCCCCCGCAAGATCAAGGTCAAGTCAAACTGAGGAGTGGAGAGGAAAGGAGCAAAGACCATGGCGAACGAGTTGAAGAAAACCGGCGGCGAGGTCGCCCGGACCGACAGCGAAGACACGCGCGAAACCGGCCCCTTCTACCGCCCCGCGACTGATATCATCGAGAAGGGCGACAAGGTGACGGTGGTCATCGACATGCCGGGCGTTGCCCCCGAGAACGTCGATGTCTCGGTCGAGAACCGGTCGCTGACTGTGCGCGGCACGATCGACACGCCAGCACCCGAGGGCTACCGGCGCGTCTATGCCGAATACGCGCCCGGCACCTTCGAGCGGGCCTTCAGCCTGCCCGAGACGATTGATGCCGACAAGATCGACGCCACCCTTCGCGACGGCGTGCTGACACTCTCGCTCAGCAAGAGCGAAGCCGCCAAACCGAAACAGATCGAGGTCAAGGCCGCCTAAGCGGCCCTGTCCAGCCAAAGAAAAGGAGGAAAGAGCAATGGTATTCACGGATCTCATCCCCTGGGGCCGGGACCGCAACCGCGTCCCCGAGCGCAGAAGCGAAGACACCAACCCCATGGTGTCGCTCCAGCGCGATCTGAACCGCGTGTTCGAGGATTTCTGGAGGCATTTCGACGACCCGTTCGGGGCCACCCTGGCGGCGGGCACGCCACGCACCGACATCTCGGAAACCGATGATGCAATGCTGGTGTCGGTGGACCTGCCCGGCCTTGATGACAAGGATATCGAGGTAAACGTCACCGACGACATGCTGACGATCCGCGGTGAACGTGAGGAAAAAACCGACGCTGGCGGTTTCAGTTCGCAATCGCGGCGCAGCTTCCACCGGATGATCCCGGTGCCGCCGGGCGTTGACCCCGAGAAATCCGAGGCCGAATTCAAGCGCGGCGTGCTGACCGTGACGCTGCCCAAGACCGAAGAGGCCAAGGCGCGGGTGAAACGGATCAGCGTGAAATCCGCCTGACCCTTGGGGGCGGGCCTCGCGGCCCGCTCCAAACCCCCGAGGGCCGGACAAAGCCCTCATTCAGCAGGTTGATTTGCAGCGAAGGAGGTATGTTTGAGATGAGAGGACACAACCGCCCCCCCTTCCGGCCGAAACTGCCCGGCACCGATATGACTTCGGCAGATGCGCCCACGGCGATCATCTATCGCCCGTCGCGCAGCCCGGTGCAGTCAGGGCCGCGCCCACGCCACTGGATCTTGGAATTCGAGCCCGCGGCACCGTCCGAAATCGAGCCGCTCATGGGCTGGACCGCGACCCGCGATCCCTATCGGCCGATCCGGCTCAGCTTTCCCGATTGCGAAAGCGCCATCAAGTATGCCGAGCGGAATGACTGGAACTACGTCATTCGCGGCGAGGGGAAAAGCAAGCCCCGCATGTCACTGGAACCAAAGTCTCGCCCGCATGAAAGCCTTGATGAACCACAGCCGCGCGGCAGGGTCGAGGCGAGGATGAACCACGCAGAGAGTGGCGACATCGACCCGGTGGAACTGGCATCGCTTGCGTCCTTCCCAGCCTCCGATCCTCCGGTCTGGACCGGAACCACCCTGGCAGCACGCTGAATTCGGGCGCGCGGGATCCGGCCCGACCGGGCACGCACCTGAGACACAGGCCGAAATCGGTGGCGCCGCCCTGAACACAAGGGGGCAGGATAGAGGCGTGTTTTGTCGCAAATCGCTCACCTGATCGGCTAGCGCCGCGGCGCTGGCCACCATTTGAATTGGTTTCAAGGAAACGGAAGATGACTACTCTTGTTTCTAGACTTGGCTACACATTGGTGGCGCTTTGCGTTTTTTCGCTGACATTCGCAGCGCCAGCCGCCTCACAGACGGCCGATCACCCGCTCTTTCGCAATGACAATGGGTTGCCCACACTGGCACCGCTTCTGGCCGAAGTCACACCGGCTGTGGTCAACATCTCTGTCGAAAGCCGCCAGACGGCCGAGATGAACCCGCTATTCAACGATCCCTTCTTCCGGCGGTTCTTTGACATGCCGCCGATGCCGCAAACCCCCATGCCGCGCCAGATGAGCGCGGGGTCCGGCGTGATCGTCGATGCGAACAAGGGCTATGTGCTGACCAACCATCACGTGATCGAGAACGGCGACCGGATCGTTGTCACCCTCAAGGATCGTCGCCAGTTCGATGCAGAGCTCATCGGCAGTGACCCCGGAACCGATATCGCGCTGTTGCGCATCAAGGCGCGGGACATTTCGGCGCTGGAGCTTGGCGACAGCGACCAGTTGCTCGTCGGAGACTACGTGCTCGCCATCGGCAACCCGTTCGGCCTCGGGCAGACCGTGACCTCTGGCATCGTCAGCGCCTTGGGGCGCAGCGGAATCAATGTCGATGGCTACGAGGATTTCATCCAGACCGATGCGTCGATCAACCCCGGCAATTCGGGCGGGGCACTGATCACGCTTGACGGGCGGCTCATCGGCATCAACACCGCGATCATCGCACCATCCGGCGGCAACGTGGGGATAGGCTTTTCCGTGCCGTCCAACATGGCACAGGCCGTCATGGACCAGCTTATCGAGTTTGGCGAAGTGCGCAGGGGGCGCCTTGGCGTGATGATACAGGATTTCACCCCCGATCTGGCTGACGCATTGGGCGTCAAGGCCGGCGATGGCGCAGTGGTCACGCAAGTCGAACCCGACAGCGCCGCCGAGGAGGCCGGATTGGAACCGGGCGATCTGATCGTCGCCGTCGATGGCCGCCCCGTCGCGGGCTCCGCCGATCTGCGCAGCCAGATCGGGCTGAAACGGATCGGCAGCAAGGTCAAGTTGCAGGTCAAACGTGACGGCAAGGAGCTGACGCTGAAGGCAACCCTGCGCGAGGGCGGGCTGATCGCCGCGAGGACGGGCGAGCGCGCATTCGACCGCCTCTCGGGGGCAGAGCTGCGCGATCTGCAACCAGCCGATCCGTACTACGGCACCCTGTCCGGCGTCGTGGTTGCGCGGCTCGACCCCGGCAGCCGGGCGGCGCGTTCAGGGTTGGAAGCAGGCGACATCATCCTGGCCGTCAACCGCGTACCGATATCCTCGGTTGCGGACCTGCGTCAGCAACTGGCGGGTGTTGATGGGGCGCTTGCCCTGACCGTTCAACGTGGCTCCGCGCGCCTCTTTCTGGTCATGCGCTGATTGCCGCGCCTTTCTGGAGATTGAAAAAGGAGGGTCATATGTCCGAGATTCAGAAAAATACGGAATGCAAAACTGACACCGAAGACATCGTCGAGGAGAGTACGAAATCCGGGACGGTGCCGGAAGCGACCGATGACATCGCCGGTGACAACACCACGAAATCCGAGGCGGCGCCGGAGGTGACCGATGACAGCCCCGACGACACCACAAAACCCGACGCGGCGCCGGAAGCGACCGGTGACACCACGGACAGCGGGGCGGAGCCCGAGGCCGAGGAAAAGAATCTGGAGGCCGAAGTCGCGCGCCTGACCGACAAGTGGAAGCGCGCGCTCGCAGACGCGGAAAACGCGCGCAAGGCTGCGAGAGCTTCTCATGCCGAAGGGCGCGAGAACGGCATCGCGGTAGCGGTGGCGGCCATCGCGCCTGCCCTTGACGCGCTGTCGCTCGGGATTGAAGCCGCGCGGAACAGCCCGGATGCAGAAGACCCAAGAATCGTTTCGCATCTGGAAGGTCTGTGCAGTATTCGGTCCGCCTTCGAGACCGGCCTCAAGGCCCTCGGCGTCAGAACAATCGCGCCCGAGAATACGCCCTTCGATCCGGCCCTGCACGAGGCGTTACAGATGCAGGAAACCGACCAGACCAAACCCGGTCAGGTCATGGTTCTGCATCGTCCCGGCTTTGCCATCGGTCAGCGCCTGATCCGGCCCGCCCAAGTGACCGTGAGTGCGGCGCCTAGCAAAGCGGAGGAGGAATAAGCAATGCTGCGCCTTGGCCTCTATCTTGCTGCGAACCTCGCCATCCTTGCCGTTCTGTCGGTTTCGTTCCGGCTGCTCGGCATCGACAGCCTGCTGCAAGCCAACGGCGTCGATCTCGATCTGACGGCGCTGCTGGTTTTCTCCGCGGCGATCGGTTTTGTCGGGTCGCTGACCTCGCTTTTCCTGTCAAAGACGATGGCGAAGGCCGCGATGGGCGTTCGGGTCATCACCGCGCCGCGCACGCCAAGCGAACGCTGGCTGGTCGATACGGTCCATGCCCAAGCCGACCGCGCGGGGATCGGACGGCCCGAGGTCGGCATCTTCGATCATCCCTCACCCAACGCTTTCGCAACCGGGTGGAACCGCGACGAAGCCCTGATCGCCGTCAGCACCGGCCTTCTGCAGCATATGGCGCGCGGCGAGGTTGAGGCCGTCCTGGCGCATGAGGTCAGCCATGCGGCCAATGGGGACATGGTCACGCTTGCGCTGATCCAGGGCGTCGTGAACACCTTCGTCATCTTCCTGTCCCGCCTCGTGGGGCTGCTCTTTGACCGTCTGGTACTGCGGATCGAACGCGGTTTCGGCCCCGGTTTCTGGTTCGTGTCCCTGATCGCTGAACTGGTCCTTGGCGTGCTGGCGATGGCCATTGTCATGTGGTTCTCGCGCTGGCGGGAATACCGGGCCGATGCGGGCGGAGCCAGGCTGGCCGGGCGAGGCAACATGATCGCCGCGCTGGAACGGTTGAAACAGGCCCGCAACGCGCCGCCCCTGCCCGAAGAAATGCGCGCCTTCGCGATCACCGCCGGGCGGGTGCAGGCCCTGTTTGCCAGCCATCCCCCGCTTGAGAGCAGGATTGCCAAGCTCAAGGCAGGCAACACCCAGCCACGCGTGTCGCAAAGGAAGGTCGGCTTCATTTCGTAAAGCAGCGCACTGACCGCCCTGCCGATCAGACGCGCGCCGCCGGGAGACGATACTGCCGTTTGTTTTCTGCCCCTCACCTTTCTAAAGTGAAGGCCGGAAGAGGAACAAAATGCGCAGGCCGCTGGCGATACTTATTTTTCTGGGCTTCACGGCGCTGCTCTCGGGCGGGGCGTGGTGGCTGGGCTATCGCACCAGTCTGGCGCAGGTCGCAGAGCGCGGCGCGGCGGATCTGCGGCTGGCGGCGGATCGGTTGGAGGGGCAACTGGCGCGTTACCGGCTGATCGCCGTGCGGCTGGCGGATCACCCCGATGTGGTCGCCCTGTCCCGCACTGGCGACGCGGCGGGCATCGAGGCGCTGTTTCTCAGCGTGGCCGATCAAAGCGGCGCGTTCGAGGTGGCCTATTTCGCCGCGGACGGCCAAGTCATCGCAACATCCAGCGACGGCCCGCCCATGGCCTATTCCGGCGACGAGACAGCCTTTGCCCGCGCCATGACCGGCGCGCTCGGCATGGATCACGGGCGCGCAGCGGATCAAAGAACACGCACCTTCACCTTCATGGCGCCGGTCTTTGCGGACAAGCACCCGCAGGGCGCGATCGCGGTGCGCGTGGACATGGAGGCGGTCGAGGAAAGCGATTGGCGCGGTGCGCCGCAGGTCGTCTTCTTTACCGATGCTCAGAACCAGATTTTCGTCACCAACCGCTCCGAGCTGCTGTTTCGCAGCGTCAACACCGGCAACCCGGCCGATTTCGCGCCGGAACGGATACGGCAGATCGGCGGAATCGCCATCTGGACCAGCGCCGCAGGCCCCTACGTGCCGCGTCGCGCGGTCTACCGCGAACAGCCCCTGCCGGTGATCGCGCTGACCGGGCGCGCGCTGATCAGCACCGCCCCGGCAGAGCGCATCGCGGGGCTTCAGGCCGCATTGGTCGCGGCACTCTGTCTGGCCTTCGGGGCGGTGCTGTTTCTGCTGCTGGAACGCCGCCGCGCGCTGGCGCTGGCCAATGCCGGGCTGGAACAGCGGGTGATGCGCCGCACGGCCGCACTGGCCACGGCCAACACCGCACTGCGCCACGAGGTGAGCGACCGCAAGGAGGCCGAGCACGCACTGCGCCGCGCGCAGGCCGATCTGGTGCAGGCGGCCAAGCTCAGCGCGCTGGGGCAGATGTCGGCGGGCATCAGCCACGAGTTGAACCAGCCGCTGATGGCGATCCGGTCATTTTCCGAGAACGCCACGCTGTTTCTCGACAAAGGGCGCACCGACGACGCGCGCGCCAATCTGGGCCGGATCGCGGACCTGTCGCGGCGCATGGCGCGGATCATCAAGAACCTGCGCGCCTTCGCCCGGCAAGAGAACGAACCGATGACAGAGGTGGATATCGTCGCGGTGATCGCCTCGGTGCTGGAGATGACCGAAAGCCGGTTGCGCGCCGAAGACGTCACGCTGGAATGGACGCCGCCAGCGGACATTCCCCTTGTTCACGGCGGCGAAGTGCGCCTGCAACAGGTGGTCCTGAACCTCGTGACCAATGCGCTCGACGCCATGGCAGGCCGCGCGGACAAGCGGCTGGAAATCACGGTCATCCCCGGCGCAGATCATGTCGAGGTCACGCTGCGCGATACCGGCCCCGGCCTTGATGACCCCGGCAAGATCTTTGATCCCTTCTACACCACCAAACAGGTCGGCGCGTCAGAAGAAGGAATGGGGCTGGGCCTGTCGATCTCCTACGGGCTGGTCCAGAGCTTTGGCGGCGCGATCCACGGGCGCAACCACCCGGACGGCGGCGCAATCTTTACCGTCCGACTGACCGCCACACCGGCCGCAGAGGTGGCAGCATGAACGGGCAGGTTCTGGTGGTCGATGACGATCTCGCAGTGCGCGAGGCGCTGGGCCAGACCCTGATGCTGGCCGATATGCAGGTGCAACTGGCCGGCAGCTACATCGAGGCCAAGGATCATATCAAACCGGGTTTTGCCGGTGTGGTGGTCAGCGATATCCGTATGCCGGGCAAGGATGGCTTTGCCCTTCTGGACCATGCCCAGGCGACCGACCCCGATCTGCCGGTGATCCTGCTGACCGGCGAGGGCGATATCCCGATGGCGGTGCGCGGCATGTCGGCGGGCGCCTTCAGCTTTCTCGAAAAACCATGCGACCCGCAGGACCTGATCACCGTGGTGCAAAAGGCGCTGCGCACGCGCGGTCTGGTGCTTGAGAACCGCGCACTGAAGCGGGCGCTCGACTCGGGCGATGCCGCCGCACGCATGTTGATAGGCCGCTCGAAGCTGGCCGAAGAGCTGCGCGCACGGGTCCGGGCGGTGGCGCGTACCAATTCCGAGGCGCTGATCACCGGCCCGCCCGGCGCGGGCAATGCCAAGGTGGCAGAGGTCATCCACCTGCTCTCCGCCGGCTCAAAACACCCGTTCGAGAAACGCGCCGCCGCCGCGCTGAACCCCGAAGGGCTGCAATCCGCGGTGGCGCGAGCCGTCGGCGGCACGCTTTTTATCGACGAAGTCACGGCGCTGTCTGCCGAAACCCAGTTTGCCCTGCTCGACGCGCTGGACTGCGGGCCGGGCCTGCGGGTGATCGCGGGCAGCTACCGCAATCTGGACGCCGAGGCGCATGACGGCCGGTTCAACCCGGACCTCTATTATCGCCTGGGCGTGATGCATGTGCGCATCCCGGCACTGCGCGAGCGCCCCGATGATATCCCCCTGCTCTTTCGCCATTTCCTGTCGCTGGCCTGCGAGCAGGCCAACCTGCCGGAACCCGAGGTCACGCCCGATGTCATTTCGCGGCTGATGGCGCAGGACTGGCCGGGCAATGCCCGCGCATTGATGAACGCGGCGATGCATTATGCGCTTGGCTTCGGCGGCACCGAGGCCGCTGTCGAGATGGGGCTGGCCGATCAGATGGCGGCAATCGAACGGTCGCTGCTCTGCGCCGCGCTGGAACGCCACATGGGCAACGCGACCGAAGCGGCGCGCGCGCTCAGACTTCCGCGCAAGACATTTTACGACAAACTGACGCGCCACGGGATCCGGGCAGAGCAATTTCGCTGAAGACTGTGCGGAATCCCGCACACTCGCGCGCCGAATCCGTGTGGATTCCCGCCCACCGGGTACAGCCGCGATAATTTCCCTGCCTCGAAATCCTGCCAACCGCCTGAAAAGCGGGCAATTCTCGCGCTTTCCGCTCCGGAACAGCTTTTTCTTGCGATCAACTTACCGGCAGTGTTTGCTATTTCGCGAGGGCGCCGATGGGGCGCCCCCACGACATTTTGCTATACTCAGCCTGGGAGGAACCACTATGAGATTCGTATCAGCAGTTGCCGCCGCCGCACTGGCGCTTGGCGCGACCGCGGGAACCGCATCAGCGGCCTGCGACGAAGGCGAGGTTGTCATCAAGTTCAGCCACGTCACCAACACCGACAAACACCCCAAGGGCATCGCCGCCTCGTTGCTGGAGCAACGCGTCAATGACGAGATGAACGGCAAGGCCTGCATGGAAGTGTTCCCCAACTCGACACTCTATGACGACAACAAGGTGCTTGAGGCATTGCTGCAAGGCGACGTGCAACTGGCCGCACCCTCGCTTTCGAAATTCGAGGCATTCACCAAGAAATACCGCCTCTTCGATCTGCCCTTCATGTTCAAGAACATCGACGCCGTCGATGCGTTCCAGGCCTCCGAAGCAGGCCAGAACATGAAGAACGCCATGCAGCGCCGCGGCCTTCAGGGTCTGGCCTTCTGGCATAACGGCATGAAGCAGATGTCGGCCAACAAACCCCTGATCGCGCCCAGCGATGCCAGTGGCCTGCGCTTCCGCGTCCAAAGCTCGGACGTGCTTGTGGCACAGATGGAGGCAATCGGCGGCATCCCGCAGAAGATGGCCTTTGCCGAAGTCTATGGCGCGTTGCAGCAGGGCGTCGTGGATGGTCAGGAAAACACCTGGTCGAACATCTACGGCAAGAAATTCTTCGAGGTGCAGGACGGCATCACCGAGACCAACCACGGCGTGATCGACTACATGGTCGTGACCTCGGTCGAATGGCTGGACAGCCTGGATGCGGATACCCGTGACCAGTTCCTGACCATCCTCGCGGAAGTGACCGAAACACGGAACTCCGAATCCTTCGCGGTCAACCAGGCGGCACGCCAGTCGGTCATCGACGCGGGCGGGGTCGTGCGCGAGCTTGACGCGGACCAGCGCCAGAAATGGGTCGACGTGATGAAGCCCGTCTGGGAACAGTTCGCCGATGACGTCGGTCAGGAAAACATCGACGCGGCGCAGGAAATTAACGCCGGCATGTAAGACGTGACAAACAGGGGCCCGGCGACAGCGCCGGGCTCCATCGCCCTTTGCAGGGCACGTGGGGAGGGAAAAATATGCATCCGAAACCGGGGCACAGCTTTGGCGACAAGATCGAGGAAAACCTGATCGCGTTTCTGCTGGGCGCAATGACCTTACTGACATTTGCCAACGTCGTGGCCCGCAAGGGTCTAAATTCCAGCATCCTGTGGGGGCTGGAACTGACGGTTTTCCTGTTCGGCTGGCTGGTTCTGCTGGGCGCGTCCTACGCGGTCAAGAAAAGCGCGCATCTGGGCGTCGATGTCATCATCAACATGGTGTCGCCCCCCGCGCGCCGGGTGCTGGGCCTGATCTCGGTCGCGGTCTGCATCGCCTTTTCGTTCCTGCTGCTCAAGGGCGCTTGGGATTACTGGGCCAATTTCGCCAACCTGCCCGCCACCGAGGGCCGCTGGTTCCCTCTGGGGTTCGAGGACAAGTTCCTGGCCAAAGGCTGGTACGAGGTGAATGACGTGCCGCTCCCCGGTATCCTGAAATGGATGGAAGACGCCTTCAACGAGGGCGAAGCCTATAACAAGATGCCCCGCATGATCCCCTATGTGGTGCTGCCCCTGTCGATGGCTTTGCTGATGTTCCGCTTCTGTCAGGCCGCCGTGCGGCTGTGGACCGGCAAGATCGACCGGTTGGTGGCCAGCCACGAGGCCGAGGATGACATTGACGAGATGCGCGCCCGGCAAGAGGAGACAGGCCAATGACCGTACTGCTCCTGTTTGTAATGGTCATCGGCCTGATGCTGATCGGTGTGCCGATCGCAGTCTCGCTCGGCATGTCGTCCATCCTTTTCCTGCTGTGGTTCTCGGACACGACGATGGCATCGGTGGCGCAGACCCTGTTTCAGGCGTTCGAGGGGCATTTCACCCTGCTCGCCATCCCGTTCTTCATCCTCGCCAGCAGCTTCATGTCCACGGGCGGCGTGGCCCAGCGGATCATCCGCTTTTCCATCGCCTGCGTCGGGCATCTGCGCGGCGGCCTCGCCATCGCGGGTGTTTTCGCCTGCATGATGTTCGCCGCGCTTTCAGGCTCGTCACCCGCCACCGTGGTCGCCATCGGGTCGATCGTCATCGCCGCGATGACACAGGCGGGCTATTCCAAGGAATTCGCCGCCGGCGTCATCTGTAACGCTGGCACGCTGGGCATCCTGATCCCGCCATCCATCGTGATGGTGGTCTACGCCGCCGCGGTCGAGGTGTCGGTGGGCCGGATGTTCCTTGCCGGCGTCATTCCGGGCCTCCTGGCCGGTCTCATGCTGATGATCGCGATCTACGTCATGGCCCGGGTCAAGAACATGCCCGCAGGCGAATGGCGCGGCTGGGGCGAAATCGGGGCATCGTTCCGCGATGCTGCCTGGGGGCTGTTGCTGATCGTGATCATCATGGTCGGCATCTACGGCATTCCGGGCGTCACCGGCGCGTTCTTCACCCCGACCGAGGCCGCCGCCGTGGCATCGGTCTACGCCTTCATCGTGGCGTGTTTCATCTACCGCGACATGGGGCCGCTGGCCGCGCGTGGCGGGCAGCCGCGCAAGAACATCCTGCAAGCCCCACATGCCATCGTCACGGCGTTTTTCCACCGCGATACGCGGCAAACGCTCTTTGACGCGGGCAAGCTGACGGTCACGCTGATGTTCGTGATCGCCAACGCGCTGATCCTCAAACACGTGCTGACCGAAGAGCAGATCCCGCAGATGGTGGCGGGCTCCATGCTCGCGGCGGGGTTCGGCCCGGTGATGTTCCTCATCGTGGTCAACGCGATCCTGCTGATCGGCGGTCAGTTCATGGAGCCTTCGGGCCTGCTGGTGATCGTCGCCCCACTGGTCTTCCCGATCGCGATCGAGCTGGGAATCGACCCAATCCATCTGGGCATCATCATGGTGGTGAACATGGAAATCGGGATGATCACCCCGCCCGTGGGCCTCAACCTCTTTGTCACGTCGGGCGTGGCAGGCATGCCGATGATGGCCGTGGTCCGGGCGGCGCTGCCGTTCCTGATGGTACTTTTCGTGTTCCTGATCATGGTCACCTATATCCCGTGGATATCGACCTTCCTGCCCAACATGTTGATGGGCCCCGAGATCATCACCAAGTAACCCCTGTTGCGGGCGCTCAGCGCGCCCGCACGTCCAGGTCTGCGGCGGTATCCACATCGCGCAGCGTGTCGACCAGCGCGATCCGCGCGCCGGGCAAGGTGGCGATACTGTCGCGCAGCGCATGTGCGCTCGACCAGCGGACATCCCCGTACAGGCCCGCAGGCACGGCGGCGCTGCGTTTCAGGCCGGTCAGCCAATAGCCGCCATCAGGTGCCGGGCCAAAGACCGCATCATGATCCCCCAGCGCAGCAAAGGCGCGACCGACATGCGCGCGGGTGACACCGGGAATATCGCCACCGATGATGCAGACCGGGCCGGGCGGCAGAGTGCGCATGATCCGCGCCATCCGGTCACCAAGATCGCCCTGACCCTGCGCCAGACGCGGCAAATGCGCGGGCCAGACACGGCTTTGCATCCCGGCGCGATCCGGCGACACGGCAAGGATGAGCTCCCAGCGCGGATCGGCCAACCGCCGCAGCAGGCGCGCGGTCTGGTGGCGAAACCACCACGCAGCGGACACCATGCCGATATCACGGCCCAGCCGGGTCTTGACCCGGCCCGGGCGTGGCTCTTTCAGCATGACAACGAGATACGCGCGTCTCACAAGCGGAGTGTCACGCAAAGTAGGCGCGCAGGATGCGGGTATAGATCGCCTTGAGCTGGCCAATCTGTTCCACGCTCACACGCTCGTCCACCTGGTGCATCGTCCGGCCTACCAAGCCGCATTCGACGACCGGGCAGTGATCCTTGACGAAACGCGCATCCGACGTGCCGCCCGAGGTCGACAGGACCGGACGCTGCCCGGTCTCGGCCTCAACCGCCTCCACGATCAGATCAGAAAACGCGCCCGGCGGAGTGACAAAGCTCTCGCCGGAGTTCCTGACCTGCATCTCGCCCGTCACGCCGAATTCGGCACAGACACCGTCCATCTCGGCTTGCAGCCATTGCGTGAGGGACGCGCCGCTATGGGCGTCGTTGTAGCGGATGTTCAGCGTCGCACGACAGCTCGCCGGGATCACGTTGGTGGCCGGGTTGCCGGTGTCGATGGTGACAACAGCCAGCGTCGAGGGATCGAAATGCGCGGTGCCCTCGTCCAACACATGCGACGACAGCCGATCCACCAGCCGCGCCATCGCCGGCAGCGGATTGCGTGCGCGGTGCGGATAGGCCGAATGGCCCTGCTCGCCGGTGATGCTGACATGCGCGTTCAGCGAGCCGCGCCGTCCGATCTTGATCATTTCGCCCATCGTATCCGGGCAGGTCGGCTCGCCCACCAGACAGACCGACATCGCCTCGCCCGCACCCTGCATCCAGTCCAGCAGCGCGATGGTGCCGTCCTGTGCATCGCCCTCCTCGTCGCCGGTGATCGCCAGGATCACGGCACCGTCGGGCGGCGTCTCGCGCACGAAATCAATTGCGGCGGCGGCAAAGGCGGCAACGCCCGATTTCATATCCGTCGCGCCACGCCCCCACAGATAGCCATCCCGGATCTCGGCCCCGAAGGGCGGCACGCTCCACGCCGCCTCGTCGCCCAGCGGCACCACGTCGGTATGCCCGTTAAAGCCAAATGTGCGCTCCGCCCCCTTGGCCCCCCAGCGGGCAAAAAGGTTGGGCACGCCGCCCCGGTCCACCCGCGTACAGGTGAACCCGGCAGGTTCCAGCAGCCCCTGCAAAAGGGTCAGCGCCCCGCCTTCTGCGGGGGTGACGGACGGGCAGCGCACCAGTGCTGCGGTCAGTTCGACGGGATCGGTGGGGGTGTTGTGCATCGGGTCTCTCGCAGGGCATTTCCGGCTGCCCTCCGGGTAGCGCAAATCGCGGCCCGTAGCAAACCCGCCGCACTCACGATCCCGCGTGCGGGCCTGCATGTGGATAAGTCTTAACAGCACGCAGAAAAATTGCTAAAAGCATTCTCAATAATAAAGTGACCCGAGGCAGGGCAACAGCAGCGGGGCCGCAAAAGGCCCCTGATCGAGCGGATCGCATCAGCGACCCACTAGGACAAGGCGGGAATTTTCCCGCCCGACTGCGTGTTTGCGCTGTCTCCGGCAACAGGGCTGGGGCAGGACATGGTTGCAGGCAAGGAATTACCAATCGACAGAAACGCCAGCGCGATAGAAATGGCGCAAGAGATGTTCGGGAGCGACACCCAGATCATCAGCGCGTCCTATACCGGGGACCGCGACAGTTCCGGCATCTATTCCGACGGCGATGCAATCTCCGGCGCAGTGACGCCCGGCGACACCGGCGTAATGTTCTCGACCGGCGACCTGCGCGGGTTTACCAACAACAACCGGTGGCAGTCGAACGAAAGCTCCAGCACAACGACCTCCTCCAGCGGCGAGAACGACAACGCGATGTTCAATGCTGCCGCCGGGGCGCGGACCTATGACGCGTCCTATATCGACGTGGATTTCGTCCCCGATGGCGACATGCTGTCGATGCAGTTCGTCTTTGCGTCAGAAGAATATCCCGAATACGCCATCGGCTCTTTCCAGGATTTCGTCGGCGTCTGGATCAACGGCACCCAGATCCATCTGAGCGTCGGCGACGGCGATGTTGACCCCAACAACCTGAACGCCGGGGTGAACCAGAACCTCTTTATCGACAACACCAGCGATCAGCACAACACCGAGATGGACGGCTTTACCGTCAACCTGACGCTGAAGATCCCGGTCATTGACGGCGTCGTCAACTCCATCCGGATCGGCATCGCCGATGTCACCGACAGCAATTACGATTCCACCCTGCTGATCGCGGGCGGCAGCATTCAGGGCAGCGTGGTCGTCAATGATGACGACTACCGCCTCGACCCGGACGGCTCGCGCACCGTTGACGTTCTGGACAATGACACGGCGCCCTCAGGCGGCAGCCTGACGATCACCCATATCAACGGTCAGGAAGTGTCACCGGGCGACACGGTTGTGCTCAACACCGGGCAATCGGTCACGCTGAACGCCGACGGCACGCTCACCATGAACGGTGACGGCGACACCGAAGAGTTCAACTTCACCTACACGGCCGAGTCGGACACCGGCATCAGCGATACCGGCTTCGTGCTGGTGGATTCAGTGCCCTGTTTCGTCGCCGGAACGATGATCGAAACCCCCGATGGCCCTGTCGCGGTTGAAACCCTGAAACCTGGCGATCTGGTGATGACCCGCGACGAAGGCGCCCAGCCTCTGCGCTGGATCGGCGAGCGCCGGGTGCCCGCAAAGGGCGAATTCGCGCCGATCTTCATCGCGCGCAACACTTTCGGCAAACATGGCGAACTCTTCCTGTCGCCACTGCACCGGGTGCTGATCCGCGATGCGCTGGCGGAACTCCTCTTTGGCGAGGCCGAGGTGCTGGTGGCGGCCCGGGATCTGGTCAATGACCGGTCGGTGCGCCAGATCGAGGGCGGTCTGGTGGATTACGTCCATATCCTCTTTGACCGGCATCAGGTGGTCTATTCCGAAGGGCTGGAAACCGAGAGCTTTCTGCCCGGCCCGCAAACCACCAGCAGTTTCGAAGCCGAGATCGTCGATGAAATCTGCACCCTTTTCCCCGAGATCGACCGCGAGACCGGCGCAGGCTACAGCCCGGCGGCGCGCCGCACGCTCAAACGCTACGAGGCTCAACTGCTGCTCGGCAGCGCGCAGCTGGTGGCCTGACCATGGGTTGGATCGGCATTTCCGACCATATGGGCGGGTGGTTCAACCGTGCCGGGCTCCCGGAGGCCGACAATCTGGACCCTTCGATCCCCCTTGATGCCATCGCGCCGCGTGGCACGTTGCTGATCGAAACCCACCTGTCACCCGAGGGACGCCCACAAACCCTGCTGCGCTTCGACCGCCCGCAACCCTGGTCGGGCGGGCTGTCGCTGCAGGTCATGCCCAGCGGCGGCATCGTTCTGGTCGAGGCGATGGGCAACGATGTCCGTCATGCCGCGCTGCCCCACGACCTCGACAGGCGCAGCGACGAAGTGCGCGTCCGCTACAGCTGGGACGCACCGCGCCGCTGGGGCCGCCTGTCGCTGGAGCATCTGGCCGCAGGGCGCATCCGCAGCCGCAGCCTGCAACCGCCTCATCCCATGCCGCTCGAAGATCTGCGGATGATCACCCGCTACCCCGCGCGGCGCGAAATGGATCCCGATGTCAGCTTTCTGGCGGTCTCCGATGAGGTCGAACCGATCGGCCCGATGCCGGGCCTGACCGCCGATGTCCCGATCGCAACGCCGCATGGCCCGGTCGCCGCCGCGCGGTTGCGGCGCGGCGACACGGTGCTGACCAGTACCGGCGACATCGTCCCCGTACTGCAAACCGTGTCCCAGACCGTGCCCGCCCGCGGCAGCCTGCGCCCGGTACGGCTGCGCGCGCCGTTCTTCGGGCTGGCGCATGACATCGTGCTGGCGCCGCATCAGCGGCTGGTGATCGATGGCAGCGAGGTCGAGTACATGTTCGGCGCCGAGGCCGTGCTGGTCCCCGCCCGACATCTGGTCAACGGCGTGTCGGCCTTCTATTCCGACGGCCCCGATCTGGTGACATATCACCACATCCTGCTGCCCGAACATGCGGCGGTCATCGCCGCCGGCTGCCCGGTCGAGAGCCTCTATATCGGCCGCTTGCGCCGCGATCCCGTCGCGCTGGCCGAAAGTGTCCTGCACGCGGCCCCGCGCCACCGCCTGCCCGAACATGCCAGCCCGGTCTGGCCGGTCCTGCGCCCGTTCGAGGCAGTCACCCTCGCCAAGCACCGCGCCGCCTGATGCGCGCCGCGTGCCCCCGGCCACGGCTCAATGCAATTGATGCCCGTCCCCGTCGCCCCGCGAGTCGTCGTCGAAAAACGGCGTCATCTGCGCCACGATGACCGCGTTCTCATCCAGCGCCCGCTGCATCAGCACGCGCTCTTCTTCGGGGATGTCATGGCCTTCGGCCTCGCGCTCGGCCAGGCTGCCATAGCCGCTCACGTCCAGCGGCGCGGTATCGGCCTGCTTGAGGATCGCAACGGTCTCGCGCACCGCCTCGGCCTCGTCCACGCCCGAGGCATAGACCACCAATGCCGCACCGGTGGCCTTCTCCGGCAGGCCGTCGCCCGCCTTGCGCCCGATCTCGACCAGCAGGGTATAGACCTGCTGGCGATTCAGCTTCTTCGGCTTTTTCGCGTCAGTCACGCAGCAACTCATTGATCGAGGTCTTCGAGCGCGTGCGCGCGTCCACCCGCTTCACGATCACCGCGCAGTAAAGGTGAACACCACCCTTGCTCGGCATCGAACCCGCCACGACGACCGAGCCACTGGGCACTTCGCCATACATGATCTCGCCGGTTTCGCGGTCCACGATCTTGGTCGACTGGCCGATGAAGACACCCATGCCCAGCACGCTGCCCTCACGCACGATACAACCCTCGACCACTTCCGAACGCGCCCCGATGAAACAATTGTCCTCGATGATCGTCGGCCCCGCCTGCATCGGCTCCAGCACTCCGCCGATCCCGACACCGCCCGACAGGTGCACGTTCTTGCCGATCTGCGCACAGCTGCCCACCGTCGCCCATGTGTCGACCATGGTGCCCTCGTCCACATAGGCGCCCAGGTTGACGAATGACGGCATCAGCACCACGCCGGGCGCGATATACGCACTCTTGCGCACCACGCAGCTGGGCACGGCGCGGAACCCCGCACCGGTCCATTCCGCCTCGCCCCAGCCCTTGAACTTGCTGTCGACCTTGTCCCACCAGCCGCCGCCCTGCGGGCCACCCGGCTGCGCCTCCATGTCCTTCAGCCGGAAGCCCAGCAGAACCGCCTTCTTGGCCCACTGGTTCACATGCCACTGGCCGTCCTCGCGCGGCTCCGCCACGCGCAACTGACCACTGTCAAGCGCCGCCAGCGTCGCCTCGATGGCTTCACGGGTCTCGCCACCGGTGGCGGGCGTGATCTGGTCGCGCGCCTCCCAGGCGGCATCAATGGCGGTTTCAAGCTGGGTATTGGACATGGGCGTTGGCTCCGATCTGAACTGTTTCGCGAATCCATAACGAATAGCGCGGCCAAGGTCATCCACCCTTTGCGACCCAGCGCCACCGGGCGGCAACCACCGGTAACCGGCGCGCACGCCCCGGTCCCTTCATTTTGCCAAAAATACTCATATCCCGCTGCCGCCGCGGGCGATCCCGCCTATGTCAGCGGGTCCGGTGCGATATTGCCACCGCAGATCAGCACCGCCACCCGCTCGCCGGGGGACGGCACATAGGCACCCGAGGTCAGCGCCGCCAGCGCCGTCGCACCCGCAGGCTCGACCAATTGCCGAATCTCGCGCCAGAGCAGCGCCTGTGCGCCCGTGATGGCGGCATCCGTCACCGTCACCGAGGTGATCCCCCGCGCCAGGCCGAAACAGATGTCGCCGATCCGCCGCGCGCCCAGCGCATTGGCCGCAACGCCAGCGACCTCCACATCAACCGGCTGCCCCGCCGCCAGCGCCGCATGAAGCGCGCAGGACCGCTCGGGCTCGACCGCAACGACCTTGCGCCGCTCTCCCAGCCAGGCCAGCGCGCCGGCGATCAAGCCGCCACCTCCCACGGCGATCAGCACTGTATCGACCTCCAGCCCCTGCGCCTCCCACTCGGCCATGCAGGTGCCCTGCCCGGCCACCGTCAAAGGGGCGTCATAGGCATGGATCTGCGCCGCACCGGTCTCGGCCTCATAGGCACGCGCCGCCTCCAGCGCATTGGCATAGGCTCCGGGCAGCACCACCAGGTCCGCGCCCTGCCGTTCGATCAGCGCGATCTTGGCGGGCCCGGCCATCTCGGGCACGTAGATCCGCGCCTCATGCCCCAGCGTGCGGGCCGCATAGGCCACTGCCGCCCCATGATTACCCCCCGACGCCGCCACCAGACCAGCCGCCGGGACCGGCGCGCCGAGCAACGTGTTGAACGCGCCGCGCGCCTTGAAACTGCCGGTATGCTGCAGATGTTCCAGCTTGAGCGCGACGGGCAACCCGTCCAGCACGACATCCATCACAGGCGTGCGCCGCAAATAAGGTGCAATGCGCGCCGCCGCCGCGCTGATCTCGCCGCTCCAGTCCATGCCATGCTCCTGCTGGTAATGGGATACGTTCCGCTCTACGCTCAAGATCACAGATGCCAGTCAAGGATCAAGTACCCCATGAAAGACGACCGCCAGAGCCAGTTTCGCGATGCCCATTCCGACCGCAGCACGGCAGAGCAGGTCCCCGACACCCCGCAGACCCGCGCCCCGGCCTACCGGCTTGCCTTCAACGACACCGATTTCATGTGTCGCGAGGAACTGCGCCCGGTACGTCTGCAACTGGAACTTCTGAAACCCGAGATGATCCTGAACGAGCGCGGCATCGAAAGCACCGTCGTGCTGTTCGGCGGCGCGCGCATCCCCGAGCCCG
Organism: Roseovarius sp. ZX-A-9; assembly: GCF_028369135.1. Lineage (GTDB taxonomy): Bacteria > Pseudomonadota > Alphaproteobacteria > Rhodobacterales > Rhodobacteraceae > Roseovarius. Next base: position 127,556 of record NZ_JAPWHW010000001.1, read on the forward strand.
AGAAAAAGGGCGAGGCCCGGACCGAAACACTGGCCGACCTGTCGAAATACTATACCGAGGCGCGCGAGTTTGCCCGGCTGATGACAGAGAAATCACTGGCCAGCTACGGGCGCCACTTCGTCGTGGCCACCGGCGGCGGACCGGGGGTGATGGAGGCGGGAAACCGCGGTGCGGACGATGCGGGCGGTTCGTCCATCGGCCTCAACATCGTGTTGCCGCACGAACAGGCCCCGAATGAATACGTCACGCCGGGGCTTTGCTTCAATTTTCATTACTTCGCGATCCGCAAGATGCATTTTCTCATGCGGGCGCGGGCGATCTGCGTCTTTCCGGGCGGCTTTGGCACGCTCGACGAGACGTTCGAGGCATTGACCCTGATCCAGACGGACCGGATGAAACGTATGCCCTTCCTGCTCTTTGGCGAGGAATTCTGGCGCTCGATCATCAACTGGGAGGCTCTGGCAGATGCCGGCACGATCTCGGCCGAGGATCTCGAGCTGTTCCAGTTCGTCGAAACGGCAGAGCAGGCTGCGGCGATCATCGACGCGTGGCACGACGACTGCTAAGGGCGCGTCAGCGTAGTCCATTCGGAAAACGCAGCGGAAAATGCTTCATTTTCCGCGCCCGGTCGTGCTGTCGCGTTCAGCTGACCAGATGTGCGGGCAGGCTGCAGATGGATGCACCACGCAGCAGCGACGTCAGAACGCGCCCTTCTTTGGTGTCGCGGACGGCATAACCATACCCGCGCAGCCGGTGCTGCCATTCGCGGTCCGAAACCGCCAGGCGGCGCTCGCGCACCACCATTTCCAGAAGGTCAGTGCTGTCGTTTTTCATAAACTCGTTCATCGTTTCATTCCCTGTTACAATCGTACTATCCAACCTGAATAATGCCCCCAGATGGCAACAATCGTCGCGGAATGAGGCGGGCTAGAGGTTATTCACGGGCGGCGTGCCACATTGTAGGGACAACGCAGACAGCGGTACTGCACAGGGCAGCACCGTTCAGGGCGGGCTAAACTGGATGTTTTCCGGGCAATCCCCGGCCCACAAGCGGGCAAGTGCCGGGCCTTTGAAAGTCGGGCCCTGCGGCGCGGTGGCGCGCCCAATATGGGTTGCGGTTTCGCTGGTTCAGGACAAACGCAAAGCGCTTAGGTGGTGGTCGCGGCGGCGGGCCGTGCGCCCGGCCATCTCCACGGCGCGCCGCTCCCGGTCAGGGAACGGCATGCCGTGTCAGCAACTGCTACGGATCAGAGCACCGCGTCTTCGGGCAGGCGACACACTTCAACACCATGCGGAAGCGTGGTGACATATGTGCCCTTGTCAGTCTTCTGCACGGCGTAGCCGTGGTTCTTCAAGGCATCCTGCCAGGCGGTGAGGCTGGTGGCGCGGCGACGTTCGCCCATCACGAATGCCAGAACACCGGCCTGAACGTTTGGATCACTGTGTACATAAACCATGCCCGAACTCTCCTCTGCTGCATTGTTGCAAACCCGTTGGTCAATCTCGGGTTTCAACAACGCTCGCACGCAAAAGTGGCCGGACTGCGGTCAAATATCAGCGCTTTTCAGGTGATTTGAGCACGCAGCTCAGCCCAGCCCGGCCTGCGCGGCGATCTCGGCCCGCGACTTGCGGGCGCGTTCGGTGGCCGATTTCAGCTGGCCACAGGCGGCCATGATATCCTCGCCACGCGGGGTGCGGATCGGGCTGGCATAGCCAGCCTTGTAGATGATGTCGGCAAAGGCGCGGATACGGTTGTTCGAGCTGCGCTTGTAGGGCGCGCCGGGCCATTCGTTGAACGGGATGAGGTTGATCTTGGCCGGGATGCCCTCGATCAGCTTGACGAGGCGGCGCGCGTCGTCGTCGCTGTCATTGATGCCGTCCAGCATGACATATTCGAAGGTGATCCGCTCGGAATTGCTGACCTTGGGGTATTCGCGGAGCGCATCGAGCAACGCCTCAATGTTCCATTTCTTGTTGATCGGCACCAGACCATCGCGCACTTCGTCCGTGGTCGCGTGAAAGCTGACCGCCAGCATGCACCCGATCTCGGCGGCAGTGCGGTGAATCTCGGGCACGACGCCCGATGTGCTCAGCGTAATCCGGCGGCGCGACAGCTGGATGCCCTCGGGGTCCATCGCGATCTTCATCGCGTCGCGCACGTTCTCGAAATTATAAAGCGGCTCGCCCATGCCCATAAGCACGATATTGCTCAGCAGGCGGGTCTCATCCTTGGGGGCGCCGGGCACCGGCCACTCGTTCAGATCATCGCGCGCGACCATGACCTGACCGACGATTTCGCCCGCCGTCAGATTGCGCACCAGTTTCTGCGTGCCGGTATGGCAGAATGAACAGGTCAGGGTGCATCCCACCTGCGACGAGATGCACAGCGTGCCGCGATCCGTCTCGGGGATATAAACCACCTCGACCTCGTGACCGCCCGCGATCCGCACGAGATATTTGCGCGTGCCGTCGGTGCTGACCTGCTTGCTGACCACCTCGGGCACAGCGACCACGAAATGCTCTTCCAGTTCGGCCCGGTAGGCCTTGGCCAGGTTGGTCATCTCGGCAAAGTCGCGCACACCCCACTGGTAGATCCACTGCCAGATCTGTCCGGCCCGCATCTTGGCCTGCTTTTCGGGCGTGCCATGCGCGATCAACGTCTCGCGCAACGCATCGCGCGTAAGACCGACAAGGTTGATCTTGCCACCCTCGGGGATCTTGCGCGGGATGGTCAGGACATCCTGGGTAATCGGGGCTTTGTCGGTCATCTGGGTGGGGCCTTCCGGATCTCAAAGCGTTTCCTTACAGGATTCGCCCGGCAAAGTCGAAGGGGGTGCGTCACCTTGCAGCACAGGCCCCCGCCGCACAAACGACCAAGCCCCGACGCCATGTCAGGGCCTGCTGCGTTCGCCAGTCTGCGCTGCGATCACTTGCAGCGCTTTTCAGCCTCTTCCATTGCCGCGGTGTAACCCAGCAGCGAAAAGGTATCCTTGGTCTGCGTGCCACGCGAAGAGCGCGCGGTCAGCACCGCACTTGCGCCCCGCTTCATCGCGGCGATGATCTTGGCATCGTCGGCCGTGCTGGCCGGCCACGCCCATTCGCCCTCGGCATAGAGCTCGAACTCTTCGCCGCTGATATCAACCTCGACGGTCGATCCGGGCGCAAACGGGTAGCCACCGGTAAAGGCCACCTGCCCGGCAACCCCCGCCGCGGGGCGGAAAAATGTCATGAACAGGATTTCGCCGCGACGCACCGCCACAACACGCCCACCGCGCGTGTTGACCGTCTCTGTCGGAGCTGAAACCGCCCAGCATTCCTTAGGGTCAGAGTCGACAAAGACGCTCCACGCGGTTTTCGCGGCAACCTGATTGTTACTTTCTGCCTGTGCAAATGCACCGCTCGCCAGAATGGAAAATCCCAGGGCGAGCGCAGCACGCGTTACTTGTGATACCATATGTCCAGCCTCCAAGCTGTCCTTAAGCCTCAATTCGAACCGGTTGCGTCCCGTTGCATACGGGTTTCTACTGGCCCCGGTCGGTTGCTCTCGATAGTGCATCAATAGCCTGAAACAGACCAGAAACGAAAGAATGAATTGGCGGAAAATCGCACAGCCGCGATCGCCGGGGAGGATATGATGTCACAGCCTGTTGCAATGGTCGAAATCTGGCGTGGTCCGCTCGCCGAAAGTATTCACTGGGGTCAGGCGGTGATTTGCGGCGCCGATGGCGAGATCGTTCAGGCCTGGGGCGACCCGGATGCGCAGGTTCTGCCGCGCAGTTCGTGCAAGATGCTGCAGGCCCTGCCGCTGGTCGAAAGCGGGGCCGCGGCGGCGCTTGGTCTGGGGACAGAGCAACTGGCGCTGGCCTGTGCATCCCATAACGGCGCGGCGATCCATACCGAACGCGTGAACCGCTGGATCACCGGTCTGGGGTTCGACGACGATGATTTCCGCTGCGGCGCGCATCTGCCCTATGATCCGCAAACCCATGACGCGATGCTCTGCGCGGGGACGGCCCCCTGCCAGGTCCATAACAACTGCTCGGGCAAACATGCGGGGTTTCTGACGCTGGGCAAGCATCTCGGCGCAGGGCCGGAATATATCGACATCGACCACCCCGTTCAGCGCGCCTGCCTCGCCGCCTACGAGGAAGTCACCGGCGTGACCAGCCCCGGCTATGGCATCGACGGCTGCTCGGCCCCCAATCACATCACCACGCTGCACGGCATGGCCCGCGCGATGGCCTATTTCGCCACGGCCCGCGAAGGCAGCGATTCGCGCCAGAGTGCCGCGGTCCAGCTCTGGCAGGCGATGGTCAGCCACCCCGAACTGGTCGCGGGCGAAGGCCGCGCCTGTACCGAGTTGATGCGCGCCTGCACCGAGCCTGTTGCGCTGAAAACCGGGGCCGAGGCGTTCTTCGTCGCGATCCTGCCCCAGCGCGGCCTGGGCGTCGCGCTCAAGATCGCGGACGGCACGACCCGCGGCGCGGAATGCGCCATCGCCGCATTGCTGGTGCAACTGGGGGTGCTGGATCCAGAGCATCCCGCCGCGCGCAAATACATGAACGCACCGATCACCAACCGCCGCGGGATCGTCACCGGCGAGATCCGGCCCGCGGCAGCACTGCTTTAGACCCGCCCGAGCGTAAATCATGCTTGCCGGGAACTGCATTCTCGGCCATCTTTGCCGCGTTCTCAGGGCGGGGTGAAATTCCCCACCGGCGGTAAGGGGCCATTTCGTGCCTCAAGCCCGCGAGCGGCCTTGGCCCAAAGCCGGGGTGACAGCAGATCTGGTGTGATTCCAGAGCCGACGGTCATAGTCCGGATGAGAGAGAACGTCAGGTTCCAGCGGTGCGCGCGCACCGTCAGCCCTGTCGTCCTTCGCCTGCGGTGAACGTGTCGATATGCGAAAGGAGCCAAGATGACACACACCCGATACGCCTTTATCAAAGCCAACTGGCACACCGAAATCGTCAGCCGCGCGCTGGACGGATTTACCCAGGTGATCCCCCCGACCGGATCGATGTCTATGACGTGCCCGGCGCGTTCGAAATGCCGCTGCTGGCGCGCGATCTGGCGATGACCGGCCGCTACGGTGCCGTGGCCTGCGCCGCGCTGGTGGTAGATGGCGGGATCTACCGGCACGAGTTTGTCGCCCAAGCGGTGGTGGACGGGCTGATGCGGGCCGGTCTGGACAGCGGCGTGCCGGTGCTGTCGGTGTCGCTGACGCCGCACCAGTATCACGAAGGCCCGCATCACAGCGCGATCTTCGCCGCGCATTTCGTCGAAAAGGGCCGCGAGGCCGCCGAGGCCGCACTGATGATCGGCCGGGCCCGCGCGGCGCTGGCCGCCTAGCGGCGCTTTCGCCCTTACAGGCACCCCCGCAACCATGCGGGGGTGCCTTCAGTCGGTCACGAACTCGGTGCGCGCATAGCCCTGCAGATAGAGCAACGCCGTCAGGTCGCCGTGGTTAATCCGCACATCACATTCGGCGGCCACACTTGGCTTGGCATGCAGCGCCACGCCGGTTCCCGCGCGCCCCAACATGCCCAGATCATTGGCCCCGTCCCCCACCGCGATCACATCCGCCTCGGACAGGCCCAGCCGCGCGGCGATCTGCTCCAGCGCCTCGACCTTTGCCTGCCGTCCCAGAATGGGGCGCGCCACGTCTCCGGTCAGTTGGCCATTGTCAGCCAGCAATGTGTTGGCGCGATGCTCATCGAACCCCAACGCCCCCGCCACCCGAGCGGTAAAGGCCGTGAAGCCTCCCGACACCAGCGCCGCATGGCCGCCATTGGCCCGCATCGTCGCCACCAGCGCCCTGCCCCCCGGCATGAAGGTGATTCGCTCGGCCAGAACCTTGGCGATGATGCTCTCGGAAAGCCCTTTCAGCAGGCCGACACGCTCGATCAGCGCGCCCTCGAAATCAATCTCACCATTCATCGCGCGCGCGGTGATCGCCCGGACATGATCGCCGACGCCGGCCTCTTCGGCCAATTCGTCGATACATTCCTGCTCGATCATCGTGCTGTCCATATCGGCCAGCAGCATGGTCTTGCGCCGGCCCGCCTGCGGCTGCACCACCAGATCGACACGCAGCTTTTGCAGATCGTCCCACACCTGCCAGCGGTTTTCCGGCATCCGCGTCAGCGCGAATTCCGCCGCCTCGTCAGGACAAAGCCACTGTGCGTCACCCCCACCCCAGGCATTTCGCAGATTTTCGACAAGCGCGGGATCAAGCGTGCCCGGCGCGGCGATCAGTGTGGCGGTGAACATGGTGTTAATCCTTGGCTATCAAAGGGATAGATGGTTGGCGCTGCGCGCGGCGGCGCACCCTGCCCCTGCCGCTGGGGATGCCCCCGCAATGTCCGATCATGGTCTCCCGCGTCGCATTTATCGCCTCAAGCGGCGCTATAGCCGCATTTCTGCGCTTGCGAAAGGCCCGGACTGGCCGTATGTCCGGCGGTGGGACACCCTTCCCCAACGAAGGGCGCTTATCTGGAAGGATAGCATCAATGGCTATACAACAACCGGCATCGCGGCCGGCCAATCCGCGTTTTTCTTCTGGCCCCTGTGCCAAACCCCCCACATTCAATGTTGCCAAACTGGCCGACGCCCCCTTGGGTCGCAGCCACCGTGCCGCTGTCGGCAAGGCGCGCCTGAAATCGGCCATCGAAGGCACCCGCGAAGTGCTGGGCATCCCTGACGATTACCGTATCGGGATCGTGCCCGCCTCTGATACCGGCGCGGTCGAGATGGCGATGTGGAACCTACTGGGTGCGCGCAAGGTCGAGATGCTGGCTTGGGAAAGCTTTGGCGCGGGCTGGGTGACGGATGTCGTGAAACAGCTCAAGCTGGACGCAGAGATCAAGACCGCCGATTACGGCCAGATCGTTGATCTCAGCACCGTCGATACCGACAATGACGTCGTTTTCACATGGAACGGCACCACCTCGGGCGTGCGCGTCCCGAATGGCGACTGGATCAAATCCGACCGCGCGGGCCTGACCATCTGCGACGCCACTTCCGCCGCCTTCGCCCAGGACCTGCCCTGGGACAAGCTGGATGTGACCACCTTCAGCTGGCAGAAAGTGCTGGGCGGCGAGGCCGCGCATGGCATGATCGTGCTCAGCCCCCGCGCAGTGGAGCGGCTTGAAAGTTACACGCCCCCCTGGCCCCTGCCCAAGATCTTCCGCCTGACCAAAGGCGGCAAGCTGATCGAAGGAATCTTCGAGGGCGCGACGATCAACACACCGTCGATGCTGGCGGTCGAAGATTACCTGCTGGCGCTCGACTGGGCGCGCTCGGTGGGTGGCCTCTCGGGCCTGATCGCCCGCGCGGACGCCAACACGAAGGTGATCGCGGATTTCTGCGATGCGCGTGACTGGATCGGCAACCTTGCCGTCGATCCCGCCACACGCTCCAACACCTCGGTCTGTCTCAGCTTCACCGATCCGCGCATCGCGGACGGCGCCAGTTTTGCCAAGGCCGTCGCCAAACGGCTGGAGGCCGAAGGCGTGGCGCTCGATATCGGCGCCTACCGTGACGCACCTCCGGGCCTGCGCATCTGGTGCGGCGGCACGGTCGAGACCTCCGATCTGGCGGCACTGATGCCCTGGATCGACTGGGCATACCAATCCGAAATCGCGAACCTGCCGGGCTAGAGCCCTGCCTACGGCGCGCAGGCGTGCCGGGCTTCAGCCCGGCACGCCATGCACCGCCCCGTTACCGACGCGATACCGACGTAATACCGACATCAGAACTGGAGCCCCAAATGGCACCCAAAGTACTCGTCTCCGACAAGCTCTCCGAAACCGCCGTGCAGATCTTCCGCGACCGCGGCATCGACGTGGATTTCCAGCCCGACCTGGGCAAGGACAAGGAAAAACTGGCCGAAGTGATTGGCCAGTATGACGGCCTCGCCATCCGGTCCGCCACCAAGGTGACCGAGAAGATCCTCGCCGCCGCCGACAACCTCAAGGTCATCGCCCGCGCGGGTATCGGCACCGACAATATCGACAAGGTCGCCGCCTCGAAAAAGGGTGTGATCGTGATGAACACGCCCTTCGGCAACATGATCACCACCGCCGAACATGCCATCGCGATGATGTTCGCCGTGGCCCGCCAAATCCCCGAGGCCAGCGCATCAACCCATGCCGGCAAATGGGAAAAGTCCAAATTCATGGGGGTCGAGCTGACCAACAAGACATTGGGCGTTATCGGTGCCGGCAATATCGGCGGCATCGTTTGCGACCGAGCGCGCGGGCTCAAGATGAAGGTCATCGCCTATGATCCCTTCCTCGGTCAGGAAAAGGCCGACAAGATCGGCGTTGAAAAGGTCGAGCTGGAAGAGCTGCTGACCCGCGCCGATTTCATCACCCTTCACGTCCCCCTGACGGACCAGACCCGCAACATCCTCAGCCGTGAGGCATTGGAAAAAACCAAACCCGGCGTGCGCATCATCAACTGCGCCCGTGGCGGTCTGGTCGACGAAGAGGCGCTGGCCGATCTGCTGAAATCCGGCCATGTCGCTGGTGCGGGCTTTGACGTCTTCGCCGAGGAACCCGCAACCGAGAACCCGCTGTTCGGCCTGCCGAACGTAGTCTGCACCCCACATCTGGGCGCAGCCACCACCGAGGCACAGGAAAACGTGGCGCTGCAAGTGGCCGAACAGATGTCGGATTACCTGCTGACCGGTGCCGTGACCAACGCGCTGAACATGCCCTCGGTGACTGCCGAAGAGGCCAAGGTCATGGGCCCGTGGATCAAGCTTGCCGACCATCTGGGCGCCTTCATCGGCCAGATGACCACCGAGCCGATCAAGGCGATCAACATCCTCTATGATGGTGTCGCATCGGATATGAACCTGGCAGCCCTGACCAGCGCCGCCGTGGCGGGTATCATGAAATCGGTCAACCCCGAGGTAAACATGGTTTCCGCCCCCGTGGTGGCCAAGGAACGCGGCGTCAAGATCAGCACCACCAAGCAGGACAAGTCCGGCGCATTCGAGGGTTATATCAAGCTGACCGTGGTCACGGATCAACGTGAACGCTCCATCGGTGGCACGGTGTTCTCGGATGGCAAACCTCGCTTCATCCAGATCAAGGGTATCAATATCGACGCTGAAATCGGCGAATACATGCTCTACACTACCAACCGCGACGAGCCGGGCATTATCGGTGCCCTGGGCCAGACGCTGGGCGGCAACGGGGTGAACATCGCCAACTTTACCCTTGGTCGAATCGCTCCGGGTGGCGAGGCGATTGCCCTTCTCTATGTCGATGCGCCGGTACCACAGAATCTGATCGAAAAGCTGCACGAAACCGGCCTCTTCCAGCAGATCAAGCCGCTCCACTTCGACGTCGGCTGAACCTGACACGCGGCCCGGGGCACGTCCGGGGCCGCGTGCTTGTGCCTTGCCTGGCCTGTCCCCGCGTTCCATAGTCAGCCCCGGAAAGGGGCCTTTGATGAGTATGCAGGACCAGCTAAAGGCAGCGATTACGGCGCGGCGCGATGACCTTATCGCGCTGACGCAGGATCTGATCCGCATTCCCACGCTCAACCCGCCGGGCGCGCATTACCTGGAAATCTGCGAATATCTCGACCGCCGCCTTCTGGGCGCGGGCTTCGAGACAGAACTGATCCGCGCCACAGGTGCACCGGGCGACAGTGACCAATACCCGCGCTGGAACATCGTAGCACGGCGCGCAGGCACCGATGCGGGCGACTGCGTGCATTTCAACAGCCATATCGACGTGGTCGAGGTCGGCCATGGCTGGACGGTTGATCCCTTCGGCGGCGAAGTCATCGACGGCAAGATCTATGGGCGCGGCGCCTGCGACATGAAAGGCGGGCTGGCCGCCTCGATCATCGCCGCCGAGGCCTTTGTCGAAACCTGCCCCGACTACGCAGGCGCGATCGAGATCAGCGGAACAGCGGACGAGGAATCCGGCGGCTTTGGCGGCGTCGCCTACCTGGCCGAGCGCGGCTATTTCGATCCCGCCCGCGTACAGCATGTCATCATCCCCGAACCCCTGAACAAGGAGCGCATCTGCCTAGGCCATCGCGGCGTCTGGTGGGCCGAGCTGGAAACCAAGGGCGAGATCGCCCACGGCTCGATGCCCTTTCTCGGGGATTGCGCGGTGCGCCACATGGGGGCCGTGGTGGCCGAGATGGAGCGCAGCCTGTTTCCCGCGCTGGCCGCACGCCGCACCGATATGCCAGTGGTGCCCGACGGCGCGCGTCAGTCCACGCTCAACATCAACTCGATCCATGGCGGCGAGCCAGAACAGGCGTTGGACTATACCGGCCTGCCCAGCCCCTGCGTGCCCGACCGCTGCCGCATGGTGATCGACCGGCGATTCCTGATCGAAGAGGACATCACCGAGGTCGAGGCCGAATTCCGTGCCATGCTTGCCCGTGTCGGCGCCGCGCGCACCGGATTTGACTATGATCTGCGCGAACTGCACCGTGTCCTGCCCAGCATGACCGACAGGGATGCGCCCATCGTCACCACCGTCGCCCGCGCGATCGAGGCGACGCTGGGCCACCCGCCGGATTACGTGGTCAGCCCCGGCACCTATGACCAGAAACATATCGACCGGATCGGGCGGCTGAAGAACTGCATCGCCTATGGGCCGGGAATTCTCGACCTGGCGCATAAACCTGACGAATATGTCGGGATCGACGACATGGTGCAGGCTGCGCAGGTGATGGCTTTGAGCCTGGCAGAACTGCTGGTGCCCGTAGACCCTTGATTTGTGCCTATCCCCGGCCCGGCATTGCCGGGAAACGCCACGCGCGCAGGCGTGGCTGGAGTTTACGTGGCATAGGGTGAATTGAAGGCATGCCGGAAGTAGTCATAAATCAATTGCATCTGAGGTGAAAAACCGGCGTCCCTGCGCCAGGCCAGCCCGACATCCATCGTCGGCACCGGCGTTTCGGTCATGACCGTGGCGATGCGCTTACCCTCCAGCGACCATGGCCGATACACCATGTCCGACAGGATCGCGACCCCCTGCCCGTTGGCCACCATCGAGCGAACGGCCTCGACCGACGAGGTGCGCAGACTGACCTTCGGCTGGACCTTCTGCTGGCTCCAGTATTTCATCGCGGTGTTCGCCGCTTCGTCGACGGTCAGCATTATATAATGCTCTTCGGCGATGTCGTCGAAATCCACCTTGGTGCGATGTGCAAAGCGGTGACCGCTGGACACCCACAACCGCCGGGTGGAGCGCATCAGGGTTTCGCAATCCAGCTCGGGGTTACTGATGTTCGATGTAAGCAGAACCGCGATATCGAACCGGTCAGATAACAGCCCCTCTTCAATGCTGTCGCGGTTCTGCTCGAACAGGCGAATATCCAGATTGGGATGCAGGCGGCGTAGCCGATCCAGATGAAAGGGAAGGAAATACCCGATTACCGTATAGCTGGCAGCAATGCGAATCGTGCCCGAGCTGCCCGAGTTGCGATGCCGCAGGCTTTGGGCTTCTTCGACCTTCGACAGGATCGCATAGGCCGACGTCAGCAGATCGCGCCCGGCGTCGGTCAGTTCCATGCCGTGATGGGTGCGCAGGAACAACGTCGTGCCCAGCGAGGTTTCCAGCTCGCGAATCGCGGCGGTGACCGAGGATTGCGAGATCGACAGGGCCGTGGCAGCGCGGCTGACCTGCCCTGTCTCGGCGGTGGCGACAAAATATTTCAACTGTCGAAAATTCAACGCGCCCTCCCAAACCAACACAGAATTATCGGAATTTCCGATAATGTTGCATCAGAAATCTGAAATTTACAAACACTCTTCTTCATTGCAAGCTTCCTCGTGGCAACCTGAAGGGGGGATGTTTGATGCGTACGATTGTCGATCTCAATTGCGACATGGGCGAGGGTTTTGGCCATTGGACCTACGGCGACGCTCCCGATGAAGCACTCATGGCGATCATCAGTTCCGCCAATGTGGCCACCGGATTTCACGCGGGCGACCCCAATTCTATGAACCGGGTTGCCGCGCTGGCCAAGGCGCATGGCGTCGGGCTTGGTGCGCACCCTTCCTACAATGATTTGCAAGGGTTCGGGCGCCGCCGCATCGACGCCGCCACGGACGAGCTGGTCAACGATATCCTTTACCAGATCGGTGCCCTGCGGGAATTTGGCCGCCGTCACGACGTGACGTTGAGCCATGTCAAACCGCATGGCGCCCTCTATATGGAGGCGGCGCGCAACGAGGAACTGTCGCGCCATCTGGTCGAAACCTTGCAGCAGACGAGTCCCGACTTGATCCTGTTCTGCATGGGAGCGTCCAAGACCTATGAGGTGGCCAAGCGGCTTTCACAGCCGGTGGTGCGCGAATTCTATTCCGACCGAGAATATGGCGACGACGGGATTATCGTTTTCACCCGCAAGCCGACGGCGATGGATCCCGATACCATCGCGCAAAAATGCCTGCGCGCCTGCAAAGAAGGCAAGGTCGAAACCGCCAGCGGCAAGGTGATCGACGTCGCGTTTGAATCGATCTGCGTTCATTCCGATACGCCCGGTGCGGTCCAGATCCTCAGCGCCATTCGAAAGACACTGAACGAAAACGATATCTCCATTGCCCCCGCCAGGGACGTCTTGGCGCAGAGCAGTGATACCTGAGACCTTTTCAAGGAGACACGACTCATGGCTGACATCCAGTCCCCGGTTCCCGGCACATTCTATCACCGCCCCTCGCCCGAAGACGCCGCTTTCAAATCTGCAGGCGACAGTGTTGCCGTCGGCGACACCATCGGGTTGGTCGAGGTGATGAAATCCTTCATCGAAGTGCAAGCCGAAGAGGCAGGCACCTTCGCGGGTTACGAAATCGAGAACGAAGCACCCGTCTCGGCGGGTGACGTTCTGGCGAAGTTGAAGTGAAATGAGCATCCAGCGCCTTTTCATTGCCAACCGTGGCGAAATCGCCGTGCGCATCGTGCGGGCTGCGAAAACGCTGGGTATCCATACAATTCAGGCCCATTCCGAGGCCGATGCCGACATGCTGGCCGTGCGCATGGCCGATGAGGCCGTCTGCATAGGCCCGGCACAAGCCGCGAAATCCTACCTGGACATTGACGCGGTCGTTGGGGCGGCACGGGATGTGGGCGCCGACGCGGTGCATCCGGGCTACGGCTTTCTCGCCGAAAGCCCGGCCTTTGCCCGCGCCGTGACCGAGGCCGGGATGGTCTTTGTCGGCCCGTCCGCTGACACGATCCAGAGCATGGGCGACAAGGTATCGGCCCGCCAGGCCGCCGAGGCGGCGGGCGTTCCTGTCGTCCCCGGATCGGACGGGCGGGTGGATGACATGGACCTCGCCGCCAAGCTGGCGGATCAGATCGGCTATCCGGTGATGATCAAGGCCAGCGCCGGTGGCGGCGGGCGCGGCATCCGCATCGCCGAAACACCCGAAGAGCTGGCCAAGCTGGCGCCGCAGGCCCGCCAAGAGGCTCAGGCCGCTTTCGGCGACGGCGGTATCTATATCGAAAAGGTCATCCGCCAGCCGCGCCATATCGAAGTGCAGATCCTGGGCGACGGCACCCACGCCGTCCATTGCTTCGAGCGTGAATGCTCGCTTCAGCGCCGCCGCCAGAAAGTGTGGGAAGAAGCGCCCGCTTTCGATCTGCCCGAGGCCACGCGACAGGCCATGTGCCAAAGCGCCGTCGATCTGGCCGAAGCCGTGGGATACCGCGGTGCCGGGACGGTCGAATACCTCTATGACCGGCAGGCGGATGCGTATTACTTCATCGAGATGAACACGCGTATCCAGGTCGAACACCCGGTCACCGAGATGATCACCGGTCTTGATCTGGTTGCCCTGATGATCCGCATCGCGGGGGGAGAGCCCCTGCCGATCTCTCAGGACGACATCAAGCTGAATGGCCATGCCATAGAAGTGAGGCTCAACGCCGAAGACCCTCTGAATAAATTCATGCCGTTTCCCGGCAAGGTCGCCGCGCTGGATCTGCCGGAGTCGGACGGCATCCGCGTCGATCACTTTCTCTACGAAGGCTATCAGATACCACCTTTCTACGATTCACTCATCGGCAAGCTGATCGTCCACGCGGGCACCCGCGAACAGGCAATCGACAAGATGCAGGCCGCGCTTGATGACATCCGGATCGACGGCCTCAAGACCACCATCCCGCTGCACAAGGCACTGGCACGGTCCGATGACCTGCGCGCGGGCCGTATCCATACCCAATGGCTGGAGCCGTGGCTGGACGCGGGCAATCTCACCGACCAGACAGGAGGAGCATCGTGAAGACACGGTATTCATACGGCGGCGACGAGCATATCTTCGTCGAGATGGATGAGGAGATGTCGCTGGACGCGTTTTTCAAATCCCTCGCCATGAACAACGCGGCGCGCGAAGCGAACATCGAAGGCGTGCGCGAGATCTGCCCCGCCAACGCGTCCTTCCAGGTGCGTTACGACCCCGAGGTGATCGCGCCCGACGCGATGATGGCCAAGCTGAAAGAGCTGGAGAAGAAAGCCGAGAACGCCGAAAAACGGCTGGAAACGCGCATCATCGAAGTGCCCGTGTTTTATCAGGATCCGTGGACACATGACTGTGTCATGCGCTTTCGCGAGCGGCATCAGGATCCTTCGGGCACCGATCTGGACTATGCCGCACGCATCAACGGCTATGACAGTGTCGAGAGCTTCATCGAGGCACATCACTCGGCGCCGTGGTTCGTGTCGATGGTCGGCTTTGTCTCTGGTCTTCCCTTCCTGTACCAACTCGTCGAACGCGACAAGCAGATCGAGGTGCCGAAATACCTCAAGCCGCGCACCGACACCCCCAAGCAGACGGTCGGGTATGGCGGGTGCTTTTCCTGCATCTATTCCGTGCGCGGTGCGGGCGGTTACCAGATGTTCGGGATCACGCCGCTGACCATCTTCGATGCCGACCAGAAGGTGAGTTATCTCAAGGACTTCATGGTTTTCTTCAAGCCCGGCGACATCGTCAAATGGAAGCCCATAGACCGCGCCGAGTATGACCGCATCCTGAAGGCAGTCGAGGATGGCACATACCAGCCGCGCATCGCCAAGGTCACTTTTGATCTAGAGGAATTCAACGGCGACATGGAAGGCACCAACGCCAAGCTGATGGAGGCTCTCAATGACGTTTGAAGTTGTCAAACCCGGCCTTTTGACCACCATTCAGGATCTGGGGCGCCCGGGCTATTTTCACCTTGGCATTCCCGAAGGCGGCGCGATGGACC
Source organism: Roseovarius sp. ZX-A-9 (assembly GCF_028369135.1). Taxonomy (GTDB): domain Bacteria; phylum Pseudomonadota; class Alphaproteobacteria; order Rhodobacterales; family Rhodobacteraceae; genus Roseovarius. The sequence continues at coordinate 142,789 of NZ_JAPWHW010000001.1, forward strand.
GCGCAGCGATGCGCATCGCCAACATGCTGGTCGGCAACCCCGAGGATGCCGCAGGGCTCGAGGCCGTGTTCATCGGCCCCGAACTGACGTTCAACGACGATACGCTGGTCGCCGTATGCGGCGCCGAAATGCCGATCCTTGTCGATGGAGAGGCGCGTGACGGTTGGTCGTCCTTCATGGTCAAGGCAGGCCAGACGTTGAAATTCGGTTTCCTCAAAACCGGCGCACGCATCTACATCGCTTTCGCGGGCGGCATCGACACGCCCCCGGCCCTGGGCAGCCGTGCAACCTACCCCATCGGCGCGTTGGGCGGCTTTGAAGGCCGCGCATTGGCGGCGGGGGATGTCGTGCCGGTCGGCGCGGCAACGTCCAATGCCAAGGAACGCACGCTGGACAAGAGCCTGCTGGCCGAGTTGCCCAAACCGGCCGAACTGCGCGTTCTTCCCGGCCTCTACTGGCACCGCCTGACCGAAGCCTCGCAAGATCAGTTTTTCGCGGACGAATGGAAGGTAGCGCCCGAGGCTGACCGCATGGGATACCGTTTCCGCGGCGGCAACCCGATGGAATTCGTCGAGCGCGAGCAGCCCTTCGGTGCCGGCTCGGACCCGTCGAACATCGTCGATGGTTGCTATTCCTACGGTTCGATCCAGGTACCCGGTGGAACCGAACCCATCGTGCTGCACCGCGACGCGGTCTCGGGCGGGGGCTATTTCACCATCGGCGCGATCATCTCGGCGGATATGGACCTGATCGGTCAGCTGCAACCCAACACACCCGTCCGTTTCGTACGGGTAGACATGGATAAGGCCCTCACGGCCCGCCAAGAGCGCAAGGATCGACTGCAGAAAATCCGCAAATCCCTGTCCTGACAGGGGTTTGCACTCAACCCAAAACGCGGGCTGGCCCGCAGGCCAGCTTGCGAGGGCAAACAAGGAACCGGAAATGCAGACCGCACCTACCAGCAAGCGACCTGCGACATCTTTGGGATCTCCGAAGGCCGTGGGGCTCGGGCCTGCCGGCATTGAGCGGACGAATGACCTGAACCAGTTAAAAGGGGCGAACCAACCTATGGTGGCAAAGCCCAAAGTCCACAGCGACGGCAGGCAGCATTTGTACGCTATTCCATTCCAAATTGGCCGCTCACGACCAATAACGCGGCCAAAACCGACAGGATAGTAGAGGAAACGCGTCGGCATGAGCTGAGTCGATATGAGGTGCGTTCCTTGGTGGCTGTCCCCAAAAATACGCAACAACGATAAAATGAACTAGGAGGTTCACAATGAAGAAACTGTTTTCCAGAGTGTCCGTTTCGGCGCTGGCCATTGCGTCAATGGCAACGATGGCATCCGCCGAAGGCCCCCTGTGGCCCTTCGACGTGGTCAATGCGGCCGATGGCAAAGCCGAGATCACCCCGTACACGGGATTGGAAAAGGCCGAAAAGCCTTGGCATATCTGCGTCCTGTTCCCGCATATGAAAGACAGCTACTGGGTCGGCGTCAACTACGGCATCGTTGATCAGGCGCGCAAGCTCGGGGTCAAGGCGACGATCCTCGAAGCTGGTGGATACACCGAAGCGGCCAAGCAGGTGTCGCAGTACAATGACTGCATGGCACTGGGCGTGGATGCGATCGTGATCGCCGCGATTTCCGAGGCTGGCCTTGCCAAGAGCATGTCCGAAGGCAAGGAAAAAGGCATCGTTCAGGTTGGCGTGATCAACCCGATGAGCGATGTGGCAGACGCGCGGATCTTTGCAAACTATGATGACGCAGCCGAAGCCGGGGCGAAATTCCTCGTCGATATGGCGGGCGACAAACCGATGCGCATGGTCCATTTCCCTGGCCCCCAAGGCTCCGGTTGGGCCGAAGCTTCGACCGAAGGCGTCAAGCGTGCGATTGAAGGCAGCAGCATCGAACTGCTCGAGGCCAAGTATGGCGACACCGGCAAGAGCATCCAGTTGCGTCTGGTCGAGGATGCGTTGCAGGCCTATGGCGATGTGAACATCGTTTACGGTACTGCCGTGACCGCCGAAGTCGCCGCGCAAGCGCTGGAAGAAGCCGGAAACGATGATGCCATCGTCGCGGCCTACTATTCCAACGAAGGCATGGTTGACCTGGTTCGTTCCGGCGTGGTGACAGCAACCGTGACCGAATCCCCGGTCATGGAAGCCCGCATCGCGATGGACATGGCCGTGCGTATCCTTGAGGGCAAAGAGCACCTGACCAACCTGCGCCCATCCATGACCGTGGTGACCAAGGACAACATCGGCGATATCGACCTGACACGCGCCTTCGCGCCTGCGGATTTCGATCCGGTGTATTCGGTCGAGTAAGAACTGATGAACGCAACATCAACTGGTCCGGGCGAAGTCATTTCGCCCGGCACCCCCTTGGTCGAGATCTCGCATCTGGACAAATCCTATGGCGCCTTCAAGGCGCTGGAGGACATGCAGTTCGAATTGCGGGCCGGCGAGGTCCATGTGCTGTTTGGCGAAAACGGCGCTGGCAAGTCGACGCTGATCCAGATCATCTGCGGTGTGCAAAACTATGACAGCGGCGAATATCGCCTCTTTGGCGAGACGCTGACCGGGCTCACCCCCGCGGTGGCCCATGAAAAAGGCGTGAGCATCGTCTTTCAGGAGTTCAGCCTGATCCCCGAGATGACCGTCGAGGAGAACCTGTTTCTCGGACACGAAATCACCGGCGGCTGGCGGCTGGCGAAATCCGCAATGCGGGCCAAAGTGCAATCGGTTCTGAACCGGCTTGGATTCAAGCTGGATCCCGCTGCACGTGTCAGCACCCTGCGCCGTGCGCATCAGCAAATGGTCGAAATCGCCAAGGCATTGCTTTGGGACTGCCGGGTTCTCATTCTTGATGAGCCGACCGCATCCCTGACAGATCAGGAAGCGGCACAGCTTTTCGATATCATTGAGCAGTTGCGCGACGAGGGGCTGGGCATCATCTATGTCTCGCACCGTATGCCCGAAATCACACGCCTCGCGGACCGGATCACCGTGCTGCGCGACGGCAAGTACATCACGACAGTGAACCAAGCCGACACTTCCGAAAAGGAGCTCGTCCAGCTGATGACGGGCCGGTCCTTTGACAGCTTTTTCCCGCAGATCGCACGCAATCCGGGCGAGACCGTTCTGACCTTCGAAGACGTGACTTTGCAAAGCGGCCATGCCAAGAACCTGAGTTTTTCGGTGCGCCGTGGAGAGGTGCTGGGCTTTGCCGGGCTGGCTGGCTGCGGCAAGTCGGAAGTGCTGCGCGCGGCCTTCGGCTTGGAAAAGATCGCGACGGGTCGGATCACCGCGAATGGCGTCGCGCTGGAAAAACACAACCCCCGCAAGGCTCTGAGCAGCCGGATATGCTATTTCCCGTCAGATCGCTCGACCGAAGGGCTGGCGATGCATCAGAGCCTGACTTTCAACAGCACCATCGCGGCGCTGGACGATCCGGTTTTTTCGCGCCGCAAGACTCTTTTGAACCGACGCGCAGAGCGCGGGTTCACCGAAAAGATGATCGACAAGCTGAAGATTCGCACACCCGGTTTGACGGCCAAGGCCGACCAGCTGTCGGGCGGCAACAAGCAAAAGCTGATGATTGCGCGCGGCCTGTCGCGTGAATTCGACGTGTTCTTGTTCGACGAACCAACCGTCGGCGTCGATATTCAGGCCAAGCTGGAAATCTATGACGTCATCAAGACCCTGACCGAAGAGGGCAAGGCCGTGGTGATTGCGTCGTCCGAACTGGCCGAAGTGATGCACATGTCGCACCGTGTCATCGTCATGCGCGAGGGGCGCATCGTCGGCGAACTGGATGGCGAGGCCGTCACCGAAAGCGCAGTGTTGTCGCATTTCTTTGATCACGACAACAAAAGCCAGGCAGAGGAACAACACGCATCATGACGGCAATAGCTGCAAGTCAACAAAGCCGCCTCGGCAGGGTCATGAAGGCCATCGGCATTCTGCCGGTCGTCCTGATCATCACATGCATTCTGCTGGCGCTGTACGAGCCACGCTTCCTGCGGACATCGAACCTGATCAACGTCCTGCGCAATGCGTCGTTTCTGGCGATCATTTCCGCCGGTCAGATGCTGGTCATCATCGTTGGTGGTTTTGACATTTCCGTGGGTGCCATCGTGGCACTGACCAGTGTCAGTACCGCGCTTTCCATGGTGGGGCTTTCCACAATCGGCATCGAAAGCGCGCCGCTGATCGTTTTGCTGGGCTGTCTGGCAGGATTGGTCCCCGCACTTGTCGTGGGAATCGTGAACGGTTTCTTCGTCAGCGTAATGAAAATCTCGCCCTTCATGGTAACTATCGGCACCATGACCATGGCGGCCGGGATCGCAGGTTATGTGACCGGAGGCACGCCGATCTATGACATGCCCGAGCTTTTCACCCGCGAAATCGGGCGCGGCCGGTTCCTTGAACTGCCCTATATCGTCTACGCCGCGGCAATCGTGCTGCTGGCCTTGTGGTACATGCAGACCCAGACCCGTCTGGGACGGTATTTCTATGCCGTGGGCGGCAACGAGAAAGCCTCAAGGCTTTCGGGTCTGAATACGCGCAAATACATCTGGCTGGCCTACATTCTCAGCGCCCTGCTGGCCGGAATCGTCGGCATCTTCCTGACCGCACGCGTGGGCTCGGGCGAAGCGACGCTTGGCAGCACTCTCATGCTCGAGAGCATTTCGGTCGCCGTCATCGGCGGCGTGGCCCTGAAGGGCGGTGTCGGTCGTATCCAGATGGTCGCGCTCAGCGCAATTTTCCTGTCGGTCCTCAGCAACGGGATGAGCCTCGCACGGATCGATAGCAAATATCACATCATCATCATCGGCCTGGTCATCATCATCGCCGTCGCCGCCGAAAGCTATCGCGAAAACCGCAGGAGCAGGCATGTCTGAGAAAACCCAAGCATACGGCATCGATCTTCGCGCAGTGGCGCCGCACCTGCTGTTGCCGCTGGCGATCCTCGGCGTGGTCGCGGTCTTTGCGATGCTGCAACCGGCGATGTTGTCGGCCGATAACGCCGTCAACATCATGAAACAGTCATCTCTGTTCTTTTTCGTGGCCTGTGCGCAGCTGGTCGTGATCATCACGCGCGGGTTCGACCTGTCGGTCGGCGCCACGGTTTCGCTGGTGTCTGTCGCGTCGTCCATGGCGATGACCGCGTTGCTCCCGTCGATCGGAGCAGGCGCCAGCATCTTCGTAGGGGTGGTGCTGGGGCTGTTGATCGGCGCGGCGATCGGTGCGGTGAACGGTGCGCTGGTGGCTTATGGGCGGATCAACCCGTTTGTCGTCACCCTGGCGACGATGAGTGTCTTTACCGGGGTCGCAACAACGATTTCAGGCGGATTTCCGATTTTCAATCTGCCGGACGCCTTCACCTTTGCATTCAACCAGATGACGATTCTGCTGCTACCCATTCCACTGGTCATCGCGGGACTGGTCGCCTTTGCGCTGCATTTTTCTCTGACGCGCACCGTGCATGGCCGGGTGCTATATGTCCTCGGGGACAGCAACGAAGTGGCCCATGTCGGCGGACGGCGCGTCAAGGAACATCTGTTTCTGGCCTATGTCACCAGCGGCGTCCTGGCGTCGGTTGCGGGGCTGTTGATGACCGCGCAAACCGGATCGGGAGAACCGAACCTCGGCACCTCGCTGGTCCTGAGCAGTATTGCCGCGGCAGTGATCGGGGGGGCGTCGCTGCGCGGCGGAACGGGCGGTATCTCTGCGCCGGTCTATGGCTCTTTGCTGATCGTGTGCCTGTCCATCGGCATGAATCTGCAACAGATCAACGGATCGCTACAACCGGTGGTCATTGGGGCCATCCTCGTGTTCGGGGCCGCGCTGGATGCCTACCGCACGAAATCACGATAGGGCCCATCCGACGCGTGGCGCATGACAGTCTGCGACAAACGCCTTGGATGTGGTATTCTTCGAGTCATGGGGGGTTGCCTGTTTCACAACGCGACGAGGCAAGATTGGCGGAAAAGAGCGTACATCAGAGCCAAATGATTGTGCGTATTTCACCAAGTAATCAAGGCGGCGCCAACGGAAAGTAAAGCTTATTGACAGGTGGAGATTCGTCCAGGGTTTTTACCTCGACAGGAGAGAACATGTTTTTTTCGACCAAGCAATGCGACGGAGCGAACAAGAACCAGCTATGGGCCCGGGCTCTGTCCGAGACCTACTTTCCGCTTTCGACAGAATTCGCCAATGAGGCCGAGTTTGACGGCACGTTGCAATCCTGGTCGCTCGGCATCCTCGGGCTGTCACAGATGGAGGTCGACGGCACGCTCTACCGCCGCAAGAAAAGCCACTTTGCAAACGAGAAAGACAGCAGCCTTCTGATCACCATACCGCGATCGGAAGATGTCCACTTCACGCAGTCATCGCGGGATGCGCAATGCAGTCCCGGAGGCTTCTTGGTGGAGCGTGGCGATATCCCGTATGACTTCTGGCACAGCAAGCGCAACAAGCTTTGGGTGCTCAAGGTGCCGACAGCCAGCGTGAGGTCAAGGTTGGGTGCGACCGATCGGTTTGGCGCGCTGACATTTGATGCGACTCAAGGCGTCGGCATGTTTTTTGTCGGCGCGGTGCGCAACGCGATCGAGAATATCGAGACGATCAACGATGCTGCGCGCGAAATGGCGGGGCATTGAAGATGACGAACGACACGACGACCGTGGCAAATATCGCCTACAAATGGGGGTTCTATGATCAGGCGCAATTCTGCAAGCACTACCGCGCGCGCTTTGGCTGCACTCCGACCGAAACCAGAAAAAAGAGCCGACTAGTAGCCGAAGAACAGAGCTAACTCCGGCCAGAGGCCCAAGAAAACCTGAACCAGTGAAAAGTCTCTTTCGAGAGGCACGGTAACGCTGTGCTTATGGCATGGCCACAGATGCAAGGAAGCAACATGACAAAATCCAGGGTAGCTGTCGATGTGGGTGGAACGTTCACCGATGTGTGCATCATGGACGAGGACACCGGCGAAATCCGTATCGAAAAGACACCGTCAACACCGGATGATCCGATGCGCGCGATCATGAACGGGGTCGCGGACGCAAAGGTGGACCTGGCGGATGTGACGATGTTCTCGCACGGGACCACCGTGGCGACCAACGCGCTGATCACCCGCAAATTGCCGCGCACGGCGATGGTCTGCACCGAAGGGTTCCGCGATGTCGTGGAAATTCGCCGCTCGAACAAGGAAGATCTCTGGGACACCTACAAGGATGTTGCCAAGCCCTATATCCCCCGGCGGGACCGGCTGACCGTCAAGGAACGCGTCGATGCGGCGGGCAAGATCCTTCAGGAACTGGACGAGGACGAGGCCCGCAAGGTGGCCGAAATCCTGAAGAAGCGCGACGTCAAAGCCATCGCCGTCTGCTTCATCAACTCTTACGTTAACGGCCAGAACGAACGGCGCATGAAAGAGATCCTCACCGAGGTGATGCCGGATGTGCATGTGTCGATCTCGTCCCAGATCATGCCCGAGATTTTCGAGCACGAGCGGTTCTCGACAACGATGGTAAACGCGGCGGTGTCGCCCGTGGTGGTCGATTATGTCTCGCGGCTGAGCGACAAGCTGAAAGATGGCGGTTACGCGCGCGATCTGCTGCTGCTGCATACCGGTGGCGGCGTGATGACCCCCGCCAGCGTCAAGGATTTCGCAGCCCGTCTGGCAGGATCCGGCATTGCCGCAGGCGCCATTGCCAGCCGTTTCATTGGCAACCTGTGCGGGTTCGAGAACTCCATCGGCTTCGACATGGGCGGAACCAGCACCGACGTGTCACTCGCCCACCATGGCGAGCCCATCATGACCAAGGACTGGTATATCGAATATGGCTACCCGATCCGCTTCCCCAGCATCGAGGTTCTGACCATTGGCGCTGGCGGTGGATCGCTCGCCTGGAAGGACGAGGGCGGTTCGCTTCGCAACGGTCCGCAATCGGCGGGCGCCTATCCGGGGCCTGCCTGCTATTCCAACGGGAACGAGGTTGCCACCAACAGCGACGCCAACCTGGTTCTGGGGCGTCTTGGCACCAGCCTTGCGGGCGGCGAGATCACGCTTGATCCCAAACTGGCGGAAAAGGCGGTACGCGAAACCGTGGCCGAACCCTTTGGCATGGAACTGCACGAGGCCGCAGAGGCGATCATCGACGTGGCCAACGCGAACATGGCCAATGCCGTGCGCCTTCTTTCCATCACCCGCGGCCATGATCCACGCGATTTCGCACTGGTCGCCTTTGGCGGCGCTGGTGCGTTGCACGGCGCGGAAGTGGCAAAAGAACTGTCGATCCCCGTCGTGATCGTACCGCCAAACCCCGGCGTCACCTCGGCGATGGGCTGCTTGCTGGTCGATATTCAGCATGATTTCTCTGACAGCTTCATGGCTGATGCCGCTACGACAAACCCCGAGGATCTGGAGGCCGCGTTCCATAAGATCGAGGCCGAAGCCGTCGATCGTCTGCGTCACGAGGGCGTCACCCCTGAAAACACGGTGCTGCAGCGCACGGTCGAGATGATGTACCAGGGTCAATGGCGCTCGCTTGCAGTTCCGGCCCCCTCCAAGGTCACCAGCACTCAGGATCTGATCGCCGGTTTCCACGAACAGCACGAGCGTGAATATAACTTCAGCCGCGAGGACGCGCCGGTGAGCATCTTCCGCGTCGGCGTCAAGGCCACCGGTGTGGTTCCCAAGGCGGAACTGCCCAAGCACGAAGTCGTGGAAAACACGCCGACACCTGCAGGCCAGCGCGATGTCTGGTTCGATGGCAAATGCTGCAAGACCGACGTTTACGAGCGGGTGGATTTCAAGGCAGGCGCGCAATTCAGCGGCCCCGCCATCGTCGAACAGGTCGATTCAACGGTTGTCGTTCCGCCAAACACGACAGCAAAGGTCGATCAATACATGAACATTCTTATCCGGTGGAGGACTGAGGCATGAACAGCGTGACACAAAAAGAACTAGACCCGGTGACATTCGAGGTTCTCAAGAACTCTTTCATCACGTCCGTCGATCAGATGGCCGAACAGATGCTGCGCACCTGCTACTCCTTCGTGATCTACAACCGTGACTTTTCCAACGGATTGCATGACGCTGAAGGCAACTGCGTGGCGCAGGGTAATGCGGATATCGCTGTCCACGTCGGCACGCTGCACTATACCTGCAAGGACGTGATCCGCGTCTTCAAGGACGACATGTATCCCGGCGATGTCTATGCGATCAACGATCCCTACGCGGGCGGCACACATTTCAGCGACGTGCGCCTGATCCGCCCGATCTTTGACGAGGAAACGCTTATCGGTTTCTCGCAGTCAAACGGGCACTGGTCCGATCTGGGCGGTTCGGTCCCCGGCTCGTTCAACGTGACGGCCCATGAAATGTTCGGCGAAGCGGTGCGCATCACGCCGATCCGGCTGTTCCACAAGGGCAAGTTCTGCTCCGATGTGGCCAACATGATTGCCGCCAACACGCGCGATCCGGCCTCCATCATCGGCGACATCCATTCTCAGGCTCAGGCCACACAGGTCGCCGAACGTGAATTGCAGCGCCTTGTCGAAAAATACGGCCGCGATCAGGTCACGCAGGGCATGGACGCGGTGCAGGACTATGTCGAACGCTCTGTTCGTCAGCGGATTGCGGACCTGCCCGACGGCACATGGGAGGCGGTGGACTATATCGACCGTGATCCCGGCGCTGGCGAGGGCATGATCCCGATCCACATCAAGATGACGATCAAGGGTGATCAAATCACCTATGATTTCGAGGGTAGCCACCCCACGATCTCGTCGATCTACAACTCTGCCCATGGCGCGACATTCTCGGCCGTGGTTGCGGGCATGAAGACGTTCTTCCCCGACCTGCCGATGAACAGCGGCTTTTACCGTATGGTTGAGATCAAGACCCCAAAGAACAGTGTCGTGAGCGCGGAATGGCCCATCGCCGTCACCGGCTTCCTGATGCCGTTCGAGAAGATCATGAACGCGATCTTCGAGATGTGGTCCAAGATCATGCCGGAACGCGCCATCGCCTGCGCCTTCAACCTGGAATACCTGCTGGCGGGCGGCAACGACCTGCGCAAACCCGAGAAGCCGATCTACATGTTCTACGAATGGCTTCCCGGCGGCTGGGGCGGACGCAACGGCAAGGACGGCAGCGACGTGACAACCGCGTGTTTCGGCACCGGCCTGATGTCGCAGCCCTCGGAAGGCAACGAACGGGTCAACCCGACCCGTGCCGATGTTTTCCAGATCAAACAGGACAGCCCTGGCCCGGGCAAATGGCGCGGCGGCGCGGGTGTGATCAAGGCTTCGACGCTGCTTGAGGCGGAAAATACCGTGATGTCCTATATCTGCGACCGCGAAAGGGCCGTGGTCTGGGGCGTCGAAGGCGGCTTGCCGTCCATGCCGCATGGCTTGATGGTTCAACACGCCGATACGGGCGAAGAAACTTGGCTCGGTTCGGTGTTTTCCAACTACAAGATCAAGAGCGGTGACAAGTTCACCCGCCCGACTGCCGGCGGCGGTGGCTATGGCGACCCGATGGAGCGAGACCCCGAGCGGGTGCTGGAAGACGTGATCGATGAATATGTGTCGGTCGAGCGTGCCGAAAAGGACTACGGTGTCGTGATCAAGGTGATCGACAAGGACATGCTGGACTACGAGATCGACCACGACGCTACCGAAAAGGCGCGCGCCTATATCCGTGCGAACCGGGTCGAATGGGCGCGGATGGACCCTGAAAAGGTCTCGGAAATGTACAAGGCCGGCGAGATCGACGAAATGGACGCCGTGCGCAAATACGCCGTGATCATGGACTGGGGCACCGGAGAGTTGATGCCCAAATCGACCGAACAGTTCCGCGAAAGCTTTGAGAAGCGCTCTGTCGCACATTGGAGCTGATCCCGCTTTGAAACGAAATCTTCCCCGCCAATCTGGCGGGGAAGCACGCGCTGCCCCCCAACCGGATTGGACTGCGACCGTGGATTCAGCAAATACCGACGCCCTTTTCCTGCGTCCGACCGACATCAAGGCGGCGCTAGTTGCAATGGACGGTGGCGCGGTTCCGGTTGCAGGTGGCACCTGGGTCATGCGCGCGTCGCTGCGCGGTGACAGCAATGATCAAGCTTTTGTATCCCTGTCGCAGATCGATGCATTGCATGAGGTCGCCGAGGGCGAAGATTTTCTGCGCATCGGTGCGCTTGTCACACACGACCACCTCGCCGATTTTGCGCGCAACCTGCCTGAATTGGGTGCGCTGACGCAGGCGGCGGGAATGTCCGCCAATCCGGCAATTCGCAGAACAGCCACCATCGGCGGCAACATTTGCGCGCGCGGGTTTACCGCCGCTGATCTGGTGCCTGCCCTTCTGGCACTGAATGCGACCGTCGAGGTTCATTCCAGCTCTCGCCAGGATACGACGCCCATTGCGGAGTACCTGCAGGCTCGCACGCAACGGCGGGCCGCCGGCCTCCTTACCACCATCTCTGTGCCCCGCAAGCGGGGCCATTCGGCCCATGCCCGGGCGCTATTGCGTAAGGCGGGTGAATACCCGATCGCGAATATCAGCGCTTTCATCGACATGGACGCGAACAATACCATCAAGACAGTGCGCATCGCTGTGGGCGCCGTCGAAGCCATGCCGAAACGCTGGCACAGCTTGGAAAAAGCGCTGCTGGGGCAACCATTCAGCGCAGACGCCGCAGACATGGCACGCGACCTGCTTGACGATTTCACGCCGCGTGACAGCGTCGATGCGCCGGACTGGTATCGCCTGCGTGTCCTGCCCGGTCTGGTCCGGCAGGCATTTGCGTCGATCACCGATCAATCGCGGGAAGATGCATAGATGGCTGTTACGTTCACACTCAACGGCCAGCAGCGCCGTTACTCAGGTGATCCCAGAACATCGCTCATGGATGCCTTGCGCTGTGATTTTCGCCTGACCGGCACCAAGGATGTCTGCGGCGAAGGTTTCTGCGGCGCTTGCCTCGTCCATATCGACGGCGTGCCCAAAGTGTCGTGCCTGTTGCCCATTGGCGCAGTGGAAGGGGCCGATGTAACGACCATCGAAGGGGTCGGCGATCTTGGTACGCTCAACCCCGTGCAGCAGGCATTCGAGGATTTCGATGTCGTGCAATGCGGCATGTGCTTTCCGGGAATGGTGATGACCCTGTCGCATTTCCTGCAAGACAACCCGAGACCCAGCCGGGACGAGGTGAAATCCGCGCTGGTGGGCAATATCTGCCGTTGCACTGGCTACGAGCGAATTATCGATGCCGTCATGTCGCTGCACAATAGCGCGGAGGGGCGGAAATGAACGACCTGAAAGAAACCGTCGTCATGAACCTGCCGCGGCGCGACGCGCGGGACAAGCTGCAGGGGCGGACGAAATACACGGTGGATGTGGGCGGGCTGGAGATGCTTCACGCCGCTTTGCGCCGCGCGGATGTAGCCAGCGCGAAGATCAGGCATATCGATGTCCGCGCCGCATTGGCCATGCCCGGCGTACATGCCATTGCCACCGCTGCCGATGCACCCGGTCTGCATGGGCTGGGCATCGCGGATCACCCGATCTTTGCGGGCGAAACCGTACGCTACCACGGCGAGCCGATTGCGGCAGTTGCCGCCGACACGCTGACACAGGCGCGCGCCGCTGCTGCGGCGATCGTAGTTGAATACGACGACCTGCCAGCCGTGCTGACGATGGCGGACGCGCTGGCACCAGACGCGGCCTTGGTCCATCCCGACTGGCGCAACTATGAAATCCTGTTCGAGGGAGGCGCGCGCGGCGGCAATGTGGCCTGGCAGGCCACCGTCGAGCGTGGCGACACCGATGCGGCGTTTGCGCGCGAGGATGTGACGATCGTGGAAAACGTCTATCAAGTGGGCCGCCAGAACCATGTCCCCTTCGAGCCGCGCGCCGTCACCGCCGCCTTTGAGGATGGCCGCTACCATATCCACACGTCGACACAGGCCCCCTGGACCGTCAAACACGTCACGGCGCGCGTGCTGGGAGTCCCGGATTCAGCGGTGCATGTGACAGTGCCCGCCGTCGGCGGCGGCTTTGGTCTCAAGTTCGACTGCTCGCTGGAACCTTACGCCGCGATCCTTGCGCGCAAGACCGGGCGCACCGTGTCGCAGGTCAACTCTCGCAAAGAAGAGATGATGACCTGCCTATGCCGCGAAAACGCAGACATCCGCATCCGATCTGCTGTCACGAAAGACGGCGACATCGTCGGGCGAGAGGCGACCGTGCTGATGGATTGCGGTGCTTACGGCGGCGAACAGGTGTTCCTGACCACGATGACCGCACACACGCTGGGCGGAAATTACAAGCTGGGGTCGGTGCGGCTCTGCACCAAAGCCGTTTATACCAACACGCCCCCCAACGGGGCCTTCCGCGCCTGTAATGGGGTCTACAATACCTTTGCGCTAGAGCGTCATACGGATGAAATCTGCGCGGCGATCGGCATGGACCCGGTGGCGTTTCGCCGCCGGAACGTGGTGGGTGACGGCGATATCGGCGCGACCGGGCAGGTGTTTCGGGGCAACGTCCTTGAGCCGATGCTGGACCAGTTGACGGCGAAATACCCGGTCGAGCGACGCTCGGGCACCTTGCCCGACGGGCGGCTCTATGGGCGTGCCACCACGGTCGGGACATGGTTCATCTTCGTCGGGCCGTCTGCGGCGACGGTCAACCTGAACGCCGATGGCAGCGCCACGCTCGTCACCGCTGGCGTCGAGATCGGGTCAGGCACCATGATGCAATCCCTGCCGCAGATCGTCGCGGCCAATCTGGGGATTCACCCTGACAAGGTCATAGTCAAGACGGCCGACACCGATGCTGCTGGGCGCGATCTGGGGGTTGGGGGCGGGCGCACCACCGTCTCGATCGGGGCCGCGAGCGAGGCGGCCTGTGCGCAGGTGCGTGACAAATTGCTCGGCGTGGTGGCGGAACTGCTTCAAACCAGCGCGGACAAGCTGGTTCTGTCGGGCGGGCGGGTCGAGATTCAGGGGCGGCCCGGTTCGGGTACGACGATTGAAAAGATCGTGCAGCAGGCGGAAACATCAATCGGCCCTCTGTCGGGTAGCGGCGCGTTCACCGCCCCCGGCGAGCGATCGATGCCGGGCTGCGCCGCAGGGCATTTCATCGACGCCATAGATATCCCGGTGTTTGCCGTGCATGATTGCGAGGTCGCGGTCGACCCGGTGACAGGGCATGTCGAGATCCTGTCCTACCGGCTCGTTCAGGATGTCGGGCTGGCCCTCAACCCGCGTGCAATCCACGGTCAGATACAAGGCGGCGTGGTGCAGGGCATCGGTTATGCGCTGACCGAGGAGATCACCATCAATTCCGATGGCGCCTTTGACCAGACCGGGTTCGAAACCTACAGGATGCCGCTCGCAGGTGATGTGCTGCCAATCGAATTCGATCTTTACGAAGGGGCGCCATCCATTGGCCCGCTGGGCACAAAGGGCGCCGGAGAGGTGCCGATCCTGAATGTTGCTGCCGCGATTGGCTGTGCCGTATCGAATGCCACGGGCAAGTCAGTAAATGCGCTGCCCATGACGCCGCCGCGCGTTGCGGCATTGATCGATGGCAAAGCCCCCGCCCCGGAGATGGGCCATATTGATACAGTATGGGTGAAGAATTTGGTTCGTTCGTAGACCGGCCGTTGTAAGGGCCGGTCTACCATTGGCGCAAAGCTTTCAGGCCAGAAGATGCGAAGCTCAGATCTCTACCGCGATATTGTCAATCAACCGCACCCCCGCCAGCCACGCCGCCGCAAAGAGCCGCGCGGGGCGGGTCGGCGCCTCGAGCAAGGACAGATCGTCGGCGGCGCGCATTTCGAGATAGTCGACCTTGGTGAAATCCGCGATTTCCAGCCGCCTTGTAGCCGCCGCCTGCAGCGCCGCGAAATCGCCGCCCGTTGTCACGCCTTCAGCGATCTTTTCCATCTCTTCAAAGAGGATCGGTGCCTTGACCCGTGCGCGATCCGACAGCAGAAGATTGCGCGATGACATTGCCAGCCCGTCGATCTCGCGGATCGTGGGACAGCCATGCACCGTGATCGGGATATCCAGATCGCGGGCCATGCGGCGCACCACCTGTAGCTGCTGAAAATCCTTTTCGCCAAAGAACGCATCGCTGGCGGCGCTTTGGATGAAAAGCTTGGCCACCACAGTGGCGACACCTTCGAAATGGCCAGGGCGATGCACGCCGTCCATCACATCGGTCAGTCCCGAGACAGACACCGTGGTGGAAAAACCGCCCGGGTACATCTGATCGCCATCCGGCACATAAACCGCATCGACAGCGAACCGTTCCAGCTTGCGTGCATCCTCGTGTTCGGTACGCGGGTAGTTGGCCAGATCCTCGGGATTGTTGAACTGTTTGGGATTCACGAAAATCGTCACGATGACACGGTCGCAAACCTTTTCCGCCGCAGCCACCAAAGACAGATGGCCGTCATGCAGCGCGCCCATCGTCGGCACCACGCCTATCCGCTCGCCTGCGCGCACCCAGTCTCGGGTCATCCCGCGCAGCTCCTCCAGGCTACGCACGATGGGGGCGGTCATGATGCGGGTCCTTTGACGGGTGCTGTATCGGCGAAAATGTGCTCTTCGGCCGGAAAGCTGCGTGCGCGCACATCGGCGGCATAGGCCGCGATGGCGGCCTCGCCGTCCTCGCCCAGCGTGGCATAGCGTTTGACGAATTTCGGTTTGAACGCGGTAAAAAGCCCCAGCATGTCATCAACCACGAGGATCTGACCGTCGCACCCTGCCGAGGCACCGATGCCGATGGTGGGGATGGCGATTTCGGCGGTAATCCGGTCTGCCAGATTGGCGGGCACCTTTTCCAGCACCACCGAGAACGCCCCGGCATCCGCCACAGCCCGCGCCCCTGCCAGCAGCGCC
Source organism: Roseovarius sp. ZX-A-9 (assembly GCF_028369135.1). Taxonomy (GTDB): domain Bacteria; phylum Pseudomonadota; class Alphaproteobacteria; order Rhodobacterales; family Rhodobacteraceae; genus Roseovarius. The sequence goes on from NZ_JAPWHW010000001.1 coordinate 158,723, forward strand.
TCGGCCTCATCGGCGCGGCCCTGTACCTTGTACCCGCCCAGCGTGTTGATCGACTGCGGCGTGAGGCCGATATGCGCCATGACCGGCACGCCGCGCGCCACCAGGAACGCGATGGTATCCGCCATATGCGCCCCGCCTTCCAGCTTGACCGCCGCAGCACCGGTTTCGGCCATCAGCCGGGCGGCATTGCGAAACGCCTGCTCGGGGCTTTCCTCGTAGCTGCCGAACGGCATGTCGATCACCAGCATCGCCTTTTGCAGGCCGCGCGCGACCGCCTTGCCGTGCAGGACCATCATCTCCATCGTCACGCCCAGAGTCGAAGGCAGTCCGTGCAGCACCATGCCGACACTGTCGCCGACCAGCACGAAATCGCAATGTTCATCCATCATACGCGCCATCGGCGTCGTATACGCGGTCAGACTGACCAACGGCGTGCCACCCTTGGCGGCCAGGATATCGGTCGGCATCAGGGCGGTCTTGCGGGCGGTGGCGCTCATCAGTCTGCTCCGGTTTCGCTGCGTTGCGGCGTTGCGTAGCAAGAAACGCCGAAGATTTCCATACTTGTGTTTGCCGGGCGTCCCTGTCGCACGCGATCAAATGCGCGGCATGACGGCGGCACATCCCCAGCGCATGCCTTGTCATTGCCCGTCAAAGCAGGTCTGATGGGACCGTTCAAATCAACCCTCCGGCGGGAAATTTCCATCATGCGTCTGCTTTGCTGTCTTCTGACAGCCTGCCTGTTTCTGGCACATCCACTGGCGGCACAGGACGCGCCGCGTCCGGAGGTCAGCAAGGCCGATATCATACGACTGATGGAGCGCATCTTTACCGAAGATACAATGCGCGACGATCTGGTGCGGCTGGGGTTCAAGGGCCGCAACCTGGATCTGGCGACCGCACAGATGCGACGCATCATGACAGACCCGACGGTGGCGGGATACATTGCCGATCAGGTTCTGGCATTCAACAAGGACGGCACACTGCCCGTTGCGGATGGCGCGCGCGGCACGCTCTGGGGTGTGATCGACCGCGGTGTTGGCCATCTGCCGCTGCGCGACTTGCGCTACTACTATTTGGTGGAACAGACCGTGCTGAATGCCATGCCTGTTCGCGATTGCGGGCTGGTGGTCCGAGAGCGCCTGTCGCCCAACCGCCTGTCGGACGCGACCGCCCGCGTAGCGGCCCGGCTGAACACCCCGGCGCTGGAGCAATATTATCGCATCCAGCTCGAAGCCGCGCGACTTGGCGCAACACGCCCGCCCGTCACGATGAGTGCGGCGAAGATCGAGCAGGTCGAGACCAAGATATTCAACGCCCTTCTGGCGCGGCTCGAAGGCACAGACAACGGCGCCGGCATGATCCGGACCTTTGCCCGGCTCGACAAGGCCGACAATCGCAGCGCCTGCGCGGCGGGCCGGCTCTTTATCGACACGGTGATGAGCCTGAAAGGGCGCGAGTTGCATGATGCGCTGATCCTGCTCAGCCTGCCCTGAGAGCGGGCCACACGGTTGCAGCCACCGACCGCTTGCCGCAAAAACCGTGATACCCGGCAAAGGACAGCCCATGACAGCGCTCAGACTACCGAACCGGCAGGCCCGCCACCTTTGGCTCTGGACCAACGGTCTGGCAGAGACGCCGACGGGGCCACCCGACGTAATGGGAATGATCCGCCGCCTCGGTTTCGTGCAGATCGACACGATACGCAACGTGACGCGCGCGCATCACCACATTCTGTGGACCCGCAACCAGAACTACCGCGAAGGCATGCTCTGGCCGCTGCTGGGCCGCGACCGGCTGCTGTTCGAACATTTCACCCATGACGCATCGCTCATTCCGATGGAGACTTTGCCGATCTGGCAGCGCCAGTTTCGCCGTCTCGGCGCGAAGGTGGCGGCGCATGACTGGTATCAATCGGGCCTCGCGCGCGACCAGATCGCCCAGATCCGCGCGCGGATCGAGGCCGAAGGCGCCCTGTCGACTCACGCTTTCGATACCAAGGCCGCCAGCCGCGAGATGTGGTCCCGTCCGCCGCACAAGAAGGCGCTTGATCAGATGTGGTACGCGGGCGATCTGGCCACATGCTACCGCGAAAATTTCGTCAAGTTCTACAATCTGGGCGAGAGGGTCTTTCCCGCGCATCTGCGCGAAGGGCCGCCCGACCGTGACCAGATCGACGCGCTTTGCGACAGCGCGCTCGACCGGCTGAGCGTGGCCAGTTGCGGCGAGGTCCAGCGGTTCTGGGGTGCGATGGACGCAAATGAGGCGCGCGGCTGGCTGACCCGGCGCGCGCTGGTCTCGGTCGAGATCGAAGGCGCGGACGGCAGCTGGACCGCGAGCCACGCGCCGCCCGATATCGAGGCGCGGTTGGAGGCCCTGCCCACCCCCACGGCCCGGCTGCGCATCCTCAACCCGTTCGATCCGGCGATCCGTGACCGGGTGCGGCTGAACCGCCTGTTCGGCTTTGAGTATGTGAACGAGATGTTCGTCCCGCAGGCCAAACGGCGATGGGGCTATTACGTCTATCCGCTGCTGGAAGGGGATCGTTTCGTCGGACGGATCGAACTCAAGGCAGACCGCGCGGCGGGCTGGCTGCGTGTCACCGGCTTCTGGCCAGAGCCGGGTGTCAAATGGCCCGCCAGCCGGCTGGACCGGCTGGATGCCGAACTGACCCGTTTTGCCCGGCTGGCGGGTATTTCCGATATTCGCTGGGCTGTGCCGCACCCGGCGTAGCAGGTGGCGCTTGGCTCGGGTCGGCATATCCGGGGCCACCATAGCAGACCGCAAACAGCAATCATGCGGTTCAAAAATCCGGCGGTCTCTGCCATATCAGCGCATGAAAGCCATTGCACATCCCAGGAAGGAACCTGCCCTTGGACGCCGAGCCCAACGATATTCTCCCGGTCTTTCCGAAAGCGCTCGGGGTTGAACTGACCGAATGTTCGCCCGATCTGGTTGTCGGCACGCTGACCGCCCGGCCCGAGCACGCCAACCGCAACGGCGTGATGCATGGTGGCGCGATCCTCGGGTTCGCCGACACGCTGGGCGGCGTTGCCAGCTCGCTGAACCTGTCCGGCGACGACAAGACCACGACACTGGAGAGCAAGACCAACTTTCTGCGGCCCGTCGCCATCGGCACGAAACTGACCGGGCGGTGTGAGGCGATACACAACGGACGCAAGACCCAAGTCTGGCAGATCACGCTGATACGCGAGGATGGCAAGGCAGCGGCAGTCACGACGCAGACCCAGATGACCCTGACATGGCAGCCCCCCGCCTGACCGGTGCCCGCCCGAAATCGGTGGCAGACGTGCAGGCTGCGATATGCGGCGCATAGGATGGGCAAAGTGCACGCGAACCTGCCGGAGCGCGGTGCGCCGCCTGTGGCCAACGCCGCGCCGAGCGGGTAATCTGCGGCGTCCGTGACGGCAGCGCAGGAGAGCCAAGTGGCCGCGACCCCCACCGATACGTCCACCCGCGCTACTGCAGATGCGTCTGCGCAGGCCCTGTTTCGCTGGCATCCCGCGACCCGCACCTTCGAGGGCGGATCGCCTGCCGCGCCCGGCGGCCCGCTAGAGCAGCTACATAAGGCCATTCTGGGCGGTCGTGGATTTGCCGTGACACCGGATGGGATCGGAATCGAACACGCCTGCCTGCCCCCCGGCATCCTGCACTGCCAGACCGGCGGCACCACCGGCACGCCAAAGCTGATCGAGCGCAGCCATGCCTCGTGGATTGCCAGCTTTGCACAGAATGCCCGCGCCTTCGGGATCGGCCCCGAAACGGGCGTTGCGTGCTTTGGTGGCCTGAGCCATTCGCTGGCGCTCTACGCGGCGGTCGAAGCGTTGCATCTGGGCGCGAATATTCATCTGCTGCACGGGTTGCGCCCGCGCGCTCAGATCACCGAGCTGAGGCAGCATGGCATGGCCGTGCTCTATGCGACGCCAGCGCAACTGGCGCTGCTGACCACCGTGCAGGCTGCTTTGCCTAGCGTGCGGCATGTCCTTTGCGGCGGCGGGCAACTTGGCCCCGATTTACGCGGCAAGGTCCGCGCCCTTTGTCCGAATGCGCAGATCGCAGTTTTCTACGGCGCGTCCGAGACCAGTTTCGTGACCCTCTCGGACAGCAGCACGCCGGCCGGGTCTGTCGGGCGCGCCTACGGGGCGGCGCAGATCGAAATCCGCAGCGCAGACGGCACCCCGACCAATGGCACCGGCGAGGTCTGGGTTTCCAGCCCCTATCTCTTTGACCGCTATGCCAGCGGCCACAGCCCCGAGACCCGGCGCGACGGCGCATTTCTGACAGTGGGCGAGATGGGATGGCTGGACGCAGGCGGCCATCTCTATCTAGCCGGACGGCGGGACCGGATGGTGCGTATTGCCGAGCAGAGCGTACATCCCGAGACACTGGAGGCTCTGCTGCTGACCGATCCCGATGTGGCGCTGGCCTGCGTGTTGCCCCGCGCAGATGCCGCACGCGGGCGGGTTCTGGTGGCGGTGATCGCGAGCGCGGATGATCCGGCTCTGGCGGCGCGACTGGACCACGCCTGCCGCGCCGCGTTCGGCCCGTTGGTCGCACCTCGTCGGTATCATTTCCTGCCCGATTTCCCGCTGCGCGCCGCAGGCAAGCCCGACCTTTCGCGGATCGCTGCGTGGCTGGACGCCAGGGAATGACCAGCGCAGTATGGATCATCTCTGCCCGGCGCAGTGCCGTGGTGCCGCGTGGCGGAGCCTTTGCGGCTCTGGGGCTGGATGAACTGGCCTGCCCGGTGATCCACAGCGCTCTTGCCGATGCCCGTATCGAGGCCGCGCAGGTGGATGAGCTGATCCTTGGCAATGCCCTTGGTGCCGGGGGCAATCCGGCACGCCTGATCGCGCTCGCCGCTGGTCTGCAACAGCAGGTCGCGGGCCTCAGCATCGACCGGCAATGTGCCGGGGGGCTGGATGCGGTCCTGCTGGCTGACAGGCTCATCCGTGCAGGCGCGGCAGATGTTGTGCTGGCCGGCGGGGTCGAGAGCTATTCGCGCCGCCCCCTGCGGCTGCGCACCTATCCCGACGGGCGCGCGCCGGAACCCTATGACCAGCCAGCCTTTGCCCCCACAGCGGCGCAAGACCCGGATATGGCACAGGCGGCAGACGCACTGGCGCGGTCCCGTGGGATCAGTCGCGCCGCGCAGGACGCCTTTGCCATCCATAGCCACGCGATGGCGCTGGCCGCCCAAGACCGGCTACGCCAAGAGATCACCCCGATTGCAGGCACCACCACAGACAGCTTCACCCGCCGCCTTAGCGATCGGATTTGCGCCCGCGCGACCCCGATCAGCGGCAACATTACCGCCGCGAATGCCGCCGTAGCCGCCGATGCCGCAGCAATCTGCGTCGTCGTTTCGGACCGGATCGCAGCGAAGGTAACAGGGCCAAAAGCGCGCATCGTCACCGGCACGACGCTGGGGGCAAACCCGGCCCAACCTGGGCTTGCCCCTGTCGCCGCCATCCGCGCCAGTCTGGCCGCCGCCCGCCTCGCTCCCGGCGATCTGAGCGTAATCGAGATGATGGAAGCCTATGCCGTGCAGGCGATGGCCTGCATCGCGGACGCGGGGCTCGACCCTGCGCGCACCAACCTCGGCGGTGGCGCATTGGCGCGCGGCCACCCCATCGGCGCATCCGGTGCGATCAACGCCGTGCGGCTCTTTCACGAGTTGCAGATTTCAGGCGGCAGCGGTCTGGCGGCGATTGCCGCCGCTGGGGGCCTCGGCTCGGCCCTGATCCTGGACCTCTAGCTACGCGACAGTACCGCAGCGGGGCGCGCGCGTGCCAGTGCCGATGTAAGCATCCCTGCAACCGCCGCTTTCAGCATGTCGCCCGGAATGAAAACGGCAACCAGCAGCGCCGCCTCGGGCAGAGACTTGCCCAGTACCAGCGCCAGGCCCGCAATGCCGACCCCGTAAAGCACGACGATTCCGCCAACAGCCGCAGCGATCCCGGCCACCAATGTCAGCGGTGCAGCGCGCCAACGCTCGGTGATGAGCCCGGTCACGAACGCCGCCAGCGGAAAACCCACCAGAAATCCGACCGTGGGCGACGTGAACACGCCCAGGCCCCCGCGCCCACCGGCCAGCAATGGCAGGCCAATCGCCACCAGCAGCAAAAACAGCAACACCGCCAGCGTCCCGCGTCGTGCGCCCAGAACGGTGCCGCACAGCATCACGCCCAGGCTCTGCGCCGTAATCGGCACGCCGAAGCCCAGCGTGACCTTGGGGATCAGCCCCAGCGCCGCGATGAGCGCGGCAAAAAGGGCGATAAGGGCGACGTTGCGTTCCATGGAATATCCTTCTGGCCGGGTGCGCGATCAGATCCCGCCGCGCGCTTTCAGGGCTTCGGCCACATGATCGGCGTCGTCAAGTGCCAAGAGCGCGAACGGCAGGATAATCCGCCACCCCGGCCGCCGCCGCGACCGCGCGCGCCACGATTGGGCCAGCTGCCCCCCCTTGGCCGCCAGCGCCGGGGTAAACCGGATCACCAGCGCGATGCTCAATTCCAGCGCGGCGGTGCTGAGCCCGAGTCGACGCAATGGGGTTGCCAGCCATCGGATGACCGCGATCATGTCGCTCAGCCGCGTGGTCATCGTCACCAGATTGGCCAGTCCCACCGCAGTCAGCAGGCGCAGAGCGATCACAGCACCCTGCTCCGGCGTCTGGGTGATCAGGTGCCACAGGAAGATGATTGCCAGAAATGGCCAGAGGACGCGCAAGCGGCGCAGCCCGGCCCGCAGGAACACAGCACCCGGCGCGGCATAAAGCGCCAGCAGCGCTGCGAAGACCGCCAAATGAAATATCAGACTTTGCGCCGCAAACAGCACCATCGTCGCCACGCACAGCGCCGCCAGCTTGGCCCCTGCGGGCCAATGATGCGCACGCGTCTCAACCGGCGAGGTCAGAGATATCATCGGCCCCTCCCAGTGACGTCATCTCTGCTGTAAAGGCGCGCAGCACCTCACCCGCCGCCCCGTCCTGCACGATGCGTCCGTCCGACAGCCAGATCACCCGGTCATAGCTCGACAGGGTCGAGGGATCGTGGCTGACATGCACAAGCGTGGCCTCGACCCCCTCCAGATAGCGTGCCAGTTGCATCCGCGTCGGGATGTCCAACCCCGACAGTGGCTCGTCAAGGATGATCACCCCGGGCTGCATCGCCAGCACGGCCATCAGGCAAACCAGCTGCTTCTGCCCCTGTGACAGCGTGTGAACCGCAATCTTGGCCCAATGCGATTTGTTGAACCGCTCCAGCATGGCGACGACCCCGGCGGCCGCGGTCTGCTTGTCTTGCCCAAGCTGGCCAAGGCCAAAGGCGATCTCTTCTTCGACGGTGGGAAAGATGATCTGATGGTCGGGGTTCTGGAAGAGGATGCCGACCTGCCGGATCGCCGCCTTGCGGTCGCGGGTCACATCCACGCCCCCGATGCGCACCCGGCCGCGGTCCGGTGCCACCAGCCCCGCCATGACCCGCGCCAGCGTCGTCTTGCCCGACCCGTTGCGCCCGACGATGCCGATACGCCGCTCGCAGGCGCTCAGGTCTATCCCCTGCAGCAGCGCGCGACCGTCCACCGCCAGCGCCACGTCCGATAGCTCCAGCAGAGGGGGCGCATCAAGGCTCATCTGGTGGCTCTCCTCTTGCGGCGCGTCGTTGCGGGACGCGGTTACATACACCCACGCCATGGGGTGAAACAAGGGCGCGGATATTCTTGCAGTCATATCTCAATCGCCTAATGTGCCCGCCTAGGAGCGTGCCCGACGGCCGCGTAACAAGACGAGGCCGCCATGGATCGCGCCGAGATCGTACACGAAAATTTCCTGCGCCTCTGTCCGCAGGGCGATTTGCCGGAAGGCGCGCCGCCAAACGACGCTCTGACAGCCGCAGAAGCGGTGTCTCTTTTCCGTGCGCAATGTCTCAGCCGCGCGCTGGACCGGACCAGCCGGGCAATGCAAAAGGCGGGTCAGGGGTTCTACACCATCGGGTCATCGGGCCACGAGGGCATGGCCGCCGTCGCCCATGCGCTGCGCCCGGATGATATCGCGTTCCTGCATTACCGTGATGCTGCGTTTCAGATCGCCCGCGCGGATCAGGTGCCGGGGCAGACCATCACTTGGGATATGCTGCTCAGCTTTGCCTGCTCCTCCGAAGATCCCATTTCGGGCGGGCGGCACAAGGTGCTGGGCTCAAAGGCGCTGATGATCCCACCGCAGACCTCGACCATCGCCAGCCACCTGCCAAAGGCCGTCGGCGCGGCCTACGGGATCGGACTGGCCCGCAGACATCCGCCCGAACACCGTCAATTGCCGCTGGACGGCATCGCGATGGCCAGCTTCGGCGACGCATCTGCCAACCATTCGACCGCACAGGGTGCGATCAACGCGGCGGGCTGGGCCAGCGTCCAGTCGGTACCGCTGCCGCTGCTGTTCGTGTGCGAGGATAACGGGATCGGCATTTCGACCCAAACGCCGAAAGGTTGGATCGCCGCGTCGATGCAGTACCGGCCCGGCATTCGCTATTTCCATGGCGACGGCCTGGACCTCTACGATACCGCGCGCGCCGCCGCCGAGGCCGCCGCCTATGTCCGGCGACACCGCAAGCCGGCGTTCCTGCATCTGACCATGGTGCGCCTCTATGGCCACGCAGGCGCGGACCTGCCCACTACATACCTGCCCAAGGCCCATGTCGAGGCGGAAGAGGCGAACGATCCGCTGTTGCATTCGGTGCGCCTGCTGGACAGCGCCGGCGCACTGAGCCGCAAAGAGGCGCTGGCGATCTACGAGGAAACACAGGCGCGCGTCGCGCGTGTCGCAGAAGAAGCTGTGCAGCGTCCACGGCTGAAAACCGCAGCCGACGTGATGGCCAGTATCGTGCCCCCAAAACGCAGTTGCGCGCTCACCAACGGCCCCTCGGAAGAAGCCCGCGCCGCCGCCTTTGGCAGTGATCTGAAGCAAATGGACCAGCCCCAACCGATGAGCCGCCTGATCAACTGGGCGCTCACCGACCTGATGCTGGAACACTCCGAGATCGTCGTCATGGGCGAGGATGTCGGGCGCAAGGGCGGTGTCTACGGCGTCACCCAGCGGCTGCACCAGAGGTTCGGTGCCGACCGCGTGATTGACACACTGCTGGATGAACAAAGCATCCTAGGGCTGGCCATAGGGCTGGCGCATAACGGTTTTGTTCCGATGCCTGAAATCCAGTTCCTCGCCTATCTGCACAATGCCGAGGACCAGTTGCGCGGCGAGGCGGCAACGCTCCCCTTCTTCAGCAAGGGGCAGTTCACCAATCCGATGGTCCTGCGGATTGCCGGGCTGGGCTATCAGAAAGGGTTTGGCGGGCATTTCCACAACGACAACAGCCTTGCCGTGCTGCGCGACATTCCCGGCCTGATCATCGCCTGCCCGTCATCAGGCGCCGATGCCGCCTGCATGTTGCGCGAATGCGTGCGGCTGGCGCGCGAAGAACAGCGCGTGGTGGTCTTTGTCGAGCCGATCGCCCTCTATCCGATGCGCGACCTGCATGAGGCGGGCGACGGGACGTGGATGGATACCTACCCCGCCCCCGACCGCGTGATCGGGCTGGATACGGTCGGCATACACGGCGACGGGACCGATCTGGCCATCGTCACATATGGCAATGGGCATTACCTGTCACGGCAGGGGCAGGCGCGACTGGCCGCCGAAGGCGTGAAGGCCCGCGTGATCGACATGCGCTGGATCGCGCCGGTGCCCGAGGCCGCGCTGCTTGAGGCGACGCGCGGCTGCGAGGCGGTGCTGATCGTCGATGAATGCCGCCGGACCGGCGGACAGGCCGAAGGGCTGATGGCGCTTTTCGCCGAAAAGACCTGCCAGCCTGTTGCACGCTTGGCCGCCGAGGACAGCTTTATCGCCACCGGCCCGGCCTATGCGGCGACGATGCCTTCTGCCGACGGGATCGTGGACGCGGCCAAGGCGCTGCTGGAGGAATGGTCATGACCCGGCGCGCGGTTCTGATCTGCCCCGGTCGCGGGACGTATAACAAGGCTGAGTTGGGCTATCTCGCGCGCCATCATGCTGCGCAAGGTGACGCACTGGCCGCGCTCGATGCGCTGCGCGCCGCTGACGGGCAGGAAACGCTGACCGCGCTCGACGGCGCAGCGCGGTTCGATCCCAAGCTGCACCTGCGCGGCGACATCGCGGCACCGTTGATCTATGCATGCTCTGCGCTCGATGCGCGCAGTCTGGCCGCCGACATTGATGTGGTCGCGATCACCGGCAATTCGATGGGCTGGTACACTGCACTCGCGGCTGGCGGCGCGCTCAGTCTGGAAAACGGGCTGCGCGTGGCGGGAACCATGGGCAAACTGATGCAGGATGCGATGATCGGCGGGCAGTTGATCTACCCTTGCACCCGCGACGATTGGGCACCTGATCCGGCGCGCCGCGCTGCCTTGATGGAATTGATTCAGGAAATCGACGCGCAGGACGGGCCTGTGCTGCGGCTGTCGATCGACCTTGGCGGGATGCTGGTACTGGCGGGCAATGACGCCGGATTGGCCGCATTCGAGCAGGCCGTGCCGCGCGTACAAGACCGCTTTCCCCTGCGCCTGCCGGGGCACGCAGCGTTTCACACCGATTTGCAAGAACCCGTGGCAGCCGCTGGTCGCGCAGCGCTTGGCGACGATCTGTTTCAGCCACCTGCCGTCCCGCTGATCGACGGGCGCGGTGCGATCTGGTGGCCGGGGACCAGCGATGCGCGCGCCTTGCGCGCCTACACGCTGGGTCATCAGGTGACGCAGAGCTATGATTTTGCCCGCAGCATTGCGGTTGCCGCGCGTGAATTCGCGCCCGACCTCTTTATCATTGCGGGGCCGGGCACCACGCTGGGCGGTGCCGTGGCGCAATCGCTGATCGCCTGTCGCTGGCAGGGCATGGCGGACAAGGCCGGTTTTCAGGCATGGCAAGAGGCCGGGCCGTTCATGGTGTCGATGGGCCGCGAGGATCAGCGCGTATTGGCGACCGAACCGCAGGGTTGAGGGCTGCGCCCGCCGGAGATGGGCGGGCGCAGCAGCTTAACCTCGCATCTTGTGATGCAACAGGATCGGCACGACCAGATCCTCTTCATCCGCCAGATGCCGCGCGAGGAATTGCTCGATCTCGGCAGTTGTGTCGTGCAACGCCTTTGTTTCTTCACGCGCCTGCCCCTCATCAAGCTGGATCAGCTTGACCACACGGTTCGCGCTGTCCGTGAAACGGTCCAGCACTTCGTCCATGGCCGCATGATCGCTTTCGAGCATTTCCAGCCCACCCGCAAAGCGCGGATCGGCTCCCTCAAGCTCGGGAAAGAAGCTACGGTCCTCCCAAGTATGATGGCCATGCAGGTTGCGCACCAAGAGGTTACCATAGTGCGACAGCCGCGCGGCAAAATCGTCGGGCGAGCGGGCCTTGGTCAGGTATAGCTCGGTCTCGGACCGGTTCAGTTCACCCAACTGGCGAAACATCACATGGGCGCTCATCCAGTTCTGGATGGAACGGGCGAAATGCGGGTTCTCCGGCCACGCCTCGCGTGGATAGTCCCGCAGCAGGAAGCGCATGTCCTCGGGCAGCGCGTTCCGCCGGATATCAAGGGTCTGTGTCATGGCCAGCAAGTGATGTTACACTGTAACAGTTTCAACTTGACCGAACCGCACAGATGCGGCGCGCATATGCACAGGTCAGAGCAGCGCCACCTTGGAGGGCAGTTCGGCGCTGCTCCGGCACCTTCGGCTTGATCGCGGAGCTACCGCCCCCCGGTCACACCTGCCCCGGCAGCCACAGCACGATCATCGGGAAACTGACCAGCAGCGCGATGGTGATCCCGTCGGCGATGAAGAACGGCGTCACCCCCTTGAACACATCCTGCACGCTCAGATCTGGCCGCACGCCAGCGACCACGAAACAGTTCAGCCCGATGGGTGGCGTGATCAGACAGAATTCAGCCATCTTGACCACCAGTATCCCGAACCAGATCGCGCACATCGGGCCCGACATGCCAAAGGCACTGTCCGCAGCACTGACAAACTCGCCACCGTTCAGCGCCATGACCGCCGGGTAAACCACCGGCAGCGTCAGCAGCAGCATGCCGATGGCGTCCATGAACATGCCCAGCACCGCATAGGCCAGCAGGATGCAGACCAGGATCAGCATCGGCGACATTTCCAGCGACGTGATCCAGTCGGAAAACGCGCCGGGCAGATCGGCAAAGCCCAGAAAGCGCACATAGACCAGCACACCCCAGATGATGGTAAAGATCATCACGCTCAGCTTGGCCGTCTCCAGCAACGCATCTTTCAGTTCGGCCCAGCGCATGCCGCGATAGAGCGCCATGAGAAACACCACGAAGGCCCCGATGGCCCCGCCTTCGGTCGGCGTGCCCCAGGCATCGCCGCCGAACGGGTTGTAGACGAAGAAGATGATCGTCACGACCACCAGCACGATGGGCAGAGCGGGAGGCAATGACGCGAATCTCTGTCGCCAGGTGAACCCGCGCACCGGCGGGCCGAATCCCTTGATCGTCAACGCCATGACGATGATCAACAACGCATAGACCAACGCAGAAAAGACGCCGGGGATGAATCCTGCCAGCAGCAGCTTGCCCACGTCCTGCTCTACGATAATGGCGTAGATCACCAATATCGCCGAGGGCGGGATCAGCGACGCCAGCGTGCCACCCGCCGCCACGACACCTGCGGCAAAGCGTTTATCATAGCCGATGGCCAACATCTCGGGGATGGCGATGCGGGCAAAGACCGCCGCCGTGGCGACCGATGCGCCCGACACCGCCGCGAAGCCTGCCGTGGCGAACACCGTCGCCACCGCCAAACCGCCCGGCACCCAGGCGATCCAGCGTTTCGCCGCCTCGAACAGAGCCTTGGTCAGCCCCGCGTAATAGGCCAGGTAACCGATCAGGATGAAGGTCGGGATCAGGCTGAGCGCCTGACTGGACACTTTCGAATGCGGCACCTGGCCCGCGGTCTTAACCGCGACCGTCAGCGCCCACATGAAATCGTCTGCAGCATAATCCTTCTTGGCCCAGAATATCCAGATCAGGCCAATCATTCCGGCCAATGCAGCGGCAAAAGCCACCCGCATGCCGAGGACCACGAAAACCAGCATCACGCCGGTGACGGCCAATCCGATGTCAATCGGCTCCATCGCGCATTCCCCTCAATTCATTCAGGCAACTGTCGGTTTCAGCGGGCGTCAGGACCGTAGACCGATGATTGGCGATGGCACGCGTCATGCCGGGCACTCTAATCGTCCCGGCCCGAAACATGCTCGGCCTCCATCAGCGCTTGGGTCGCCGCGTCCATGACCAAAGGCACAGCCACCGGCGTTGCGGCCCTTTGCACAAAGGCGCGCGCATAGCCCCAAAGTTGAAGCACAAGCCGCAGACACAGGACAGAAAAGGCGACCGGTGCCAGCAGTTTCGCCGGCCAGAGCGGCAGCGCGATATCCATCGAACTGTCCCGGCTCCAGAGCGGTGAGCCGAAATCGAAACTGCGACTGAAATGTGCCCAACTGCCCCAGACCATCAGGATCATCAGAACAAGGATCGCAAACGTGGTCACGAATTCCGCCGCCCACAGGAAGCGGCCCTTGAGCGCGCCGACAACGATATCCATGCGGATATGCCCGCCATCGCGCTGCGTGTAAGAGACGCCCATGAAGGCGATCAGCGGCATGGCCTGCTCGATCCAGTCGACATAGCCGGGCAACGGTTGTTGAAAGAAATTGCGCCCGCCGACAGAAATCACGGCGAGGATCATCAGCGAGAACACCGCCAGACCGCTCAGAAGCGCCAGCATCCTCTCCAATTTGTATAATTGCCGATCTATCCGGCTGATCGCACTGTCATCGGACAGAACCGAGGCGGATCCCGCCATGCCATGTCCCCCTGATTTTGTTAATGCTGAAGTCGGCGACTGCCCGCCCCAGAGCTGATCCGGGACGTCACGCCAAGACTGAAACGCCCCGGGACAGACCCGGGGCGCAACGGAATTACATCCCCTTCAACTCTGCGAGTTTGGCAGTAGCGAAATCATAGAGTTCCTGCCCCGGCAGACCGCGGGCATTCATCTCTTCGATCCAGCTGGCAGCCGCAGGGCCGGCCACTGCCTCCTTGAACGCGGCAAGTGCCTCGTCAGAGAAGGTAACGCGCTCAATCCCACGTTCGTCCAGCGCCGGGTCCCATTTGGCCATCGTGTTGTTGGTGTAATTGTCGATGTAGTAATCCAGCGCCTCGTCGATCGACCCAAGCAGCGCCTCACGATGTGCATCGCTCAGGTCATTCAGTGCGTCGGTATTGGCCACCACCGGGCAGTTGACCGTGCCGGGGTTCAGGTTTGTGGTCCACCATTTGCCATTCTCGATAGTACCGAACGACATATGCGCATGGGGTGCAAAGGCCACTGCCTTGACCACGCCACTGTCCATCGCCTGACGCACTTCGGTCGCCGACATTGACGTGGGCACCGCACCGACCGCTTCCATCGCCTTGCCGATACCGCCTGTAGCGCGAACGCTCAGCCCTTCGAACCCGGCGAGGCTATCGGGCGCGTCACCCAGACCGACCAGATTGTACTGCGGCATCGGTGACGGCATCAGCAGGGTCGCATTCCAGCGGGCCAGATCGTCCTTGACCGCGTCCTGGGCATAGAGCGCCATCGACAACTCGCGTTCCTGTTCCAGCGTCTCGACCCCAAGGAAGGGCAGCTCCAGCACCGTGATCGACGGGTTCTTGTCGCGGTGATAGCCCGCGCAGAACTGTGCCATCTCGAATGCCCCGATAGAGATGCCGTCCAAGTTTTCCTTGTTCTTGCTCAGACCACCATAACTGATGTTCATCGTGAACTCGCCACCGGTCTTCTCACTGACCAACTCAGCCAGCTTTTCAACATGCTCGGTAAAGGCCCGGCGCTTGCCCCAGACCGAGACATTCCATTCCGTCGCCATTGCCTGCGTCGCAAAGCCCATGCTGATCGCGGCGATCGCGCCGTATTTCAGATAGTGTTTCATGCATCATCTCCCTGATTGATGTCGTTTTGTTGTTATGGCGTGTACGATAACAACACAGAGGAGATTTCCAACACTGTAATTGGCGCCGATGCATCCGGCAGAGGGCAAGCATCACCCGGAACACGGATGTCACGGCGCTGTGCCCCGTGGTCTGTCAGAAAAATTGCATGATGCCGGAAGCTTGGGCAGTTTTGTCCATTGTGCCCAAAAATTGCGCAGCGGGGCCGTTCCGGCCGCCTGGGCACAGGTTTACGCCACGTCGTGCATTCAGAACTGCGCGTGGTGCGTACAATCGCCCGCCGATACGGGCTATAGCCCATGTCGCTTATGACCCTTGGGCCTCACTCTGCGCAACGGATCAGGTTGCTGCCGCAGATTTCCAACGTCCAAACGCAAAACGGGCGGCAACGGGAAATCCCGAAGCCGCCCGCCTGTTCGTCAAAGCTTATGCGAGCTGAACGTTCGCAGCGCTTTCGCGGCCGTCACGGCCGGATTCGATGTCGAACGTGACTTTCTGGTCATCTGCCAGAGTCGTCAGGCCAGCGCGCTCAACGGCGCTGATGTGGACGAAAACGTCCTTGCTGCCGCCATCGGGTGCGATGAAACCAAAACCTTTAGTTGTGTTGAACCATTTTACGGTGCCAGTGGCCATATCCGTAGTCTCCTAATATGTGCTGCCCGCATCTTGCGGCAACTTGGCGTAGTCGGTCTGGATCGAAGTGACTGAGCGCCGGATTAAGGAGACAGTTGGTCGAAAAAGAAAAACGTTTGCAGGACCCTTATGAACAGGTTTCGGTCACATTGCAACGATTCCTTTTGCAGGTGCAGAAAAATTGCTGCAGGCGGTGGGCGCCGAACCCTTGGGCCCGGCCCCGCTATGGCATTTTCTCAGCGGCCCTTCCAGACAGGATCGCGCTTTTCCGCGAACGCCTTGGCGCCCTCCAGTTGATCCTCCGAGGAATAGAGAACATCGACCGATGCATACTGGCGCCGCGCGATCTTGTTCATCGTGCTCTGGAAATCGCGGCCTTCCGCGTCGCGCACGATCTCCTTGATCGCGGCGTAGACCAGCGGCGGACCGCTGGCCAGATGATCAGCCAATGCGCGCGCCTCTTCCATCAGCTTGTCCGCGGCATGTATCTGGTTGATCATCCCCCAGCGCGCCGCCTCTGCTGCGTCGATCCAGCGCCCAGTCAGCAGCATCTCCATGGCGATGTGATAGGGGATACGCTTGGGCAGTTTCACCGATGCAGCATCCGCCACGGTGCCCGAGCGAATTTCGGGCAGCGCGAACTGCGCATGTTCCGCCGCCAGGATGATATCGGCCCCAAGCGCCAGTTCCAGCCCGCCGCCGCAGCAGATGCCGTTCACGGCGGCAACGATCGGCTTGTTGAGGTCGCGCAATTCCTGAATGCCGCCAAAACCACCGACGCCATAGTCACCATCCACAGCGTCACCATCTGCCGCCGCCTTCAAATCCCAACCGGGGCAAAAGAACTTCTCGCCCGCGCCGGTGATGATCGCGACGCGCAGGCCGTCATCGTCGCGGAAATCGCGAAACACTTCGCCCATGATGCGGCTGGTCGCCAGATCAATCGCGTTGGCCTTGGGTCTGTCCAACGTCACTTCCAGAACGTGACCACGCCGTTCGGTCCTAATGGGGTTGTCTGTCATGTTGTCTCTCCTGTCCTGATGAGCGCATCCGCAGCCACCGCGCCGTCCGGCGTGCAGATCAGCGGATTGACCTCGACCTCTTCCAGCGCGCTGCCCTGCGCCAGCGTATAAGCCTGCACCGCCATGATCGCAGCGATGATCGCCGCCCGGTCCGCTGCAGGCTTGCCACGATACCCACGCAGCAACGGCGCGATGCGCAAGCCGTCCAATGCTGCGCCGATCTCGGCTTCGGTCGCTGGCACCAGCAATGATGCGGCGTCCTGCAAAATCTCGGTCAGGATGCCACCCGCTGCAACGGTCAGAACATAGCCATGCGCCGGGTCGCACACCACCCCGATCAGCAACTCTGCCACACCGCCGGTGATCATCTCTTCGACCAGATAGGATTGCGCCTTCATCACGCTGGCCGCTGCGATCACCTCTGCCGGTGTTTGCAGCCCGACGGCCACCGCCCCCGCTTCGGTCTTGTGGGCGATGCCCTCGCCCTTCAGCACCAATGGCAGACCGATCTCGTGCGCAGCGCGGCTCAGCTCGGGTTCGCTGCCCGCCCGAGCGTTGCGCGGCACGCGCAGCCCGTACTCTGCCAAGGCCGCCTTGCTGTCGGCCTCTGTAAGAACCCGAGCGGTGCCTGCGCTTCCCGGCAACAAAAGCGGTGCGGGATCGCCTGATACCATTGCCGCGCCACGTGCCGCCTCGAACGCACTGAGTACCTCGTCGATACCGACCATCGGAATGAGCCCCGCCGCCGCGATCTCGGCCGCCTTGGCCTCGGGCATGTTCTCGGGCAGGCTGGCGACGATGGCCACCGGCACCCCCGTCGCCTCATGCGCCGCCTTGCCTGCCGCGATCGTGCAGGCCCAGGCAGAGTCGCTGCACCTGTCAGTGCGCGGATAATCGACGATGAGACAGCCCAGCGCCAAGTCACCGCGCAACGCGGCGGTGAACGTCGCCGCCATGGCCGGTACGTCGTTCCAGATAAACGTGTGATAATCGAGCGGATTGGCCAGCGCGACCATCGGGCCCAGCGCCGCGCGCAGATCGGTGCGCTGCCGGTCGTTCAGCGGCGGAAAGCTGACACCGCGCCCGACCGCCGCATCGGCCACCAAGCTGGCCTCGCCACCCGAGCACGAGATGGAAATCATCCGGTCCGACCAGGGCAGCCCGGCAAAATGCATCAGCTTCAGCGTCTCCAAAAGAACCGGCAGGCTGTGAACCTGCGCAATCCCCAATCGTCGCAGGAGCGCTGTCGCCCCTGCATCGCTGCCCGCGAGCGACGCCGTGTGCGACACGGTTGCCGCGCGCGCCTGCTCGGACTTGCCTGCCTTGAGCGCCACGATGGGTTTGCCCAGCACCCGGGCCTTGCTCGCCAGCGCCTCGAAGGCGCGCAGGTCGCCAACGCCCTCGATATGCAGGCCCAGCGCGGTCACGCGCGAATCCTCCAGCAGCGCCTGACCAAGCTCTGCCAGACCGGTCTGCGCCTGATTGCCCGCCGTCGCAACATACGCCAGCGGCAAACCACGCGCCTGCATGCTGACATTGATCGCGATGTTCGAACTTTGAGTGATCAGGGCCACGCCGCGATCCACCCGCACCCCGCCATGCTGATCGGGCCAAAGCAGTGCCCCGTCGAGATAGTTGATCAACCCATAGCAATTGGGCCCGATGATCGGCATCGTACCTGCCGCTTGCAGCAGTCGGCCCTGCAACGCATCGCCGTCGCCGGTTTCGGCCTGCGCCTCGCGAAAGCCGCTGGCAAAACACACAGCTCCGCCGGCGCCCATTTCGCTGAGGGCTCGAACAATATCTATCGTCGCGGTCCGGTTCACCCCGATAAACGTGGCATCGGGCACGCCGGGCAGATCGGCCACCGACGCAAAAGTCGCTACACCGCCAACTTCACCGCGCTTCGGATGCACCGGCCAGATCGCGCCGTCAAAGCCCATGCGCTGGCATTGCTCAATCACCGACGCACACCACACGCCACCACCCACAACAGCGATGGATCTGGGCCGGATCAGGCGGGTAAGGTCGCGGGTCATGCTGGCACACCCGCCAAGAATGAGTCTTGATCCATAGCTTGCCTCACGCCCCCAACGGGCGCAGCAACTCGCGGCTGATGATGTGGCGCTGAATTTCGGAAGTGCCATCCCAGATCCGCTCGACCCGCGCATCGCGCCAGAACCGCTCGATCGGGAAATCATCCATCAGCCCCATGCCGCCATAGATCTGCAACGTCGCATCAGTGACTCGCGCCAGCATTTCGCTGGCGTAGAGCTTGGCGCTCGCAATCTCGCGGTTGGCAGGTAGCCCCTGGTCCAGCCTCCAAGCCGAGGCGAGCGTGAGATAATCAGCCGCGTCGATCTCGGTGATCATATCGGCAAGCTGAAAACCAACCCCCTGAAACTTGCCAATCGGCTGGCCGAATTGTTGCCGCTCGGCGGCATAGGCCAGGCCCATCTCGAAGCAGCGGCGCGCGCGGCCCACCGACATGGTGGCGACAGTGATGCGCGTGGCATAAAGCCACTCGTTCATCACGGCAAAGCCGCCATCGACCTCGCCCAGCACCTGTGCATCAGGCAGGCGGCAATCGTCGAATTCGAGGATCATGTTCTTGTAGCCGCGGTGGCTGACGGATTTGTAACCGTCGCGGATCGTGAACCCCGGCGTGCCCCGATCCACCAGGAACGTCGTGATGCGTTTCTTTGGCCCCTTGGGAGTGTCATCCTCTCCGGTGGCGACAAAGACGATGACGAAATCCGCGTGATCGGCACCCGAGATGAAATGCTTGGTGCCATTGAGCACCCAGTCGCCGCCGTCGCGCCGGGCCGAACATTTCATGCCGCGCACGTCCGAGCCCGCGCCCGGTTCGGTCATTGCCAGCGCATCCATCCGCTCGCCGCGCACGGCGGGCAGCAGATACCGCTCGCGCTGTTCGCCCTCACAGGCCATCAGGATGTTCTGCGGGCGGCCAAAGAAGTGGTTGAGCGCCATCGAGCCGCGTCCCAACTCGCGCTCGACCAGCGCGAATTCGAGGTGGCTGAGGCCCGCACCGCCCACCTCTTCGGGAAAGTTGCAGGCGTAAAAGCCAAGTTCCTGGGTCTTGGCCTTGATCTTCTCGGCCACCTCTGGCGGCACTTCACCGGTGCGCTCGACTTCGGCCTCATGCGGATAAATCTCGTTCTCGACAAAGCTGCGCACGGTCGAGACGATCATTTCCTGTTCGTCGGTCAGTCCGAAATTCATGACATTTCTCCTTCATGCGCGGCCGCGAGAGCCGCAACCTTTGCGGCCACCTCGGGGCCCGGAACACAGGTGCGACGGGTCTCAAGGCTGACATGCAGCATCAACTGATCACAGGTCGCCAACACTTCTCCATCCGCGGAACGGACCATCTCGTGAAAGCAGCGCAGCTTCTTGGCCGCGCCTTCGGTCACGCGCGTGCGGACCTGCACCCGCTCGCCCGCGTGGGTTTCGACCAGGTATTTGATCGTTGTCTCGACGGTGAAATAGCTTAGGCCTGCCGCGACATAGTCATCATCCGCGCCGACCATTGCCATGACCGTCTCGGCCGCGTCCGAAAATATCTGCCCGTAGCGCCCCTCGTTCATGTGGCCGTTCATGTCGGTCCAGTCGATCGGCACCACGCGGTCCTGCGTGACCAGCGCCGATGCTGCCGCCTCGGGCATGGGGCGCAATCTGCGCTCGTGCGCACGCGCCACGGCACCCGCCCCCCAGTCAGCCTGCTTGAGCGAACGGATGATGCCGATCAGGTTGTTGTCGCGGATGCGCTCCAGATCGCGCGGGCCCAGGGTACCGGCCTGCGCGTCGCACTGATCGCCTACCTTGTTCACGAAATCATCCGTCAACTCCGGCACATCCATCAGCT
The DNA here is from genome assembly GCF_028369135.1 of Roseovarius sp. ZX-A-9. Lineage (GTDB taxonomy): Bacteria > Pseudomonadota > Alphaproteobacteria > Rhodobacterales > Rhodobacteraceae > Roseovarius. The sequence goes on from NZ_JAPWHW010000001.1 coordinate 179,347, forward strand.
TGGTCCAGGGCCATTTCAGGCAAGGCCCGAACATTGCCAGCATGGCGCGCATGCCTCCCTCGCCACCCGCCAGATGAAAGGTCTGCATCGTGCCCATCTGCGCCCAGCGCAGACCGGGACCATAAGCGATGGCCGCATCGATCTCATCCGCCGTGGCCACGTCATCATGCAAAAGCCACAGCGCCTCGCGCCACAACGCCTCTTGCAAGCGGTCGCTGAGAAACCCCTCGATCTCGACACGGCAATGCAGCGGGTACATGCCGAGACCCGCATATATCTCCTTGGCGCGCTCGATCATCGCCGGATCAGTCTGCTTGCCCGCGACCAGTTCGACCAGCGGCAGAAGGTAGACCGGGTTGAACGGATGCGCGACGATCAGCCGTCCGGGATGGGCCATCTGCGACTGCAGATCGGTCGGCATGATGCCCGAGGTGGACGAGGCAATGATGCCATCGGTGTTCACCGCCTCGATCTGGGCATAGACCTTGTGCTTGATCTCGGTGCGCTCCGGCACTGCCTCGACGATCAGCGCGGCCCCCGTCGCGGCCGCTTCGAGCGTGTCACAGAAGGTGATCGCCCCTTCGGGCGGCATGGCGGTATCGAGCAACATCGGCAGGGCGCGGCGGGCATTGTCCATGACTGCGCCGATCTTGCGCTCGGCCTCGGGATCGGGATCAAAAATCCGAACGTCCCAGCCGTTCAGCGCGAACCGCGCGGCCCAGCCGCCGCCGATGATGCCGCCGCCGATGATGGATGCTGTCTTGGTCATGTCAGTTTACCTTGGTTGATCTCAATGTTCGTAAAGAGCAGCGTAGAGCGCAAAAACGTGTCAGTTCACGACGGCACCAGACTGTCCGTATGGCCATCCACCGCGATGATCTGGCCCGACACCTTGCTGGCGGCGGGCGACGCGAGAAACAGCACCATGTCGGCCAGGTCATCGACATTGACCCAAGTGCGCATGGAGACACCGGTGACATAGCTGGCGCGCACCTCGTCTTCGCTACGCCCGCCGGCCTTGGCCTCCATCGCCACGACCCGGTCCATGCGGTCGCCCTCGACCGCGCCGGGGCAGATCGCGTTGACGCGCACGCCTGCGGGGCCAAGCTCTGACGCCAGTGTCTTGGTCAGGCCATTGAGCGCCCATTTCGCCGAGGCATAGGGCGAGCGCAGCGGATAGCCGAACAGACCGGCGGTGGATGACGTGATGATGATCGAACCGGCGCCTTGGGCGCGCATCAGCCGCGCGGCCCAGCGGCACGTCAGGAATGCACCGTGCAGGTTGACCGCGATGCACGATTGCCACGCAGCGTAATCCAGATCCTCGATCCGGCCCGCAGGCCCGCCGGTGCCGGCATTGGCACAAACCACATCGACCCCGCCCCAAGCGGCCTCGACCCGATCAAGGAAGGCCGCCATCTGCGCCTCGTCTGTTACATTCGCCACTTCGGCGATCACATCCGGCAGCGTATCCGCCATGCGCGCCACGGCAGCAGCATCCGCGTCGCAGATCGCCACGCGGTCGCCTTGGGCTGCAAAGCGTCTGGCAAGGCCGAGCCCGATGCCCGATGCGCCTGCCGTGATAAGGACGCGCTGTGTCATCCCCGTGGCATCCGCTTGGTCAGCCCCAGCTTCTTGCGCACCTCTTCGGGGCCAATCACCCGCGCGCCGAGGCGTTCGATGATCTCCACGGCACGCGTCACCAGTTGATGGTTCTCGGCCAGCACGCCGCGATCCAGCATCAGGTTATCCTCCAGCCCCACACGCACATTACCGCCCGCCAGCACGCTTGCCGCGACATAGGCCATCTGATCGCGACCCAGCGAGAAGGCGGACCAGTTCCAAGTGTCGGGAATGTTGTTAACCATCGCCATGAAGGTGTTCAGATCATTCGGCGCGCCCCACGGCACCCCCATGCAGAGCTGCACCAGCGCGTCAGGCTCCAGCACGCCATCGGCGACCAGTTGCTTGGCATACCAAAGATGCCCGGTATCGAATGCCTCGATCTCGGGCTTGACGCCCAGTTCGGTCATCATCCGGCCCATCGCGGTCAGCATGCCGGGCGTGTTGGTCATCACGTAATCGGCCTCGGCGAAATTCATCGTGCCACAGTCGAGCGTGCAGATCTCGGGCAGGCACTCTGCCACATGGGCCACACGCTCGGTCGCACCGGCCATGTCTGTCGCGCCAGCGTTGAGCGGTAGCGGATGCTCGGGATCGCCGAACACCATGTCACCACCCATCCCGGCGGTGAGGTTCAGCACGACGTCCGTGTCGGACGCGCGAATCAGGTCGGTGACTTCGCGGAACATCCCCAGATCGCGACTAGGTGCGCCCGTTTCGGGATCGCGCACGTGGCAGTGCACGACCGCAGCACCAGCCTTGGCTGCCGCGATGGCGCTGTCGGCAATCTGTTGCGGGCTGCGCGGCACATGCGGGCTACGGTCCTGCGTACCGCCCGATCCGGTCACGGCACAGGTGATGAAAACCTCGCGGTTCATGGTCAGGGGCATCAGGCAATCCTCCGGTGTTTTTCTGCCCCGAGGCTAGCGCGCTGGACCCCGCCCGCAATGTGCCTTAATGGGCAATAATGATGCAGGAATGGACAAAAACACCAACGACACCCGTCACCATCGCCTTTCTGGTATTCGACCGATTCTCCAACCTGTGTCTGAGCAATTGCATCGAGCCACTGCGCGCCGCCAATGACGTGGCACACGCAAGGCTGTTCGATTGGCGGATCCTCACGTTGGATGGTGCTGCGGCGCAATCCTCCAGCGGCATCCAGGTTTTACCGCATGGCGCGCTTGGCCCGGCGATGAGCGGGATGGAGCGGTGTGATTATCTCTTTGTGCATGCAAGCTATGACCACCTGCGCCATGACGATGCCAATGCCCGCCGGGCGTTACGGCGCGCCGCAAGCCGCGTCGGTGCCATGATCGGGCTGGATGCAGGTCCGTGGCTGATGGCATCAGCCGGGCTGCTGAACGGGCGGCGGGCGACGCTTCACTGGGACATGCTGGATAGCTTTGCCGAGCAGTTTCTGGAAGTCGAGGTGGAGCGCGCCCGCGCCGTGCGGGACGGGCCGATGATCACCTGTGCCGGGGCAATGTCGGCCTTTGATCTGACGTTGGATCTGATCGCGCAGCATGCCGGGATGGCCACGCGGCTGGATGTCGAGGACCAGTTCATGCATGGCAACGAACGCAGCCCACCGCAGGACGCCGCAGCACGCGGACGCGGCGGCGATCCACTGGTACGTCGCGCCGTCGGCCTGATGCGCGATCATGTGGAACGCCCGCTGAGTTTGATTGCACTGGCGCGCCTGTTGACCTGCCAGCCCCGAACGCTCGACCGGCGGTTCCGGCGTGTGCTAGGGGCTCCGCCCGGCATGGTCTATCGCCATTTACGCCTGTCGGAGGCGCGCAAGCTGCTGGATGGGACACAGTTGAGCGTGGCCGAAATCGCAGTGCGCTGTGGCTACGAATCGCCTGCGGCGATGGCTCGCGCCATGCGCCGCCGCTATGGCCGCGCGCCCACGGCGCTGCGACGGCGAGCCCGGATGGGGTGATTGTGTCAAATGAGCTGCCGCGACAGAAGACCAAGACCACAAATCAGGCGCGCAAGAGGCAGGCCGACAACCCGCCTCAGGTGGCTTCTTCCTCGAGATGCATCTTCATATCGATCAGCACTTTTTGCAGCTGTGTGGTTTCACGCAGCAACCGCTTGGCCTCGTTCACGGTGATCACGCCGTCCTGAATAGACTGCTGATACTCCCCCATCAGCATGGCAAACCGCTGGCTCAGAGCGATCACATCGCTGTTCACACCGCCCTTATCCTTGGCGTTGCGGCGGTTATCATCATAGCTGAGGCTGATTCCTTGCAACTCGGCCAGAGCGGCAGTGACATGCGGATAGGATGCCGCCTCTTCCAGGGCCGCGACGGCGTCGACCGGCATGAAACGATCGGCATGTTCGTCGTGATCCGAGTAATAGCGGCCCAGCGTGGCCTTGGATTTACCGGTCAGTTTGCACGCGGGCTCAATCCCCACATCCTTGACCAATGCTTCGGTATGCTTTTTCAGGTAGCTGCCCATCGCCGTCATATGAAAGACCCCCAAGAAACCAAGGCCCCGGCTGGCGGGAACCGTCAAAGTCGTCTCCCATTAAACAATTATCGCGCGACTGTCAGTTCTAAATCTCTCCCTGCGTCTGGCCGATGACCCGATCCTGCAGCGCCGGACACCCACCTGATTGAAAAGATCGCAGGCTTCTGCAACACCGGCAAAATGGCAAAACTCTACTTTCACTATTCCACGATGAACGCGGGCAAATCGACGCTTCTGTTGCAGGCCGCGCATAACTACCGCGAACGCGGCATGAAAACCTGCCTGATGACTGCACAGCTCGACAACCGCGCGGGCACGGGACAGATTGCCTCGCGGATCGGGATCGGCCAACCCGCCGAGACCTTTGCACCGGACGAGTATCTGTTCGCGAAGCTGGAGCGCATCACTGCCGAAGACAAGATCGCCTGCATCTTTGTCGACGAAGCACAGTTTCTGAGCCGCGAACAGGTCTGGCAACTGGCCCGCGTCGTCGATGACCTGGGCGTTCCGGTCATGTGCTATGGGTTGCGAGTGGATTTCCAAGCCGCGCTGTTCCCGGGCTCGGCTGCCTTGCTGGCACTGGCGGACGAAATGCGCGAGGTGCGTACCATTTGCCACTGCGGCAAGAAGGCGACAATGGTCATCCGACAAGACGCGACGGGCCGCGTGCTGACCGATGGCGATCAGGTCCAGATCGGCGGCAATGAAACCTATGTCAGCCTCTGCCGCCGCCACTGGCGCGCTGCCATGGCCGGGGAGTGAGGAAATTCGCGAATTTTCTCTGGCTGATTTCCTTCGCGCAGAAAATCCACCTTACCCGGCGCGTTCCACCAGAACCGACCCCACCGAATAGCCCGCCCCGAAGGAGCAGATCAGCCCCAGATCGCCTGGTTCCAGATCTGCGGAGTATTTCGAGAACGCAATAATCGATCCTGCCGACGACGTATTCGCGTAATCCTGCAGGATGTTTGGCTGTTCATGGGGTTCCGGCACCCGGCCCAGCACCTTGCGCCCGATGAAATCGTTCATCGACTTGTTCGCCTGGTGCAGCCACAACCGCCGAAGGCTGTCCGCGCTCACGCCTGCGTCTTCCAGGTGCGACAGGATATGTTTTGACACCAGCGGCAGCACCTCCTTGAAGACCTTTCGCCCCTCTTGCATGAACTGCATGTCGCGCCGGTCCTGCATCTGGTCATGGGCCCGCCGCAGAAAGCCGTTATTGTTGCGGATGTTGTTGGAAAACTGCGTCGCGCAGCGAGTGCTGTGGATAAGGAAATGCGCGCCATTGGCTGCGTCCGAAGGCTCCAGCACGGCCGCCGTGCACACATCACCAAAGATAAAATGGCAATCCCGGTCGCGCCATTCCAAGTGGCCCGAACAGATCTCGGGGTTGACGACCAGCGCACAACGGACCGATCCGGCCCGGATCATGTCTGCCGCCGCCTGCATCCCGAAGGTCGCCGAAGAACAGGCCACGTTCATGTCAAAAGCGAAACCGCCCGCGCCCAGAAGCTGTTGAATCTCTACCGCGATGGCGGGATAGGGCCGCTCATGATTGGACGCCGCGCAGATCACCAGATCGACTTCCTCGGCCTTGCGCCCCGCCTGTGCCAACGCGTCACGGCAGGCCGCCAGCGCCATTTCTGCCATGATCGAGGGTTCATCATCGCTGCGCACGCGCAGATGCGGATGCATGACGGCAGGATCCAGCACGCCGCTCTTGTCCATCACGTAGCGTTGCTCGATCCCCGAGGCGGCAAAAATGAACTCTGAACTGGAAGGGTCCTTGGCCGCCATTTCTCCGGCGGCGATCGCTGCGGCATTCTCGGTATTGTAGAGATCGGCATAGGCATTGAAGGCCTGCACAAGCTCGTCGTTTGTGATGGATTCACGGGGCGTAAAAACGCCCGTGCCGGTGATCGCGCAGGATGTCATGACAGGTGCTCCGAAAAGGGTTGGCGCCGATCATAGAGCGGTTTGCGCCAAATCTGAATTGCCAATCCGGTCTGCATTCGCCGCCAAACGCGCATCTCGCGAAAGCCCGCGCTCCCGGACTTTTCGCGAAGCGCTTTAGTTCACGACATTGGGCGGAACAACGCCTTCAAAGAAGGCACGCAGATTTTCCACCGCGACCATGCCCATCGCCTCGCGTACTTCCTGCGCGGCGGTCCCAAGATGCGGCAACAACACCACGTCTTCGCGCGTCAGCAGTGCATCGGGCACTCGCGGCTCGTTCTCGTAGACATCCAGCCCCGCGCCTGCGATCCGCCCCCGCTCCAGCGCCGAGATCAGCGCGCTTTCCTTCACCACATCGCCGCGCGAGATATTGATGAGATAGGCGTGTTTGCCCATCGCATGAAACATCTCGGCGCCGATCAGGTGGCGCGTCTCGGCAGCGCCCGGCACGGCGACCACCACGAAATCGGCGGCCTTGGCCAACGCTTTCATGTCCTCTTTCCGCTCGGCTTCGAAGTCGAGCGTCTTTTCGGATCGATTCACATAGATCACGTCCATGCCAAACCCGAAATGGCAGCGCCGGGCAATCGCCTGGCCGATCCGGCCCATGCCAATGATACCGACAGTCTTGCCGCTCATGTGCTGGCCCAGCATCTGCGTCGGATGCCAGCCCTCCCACTTGCCTGACCGCACCAGCCGCTCACCTTCGCCCGCGCGCCGCGCCGTCATCAGCATCAGGGTCAGCGCTATATCGGCAGTGGCATCGGTGACAGCGCCCGGCGTGTTGGTCACGGTGACCCCGCAGGCACGCGCCGCCTCCACATCAATGTGGTTATAGCCCACTCCGAAATTGCTCAAAATCTTGCAGCGGTGGCCACCTTCCTCAAAGATCCCGGCATCGAACCGGTCGCCCAGCGTTGCCAGAACGCCGTCATAGAGCGCGAGGGCCGCGCGCATCTCAGCCGGTTTCATCGGCTTGGTGCTCTGGCGCACCTCGACCTCGAACGCCGCTTCTGCCGCCGCGATCACCCGGGCGGGCAAGGGACGGGTAAGAAAGACTCGGGTCAATGCATCCGCCCTCCCTCTGGAACCTCACTGTCGGGACGCAACAGCACGATTTCGCCCTCCGGGTCAGGCAGGCCCAGCACCAGCACCTCGGACATGAACGGGCCGATCTGGCGGGGCGGAAAGTTTACCACGCCCATGACCTGACGACCCACCAGCCCTTCGGGCGTGTAATGCGCCGTCACCTGTGCCGAGGTCTTGCGTGTCCCGATCTCGGGGCCAAAGTCGATCCACATCTTGATCGCCGGTTTGCGCGCCTCGGGAAACGGTTCGGCCCGGATCACCCGGCCAACGCGGATGTCCACCTTCAGAAAGTCGTCAAAGGAAATTTCATCCGCCATTGCGCAGCTCCCTCGACCGGTCCGCTGCCGCGGCCACGGTCTTGTTGATCAGCGGTGGCAAGCCTGTGGCCTCATCCATCAGCACCTCCAGCCCGGCCTGCGTGGTGCCATTGGGGCTGGTCACGTTGACGCGCAGCTGCGCGGGGTTCTCGTCCGCCGCTTCGGCCAGCGCACCTGCGCCCGCCACCGTCGCCTTGGCCAGTTGCATCGCCAACGAAGGCGACAGCCCTTGTGCCTCGCCTGCCTTCGCAAGACAGTCGATCATATGGAACACATAGGCCGGCCCGGACCCAGAAACACCCGTCACCGCATCCATCTGCCCTTCATCGTCCAGCCGCACCACCTGCCCCACGGCGCGCAGCAATGTCTCGGCCAGATCCATCTGCGCCGCCCCCGCATGCGCGTTGCCAACAATGGCCGTGATGCCCCGTCCGACAGCAGCTGGGGTGTTGGGCATGGCGCGGATGATCGCGCTCTCGGCGCCCAATGCCGCCTCGAATGCCGAAATCGGCGTGCCCGCAGCGACCGACAAAAAGAGTGTCTCGCCGCTGCCATTCGCCGCGATCGCAGGCAAGGCTTCGCCCATCATCTGCGGCTTGACCGCAATCAGCACGATGCCCGGTGCATCAGGCAGGTCAGCATTGATATGCACACCCGTACCCTGCAGCCATTCACTTGGGTTCGGGTCAATCACCCAGACCGACTCTGGCGGCAGCCCGTCCGAAAGCCAACCTTGCAACATGGCCGATCCCATCTTGCCACATCCCAGCAGTACGAGACCGCGCGTCGCCACGAAATCCATGTCCATACCTCGCCCTTTCCCAACATCTTCAGCCTGTGACACACTGTTACGCCGCGCGATTTCGCTGGGCAACGCCCGAACGTAACGACGGCAAAGAAATGCTCGCCGCCTGTCGGTTCAAGACCGAAACTTGCATCTTCTGGCCAAAAAATATGCCCCGGAGGGAGCGTTGAAAATTGTATCAATTTTCAACGTTGGGGGCTGACCCCCAACTGCTGGTGCAGCGTGCCGAAGGCACTCATGAAAGAACGCTCGGTTCAGGCGCGCCCGTAGGTCTCCGCGATGGCGACCTGCATCGCATCGCGTGGGCTGCGGTCGCCCCAGACGACCAGTTGGAAGGCCGGGTAATACCGCTCGGCGCTTGTCACGGCGGCGGTGATCAGCGTGTCGATCTGCTCGGGGCTCGCCTCTTGCCCGCCGGTCATCACCAGACCATAGCGATACACCATCAGCTTTTGCTCCAGCCAATAGGTAAACGCCCCGGCCCAGCAGCGGTCATTGACCTCGTTGAGCGTATGATAGAGCGCGGGCAATTTTTCTTCCGGTGGCTCCATCTCGAAGGTGCAGATCAGCCGCAAGGTCTCGTCATAAGCCGACCAGGCCAAGGTGATCGCATAGGTCCGCCACTGGCCCACGACAGCCATGGCGATCTGATCGTCCCCGATCCGGTCGAAATCCCAGTCGTTGTGTTCGGCCAGATGCTCGACGATATCGATGGGATGAAGGTCTTCCTGCAGGTATTGCTCTGACAATGCCACGGTGCCACCTCGTTTTTGCTTAGCGCTGGGGATGGGTAGCGCCCCCAAGCACTATGGGCCTGCTCTATGGGCGGGGGGTAATCCCCTCACCCTTACCAGATATGGTGGGGCACCCGATTCATCCTGTAAAGCAATTTGTTGTGGATAACCGCAATAAGTTGTGGACGCTTATCTCTTTCGATCAAGATAAGCCGTCATCACGTTCCTTGATGCGGTCCCGCACGGCGTTGGCCAGCGCCTGGTCGAACACCCCGGACTGCTCCAGCCTGTGCAACCGCTCCATCAGATCGTCGACGATACGGGTGTAGGTGATGATTGCCGCGTCGCGGCGCAGCTGTTCTGGCGCGTCCCTGATGATGCCCCGCAAAGCGCGGGCCTTTGCCAGACCGCTTTTGATCCGGCGCAGGTCTGTGGCGAGATCATCCTGCACGCAACCCGTCCAGTCCGGCGGACATCTCCGGATTGCCGCACCTTTGCTCTGCTTGCTCCAACACCATTTTGCAACCCACGCACGTTACGCGACTGGAGTGCACGCCTCTGGATTGTAAGTTACTGATAAAAGCGTACTTTTCTGAGCGTGGGGGTGTCAGCGATTCAAGTCAAATCAAACTTTTCGAAAAAGCCATGTATCCCGCCAAGGCAGAGGTCCGGCTCTCCCGCTGATCCTATGACCGATCTTTCGCGATGAACCGCCCTCAATCGGCGGACTTGCTTTCCAGCGCGTCGAGCCGCACCTTCAGGGCCTCGTTTTCTTCGCGGGCCTTCTGCGCCATGGCGCGCACGGCGTCGAATTCCTCTCGGGTGACGAAATCACGATCCGCCAGCCAGCGGTCCACCAACGAGGACATTGCGGTTTCGGCTTCCTGCTTGGCGCCCTGCGCCACGCCCATCGCGTTGGTCATCAGTTGCGAGATATCGTCGAGCACTTTGTTGCGGGTCTGCATCGTCATTCTCTCCGGCATATTGTCTGAACCCTATATGGGGTGATCGGGCGCGCGCCACAAGGTTGACTTCCCCGGCGCACAATGGGCAAGACGGCACCAAATGCTGACCATGATCCCATTCCCCGATCTCTCGCCAGAGATTTTCTCGATCTCCGTTTTCGGGATCGAATTCGCGCTGCGCTGGTACGCGCTGGCCTATATCGCCGGTCTGATCCTCGGGTGGCGAATCGTCGTCCACACCACCCGCCGGCCGCAGCTCTGGCCCGGCGATGCGCCGGCGCTGAACGAGAAACAGGTCGATGACCTGCTGTTCTGGGTCATTCTCGGGGTGATCCTGGGGGGGCGGATCGGGTTCGTCCTGTTTTATCAGCCGCTCTACTACCTGCAAAACCCGGCCGAGATCCTGATGATCTGGCATGGGGGCATGTCCTTCCACGGCGGGCTTCTGGGGGTGGTCGCGGTCAATTTCCTCTTTGCCGCCCGGCACGGTATTCACCCGCTGTCGCTATCCGACGTGATGGCGATGGTCGCACCCATCGGCATTCTGTTCGGTCGGCTGGCGAATTTCGTGAATGCCGAATTATGGGGCCGGCCCACCGACTTGCCTTGGGGCGTGGCCTTTCCCGGGGCCGCGGCACAGGATTGCCCGGACATCTTGACGCTCTGCGCGCGCCATCCCTCGCAGCTTTACGAGGCGCTGCTGGAGGGTCTGTTTCTGGGAGCGATCCTGCTGTGGCTGGTCTACCGGCGCGGCGCGTTGAGAACGCCCGGTTTCGTCACCGGCGTCTTTTTCATCGGCTACGGGCTGGGCCGGTTCATCGTCGAATTCGCCCGTCAGGCGGATGCGCAGTTCATCTCGGCCGACAACCCGATGGGCCATGTCCTGCGGTTTGGCAGCGCGGGGCTAAGCATGGGGCAATTGCTGTCCCTGCCGATGATTGCCGTCGGCATCGGCCTGATCGTAGTGGCCCGGCGCCGCAGATGACGCCCACCACGACTCCGCTCTACCGGCATCTGCTGGCGCGGATCACGCAATCCGGTCCGATGCCTCTGTCGGACTACATGCAGATCTGCCTGATGCATCCCGAACACGGCTATTACACCACGCGCGACCCATTGGGCGCCGCGGGCGATTTCACGACCGCCCCCGAAATCAGCCAGATGTTCGGAGAACTTCTTGGGCTGGCTATGGCGCAGGCCTGGCTGGATCAGGGGGCACCCGCCCCGTTCGCGCTGGTTGAACTAGGACCGGGGCGCGGCACGCTGATGGCCGACATGCTGCGGGCGACGGCAAAGGTGCCCGGTTTTTCGGACGCGGCACAGATTCATCTGGTCGAAGGCTCCCCTACCCTGCGCGCCGTCCAACGCCGCACCCTGCAAGGCACCGATGTCCAATGGCACGACCGGCTGGAGGATGTGCCGGACCTGCCCATTTTCCTCGTTGCGAATGAATTTTTCGACGCGCTGCCGATTCGACAGATACAGCGCGACGGGCCGGGCTGGCGCGAACGCTGCGTTGGGCAGCAAGACGGCATGTTGGTCTTTGGGCTCGGTGCGCGCCTGCCGATCCCCGCGCTGGACCACCGGCTGATGGATACAACGAACGGCGATATCATCGAGCTTTGCCCGCCCGGTGTCAGCATCGCCAGTGAAATTGGCCAGCGCATCGCGACGCAGGGAGGCGCGGCGCTGATTGTGGATTATGGCGACTGGCACACCCTGGGTGATACATTTCAAGCGCTGAGCAATCACGCCCATGCCGATCCGCTTGCGGCCCCCGGCACCGCCGACCTGACGGCGCATGTGGATTTCGAGGCGCTGGCGCAGGCCAGCGCGCCCGCAGCACACAGCCGCCTCACACCTCAAGGCGTCTTTCTGGAGCGCCTCGGGATCACCCAGCGTGCGCAGACTTTGGCCACCGGGATGACCGGCGCGGCATTGGACACGCATGTTGCCGCACATCGGCGCTTGACCCACCCGGCAGAAATGGGGACGCTCTTCAAGGTGATGGCCCTTTATCCCGAAGGCGCCGTCCCGCCACCGGGATGCACACCATGACACTGGAGATCCTCACCGCCGACCGGCTCGTGCCGCTGCGCCATGGCTTCTTCACCCGCAAGGGCGGCGCGTCTTCGGGCATATTTCACGGCCTCAATTGCGGCCCCGGCTCTTCTGACCAATCCGAGATCGTCGCCATCAACCGTGCCCGCGTCGCTGCGGCGATGCAGGTGCCTGTCGATCACTTGATCACGGTGCATCAGGTCCATTCCGCCGAGGTGGCAACCGTGGACGGCCCCCTGACCGAGCGGCCCCGCGCCGATGCGATGGTGACTCGCACACCGGGGCTGGCGCTTGGTATCCTGACGGCGGATTGTCAGCCCGTACTCTTTGCCGATCACTCCGCCGGGGTTATCGGCGCGGCACATGCGGGATGGCGCGGCGCACTGGACGGCGTGCTGGAGGCAACACTGGACGCGATGGAGGACCTCGGGGCGCAGCGTAGCGACATCACTGCCGTGATCGGCCCCACGATCAGCCAGGCCGCCTACGAGGTCGGCCCCGATTTCCTTGATGAGTTTCTGGCCGAAGATCCCGAAGCCTCGCGGTTCTTTGCCAACGGTGAAGGGGACCGGATGCAATTCGATCTGCCCGGCTTTGGCCTGTATCGGCTGCGCAACGCGGGTGTGGGCCATGCGGAATGGACCCGCCACTGCACTTACGCGGATGCCGACCGGTTCTATTCCTTCCGGCGCACAACACATCACGGCGAGGCCGATTATGGCCGCCTGATCGCGACAATCCGCCTCTGAATTCTCACCACCGCGTGGCTCTTGATCCGCGAGCCAGTTCAGAACCGGACCGATGCCCCATCAACAGTTGCCGGAATTTGGCAAAAACGCGGCCAAGCCAACCCGCCTTTGCCGCATTTCCACCCAAGCGTGCATGACGCGATTCTGAAACCACGTAAAGTACATGCATAATACTGTTTACTTTCAGTCTTCTACGTAAATTTGTATTATAAAAATTAAGTTTCCCCTGCGCATTTACCGAAATTGCCCGAGCGGTCAAACCTTGGCCTCAAAGCCCTGCCATATTGTTCATCAACGCCAAGTAAAGTGCAGACCCGCGAGGCGGGCAAAGTCGAGGAGATGAAGCAGATGAAACCGAAACAGAGCCGTTGGATGAAATCCGTTCTGGCCGCCAGCCTGACCGAGCTTCCTGATATGCCGTTCCGCCGCGGGCACCGCGCGAATATCGCCGCCCGCCTGACCGGATACGCAGCATGCCGGCTGCGCCGCGCCTGAGCGCCGTGCTAGCCGCATAAGGATTGTACGAGTGAGAAGTGTTGTGGATCAGATGGGGCCGTCCATTCCGACGGACGGTCTCATCTGTTTATTCAGATCACGCCAAGGCGTCCCTGTATCGAGGCCCGCAGGTCGAAATTTGGCAAACCCGTTCACGCCGCAAGGAAAACGATCACTGCGCCCAGAGGATTGACGTCGCTCATGCTTCCACTGTTTCCGGAGATCTGACGATCACCAACAAAACCACATATTCCGTCTGCAGCTGTTTGCAGATGACATCCGTCCAGCTGTCGTTGTCGGTGGGGGCCGACGCGGTTGTGACAACCTGGAAAGGGTAACACAGCATGGTCTACACCCCCTCGGCAGCGAGTCTGGCAAACGCGTCGCGCGTCGGCTCGGGACTTGCCGACAATGCCGCCACGATGCCCGGGCTGGACAGCCCGCGCGCGCAACCGACAATCAGCTATGACGTGCAGTATCTGTGCGGCAATGGCCAGATCGGCGAGGCGCGGCATTCGGCACCGGCCACGCCGCCTTTCATCGATGCCTTTTCCGCCTTTGCGCGCGGCACCCTGATCACGACCACGCACGGCCCTGTTGCGGTCGAGGATCTCATGCCGGGGATGAGGCTCCAGACGGGCGAACGCGGCCCTTCGCCCCTGCTCTGGATCGGTACGATAACATTGCGCCCCGACGCCTGCGCCTTTGGCGGGACCGGGCCACGCCTTATCCGCGTGATGGCTGATGCCTTGGGCATCAGCCGCCCGATGACCGATTTCATGGCCGGCCCCGGCGCGCGCGTGCTGAGGCGAGATCCCAACATTCAGGATCAGACCCTGCGCCCGGTGCGCGACATGCTCGACGGCACCCAAGTGATCGAACTGCGCCCGCCCAGCGCGGTTCAGTTGTTTCACCTGCTGTTGCCGCGCCATGCGACGATCATGGCCGCGGGACTTTCGGTTGAAACCTTCCACCCCGGACCGGGCTTTGACCATTCCATGACCCAGGATGAACTGGCGCTGTTCCTCGGGTTCTTCCCGCATATCCGCAAACCGGTGGAATTCGGCAGCCTTGCGCATCCACGCGCGCCGTTGCGGCCGCAAGACGGATGGAATACCGCGTAAAACGTTTCGTGTTGAAATGTGCTTGCAAGGCAGGATGCGGGGCCGAAGCCCGGCCTACGCCTCCTTGGTCAGCCGATCTTCCAGAACGTCGAACGGCACGCCCGGCTTGTCCTTGGCGACCCGGATGACCAGCGAGGTCTTGACGCTGGCCACATTCTCGACAGCGGTCAGTTCTTCGGTCAGGAACCGTTGAAAACTGCTTAGATCAGGGGCCACGCATTTGAGGATGAAGTCCACTTCGCCGTTCAGCATGTGACATTCACGTACCAGCGGCCAGGCCCGGCAACGCGCCTCGAACGCGCTCAGATCGGCCTCGGCCTGGCTGAGCAGTCCGACCGAAGCGAAAACACGCACCTCGAAGCCCAGCTCACGCGCATCCACATCCGCGTGATATCCGCGGATATAGCCGCTTTCTTCCAGCGTACGCACCCTGCGCAGGCAGGGCGGCGCAGAAATGCCGACGCGCCGGGCCAGTTCCACGTTGGTCATACGGCCATCGGCCTGCAATTCGGCCAGAATCTTGCGATCAATCGAGTCAAGGCGGGTTGTCGCCATCTCTTACCTGTCCTTGGAATGCGCGTTAATGATTTTCCGGTTCTTATATCAGAGCGCGACTCTGCGCAACAATGCTTCGCCCTGACGCAATATCGTTGCGCGATCCGTCCCGACATTCGCATTATGCAGCACAGCATTGCAGGGGTTTCACCCAGCGCCCGCCGCGTCTATATCAGGCCGATACCGACGCGCAATGACTGACCCGAAAGGCACGCCCCATGGCCGAAACTCGCAAGACCAAGGTACTTATCATCGGCTCCGGCCCGGCAGGATACACCGCCGGCGTCTACGCCAGCCGTGCGATGTTGAATCCGATCCTGGTGCAGGGGATCGAACCGGGCGGCCAGCTGACCACCACCACCGAAGTCGAGAACTGGCCTGGCGATACCGAAGTGCAGGGTCCTGATCTGATGGTGCGGATGGAGGCCCACGCCAAGGCCATGGGCTGCGAAATCATCGGCGACATCATCAGCTCGATTGACTTCGACTCGCGCCCCTTTGTTTGCCAGTCCGACAGCGGCACGGTCTACGAGGCCGACGCGATCATTCTGGCGACCGGTGCGCGCGCCAAATGGCTGGGCCTGCCCAGCGAAGAGAAATTCAAAGGCTTCGGCGTCAGCGCCTGCGCCACCTGTGACGGGTTCTTCTATCGCGGGCAGGAGATCGTCGTCGTAGGTGGCGGCAACACGGCGGTCGAAGAGGCCCTGTTCCTGACCAATTTCGCCTCCAAGGTCACGCTAATCCACCGCCGCGATGAATTGCGCGCCGAGCGCATCCTGATTGACCGGCTGGAGAAGAACCCCAAGATCCACCCGCTGTGGTTCCACGAACTGGACGAGGTCTATGGCTCCGAGAACCCGCTGGGCGTCGAAGGGGTCAAGGTCAAGCATACGAAAACCGGCGAGATCACCGACATCCCCTGCAAGGGCGTCTTTATCGCCATCGGCCATGCGCCCGCGAACGAATTGGTCAAGGATGTGCTGGAAACGCACATGGGCGGCTATGTCGTCACCAAGCCCGATAGCACCGAAACCACTGTGCCCGGCATCTTCGCCGCGGGGGATCTGACCGACTGGAAATACCGTCAGGCGGTCACTTCGGCCGGTATGGGCTGCATGGCAGCGCTCGAGGCCGAGCGCTGGCTGGCCGAACAAGCCGATGCGCCGCGCGACTAAACCAAAACACCCCCGGGGCATGGGACCGGAACGCCGGTTCCGGGCCTCAGTGAAGTCCGCATAGCGCCGCCTAACCAAGTCACGACGTGATCGGGGATTTCCAGATCCCGTTTTGAAAACGGGGAACGCGGCACTGTTCCCTCAGGCGCTGTCCAGCACCGCACGCGCCGCGCGGCCCATGTAGTCGGCCCAACCGTCGGCCTGTCCCTGCACCGCGATCAGGCCAGGGCGCAATGCCTCGTACTGGGTCTCCGATACGTCCAGAACGGCGCGCCGGATATCTTCTTGGGATTCGCATATGATCATACCGCTGGTGTCGATGAAATCGGCGATATTCGGGCAACCCCAGTAAATCGGCACGGTCTGGCACAGCACCGCGTCCAGCAACTTCTCGGTAAAGTAATTCCGCTCGCGCACATTCTCGATCACGATGGAATAGCGGTAGGGGGCCAGACCTTCGGCCTTGGCACCGAAGGGGACATAACCACCGCCCATCGTATCCACGTCCAGCCCCTCCGCACTGGCCCAGGCAGCGACGCTGTGACGCAATGCGTGCCCCTCTTGCGAGCGTTTGGCCGAGGCTATGAGCGAGGTCATGCGCGTCTTGGTCAGGTCCAGCGTGCGCCATTCCGGCACCCATGTGCTGCCATGAGCAAAAAAGATGCCATTGGGGATCGCCGCCAGCAGTCCCTCGTTGCAGGTCAGAACCCGAAAAAAGCGCCGATAGCTCCAGCGCAGCCTGCGCAGATGATGGCCGTGGATCGCAGGCGGTTCCATCACCATGATCGAGATCCGCGCACGGATACCCCAGAACGGGCGGAAATGCAGCGTGGTCCGGGGAAAGACGATGAGATGATCATCAGTGCCAAGATCGCGCAGACATTTGCCCGAGATTTCTTGAGGCGTGCCCAAGGGCCAGATCAACCGCTCCAGCGGGATCGCGCCAGGCTGTGCACCCAGCTTCATATTGCTGGGCAGAATGGCGATTTTCGGGGTGGCCTGAGGCACATGCGTCTCGCTGTCGGGTTTGCGTCAACCTTAGAACAGCAGGCGGGGAAGGTGAATCGAAATCGCCACACCCGCCACACGCACCGCCTTGTTCAAGCAGCAAGACTCTATGGTCAGGCCACACGCATCCCGATTAGTGCACTGCCACCGGCGTCAGATCGTTCTGCCGGGCCAGCACAAAGGCCAGCTTGCGGTCACGCACCAGCGCCAGTCGCTCACCCTCGGCGCTGTGAACGGCATAAAGCCGGTCCAGCCCATGAACCTGTGCCTGCAGAGCCTGCGGCAGTTCGGTCACATCGACCGAACGCACATATGCGATGCGGTTTTGTTCGCCTGCGCCAAAATCATACTTGGTATCCATACTCTTCCTCTCCTATGCGCGGTTCTTGTTGATCTTGATGGTCTGTACGGCCATCTCGGGTTGGGCCCGGGTCAGATCGACATGCAGCAGCCCGTTTTCCATGATCGCCGCGCCCACCTCGACGCCGTCAGCCAGCACGAAAGATCGCTGAAACTGGCGGCCCGCGATGCCGCGATGCAGGAATACCCGTTCGCCCATGTCGTCGGCTTGGCGGCCACGTATGACCAATTGCCTGTCCTCGACCGTCACGGCCAGATCATCTTCGGAAAACCCGGCCACGGCCAAGGTAATGCGATAGGAGTTTTCGCTGGTCTGTTCGATATTGAACGGCGGATAGCCTTCGTTGCCGGATTTGGCGCTGCGTTCCAGCAACCTTTCCAGCTGTTCAAAGCCCAGCATGTAGGGGTGTGCCCCTAAAGTCAGTTTTGTCATCGACATGTCCTTGAATCTAAGCGACCGGTCCATATGCAAGTGGCCCCATTCTGGCGACCACCGCATGAAAGGAATATGGGCACTCACTCCGGGCGCCGCAAGGGCTTTGCGAAACGTGCAACAGCGCCTATCCTGTCTTTCCATGCAACCTTGAGGGAATCGGGGCTTATGAACGCTTTTGGCGACCTGTCGATGAAATCGGACGACGTGCTCCACGTCGAGCTGATCGAATTCCGCCGTCAGCACCGTGATCTGGATCTGGCAATCTCGGCGCTCGAAGAGCGCGGTCCGCTCGATCGGCTTACAATCAAACGGCTCAAGCAACAGAAATTGCGTCTCAAGGACCGGATTGCCTATATCGAGGACCGTCTGACGCCGGATATCATTGCCTAGCCGTCGCGGGTGAGTATAGTGCGCCCTCCAACATCGGGGGACACGACATGCCGGACGTGACAGTAGGGATCATCATGGGCAGTCAGTCGGACTGGCCCACGATGAAGCAGGCCGCGGAAATTCTGGACGAACTGGACATCGCCTACGAGACCCGGATCGTATCAGCCCACCGTACCCCGGACCGGCTTTGGGATTACGGCCTCAACGCCGCCGAACGCGGCCTGAAGGCGATCATCGCCGGCGCGGGTGGGGCCGCGCACCTGCCGGGCATGATGGCATCCAAAACCCGCGTGCCCGTGATCGGCGTGCCGATCCAGACCAAGGCCCTGTCGGGTATAGACAGCCTTTACTCCATCGTGCAGATGCCGCGCGGTTATCCGGTCGCAACCATGGCGATCGGTGCTGCGGGAGCTGCCAATGCCGGGCTGATGGCCGCCGCGATTCTGGCCAACAATGACGCCGCACTGGCCGAACGACTGGACGCCTGGCGCGCCGCGCTCTCGGCCTCGATCCCGCAGGAGCCTCGTGATGACTAACCCCCTGCCACAAGGCGCAACCATTGGTATCCTCGGCGGCGGGCAGCTGGGGCGTATGCTCAGCGTTGCAGCCGCGCGTCTGGGCTTCAAAACCTGCATCTTCGAACCCGGCGCCGACTGCCCCGCCAGCCACGTGGCCAACGCCCATATTCAAGCGGCATACGAGGACGAGGGCGCGCTGCGCAAATTTGCCGCCAGCGTCGATGTCATCACCTTCGAGTTCGAGAATATCCCCACCTCTGCGCTTGATATTCTTGAGGCGCTCAAGCCCGTGCGCCCGAACCGCAAGGCCCTGCGTGTCAGCCAGGATCGGCTGGTGGAAAAGGCATTTCTGAACGATCTGGGGCTGCAAACCGCCCCATTTGCCGCCGTGGATGATGGCGTGGACCTGACCCAAGCCATGTCCGAAATCGGCCTGCCCGCGATTCTGAAAACCCGCCGTTTTGGCTATGACGGCAAGGGACAGGCCCGTATCAGCAGCCCCAACGAGGCCGAAGCGGCGCTGGCCGAGATGAACGGCGCGCCGTCGCTCTACGAGGGGTTCGTGGACTTCAGCCGCGAAGTTTCGGTGATCGCCGCGCGAGGTCTGGCTGGCGACGTGGCCTGCTACGATCCCGGCGAGAATGTGCATGAGGGCGGCATCCTGCGCACCACGACCATACCGGCACGCCTTACCACCGCCCAGCGCACCGACGCCGTGCTGCTGGCAGCGAAGATCCTGAACAAGCTGGATTATGTCGGGGTGATGGGGGTGGAGCTGTTCGTGACGGACGCCGGCCTCGTGGTGAACGAGATCGCGCCGCGCGTGCATAATTCGGGCCATTGGACGCAAAACGGCTGCGCGGTGGATCAGTTCGAACAACATATTCGCGCGGTCGCGGGCTGGCCGCTGGGCGGCGGCGTGCGGCATTCGAACGTGGTGATGGAAAACCTCATCGGTGACGACATGGACCGCGTGCCGGATCTGGCAAAAGACGGAACTGCCGCGCTGCACCTCTACGGCAAGGCCGAGGTCAAACCGGGCCGAAAGATGGGCCATGTAAACAAGATCACCGGCCCGGCCTGAACGCCCGCCGCAGCCGGGTCGTGCCGCGAAACCACCCCGGCACGACTCTCTGTGCCAGAGGTTTCCAAGCGCTAGGGAAACGCCTGATTGTCAGGTCCGTGTGCGCTTCACTTTCTTCTTGGCTTTCGCCGCCTTGCGTTTGGCCTGCCCCAGCTTGCGTCTGGGCGATTTGCCCCGTGCGCCGGACGCGCCGCGCGTCGCCGCCTTGCCCTCGATCGTGATCAGGTCAAGCGAGATACCGCCCGTTACAGGCGCCGCCTCGGCCAGTCGTACCGTGACCCGTTGGCCCAGCCCGATCACGCGGCCCGTATCTGATCCGGTCAGCGTCGCAGTGCCCGGATCGAACTGGAAATACTCGCGCCCCAGATTGCGGATGGGGATCAGCCCGTCCGCCCCGGTTTCGTCCAGCCGGACGAACACGCCGAACTTGGCAATGCCGCTGATTCGCCCCGAGAACTCCTCGCCCACGCGCTCGCTGAGGAAGGCCGCGAGGTAGCGGTCATTGGTATCGCGCTCGGCCATCATGCTGCGGCGCTCGGTTTCCGAGATATGCTGTGCCGTCGCCTCCAGCTGGTCCTCGTCGCCGGGCTGCAAACCGTCATCGCCCCAGCCATGCGCCGAGATCAGCGCGCGATGCACGATCAGGTCAGCGTAGCGCCGGATCGGCGAGGTGAAATGCGCATAGGCGCGCAGCGCCAGTCCGAAATGGCCAAAATTGCTGGGCGCGTAATAAGCCTGCGTCATGGCGCGCAGGGTGCTCATGTTGATCTGCTCGGCATGGTCCGTGCCCGCAGCGCCGCGCAACAGCGAATTGATATGATGCGTCTTCAGCACCTGCCCCTTGGCCAGCGTCAACCCGGCCGCCTCGGCCACCTCGCGCAGCGTATCCAGCTTTTCCTCGGGCGGCTCTTCGTGGACCCGGAAGAGCAGCGGGGATTTCTTCGCGTTCAGCACCTCGGCGGCGGCGACATTCGCCAACACCATGAATTCCTCGATCAGCTTGTGCGCGTCCAGCCGGTCGGTGAAATTCACGCTGAGCACTACGCCCTCTTCGCTCAGCTCTACCTTGCGTTCGGGCAGGTCCAGCTCCAGCGGTTGACGATGCTTTCGCGCGATCTTGAGCGTTTCGTACGCGGCATACAGCGGACGGATCACGTCCTCCATCAGCGGGCCGCATTTGTCGTTCGGCGCGCCGTCCATCGCCGCCTGCACCTCTTGGTAGTTCAGCGATGCGGCAGAGCGCATGAGGCCACGCACGAATTTCTGCCCAATCTTCTCGCCCTGGGCGTTGACCACCATGCGCACCGCGATGCAGGCGCGCGGCACGCCTTCGTGCAAGGAACATAGATCACCCGACAGCCGATCGGGCAGCATCGGCACCACGCGATCCGGGAAATAGCTGGAATTGCCGCGCTTGCGCGCCTCGGCATCCAGCGCCGAGCCGGGCGTGACGTAATGGGCCACATCGGCGATGGCCACCCAGATCACATGACCGCCCTCGTTTTTCGGGTCTTCATCGGCATGGGCGTAGCAGGCATCGTCGTGATCGCGCGCATCCCATGGGTCGATGGTGATCAGCGGCATGTCCCGCAGATCGGTGCGCCCTTTGAGGCCCGCAGGCTTCATCGCGTCCGCCTCGGCGATCACCTCATCGGGGAAATCATCCGGAATACCGTGCTGGTGAATCGCGATCAGTGACACGGCGCGGGGCGCGCTGGGATCGCCCAGCCGCGCCAGAATCCGCGCGCGCGGCAAGCCCATGCGGTCCTTGGGGCCGGATTGTTCGGCCTCCACCAACTCACCATCCTTGGCGCCCGCCGTTGCATTC
Source organism: Roseovarius sp. ZX-A-9 (assembly GCF_028369135.1). Lineage (GTDB taxonomy): Bacteria > Pseudomonadota > Alphaproteobacteria > Rhodobacterales > Rhodobacteraceae > Roseovarius. Next base: position 201,105 of record NZ_JAPWHW010000001.1, read on the forward strand.
TCGGGCACCAGCCATTCCTTGCCGTTGCCCTTGTCGATGGGCAGAATGCGCCCGCCTTCGCTGCCTTTCCGGAACACGCCCAGCACCTTGTGCGGATTGGTGCCGATACGGCGGATCAGCCGGGCCTCGTATTGGTGGGCCTCGCCGGTCACTTCCTGCAGCCGCGCAAGGATACGCTCACCTGTGGCCAGCGCCGGGTCGCCCGCCCGCGGCACCAGCAAAACGGCAGGCTCGGTGCCGCTGCCCTGCCATTCCAGCGGGCGTGCCATCAGGTCACCATCCGGCGTCGGCTCTGTCACTTGCAGCACGCTGACGGGCGGCAGGCGATCCGGATCGCGGTAGGTCTTCTTGCGCTTTTCCAGATGCCCCTCGGCCTCAAGCTCCTTGAGCACGCGTTTCAGGTCGATCCGCGCGGCACCCTTGATCCCGAAGGCCTTGGCGATATCGCGTTTCGAGGTGAGGGTCGGGTTGTCGGAAATCCATTGCAGGATTTCGTCCTTGTTGGGCTGCTGGCTCATAATGCTGATCTATCATGGCAAACGGCGGGCGTCATCCGGGATTACGACACAGTGCCGGCGGCCCTTGCGAGACTCGGGGAAGCTCTATATCTGATCTTGCATGAGACGGATTTTTGACATGGACGATCGCGCGCGCCTGCCCTGGCGGTTTTTTGGCGCATCTGTGAGTGTTCTAGCCCGCCTATGAGGCGCGCTACCCCCTGTCACGCCTGAATACCATCTGAACAATACGGGAGAGGACCCATGTCCCCCAAAACGCTCTATGACAAAATCTGGGATGCCCATCTGGTGCATGAGGCCGAGGATGGCACTTGCCTGCTGTATATCGACCGGCATCTGGTGCATGAAGTGACCAGCCCGCAAGCCTTTGAAGGGCTGCGCATGGCCGGTCGCAAGGTGCGCGCCCCGGACAAAACGATTGCCGTGCCGGACCACAACGTGCCCACGACACTGGACCGCGCCAACGCCGCCACCATGACCGAAGACAGCCGCATCCAGGTCGAGGCGCTGGACCGGAACGCCAAGGAAACAGGCATCCACTACTATCCGGTCAGTGACGTCCGCCAGGGGATCGTGCATATCGTCGGCCCCGAACAGGGCTGGACCCTGCCCGGCATGACCGTGGTCTGCGGTGACAGCCATACCGCGACACATGGCGCATTCGGCGCACTGGCGCATGGCATCGGCACGTCGGAGGTCGAGCATGTGCTGGCCACCCAGACGCTGATCCAGCAGAAATCGAAGAACATGAAAGTCGAGATCACCGGCAAGCTTTCGCCCGGTGTGACCGCCAAGGACATCACGCTGACCGTGATCGGCGAGACCGGCACCGCCGGCGGCACCGGCTACGTGATCGAATATTGCGGCGAGGCGATCCGCGATCTCAGCATGGAAGGCCGCATGACCGTCTGCAACATGGCGATCGAAGGCGGCGCGCGCGCCGGGCTGATCGCGCCGGACGAAAAGACCTTTGAATACTGCAAAGGCCGCCCGCACGCACCAAAAGGCGCGGCATGGGAGGCGGCGCTGGCCTGGTGGAAGACGCTCTATTCCGACGACGACGCGCATTGGGACAAAGTCATCACGATTCGTGGTGAAGACATTGCGCCGGTCGTCACCTGGGGCACATCCCCCGAGGACGTGCTGCCGATCACTGCCTCCGTCCCCGCCGCCAGCGACTTTACCGGCGGCAAGGTCGGCGCGGCGCAGCGCAGCCTCGACTACATGGGTCTGACCCCCGGCACACCGCTGAGCGAAGTCGAGATCGACACGGTGTTCATCGGCTCGTGCACCAATGGCCGGATCGAGGATCTGCGCGCTGCGGCCGCGATCCTGAAAGGCAAGAAGATCAAGGAAGGGTTGCGCGCCATGATCGTGCCAGGCTCTGGTCTGGTACGCGCCCAAGCCGAGGAAGAAGGGCTGGCCGATATCTTCATCGAGGCCGGGTTCGAATGGCGGCTTGCGGGCTGCTCCATGTGTCTGGCGATGAACCCCGATCAACTCTCGCCCGGCGAGCGCTGCGCCGCCACGTCGAACCGTAATTTCGAGGGCCGCCAGGGCCGCGGTGGACGTACGCACCTGATGTCCCCCGCGATGGCGGCCGCCGCAGCCGTGACCGGCAGGCTCACGGACGTGCGCGAGATGATGTGAGGTCGACCGCCGGGCCACGGGCCCGGCGCACCCAGATTTGGCAGGACGGGCTCCAGCCCGCTACCGCACCAGGAGACACGACATGGAAAAATTCGAAAAACTCAGCGGCGTCGCCGCACCAATGCCGATGATCAATATCGATACCGACATGATCATCCCCAAGCAGTTCCTAAAGACGATCAAGCGTTCCGGACTGGGCGTGAACCTCTTTGACGAGATGCGCTATGACGATAACGGTGAGGAAATCCCCGATTTCGTTCTCAACCAGCCTGCGTATCGCGACGCGCAGATCCTGGTGGCCGGAGACAATTTCGGCTGCGGTTCGTCACGCGAACATGCGCCTTGGGCGATCAAGGATTTCGGCATTCGCTGCGTGATCGCACCCAGCTTTGCCGACATCTTTCACAACAACTGTTTCAAGAACGGCATCCTGCCCATCGCCCTGCCGCAGGAACAGGTCGATCTCTTGATGGACGAGGCGCAAAAAGGCGCGAATGCGCGGATCGAGATTGATCTGGAATCCCAGACCATCACCACGTCTGACGGTGAGACGATCTCTTTTGACGTTGACCCGTTCAAGAAGCACTGCCTGCTGGAAGGGCTGGATGATATCGGCCTTACCTATGAAAAGAGTGCGGCGATCGACAGCTTCGAAACCCGCTCGGCGGCCGAGCGCCCCTGGGTCTGATCGAAACAGCCCCGTTGCCCGGCCCTGGCGCCGGCCATCAGGGCTCTGCGTCCGCAATTCGGCGTATTGCGGACGCTTCAGTTTCGCGTTTCACCTGAGACCTCGCGACATCGTATCAAGACCCGTGTTGGCCCCGCAGGGCATGAACGGGTTTTTGTGATACATGAGAAAAGACCACCAACATCTTGTGTTTGTGCTTTTTTCTGATTTCCTCTCACCCCTTGATTGATGTATTCTCGCACCAGTTGTGAGATCAATACCGCGCCTTCCCTAGGGTAAGCTCAGCAAATTCTTGAGACAGTGCCAAAAACACGGCAAGAATAAGACATAAATGAGGCATACCGCGCGAATGTGCGGGATCAAGTTGGGACAACGTTGCGGCATCGTATCGCAACAGGCCAAGTTGAAGGGATCAAGCGGTGATTACACAGCTTACGGGCGCCATTTTGCGCGCATTTTTGGTGGCATTGCTCATGGCAATACCGTCCTTGGTCTTGCCTTCGGTCGCCTCTGACACCGCGCAGATCGTGATCATCCTGGGGTTTCTCGCCGGGATCATGGTCTTTGTCGAATATCACGGGCATTGCGCCAGCATCGTCGAATTCCGCTTTGCTCCCCCCTACAATCGGCTGAAATACGGCTTTATCGCACTGACCGTCCTGCTGATGTCGATCATCACGCGCGGCCTGACGGATCCCGGCAGCTGGAGCGTCCTGTTGACCGGGATCGGTCGCGGCATCGGCCAAATGCTCGATTTTCCTTACTCGCCCGTACGGCTGGTGATGGTGCTTTTGCCCCACAACACCGATGTCCAGACCGTTGACCTGCTGCGCACCTTTGCCGGGCTCAGCTACGCATTGTCCTTCGTGATGGTATTCACCTTCATCGGCCTGGTGCATCTCAGGGGTTGGCCGGTGCGGCGTCAGGCGTTCAACGTGCTGCTCAATCTGCCTCTGTTCGACCCGACCGCCGGCGGCGATGTGGTCAGTCGCCTCAATCGGGACGCCAGCATTCATATTTCGTTAGGCTTTTTGCTGCCATTCTTGATGCCAGCAGCGGTCCTTGTGATCTCGAAACTGATCGACAGCTTCGAGACCCTCGGACCACAGGCCCTGATATGGACGATATGCGCATGGTCCTTCATTCCCGCCAGCATGATCATGCGCGGCGTCGCGACAAACCGGATTGCCGATCTGATCACGGCCAAGCGTCGCCGGGCCTATGCCCGCGCCGCGTCCGAAGCCGACGAGTCCATGCAAACCGTCTGATTGCGGCGCTTCTGGTCTGGCTCTGCGCCGTCGTATCCGCTCCGGCCGAAACCCTGCGCATCGCCACCCTCAATACCGAATTGGAGCGCGACGGGCCGGGTTTGCTGTTGCGCGATATCGAGCGCGGGCAGGATGCGCAGATCGACGCGCTGATCCAAGTCATCATCCAGGTCGACCCCGATATCCTCGTCCTGCAAGGGGTTGACTACGATCTGGAACTACGCGCGCTCAGTGCCTTGCGGGACCGGGTGTCAGCCGCCGGGTCGCATTACCCCCATGTCTTTGCCCGACGCCCGAACACCGGCTGGCAAACCGGCCATGATCAGGACGGCGATGGTCGTCTGGGTGAGCCCGAGGATGCGCATGGCTTTGGCCATTTCGCGGGAATGGGCGGCATGGCGATCCTGTCGCGCTTTGCGCTGGACGAAACGCGGGTGCAGGACTTCAGCACGCTGCTCTGGCGTGACCTGCCGGGCGCGACATTGCCGCAACGGGACGGGCAGCCCTTTCCCTCGGCCGCGGCACAGGCGGCGCTACGGCTGGCGTCGGTGGCTCATTGGGGCGTGCCCGTCCAGCACCCCGACGGGCCGCTGTACCTGATGGCCTTCCACGCCACCGCGCCGGTCTTTGACGGGCCAGAGGATCGCAACGGGCTGCGTAACCGCGATCAATTGCGCTTCTGGCCGCTCTACCTGGATGGGGCTTTCGGGCCTGCGCCGGAGCGGCGGTTTGTCCTTGTCGGGTCCGCCAATCAGGACCCGCAGGACGGTGAAGGGCTCAAGGAAGGCATCCGCGAACTGCTGAGCGATCCGCGCCTGACCGACCCGCACCCGATGCGCGCGGGGCCTGCGCCGGATGCGGCGGGTCATCGCACCGATCCACGTCTGGATACCGTCGCATGGCCCACCCCGGATCCGGGGCATCTGAGGGTCAGCTACATCCTGCCGTCAAAGGATTGGCAGGTCGTGGCGTCCGGCGTGCACTGGCCGCCCGATGACACGCCCGCAGGCGCCACCGCCGCAGCGGCCAGCCGACACCGCATGGTCTGGGTCGATCTGCGCGCGCCGGAGGACTGACGACTCAGGCCCATTTGGCCATGGGCGGCAGCGACATAAGCACCGCGTTGGCGTCATGCCCGGTGGCAAGACCGAACTTGGTGCCCCGGTCATAGACCAGATTGTATTCCGCATAGAGCCCGCGATGCAGCAGCTGCGTTTCCTTGTCGGCGTCGGTCCATTCCTGCACGCGCCGTGCCTCTATCAGCGGGACGAATGCCGGCAGGAAAGCCCGGCCGATATCCTGCGTCAGTGCAAAATCAGCCTGCCAGTCACCACTGTTGCGGTCATCCAGGAAGATACCGCCGACGCCGCGCGCCCGGCCCCGGTGCGGGATGTAGAAATACTCGTCCGCCCAGGCCTTCAGCTCTGGATAGAGGTCGGTCCCGTGCGGATCGAGATGCGCCTGCTGGGTCCGGTGGAAATGGGCAGTGTCCTCGGCATATTCGATACACGGATTCAGGTCCGAACCACCACCGAACCACCACGCATGCGGCGTCCAGAACATCCGCGTATTCATGTGCACAGCAGGGCAATGCGGGTTCTGCATATGCGCCACAAGGCTGATCCCACTGGCCCAGAAGCTGGGATCGCGCTCCATGCCGGGGACACCGCGCGCGGCCATCGCCCGCTGCGCCGCTTCGCCCAACTGGCCGTAAACCTCCGAGACGTTCACGCCAACCTTCTCGAACACGCGGCCTCCGCGCATCACGCTCATCAGCCCGCCACCTGCGTCACCACCATCCCCGGCGGCACGGCGTGTCTCGGTCATCTCGAACCGGCCTGCGGCACGATCCGACAGCGGCCCGGTGGTGTGGCTGTCTTCCAGCGCCTCGAACGCGGTCACGATCTCGTCGCGCAATTGCCGGAACCATGCGGCGGCGCGTTGCTTTTCCTTGGTGAAATCCATGATGTTCCCCCGTTCAATCAATGCAAAGGCGCCCATCCGGGCGGATGAGCAGCCCCTAGTGCGCCGAGACCGCCACCGGGTCGAGCAGCGACCGCCCGCCATCCACGGTCAGGATCTGACCGGTCATGAACGCGGCACTGTCGCTGGCCAGGTACTGCGCCGCTTCGGCCAGTTCCCACGGCGACGCGACACGGCCCAGCGGCGTATGCGCCTCGATATCGGCGCGAAAGCTGCGATTGTCCTTCAACTTTTCTTTCAACGAGGCGCTCATCACCGATCCGAACGCCAGCGCATTCACCCGAATGCGGTGCGGCGCCAGCGTGACCGCCAGCGAGCGGGTCATCTGATCCACCGCCGCGGTCGAGACTGAATAGGCCAGAAGGTCAGGCCGCGTGCGCCGCGCGGCGATCGACGACAGGTTCACGATTGATCCCGCCGGGCCCTCTTCTTGCCCCTCGGATTGCTTGATCATCCGTTTCGCCACCAGTTGGCTCAGGCGCAGAGATGTCATCAGGTTCTGCGTGAGCAATTCCTCGACACCATCATCATCGGGGTTGAGCGGGTCCGATACCACCACCTGCCGTGACGCGTTGACCAGGATATCGACGCTGTCGAAAGCATCCAGCGTCGCCGAGAGTAGGTTGGCCAGCGTCAGCTTTTCGCGCAGGTCGCCTGCGAAATACCGCATCGCGTCGCCGTCCTTGTCGTCGCCCAGTTCGGCGATCAGCCGTTCCTCGTCCATATCGGCGAACATCACGTTCGCCCCCTTGTCGGCAAAGTGCCGCCCGATGGCGAGGCCGATGCCGTTGGCGCCGCCGGTGACGATCGCGGTCTTTCCGGAAATCGAGAATGACATGATGCAGGTCCTCGTGACGTGATTTTGCGTGGGCAAGGTTAAGGTGTTTGGTGAAAAACCTGAACAGCGGCTGCTCGCAAGACGCGGCAAGCCATCCGGGCGTCAAGCATGCCTGGCATCAACCCTGGCACCTCTGGCCCGACAATAGGCACACTGGCCAACTCAGCGCCGCTGACGCGCGGGGCGCCGCGCATGTAACAGCTTGAACTTGTTATCGCCCGCGATCTCGTTGGTTTCCGCAAACAACTCGGCGAGGTGGCGCTCGTAAGGCAGATGCCGGTTGGCGACCATCCACAGTTGCCCCTGCGGTTTCAGCAGGCGGGCGGCGGCGGCGATGAACGCCGTGCCCAGCTTCGGATCGGCGCTGCGCCCGGTATGAAAGGGGGGATTCATGATCACTGCGTCGGGGCGGGCATCGGGCTCCCAGTGCAGCGCGTCGGCCCAGTGCAACTGCGCGCGCGCATCGGTCACGTTCTGCCGCGCACATTCCAGCGCCGCATGGCTGGCCTCGACCAGATCAATGCGCGCGATGTTGTCTCGTTCCAGCGCGCGGGCCGAGAGGTAGCCCCAGCCCGCCCCAAGATCGACCACATGCGCTCCGATTTGCTGCGGCAGATGATCGGCCAGATAGCGGGATGCAGGATCGATCCCGTCGGCGGAAAAGACCCCCGGCGCCGTGACGAAACCCGCCTCGATCGCAGCAGGTCCGGCGGGCATCCAGCCGGCAAGGTCCACCGCCGAATCGAACCAGAAAAGCTTGCCATGTGCCTTGTTGATCGGGCCGGAAACAGCGGTGCGTTTACGCATCTCCTTCAACGCCGATTCGATTCCATCCGTCTTGGTCCCGTCCACCAAGACCGGCCCGTCGGTGACCGAGGCCGCCAGCGCGATCAGCGCGCGCGCCTCAGCCTTGGCTCGCGGGATCTCGATCAGAGCAGCCCCGTAGCGCCCCTCTGGTGCGACACCACAGTCGAAACCGCGCGCCTCGAAATCTTCGAAATCCGGGCGATTTCCGGTGATCACGTGACACTGATCCGCCTGCAACGGCGACAGGTCCATGCCGGCACGTGGGGCAAAAACCGCGACGCGCGCAGTATCGGGCAGGCAAAGCCCGCTTTCCAGCGCCAGGGGCAAACGGGGATGCATTGTAATGCCTACTCTTTTTCCATCGTGCATTGCAGAGGATGCTGATGCTGGCGGGCAAAATCCATCACCTGCGCCACCTTGGTCTCGGCGATCTCGTGGCTGAAGACACCGACGACCGCGACACCCTTCTTGTGCACGGTCAGCATGATGTCAAAGGCCTGCGCGTGGCTCATGCCGAAAAACCGCTCCAGCACCGCAACGACGAATTCCATCGGCGTATAGTCGTCATTGAGCAGCAGCACCTTGTAAAGTGGTGGTCGCTTGGTCCGCTCACGCGTCGCGACCACGACAGAGACATCATTGTCATCGTCGTTTTCGGGGCCGGCCAATATGTCTGCGTGCGTGTACATCATGTCTCAACGAAGGGCATTCGTGCGGAGTCTATATAGCCTCTCTGGCGTGGGTGAAAAGGGGGCGTGCCATGCAGGGCCAACCGATTGAAGCATATCTGTCGATTATCGCTTTTGATGCGGATGACACCCATTGGCAGAATGAACAGTTTTTTCGTCTGATCAAAGATCATTTTGCCGCGTAAAACGCCTTATTCCAAGCCCCAATCCTCGGCCTGCATCTCGCGCAACCGGCTCGCGGTGCGCTCGAACTCGAACGTGCCCTCGCCTTCGACGTAGAGATATTCAGGTTCAGCCGCCGCCGAGCAGATCAGCCGCACCTTTGCCTCGTAAAGCGCGTCGATCAGCGTCACGAACCGCTTGGCCTCGTTGAAATTCGACCGGCCCAGTTGCGGGATGTTTTCCAGCACCAGCACCCGCGCGGCCTCGGCCAGTGCCAGATAGTCGGCCGGTCCCAGCGGCTTGCCGCACAAATCGTAGAAAGACGCGCGCGCCACGCCGTTGTGAAAGGCCGGGATCTCGACCTGGCGTTTCTGCACGATCAGCGTATGGGGCTTTGCCTGTCCGCCGGTCAGATCCTGCCAAATCGCCGCGATCTCGGCACGGGTCTCGGCGTTGACGGGGGTGAAATAGGTCTGACTGCCCGCGATCCGGTCCTGCCGGTAGTCAGTGGGAGATTGCAGGTGATACACCACCATCCGCTGCTTGATCAGCTCGATGAAAGGCAGAAAGAGTTGGCGATTGAGCCCGTTCTTGTAGAGGTCATCGGGCACCCTGTTCGATGTCGCGACGACCACCACACCGGCGGCAAACAGCGCCTCAAAGAGGCGACCCACCACCATCGCATCGGTGATGTCGGTGATCTGCATCTCGTCGAACGCCAGCAGGCGCACATCCTTGATGATCTTTTCCGCAACAGGTGCCAGCGCATCCTCGCGCCCCGCCTGACGTGCGGCGTGCATCCCGGCGTGCACCTCTTGCATGAAGGCGTGAAAATGTACCCGCCGACAGGCCGAACCGACAGTTTCGGCAAAAAGGTCCATCAGCATGGATTTGCCGCGCCCCACACCGCCCCAGATATAGAGGCCCTTGGGCGGCTCCGGAGCCTTCTGAAACCAGCCCTTGCGCACCGGTGCGGCGAGGGCAGCGCGAATGCGCTCGAACTCGGGCATGATCGCTTCTTGCGCCGGGTCATGGCGCACCCTGCCTTCGGCAACCAGGCGATTGTAAATGTCTGGCATCGTTTCCATCCGGACAGGGATACCTTGCTGCCGAGCCATAGAAAAGCAGGAACCCGTGCGCTGCCTGCGCGCGCCCTGCGGAATTGCTGTTCACGTCAGAATGGTTTGCAATGGCGTCCTGTAGCCTCTAACGAAATTCATTGCTGGCCCTGTGACGAAACCGCGCGCATTCTGTCCACCCCCGCCCATCGCAAGCACCCCCGTTGGATTCGCCGTGAAACGGTGCCATATCCCGGCAAACAGGCGGCAAACTTGCCCGCGATCCCGGTAGCCGCCGAAGCGATTGCATTTCGCCCCTTCCACCGCCATATATCGCAAGCACCCGTGATGGAGCCGCATATGACCAATTATCTCGACTTCGAAAAACCCCTTGCCGAAATCGAAGGCAAGGCCGAAGAGCTGCGCGCGATGGCCCGCGCCGGCGAAGGGGTCGATGTCGAGGAAGAGGCCGGCGCGCTGGACAAGAAAGCCGCCGCGATGCTGCGCGATCTCTACAAGGATCTGACGCCGTGGCGCAAATGCCAGGTCGCACGCCACCCCGAACGGCCCCATTGCAAGGACTACATCAAGGGTCTTTTCACCGAATACACGCCGCTGGCCGGGGATCGCAACTTTGCCGACGACCACGCGGTGATGGGGGGGCTGGCCCGTCTGAACGATACGCCGGTCATGGTCATCGGCCACGAAAAGGGCAACGATACCAAATCCCGGATCGAACGTAATTTCGGCATGGCGCGCCCCGAAGGGTATCGCAAGGCGATCCGCCTGATGGAAATGGCCGACAAGTTCGGCCTGCCAGTGATCACCTTGGTCGATACGCCGGGCGCCTATCCTGGCAAAGGCGCCGAAGAGCGCGGCCAGTCCGAGGCGATTGCCCGCTCGACCGAGATGTGCCTGCAAATCGGCGTGCCATTGGTCAGCGTGATCATCGGCGAGGGCGGATCGGGCGGTGCCGTGGCCTTTGCCACCGCCAACCGCGTCGCGATGCTGGAGCATTCGGTCTACTCTGTAATCTCTCCCGAGGGATGCGCGTCGATCCTGTGGAAAGATCCCGAGAAGATGCGCGAAGCCGCCGAGGCGCTGCGCCTGACAGCCAAGGACCTGATGCGTCTGGGTGTTGCCGATCGGATCATCGAAGAGCCGATGGGTGGTGCACATCGCGACCCAAAGACGGCGATCGACGCTGTCGGCAAATCGATTCTGTCGATGCTGGACGATTTGTCAGATCAGACCCCGGAAAAGCTGATCAAAGATCGGCGGCAGAAATATCTCGATATGGGGGCCATCGGCCTGTCCGTCTGACAGCCCAAGCCCCTGCTGCTGGTCAGCCGGTCAGCATCCGCAACCCCTGCGTTACATCCGAGCGCACCACGAGCCGCAGGCCCGGCTCATCCCCAGCCTTGAGCGCCGCGATGATCAGCCGGTGAAAATGCGGCGGCTCCTTTTGCTGCAACCGGCCGTAAAGCACGCGCATCGTCGGCCCCAACTGCAACCAGACCGTTTCGGCCATGGCCAGCATCGCAGGTGCCTGCGCGCGCAGATAGAGTGTGCGATGAAACTCCAGATTGCGACGGATAAAGCCGACGGCATCCTGTCGCGCGATATCCTCGGCGATCTGTGCATTGATCGACGTCAGCCGATCGATCAGCGCGATATGTGCGCGGGGCAAAGCGCGGCTGGCCAGTTCCACCTCTATCAGCGAACGCAGCGCGGCCAGTTCCTCGATCCGGTCATTGCTCAGCTCCGGAGTGGACACCCGCCCCGACAAGCTGAGTGTCAGCGCGCCCTCGGCCACGAGGCGGCGCAGCGCCTCGCGTGCGGGCGTCATCGACACGCCGAATTCGCGCCCGATGCCGCGCAGGGTCAGCGCCTGCCCCGGCGCGATCTCGCCATGCATGATGCGGCTGCGCAGCCCGCGATAAACACGGTCATGGGCGGCGGGGCTTGGATCGGGGCGCGGGTTGAGCAGCATGACCTAGCTAGTGATCACAAATCAACGCGGGGTCAACGCTCAAAACCGGTAACGATGCAGCGTCCCCCCGTTGACACGCAACCATTTGCGCGGTGCCGCGTATCCGGGCAGCAGCTGATCAACCAGCGCCCAGAAGGCCGGTGAGTGGTTCATCTCCTGCAGATGCGCCACCTCATGCGCGGCGACATAGTCCAGCACTTCGGGCGGCGCGAGAATCAGCCGCCATGAATACATCAGCCCCGCATCCGCGGTGCAAGACCCCCAGCGCGAGCGCGTATCGCGCAGCGTGATCCGCCCGTAGCTGCGCCCCAGCGCCGCGGCGTGGCGGTCCGATGCGGCCACCAGCCGTTCGCGCGCCAATGTCCGCAGCCAAGCCTGCACCCGCGCGGCCGCACTGTCCGGCGCGCCCGGCACCAGCAGACGGCCCTCTTCGGCCACCACACGCCGGCCCGTGCCCGGCGCAATCGTCATTTCCTGACCTTCGACCGGCAGAACGGCGCCAATCGACACCTGCACTTCCGGCTCTTGCCGCATCAGTTGTTGCGCCAGCCAATCCTGCTTGGACCGGGCAAAATCCAGCCCCTCACGCTCCGGCAGACCGCGCGGCATGGTCAGCGTCACCCGCCCGTCCAGGCCCGACACCCGCAGCGAAATACGCCGCGCCCGCGCCGAGCGCCGCAGCGTGACCGCGATCGGGGGGTTGCCGGGAAGAACGTGGTGGCCCATATGCTCTCCATGAAGCGATCAGCGGTGCTCAGGCCGCAAAGCCTTTGACACCTCCGCCCTGTTATGGCAGGGGACGCTGATTGCCCGCAAGGTTTGAAATGTGAGAGGGATCACCCATGCCCAAAGAAGAATGGGGCGTCAAACGCGTCTGCCCGACCACTGGCCAGCGCTTTTACGACCTGAACAAAGATCCGATCATCAGCCCGTACACGGGTGAGGTCGTCGAAATGAACAACGGCAAGTCCCGTTCGATCAAAGCGGACGCTGAAGATGCCGAAACGAAGAAGCTGAAAGACGCCGACGATGTCGTGCTGGATGACGACGATGATGTCGATGTCGATCTTGGCGACGACGTGCTGGAAGATGACGACGACACCGATGATGTCTCGCTCGACGACATCGCCGACGTCGCCACGAATGACGACGACAGCTGACGACACTCGGGGGCGGGATTTTTCGCTTGATCCCGCCCGGCGACTTGCCTAAAGCGTTCCGGGATGTTGTTGGACCACGGCAACATCCCGGAACGCTCTGGAACAGAAAATGTCGCGGGCGTTTTGAAGTCAGGTTGCGCGTCAACTTGATCTTGAATCGCCGTGACAGGCGAAAAACGGGGCCTTAGCTCAGCTGGGAGAGCGCTTGCATGGCATGCAAGAGGTCAGGGGTTCGATCCCCCTAGGCTCCACCAAATCCCACCCCAATTTCTGCGACGACCTGACAGGGCGCGACGCGTTCGCCCGCGATACGTGATCCGGCCCGGGATGGCAGCGATTTGCCCGCGATCCGCCTTCAGCGATCGCGAATCACACATTAACACCTGCCTGATTTCAGATGTTGTCCGGCCTGAAGCCCAGCGCCTTTTCCTGCTTGCGCGCGCGCCGAACCGTTTCGGCCCGGCGGCGAAGGCCACGACGTTCTGCCCGCCCTTGCGCAAGGTTCCGCAGCAACTCGGCCAGCGGCGAAGGCAGGCGGCCCGGCCAACGCGCTGTGATCCAGCCCAACAGACGGACCATACCGGGGGCCATGTCCGAAAACAGCGCATCCTCCAGCGACACATAGGCAGCGGCGGACCCGCGCTGACCCTGCCGCCCGGTGCGACCGATCAGCTGGCGGTCGATCCGCGACGAGCCGTGGAATTCGGTCACGATGACATGCAGCCCACCCTCGGCCTCGACCTCTTTGGCGACGGGGATATCGGTGCCGCGCCCGGCCATGTTGGTGGCCACGGTGATGCGCCCCGGCTGCCCCGCTTGCGCCACGATCTCGGCTTCGTCCGCGTCCTGACGCGCATTCAGAACCACCGGCGTCTGTCCCGCCGCGCGCAGCCGTTCGGCGATCTCTTCCGACGCGGCAACCGACCGGGTACCGATCAGCACGGGCCGCCCCTGCGCCGCCATGCGCGCCGCGTCTCGTGCCACCGCCTGCCACCGCCTGTCCGCGCGACCATAGAGCCTTGTGCGCGCCATCCGGCGGCGGCTCTGGCGATGGGTCGGCAGGCGCAGCACGGCGCGGCCATGGCTCAGGCGCAATTCGCGTGCCACTTCGGACGCGGTGCCGGTCATACCGGCAAACCACAGGTAGCGCGCGAAAAACGTCTGATAGGTGATCTGCGCCAGCGTTTCGCGCATGCCAGAACGTTCCACCCGCTCCTTGGCCTCGATCATCTGGTGCAGCCCGCTCTGCCATTGTCGGTCTGCCATCACCCGACCGGTGAATTCATCGACGATGGCAAGGCCCTCATCGGTCAGGATGTAATGCTCGTCCCGCTTGTAGAGGTGCAGCGCCGACAGCGCCTGCACCATCGCTTCGCGCCGGGCGGTTTCTGCCACCAGCGCGGGCGTGGGCGGCACCAACCCCGCCAGCACGTCGTCGGCGGGCGGCAGCAGGCGCACGCGGCGCGCCTTGCGGTCCAGGTGGTAATGCGTGCCCTCCTCCAGCGTGTCGGCCAGCGCCAGCATCACATCATCCGCAGCGCGTTCCGCATCTCCGCCGGGGCGTTCGGCAGTGATGATCAGTGGCGTCTGCGCCTCGTCGATCAGGATGCTGTCAACCTCGTCGATCACCGCGAATCCCAGCCCCCGCGTCAGAATCCTCGCCGCGTCGCGCCCTCCGTCGCGGCCCAGCATGCGCCGCGACAGGGTGGCCAGAGCCGTGCGGTCATTCCCCATCGCCAGCCGGTCGCGCAGATAGTCGAAGGCTATGTCGGAATTGGTGGAAAATACCACATCGGAATCGTAGATCGCCGGCCGCAGGTGATGCTCGGTTTCCTCGGTGATGACGCCAAAGCTCAGCCCCAGCGCTTCCAGCACCGGGGCCAGCGTTTCGGCATCGCGCGTAGCCAGATAGGGGTTGACCGTGATCACATGCACCGGCGTGCCGGTGAGGGCCACCAGAACGGCGGGGATCAGGGTGGTGATCGTCTTGCCCTCGCCTGTGGCCATCTCGACGATACGGCCCCGCGTCAGCGCCAGCCCGCCGGTGATCTGCACCGGATGATGCCGCATCTGCCGTTTGCGCCATGTCATCTCGCGCACCCCCGCGGCGGCGATGCGCATCGGACGCCCTTTCAGGCCTTGGGCCAACAGCAGCGGGGCCTGCGCGCGTATCTCTGCCACCAATTCTGCGTCATCGAGCGCGGCCAGTTCTTCGCCAATGCGCATCACGTCGCGCGTCTCCAGCCAGCTGCGCAAACCCGGCCCGGTGGTGGCCCGGCGCAGATACGACAGCACTGTCAGCACCACCTCGTCCGAGCGCTTGGGCGGGATCGGCCGCCGCTCCGGCTCTGCGGTATCGGCGCGCTCGGGCGTCACCCATGGGCGCGCGGCGTCAGACATCGAACGCCCGCAGGAACAGCGCACGCACCTCGCGCGCGACGCGCACCGCCAGCGACTTAGGCGCAAATGCCAGCCGCACATGGGCGCGCATGCCATAAGCCGGGCGCGGCGCACCATCGGGCAGCCCCAGGTCCAGCTGAAAGATCTGCCTGGCGCTGCGCAGTGGCCCGTCGCCGCCCGGAACTGTCGCGAAGGTTCCGCCACCATCCAGCGCCAGCACCGGCGAAGGCAGCACATCACCGCCCGCGGGCACCTGCCGCAAAATGCTGGCGGACAGGATCACATCCGGGCTATCGGCAAAGCGCAACTCGATCCCGCGTATTTCGCGGCTCATCAGCGTCGCCAGATCCTGCGGAATCGCCACGCGAATGACCGGTTCGGCGTCCGGCAATACATGCCCGATCACCGCGCCCCGGGCAAAGAACCGACCTTCCAGCCCGGTGGTCATCGGTAGGTTCAGCTGCCCGGGCAATGCTGCTGTCACCTGCAATTGCGCCAACCGGGCATTGGCGTCGTCGCGGGCGATGCGCGCCTCGCGGACCCGGTCGCGGAATTTCGCGGCGCTGGCGCGATCCTTGGCGCGGGCGGCGGCATATTGCGCCTCGGCCTTGGCCAAGCGTGCGCCGCGCACCCGCGCCTCGGCTTCCAGATCGGGGGCCGCCACGGTGAAGAGCGGCGCGCCCAGCGCCACGCGGTCCCCGTGCGCTGCCTGCTGGGCGGTGATGCGGCCCGCTTGCGGCGCGCGCAGAATCGCCTCATCAGGCAGCCATACGACGCCCTGTACTACCGCGTAATGCGGCAATGGCAGCGCAAAGAGCAACCCGCCAAGGACCACCACCGCCGCCCCCGCCCCCAGCACCGCGCGTTGTCCGACGCTCTGGATACGCGGATCGGTCAGCCCCTTGTGCGCGGTCTTCAGCACCGGCCAGACCAGCATCAGCGACACCGACCACAGCGCCAGCAACACACCCACAAGCCGGTAGGTGGTGGCGATAAAGAGCGCGATGGTGATCGAGATGAAGATCCGGTAGGCGAACGCGGCAGGCGGGTAGAGCGCGAACCAAAGCCTCTCCCAGCCGCCGATCTGCATACGGGTGCGCGCCCGCTCTCCGGTGCCAAGAAGATAAACGCGCACGACCTCACCCCACCATTCATTGCCGCGCTTGGCCATGTTGGGGATCTCGATGATATCGCACAGGACATGGTAGCCGTCGAACTTGAGCAGCGGATTGCCATTGACCGCCAGCGTCGACAGGCCGGAAATCACCATGGTGTTGAACAGCACCGTGCGCACCATCCCCGGCTCTGCCTGCGTCCAGAGGAACAAGGCAATGCTCGCGATGACCAGTTCGACAACGACACCGGCGCCAGCCACCGCCGCGCGGTCCCATTTGGACGGGAAGGAAAGCGAGGCCGACGCCTCGACATAGGGGATCGGATAGAAGGCGATGAACATCAGCCCCATTTCGTGCACTTCGCCGCCCCGACCGCGCACGGTGACACCGTGGCCGATCTCGTGCACCGCCTTGACGACGGGATAGATCAGCGCAATCAGCGCCAGGTTTTCAAGGTCCAGAAACCCTTCCAGCCCGCGCGCCGTCAGCGCCTGCCAGTGCAGCGGTAGCACCACCAGCGCAGCGACGATGATCACCAGCGCGCTCAGCCACCAAAGTGCGCGGGGTACCGCGCCCATCGCGGATGAAAGCGCTTTCAGAAACTTGTCCGGGTCGATCAGCGGCAGGGTGATCGACGCCGGGTTCAGCAGCAGTTTCTTCCATTTTTGGATACGATCCTTGTCGCGCCGCTCCAGCAGATCATCCAGCAGCGGCGTCTCGGCGTTGTCCAGCAGGTCCGACTGGTGCAACTGGCTCAGCAGGCGGACGATTTCGTCCTGCGTCGGCGCGTCTTCGGCCAGCCGCGTGGTCAGTTCTTCCCAGATATCCTCGACTGACCGCACGCCATCCAGCCGCCCGGCGACCTCTTGGGCGGCCGGGGTCAGGCGGTGCACCTTGGTCCCGGTGCTGTCGGTCAGCACATACCACGGCTGACCCAGATAGATGTGCCGGATGACCCGCACATCACGGCGCAGGCGCGGGCGCGCGGCGCTGATCCGGTACCAGTCATTAGAGCGGTGCGTGTCCGACATCAGGGCACCCAGCGCCACAGCAGCAGTTTCGCACGCACCAGCGAGCCACGCAGCCAGGCATGCGCGAGGCTGGTGGAACCCGCTTCGATCTTGGCCACGCCCTGCAATCCGGGACGCAGCCCGGCGGGCGGATCGGTGACAAGCGCCTCGATCCGAAACCGGTTTTCACCCTCACCGGGGTCCGACACGGCGGCGATGGATTGCACCGAAAAGGGCACCGGGTCATCCGGCAGGCCCGCCAGCACGGCACGCCCCACCTGCCCCGACTGCACCAGCCCGAGGTCATACTCGCTGACATCGATACGCAGCCGCCAGCCGTCCTGCCGCGCCACCTCGAACAGGGTATCGCCCCGGCTGACCGGCGCGCCGATCCGCTGGCTCAGATCGCCCGACACGATCAACCCGGCTATGGGCGCGGTGATGCTCAGCCGCGCCAGCCGCGCGGCCGTCAGGTCGGCGGCGGCCAGTGCCTCGCTCAGGTCGGCGTTGGCGACGGCGGCGGCAGCGCGATCCCCCTCGGCCAGCGCCTCTCGCAGGGCTTGGCGCGCTTCGCCTATGCGCGCGGTCGCAGCGGCGGCCTCAAGCTCCAGATCGCTGGAGTCGAGCCGCGCCAGCAGATCGCCCGCCCGCACCTGCTGGCCCGCTCGCGCCGGGGCCTCGGCCAGAAACCCGTCAACCGGGGCCACGGCGGCCTGCTGCTCGGCCCCCTCGACAGTGGCATCGGCACGCACCCGCAGATCGGTCTGGATCAACATTGGCAGCCCCAGCGCCAGCACCACGCCAATCGCCCCCAGCGCCAGCGCCGGGCGGCGCCCCAATACCGCGCTCAGGCCCCGGCCCGCCCAATCGCGCAACCGCCCGGACACCAAACGGCGTTCGTCGTACTTGGCCTTCAGCAGCGGGGCCAGCGCCGCGGCGACCAAGCGCAGCTCATCCTGCGTGCCCTCGGCCAGCGCCACCGCCTCGTCGCCCTCGCGCCGCCGCTCCAGCAGCAACACGCCGACCGCCTGCCCACGCACCAGCAGCGGCGCCGAGATCAGCGCACCGGCCCCCAGATCGCGCGCCAGCGCCCGGTGGGCGACGTCAATCATCTGCCGTGCGCCCTCGCGTGTGGGCCAGACGACGCAGCCCGCCTGCGCCACTGCCTCGTCCATCGCCGCCTCATAGGCCGCGACCGCTTCGGTCCGCTTGTCAAAGGCGGCGACCCGGCTCAGCGCCTCCAGCCGCACGCGGCCACGCCGCAACATGCCGATGGCCGCGATGTCGAACCCGGTCAGATCCGGGATCGCGTTGACCAGCGCCAGTGCCGCGCCGTCGAACCGCGCGTGTGCATCGCAGGCAGCCAGCAGGTCGGTCAGCAATTGTGCGCTGCTGGCCTGTTTGCGCCCCAGTGTCGCTTGCCCCTGCATCAGCCGCGCCTCGATCCAGCCGCAGGACCAGTGCAACTCTCGCATCAGCGCACGCATTGCCGCACCGTCAGGGTGCTTTGTCAGCGACAGCACCAAAATCCCCTGCACGATACCACCACTATCGATGGGATATCCCAGCAAGGTATGATCTTCGCGGCGTTGCAACAGCGGCTCCGGCTTGCGCAACAGCGCCTCGGCCAGCGTCACATAGGCGTCGGTCTGATCCTCGGCCACCTGCCAGAGCGCCGCCACGCCCAGCCGCCCGCCATCGCCGCGCAGAAAGAGCACGCCGCCCTCGGCCCCGGCGATCCGGTCGGCGGCAATCGCCAGCCAGCCGGCAAGATATGCCGCACCATCAGATGGATCGAGAAAGGCGCGCCACGGGTCGGCGGGCGCGGCGACGACAGGCGTCTGGATGCCGTCATCGGGTTGCGCCCGATCCTGGGTTTTGCCCTGGTCCTGCAAAGCGGGGTCAGTCCTTCAAGGAACCGTAACGTCCCTCGTATTCGTCGATCAACTCGTTGAGAACCTCGCGCAGTTTGCTCGCTGCATGTGGGCTCATGATAACCCGGTGCGCAATCTCGATCTCCAGATCGCCATCGGTCCGGTCCCAGCTCTGGTTGAGGCCAAAGTTGATGACCACCTCCTCGCGGGTCGAGGTGGCGTTGCAGACGTTGCAATAAGAGCTTTTCATCCGGCTGGTATCCAGCTTGACCCGCCGTTCCGTTGCCACGGGTTCGGGGGGTGGTGTCGGCTCCGGCTTGACGGCTTTGGCTTTGGTCGCCTTGGCCGGTTTCGTGCTGGTGTTTTTCTGGTTGTTTGACTGGCCGTTCTTCTGGGTCATTTTGCGCCCTGATCCGATTCGTTCATATCCGAGAGCAGGATAGCATGGCGCGCGCTGCCGTGACCGTTCTTCGTGCGCGCACTGCCCGGACGGGTGGGTACGGCGGCGCTGAGCAGCGCCAGCGCGGTGAAGGACGACAGCCTGTCTTCCGATGGTGCCACATCCAGCGCCGCGTCCTCTTGTGGTGTGGCGGGTGCTGCCTCGACCGAGTCCATCTCGTCAAAGCACATGCGGAACTGCGCAGGCAGATCGCCGGGCTCGGTGATGGCGGCCTCCGTGGCCGCGGCAGGTGTTTGGTCCTTCTGAGGCAGCGGCGCCAGGCGATAGGTATCTCCCGGTTCGGCCCCTTCGGGCAATGCGCCGACGATGCAAACCTCGCCATCCGCGGCGCGCGTCACCTCGCCATGGTCCTGCTGTCCCACAGGGGTGATCCCGTTCAGCCGCCAGATCTGATCGGCGTCACTCAGATCAGCAGGCAGGCCGTCAAAGCACAGCCCGGCGCGGGCGGCACGTGCCGCGGCTCCGGGGTCATCCGCCATGTGCTCGGGCACCAGGCAAAGCGGCTGAGGCGTGGTGTAGCGCAGATAGAGCAGCTGATTGCCACCACCGTCGCCCGTCGCCTCCTGCGCGGCGTCGATCAGGCTCAGCGCATTGCCCGTCGCCAAAGCACTGAAGCTGCGGACCGCAGTATCGCCAAAGGTGCCGCTGCGTCCTGTGCGCGCGCTCAAGGTCTGCAAAGTATCGTCATCCCCGGTCGCCCCACCCTCGGACGGCAGCGGACGCAGCAGGTTGGGGTCGATGAAGGCCCAGGCGCTCAGGCCTTCCAACGAATCCTCGGGCAATGCGGCGAACCGCGCCAAATCGGCGGCGGAAACGGTGCCGTCACCGTCTGCGTCACCGCGCTGCGCCACCAGCGTCAGGGCGCGGGTTTCGGACGCGGCGGGCGCCGGGGCGGCACGGCCAAAGGCACCTTCACCGAAAGCCCGGGCAAAGAGCGCCGGGGCTGCCGGGTCGGCGGTGGCAACGCCGTTGATCTCGGCCACGCGCATACGCAGCGGCGCGCCGGATGTGCCATAGTTCGCACCCGCGTTCATTCGGCCCATCAGCCGCGCAATCTCAACCGTGCCAGCTTCAGGGGCGGTGTCGAACGCGATCCGGAAAGTCGCCTGCCCCGGTGTGCCGCCGGCATCGACCCGCGACACCATCGCGCCGGCCAGTTTCGAGACAAGACCGCTGATCTGCATCAGGTCCGCGTCCCAGCTGACCTGTACCACCATCGACCGCAGCCCGCCCGATTGCGTCATCGTCACAGCCAGCCCCGAACCGCGCACCCCGAGCGCCTGCCCGGCGGTCTGCACCGCGCCCTGAAGTGCCAGCGTAACCGGCGCTTCGGAGATGGTAATGACGCGTTCCTCGTAGCCCAGCGGCCCGGCCTCCAGCACGTCCCAGCGGCTGCGCCAGCCCAGATCGTCGGCGGTCAACCGCAGGCGATACTCGCCCGGTGGCAACGCCCCTTCGGTCGCGAGGAAAGTAAAGCCGCGTTCATCCGCATCCGGCACCAGAGAGCCACGCACCGGATTGCCCTCGGCATCCAGCAGCATCACATCCACCGGCTCGCCGGGGCGCGTGTCCAGACGGTAGGGGTTGGGCAAGCCGGTATCCACCGCCTCGTTGAAGCGCACGTTCACGCCCCACGCGCCCGATGTTACCTGCGTCACGCGCAGGCCGGGGGTGACCACCTCGATCACTTGCGTGGTGCGGCCCTCGGCACCTTCTTCGTCGGTTGCTGTCAGCGTGACTGCAAACCGGCCCAGCCGCATGTAAGTATGGCTGCTGCCGGTGGCCCCCGCAGGCAGCACCTCGGTCGTGCCATCGCCCCAGTCGATGGTCACCGGACCAATCGCATCGCCGCCCGGATCGGTGGCGGCAAAACTGACGCGCGCGGCGGTCTCGACCACGCTCGTGTCAGGTGCGGTCAGTGTCAGGACCGGGGCCGCGTTCTCAACATCCACCGTCAGGGTCTGCCGGGCCTGACCGCCATGCCCGTCATCGGCAAGGATGCGGAAAATGCGCGTCGTGGGCCCATCCGGCGCCGTCCAGCTCAGCCCGCCATCGGCCGTTATCGCCGCGCCCGCCGGGCCGTCTTCCAACGTGTAGGTCAGGAGATCGCCATCAATGTCGGCGGCGGCGATCTGCAACAAGAGCTGATCGCCTTCCTTGACCGTGGCGCGCGCCGTCCCGGCCAATACGGGCGCATCGTTCTGCGGCCGCACGACAAGGCTCAGGATAGCCGGAAACGGTCGGAACACCCCATCGCTGGCGGTAAAGCTCAAAATATCAGTGCCGTTGAAATCGGGCGAAGGCGTGTAGCGCCACACACCCGGCTCCACCGCAACCAGCGTACCGTTCGCAGGGCCTTGGGTGATCTCGATCGTCAGCGGATCGCCCTCGGCATCGGTCACCAGCGGGCGCAGGTCGATCAGGGCCGATGCATCCTCGTCCAGCGTGACGCTGCTGCCGCCAGTCAGAACGGGCGCGGTGTTGTTCAGCGCGCTCGGCACATCAAAGGTCAGCTCCTCGATCAGAACCCGCGCCTCGATGCCACCGAATCCCAACAGATCGAAGGACAGGGCAAAGGCCGCAGGCCCGCCGATCTGTGCCAGATCGACCGTAACTTCACGGACCGCGAACCCGTCGAAATCGACGCCGCGATCGACCACGCTCAGCCCATTGGCGAGGCGCAGTTGCCCGCTGCCCTGCAGGTTCAGCGCCGCATCGGTGTTGCTCAGCCCGCTCAGCACCGTCAGCGGCGTGCCGGAGTTGCGCAAGAGAGCCACCTCGAACGCGTCGGGCGCGGCGTATTCTGCAACGCCCAGTCTGGAGCGGATGGTAAAGGTAAGTTCGCTCGCGCCCGCAGGCACCTGCAAGGCGCGGTAGGTCGATGTGCGGCTGATCGCCGTCTCGACCAGATCAAGCGCGCCCGCAGGGGTCTGCGTGACGTTGCCCAACACGTTCCAGCCCGTATCCCGCAGCGGCAAGGAGCCGACAGGTGGCGCCAGCAGATAATCGCGGTTGCCGGTTTCATCTTCGGCCAGCACCCCTGCGGCACTCGCGGTCCGCAGCATGTCCAGTACCGCAGACACATCCGCCTCCGCACCTGCCTCGGGGTTGTCAGAGGCCAGTCGTATAGCCCCCTCATGAGCGCTCGTCAGGGTGAAATCATTGCGCAGGCCCATGATGCCCGCACCCTCCAGCGGCGCGCCATTGGTGAAGTCATAGAGGTCTGGCAGGCCCAGCGTGTGCGCGATCTCGTGCGCATAGGTCCAGGCGATGGTTTCGGCAAAGGCTTTGATCGGATCAAAACCGTCTTCGCGCGACGGCTTTTTCAGCGCATCAAACAGCGCCTTGGTGTCGATCACCACGCGGTCCGAGTTCCGGTCCGCATTGAAGAGCGCATCAAGGCGGAACCGCTGCTGCGCGGGCGTCAGGATATCATCCACATCGGAGCGCAACAGCGTGGCCAACTCGTCATCGGGGCCGGGATTGACCGGCGTAAAGTCAAAGCTGGCAAAGCCAAGCCGCGTCGCGTCGGTGATCTCGGCCACCTCGTCGACGATATCCTGCAACGGCTCTTCGGTCTCTTCCTTGGCGGCATCTACCTTCTCGCGGGTTTTCTCGGCCTCGGCCTTGGCGGCGGCAATCTTGTCGGTAAATTCGCTGCGCAGCGCCTCGGCCTCGGCCGCATCGCCCGCTTTCAACTCGGTGATGCGCTGGGCCAGCGCCAGAATATCATCCAGCGCCCCGCCCATCAGCGCACCTTGTGCGCCGATCTCGCCCAGCGCGCCGGTAATCGCGCCATCCAGCGCCCCCAGCGCGCCATCGGCGCCGACGCCTGCCGCCTCGGCAGCATCCTTGGCGCTGTTCAGCCGCGCTTCGGTCAAACCCAGTTCGGCCTCGGTACGGCCCCAGGCGGTATCGGCGTCCACCACCTTGCGGCCCAGATCCTTAAGCGTCTCGGGGTCGGTCTCGGCCCGGGCCAGAAGATCCAGTATGCCGTTGCCGTCGCTTTCGATCCCGTTGAGCATCTCGCCCATCTTGGCCAGCGTTTCGCTGTTCAAGCTGAATGCGCCAGATATCTTTTCGCCCAGTTTCGCCATCGGGCTGGCAGCGCCATCGCCCAGCGCGTCCTTGAACAGCCCGGCCAGCATTCCGCTCAGCCCGGAATTGGCAGTTTCCGCCTCGACGAACCACGCCTGCCCGGTTGCGGCGTCTGCCTTGGTCTCGGACAGTTTCTCAAAGAACGAGGATGGCAGGCGATCACCGCCCAGAAAGCCCGACAAATCGCCGAGCATGCCGCTCATCTTACCCATCATGCCCGTCATCGTTTCGCGCATTTCGGTGATCGGCACCGACAGCGGGTTCATCGGATTGCGCTCGCCGGATTCAGCCTCCCCAAGCAGCCCGGTCAAACTGTCCAGCAGCCGCCCAGTACCGCCCAACAGACCACCGGCTCCCTTTGATGACGGAGAGTTTTCTGCATTGAGCGCCTCCGCGATAAGATTCGCGAAATTCGCGGAAAAGATACCGCCACCACCGCCGCCGCCAGAGCCGCCGCCACTGTGCACATCCGAGAGCAGACTGCTGTTGCCGACACTCCCGAGCAGCGAACCGACGCTATTCAGAAGACCGCCCATACCCGAGACCGAGCCTCCAGCCGCGCTCATCTGATTGCTGCCGATCTCGGAAATTTCAGTGAAATTGCCCAACAGACCGTCCACCAGCCCGTTGATGTTGCCCAATGTGCCCGAAATGTTGCCAAGAAGGCCGCCGAGGCTGGCACCTATATCTGTGCTTCCCCCGGCACCACCATCATCGCTGCTGTCACCCCCAAACGCGCTCGACGAGAGCGTCGAAACCGCCTCAAGGAATTTCTGCGTATTCACGTTCAGGTTGATACCGCGCGTCCGGATCTCGGTCAGTTGCTGGGCTCCGGCATCGAAATTGCTTCGCAAGCTGTTTTCGATGGCATCGGCGGTCGCCTCACCGCCATGAGCGCTGTCGCGCGCCCCGTTGGCCATCAGGGCGTGTGACGACTCATAAGCATGCGCTTGCGCTTCCAACCCGTCGGCCTGGTTCAGCACGTCAGTGCCAAGCGTCATCGCCCGCGCGCCGACAGCCTCCAGCGGATCCTTCGCCAGAGTGGTGGCGGCGAGTGTGCCGATGGATTGCACCGACACCTTCTGCATGGTGTCTAAAAACTTGCCCATCTGGGTCTGCATCTCGGACAGAGTATTCTGGCTTTTCTGCACCTCGGTCGGATCAAGCGCGCCGCCCAACGCATCGACCAAACCGCTGATGATCGACTTGGTCTCGCCGAACATGCCGCCCATGCTGCTGAACAGGCCACGGCTTTCGGACACGATGCCGGTAAAGACATTGGCGACCTCGGCCCCGGCCTGGGTGCCTCCAAGCTGGCGTGACAGCCCACTCAGGATGCCACCAATCCCGCCACCGCCACCGCCGCTGGTCAGACTGCTCATCATCTGGGCCAAGCCGCTGTTCGCCGTGTCGCTCAGATCATTGCGCGCCTTGAAACTGGTCCCGCCCATCAGGCCCGAGCTAGAGAGGCTTTCGATCAACTTTCGGCTGCTGGCGCTCATCGCGTCGGTGATCGCGCGCATCTGGTTGAACAGCTGTGTCTGCTCGGCCGTCTGCACCTGTGCTTCGGCCTGCGCCATCAGACGCACCTGATTATCCAGCACCTCCGTCATCGACGGTTCCAGCGTCAGATTGCTGCTGGCCAGATCGCTCATCAAGCTCGTCAGCCCACTGGCCAGATTTTCGAACGCCCCGGCGTCCCCTTCCAGTGCAGCGGCAATATTGGCAAACTCGGCTTCCTCTGCCGCGATCCTGTTCTGCAAATCGCCCGCCGCGCTCACGGCACCACTGACAGCCGCGCCGAAATCATCGGCAAGATCCGAGAACTGATCCTGCTCCGCCTCGTCAGCGACAAAAATTCCGTTCAGCAGGTCCGCCGCCTTGTCGAACTTGGCCTTGGGATCGTCCACACGCGCCTTCTGCTCTTCCAGCGCCTCTTCAAGGCTTTCGCTGGTCTCGGCGGCCCCTTCTTCGGCGTCGGATGGCTCGACCGGCAGGCTTGCACCGGTATCGGAGCCTTGGGTGAACTCGTAGGTCAGGTCGCCATCCGCGCCCTGCGTCACGGTGAACCCGGTTGCGCCCGCCGGGGCCAGCAGCGCGTTAACCTGCTTCTCGATCTCGGCCTTGATCTCGGCCCAGCGACTCGCCGTCAGACCATCAAAGAGCGCGGCAAAGCTCTCTTCTTCGGGCACGTCATCGGCGGCTTCCTGTTCCAGCAGCGCCTCCAGCTGCGTGATCAGCGCGGCGCGCAATGCGGCGGTGTCCAGATTGACCGTCTGCGGCGCGGTGCCGCGCCCTTCGACCTCGTATTCGCCGATCTGATTGCCCTGCCAGAACAGACGGATGATGCCGCTGTCCTCCAGCACTGGCTGCACGGTGCCCGGCGTGGCAAGAACACCGCGTGGAGCGAAGCCGAGGGTCAGCTGCCCCGCCGTGCTTGCGTCGACACTCAGCCAGCCGTCTTGCTGCGGATTGATGATGCTGGCCTCGAATCCGGCCGGATCGGCCAACACACCGCGCATCGGGATGACGATCTGGCGTTCCTGCCCGCTGGTCGTGTCAGCGATCTGCAACGTGCCATCGATGGCCGAGGCATCTCCACCGTCCAACATGTAGAACAGATTGGCCTTTTGCGAGTAGCTCTGCGGCGCGCCCTCGACATCGTACTCAACCCCCATCTGCGCGGTCAGCAGCGAGATACCGTCGATACCCAGCAACTCTTGCAGACGCGCGCGGTCTACCGACGCGCTCAGCGACAGGATTGCCTCGCTTCCGGCCAGCAGCCGCAGCGTCAGCGTGTCACTGGTGGCCCCGTCGAGCATATCCAGCGGCACGTCGGACAGCAATTGCCCATCGCTGCGTTTCCACTCGCCCTGCACCGCACCAACGGTCAGGAAATCGTTCTGCGGGATGCGTATGGTGATGTTGATCGGCTTGTCGTTGTTGTTCGTGATATTCAGCTCGTGCCGGTCGGTGCCGGTGCCTGCCTCCTCGGAGGTCAGGAAGGACGCCAGCCCATCGCCGTTCTCGACCAGCTGCCCCTTATCGTCGAACAGGATGTTCAGGTCTTCGCTATCGCCATCGGTGTCCGTCACCAGCACCTTGCCGTCAAAGCTGATATTGTCGATCTCGGCACGGAATGGGTTGATCTCTGCACCGGAGGCGGTGCCGTTCACGATCACGATGCGGCCAACCTCGCCCACCACCTGTGGCGGCAGTTGGAACATCACGCGCTTGGCCTCTCGCAACTCGCCATCGTCGCGGGCTATGGCGTCTTCCGGGGTCTCGGGCAGCAGGCGGTATAGGACATTATCGACCTCGGCGTAGACGTTCAGCTCGTTGCCGCGGCTGAAACCGGGCTCAGGGGTAACGATAGGGCGCAGCCAGGTCAGGTCGATGCCCAACAGATTCTTGCCTTCAGGGAATTTCAGCGTATTGTGCACCAGGCTGCGGCCCGGTTGCAGCTCAAAGCTGTAGGTCAGCAGATTTTCCTGAATGTATTTCATCAGCGCCGGGATCCGCTTGATCAGTTCGCCGCCGGCGAAACTGGCGATTGAGCTGCCAACGGAAATACTGCGCCTTTCTCGCGCCTCAACGGTCAGCCACTCGGTCAGCGCCGCTTCGGCCTGATTGTTGTCCCGTAAGTTGATCGCCCCGAATCCGCTGAGCGGAGGCTGATTTGGCCAGCTCAGCAATGTCCTGCCGTTGGCCAGATCCGACAGCGCCATTTCCTTGAGGATATCCATCGCGCCGCCGCCGAAGGTCAAATCGTGCAGCTTTAACCCGGTCTTGACAATCAATTTGGAAAGCAGACCAGGCAGATCGCTGATCTTGGATTTTCCTTCGTACAAAAGATTGAGCGCCTCGTTCGTCGCGACATCCCCGGCGCCTGCAATCTCGCTAAATGCGAACACTTCGTTGAGCAGGAAGGTCGCCAGCGTCTTGAGCTTGTCAAACGCATCTGTGGCCACAGCGGTCGGTGAGCTCGCGGCAAAGGCTTCGAATTTCGCCTGCAGCTTGTCAGTATCCAGATGCGGCGTCAGCGAGTTGACACCGGGAATCGGGATCGCCTGCATCAATGTGGCGGCTTCGAAGCCGTCAGCTTGTGGGTTTACCCT
This sequence comes from Roseovarius sp. ZX-A-9, assembly GCF_028369135.1. Lineage (GTDB taxonomy): Bacteria > Pseudomonadota > Alphaproteobacteria > Rhodobacterales > Rhodobacteraceae > Roseovarius. The sequence goes on from NZ_JAPWHW010000001.1 coordinate 228,994, forward strand.
GCCTTCCGAGGAAATCCCGCCACCATGGAAGGACCAGCCGGCGATCTCGTAGGCGCTGCGCCCAATCACAGGGACACGGCCATAGAACGGGCGGAACGTGCTCTCGAAATCGCCGTTGAACACGTCTTCAATGATTTCGGTCTGACCAGTCTGGGTGGCGTTCTGGATCTTTGTGGGATCGTATTTCCCGCGGGCGCTGCTGTTGATCAGGCCGCGCAACTCGCTGCCGCCGCCCAGCGAGGAATAGAACCAGCCGGTGCCGACGCCTTCCCACGCGCGGTTGTCTACTGCCGATTGGGCATCAGTGCGCGCGCGGCGCTGCTCGAACTCGCGCGAGACATACCAGCTCTTGAGGTTTGTGTCGTACCCCTCCGAGCTCTTGACGATATCAGCGGGTTTCGGCGCCGTTGCATCGCTGTAATAGCGCGCCAGCGTGCCGAAATGCCATAGATCGCCGGGCGGCGGGAATGCGGTCTTGGTCTCGATGAACCGGTCAGAGGCTTGCCGCCAGATGTTGTCAGGCGCTTGCCCGACGCCGGTATAGGTCTCGGCCCCCAGATCGGCTGTGCCCAGATACCAGCCCACGGCGCGAGCGTTTACAGTGCCAAGGCCCATACCCAGCTGCGGCGTGGCAAAATTGAAGATGCCAAAGCCCAGATCGAAACTGGTGTCAGGTACCGCGTCATCCTCGAAGAAGCCCGGCAGCCCGGTCAGATTCATGTTCACATCAGCGCTGTCCAGCGGCAGACCCCGCCAGCTGAACGAGATTGCCCGTTTGGGATCGACCGCCTGCTGGAAATAGTTGTCGGCGAACCCGACGCCCTTCCAGTTGACCACCTTGGGATCCTGGAAATTGGTATAGTCGAGCACATCAAAGCCGAGCCAGGTCACGGCGGATTTGATGTCACCAACTGTGCTTGCAAAATTCGCTGCCGCTTTGGCATTGCGGAATGCGGCCACGGTGGCAGGTACCGTCACCGGCGCCAGCGTCCCGTAAGACGAGATCGTGCCAAAAGTCTGCACCAAGCCATAGGTGAAGAAGCCGACAGCAACCAGTTTCCCCATATCCTCGACCGCTCCGAGGAAATCGGCGAGCGGCACTCTCATCTGTGGCTGCACGCTGCCCGGGTCGATCGTCGTGGCGTGGATCTCGCCAAGATTATCGGGGCCCTCCAATGCCAACAGGCGCTGGATGATCTCGGAATTGACCGCCGCGCCCCGGTCCTGCCCGATAAAGTGCAACGGAGAGGTCAGCAGCCCGTTCAGTTCGGATTTGTCCAGATCAACGATGTCGGCATAGAACGCATCCGCCGCCGCCTCGGCAAAGCCGGTATCATTGACACTGCTGGCGTCGGTCCAGTCCGTGACCAGTACGATCGACGATGCCGTGTGCGGATCTCCCCGCACCGTGATCCAGTTGCCCAGACGCCGGCCGCCATCGGAACCGATGCCCGGATCATAGACCAGCACTGCCCCGTCCGATGCCTTGGCGATCGACAGCGCAAGGTTGAACATCGACGTCTCGTCGACATTCGGCCCGATGATCGGCGTACTCATCCCGTGGGTCACGATCGTGACACCGGCATAGGCGTCGCCCGGTGCCGGTGTGGCCGGCTCGATCACCAGGCTGGCCTCGAGCGACGCGGTGCGCGGGTGGTTGTTGGAGCCTTGCAGCACCGTCTCGACACCCCAGTAATACTGTTGGCCACGGGTCAGCACCGTGTTGGGCGGCAGGGTGATCTGGAACTTGCCATCGGCAAAATCAGCCATCACTTCTTCGCGCGTGATGGTACGGGTGTAGATCCGGTTGCGGTTGCCCTCGACCTTCAACGTGTCGGTCAGCGGCACACCGTCAAGGCGGCTGTCCACATAGCCCAGCTTCTTCAGCGCTTCGATTTCCGGTAGGGTGCTGTCGCCGACATACAGCCCCTTGTCGGGTGCCGCCACGGCGAGGGTAAAGACCACCTCGACCACCTCATCCAGATCGGTCAGCTCGAAATGGAAGGTGGGCTGTGGGTTCTGCTCGGCAGCATAGCGCGGCAGGTTGATTGATCCGGTGCCGCCGGTAACATTCAGATCGCCGCTGATGCCATCGGGCGCCAGATTGATGATCGACCGGCTCTCGGCCACGGCGCGGGTGATACCGCCGGTAACGATAGGCGCGTTGCGGGCGTTGGGCCCCTCGATCGGGCCGATGTAGGAGCCGCGCCCCTCGAAAAAGAACTTCCCATAAGCGGCGCGCGCATCGATGTCTGTATTGATGTAGTTGCGCAAGTTGTCCGTGATCGGATCACCATCCGAGTCCAGATCATCCACCGGATGATCATAGAGATGCCCCTGCGCATCCTCGTTCTCGATCATCTCGACGATTTCGTCGATCCGGTAGGCCAGAACATTGCCCACGCTTCCGCCCGACATGTACAGGTATTCGCCATCCGACGAGAGGCCGATATCGCTGCCCCAGCTGCTGGGAATACCGCGCGTCGCCGCGACCACCGTGGGCGTCAGTCCGCGCGAAGTGCCCAGCAGGTTCTTGATCACGGCGATGTTGGTGCCCGCCGGGTTGTTCTGGTAGCGCCGCACAGGGTTGTTGTCCGACAGGTTCGGGTTGCGTTCGATAAAGCGCTCGTCGAACCGGCGTTGGCCCAGCACGAATGCGGTCTTGCCATCGTTGGAAAACACGATGTCGATGGGATCGGCAATATCGAAGGGATCGCTGCCGGCATCGTGATCCGCCCCGAGCGGGAAGTTGAACGATACGTTTTCCTCAACCGTCCATTTGCCCGACTTGGTGTCGCGATTCAGGATCGCCAGATTGCCGTTATACGCCCCAGAACTGCCGGTCGTTCCGTCCTGCCGGCCGCCATCCATGATGATCGCCTTGATCTGGTTGTCCTCGATGGCGATCCGTGTCTGCACACCCTGCGGATTGCGCATGAAGGTGCCGTTGCCCGCCCCGCGCCGCCCGAATTCAAACAGCGGAACAGCCCGTGCACTCGCAGCGCTCGGGTTCATCAGCGCGGCCAGATCATAGATCGCGGCGCGCCCGTTGCCGCCGGGATCCGACCGGTCGGCCTGTGTGACGATAAGCTGGGAAAAGTCAGGCGTCAGGGTCGCGCCGGTGATCGGCCAGTCCTCGTCCAGCGTTCTGGTCAGGACCAGCTTGTGATAGCTGGCTGGATCATCGGGATTGATGCCGATGAAATACAGCACCGGCTTGCTCGTGTCGGTGGCAATCAGGAAATTGTTGGCCCGGTCGAGGAAAATCTCGCCGATCCGCGCACCGGGCATCTCGATGAAGTTGGTGCGATCCTTGTCCTCGGGCTTGACGTCGATCTGGCGGTACATCACCGCGTCCACCACAGCGATGCCACCCGCGCCGGCCAGCCCGACATATAGCCGCGTGGCATCCTGCGTCAGCACGACCTTGTCGGGGCGCGCTGATCCCTTCTCTTCGATGGTGACGCCATTTTCGTCCAGATAGCCGACGGGTATGCGCGCGACCAGACCAGGCAGGATGCGGCCAAGCCCGTCATCCACTTCGCGGATCACCACCAGTTGATCCAGCTTGCCCTGAACGGTCGCGACCTCGGCGCCCTCGGGCTGCTCGATCCCGCGTTCCACGGCTACGAACGTATCCGTCTCGCGGCCGCGGATCTGCGCCGCCTCCGAGAACTCCCAGGTGACATCGCGGTAACCGTCGCCCGTGGGCGAATCGGTGGCGTATTGTGTCGGCGTCGGCGCAAAGCCATAAGTCTGAAAGGCGCTGTCGGGGCGCACTACGATGACGCTGCTGACCGCTACATCGCGCGGCGGGCGTACGGTCAGCACATCCTCGCCGCCCTCCACCCTGTAGTCTGCACGCACCGCAACCCCGCCTGACTGCTTGGCGCGCAGAACCGCATCCACCTCGGCCTCACCCGCCTCCAGCATCGCTTGTTGCAACTCGTCACGGTCGAAATTGCCAAAGACCACCCAAGTGGGCAGCGCGTTCGTACTGCCCACGGGGGCCGCCAGACGGTTGCCGCGGATTTCCAGCCGAGGATCGACAACTGCGCTCTCGGCGGTTTGCCCGGTCAGCAAGGTCGTGGTCGAGGTGATCACCGGCGCGGTGCCCGCGATGGCATCCGCCGCGGCACTGCCGACGATGGAAATCACCAGGTCCGCGGCCCCTTCGATGATTTGCAGCACCTTTTCACCGATATATTCAAACGTATCGGCGTTAAAGACCGTGGTAATGATCCCGGTGACCGAGCGCGGCAGGTTCAAAACCATATTGCCGCCGGCATTCATCGCACCCATGACCGCGCCGCCGACGCCACCCAGACTGGTGACAAACGAGCTGGCCTGAACCGCGTCTGTCGCGTTTTTGCCCCGCACGTCAGCGGTATAACCGACCTGACGGGTCAGCGCCTCGTCCACCGTCGCCATGACATATTCGCCCGCAGCGCGCAGCCCGTCAAAGGGTGGCGAAGTGGTACGCGCCATACCGTCCGCTCCGATACGCCCGGTCTCGACCTGCTGATAGCCCTTGACCAGCCCGTCTTCGGTCACGAAATCGGTGATCCGGTAGAAGGCCACCATCGTGCCCTCGGGCAGATCGGTAGGGATCGCCAACTGCGCGGGAATGCGCATCGGTGCGTCTCCGGTATCCAGCCGGAAGGCGCTGGCAAATTCGAACCCGACGCCAGTGGGCAGCGGTGGTGCCTCGACATCCGCCTCGGACAGCGTCTCGATGGTGATCTGGGTATCACGCGGCAGCGCGCCCTCGGCGATGGCCACCTGGTAGCCATCGGCGTTCTGGACGATGCCGCCCTCTTTGCCTACTGGCACAGCATCGCCCACCACGGGCGCGCGCACCTGCACCGGCACCAACAGTTCTGTCGCGCGGTAGATCACCTGCACGATGGTTTCGCCCACCGCCTTGCCAATGATCCGTCCGTCTGCCGTGACCTCGACGATATTGCCGTTCACCACGTATTTCAGAACTTCGTCGCCGCGGGTCTGAATCACGTTCTCGTCGAACGGATCAAACAGCAGCAATTGCCGCTCGGCTCCCGGTGTCACCACCACCGCGTCGGGATAGACATCCGCGCCGTAGGTGATCAGCGCCTCGTCGTAATCGCTCTGCTTGCCGCTACGCACGACAGTCGCCGCCGTCACCGCGCCGCGCGTTGCTGTCAGCAGGCTGAACCCGTCCCCCAGCCCCTCCAACTGCCCGGTGCGCAACCGCGCGACCGCAGGATCGGCGAAATTGACCGTGACATAGCCTTCAGGCAAGGCGGCTGTGCCACCATCGGCAAAGCTGCCGGTGATGTCGAAATCAATTCGCTGCCCATCCGCCAGATAGGGCGTGCGGGTGCTGAACTCGATGCTTTCCAGCGCCGCGCCGGAAATATCTATCGCCAGCGTCTGCGCGCCCGACGACCGGTAGCCATCGCTGGCGCGAATGATCACCCGTCCCGGATCGGTACGCCCGGCCTCGGGAGTGAAACGAATGCTGCGGCCATCGGCGGTCAACGTGGCGGTACCGCCCACCGCGCCGATGATCTCGTAGAAGATCGGATCGCCCTCGGCGTCTTCGGCCATCTGTGCCAACGGAATGTCGATCGCCAGATCCGTGTAGGTCTTTTGCGCCTGCGGGGTCAGCACCGGCGCCGAATTGGGCAAGAGCCCGAAGTTCTGCAACAGCAGCGCCCGGTCTGCCGCATCCGCGACGCCGTCACTATTGATATCCGTGGGGGCCGTATCCTGCGCGCCCAGATCAGTGCCGTTCACCGCCCCGTCACCGTTCAGATCGCCCGCCGCGCTGATAGCGATCCGGTAGGTGCCCGCCGCGCCGCCGGTCAGTTCCAGCCCAAAGAGGCCCGACGCCTCGACGGCAAAGAGCGCCACGGTGGTTCCGCCTGACCGCTCCACGCTCTCGGGTTCCATCCCGCTGAGGGTCAGCCCGGCGGGGGCGGGCCCGTCAATCGCCACCCGCAACAGGATGCGCCCGCTGGCACTCTCAAGCTCGCTGGTGCGGATTGCCAGCGTGCTGCCGTCGCTTTCGCCCGCGCCCAGCACGACGCTGCGCGGTGCGGCCTCGGCCAATGTGCCGAAATGATGCATCGCGGTGCTGACCGTCACACTGCCATCCGCGTCATAGCGATAATGCGCGCCCTCCGGCCCGGTGGCCGCGATCAGCCGCCCGCCCGCTCCTGCCTCGTAGGCGTAGAGCATCGGCGCCCCGACACCCGACCCGCCAGCAAAGCTCAACCGGCCGGCATCGTCATAAAGGTAGATGCGCCGCGATCCGTCGGGCAACGTCAGCCCGGCAATGCCGCCCAGCGGATTGCTGACCACCTGCACCGCGCTGCCATCCGGCGCGATGATCCCGCTATCGGCAATGATCAGGCGCACGCCACCCGTCTCGACCGCCTTGACCGATCCTGATCCGTCAGCGTGCCAGACCGTGCCATCAGGCAGCTCCAGCGTCAGAACCTCACCGCCCCGCCCGAACGGAGTGTAGGGCAGGCCCGAGACGACGGAATACAGCCCGCCTTCGCTCTCGGTCAGCAGCGGGCCATCATGGCTCAGGGTGTAGCCCGCCGTGGGGCTGGCAAACCGCAGTATCGCGCGGTCCAGACCGGCAATGCGTTGCGTTTCGAACTCGGCGGTAAAGACCAGCCGCGTGCCGTCGGGCGCTGTCAGATGCACCCGGTCGCCCTCGCGCAGCGCGCGGTGCTGCCCGCTGGCAGGCCCCGCATCCAGCGCCAGATCGGTCCACCCGGCACTCCACCCCGCGCCGAAATCGCCAAATTTGCCAGCATCTCGGGCATCGTAGATCCGCGTCAGGTCCAGCGTGGCACCGCCCAGCTCTACCGTCGCGTCAACCTCGGCACGGCGCAACGTGGCCGAGGCTGACGGCAGCACCTCGACCTTGCGTTCCAGCACCGATGCCAGGCCAGCCACATCCACCGCCTCCAGCCGCAGAGTGTAGAAACCCGACTGTACCAGCCCCGGATCAAGCTGCCCCACGGGACCGTCCGTGACCGGACCGTCCCCTTCGCCCAGCAGAATGGCGGGCCCCGAGGCGGGCACCAGGATCGCGCGCCAGTTTGCCAGGCTCGGGTCAAGGACACTGCCGATCACCGGACCGGCAGACAGCACCGCGCCATCGGCAATATCCAGCGCCAGATCGGGGGCGTCGCGGTCGGTGGCATCGCGTACGGCGATCACCTTGGTCGTGGTGCCCACGCGCCCGTCGGCATCGGTCACTTCCAGCACCGCCGTCACCCGGCCCGGCGCATCGGGGACAAAGCTGGCGCGATTGAGATCGCTCAGCGCCACCTCTTGCCCGTCGATGGTCAGCCGGTAGGACACGACAGGGACAAAACCTGATCCCGCCACCGACAGCGTGACCGTCTGGCCCGGCCGGGCCGGGAAACGCGGCGTCACGTCCAGCACGGCGGTCGGCAATTGCGCCTCGCGGGTGACGCGCAGTACCATGTTGCGGCTGACGGTGTCCGTGCCATCGAAGGCGGTGATCCGCACCACGTTGTCGCCTAGATCACCCAGTTCGGGCCGGAAGGTCAGAATGCCCGTCGCGGGATCAAAGCTGGCGGTGTCCGGCAGGTTTTCGGCCGCCAGCGTCAGCACGTCATCGGCATCGGGATCGGTCGCACCGACATGCAATTCCAGCGTCTCGCCCAGCACCACCGCGCGATTTTGCAGGTTCAGCACCGGCGCGCGGTTACGGTTCAGCACCTTGACCGACACATCCTGTTCGCTGTCGGCTCCGGCGGCGTCGCGCACCCGGACCTTGATCGTGTAGTCACCCGCCTGCGCGTAGTCTGGCGTCCAGCGGAATTCGCCCGTGATCGGGTCAAGTGTCGCGCCACGGGGCAACGCGCCCACCGGCTCGAACACGACACCGTCACCGTCGATATCGCCCGCCAGCAGGCGGAAGCCGAACTCGGCGCCCTCGCGGCCAGTCTGGGGCGGGGTCTGCACGAAGATCGGCGCGCGGTTGGTATTGGTCACGGTCAGCTTGATCGTCTCGGTCGCCGCCGTATGCCCGTCGCTGGCGGTGATGACGATATCCTCGTAGACGCCCGACTGGAAACTGTGCGGCGTGAAGGTGATTACCCCGGTCAGTGGGTCGATCTCTGCCCCCACCGGCAGGCCGGTGGCCGAGAAGGTCAGCGGATCGCCCTCGGGGTCCGCCGCGCTGATGGTCTGCGTCAGCGTGTCCAGCTCGGCCACGGTCAGATCACCGATCGGTTGCAGGATCGGGCCGCCATTGACCGCGCGCACCGTCACCGGGATCACCAACGTATCACTCAGTGCATTGCCCGGTACGCCCGCGCCAGTATCGGTCACTTTCAGCGTCAATGTATGCGCGCCGATATCTGCCTCGGTCGGTGTCCAGCGCAGGACCGCACGGCCGTAGCCGTTGCCGGCACTCAGCACGGCCCCCTCAGGCAGGCCCGCAATGTTGAAGGTCAGCGGATCGCGATCTGCATCCGTAGCGGTGAATTCATACTCCAGCTGTTGCCCCGGCACCGCGACCAGCCCGCCGACCGGCGCCAGCACCGGCCCCAGGTTCGACGCCTCCACGGTCAGAACAAAGCTGCCTTCGTCGCGCTGCGCGTTGGCCGCCGTCCCGTTGCCGTCATCCTCGACCCGCAGGTCGATGCGCCAGTCGCCCCGGTCCAGTTCCTGCGGCGTCAGGCGCAGCGTGACTTCGCCGCCTGCCGACGTCACCAGTTGGCCGAACGGCGAAGAACCATCCAGCGGGATCGGCGTCGGATCCAGGTCCAGCTGGTCGGCACCCGCCGCGCGGGTCGCCGTCGCCTCGAAGCGCAGCAGGTTGCCGTCGGGGTCAACGGAAGTCAGCGGGATCTCGATCACCTCGCCCCCCGCAACCGTGCGGTTCGGCAGATCGGGCAGTTCGGGCGGACGGTTCAGATCCTCGACATTGATGGTGATGTCGATGCTGCGGCTGGCCGCCACACCGGTGCCGTCGCCATCATCGGTGGCCGTCAGGCGCATCACGTAGCGGCCAGCATCGGCAAAGCCGGTTTGCCAGATGAACTGCCCGGTGCCCGCGTCATAGCTGGCCCCGTCCGGCAGGCCGGTCAGGGTATAGCTCACGCTCTCGCGTTGCGACCCTTCGTAATGCAGTAACGCCCCATCCGGGTCGCGTTCGGGCAGGATATAATCGGGATTGTCAGGGTCCAGTGCCGCCGTGCGGAAGAAGAGCGCCTGCCCCTCGGTGAGCGTCCAGTCGTCAAAGCCCTGCATCACCGGCGCGCCATTGGCGTTGGCGACGTTGATCCGCAGCACGACGCGCGTCGTGCCGGTGCCGTCGGTCACGTCGACCGGCACCTCGTAATTGCCCATCTGGGTATAGCCCGGCGTCCATTCCAGCACGCCGGTTTCGGGGTTGATCACCGCGCCTGCAGGCAGCACCGGCGCGCTGTAGCGCAGCGCGCCGCCCTCGGGGTCTGCGGCGGTGATCGCGATGCGCAGGGGATCGCCTTCGCGCACTTCCAGCGGCAGGGGGGTCGCCACAACGGGGGCGCTATTGCCGGGCCGCACCACGATGTCGAAACTGGCCGTGGTCTGCGCCGCGCCGTCGCTGACGCCGATGGTCACCCCCTGATACAACCCGCGCTGCCCCGGTTGCGGGGTCCAGACCAGCTCTTGCCGGTCCTGATCCAGATACGCGCCGCGCGGCAGCTTGTCGGCAAACAGCAGCAGCATGTCCAGATCGTCGTCGAACGCGAGGAACGGCAGCCGCATCTGCTCGCCCTCGACGAGCTCGATCAGTGCCGTGGGCTGTTCGAGTTGCGGCGCGCTGTTCAACCCCTCCTCGATGGTGATTTCCCAAGTGATCTCTCCGAACCCGCCGGCATCGTCATAGGCGCGCAGTACCACCGGAGTCGTGGGCGCCGCGTTCTCATCCGGTGTCCAGGTCAGCCGCCCGGTCTCGGGGTCCACCACCATGCCATCCGGCCCGCTGACCAGAACGAACCCGATGGAATCGCCCTCAAGATCGGCGGCCAGGAACGTGTGCTCATACATGGTCCCGACCTCGGCTTCGGTCGGCATGTCCTCCAGAATCACCGGCGCCGAGTTGCTGCCCGGCAGGATACGCACCCCGTGCTCGAACGCACCGCGCTGCCCGGCCTCCAGCAACAGCGTCACCGCCAGCGCGGTGGCGCTTTCGCCGGGGCTGAGGATACCATCCTCGCCAATCGCATCGGTCAGGTCGATCAACCAGAGGTCGCTGGCCCGCACCCCGCTGAGGGGTATGCCACTGCCGGTCGGGTCAGCGGCATCCAGCGTCAGTTGCAGCGGCGCCAGCAAGGGGCGCGCGCCGATATTGGTGACGATCACCTCGTAGGTCGCGGTGCCGGTCTGCCGGTCGTACCGGGTGTTCTGATACTCGATCCGCACGTTTGCGGTGGCGTCCTGCAACCGCGTGAATTCTACCGTGTAAGGCGCGCCCATCGCCACGCCGCGCGCGCTCTGCACGTCGGCTGCGATCGACACCGCATAGATGCCCCGAGGCAGCGAGGCAAAGCGCAGCGTGACTTCGCGCAGATCGCTGTCGTAATCCACCGATGTGATCGGCAGGATTTCTCCATTGCCGTCGATCAGTGCGAAATTGGCCGGGTCCAGCACCGAGCCCGCGCCGCTTGTCGCCATGTCGTCGTCGAACCGGAAACTGAAGCTGGCAACCGGCTGCGAAACGATCTGCCCGTCAACAAGGGTACTGGCGATCACTTCGGGCGCATAAAGCGGGCGCAGCACATCCAGCCCCGTGCCATGCGCAACGATCACCCGGCCATCGTTCAGCGCCGCGATACCTTCGCCACGGATCGGCGCGGCTGCCACCGACACGATCTGATGTGATGCCACATCCAGTGCAAATATCCGCGACAATGCCGCATCCCCGGCGCCGTCGCGCACCGATGTCAGTAGCGCCAGCCCGGCGAACTCGGTGCCCGGCGTGCCGAAGGTGATCGAATCGAGCGGCGCGGGCACCTGGGCGATCACCTCTGCCTGACCGTCTGCACCAAACCGCAGCACCCGGCCCCGATCCGGCCAACTGGTGCCCCAGAGGCTGCCATCGGGGGCTATGGCCAGATCATCGACGCGGGTATTCGAGAAGGCCGTGAATGTTTCGGTCGCGGCGTTGAAGATCGCCACGCCGTCGCCGGTGGAGACATAGATGGTGCCATCCGCGCCCACCGTCACCGACTGGGTGATCCCGTCACCGTACTGACCGATGATCTCGCCGGTGTCGGCGTCCAGTTCCAGCAGCGCACCACCGCCCGACGTGGCCCAAAGCCGCCCGTCTGGTGCCTGCGCCAGGTCGTAGATCGGCAGACCCAGACGCGACAGCGGCTCTGCCCCGCCCGCGCCCTCGGCATCCACGCGGTAGAGCCACGCCCGGTCCGGCCCGCCGGAATAGAGCACAGAGCCATCCTCCAGCCCCAGCACCGCCAGTGCACCGATCCCGCCCTGACTGCCGGGCAGGCTGCCCACGAACGCCTCGAACGCGAATGGGGCAACGGCGGTGGCAAACATCCCCGGCCGCAGCGGCGATATGGTCGCAGGCACGCCCTCGAGCGCCTGAACAAATAGCGCATTGACCGGCTCTGGCAGCGCGCCATCCGCCACGGGCAGCGGCGCGGCCTGGGTCGTTGACCCTACATCGCTGCCGCCCAGATCGACCACGTCCTGCCCAATATCACCGCTCGCCGCGACACCGGGAGGAGCCGCGGCGCGATTGCCCGCCACATCGCGGGCCAGAACCAGCACTTCGACCGTTGCGCCATCGGGCGCGGTGTAGATGAATTCGCCGGTGGTCTCGTTGCGCGCGACGATGCGGAAATCGCCGTCATCAAGCGACACGTATATATTGGCATCCCGCACACCGGATCCGCCCGCCTCGTCAGTGGCGGACCAGGTGATGCGGTAATCGCTGGTGCCGGGAATGCGCCGCGCATCGTAGCTGGTGATCGGCGCGCCCTGATCCAGACGGTAGGTATAGGGATCGGTGTCCTCGGGTGCGCTGACGTCCAGGATCACCCGTGCCTCGGCGGCAACAACGGCCCCGCTGGCGGCGTCCTCGTCCGCCAGCACCGTATAGCGCACCGAACCGGCCTCGCCCGGGCGCAGCAGGCCATTCGCCCCCTCGCCTTCCAGCACCTCGCCGGTGGCGACGTCGATAGCCTGTACCAGCCAGGACGCGGTGCGGCTGTCCAGATCAATGCCCGCCGAGACGCGCAGCACGAAACCGCGCGTGGCGCTCAGGTCGATATCGGTCTGATAGACCAGCCGACCGGGCGGCACCTGCACCGTCAGATCGCCCAGCGTCAGCCCGCCAAGGCGGAAGCTGCGCGCGTCCAGCCCCTCGTCCAGCGTGGTGACGATGCGCAACTCGCGCGCCGGGCGCGGGCTGGCTTCGTCCAGCTCGAAACCCACCTCATGCGGCAGGGCCGCATCCTCTGGCACCCAATTGTCGTCGCCCGCCCCCACCGGGCCACGCAGCCATGCCGCGCCCTCGCCCTGTGCGATGCCCGCGATCTCGCGGAAGCGGTCCAGATCCAGCGCCTCAAGCTCGCTGGTGGTGGCATCCGAGCCGAAATCGGGCAGGTTGACCGCCCCCTCGCCCAGCCACGGCGAATAGACGTTGAAGGCGGTAAAGGTGGTCGGACGGGAAAGCCCCTGATCGAAATCGGCAAAGTCCGGCAGCGCCGCGACCGGCACGTCAAAGGGCAAGCCTTGCGGCGGCAGGCGGATGTCATAGCGGTCAATCGGGGCCAGTTGATCGGGCGTATCCCCGTACCAGCCCCGCACCTGCGCGTAGAAGTCGACCAGATCACCGCCGCTGCGCACCTCATCCCCTGCCGGACCGAGCAGCAGACCTTGGCTAAGCTGCGCAATCAGGCTCGTGACGCGGGTCTGTTCGAAAACGGGGGGGGCGTCGGCCTCGTCCCGCAACAATCCGGCGGTTTCCAGCGCGGCCAGAAATCCGTCCGTCCACGCATCCGCATCGGCGGCCAGAGTTTGCAACGCGGGCGTGGCACCGGCATCAGCCAGCACCGCCTGACGCAGTTTTTCGGCCTCGGCCCGCTGTGCGGCGACAAATTCGTTGCGGGTCATCGGTGTGGCCGCCGCCACCACGTTGAACTGGAACGGCAGATACCAAGGCAGATCGCCCGAGATAACGTCGAAACCGGGGTCGGTGAAAATCTCGTGGATCAGCGGATCGACCGCCTCCAGTGCATCAACGCCGCTCGCCAGCGCGTCAGTCTCTTCCAGATCGGGGAAGCGGTTGTAGAGATACGTCTTGATCCCCTCGAAATCGCGATCGATCAGCGCCTGCAAGCCGGGGTAGGTCTGCACCGCGAATGTCATCTGCGCCTGACCCTCGGCGGCCAGATCGAACGCATAACCCGGTGCCAGCAGTTGCCCGCCCAGATTGACCGCCGATTGCGCCCCGGTCAGCCCGTCGGCAGGTGCATCCGATCCGTCGCCGACATTGGTGGCGAATTCAAGGAAGGGCAGGCCGTAGACCATGTCGCTGGTGCCGATCTCGGGCGCGCCAAAGGTGAAATACACATAGGGGGTGTCGACGTTGGTCAGGCTGTCAACCGAAACGCTGTAGAACCCCGCCTGCCCCGCAGGCACCACGCGCGGCCCGCCAAGGCCCACGGTCACGTCGCGCTCTACCTGGCGTTCCACCAGGTAGCGGTAGGGCAATACCGCCTCGGCCCCGTCGGCATTGGTCACGATCACGTCGTAAAGACCGTGCTCGGCCCCTTCCAGATCGAAGGTCGCAATCACACGCGTGGCATCGATCCGTTTCAGCGACACGGGCAGGAATTCGGCCACCCCCGGGCGGCTGAGCTTGACCACCGCACCGGGCAGGATGCCTGCACCATCGATGGTCATGGTCACGAACCGCGCCGATCCCCCCTGATCCGGGCTGACAGACAAAATCTGGAACGGCAGCACTTCGGCGCGCAGCACATGATCCGTCTCTGGCGTGGCGTCATCGCCGCCAAAGCTGCGCACGAGGATGTAGTAGATGCCCGGCTCGGTGGACGAGATGATCGCCTCTTGCCGCGTTCCGAAAACGGTGTCGTGGCTGGCGTCAAAATCGGACTGGCTGGGCGGTGATCCGGCCTTGACGAACACTTCGTTCGGCACATTTGGATCGCCGCCGGACAGCGACACGCGCAGTGTCTCTCCTGCCGGCACTTCGATCCGGAAGAGCCGCTCGGACGCTCCATCAAGCGCCACGACCCGGTCGATCCCCAGCGGAATGAGCGGGCTTTCAACGTTGATCGGGTTGGCGCCAGCGGTGGTATTGTTGGCCTCGAACGCGTCCTCGAATACCTCGTTGCGCGCGTCGGTGCGCACCAGCACCCGCCATGCGCCGTCGCTGAGGATCGGCAGATCGGCGGTCAGGCTGCCTGCGTAGCTCTCGCCCGCGTCCAATCCGCCGCTATGCTCGAACCGGCCAAGGAAAGTATCGCCAATGTCCCATGTCCCGTCCCGCGACAGGTAGACCGCATCGCTCCAGCGGCCATTGGCGGCGGCAGCGGATTGGTTGGTCACGGTCCAGTTCACGTTGACCGGGGCGCCCGGCGCGGAACCGCCCCCGATGGCAACGTCGCTGGCAATCAGATCGGCGGGCGGGACCTGCTCGATCAGCAGCGGCTGGGCGGAGGCGCGAATATTGATCTCGGCACCATCCTCGAACACGCTGCCCGCCGGGTTGCTGCCCGAAACCGGATCGCTGAGAACAAAGACGAAGTAGCTGCCCGACAACCCCTTGGGCAGGCGTGTGGCCAGGTCGATCTCGCGCACTTCGCCCGGCTCCAGCGCGGTGCGGTGATCATGGAACCCCAGGAAGAAATCCGTGCGCGGATCAAGCGATTCATCCCGGCTGAGATAGATCAGATCGCGCCATCCGCCCCCGGTGGAGCGCACGCCGGCATTGGTGATCGCATAAGAGACATTCAGCGGCTGGCCGGTGACGCCGCGCTGCGGCAGGGTCAGTGCACTTACGATCAGATCGGCAGTTTCTGCCGCCTCGACAGCAATCGGTGCGCTGGCGCGGTTGTTGCCTTCGCCCACGAACTCGTCCACGTCGTCGCTGACGATACGCAGCCCGCGCAGGCCCGCACGAATGGTCGAGGCCTGATAGGTGCCGCCCTCGTCCGAGGTGGCATCGGTCTCCATCACGATGGTGTAATCGCCCTCCAGCCCCAGCGGCAGGTCCAGCATCACCGTCTCGGTATAGCTCTCACCGATACCCAGCGCCCCGTCACGCCGGAATTCGCCGATCATGTGATCCTGCGGGTCAAGCGCGCCATCGACGGAGATAAAGAACCGATCGTACCAGCGGCTTTCACGCGTTGCCCGGCTGCCCTGGTTGGTCACGGTGTAGGTGACGGCGATCTGTCCGCCGCTGGCGCCGTCGGCGGGCACGTCAAAGGCGCTGACCACCAGATCCGGCTCGGCATAGGTAATATCGACGCTGCCCCGGCCAAAGTTGCCGGACGGGTCATTCTCGTCCTCAAAGACAGATGACGTGTAGAAACCGGACGCCCTGTCGATCTGCCCCTCCAGGTTCTCGCCATTCGGCAGCTTGCCGAAATTCGCCACGTCCGTCGCCACATGCAGGAAGTAATCGCCATCGCTGCCCGCGGGCAGGATCACTTCGGTGGTTTCGGTATAGCTGGCACCGGCGGCCAGACCGCTGATGTTCTGATGGATCACACCGCCCAGATAGGTGGCGCGGTTGCGGTCAAACACCGGATCGCGCGACAGCCACACCGCGTCGCGCCAGTATTGCGTGCCGTCCCAGACCGCAGCACCATCGTTGCGCACGGTCCAGGTGACCGCCAGCGGCTCGCCCGAGGTCGCGCCGGGTGCGGCGCTGACTGCGATCACCCGCAGATCGGCGGGCGCATTGGTCACGTCCGCCGTACCGGTGGCCAGGTTGTTGTCCTCGTTTTCCTCGACCACCGCCTGGCGACCGCGCACCGACGCGTCGGTGATGACATGCACGAACTGCCCCGCCCCGGACGGCGGCAGATCGAAGGTGGCGCTGGCGCGGTAGCTTTCGCCGGGGGCGATACCACCCTCGCGGCGCACGTCGCCCAGGTGCCACAGCGTTTCGCCCGGCGCACCGAGCACGGCACTGTCACTGAGGTAGACGCGGTCAATCCATGTGTCCGGCGTACCGGTCAGCCCGTCATTGGTGACGGTCCAGCCGATGGTCAGCTGGTCGGTCCCGGCAAAGGCCGGGGCCTCTGACGTGACATCCGAAATCACTAGGTCGGGGCGCACCGGCGTGTAACCCAGAATATCGATCGCCCGGCCCTTGTAGTTGTTGTTATCCAACTCGTTGGGATCATCGGGGTTGATGTTGATCGCCAGCGTGTCCTCGGCCACCACATCATAGCTGTCGGACCAAGGCGTGATGAAATACTGACCGCTGGGCAGGTCGGCGGGGATACGCACCCGAACCGTCATCTCGTAGCTGTCGCCCACCGCCAGCCCACCGGTATGCGTGACCGTGCCCAGCAGACGCGCCGAGTTACCCTTGAGGAAATCCGTCCCGCCGACATCGACAAAGGCCGAGGTGTTGGGCCGCCGTGGATCGCGCGCAATCCAGATGGTATCGCGCCAGGTGTCGTCCAGCGTGTCACCGGCGCCTCGGTTGGTCACCCGGTAGCGCACTTCAATCTCGGAACCGAAGACCGCCTGCGCGGGTGCCACGACGCTGCCGGTCACCAGATCAGGACGTGGCAGCGCGGTCACGTTGAATTTCTCGGCGCGCTGGTTGTCGCTTTCCGCCGGGTATTCATCCACCTTTGCGTTGCTGTCGGTGGAGACGATCACATAGGCGTCGCCGGACCAACGCAACGGTATGGTGCCGATATCGGATACCACGGTGTAGCTCTCGCCCGGAGCAAGCGCCAAAGGATTGCCGGTGCGGCTGATCAGCACGTCATCACTGCTCAGCTTGTCATCCAGCGACAGGTACACGCTGTCCTGCCACGCGCCGGTCGCAGCGACACTGCCCTGGTTGATGATCTCGAATGTCGCCTGCTGTCCGCCACCTGCGCTGACCTCGGGCGAGATCACGACGCTTGCCACCTGCAGGTTGGGGCGCGGATTCAGCGTCACGGTCAGGGGGCGGTCATCGGTGCCGGTGTTGTTGTCGGCTGCGGCCCCTTCCTCGTAAATGCCGCGATTGTAGTTCGTCACCACGGTCAGGCGATACGCCCCCTCGATCCGCTCCGGCAGGCGGAACCGTTCGGTGCGCTGATAGCTCTCGCCAACGGCCAGCGCGCGCGAATTGGTAAAGGTGCCGACGGTGATGCTGGGCTTTGACGAGTCGATGGGCACCAGAACCAGCCGATCGGTCCAACTGCCGTCGAGCGGAGCAGCACCAGCATTGCTGACGCGCCATGCCACGTCGATGATCTCACCCTCGGGCGAGGTTTCTACAGTGGCGATGTCGCTGACTTGCAGATCGGGCGTGGGGGCCAGCGTGATGGTTGTCCGCACCCGATCTGAAACGTTGTTATCGTCGAAAACAAATTCATACGGCGCGCCGATATCCGCGGTTTCGACGCTGACGTATAGCTGTCCTTCGACGCCATTGGGCACCCGGATCACCGCCGTGCGCTGATAGCTGTCGCCAACCTGCAGGCTGCCCAGATGCGTATAGCGCACACTGGTCACTCTGCCGCTGCCGTCGGGATTGCGCGACAGGAGAATTTCGTCCGACCAACTGGTGCGGTCGGTGACGCCGATCCCGTCGTTGCGCACGGTCCAGCTGACCTCCAGGTCGGTGCCCGAGACGCCCGCTGCCGCCGCCTCGATCGAGGTGATTTTCAGATCGGCATAGGGTTTGACCGCCACATCGGTAAAGCCGTCCTGAACACCGCGGTTGTTGTCCGTCTTGCCGTCTTCAAAAACCAGATTCGTGGCATCGGCCACCACGTAAATTTTCAGCCGCTCCGAGAAACCGCTGGGCAGGTTGATCGCCTCGGACCGGACATAGCTCTGCCCCGGTGCCAGCCCGCCATCGCGCAGGAAACTGCCCAGCAGGATATCATCGGCGTCGCCCAAAATATCATCCTTGGACGCCCAGACCTGATCGGTCCAGCCGGTTTCCTTGCCGCGCGTATCGGCAATGTTGCTGACGCGCCAGCCGACGGTAATCACCGCCGGATCGGCCACGGTGAGCGGCGGGGCAGTCACCTCTGTCACCGCCAAATCGGCATGATCGGCCAGTTGCACGGCCAGCGCACGGGCCAGATGGTTGTTGTTCTCCAGCGCCTGCTCTTCGTTACGGTCAGTGGCATCGGCCACGACGATCAGTTGCCAATCGCCGCTGACGTCGATCGGAACGCGGACATCGACGCTCTGCATATCGCTCCCGCCCGCGGCCAGCGCATCGCGCGCGGCGGTGGTGTGCAGCACGATGTCATTGCCATCCGCGATACCGTCGCGCGACAGCAGGATGCGATCGACCCGGCCACCCACTGCATTGCCAAAGCCTGCGTTCTGCACGGTCCAGTTCACCGTGATCACCGAATCCGACGTGGCGGCGTCCGGTGCGGATACGTTCGTGACCTGGAAATCGGGCGTCGCCAGACCGAACGGATCATCATCCAGCGCCGCGTTATCCTCGCGCCCGGCCTCGAAGACCTGGCCGTTGATGTCTGTGACCACCAGGAAACGCCATGTGCCTTCGGCCAGCGAAGGCAGTGTCACATCCAATGACACATCGACGCCCTGCCCCGGATCAAGCCCGGCGGAATGGGTGAAATTTCCCAGCGAGCGCGCACCGCTGAGCGTGCCTGTGGGGCTCAGGTAAACGCGGTCAGTAAAGGGCGCGCGGGCCGTCGCCTCGCCCACGTTCTCGGTGCGCCATGTTACCCGGACCACATCGCCTGGCGACCCGTCGGCAGGCCCTTCGACATTGCGCACCACCAGATCGGCGGCGGGCACGGCAGAGATCGCCACCGGCTCCAGCGCCAGCCCCTGATTGTTGCCCTCTCCCAGCCCTTCTGCCTGGGTATTGGCCGCGTCGGTCACCACGATCAGACGATAGGCCCCGGTCAGATTGGGCGGAATGCTGACATTGGCGCTGGCGGTATAGCTGCCACCCGGAACCAACGGCGCTGCGGGGGCTGCAACCTCGGCCAGCAGGATGTCGCCCTCATCGAAAACGCCGTCTTCGCTGAGATAGACCCGGTCCAGCCAATTGGAGTCGCTGGCCGTTGTGCCGGCATTGCCCACCCGCCACGACACCGGTACGCTCTCGCCCCAGCTGGCGGCATTGGGGCCGGCCACGGCCTCGACCACCAGATCGGGGGCGGCACCGGGCGCGATGGTCAGCGCCGTCGGACCACCAGAATTGTTGTCTTCGTCGTCCCCTTCGACGATAGCACCCTCTGCGTCGGTCACGATAAAGAGGTGGAAATCACCCACCTGATCACCCGGCAACATCACATTGACGCTGACATCGTCCGATGCACCCACCGCCAGTGCGGGGCGGGTCACATTGTCGAGCACGATATCATCGCCATTGCCCAACGTTTCATCCGAGGACAGGATCACCCGATCAACCCGTTCGCCCGCGCCTGCATCGCCGCCATTGGTGACGCGCCAGTCGAGCTGAACCATGCGGCCCGCCACTGCTGCGCCGGTCACGGTGGGCGCGGTCACGGTCAGATCGGGATAGGTCTGTTCCCGCGAGGTAAAGGACAGTTCGGCAAAGTTGTTGTTCTCGGCGTCGCCATCTGCGTTGACCTCGATCACCGCAGGAGAGCTGCCATTGTCCACATAAACTCGGAACCGCAGATTGCCGGTGCCCGAGGCCCCGTCAGGCAACTGCGTGGTAAAGCTGCGCGTTCTGGTCGCGCCCACGGGCAAAAGCACGCCCGCGTCCGCCTCGAAATCAATCCGCTGGTTCACCGGCGTGTCACGCGCATCAAGGTTGGTCAGTTGTACCAAACTGCGGAACGGCACCGGCAGATCGGCGGTGCCCGCGTTGCGGATGGTCCAGGTAAAGGTAACTGTATCGCCCGCCTGTGGATCGGCCTCGACGATCTTCAGCCCTTCGATCACCAGATCGGGGGCGTTGATCACTTCGAATACGGTCGTGTTGTTGGTCTCGCCGGTGCCTGCGTCATTATCCTCGGGCACGGCGTTGTCCAGATCGGTGGTGATCTCGAACCCCATCGTGCCGGTGCCGTCCACACCATCGGGCCAGGTGATGGTCGTGCTGCGTTCCACCGTGGCCCCTGCCGCGATCACTCCGCTTGTAGCCGGGTCATAGGCCAAGCTCTGCACGTCAAGCGTCGGGTCGTTGTGCGGTGTCAGGTTGCGCAGGCGCAATTGGTCGATGAAGGGCTGCGTGACATCCGAACCGCCAGTGTTGCGCAGGGTCCAGCGCACCGTGACCGTATCGCCGGGCTTGTACCCGCTGGCCGGTTCGGCGCGGATATTTTCGACCACCAGATCGGCCAGTTGATCGTTGAGCGCGGTAAAGGCGACCGTGGCGATGTTGTTCCGTTCGGGGGCGATACCACCATCCGTCTCGTCAATGTCATTGGCGATATCCACCTCGACCTCGGCAATCAGATCGCCCGCCCCCAGCGCGCCGGAGGGCAGGTTGAGCGTGGCCTGACGCGTCACGCTGGCCCCCGCACCCAGCACCTCGGTGCCCGCGGCGATGACGCGCACGCCAACGATCTCGCCGGTATCGACGCGGCGCAGGATCACCCGGTCGCGGCCCGGCACCACCCCGACGGCACCGGCGTTCGTTTCGGTCCAGCTGACGGTCAGGTCCATGCCCGCCTGCACCGGTCCCGCAGCACTGACAGAAACGCTCGACGGCACCAGATCGGGCGCCACGCGCGCCGCGCTACTGGCGGGCACCGCCGCGCGGTACGGCACTTCGAGCAGGTTCAGCCCAAGGGTGAACGGCTCGGTCAGTTGCACGCGACCCTCGATCAGCAGCACATAGGTTCCGGTCTGGTGCAGGGTGAACGGGTCACGGTCGCTGATCGCGTTGACCTCGGCAAATACTTCTTGGCCATCTGGCCCCAGCAGACGATAGCCCGCGCTGTAGGTCGTGCCCTGCGCCAGCGCCAGTTTAAACCGCTGGCCCGCTTGCCCGTCAAAGCGGAAGGCCTGCGTCACATTGCCGGGGTTCAGCACCGGCGTAATCGGCGCGCCCGGCGTGATTTCGGGAACTGTGGCCAGATCCAGCAGGCGGAACGGCAGTTCGGTCACCTGGTCATCGGTGCGCTGCACGGTCAGCGTATGATCCCCGGCCCCGAGCCAGACACGCGAATTGTCACCGATGTCGCGGCTGAAGATGTTGCTGGCGACCACCATGCCCTTGGCATCGCGGATCTCCCACAGGGCGTTGCTATGGTTCAGTTGCGAATCGAAATAGACCTCGCCCGCCGTCGCCTTGGTGAATGTGTAAATCATCCGCGCGCGGGTATCGGGCGGGGTATCCCGACGGCGCTCGCCAAATTCGAGCGCCTGCACCACTTCCTGCTGCGGTATAATGCGGAAACTGTAATCCAGGCTGCCTTCGCGGGTGGTGGGCGGCAGCATCACCAGCGTCCAGGTGCCGGTCTGACCCAGACGTATCTGGCTGAGGTCGGTCATGGACTGACGAGGCAATTCATGCCCGTTCGGCTTGATCAGGCGGAATTCGCCACTGTAGCTGTTCCCCGAGAAGCTGAGCAGGTCAAAGATGATATTCTGGCCTGCGATCCCCTCAAACGAGAATACGCGCCGGTCGGTCGCCACCGGCTCGTTCACCGTGACCTCCTGACCCAGCGTGATCGCCTGCGCATCGCCCATATCCAGCAGGCGGAAGGTGAACGGGTCGTAGGGCCAGGTCGTGCTCAGAACCAGTTGGTAGTCACCGGGCTCAAGGCGGAAATCGCGGCCATCGGCATTGTCGATCCGAACGCCCGCCACCTCGCGCCCCTCGGCATCGTAAACCCGCCAGTTGACCCGGTTGGAGTTGACGAAGCGGCTGTCGAAATAGAGCGATTTCTTCTCCGCCAGGGTAAAGCTGTAGCGCTCGACACTGCCGTTGCCCGTCAGGTTCGCCGTCATCTCAGCACCAAAGGTGATGGGCCGGGGCGTGCCATCACGGCGCGTGATATCGACCGTGCTGGGCACGGTCTCATCGCCATGCCCGTCGATCACCAGTACATAGCGCCCGGCCATCTTGGCCCGGAAACCGGTGTTCAGCAGGAAATTGCCATCGCTGACCTCGGTGCCATCGGGCGCGATGATGTGCCAGCGTTTGTCAGCGCCGTTATTGACCATGTCCAGCTTGACGTACTCACCTTCGGTGGCGTCGAAATGAAACAGGATCGTGCTGTTCGCGGGGTCGGTCAGGACGGTCTGCGTCTCGTCCAGCGGCAAAGGCACGCCACTGTCGACGTCGAGGAAGCTGAAGGCATAGGCGTCGCTGGCGGTATTGGACACCACATCAACCTGATAGGCACCCGCCGCCAGATCGAGCGTCGATGTCGCGTTCTGCCGATCGCTGCGGCTATAGACGTCATAGGACGATTTGTTGATCGTGCGCGGCGCCATGATCTCGCCCAACGCGTCGCGCAAGGTCAGCGTGATGCGTGACGAATTGGTCTGCCCGTCCATGATCAGCCGCGTCGGTTCGGTCAGCGTGATCAGGTAGCTGTCAGGCGTGCTGGCATCACCCAGCGTACCAACGGCCACTTCGCCCAGCGCCAGCGGTGTGCCGCTGGGCGGATCCGCCGCAATGGCGCCGGTCTCGCGCATGGCAAAGGCAAAGCTGCCATCGTCACCCGTGTTGGTGGCATAGCCGTAGACCAGGATGTAATAGGCACCGGTTTTGCGCAGTTGGATATTCGGCACGTCGCGGAAGCTGTTGAACTCGAACAACCGCCCGCCATCGGGGTCATACATCGCGAACGAGAAATTGTTGCTGGACGACAGGCGCTCAAACTCGACGATCTGCCCGGCAGTCCCATCCCAGCGGTACACGTGCCCGCCGGTTGGCGGCGCGACGGTGATCAGGCCGGGCGAGACATTGTCCGCCAGTACCACCGCATCGGCGAAATCCAACAACTCGAACCGGTACTCGCCGGTGAAGTCGCCGATGGACTCGACCACCAACGTATAGTCACCGGGGATCAGATCCATCTGCGCCTGATCAAAGGTATAGCGGCGGAAACTGGCCGCGTCGGTCTGCGGTACGCCGTTGCGCTCCAGCCGGAAGGTCAGATTGTCGGTCGATATCTCGCCCTTGAACGCCAGCTTTTTCGCGCTGTTCAGCGTGAAGGTATGGCGCACCGTGTCACCCGGCGCGTCAATCGTGCCGGTGACGACGGTGCCCGGTGTTATCGCGCGGGTCGAGACGGTCGATTGCGTGACACGGAACGTGACCTCGGACCCGCTGGGGCGGTCGGGACGTTCGTCGATGATCAGGGTATAGCGGCCGGAATCCACGGCATAAAACGCCATGTCGCTGGCAGCCCCCGATGGCCCCGAGATGACATTCCCGAACGGATCCAGCACCTGCCAGTAGGCGTTGCCGCTATTGTCGGTACTGTCGACATAAACCGGCCCTGGGGTGGAAATGTCAAAGTACCGCACGACCGCATTCTCGTCCATCGATTGCGTGATCTCATCGCCCAGCGGCACCGCCGTGCCGACCGACAGATCGCGCAGCACAAAGCTGTAATCGACCGGCTCGGCCCCGTCCGGCTCGATCCGCAGCAGATAGTCCCCCTGCACCAGCCGGAAGCTGCGCCCGCTGCCGTTGTACACGTTGAAATCGGTGCTCAGACCCGGCACCGTATTGCCTTCGCTGTCCAGGATCGTGACCCGCGCACCCGTGTTGGTGAGCGCATCAAAATAGAGCAGCGTTTCGGCATCCAGCGAAAACGCATGATCGGTCCGCCCGAAGGGCACCGGGATGCTGCCATCGACGCGCGTGCCCACGGTCATCGGCACCTCGACAAAGGGAGCCGTGCGCATGGTGAAGGCGTAGGTGAGCGGCGCGGACTGCCCCGTTTGCGGTTCGATCAAGACCAGATAGCGCCCATCACGCGGCGGATCGAACGACACCGCCCCGCCGTTGAAGTTGATATCCTCGATCTGGTCGCCCTCCGGGCTGAACACCCGGAAATGCGGGTTGCCGGAGGTTGTCTTGCCCGCGAACTCGGTGAATTCGAACACCGTGCGCTGCCCGGCGACCGCATCGACGGCCCAGCGGCGCACACTCTCACCGGGATCTATGCTGCCGGTCTGCTCGATCCCACGCGGGATCAGCGGCGCTGTACGATCATCCAACAGCGCGATCTCGGTGCTGCCGGTTTCGTCATCGCCCATTGACATACGCAGGATGTAGCGGCCCGGATAGACTTGCGCGCGCACCAGATTGGACGTCGAGTTGACCGAGCGGGAAAACACCGAATTGCCGTCCGGGTCCAACAGTTGCACATTCATCGCGCCGCTGTTGTCCACCGAGCGGCGCCGATCGAACACCACGTTCGTCGCCGCGTCGATATCGACCACGTAATCGACGATCTTGCCGGGTGTATCGAGCGTCACGGTCGTGGGTGTGCCCAGTGCCAGCGGCAGCGTCACATGGCTGGTACGGTACAGCGTCGCCTCGATGCGTTCGATACGCGCGGTGTCGTCACGGCGGAATTCGATCCGGTAGGTGCCATCCACCGGCACTGTCGCTGCCTCGCCTGAATTGACCGATTGGGTGAAGGATTCCAGCATACGGCCATCAGGCGCAAAAAGATCGGCGCGGAAGTTGAAGTTGTTGCCGGCCGTGGCCTGAAAATCGGTGACATCGAAAAACACCCGGTCGCCGGCTTGCAGATCGACGGTGCGCACCTCGACCGAGCGATCCGCATCAAGAGCTACGGCAAAGGAAGTGCCCAGAGTGATCGGTATGCTGTCCGCCGCGATGTCCTGCAAGCGCATCGCATAGGCCCCTGCCGCCTCTGTCTGCGACCGGACCGTCAGCCAGTAGGTGCCCGGCGTCACCCGGCCGAAATCGCGCAGGCCTGACCAGTAGCTGTTGCCGTTAAAGGCGAAAACCTGCCCGCCGACCCCCTCGAGCACCAGTTCGATATTCGAATTGCGATCGAGCATCTCTAGGATCAGGTCGGTATCTGCGCCCACGGTAAAGGCATAGCGGTGTTCCTCGCCCGCGGCACCGGCGAAGGTCCCGGTGATCGGCGCACCCAATGTGCTCGCAAACTCGGTCGCCGCGACCGGCGTACCGGCATAAGCTCCATCTGACACGATCTGGAAATCATAGGCCCCGGTCCGCCCCTGATAGCCGGTCGTGACCAGCCAGTATTCTCCTGCTTCCAGATCCAGAATGAGCGGCGCGCCGACAGAGGGCAGGCGCAGGTTGCTGGCAATTTCGCCGGCCTTGCCGCGCAGCGTCCAGGCGGGCGCCCCGAAGGTCGTGCTCCCCGACAGCGCCACACGGGTGTCGGCAGCGAGGGTGAAGTGATGCACATGCCGTTCGCCCGGCGTGTCCAATGTGTCATTCGCCGTGTTGCCAAAGGCGTATTCGCGCGGCTCGTCACTGCCCAGCGTAGCGGCCATGCTGAAGGCCACCGGCGCGCTGCGCGTGATGTTTCCGTCGATCAACAGCACGTATTGTCCGGTCTCGGTCAGAGTGACATTGGTCGAGGCAAGGTTGCTGTAGCGGATCGTGCTCCCCGTGGGCGACACGATGCTGATCGTGGCATCAAGGCTTTCGGTGACGCCGCTCAATTCCAGATTGAAGAATTGGCCAGCCTGGCCATCAAACGTCCAGGCAAGGCTATCAGTCCCGCGCGGCAGCGACACCGCCACCGGCGTGCCCATCGGCAGCACCGGATCGTCGGACAGATCGTTCAGTTGGAATTCATAATCGCCGGTCTGCGATTCGGAGCCAAAGACGGTGAGCGTATATGTCCCGCGCGCTACATCCAGCACCGCAGGCACCCCGCGCGAAGAGCCATCAGCCCGGTCCAGCGTCGTCCCGATGTCGATCTCACCCGGTCCGCGCAGACGCCAGCTCAACTCGGATTGCGTCAGCGTGTCAAAGCTGACGCGCGTCGGTTCGGCAAAGGTGATCTGGTAGTTGTCCTCTTCACCCCGCGCCGAAATCGTCCCGGCAATCGGAAAGAGATCCGCCGAGAGCAGCAACCTCGGCTCGAATGTCTCCATCAGCACACGGCGCGAGACGGTGCCACGCAGATGAGTGTATTTCAGATGATGGGTGGAATCGGGATTGGCCGCGGTGCCAGCAGACAATTCGCGAGTGCGAGAAGCAGCATCACCCCGGACACCGTCCGGAGCATCAAAGACACGTGACTTTTTCCAGCGCGTCACGCGACGGTGCGGCGCAAAAAAACGCGCGCCGCTCATTCCTACAGACCCCCCCATGGATCCCCCTAATTGGGCATGCCTTGCATCCGGCTGAGAGTGCAGCGCCCGGGCAAAATTCGGCAGGGGCGTGAACACAATAAATCACCGGGCAGGCGGTATTCTTGTATTACTGTAGTGGTTGTAGCATCATGACTGACGCTACGGCAACAAATTTTGACACAGGTGCGCTATAAACAGTTTGTTTACCATTTCGCGATTTCCACTGCTCTGCATTGCGTGCCTCTGGACCCTGATATCTGGCGTAGCGCAGGCGCAAACAGTGACCGAATGCCTGGTGCAGGCCAATGAGGTCGCCCGCGTCGGCGCCGCGGAGAGCGGTGTATTGTCAAAGTTGCTTGTGGAGCGTGCGGACCGGGTCAACAAAGGTCAGGTGATGGCCGAGCTGGAAGCCTCGGAGGAAGACAGCCAGGTGGAACTGGCCCGTCTGCGCGTATCGTCCGACATCGCCGTACGACTCGCACAGCGCAAGGCCGAAACTGCCGAACTGAACGCCCGACGGCTGACCATCCTCGTCGAACGCAAACTGGTGCCCGACGCAGAGCAGGAAGCTGCCATCCTTGCCGCGCAATCCGCCCGGCTGGAGGAAGAGGAAGCCATCTACCAGATGAAAATCGCCGAGGTTCAACTAAAGGCAGCGCTTGCCGCACGCGAACGCAAGCGGGTACGCGCGCCCTTTGACGGGGTGGTGACAGATACGCTGATGTCGGTGGGCGAGCTTTATAACGAACAGGCGCCGATCATCGTGCTGGCGCAGATCGACCCGCTACATGTCGAAGCCTATCTGCCTGCCGCCCGACGCGCCGAACTCGAAATCGGCCAAACCGCCGAGATCACGCTGGAAACCGGCGGCGCCATCTCGGGGGTGATCAAGGTGATCGACCCGGTGCTGGACGCGGCCACGGGCACCTTCGGGCTGCAACTTGATGTCGCGAACCCTGACGGGACCATCTTGGCCGGGCAGAGTTGCAGCCTGCGATTTGCCCAGACGAACTGAACGGATTCCGAGCGGGATCGTGCGCTCAATCCAGAACGCGGGCTTCATCAACAAGCAGGATCGGGATGCCGTTGCGGATCGGAAAGGCAAGGCGGACACCGCGACTGATCAGTTCCTGCGTCTCGGCGTTGTATTCGAGAAGTTGTTTGGTCTGCGGGCAGACCAGCGCCTCGAGCATACGACGGTCGAAATTCGCGGGTTTCATTTCATCAGTCATTGCATCACCTCTTCCGCGCCACCGCGCATGCTGAACTCGATCAGTGTCACCAGTGTCTCGCGCCGGGTGCTGAGGGACGGAGCCTCCAGCAGCGCCTGTTTGTCCTCTGGCGCGAACCCGAGCAGCATCGAAAGCGAATTTATCAATAGCTCGTCGTCTGCCTCGTCCAGGCTCGCCCAGTCGGTCCGCAGCTCGCAGGCCTTGAAATACTGTTCGAGCAGCACCAGGAATTGGGCACGGTCAAAATCCGGGTCGTCCTCCTGCGGGCCGAGATCGCGGTCAAATCCCGCCCAGGACACGCGCGCGCGGCGATAGGGAGTAAAGCCATCGACCTCTTCGGTCAGGCGATACCGGGAAGCGCCTGTCAACGTGATCATGTACCGGCCATCATCGGTTTCGGAGAATTGCGTCACGCGCCCGACGCAGCCAATCTTGTAGAGCCCCGGATCGCGGTCGTCCGGTCCTTCGTTGGGTTGGATCATGCCGATTAGGCGGTGGGGCGTTTTCAGCGCGTCCTCGAGCATCATCAGATAGCGCGGCTCGAACAGATGCAGAGGCAACCGGGCGCGCGGCAGCAAGAGCGCACCGGGGAGCGGAAAAATCGGAATCACCTCGGGCAGGTCAGCTGCATTCATCATGCGTACCAATCTAGCCCGTCTGCCGGTTCAGG
This sequence comes from Roseovarius sp. ZX-A-9, assembly GCF_028369135.1. Taxonomy (GTDB): domain Bacteria; phylum Pseudomonadota; class Alphaproteobacteria; order Rhodobacterales; family Rhodobacteraceae; genus Roseovarius. The sequence goes on from NZ_JAPWHW010000001.1 coordinate 257,398, forward strand.
CAAATATCATCGAGCTGAGTTTGCGGCGGCCGTTCAGAACCACGGGATCGTTCGGCTTGAGCGCTTCGAACATGGTGAAGAGTTGCTGCTTGGCTGCGCCGTCATTCCATTCACGGTCGCGCCGGAAAAGATCGAGCAACTGATCAACCGCCTCGGCAGTCTGACCGTTGGCATGCAGGGCCTGCGCCAGATCGAATCGTGCCTGGTGATTGTCGGGATCAGCCTCTACCGCTGCCAGCAAATCGTCAACGGGTCCGGCGTCGGCGGCTTGGCGGGCCAATGCAATCTGCGCATGTACCGCTTCGATCTCGGGGGCGGCGCTGATTTCGGCGGGTGCGCCATTCAGGATTGCTTCGGCCTGATCGGCATCGCCCAGCGCCAGACGCGCGCGCGCCATGCCAGCATAGGCGCGAGCGTTGTTGGCGTCTTCCTGGATGATCGCGGCGTAAGTTTCGGCGGCGTCAGCGACGGCACCGGCCTCGAGCATCTCGTCGGCGGCATCAAGGGCGTCGTCCAGCCCGTTACCTGCGTCCACAGCTCCGCCTGCGGCCTCGACCACGCGTGCCACGAAAGCGTCGATTTCCGAAGGCGGCACAGCGCCCTGGAACCCATCAATCGGCTGACCCTGCCAGAAGGCATAGACCGTTGGGATCGACTGCACCCGTAGCTGGCCCGCGATCCCCTGGTTTTCATCGACGTTGACCTTGGCCATGCGCACGGCGCCTTTGGCCTTGGTTACGGCGGCCTCCAGCGCGGGGCCCAGCGTTTTGCACGGGCCGCACCAAGGTGCCCAGAAATCGACGATCACGGGGACGGTTTGCGACATCTCGACCACTTCGGCCATGAAATCGGCCTCCGAGACATCCTGGATCAGGTTGGGTGCGGGGGTCTGGCCACCAAGTTCAATCATCTCGTTGATCCCATGTTCTGCGGTTTCGTGTTCCCGCGTTACATGGCGTAGCAACGGCGCGCTTGCAAGGGGGCAGCCCCCGGTCAGGGGCCTGCGGGCAAGGGCAGGCACCCCGGCAACCCGGCTGGCAACACCAGCCGACCGCCCGCTCGATAGAGTGCGCGGCCAAGTCCCGGCTGCGCCCCACGCACCGCGATCCAGGTGGTTCCTGCCCCGACGATTGCGACATCCTTTGGCAAGCGTTGTGCAAAATCGCCGGCCGGGAAGAACACGATCGCGCCCGGTGCCGCGCCGCTAAGGACCATCACCGCCGCCAACACCGCGAGCCATCCCGCGCAGACACACAGGATCGCCAATGCCCAGCGCCTAATAGTCATGGATATGTTCCAGTGTCAGATCGTCGGTCTCCATTGCTCGCAAACGCGCGGCGAGGTCGGCAACCTTCAGCAGGATCAGGTGCCGGTGGTCGCCGTAGCCCTGCCGCGCGAAACTGTAGAGCGCATCGGGCACGGTTGCCTGTGAGGATGTGGCGGTCAGCATGATATCGTCGTTGCCAGCGATTTCGACGAAATCGGCCCCGGCAAGGGCCATGCCGCGTAGCAGGCCGGTCAACACCCGGTAGCGTGGAGTTTCGATCTCGGTCCCCTCGGGGTGGGTGGCGATCACCAGAACACCGGGCAGGTCTACAAGCTGATCCGGCGAGAGGCCCACCACAACCATACGCAAGCGTACGTCATCCGCGCCAACCTGCGCCACTGCGCGTTCGATCACCCCGGCATAAGCGGCCTTGGCCCGGTATTCGATGCCAAGAGCGATGCGCCGTTCCGTATCGCGCAAACTGCCGCTGCTGGCGGTGCGCAACGCCTGCGTGTCAGACCGGAAATCCCATTTGTACCACGGGGTTTGTTGCAAAAATTGCGCATAGGCCGCTGCCTGCTCCGCAGATAGATCTTCGAGCGGGGTACGGGCCGGGCCGCGCAAGACCGCAAAGAGGCGGCCCATGGTTTCTTCGTAGGCGGCCTTTGCCAGAAGTTCGGCGGTGAAACTGACGCCGATGGTATAAACCATCTGCTTGGTTCCCCAGTCAAAGCCGCCATGCTGCGCGGATTGCCGTGACACCGAGCAGAGTGAGGACCAGAAGCCGCCAATGGCGGGCAGAAAACCGTACGCATGCGGATGGTCGACACTGATCACCTCGGCATAGTCGTCATAGGCATGCACGATATGCCATTCCGGGTAGGTCAGCAGCATGCGGGCCTCGGGTCGGTGATGTCGGGGCGGCAGGAGCGAGGTGTAGATCTGTGCGGCTGGTGTGCCCCTGCAGGCGAGTTCGACATAGCCCACGGGCAGCAATAGCGCGGCGATCATCCCCACCGCCAGCAGTGCCAGCCTGCCCGCCCATCGCAGCAGCCTGCGCATCAGAGTGCCCGCCGATAGGTCACGCCGTGCGATCCCGCAACCCGGCCCAGAGCGCAAAGCCACCCAGCAGCAGATGCGGCAGGTTGGCCAGGAACCGCAAGACCGTCCATGACATGCCGGCGGCAGGATTGGTGAAAATCCCGAAGTCGAGATAGCCGTAGCCGATAAAGAACCCGAAGACGCCGTCACCAAGGTAAAGCGCGCCGAAAAGGATCAGGAATGTCCGGGCGGCCCGATGGCTGATCAGGGCTGCGGCCAGCGCCCAGAGCGCTGAGGCCAGATGCAGCGCATCATCGAAGAGATCGAGCGCAAAGATGCCGAAGGCCAGCCCCTGCGCGTCGGTGAGACCGGGAATGTAATTGAGCGCGGCGGCCACCAGAAGCGCAACAAAATAGCCGAGACAAATTTTCTGCAGTTTACTCATAGCGGCTCCAGATACTTATCCCAAAAGGCGTTACGAAAGGTGAGCTTCGGATCAATCTCGCGTTTGGCAGCGGCAAAGACGCGGGCGCGCGGGTAGGCGTCCGAGAACTGCCCAAGCGTCGCATGCGGACGGTAGGGCAGGTAATAGGTGCCACCGATTTCCATGACGCGGTAGATCATTTCTCGGGTCAGGCGCTGCATGTCCGCCTCGGCGCGCTGGGTCATTTCCTGACTGAAGGACATGACGGCGGCGATGCGCGGTGTCTGGGCATAGGGCAGCCAACTGTCCGGGTCGGCATCGACGAACCGCAACGTGACGTTGAGGATCGCCTGATATGACGCCGGGATCACCTCGCGACAGACGGTCAGGAAGTCGGCAAAGCGGTCCGGGCTGACGAAATATTCGTGCAGGATGTCAGTGCGCAGGGGATCGCGGTCATCAAGCGTGATCACCGGCTCATTGATCAGGCTGTTGCGGGTGACACGCCCGCCGCAGAACATTGGGCCGAGATCGGTTTCGGTCCACCAGCGCAGGCGTTTCATCCGTTCGCGGCCCAGTTGCGCGCGGTAGATATGGCGTGCCATGCGCGCCGTCAGGCCGGAGCCGCGCGCGGCGGGCAGATCGTCCTGATCACCGGACGGGCGGTAGGTGATCAACAGGCCGCGCTCAAAGAACGCACCACGGTCGACGTTGAGGCGGCCGTAAGCCATGCTGATCTGATCGTCAGCAAGCGCAGCCATGAAACGGCTGCCCAGTTCTGCCGCCGGCATTTCCTCGAATTGGGGCTTGAGCCGCTGGTTCGGGGCGATCTCGACCTGCATCCGGGTGATGGCGCCGGTGAGGCCGTAGCCGCCCATCGTCATGCCGAAGAGGTCGACATTATGGGTACGCGAGCATGTCACCAACTCTCCGTCCGGCAGCACCATCTCAAAGCTGCGCACGGTGCTGCCCATCGGCCCCATCCGCACCGGCCAGCCATGGGCGTTGACACAGAAGGTAGCGGCGACGCCGAAATCATTGTTGGACTGCATGACCTTTGGCCCATAGCCGAGCGGGTCGAGCGCGGCGATGACCTGACGCCACCGCGCGCCCGCATGCACCTGCATGACACCGGCGGCGGTGTCCGCCTCGACCCAGCCATTGTCAAAAGTAACCGCGTGCCCGTCGCGCGGGATCGCATGGCCGCCCAGCGAATGACGGGCCGCACCGACATTGACGGGTCGGCCCTCGGTTCTTGCCTCGGCGATTTCGCGCCGCAGGGCCGTGACCAGCTCATCACTGGGGTCGTCGCGCAGCATGATGTGGCGGAATATCGGGGTCTCATTGAGGCCGCTGGCGTCGTTGAGCGTGCCCGCAGCAGCTGTCGGGGCAAGCGATATGGTGCCCGCCGTGCTAGGCAGTTCCGTGGCATTGCGCCGGGTCGCCCAGGCGCCCAACCATGCGCCTGCCCCCAGCAAGGCTGCCCTTCTTGTGAGTTTGAGCACTGTCCCGCCCTATTTGATTCCGGTGCGATATTGGTAGCTTATGCCAAAAGCGGCAGGTCAGGAAATCCTGACTTGGCGGGGCGGGCGGAATGGTGCGCGACGCCCCGTTTCAGCCCTGCCTGCGCGAAAGGTTCGCGGCGCTATAGATCAAAACTAGCAAAGACTGGCGCGTGATCCGATGGTTTCTCCCAGCCGCGGGCAGACCGCAGGATACGGCTGGAATGTGCCGCAGAAGCGATGTCTTCGCTGGCCCAGATGTGATCGAGCCTGCGTCCCTTGTCGGCGGCATCCCAATCGCGGGCGCGATAGGACCACCAGCTGTAGAGTTGCCCCTCGGGGATATCGTTGCGAGTGACATCGGCCCAGTTACCTGCGGCCATCACGTCGGTGAATGCCTCGACTTCGATGGGAGTATGGCTGACCACTTTGAGCAGTTGCTTGTGCGACCAGACGTCATCTTCGCGCGGGGCGATGTTGAGATCTCCGACAAGGATTGATTTCTGCGGCTTGTCGCCATGGAACCAGTCGCGCATTTCCGACAGGTAATCGAGCTTCTGGCCGAATTTCTCGTTCTTCTCGCGGTCGGGAATGTCGCCGCCGGCAGGCACGTAAAAGTTATGAATGACGGTGCCGTTTTCCAGCCGTCCGGCGACATGGCGGGCATGACCGAGGCTGGCAAAATCCTGATCGCCGATATCTTCGATCGGCAGTTTGGAGAGGATCGCGACGCCGTTATAGCCCTTTTGGCCGCGCGCGACCATGTGGGTGTAGCCCAGAGCAGCGAATTCATCGAACGGGATCTTGTCCACCGGGCTTTTGCATTCCTGAAGGCACAGGATGTCCGGAGCTTCTTCGGTGAGCAGTTTGCTGACGAGGGGTGCGCGCAGGCGGACCGAGTTGATGTTCCATGTGGCAAGGGTGAAGGGCATCGCGCATCTCCTGTTCCGGGGTTGCCTGTGGGGATAGCAGAGCCCCCGGCGTCGGGCCAGAGGACATTGGTGCCGGCGCACCGCGCCTGCACCGTGGGTCGCGTCAATGCTTCAGTTGGTTAACGAACCCTTGACGATAAGTCCGTACCTCATTGAATTAAAACGGCTTTATATTGCCTTTTTCAAAATTTCCCGTATAGGTTGTGTTGTGCGGAACGGATCGAGAGAGCGACCACCAAAGACATCCCCAAGGGTCGTTTTCTTCTCCGTCTGATGCGGAGGGGCAAACCAAGGCAATCGCATGAGGCACAAGTCCATATGACATTGATCACTCCCGATGAGGGACCTTCGGAACTGAACGACGCAGTAACTTCACTGAAAAACCAACTGCGCGATATGCGCGCCGATCTGGAAGAACTCCAGACCAGAATGAGGGCCGATCGGCGCGACGACCTGAAAAACTCGGGTCGGTTGATGACCGATATTCGGAATTGGCTGAAATTCGCAATCGAAACAGAGGTGAACCTTGAGCAACGCGAAAAGAAAGAAAAAGGAATCGTCAATGGATACGCCATGGACCTGGATGCAGCACGGGATTCGATCGGGTGCCGCCTGGATCGCCTCAGAAGGGCTAGATGTCCAAACGGATTTCCTAGACAGCCTTGAACCGGGCGAATTGCTGGCCCTCCCCTATCTGTTCGAATTCTGGGCGATGCCGCATCAGTTGCCGCCGGAGGGCGACTGGCGGGCCTGGGCGATCATGGGCGGGCGTGGCGCGGGCAAGACGCGGGCGGGTGCCGAATGGGTGCGCGCGCAGGTCGAAGGATCGCGCCCGACCGATGCCGGGCGATGCCGTCGCATCGCGCTGGTGGGCGAAACCATGGCGCAGGTGCGCGAAGTCATGGTCTTTGGGGAGAGCGGCATATTGGCGTGTTCGCCGCCAGATCGCAGGCCGGTCTGGGAGGCGACTCGCCAGCGACTGATCTGGCCCAACGGGGCAATCGCACAGGTGTTTTCCGCACATGATCCGGAGTCATTGCGCGGGCCGCAATTCGACGGGGCGTGGGTGGACGAGCTGGCCAAGTGGAAGAAAGCGCGCGAAACTTGGGACATGCTGCAATTCGGGCTGCGGCTGGGTGAGGCACCGCAGGTCTGCATTACCACCACGCCGCGCAATATCGGGGTTCTGAAACAGATACTGGATGCGCCGACGACGGTTGTGACAAGCGCAGCCACCCAGGCGAACCGCGCGTTTCTGGCCGACAGTTTCCTGCTGGAGGTGCAGGCGCGTTATGCAGGCACGCGGCTGGGCCGGCAAGAGCTGGAAGGTATGCTCCTGGAGGATGTCGAAGGCGCGCTCTGGACCAGCGAGACATTGGAAGCGCTGCGCCTTGACGCGGCCCCGGCCATGGACCGGATCGTGGTTGCAGTAGACCCGCCCGTTACTGGCAAATCCACCTCGGATGAATGCGGGATCGTGGTGGTCGGCACCTGCACGCAAGGGCCTGTGCAGGACTGGCGGGCCTATGTTCTGGCCGATGCCAGCGTGAGTGCGGCCAGTCCGATGACATGGGCCAGTGCCGCCGTGCGCGCGATGGAGACCTGGGGTGCGGACCGTTTGGTGGCGGAGGTCATCCAGGGCGGCGATCTGGTGGCCGAAGTGCTGCGCCAAGTGGACCCGATGGTGCCGATCAAGACCGTACATGCCAGCCGTGGCAAGAGCGCCAGAGCAGAGCCGGTGGCCGCGCTCTATGAGCAGGGGCGCGTGCATCATCTGCGAAACCTGGGCGCGCTGGAACATCAGATGTGCGCGATGAGCGCGCGCGGATATGAGGGGAAAGGCAGCCCCGATCGCGTCGATGCGTTGGTCTGGGCGTTGCACGATCTTATGATCGAGCCCGCCGCGACATGGCGCCGCCCGAGGGTACGCGCAGTCTGAAGAGGCGCATCATGCCAGATGCGGCTCTGCCCAGAGTGCCCAGCACGCAAAGAGCGGCGCGTTACCAGCGCGCATCGCGTGCACAATGCCCGGAGAGTTGTAGAGCGTCCCGCCAATGCCGGGCTCGAACCAGTCCGAGGTGCCGTGGTGAAATTCGCCGTTGCTGAGCACGAGGTAGGTCTCTTCGGGCGGGTGTGTGTGATCGGGGTATCGGATTCCGGGGGCAAGGAGCGAAACGCCGAGCCAGGCGTCTGTGCGCCGCTCCGCGCCGCCCGGGCCTGCGATGATCGCATTGGCGTGGCCATCGGCAAAACCCTCTCCGGCCGTGGCATCATCGCCGGTACGCGCGCGCCATTGCAGCGCTGGTTCCAGCCGCAGAAACGCCTCGATGAAACGGCGCAGCGCCGGGTCGCTGAACTTTGCGAGGTCGGTGGCCTCGGCCAGAGCGGCGCAGGCGGGCAGTCGCGCGCCGGGGGCATCGGACATTTCGCCCGGCGTCTCCAGCGCGGAAAAAATCCGCGACAGCGAGGCCAATGCCTGTGGCTCCGTCACCTTCGCGGTGAATGCGGCATGGGCCGCGTCGAGAAATTCCTGCAAAGAATCTGTCCGCATTTTGTGGCCTCCTGTGTGCCTTAAACTTGGGCGGGCCAGCGTGCGCGCCGCCACAAGCTGAGCTTGGCGAATCCAGCACGCCACCACAACAGCCCAGCGCACGGTCTGCTTCAGTTTTCTTAAACCTTTAGCTGGTATTGCCAAGTTGTTGGTGGCCGATTGTAAAGCATTGGCAACGGTTGGATCATGCCGCCATTTCGGCGGTGTATTCGGACCAGAGGTTGAACGCATCAGTGCGGGCGTGGCGGTATGAGGTTGCAGTAAGTTGATAGCGGCGGGGTCGAAAGATCAGGTTGATCTGGTCATGTGCTGACAGAAATCTTTGAGCCTGCCGGTGGAATTTGAATCGGCCAAATATTTTTTCTCGTTTACGCGTCGGCCTGTGCGACACTTCGATCGCATTGTTCAAACCCTTGTGGGCACGATGATCCGCGCCCGGTGCCAGTTTACTGATGGGCTGGATGTAACTGCGCAACTTGTCGGTGATCACGACCCGTGGTTCGCCGAACAGGGTGATCAACCTTTGGAAGAACCGCTTTGCGGCCTTTGCATTTCGGCGTGTTTGCACGAGAATATCGAGCACGTCGCCATTTGCGTCGATCGCGCGCCACAACCAATGTTTCTTGCCACGGATTGTAATAACGACTTCGTCAAGATGCCACTTGTTGTTCGGTTGCGGTAGATCCCGGCGGATGCAGTTTGCGAAATGTTGCCCAAAGCGATTGACCCATAGCCGGATCGCCTCACGGCTGACAAGCACGCCCCGCGCTGCCAACAGGTCCTCGACATCCGCCGTGCTCAGTGCAAAGCGATGGTACGCCCAAACCGCGTAAGCAATGATCTCGCAGGGGTAGCGGAAGCCTTTCAGGCGCAGCATATGGGTCGGAATGTTCATGAGACCGACATAGCTTGATCAAACCCGGCCAACAACTTGGCAATACCGCGCGAAGATATCGTGACCGCCCCGCACTGGACCTATACCGCCGCCGCGAAGAGCGCCGATGGGGTTACCGGTGGGTACGAGGTTCAAGTTGCGCAAATATCGGCCAAGTTCGGGGCGGGCGTTTTCGCCTCACTGGACGTACCGGCCTGAAACGACTTGCGCTTTCCCTGAAACAGCGGAAATGCAAAATGCTTTAGCCTCGGGCACAATCGATGCATTTTGCCGCGGCGGGATCAAGCTCCAGCCGCGGCAAGGCGATGTCATCGCCGCAATCCTCGCAATAGCCAAATTCACCCTCTTCGATTCGCCTCAGCGCCGCGACGAGCTGGGAACGTTCGACCATGCGGCGGGCGTGCGAGGCTTTGGCCATCGCCTGATTCTGCAATGCATCCATCCGGCTGAGCCGCCCGACCGACTGCTGATCGAGTGTGACCGTCGCCTGGCCCGCAGCGCCAAGATCATCGGCGCTGTCCAGCTCGACCAGCCGGGCGGTGATCCGGTCATGGAATTTTTTTGCGGTCTTTTCATCCATAAACGTGGTGTACCCGATCACAGCTTTCGATTTTGCCATTCATGGCTATCTGTTATATTGGCCCCCGAGCAAAAGGAGTATCCACGATGGCCAAGACCCGCGCAAGCCTGTCAGAGCTGGACCCGGTCTGGCAACAGATCACTGCAGAAGCAGAAGCTGCGGTCAGAGATGAGCCGTTGCTCGGCGGTCTCGTGCATTCCAGCATATTGCACTACAACAACATCGAGTCAGCGCTCGCCTACCGGACTTCGCTCAAACTAGCATCGGTAGAGATGCCTGAACAAATCCTGCGCGAAATCTGCGACTGGGCGTATCGGTCCGACCCCGGGCTGGCGCTGTCGGCCCGCGCCGATATCGTCGCGGTGAATGACCGCGATCCGGCGTGTGACCGTTTCATTCAGCCGATGCTGTTCTTCAAGGGGTTTCAGGCCATCCAGGCCCACCGTGTGGCGAACTGGCTGTGGCGCGAGGGGCGCCACGACATGGCGCGGTTTTTCCAGATGCGTGCGTCCGAAGTGTTTGGCGTCGACATTCACCCCGCCGCGACAATCGGCAAGGGGATCATGATCGACCACGCGCATTCCATCGTGATCGGCGAAACCGCCGTGGTCGGCGACAACGTGTCGATGTTGCATTCCGTGACACTGGGTGGGACCGGCAAGGAAGAAGAGGACCGCCACCCCAAGATCGGCAATGGCGTGCTGATCGGTGCCGGGGCCAAGGTGCTGGGCAATATCAAGATCGGTCATTGCAGCCGAATCGCCGCAGGATCCGTCGTGCTGGAAGAAGTGCCCCCCTGCAAAACGGTCGCCGGCGTACCCGCCAAGATTGTTGGCGAGGCCGGTTGCGATCAGCCTTCTGTTTCGATGAACCAGTTGCTCGGTGTGCGCTGAGCGCTATTCGCTCGACGGATATGGATGCCATCACACTGGAATTGACGGTGCCGGCTCCCCCGGCGGTCTGAATCAGGCCGCCGGACAGGCAACATGAAACACGGGCGCCTTCAGGCCAGCTGGTCGTAGGCCTCCAGCGCCTTGGCTCCATACATGTAAGCCGGGCCGCCCCCCATCATCATGCACACACCGATGGTTTCGGCCACCTCATCACGGGTGGCCCCAGCGGCGATTGCAGCCTTCACATGGAAGCCGATGCAATCCATGCATTGCTTGACAATCCCGATGGCCAGCGCTTGAAGCTCTTTGTCCTTCACTGACAGCGCGCCGTCCTTCAGTGTGGCTTGGTGCAAGGCGCTGAACCCCTTGGCGGCGGACGCGTGTGATTCACGCAGCTTTTCCAGATTATTGTTCGATTCTCCGAGTGCGGCTTTCCAGTCCATTGTCATCTCCTGCTCTTGATGCCCGTACATCTAAGGCCCGTTGGGATGAGCAACATTGCGGTAGATCAAGCAATCAGAGATCTGACGCAGCGGCAGACAGGCCGCAGCGTCAGTTTGCAGGAAATGGATGCGATTACGCCAGCATCACCATCGGGTTTTCCAGGTTGTCCACGATATGATTCAACAGGTTCGCACCAAGCGCCCCGTCGATCACCCGGTGATCCACGCTGAGCGTGACCGACATGACAGTGGCCACAGCCAGCTCGCCATCCTTGCCCACCACCGGCTTTTTCACCCCCGCCCCTACGGCCAGGATCGCGCCATGCGGCGGGTTGATCACAGCGTCAAAATTGTCGATCCCGAACATCCCGAGGTTAGAAATCGCAAAACTGCCGCCCTGATATTCGTTCGGTGCCAGCTTGCGGTCACGGGCGCGCCCGGCAAGGTCTTTCATCTCGGCCGACAGGGCAGAGAGTGATTTCATCTCGGCGTCTTTCAGAACCGGCGTGAACAATCCGCCTTCGATGGCAACGGCCACCGCGACATCGGATGCTTTCATCTGCAGCACGCGGTCGCCCGCCCAGACCGCATTGGCCGCAGGTACGGACTGGAGTGCGAGCGCACAAGCCTTGATGATGAAATCATTCACGCTGAGCTTGACCCCGCGCGGCTCGAGCTGCTGATTCAACTCGCTGCGGAATTTCAACAACGCATCGAGGCGGATATCGCGGCGCAGGTAGAAATGCGGCACGGTTTGCTTGGCCTCGGTGAGGCGCGCGGCGATCGTCTTGCGCATCCCGTCGAGCTTGATCTCGGTATATTCGCGGCCTTCGTACATTGCGGCCACGGTGCTGGCGCTGGGGCCTGCGGACACCACCTGCCCTTGCGCGGGCTTTGGTGCGGCACTCTCGGCAGGTTGCGCGGAGCTGCCGGGGCTGGCCGCCTCGACATCTGCCTTGACGATCCGCCCGTGCGGGCCAGAGCCGGTGACCTGGCTCAGGTCCACTCCCTTGTCTGCAGCGATCCGGCGGGCCAGCGGCGACGCGAAAATGCGCTCGCCAGCTTCGGTTTTCGGCGCGGCGGGCACCTCGGCTGCCTTTTGCGGCGCCTTCTCGGATTTCTCCGGTTTCGGAGCGTCCTGTTCTGGCGACGCGGCAGAGGCACTGTCGCTGCCGATGTCGTCCGCGCTTTCGCCGTCCTCCAGCAGCACGGCAATGGGCGCGTTCACTTTCACCCCTTCGGTGCCTTCAGCGACCAGCAGCTTGCCGATCACCCCTTCATCGACCGCCTCGAACTCCATCGTGGCCTTGTCGGTCTCGATCTCGGCCAGCAGATCACCGGCGGCAACGCTGTCGCCCTCCTTGACCAGCCATTTTGCCAGCGTGCCCTCTTCCATCGTGGGGCTCAGGGCGGGCATCAGGATTTCTGTCGGCATCTTAATGATCCTCAATCAGGGTAATTTCGTCAAATGGCGGCCTCGGTCGCCGCACACCGCGCGCAAGCGCCGTGATCGCGGCTTCGATCCGGGTCTTGTTCGCGGCAATCCAGACATAGGCGGTCTGGTGCGAGGGCCGCGACCCCAGCGTCATGCAGGACGCAGCCAGGCGCTCTGGAACAAGGGCCGCAACCTCGCGTCCGTCAACGCCCAGCGTGACGCGGTAGCTTTCCGTCGCGATGTCGCGGCCCTTGATCTCCATCTCTTGCGTTACCGGTAGGTTACTTTGCGCACCGTCTCGATCACTTCTTGGGTCGAGGTCAGCGCCAGTTTCTCAAGGTTGGCGGCGTAGGGCATCGGCACGTCCTTGCCCGTGCAACTAAGCACCGGTGCATCAAGGTAATCGAACGCACGCTCCATGATAACCGCTGAAAGGTGGTTGCCGATGGCTCCCACCGGCCAGCCTTCTTCGACCGTCACGCAGCGGTTGGTTTTCATCACGCTTGCCAGCACCGTGTCATAATCCAGAGGGCGCAGGGTGCGCAGGTCGATCACCTCGGCCTCGATCCCGTCCTCGGCCAGCTTTTCGGCAGCTTCCAGCGCGTAGGTCATGCCGATGCCAAAGCTGACGATGGTCACGTCGCTACCCTCGCGCCAGATGCGCGCCTTGCCGAAGGGGACGGTGAAATCATCCAGCACGGGCACGTCAAAGCTGCGCCCGTAGAGGATTTCGTTTTCCAGGAAGACCACCGGGTTGGGGTCACGAATCGCGGATTTCAGCAGGCCCTTGGCGTCGGACGCCGAATAGGGCTGCACCACTTTCAGCCCCGGGATCTGCGCATACCATGCGGCAAAATCCTGACTGTGCTGCGCGCCCACACGCGCCGCCGCGCCATTGGGACCACGGAACACGATGGGACAACCCATCTGACCGCCTGACATATAGAGCGTCTTGGCTGCGGAGTTGATGATCTGGTCGATCGCCTGCATGGCAAAGTTCCAGGTCATGAATTCGACGATGGGCCGCAGCCCGCCAAAAGCCGCACCAACACCGATCCCGGCAAAGCCATGTTCGGTGATCGGCGTGTCGATGACGCGCTTGGCGCCGAATTCATCCAGCAGCCCTTGCGTGATCTTGTAGGCACCCTGATATTCGGCCACCTCCTCGCCCATGATGAACACATCACCGTCGCGGCGCATTTCCTCGGCCATGGCGGTGTTGAGCGCATCACGCACGGTCTGCTTCTTGGTCTCGGTGCCTTCGGGCCAGTCGGGGCTGCGGTCAGGCTGAGGTGCGGCAGCCTTGGCCGGAGCAGCCTTGGGCGCTTCGGCTTTGGGCGCCTCTGTCGATTCCGTTTTCGGCGCATCGACCTTCGTGGCTGCGATATCGTCCGCGCTTTCGCCGTCCTCCAGAAGGACAGCAATGGCCGTGTTGACCTTGACGGCCTCGGTACCCTCGGCGATCAGGATCTTCCCGATCACGCCTTCGTCCACCGCCTCGAACTCCATCGTCGCCTTGTCGGTCTCGATCTCGGCGATGATGTCACCAGAGCTGACGGTATCGCCTTCCTTGACCAGCCATTTGGCCAATGTTCCCTCTTCCATCGTCGGGCTGAGGGCGGGCATGAGAATTTCTGTAGGCATACTCTTTCCTCCTCAGGCGTGCTGCGGCGCAAGATCAGTGTAAATATCGGTCCAAAGCTCCTCGACCGCCGGTTCGGGGCTTTCCTTGGCGAATTCGGCAGAGGCATTCACGATCTTCTTGATCTGCTTGTCGATCTCTTTCAGGTCGTCCTCCGTGGCGTGCTTGCCGGTCAGCAGCAACGAGCGCACATGTTCGATCGCGTCTTTTTCCTCGCGCATTTTCTGCACTTCCTCGCGGGTCCGGTATTTGGCCGGGTCAGACATCGAATGCCCCCTGTAACGGTATGTCCGAATTTCCAGGATGTAGGGGCCATCGCCTGCGCGGCAGTGCGCGACGGCCTTTTTCCCGGCATCCCGGACCGCCAGCACATCCATGCCATCCACGATCTCGCCGGGGATGCCGAACGCCTCGCCTCGGGTATAAAGATCAGGCGTGGAGGTCGATCGCTTCTGCGAGGTGCCCATCGCATACTGGTTATTCTCGATCACGAAGATCACCGGCAGCGCCCAGAGCGCCGCCATGTTGAACGTCTCGTAAACTTGGCCCTGATTGGCTGCGCCATCGCCGAAATAGGTGAAGGTCACGCGATCATTGCCGCGATACTTGTCGGAAAAGGCCAGCCCAGCGCCCAGCGGCACGTTCGCCCCCACGATGCCGTGCCCGCCATAGAAATGCTTCTCGGTCGAGAACATGTGCATCGACCCGCCCTTGCCCCGACTATAGCCGCCCTCGCGCCCGGTCAGTTCGGCCATGACGCCGTTGGGATCCATCCCGCAGGCCAGCATATGACCGTGGTCGCGGTAGGTGGTGATGCGCTTGTCACCCTCCTCTGCCGCGGCTTCGAGCCCAACAACAACGGCCTCCTGCCCGATATAAAGATGACAAAAGCCACCGATCAGACCCATGCCGTAGAGCTGACCGGCCTTTTCTTCGAATCGGCGGATCAGCAGCATATCGTGGTAATAGGCTTTCAGCTCATCCGCAGAAGCGTTTGATTTGGCGCTGGATTTCTTGGCAGCCATAGGAAAGCGACTCCTTTTTGCATGCGTCTAGAGGCGATAGTTTAGCATTAAACTATATCATACAACCTCTGGGCGGTTCTGGCGAGAGTCAATTTTGCATGTCGCCAAGAATACCCGCTCCCGGCTTATCGGAACACAGGCTTCGCAAAAAAATGGCCCCGGCGATAACCGGGGCCTTTCAAACTGGAATGCGCAAAATTCGGACCCGCTTGTGCTGGTCGAACTACAAGCGGTCAGGCCAGCAAACGGTAGCCGCCACTTTCCGTCACCAGCAGACGCGCATTCGAAGGATCAGGCTCGATCTTCTGGCGCAAGCGATAGATATGCGTCTCGAGCGTGTGGGTCGTCACGCCGGCATTGTAGCCCCAGACCTCATGCAGCAACACGTCCCGTGCCACGACGCCGTCGGTCGAGCGATAGAGGAATTTGAGGATATTCGTCTCTTTCTCTGTCAGCCGCACCTTGCGATCATCCTCGTCGATCAGCATCTTCATCGCGGGTTTGAACGTGTATGGCCCAAGCTGGAACACCGCATCCTCGGACTGTTCATGCTGGCGCAACTGCGCTCGAATACGGGCCAGAAGCACCGGAAACTTGAACGGTTTGGTCACGTAGTCATTCGCGCCGGCGTCAAGGCCGAGGATGGTATCGGCGTCTCCGTCATGACCCGTCAGCATCACGATGGGCGATTTCACGCCCTGTTTGCGCATCAGGCGGCACAGTTCGCGCCCGTCCGTGTCAGGCAACCCCACATCGAGGATCACCAGATCATAGATCGCGTCCTTGGCGTGAGCCATCGCTTCGGCGCCGTTGCCCGCCTCGTAGACATCGAAATCCTCGGTCATGATCAACTGTTCGCTGAGCGCCTCGCGCAGGTCCTCGTCATCGTCGACCAGCAGAATTTTCTTGAGCTGTGCCATAAATTATCCTCATCTCGTTTTACTACACTTGCGTCGCAGGCGGCCGCCCGGCAAGGGGTGCAACACTCAGATCACGCCCAAGTGTTGCAAGCAGAGGGTTTGTTTCATTTTGTTTCAAAAAGCCTTAGATGGGTCGAAGCCCACCACCTCAGGACCGACCATGAGCCTCTCGCCCGATCTGACCGACCTTCTGGCCCGCGCCCGCGCCGACCTACGCATGGGGGTGCCCGTGGTGCTGTCAGGCGATACGGGCGGCGCTGTGATGCTGGCGGCCGAAACCACCAACGCGGCGCGCCTCGACGGGTTGCGCGCGCTGGGTAGCACGCCGGTGTTGACAGTAACCGCGCGCCGGGCCGAAACGCTGAAGGCGCGCGTATATGACGGGTCGCTCGCGCGGATCGTGGTGCCGCAGGATGCGGGCATCGACTGGCTGCACGCCGTGGCCGATCCGAAGGACGACTTGCGCACCCCGATGAAAGGCCCGTTCCTGTCGGAGCGTGGTGGCGATACGGAATTGCATGCACTGGCTCTCACTCTGGTGAAATCTGCACGCCTGCTGCCTGCCGCTCTTCTGGCCGATGTGCCCGACGCCGCAGCTTTCGCCAAGAAGACCGGTCTGACATGCCTGCCCGCTGCTCCCAGTCGGCGCGCGCTGGAGGCTGGCAGCCCGCTTCATGCGGTCGTACACGCCCGCCTGCCCCTGTCGGTGTCCGAGGCCGGACGGTTGCACGTCTTTCGCCCCGAAGATGGCGGTGAAGAGCACTACGCGGTTGAAATCGGTCAGCCCGATCGCGCCGCGCCGGTTCTGGCACGGCTTCATTCGGCCTGCTTTACCGGTGATCTTCTGGGCAGCCTGAAATGCGACTGCGGCCCTCAGCTACGTTCGGCCCTGGCCCAGATGGGTGCGGCGGGCGCAGGTGTCCTGCTCTACCTCAATCAAGAGGGGCGCGGTATCGGGCTGGCGAACAAGATGCGCGCCTATTCGCTTCAGGATCAGGGTTTTGACACTGTTGAGGCCAATCATCGCCTCGGGTTCGAGGATGACGAGCGGGATTTTCGCATCGGCGCGGGCATCCTGTCGCAGATGGGGTTCGATCAGGTACGGTTGTTGACGAACAACCCCGCCAAGATCGAGATGATGCAGCGTTGCGGCATCGACGTGACCGAACGTGTACCGCTCATGGTTGGCGAAACGAAACAGAATCGCGCCTATCTGGCCACCAAGGCCGCGAAATCGGGCCACATGTTCTAGCGCGCGTACCGCTTGACGAAATTCCGCAGCACCTTTTCCGGCGCGTGAACATCTGCCGCACGGGCCATCGCAGCCATCGTTTCGGCCTCTTCGGGCGGGAAATAGCCTCGATGCTTATAGACGCCAATCCGCGTCACGAACCCTTCGGAATCCGCTTCGGGGTGGAATTGCGTTGCGTAAACATTCTCTCGGTAACGCACCATCTGGTAAGGGCACGGGTCCGAACGGATCAGTTGCACGCAGCCCTCCGGCAGCGCCTGCAATGCCTCCTTGTGTCCGACAAAGGCATCAAAGCGTTCGGGCAACCCCATCAACAGCGGATCGGCGCGGCCCTCTGTCGTAACCTCGCAATGGCTGGTGCCGACTGGTTCGCCAAACGCCGCCTTGCTCACATCGCCGCCCAGATGCTTGCCCAGTATCCCGATGCCGTAACAGCATCCAAGATAGGGGAAATCGCGGCTGGTGATCTGCGGCATGATCGACAATACGGCGGCTTCGATCCGTGCCTCGGCCTCGGATTTTTCCTCGGGCGCGTCGCTGACACATCCCGGCCCGCCGCCGACGATCACGCCACTCAGTTCGTCCAGATCGATGTCCGTCGGCAAAGGCGTCTGGTCCAACCGCACCCGCCGCACCTGATCGGCGGTCAACCCGCCCTTGCGCAGGATCGCCGCGAACTCGTCATCCGACGCCTCGGTTTCAGGCCGCAACTGCAGGATCAGAAATGGTCTGGCCACGCTGGGGCCCTCCAATGAGATACCCTGCCTGCCTGCCGCAGGACACATGCGACGTCAAGCGGGACAAATGGCTTTCTTCTTTGCCGAAATACTCGTTTTCGCCCACCGCGACAGATGGCGCGCCGCTTGACCCTGCGCATATATCGCATAAGTCTACCGGCCAGCCCGGGATATTCCCGACACCGCCACAAACCGACAAGGAAACCCCATGACCCAACGCCTGCACCTCGTCTTCGGCGGCGAACTGATCGACCCCACACGCAACGTTTTCAAGAATGTCGACGATCTGCACATCGTTGGCATCTTTCCCAATTACGCCTCTGCCTATGACGCCTGGAAGAACGAAGCACAGCGCACCGTGGACAACGCCCACATGCGCTATTTCATCGCGCATCTGCACAAGCTGCGGGACGAAGAGAGCGCCGCATCGCCGACCGAAGAACTGGGCTAGAGGCATCGCGCGGATGGCCCGGTCGCTCTCTCTTTCGGGTTACACGCCCAAGCCGCGCCCGCGGCAGGCCAAGACAGAGGATCGCCCCCCACGACCCGAAGGCGCGCTGATCTGGGGCCATGCCCATAGCATCGACCACGCCAATGCGCTTGTGCAACTGGTCAAACGTCTGACCGGGCAACGCTCGGGTCCGCTGCATCTGCTTTTGACCATGGCACCCGATGTTCCGAAGCCCGGCCATCTGCACGCCGACGCCCTGCACCAACCACTACCTGATGAGATCGCGCCCGAAGCCGAGGCATTTCTGGACCACTGGCAACCTGATCTCTGCCTCTGGACAGGGGGCGGCCTGCGACCGGTGCTGATCAACTGCGCCGACCGGCGCGAAATACCGCTCTATCTGGTCGATGCGAGCGCGGCCCATTTGCCGCGGCCCGGCTGGCGCTGGCTGCCCGACCTGCCGCGCAGCGCGCTGGCGCGGTTTTCGATGATCCTCGCCCGCTCGGCAGCAGATGCCCGCCACATACACCGTATGGGCATACCGGAAAGCGGGATCACCGTATCGGGCATCTTTCGCGAAGGCGCGATGGCGCTGCCCCATAACGAACCCCAGCGCGAGGAAATGGCGGTATGCCTGCGCGGGCGCCCCGTCTGGCTTGCGGCGATGGCCCAGCCCGGCGAGCTGAGCGAAATTCTGCAAGCACACCGCGCGGCCAGTCGATTGGCGCACCGGCTGTTTCTGGTGTTGGTGCCGGATGATCTGACGCAAACCGACCTCTTCATCGAAGCGCTGCGCGCGGATGGTTGGCGCTTCACGATCTGGTCCGAAGGCGGCATGCCCGAAGAGACGACACAGATCCTGTTGGCAGACACGCGCGGCGAAATGGGGCTTTGGTATCGTTTGGCGACGATCACGTTGATGGCAAGTTCACTGAAGCCGCGCCAACACGGCCGCGATCCCAATGAGCCCGCGGCGCACGGATCGGCCATCATGTATGGCCCGCATGTGGGGCGCTACCAGTCAAGCTACAGGCGCTTTGCCGAGGCCGGCGCGGCGCGCATGGTCCGTGATGCAGACACGCTTTCGGCCGCGCTGGCGCAGTTCATCGCCCCCGACCAATCGGCGGCCATGGCCCACGCAGCCTGGGATGTCGCAACGGCCAGCGCGCAGGTGACGGATCAGATCCTTGATCTGGTGCATGACACGCTCGACGTTCTGGAAGCGCGGTGATGCGCGCGCCCCGCTTCTGGCTGAACCCGCCGGATCGGCCCGGTATTGCCGCGCGGCTTCTGGCCCCGCTCGGCGCGCTTTATGCACGCGCCACGGCGCGTCGGCTGGCGCGCGGGCACGGCGATCGCGTCGACGTGCCGGTAATCTGTGTCGGCAACATCAACGCGGGCGGCACTGGCAAGACACCGACGGTCATTGCGCTTGTCGCCCACCTTGCCGTGCAGGGTCGAGCTGTGCATGTGGTCAGTCGCGGACATGGCGGGCGTCTGGCGGGTCCGGTGCAGGTTGATCCGCAGACCCACGATGCCGCTGATGTCGGAGACGAACCGCTGTTGATTGCTGCCTTTGCGCCAGTCTGGGTGGCGCGGGATCGCGCCGCGGGTGCCCTCGCCGCCGTGTCTGCCGGCGCGCAGGTGATCGTGATGGATGACGGGTTTCAAAACCCGTCATTGGCGCAGGATCTGGCCATCGTCGTGGTTGATGCCGTTGCCGGGTTCGGCAACGGGCGCTGCCTGCCTGCCGGGCCGCTGCGCGAACCTGTCACGGTGGGGCTGGCGCGGGCCGATCTGCTGTTATCCATCGGCGGCACGGCGCAACAGGCTGCATTTCTCGCGACATGGGCAGACAAGATCACGCTGCCACATTTGCGCGGCGCTCTGGTGCCGTTACGGACCGGCATGGACTGGTCGGGCGCGCGCGTCTTTGCCTTTGCCGGGATCGGGCACCCGGAAAAGTTCTTTGCCGCGCTGAAATCGCTTGGCGCCGAAGTGGCAGGCTCCGAGGCGCTGGAAGATCACCAGCCACTGACTCCCGCGCTGATGAACCGGCTTGCATCGGACGCCGCCGCCCTCGGTGCGCAGCTCGTCACCACCGAAAAGGACGCCGTGCGACTGCCGGACGCGTTCCGCGCGCAGGTTTTAACCCTGCCGGTGCGGCTGGAGATCGAAGATTGGAGCGCACTTGACGCGGCTCTGACGCGGATCGGGGCGACAAAGACACCGCCGCCCCAAGCCTGACACAGCCCCGGTCACATCAGGTGTCACCGTCCCCCAGCTTGGGCGATGGACGCTCCAGCACCAGTTCCGCATCCGAAAAGCGGATCGGGGTACGGACCCCCGGCACGCCACCCGGCGCAATCTGCATGCCGCGTGCCACCACCTGCGGATCGGCAAACACCTCGTCGAGCGAATTGATCGGTCCGGCCGGCACCCCCGCCCCTTCGCAGGCGGCCAGCAGATCAGCCTTTGACATCTGCACCGTGCGTGCCGTCAGCAGCTCGGTCAGGCGGTCGCGATGCGCCACCCGGTCGGCGTTTGTCGCGTATTCCGGCGCCTGCGCCAGTTCCGGCACGCCAAGAACGTCGCACAGTCGCTGATACTGCCCATCATTGCCCACCGCGATGATGATGTAGCCATCGGCGCAATCGAACACCTGATAAGGCGTGAGGTTCGGGTGAAAGTTGCCAATGCGCCCCGGCGCCTGCCCGGTCGACAGGTAGTTCATCGCCTGATTGGCCGTGACAGCAACCGCCACGTCCAGCAATGCCATGTCGATCTGCTGTCCCTTGCCGGTGTGCGTGCGCTGATGCACTGCGGCCAAGATCGCCGTCGTGGCATAGACACCGCTGAACACATCGGTGATCGCCACGCCTGCGCGCGTCGGTTGCCCATCCGGCGCGCCGGTGATCGACATCAAACCCGACATGCCCTGAATGATATAATCGTAGCCCGCACGGTGCGCATAGGGCCCGTCCTGCCCGAACCCGGTGATCGAACAATAGATCAGCCTCGGGTTCACCTTGGACAGGCTGGCGTAATCCAGACCATATTTGGCTAGGCCACCAACCTTGAAGTTTTCGATAACGATATCGGCGTCCGCCACCAGTTGCCGGATACGTTCCTGGCCTTCGGGGGTGCGGAAATCCACCGTGATGCTGGTCTTTCCGCGATTGCAGCCGTGGAAATACGCCGCGCTGCGCTCGTCTTCACGGTCGATGAAGGGTGGGCCCCAGCGGCGCGTGTCGTCGCCTTCGGGCGATTCCACCTTGATCACTTCAGCGCCAAGATCGGCCAGCGTCTGCCCGGCCCATGGGCCCGCCAGAATGCGCGCCAGTTCGATCACCTTGAGATCAGCAAGGGGGGCTGTGCTCATTCCGCGAGTTCCTTCTCGATGATCTCGGACAGGTCGGCATAGCTCATGTTGCCGTGAGCCTCGCCATTGATCACCAGCGACGGGGTAGAGGTTATGCCGTCTGCCTCGGCATTCGCCTCGAACCACTCAAACAGCGCCTTGGCCTTGTCTGCGTCGGTCAGGCAGGCTTCCAGCTTCTCGTCGCTCATGCCCGCGACCTTGCCGATCTTGCGCAGGTTGTCGGCGATGGCCACCGGATCGCTGCCCGACACCCATTCACGCTGTTGCGAAAAGAGCATATCGACGATGCCAAAGAACCGGGTCGGGCCATCACAGCGCGCAACCATCGCGGCCCACAGGCCGGGCCGGTCGAAATAGACGTCGCGGTAAATAAACTGCACCTTGCCGGTGTCGATGTAATTGGCCTTCAGCTGTTTGAAGGTGTCTTTATGAAAATTCGCGCAATGCGGGCAGGTGAAAGATGCGTATTCCATCACCGTCACCTTGGCATCGGCCGGGCCGAGAGTCATCTCGTAGATGCCCGCGTCGTTCGGCATTGCCTGCGGGGCAGACTCCGTGGCCGTATCGGTCATCGCTTCGGTAGTATCTGCGGCCTGCGTCTGCTCGGTTGCCGTCTGCTCCGTCGTGGTCTGTGCAGCCGCTTGGTTGGCCTGCAGAAACAATGCGCCAGCAGACGCGACGAAGGCCGTGGCCCCGATCATGATAATTCGGTTCATCATCTATCCCTTTATTGGATCAGCTTTTATGTTTGGACAGTACATTGGCGCCCAGCGCGGCAAGTGCAAGCCGCAGTTCGGTGTCGCCTACGGGTGCGGCCAAATCGGCGGCCTTGGCAGTGACCTCTGGCGTGACACTGGCCGGTTCGTCGGTTTTCTTACGGTGCTCGAACGTGGCTTGCCCCTCGGCAAAGCCGGTCGCCGCAGTTTGGGTAATCAGGATGCGCGAAATCGCGTTGTATCCATAGACGCTGTTGACCTTTTCGCGCAGTTTTTCCTTTTGCATTTCCAGCATCGGAGCCTGAGGTCCGGTGGTCAACACGGTCAAGGTCGCGCCAAAACCACCCCGCGCATAGGACACGCTTACCGGGCGGGCGATGGCGGCAATGGCCGCGCCTGCAATTTCCGGCCATTGGGTCAACAGCCGCGATTGCTCAAACCCGCGACTGGCCGACGCGCGCTTGATCCGATCCTGAAGCAAGCTGGATGTCCGTTTAAAGCCGCGCGTCGTGGTCTTGCGGTCCGCCATGGTTGACCTCTCTCTCTCAAAGGGCATTTTAGGGCATGTGGCACGGCTTGCCAGCCCATAACCTGACCGGAGCATAAAGAATGCGTGATACGCCCCGGGTGGACCGGCTGCCTTTACTTCTGCTGGACTGGTACGACACCCATGCACGCGTGATGCCCTGGCGGGTGTCCCCGCAGGCCCGTGCGGCAGGCGTGCGGCCCGATCCCTATGCCGTATGGCTCTCCGAGGTCATGCTGCAACAGACCACCGTGGCCGCCGTGCGCAGCTATTTCGAGGCGTTCACGCGCCAATGGCCCACCGTCACCGATCTGGCTGCGGCCGAGGATTCGGACGTGATGGGCGCCTGGGCCGGGCTGGGCTATTACGCCCGCGCCCGCAACCTGCTGAAATGCGCGCGGGTGGTGGCCAGCGAATACGGCGGAAAGTTTCCGCAGACGCATGCCGAACTGCTCAAGCTGCCGGGTATCGGCCCCTATACCGCCGCCGCGATCTCGGCCATTGCCTTTGATGCGCCCGAGACCGTGGTAGACGGGAATGTGGAGCGGGTCATGGCGCGCCTGCATGACATCCACACGCCCCTGCCCACAGCCAAACCCGAGCTGACAGAAGCCGCCGCCGCGCTGACACCGCAGGACCGCACCGGCGACTATGCGCAGGCGGTGATGGATCTGGGGGCCACGATCTGCACCCCGCGCAGCCCGGCCTGTGGCATCTGCCCCTGGATGACCGAATGCGCAGCACGCGCCGCCGGGACCGCTGCAGACCTGCCCGCGAGGCTACCAAGGAAGGCCAAGCCGACCCGTCACGGCATTGCCTATGTCGCGCAGCGGACCGATGGTGCGCTGCTGCTGGAACGGCGCGAGGATCGCGGCCTGCTGGGTGGCATGCTGGGATGGCCCGGCAGCAACTGGGCCGAGCAAACGCCCGATCCCGCCCCTCCGTTCGGCGCGCAATGGGCGGTGCTGGAGGACGAAGCGCGCCACACCTTTACCCATTTCCACCTGCGCCTGCGCATCGCGATTGCGGTGGCCCCGATTGGCACGATGCCCAATTGCGGCAGTTTCATCGACAAATCCAACTTTCGCCCTTCGGATTTACCCACCGTCATGCGCAAAGTTTTTGATCTGGCGCGTGGCAGGTTTGATAATCTGGAGTAGACTGACCCAGAGCGAACGATATCTTTTGGCCCCGAGGACCGCGCCCGCCATGATCCCTGCCACTACTGTCGCCAAGGTCAGGAATGCCCTTCCGTTCTGGATGTCCCTCCTGCTGCTTCCGCTTGCCCTGATCGGCGCTGTCCACGGGGGCTGGACGGTGATCCTGCTGCCGCTTTTCACATGGTATTTCTTTTCACTGCTCGACGCGTTCCTCGGCCTGAACCTCGAAAACGCCGATCCGGACACGGACGACGATCAACTGACCTGGTACAGGATGATCACGCTGATCTGGGCCCCGCTGCAATTCGCGCTGCTGTTCTGGCTGATCTGGTATGTGTCCGGGGCAGAGCACCTGAACGCGCTGGAAAAGATCGTGCTGTTTTTCGGCGTGGGCGTGATCACAGGCACTGTCGGCATCAACTACAGCCACGAATTGATGCACCAAAAGAGCAAATGGGAACGCTGGATGGGCGATGCCCTGCTGGCGATGGTGCTCTATTCGCACTTCCGGTCCGAGCACCTGCTGGTGCATCACCGCCATGTCGGCACACCACGCGACCCGGTGACGGCTCGCTACAACGAAGGGTTCTATCGCTTCTTCGCGCGCGTTCTGCCGGGGTCGTTGAAATCGGCCTTTGCAGCGGAAAAGGCGTTGCAGGCCCGCAAGAATCGCACTTGGGCAAATCCCAGCAATCCGTTTTTCCGGTATTGGACGCTGCAAGTCATCATGCTGTTGCTGGCCCTGCTTTTGGGCGGCTGGGTCGGCCTGCTGTTGTTTGTCTGGCAGGCGTTCATCGCCGTCTGGCAACTGGAACTGGTGAACTACGTCGAGCATTACGGGCTGACGCGCAAACATCTAGGCGATGGCAAATACGAGCATGTCAAACCGCAACACAGCTGGAACGCGGCGCATAAGGCCAGCAACTGGCTTCTGATCAACCTCCAGCGCCACTCGGATCACCACTACAAGCCTGATCGGCGGTTCCCGCTGTTGCAGAACTATACCGAGTCCGACGCGCCGCAACTGCCCTTCGGCTATCCGGTGATGACGATGGCCGCGATGGTACCGCCCGTGTGGCGACGGGTGATGAACCGCCGCGTGCGCCGTTGGCGTGAAATGTATTACCCCGAAATCACGGACTGGAAGCCCTACAACAAGGCACTGAACCCGGCACCGCGATAAGAAGCCGAAATTGGTTTGAGTTTGACAAACCGGCGCAATTCTTCTTCCCTCAAACACGGACATAAGCCCAAGTTAAAGGAATTTCATAAAATGCGCCGTCTCGTTCTATCCGCCCTCGCCGGCCTGTTCATGACATCTCCGGCACTCGCAGAAGTGGACGGGTCGAAACCCTGGCAGATCGCCTCGATGCTGCAGGAAGCAGGGTACCGTGCGCAGATGGACGTGGCCTCGGACGATACGCCGATGATCCGCAGTACCGCCGAGCGGATCAATTTCGTGATCTTCTTTTTCGGGTGCGAGCAAGAGCAGGGGTGCAATTCGATCCAATACTCGGCCGGTTTCGACATGGCCGACGGGTTGAGCGTTTCCAAGATGAATGAATGGAACCGGACCAAGCGGTTCGGCAAAGTCTATCTGGACGCCGAAAATGACCCCTTCATCCAGATGGATGTAAATCTGAATTTCGGGGTGTCCGACCAGAATTTCATGGACAGCTTCGACTACTGGCTGCTCGTGCTTGAATTATTCGATGAATATCGGAAAAGCTGACTGAGCGGATTGCATCCGCTAAAACGCAACACGCCCTTGCGCCCCGTTTCAGGCGGCGGTCATCGGCAGATGTCCGGTCTTGACGTATATCAGGCACCCTTCTTCCGACCAGGGCGCGTGGCGCGACATGTGCGGGCTGCGGATCCAGCTGCCTGCGGGATAGTTGCCATGCTCGTCCTGAAACGTGCCTTCAAGCACGAAAATCTCTTCGCCACCCCAGTGCTGATGCGGGGTGAACCGCGTGCCGGGCGCCCAGCGCACCAGCGCCACGTTTTCGGTCGCCGCACTATGTAGCGGCAGAACCGACAGACCGGGGGCCGTGCCGGGGCGGAATTCGGCGCGCTGGGTATCAATGCTGAATTGCGCGGTGTCGTCTGGCGCGAACTGGTGCAGCTTGACCAGGATCGTGCAGCCCTCGTCAGTGTGCGGCGTGTGACTGGTGCCGATGGGGTTGCGTACGTAACTGCCCGCCGGAAAGTCGCCGGTTTCATCAGAAAACACGCCGCTCAGCACCAGAAACTCCTCGCCGCCGCCGTGGGTATGTGCGTCGAATTTCGATCCGGGCGCAAAGCGCACGATGGTGGTGGCGCGCGCCACCTCATCCCCGACCCGGTCGAGCATCATCCTCTCGACACCCGCGGCGGGGGATTTCGACCAAATGTAGTCTTCGGGCAGGACCACGACCCGCTTCTCAAAATCGGCGTTGATTTCCATCCCGGCATTTCTCCTGATCTACGCCAGAGATAACCACTGGACGCGCACCGCACCAGTCATACGACCGGCGCATATGATCACAAGAGCTTTACCTCTTGCCTGCAGCAACGCCACCTGCTTTCCGCGCGAGTCCGCAACGAAAAAAAGCCCCGTCAACAAGTGACGGGGCATAGGTATGGTGCCTGGTGTCAGGCTCCAGGCACCGGCGGTGTTCTTTTTCGCTTCGGAAAACTTAGTTCGGGCGGTCGGCCATCTCGGCGCGGATCTGCTGGCGGAGCAGGTCGATGGGGATCTTCTTCCCATCGCGCTTGAAGCACCAATAGGTCCAGCCATTACAACTCGGCGCACCTTCCAGATGCGCGCCGACCTGGTGAATCGACCCTTTGATGTCCTCGCCGATCAGCGTGCCATCGGCGCGAACCTTGGCCTTGTGCCGCTTATTCATCGAGTAAAGTTCCTCGCCGGGGCGCAGCATGCCGCGTTCCACCAGCTGGCCAAACGGCACGCGCGGCTCGGCGCGTTTGCTGGTCGATACTTCCAGCGCTTCTCGGTCAAACTTGCGGATGGCTTTCAGGCGCTTTTCAGCAACCTCGCGATACGCCGCTTCGCGTTCGATCCCGATGAAATCGCGCCCCAGCATCTTGGCCACCGCGCCGGTCGTGCCAGTGCCAAAGAACGGATCAAGCACCACGTCGCCGGGATTGGTGCTGCCAACCAGAACACGGTGCAGCAGGCTTTCCGGTTTTTGTGTCGGATGCGCCTTGTCACCCGCTTCGTTCTTCAACCGCTCATGGCCGGTACAGATCGGCAGGACCCAGTCGCTGCGCATCTGGATGCCTTCGTTCAGCGATTTCAGCGCCTCGTAGTTGAAGGTGTATTTGCCACCCTCCTGCTTGGAGGCCCAGATCATCGTCTCATGCGCATTGGTCAGCCGCTTGCCACGGAAATTCGGCATCGGGTTCGATTTGCGCCAAACCACATCATTCAGGATCCAGAAGCCCGCATCCTGCAACGCGGCGCCCACCCGAAAGATGTTGTGATAAGAGCCGATCACCCAGATGGCACCATTGGGCTTGAGCAATCGGCGCGCCGCTTTGAGCCAGTCTTGGGTAAATCTGTCATATGCGGCAAACGAGGAAAACTGGTCCCAGGCGTCGTCGACGGCATCCACTTGGGAATTGTCCGGTCGATGCAGATCGCCCTTTAGCTGAAGGTTATAGGGTGGATCTGCAAAAATCAGATCAACCGATGCTTCTGGCAGGCTCTGCATCACCTCGATGCAGTCCCCGGAAAGGATCGTGTTAAGAGGGAGCGCTGGCGCGCTCTTCGCTTTGGTCATCGTCTTCATTTTCTGCCTCTGTCCGGCGCGTGACTCGCGCTCTGGTTCGCTGAGGACAAGGATGAGTCAAAGGCGATTCGGGGTCAATTTCTTTTTGAATCAGAGGGTTAGTTATTTATCTTGATACAATATGTTGTGGACCGGTTTGAACGAACGTCTATGGTGTGGGGTGACACCAAGATCCACGAGCGCTTGTTTGTGGCTTTTTGACGGATATCCGGCATTGGTTTCCCAGCCGTATCCCGGCCACTGTTGCGCCAAATCCCACATGACACAATCTCGACAAATTTTGGCCATGATTGAGGCAGCCGAAATCGACACGGAACGCGCATCACCCTTGACGATTGCCTCTGCCGGGATGGACAGGCCGGCCGGAATCATGTTGCCGTCGATCAGCGCAAAATCGGGCCTGCGTGGCAATCCCTCCACTGCGCGCTCCATCGCCAGGTGCGACGCGCGCAGAATGTTGAGACGGTCGATCTCTTCGACGCTGGCATGGGCGATGGACACCTCCGCCACTGCGGCGATCTTGGTATAGAGCGCTGCACGCTGTTTCGCGCTCAACTTCTTGGAATCGTGCAACCCTTCGGGGATGCGCGCAGGGTCCAGGATCACGGCCGCCGCCGTCACCGGCCCCGCCAGCGGGCCACGGCCGACCTCATCAACGCCGGCAACCAGCGTGAAGCCACGTTCGAAGGCGGCCTCCTCAAACCGAAAGTCAGGTCCATCCGCCATGCTATTGCACGAGTTCCGTGATCGTAGGTTTCATAGCCGTTCGGGTTAACGCACTGTCCTGCGTGCCCTCGATTCTCTGCCTGACCATGTGGGTCGTCCCTTTTTTGTGCCTTGCCTTATGTCTCACAAGCAGGCCTGCGATGCAAAAAAGAGAAGGGGGCAGATTTGCCCCCTTCCCCTCACACAACCGGCAGCCAATCAAATTGGTAGCTAGTACTCACGAAACCTCATCAGCGGCGATCGCGCCGCCGAACTTTTTAGCGGCGCTGGCTGGTGCCATTATAGTAACCGTGGCCGTGGCCGCGGCGCTGCTGACGGTGCTGCTGCACCTCGCGGCGATGCTGGCGATGCGCCTTCTTTTGAGCACGGTGGCCATGATGCGCCTTTGGACTTGGGCGGTGTCCACTATGCGCCTTGTGGCCGTGGCCATAGCTTCGGCTCGATACATAGGGGGCGGGGCGACGCTTGCTCTTGTTTTTGTCGTGGATCACCGCACCGATGATTGCGATACCGGCGATGGCGGCGAGAGCACGTGCGACATCTTGATCGTCGGCACGGGCCGGTACAGCCGTCATCCCGGTCACTGCAAGCGACGCGGCAAGGATGAGTGAGATGAATTTACCAGACATGGGTGAAGTCCTTTCGGGGTCAGATTTTGGCAGGTCCACCCGATGAGTGGGCAGAAGCGATGACACCAAACTGGGCCTGAACCACCGAGACAGGCAATAACGCCGGGATGTTATCCGATAACACCGGTTGTAACGGCCCCAATCACCCCTCGGTTATTGTATAGCGGCGTGCCCTCGGTCATGTTGCGAAGCATGAGACAGCATTTTATCCTCGCAGCCCTGACAGGCCTCATCGCCTTCGGTGCCGGTGCCGCCGATGCGGCGTGCTATGCCGAGTACAAGGCCAAGCGCGACACCCCGTTTGAGCTGTACTATAGCGTGGCGCAGATCAGCGGCCCCTGCACGATGGCCTCGGCCCGCGCACAGCTGACCAGCCGTCTTGCATCGCAGGGCCTGACCCTGCTCAAGGTGCTGTCCGTGAAACAGCAATAATCTGCCGGGGGGACACCTTTGAATGATCTAACCCTCTCTGCCGCCGACGCCCGCCGATCGGGCAGCCGGATGGTGATCATTGGCGTTGCCTGCATCGTTGCGATCCTGTCACTGGCGGCTGTGCTGCTGTTCGTATCGCTACCGGATGCCAACGCGTTCAACGCGCGGGTCGAACAGATATTCATCGAGAACGACACGCTGACCTCGGACGCCGAGATCAAGCTGTTGGAAATCCTCGCGCTCTCTGGCACCGCGTTTTCCGAAACGCTGGTCAGCTACCGCATGGTGATCTTTGTTCTGCTGGTATTTGCGACATCGCTGCTGATCTCTGCGTTGGTGTTCCTGATCATGTTGATCGCGATGAACAAGCGCATGGCCCAGATCGAGCGGTCAGGCATACAGGTCAGTTCACTTTTGATCAGTCGGGTCGAGAAATCGGTCTATCTGAACAATATGGGCTTCAAGCTGACCGATGCCGCGATGGAAACGCTATCGATCCTAGCCGAGGCGCGCATGGATGGCGACATCCTGACCGGTGCGGAAATCGAAGCGATGATTTCAGGCCGCAGCCCTTCCGATTGCGAAGAGGCGGCAGGCGCCACTCGCATCAAACGCCTGCGCGACACGTTGGGCAACCAGATGGTCAGCGAATTGCTGGTCAAGAACATTGCGCGCAAGGGCTATGTTCTTGCCATCGACAAGGATGTGATTCGGGTGATCTGACCCCGCCCACCCGTTTCAAGCAGCCTGTTGCGGCTCAGTCCGGGGCCAGCATGTAGCCTTCGCCGCGCACGGTCTGCAGGTATCGCGGCTGTTTCGGATCGGCTTCGATCTTGCGGCGCAACCGGGTGATCTGGACGTCAACCGCCCGCTCCTGTGCCTGGCCCTTGTCGCGCCCCAGATCCTCTACCAACTTGGCGCGGCTGACCGGCTGGCGCAGATGTTCCGAGAAAATGCGCATCAGTTGGGTTTCTGTCGCGGTCAGGCGGATCGTTTCGTCGCCCTGCATCAACTCGGAGCGTTCGATATCATAGCGCACGGGGCCAAGATGCAGCATCTTGGGCAACGCGGTCTCTGCCTCCGGTTCGGGCATCCGGCGCAGAATGGCGTTGATCCGCAGCAGCAACTCCTTGGGCTCGAAGGGTTTGGCCAGGTAATCATCTGCCCCGGCCTCCAGCCCGGCGATGCGATCCGCGGTTTCTCCCTTGGCGGTCAGCAGCAGGATCGGCGTTGCAAGTTCGGAGCGCAGCGAACGCGTCAGCGCCACACCGTCCTCGCCCGGCATCATCACATCCAGCACGATCAGGTCGAACTCCAGCCCCGCCAGAACCCGGCGCGCATGTTCGGCATCTCGCGCGATCGAAACCAAGAAGCCATGGCGCATCAAAAACTTGCGCAGAAGCCCGCGAATACGTTCGTCGTCATCCACGATCAGAAGGTGTGGGGCCGGGTCACTCATGTCCTCGCCTCTCTCAGCGCATGGTAGCGCTTGCGCATATCGGAATCCATCATCGCCTCCAACACCTGGCGAAAGCCGCTGACGGCCTCTGGCCCGGCCGCACGGAAGGCCGCACGCATACGGGCCCGCTGCGCATCGCTCAGTTTGCGCTCCAGCGCCGCGCCCTTTTCCGTCAGATGCAGGTTGCGCTCGCGCTTGTCGGTGGTGCCGACACGGCTATCGACCAGCCCGTCATCGACGAGGGTACGCAGCACCCGATTGAGCGATTGCTTGGTCACCCCAAGAATGCTGAGCAGGTTGTTTACCGTAGTACCCGGGCTGCGCGCGATAAAGTGGATCGCCCGGTGGTGGGCGCGCCCGTAGGCCATCGTGGTCAGGATACGATCAGGATCGGCAGTAAATCCGCGATAGGCGAAGAACATCGCCTCGATCCCTTGGCGCAATTGTTCATCCGTCAGAAAAAGTAGCGTCTCACCGCCCTGAGCATCTCTCATGGGTCTGTCCAGTCTCTTTGAGTTGGAATGGATTTTAAGTCAGCTTTATTGACATTCCAAGTTCTAACTGTTAGCGAATCGCAGTTTTCACGCAATTTTATGCCCGAACCGGACATTTTTTGCGCAACTTATGCAAAGATACCTAGAAGGAGAGATGGCATGGCTGGCTATGATGACCGCGACGGCAATATCTGGATGGATGGCAAACTGATCGAATGGCGCGACGCGAATGTGCATGTTCTGACTCACGCCTTGCATTATGCCAGCTCGGTCTTTGAGGGTGAGCGCGCCTATAACGGCAAGATTTTCAAAAGCCGCGAGCATTCGGAGCGTCTGCATTTCTCGGCGGGCGAGTTGGATTTTCAGATCCCTTGGACCGTCGATGAAATCGAGGCCGCCAAGCAGGAAGTGCTGACAGCCAATGGCCTGACAGATGGCTATGTGCGTGCAATCGCGTGGCGCGGTGCGGGCGAAGACATGGGCGTCGCATCGGCGCGCAACCCTGTGCATCTGGGCATCGCGGCCTGGGAATGGGGGGCCTATTACGGCGATGCCAAGATGAAGGGGGCGAAGCTCGACATCTCGAAATGGAAGCGCCCGTCGCCTGAGACGATTCCCGTCCACGCCAAGGCGGCTGGGCTCTACATGATCTGCACCACCTCCAAACACGCGGCAGAGGCCAAGGGTTGCTCTGACGCGCTGTTCATGGATTACCGCGGCTATGTGGCCGAAGCGACCGGCGCCAACATCTTCTTTGTGAAGAATGGCGAGGTGCACACGCCGGACCCTGATTGTTTCCTCAATGGCCTGACGCGTCAGACCGTGATCGGGATGCTGAAAGACCGCAAGGTCAAGGTGCACGAGCGCCACATCATGCCCGAAGAGATGGAAGGATTCGAGCAGTGCTGGCTGACCGGAACCGCCGCCGAAGTGACCCCCGTGGGGCAGATCGGCGATTACCGGTTCGAGGTGGGCGCACTGACCCGCGAGATCGCGGAAGCCTATGAAAAGTTGGTCCGCGAGTAACCAAACCAGGCATCAAGTTTTGCAGTCCCGCGAATGTATCGCGGGGCTGCTTTTTTTTTGCGCCCCAAACAGCCGCTCATTTCCTACTGGCAAGCACGACCTGTACGGGTTTTGCCACTTTGCGTTCACAGAATCGACCCGCGAAGGACATTATTCGGACAATCAAAGACATTAACCACGACTTCGACCCTTGGCCAAACACTCCGCCGGCGTCGGTTCAGTATTGGTTTTTAATGGTGGTGATCGTCCGATGGCTTTGGAAAATGTGCTCGTATACAATTTTGCCAGCGGGGATAATACCTATCCGCACAGTGGAAACTTTACGATTGGCGAAGCTGGTAAGATAACGATTGACGACTCGAACGGCTCGGGCGATGCCATTTTCGGGGACTATACCCATACCGGTGGCGGCGATGTGCCGGATCAGAACGTCACCCAGTCGACCGTTTCGGGGATCAACGTCAACGACACGATTGATGTCAGGTACAAATACACCATCACCGGGTCGGACGGATCGAACAACACGATCTATTTTCTGGCGACAAACGGCGCGAACAACTACGGCCCGCTCTTTGCCTCTGACGCACCGCTGACACCGGGCGTGACCTATACGTTCGGCAGCTTCAACACGGACGGTGCCGTTTCCTACTCCTCACTCGTGCCATGTTTTACCAGCGGAACGCGGGTTTCCACCGCCAAGGGCGATTCCCTGATCGACACGCTGGAAGTGGGCGATCTGGTTCTTACCCGCGACAACGGATTTCAGCCCCTGCAATGGATTGGGCGCTGCACGGTTCCCGCCGTGGGCAGCGCAGCGCCGATCCATTTTTCAAAGGGTGTCGTCGGAAACCAAAGCGAGTTGATCGTATCCCCAAACCATCGGATGCTGATCGTCGATTCCGCGGCAGAACTCTGCTTTGGGGAGCGGGAAATATTGGTTTCCGCCAAGTATCTGTTGGGTAAAGAAGGCGTCACCCGCCGGGTTGGCGACAAGGTCACCTATATCCATATGTTGTTCAATCAGCATCAGATCGTAGTCGCCAATGGCGCCTATAGCGAAAGCTTTTTCCCTGGACCGGTTGGTCTGAGTTCACTTGCAAACGACACGCGCGAAGAGGTCTTGAACCTGTTCCCCGAACTCAGAACAGGGGCTCCGGCGTGCTTTCACCAAACGGCACGCTTGTGCCTCAGTAGGAACGAGGCCGCCATTCTGCAAAAGATTGCCGCCTAAGACGGACAATCTTTTGCGCTGCTCCGCTTAGCCCGGGCTAAGACCACGCAACCTTTCGGAGCGGCGGCGCAGCATCTCGACCGTGGCCAACAGCAGGATCGACAGCGCCACCAAGATCGTCGCTACCGCCAAGATGGTCGGGCTGATCTGCTCGCGCAGGCCGGTAAACATCTGCCACGGCAGTGTCTTTTGCCCAGCCGAGCCGACAAAGAGCACCACCACCACCTCATCGAACGAGGTGATGAAGGCAAAGAGCCCGCCCGAAATGACACCCGGCAGGATCAGCGGCATCTGCACGCGGAAGAAGGTCGTGACCGGGTTCGCGCCCATGTTGGCCGCCGCCCGCGTCAGCGAGCGATCAAAGCCCACCAGCGTCGCCGTGACAGTGATGATCACGAACGGAATGCCCAGCACCGCGTGCGCCAGAACGACGCCCCAATAGGTGCCCTGCAAGCCAAGGCGCGAGTAGAAGAAGTACATGCCCGCCGCCGAGATGATGAGAGGCACGATCATCGGCGAGATCAGGATCGCCATGATCGCACGGCGGAACGGCACATGCGGCTGGCTGAGGCCGATGGCCGCCAGTGTGCCAAAGCTCACCGACAGGATCGTGGCGACTGGTGCGATGCGCACCGAGTTCCAAAGCGCCTGCTGCCAGTCCGCATTGGTAAAGAAGTCGCGATAATGCTTGAGGCTGTAACCCGCAGGATCGAACCGCAGCATTTCCGGTGTAAAGGTAAAGAAATTCTCGGCGTTGAAGCTGAGTGGCATGACCACCACGATCGGCGTGATCAGGAAGAAGAAGATCATCCCGCAGATCACCCGGAACGTGAAATGCCACAGCACTTGGGCGGGTGTCAGATACGGCACCAGCTTGGCCCGGTATCGGTTGTACGCGATCCAATAGGTGAACCAGCCGAAAAACCAGCCGAACAGTCCACCGACCACCATTGCTGGCAGTCCGCCAATGGCAAAGCCACCTGCCGCGAAGAGCGCGATGATGGCCCAGCGAACCATCTTTTCCTGCTCCCGTCCCAACATCTCTATCGCGACGAAGGCGATGAGGGCCATCAGGACCGCGCCAATGACGACGCCCAGCAGCGTAGAGCCCTGCGCCGTGCCGACGAAGACCCCGGCAAAGGCGCCCGCCGCGGCGACGACCGGCACGTAGAACTGCACCGACTTCTTGCCGCTCTCGATTTTGGTGATTGCGCTTGTGGTCATGTGCTTTACCCCAGCTTCACGTTGTCGATGCCGACGATCTTGTCATACGCCCAGTAAAGGAGCAGGACGACCGCCAGCAGGATGGTGCCCAGAGCGGCAGCAAGGCCCCAGTTGAGCGAGGACGAGATGTGATAGGCGATCCGGTTCGAGATGAACGTGCCGGTGGTACCGCCGACGATTTCGGGCGTAATGTAGTAGCCGATCGACAGGATGAAGACGAGGATGCTGCCCGCGCCAATGCCCGGCACCGATTGCGGGAAATAGACCCGCCAGAAGGCCGTCCAGTTGGTCGCGCCCAAGGATTTGGCCGCGCGCAGGTAGGACGGTGGAATGGTCTGCATCACCGAGTACATCGGCAGGATCATGAACGGCAGCAGGATATGCGTCATCGCCACGATGGTACCGAACTGGTTGTTGATCATGATCAATCGGGCGCTGTCGTCGACAAGGCCGAGCCAGACCAGAACATCGTTGATCACCCCCTGCTGTTGCAGCATCACCTTCCATGCAGAGGTTCGCACTAGCAGTGAGGTCCAGAACGGCAGCAACACAAGGATCATCAGAAGGTTCGCCGTGCGCATCGGCAGGTTGGCCAGGATCCACGCGACCGGATAGGCCAGAATGATACAGCTTGCGGTGATCATCAGGCTCATGAACAGCGTCCGCTTGAACAGCAGCCCGTAGATACGTTCTTTCTCGTCGCGGAACTCTGCACCGTCCGGTGATTTTTGCATGTCCGCGGCGTTCAGGAAGTAACCGGTGGTGTATTTTGGGCTGTAGATCTGGATCGTCTGCCAGTTGTCCACATCACCCCAGTTCTTGTCGATGTCGATGAACGAGTCGCGGAAGCTCAGTGGTTCCATGTTCGCGACGACGACTTGCGCCGCCTTCAGCTCTGCTGCGCCGGGGCCGGAATAGCTCGCCAGCGCGCTGGCCGTGTCTGAACTGCGCAAATCCTCGGTCAGCGCAACCTTGACCGCTTCCCACGGCTTCCGTTTGGCAACGACCTTGCCATCATCGATGGCGGTGAAGAGCGCAAATGCCGTGTATTCGGAAGCGGTGCGGGGCAAAAGCGCGCTGATCTCTGCACCCGGTTCAAAGCCGATATCGCCACTATGGGGGTCATCGGTCAGGTCGGTCAGGCGTTTACGCTGCGCTTTGAGCAAGGCATTATCCTTCGCCGCGCCGTCCGGCCCGCTCATCAAGGCGTACCAGAAGGCCGCGTCCTTCCAGACGCCGTCCAGATCCTCCAGCGCGTCGATACGATCGTCGCCGATATCATCCAGCTTGCGGCCCGATGACCGGAAGAGGGACGAAATCCCGGTCTCTTCGTAGTTCAGCCGCGTGCCAAGCTTCGTGTGTTCCTTGGCCTCGGCGGCCAGGAACATATCATAATACAGCGCCTCGAATACGGCTTCGTCAGGCGCTTCGCCCGATGCGGCATCCCAGTCTTTCAGCCCTTGTGTGGCGCCCGGTAATGTCGTCGAAACGATCTGGTTCTCGACCGAGCGAAACAGCATGTCCGCAATCGGCGCGATGAAGGTCAGCAGGACAAACAACAGCAGCGGTGCGATCAGCATCAGCGCCCGCATCTTCTGCAGGCGCAAGGCCCGGTTGAGGCTGCGCTTCAGCGGCGTGCCATCGGCGGCCAGAACCTTGGCTGGTTTGGTTGTATCGCTCATGTCAGACGCCCTCGACCAGAATGATTGTGCTTGTTGCCGTGCGCCGCCTGATATCGGCTACCTTTTGGTACTCCGGATCATTATAGGCGGCCTTCGCGGCCTCAAATGTGGGGAATTCTATGACAACGTGGCGGCTCTCGGCGGCGCCTTCGGCAACCTCGGACTGCCCACCGCGGATGATGAACCGTCCACCAAGACCCTGCAGGATCGGTGTATCCTTCTCGACGTATTCGCGATACGCGTCCGCGTCATTCACCGTGATATGACCGATGATATAGCCCTTGGGCATATGGTCCTGTTCCCCCGGTTGGATCGTACGGTCCGTACAAGCGGGCCGTACTTTAATTAGTGGCAGGATGCGCGACGAGCGCGCATCCTGCGGGTTCGTTTACTTCGCGAGCCACGCCTGGAATTTGGCGTCGATGTCGTCGCGGTAGTCAGCCCAGAACTCGTAGTTGTAGAGGAACGTGTTCTTGGCGTTGTTGGGATCGGTCGGCATGTGTGGTCCCATTTCGATGCCCAGATCGGCGTGCTTACCTACCAGCGGTGCGGAAGACGCGCGCGCCGGACCGTAGCTGATGTACTTGGCTTGATCCGCGAGATGCTGAGTGTCAGTCGTCGCCATGATGAAGTCCAAGGCACGTGCTTTGCGCTCGTCGCTGAGGCCGGTAGGAATGATCCACCCGTCAAGGTCGAACACCTGCGCGTCCCACATCATCGCGACAGGCTGCTTCTGCTCTTCGATCACGCTGAACAGACGACCGTTGTAGGTCGAACCCATGAAGACTTCGCCGTCTGCCAGCAGCTGAGGCGTATCCGCGCCAGCCGACCACCAAATCACGTCGTCCTTGATGGTCTCAAGCTTGGCCAGTGCCTGCTCTTGACCTTCTTCGGTGCCCAGAACGTCATAGACTTCGTCCTTGGCAACGCCGTCGCAGAGAAGTGCCCATTCCATGTTGTTGATCGGACGCTTTTCCAGCGAACGCTTGCCCGGATAGGTTTCCAGGTCGAACACGTCGCAGATATCGTCA
This sequence comes from Roseovarius sp. ZX-A-9, assembly GCF_028369135.1. Lineage (GTDB taxonomy): Bacteria > Pseudomonadota > Alphaproteobacteria > Rhodobacterales > Rhodobacteraceae > Roseovarius. The sequence continues at coordinate 294,900 of NZ_JAPWHW010000001.1, forward strand.
GGTGCATCCACGCCTTCAGGCACCATGTCGGTGCGATAACCGAAGGTGGTCGAATAGACGATCTGCGGAATGAAGCAATCGGAGACGAGAAGGTCACCAAAGTCATCCTCGGCCGACGTGCCATCGGGCGCGGGGGCGAGCATGGTGTCAGGGTCGATTTCCATCGCCAGACCTTCGTCGCACAGACGGATCGCATCTGAGGCAACCACGTCAACCACGTCCCAAGTGACGTTGCCCGCTTCGTTCATCGCGCGCAGCTTGGCGACTGCTTCAGCCGAGCTTTCGTCGTTGATGATCTTGATGCCGGTCTTTGCCATGTAGGGGTCGTGATAGGCCAGCTGTTGCGATTTGGAATAGGCACCACCCCAGCTAACGATTGTCAGCTCGTTGGCCATGTGGGCATCCGCCGAGACCATGCCAGCGGCGACCGTAAGCGCCGTGGTGGTCATCAGTGTCTTGGTGAGTTTCATACAAATTTCTCCCTAGTGAGACCCGTTGTTTACGAAGGAGGGCCCGGCCACGGGCGAGGCAGTGTGGCCCCCTGTTCATCGGGCCCCGGAGGGCCGCGATATTTCTAACCTGTCACGCATCCAGCGCGCGGCAATCCTCTGGGAGCCAACCGATCTCGATCTGCTCTCCGGGCTGCATGCGCCGCTGGTCAGGTGCGTTGCGCGTCTTGACGATAAACTCGTCATTGCCGCCGACACGCAGGCGGGTACGGAAGATGTCACCCATATAGATGAATTCCAGCACTTCAGCCTTGAGCGTATGCGCGCCCGGCTTCAGCCGGCTCTGGTCAACCTCAACACGTTCCGGCCGGATCGACACCCGTGTACGTGCGCCCACTTCGCTCACGTTCACCGGTTTGGCGTCGATCAGCGCGCCGCCATCCAGTTCGACCAATGCGGTGCCGCCTTTGATCTCCCTGACAACGCCGAGCATCGTGTTGTTCTCGCCGATGAACTGCGCGACGAAACTGTTGTCGGGTTCTTCATAGAGCTTGTCGGGCGGGTCGATCTGCTGAATGCGGCCATCGTCGAATACCGCAACGCGGTCCGACATTGTCAGCGCCTCGGTCTGGTCGTGGGTCACATAAACCGTGGTGATCCCGAGGTTATGGGCCAGATCGGTGATCTCGAACTGCATCTTTTCCCGCAGCTGCTTGTCGAGCGCGCCGAGCGGTTCGTCCATCAGGACCAACTCGGGCTCAAACACCAAAGCGCGCGCCAATGCGACACGCTGCTGCTGACCACCGGAGAGCTGTGCAGGACGGCGCCCGCCAAAATCGCCCATCTCGACCATCTCGAGCGCGCGCCTGACCTTGGCTTCGCGGTCGGATTTCCCCATCTTGCGCACTTCCAGCGGAAAGCTGAGGTTTTCGGCGATCGTCATGTGCGGAAACAGGGCGTAGTTCTGGAAGACCATGCCGATGCCGCGCTTGTGCGGCGGGATGTTGTTGATCGACGTGCCACCGAGGCGAATATCGCCATGTGTTGCCACCTCGAACCCGGCCAGCATCATCAGGCAAGTTGTCTTACCCGAGCCTGAGGGCCCCAACATTGTCAAGAATTCGCCGCGCGGTACCGACAGGTTCAAATCTTTGACGACGAGTGTTTCGCCATCATAGCTTTTTTGGACGCGCTCAAATTCGACGAACGCATCATCGTTGTTTTTTTCCGCCAAAATCGGCTCCCTGAGTTTTTTTATTCGCAGTTTTTCCTGCGTGCATCCCGCAGTAAATCCACATCACAGTCACGATGCAAGCAATAAGCGGTGTTTTTCGTACGGATTGCGACGTTCATTGGCAAATATTCGGCTTGGCGCGCCCAAAAGGCGCGCCAAGTAATCATCACAGGACCCGGCCAACGGCCTCTACGGTTTTGCTCACAACTTCGTCGGCCTCTGCGCGGCTAAGGCAGAATGGCGGCGCGAAGCCCAGGATGTCACCTTGGGGCATGGCCCGTCCGATCACGCCCAGATCCGCCAGCGCCCCGGCGATCCGCGGCCCGACCTTTTCGCTTGGATCATAAAAGACCCGGTCGCCCCGGTCCTTGACGAATTCCACGGCGCAGAGCATCCCCTCGCCCCGGATTTCACCGACCTGCGGGTGATCGCCCAGCGCGTCGCGCATTGTGGAATTGAGGTAGCCACCGATTTCGCGGTTGTTCTCGATCAGCTTCAGATCATCGAGCAGTTTGAGGTTGGCCACACCGGCCGCAGCCCCGATGGGGTGCGCCGAATAGGTCCAGCCGTGGCCAATCGGGCCGTTCTCGTCGGTGCCCTGTTCCAGCACTTTCCACATCCGGTCAGAGACGATGGAGCCGGACAGGGGTGCATAGGCCGAAGTCAGGCCCTTGGCGATGGTGATGAGGTCAGGTTTGATCCCGTAATGGTCCGAACCCATCATCGTGCCCAGTCGGCCAAAGCCGGTCACAACCTCGTCAGCGACAAGCAGGATGTCATGCTTGTCCAGCACCGCCTGAATCGCGGGCCAATAACCTGCGGGCGGCGGAACGATACCGCCCGTACCCAGCACCGGCTCTCCGATGAATGCGGCGATGGTGTCGGCACCTTCGCGTGCGATCATCTCTTCCAGCTTGGCGACGCAATGGGCGACGAACTGTTCCTCTGTCTGGTCCAGATCATCACGGCGGAAGTAATACGGCGCTTCGGTATGCAGCACCCCTTCCAGCGGTAGATCGAATTTCTTGTGGAAAAGCTCGAGCCCGGTCAGCGAACCGGTCATCAGGCCAGAGCCGTGATACCCGCGCCAGCGGCTGATGATCTTCTTCTTCTCGGGGCGCCCGAGGATATTGTTGTAATACCAGATCAGCTTGATGTTGGTTTCATTCGCGTCCGATCCCGACTGACCGAAATATACTTTGCTCATGTGATCGGGCGCACGATCCAGAACCATCTTGGCCAGGGTGATGGAGGCCTCGGTGCCGTGGCCGACATAGGCATGGTAATAGGCCAGTTCGTGTGCCTGTTTCGCAATCGCCTCGGCGATCTCGGTACGGCCATATCCGACATTGACACAGTAGAGGCCAGCAAAGGCATCCAGATGCTTGTTCCCGTCGCGGTCCTCGATATGGCATCCCGACGCGCCGCTGATGATGCGGCTTTGCAGTTCGCCACGGGCGAATTGCGCCAGGTGGGTCGAGGGATGGAAAAAATTCTCGCGATCCCATTCGGCGAGTTGATCGTTGCGCAGCATCTTTTTCTTACTCCTGAAACATCTTGGCCGGGCCTGTCCCCGGCGTCTTTGGGCGAAACATGCCCCAAATGGGTCAGCCTGTGTCACTGAAATCCCGGCATTCCCCAGAAGATTATTCTGTCAGTCGAGATCCAGCACCGCCGCAATGGGTGGCACCGGGTCATCTTTGACGGTTTTCGTCACGATATAGGTGAAATAGCGTGACAGGCCGATCCGCGCCTCCAGCATCGAGTCGATCAGACGCTGATAGCTGTCGATGTCGCGCGTCACCACATGCAGCAGATAGTCATAGCCACCGCCCAACGCCCAGCAGCCGGTGACCTCGGTATACCGCGCCATCGCCGCCTCGAAGATCCGAAAGGCCGCAGCGGTGTGGTCGCTCAGCTCTGTAGTGACGAACACCTCCACATGCGGCCCGAGCTTGCGCAGGCTGATATGGGCATGGATACCGTCGATGATGCCGGCCTCCTGCAGCTTGCGCACCCGTTCCCAACAGGGGCTGGCCGAAAGGCCCACGGTTTCGGCCAATGCCGCGTTGGTCATGCGCCCGTCTCTTGCCAGAGCGCGCAGAATGTCGATGTCGCGAGCGTCAAGGCGCATCATGTGTCAGGTCCTGATCATTGTGCCGATGTCCGCGCTGCCCAGCACGTCCATCACATGCGTAGCAATCGCGGTGTCCTGCGCGCCGGTGCCGGTCAGGTCACAGATCGTGACCTGCTCCTCTTCGGTGCGCCCCTCAAGTTCGCCCATGATCACCTGCCCCAACTCGGGCGGATCAGGTCGATCCCACAGCCCTGCCTCAACCGCACCGCGCAGCTCGCCCAAGCTACGGCATTGACTGACGCGGTCGCAGTAATAGGCATCTGCCGCCACCAGAGCCTCGGGCGAGATTTCGGTCTTGCCCTCGGCGTCCGATCCCATCGCGGTGATGTGCAGGCAAGGGTGTAGCATGTCGGCGGTGATCAGCGGCGTGCGGCTGGGTGTCGTGGTGATGACCAACTGGCAACGCGCAACCAGATCCGCGGGATCGGTAATGGCATGGACGGGCACGCCCAGTGTATCGGTCATCTCGCGGGCGCAAGACTCGGCCTTGGCCGGGTCGCGGCCCCATATCAGCGCTGCCTCGAACGGGCGCGCCAAATGTGCGGCCTGCAGTTGCAGCCGCGCCTGAAGGCCGGTGCCCAGCACACCCGCAGTACGCACACCGACCGGCGCCAGATGCATCGCGGCCACGCCGCCTGCCGCCGCGGTGCGGATATCGGTCAGATACCCGTTGTCCAGCAGCACTGCCTCGACCTGTCCCGTCTTGGCCGAGAAAACCATCATCAGCCCCCCGAGGCTGGGCAATCCCAATGCGGCATTCCCGAAAAACCCTGTGCTGGCCTTCAGCGCGAACCGTTCCAGCCCGTCGATATAGGCGGTTTTCACATCGAATTCGCCGCCGACCTTCTCCAGATCCATCGACAGGATGGGCGGCATGATGACAGCCCCCCTTGCCAGCGCTGCAAAAGCGCGCTCGACGATCTGGACCGTCCCCATATCGAGGCGAACCGCCCCGCGCAATTGGGTTTCGGTCAGGATGCGAATGTCGTGAGGCATGAAGCGTGTTTTCCTTCAGGGAGTAAATTTTTTGTACGGCCCGGATCATGATGTGCCCTTATACACCTGCCCGGGCAGATGAAGATCACCAAGGGTCACATCCTGCCCCGCCATGATCCTTGCGTGCATATCCATGTCCATGTTCCGACCAGTGATGATCGTCGCGGCAGGCCCGTCCAGCGCCACCTTACCGTTCAACAACGCCGCGATGCCGACGACGCAGGCACCTTCGGCAACGATGCGATCCTCATAGTAAAGCGCCTGCATGGCGTGATAGATTTCGGCCTCAGAAACCAGGATAACATCATCCAGCAAATCACGGCACATCGCAAAGCTCAGCTTGTTATCCATGCCGATGCCGCCACCGAGACTGTCAGCAAGAGATGCACGCTCGACCACCTCGACCGGATGCCCGGCCTTCAGGCTGTCATGCATTGCCGCACCGCGATCCATCGTCAGGCCGATAATGCGGATATCGGGGCTGATGCGGCGTGCGGCCAGCGCGACACCAGCGGCCAGCCCGCCGCCCGACAACGGAATCAGCAGCGTGCGCAGATCGGGCCGTGCCGCCAGCAATTCCAGACCGATGGTGCCCTGCCCTGCGATCACATGCGGATCATCGAAGGGCGAGATTTCGGTCAGCCCCTCCTCGGCCACAAGGCGCTGCGCCTCGGCCAGTGCCTCGTCCTGACTGCTGCCGCAGATGCGGACCTCGGCGCCCAATGCCTTGATTCCGTTCACCTTGGCCTCTGGCACCAGGTTGGACATGCAGATCACCGCCCGCAATCCGCGTTGCTGCGCCGCATAGGCAACACCGCGCCCGTGATTGCCGGTCGAACAGCAGGTCACGCCCTGCGCCCCGTCCAAAGCAGCCACGGCATTGAGCGCGCCGCGCAGCTTGAAGGCGCCGATGGGCTGGATGTTCTCCAGCTTCAGCAGCACTTCGTGCCCGGTATGCGCTGTCAGAAACGGCGACGGCACCAGCGGCGTGTGGTCCGCCACGCCCGTGATCACGCGGGCAGCGGCAAGGATATCGGCAAGGGTGGGCTGCATCGCGAGGCGCTCCGGCTGGTTTGGTGCAGTCTTTGGCTGGTCGCGCGCAAAGGTCAAGCGCAGGGCAGTGCAAAAAGAAGCGTGCAAGCGCCCCTGTCCTGGGGCAGGCTGCGGGCGACAAAGGAGAGGAGAGAGATATGATTCACAAGGACCTGCCGTTTTCGACCGCAGAGTTTCAGCGCCGCCTGACCAAGACCCGCAAGGCGATGGAGACCGCGGGGATCGACGTCCTCTTTGTCACCGACCCGTCCAACCAGAACTGGCTGACCGGCTATGACGGCTGGTCGTTCTATGTGCATCAGGGCGTGCTGGTGTTCCTTGACGAAGATCCGATCTGGTGGGGCCGCAGGCAGGACGCGAATGGCGGCGTGCGCACCGTCTGGATGAGCGATGATCGCGTGATGGGGTATCTCGATCACTTCGTGCAATCCACGGTACGCCACCCGATGCAGGATCTGGCCGCAAGGTTGAAAGACATGGGCCGGGGCAGCGCGCGGATCGGCGTCGAGATGGACAATTATTATTTCTCGGCCAAGGCCTATGCGGTGCTGGAGGCCGAACTGGGTGATGCGACGTTCAGCGACGCCACCGCTCTGGTAAACTGGCAGCGCGGCGTGAAGTCCGCCGAAGAGATCGCCTATATCCGCAAGGCCGCCGCGATCAGCGAAAAGATCGTCGACGGGCTGCTGGAGCGGGTCGAACCGGGTGTGCCCAAGAACGAGGTCGTGGCCGAGATCTATCGTGACGCGTTGCGAGGGGTGGATGGCGCCTGGGGTGATTACCCGGCCATCGTGCCGCTGTTGCCCTCGGGTAGCGATGCCGCCGCCCCGCATCTGACATGGGACGGGCGGTCATTCGCGACGGGCGAGGCAACTTTCTTTGAAATTTCCGGCTGCTATCGCCGCTACCATGCGCCATTCTGCCGGACGCTTTTTCTGGGCAAGCCTGACGATTTTCTGCTGCGCGCCGAGGCGGCGCTGGTCGAAGGGCTGGAGGCCGGGCTGGACAAGGCGCGGGCCGGCAACCGGGCCTGCGATATCGCCAACGCGCTGGCCGCCCCGCTGGAACGCGCCGGAATCGAACGCGGCGCGCGCTGTGGCTATCCCATCGGCCTCAGCTATCCCCCCGACTGGGGCGAGCGCACCATCAGCCTGCGCTCCGAGGACGAAAGCGTGCTGGAGCCGGGCATGACATTCCACTTCATGCCGGGGCTATGGATGGATGATTGGGGGCTGGAGATCACCGAAAGCATCCTGATCACAGAGGACGGCCCGTGCGAGACGTTCTGCAACCGACCAAGGAAAATGTTCGTGAAGGACTGACTTTTCGGATTGCGGGGTGGTGCGGCACCGGCGTCTAGATCGCCTCCACCCCGCACCACTCTGCGATAAACAGCGCCATCGCGCCGGTTATCCGCTTGACCGAGCTCAGGCTGACGCTTTCGTCGTAGCCGTGGATGTTGCGCGAGATCGGCCCGTAGCAAAGCGCCGGGATCTGGTTGTAGAGCGCATAAACCCGCGTATCGAGATAGGCCGTCGCGGTGAACGACTGGAGCGGTTCGCCGGTGGCGGCCTCATGCGCGCGCCCCAATGCCGCCTCGGCGTCACTGCCCGGCTCCAGCACGTAGCCCTCGGCGGTAAAGCCATTGAATGTAACGGTCGGGGGCGTGTTGGACAGGTAGGGATCAGTATGCGCGTAGGCGGCGATGTGGTCTTGTATGATCTGCATCGCCTCGGCAGCATTCTGGCCGGGATAGAGCGACACGCGACAATCAATCGTGGCCCAGGCAGGCACGGACGACGCCCAGTCACCGCCAGCGATCTTGCCAATGTTGAGGTTGATCGGGTGGTCATAGGTTTCGAAATACGGATGCGCCGCCTTTTGCGCGTTCCATGCGGTCTCCAACTCTCGCAAAGACTGAACCACGCGATAAACCGCGTCGATGGCGTTTGCGCCCTCGCCCATTTGGGCCACATGGACCGGAGTACCGTGCACCGTGACCTGAAACCAAACCACGCCGACATTCGCACGCACCAGCATCTCGGCCTCGGGTTCGGGGATCAGTACCGCGTCGGCGGTATAGCCGCGCAGAAAGGTCATCAACGCGCCGTTGCCCGTGCTTTCCTCCTCGACCACAGACTGAACATAGACCGTGGCCGCCGGTTGCAGCCCGACGCGGCGCAGCGCATCAAGTGCGGCAAGGTTGGCGCCCGACCCGGCCTTCATGTCGCCCGCGCCACGGCCATACATCCAATCACCGTCGATATGCGCAGAATACGGATCATTCTGCCACATCTCGCGCGGGCCGGTCGGCACCACGTCGAGATGCGCGTTCAGGATCAGCGAACGGCCCACCTCTTCGCGCGGGTGGTGGATGCCGACGACAATCGGCGCATCCGAATGGGTGTCCGAGAAGGGCGAGCCGCCAGGATGGGCGGCGATCGCGTCACGGTCCATGTCAAAGCGATCCACCTTGAGGCCGCGCGCCTGAAACTCGCGGAACACGAGATCCTGAATCGCATGTTCCTGTCCGCGGACCGAAGGCAGGCGGACCAGTTTTTGCAAGTAAGAAACCTGATCGGCAAAGCCGTCTTCGACCGATTGCAGGATGCGGGCTTTTAACTCTGGGGCGAGGGACATGGCGGGCGCTTTCTCTGACTGTGTCAGAGTAGCGTAGAACGTGGCCCGGAACGATTGCAACGCAAGCCGTGCGAAGAAGGCTACTCTATCGCCGCGTCATATGCCTCGGGCGGCAGTTGCCCGCGCTTGCGCTCCAGCACCAGCCGCCGTTCTTCCCAGCCATAGCGGGGATCCTCACGCACCGGCATCCATGTCAACACGCCGCCCTTGCGCCAGGGGTCCAGAACGATACCGTCGTTGAACTGATCCCCCTTTGCCGAAACGATGGCGGTGCTGTGCTCGATCCGCCAGTTACGGGAATTGGCAATGGCGCGGTGCAGATCAAGCGTCTGAAACCGCTCCTCTTTCAGGCGCTTTTCCAGATCGTGTGCCCAGTGCCAGCACAAGCCGCGCGGCTTGGTCCCCATGTTGACCTTGGTGTTGTGGATGAGCGGCGGATCGGTGATCTGATAGCGCAGCGCCAATGTATGAGTGTAATCATAGGCCACTTGCGCGGCGCGGCTTGCCTCTTCGGGGTCGACCTCGGGACCGAGCGCGCGGATCGAAGCCGCCAGCGCCGCGACTTCGGCCGGCGTGCCCGGAGGCGGCGCAGATTCGCCCGATTGGGATGTTCCGCAAGCAGCCACCAATGTGAGGGCCAGAAGCGCCAGAAAGGATTTGGCGAGGTTGATCATGATCGGTTCCAGAAAGGGCGATTGCCATCACCGCTAGCCCGCCGCCCGTGATTTTGTCGAGCAGCGCGGGGTCAATACACTGTGATTGTTGCAGCTATTCCACAGGCTCGGGTCGGTGAATTTGCCCGGTGGAAGCGATGGCAAAGCGCGCCGCCACCTGCCAACAGCGGCGGCGGTTAAAGCCTTCTACCGGTCGCGGGAGGCATATTACCCAGATTTTCAGACCGTCGGCGAACGCATCCAAGGCGTCGAAACGCCGGATGTCAGCGGGCGCAGCGCACAGGCCGCGCCCGTTAGGCTTGGTTATGCGTCAAGGCTCAACTTGCCGCCACCATCAGCCCTTCTTTCTTCAGCTGGTTATAGGTGAGGTCCAGCGCGATCCAGGCGCGTTCGATAAACGTATCAATCTCGGCGTCGGTGATTACCAGCGGCGGCGAGATGATCATCCGGTCACCCACATGCCGCATCACCAGACCGTTCTGGAAACAATGCTCTCGGCAGATCAGGCCAACATCACCCTCGTTCCCGGCGAATTTGGCACGGTTTGCAGCGTCCGGCGTCAGCGCAATCGACCCCATCATGCCAATAATCGGCGCCTCACCCACCAGCGGGTGTTCGACCAGACCGGCCCATTTCTTTTTCAGGGCGGGCGCGGTGTGCGATGCCACGCGGTCAACGATGCCTTCTTCCTCGAGGATGCGCAGGTTTTCCAGCGCGACGGCACAGGTCATGGGATGGCCCGAATAGGTGTAGCCATGGGCGAATTCGCAGTTGTTGATCACCTCGGCCACTTCATCACACACAATTGAGCCGCCGATTGGCGCGTAGCCAGAGCTGAGCCCCTTGGCCACGGTCATGATATGCGGCCGGATGCCCAGAGTGGTCGAGCCGAACCAAGTACCGGTACGACCAAACCCGCATATCACTTCGTCGGCGATCAACAGAATACCGTATTTGTCACAGATACGCTGAATCTCGGGCCAGTAGGTCGAAGGCGGGATGATCACGCCGCCCGCGCCCTGAATCGGCTCGGCGATAAAGGCCGCGACGCGGTCCACGCCCAACTCTTCAATAGCCGCCTCCAGCTGACGCGCGCGTTCCAGTCCGAATTCCTCGGGGCTGGTATCGCCGCCTTCGGCCCACCAATGGGGCTGATCGATATGATGCACGTTGGGAATCGGCAGGCCGCCCTGTTCGTGCATGAACGTCATGCCGCCAAGGCTGCCGCTGCCGACAGAGGAGCCGTGATAGGCGTTCTTGCGGCTGATGATGATGTTTTTCTCGGGATGGCCCTTTTGCGCCCAGTAGGTGCGGACCATGCGGATATTAGTATCGTTTGCCTCAGACCCCGATCCGGCAAAGAAGACGTGGTTCAGATCGCCCGGCGCCAGTTCGGCCAGTTTCTGCGCCAGCGCGATGGCGGGCACATGCGTCGTCTGAAAGAACGTGTTGTAGTATGGCAGCTCGCGCATCTGGCGCGCGGCGGCATCGGCCAGCTCATCCCGGCCATAGCCGATATTGACGCACCACAGCCCCGCCATTGCATCGAGATAGTCGTTGCCGTCGCTGTCGGTCAGGGTGACGCCCTTGGCACGAGTGATGACACGCGCGCCCTTGGTTGCCAGCTCGCCGCCATGCGTGAACGGATGCAGGTGGTGCGCAGCATCGAGCGCCTGAAGTTCGGCGGTTGGCAGGTGGTTGGTGATGAGCGTCATGAGGGGGGGCCTTTCGCATGTCGGGGCGACGCGGCGCGCGCCCCTTTTTCGGTCACAGATTTCAATCCGGGCAGAATATGATCAAATTATCAGATGGTCAATCGAATCAGTCTCCCCCGGAAGAGGAGTTCAACGACAGGCGCAACTGCTCCATCCCCTGCATCACATCGCCCTCGATTGCGTCGGCGGCCTCATCGAAATCGCCGATTCCGATAGCGTGCAGCGTCTCTTTGTGCATGTCGGGCAAGTTCTGGGTGCCGATGCGCCCGCAAACCACCCGCAGCGACGGACCGAATCGAAGCCATAGGCCTTGGGCCATCTCTGTCAGGATCGGCGAGGCGGCCATATCGTACAGGTAACTATGGAAACGGTGATTCAGCTCCAGATAGGCGCGCAGGTCGCCCCGGAAAATGGCCCCGTCCAGCGCTGTGTCGATCTCTGTCAAACGGGCAAGGTCGGCAGGCCCGGCGCGCTCTGCGGCGCGTCGGGTCAGATGGGGCTCAAGCCACCGTCGCGCCTGTATTATTTCAGAAATATTAGCGGCGTTCAGCTTTGGCACGCTGACCCGCCGGTTGCCGCGAAACTCCAGCGCGCCTTGCGAAATCAGACGGCGGATCGCCTCGCGCACGGGGGTCATACCCGCATCCAGCTGTGCGGTCAGCCCCTGGATCGTGACCGCCTGCCCCGGCGTCAAATCGCCATAAAGAACCATATCCCGCAGGCGACGATAGATCAGTTCATGGGCCGGCAGGCGCATTTCCGTGCTGGCTTTCGGGCTGAAATCTGCGGTGGCATTTTGCATGGCCGTATGGTTCACGATTACTTTTCCATTCTACAGACTTGCGAGTTTAACGGGTGCGTGAAACCATTACCATATTGCGCTCAGCGAAAAACTTGATCAAATTCGTGCGTAAGGCAGCATGACTGCTGACCGATGGGAGAAAAACATGAAAACAACTATTCTGACAACAACTGCCCTGCTGGCTTTTACAGCGGCGGCAGGCGCACAGGAAGTGCGCGTTTACAACTGGTCCGATTACATCGACGAATCACTGCTGGAGAAGTTCGAGGCAGAAACCGGCCTGAAGCTGACCTATGACGTGTTTGACAGCAACGAAGTTCTGGAGACCAAGATGCTGGCCGGCGGTTCGGGCTATGACGTCGTGGTGCCGTCGGGCACGTTCCTGCAACGCCAGATCAGCGCGGGCGCGTTTCAGAAACTGGACATGAGCCAGTTGCCCAACCACAAGAACCTGTGGGACCTGATCGCGGATCGCACCGAACAATACGACCCGGACAACGCCTATTCGATCAACTACATGTGGGGCACCACCGGTATCGGCGTGAACGTCAACAAGGTGCAGGAAGCCTTGGGCGACGACGCACCAATCGACTCTCTCGATCTGGTGTTCAATCCTGAGAACATGGAAAAACTGGCCAAATGCGGCGTGTATTTCCTGGATGCTCCGGCGGAAATGATCCCGATGGCGCTGAAATTCCTTGGCGAAGATCCCGACAGCCACGACCCCGACGTGATTGCCAAGACCGAAGACGTGTTCATGCCCATCCGCCCCTACATCAAGAAATTCCACTCCAGCGAGTTCATCAACGCGCTGGCGAATGGCGATATCTGTGTCGCAGTCGGCTGGTCGGGGGACATTCTTCAGGCACGTGACCGGGCTGACGAGGCCGACAATGGCGTTGAAATCGTCTATAATGCGCCCAAGGAAGGCGCGCAGATGTGGTTCGACCAAATGGCCATCCCGGTGGACGCGCCCAACCCCGAAGCGGCACACAAGTTCCTGAACTTCATCATGGACCCCGAGAATGCGGCCGCGGCATCGAACTATGTCTATTATGCCAATGGCAACAAGGCTTCACAGGAGTTTCTGGTCGAAGATGTGATCGGAGATCCGGCGGTTTATCCGGATGAAGAAACACTGAGCAACCTGTTCACGACAACGCCGTTTGAGCCCAAGGTACAGCGGGTCGTTACCCGTCTGTGGACCAAGATCAAGTCAGGCACCTAAGACCTGACCATCCCGGCCCGCGCAACACAGTTTGCGCGGGCCTTTTTCGATCTCGCAGGGGGACATAATTTGAGCCAGACAGTTTTCGCACCGTGGAACGACCCGGACGTAAAGCCGCTCATTCAATTCAAGAACGTAACCAAACGGTTCGGCGATTTCATCGCAATCGACAACCAGTCCTTTGACATCTATGCGCAGGAATTCTTTGCGCTGCTCGGCCCGTCGGGCTGTGGCAAGACGACGATGATGCGCATGCTGGCAGGGTTCGAGAAACCCACAGAGGGCACCATCCTGCTGGCGGGCCAGGACATCGCCCCGATTCCACCGAACAAGCGGGCGGTGAACATGATGTTCCAGTCCTACGCCCTGTTCCCGCACCTGTCTGTCTGGGACAACATCGCCTTTGGCCTGAAACGCGACAGGATGGCAACCGACGCGATCGCAGCGCGCGTCGAGGAAATGCTCAAACTGACCCGGCTGGAGAAGTTCGCCAAACGCAAGCCGCACCAGATCTCGGGAGGACAGCGGCAGCGTGTGGCACTGGCGCGATCATTGGCGAAGGCACCCAAATTGCTGTTGCTGGACGAACCTCTGGGCGCGCTTGATGCCAAGCTTCGGCAGGATACGCAGTTTGAACTGATGGATATCCAGGAAAAGACCGGCACCACCTTCGTGATCGTCACCCACGATCAGGAAGAAGCGATGACCGTGGCCAGCCGAGTTGCGGTGATGGATCATGGCCGGATCATTCAGGCCGACACGCCGGCGCGCATCTACGAGATGCCCAATTGCGTCTATGTCGCGGATTTCATCGGCGACGTGACGATCATCGAAGGCCGCGCGACCAAATCCGGCGACGGCTACGACATCGCCTATGCCGAAGGCCAGCCAACGTTGCGGGCCACGACCGACAAGAGCTTCGAGAACGGGCAGACCTGCCATCTGGCGATCCGCCCCGAGAAAGTGACGATCACCGCCGAGCGCCCCGAGGGCGCGGCCAACGCGGTGCAGGGCAAGATTCTGGATATCGCGTATCTGGGCAATCTTTCGACCTATCACGTGGAACTGCCAACCGGGCAGATCATCAAGTCACAGATCGCGAACACACGGCGCCTGTCACGACGCAACTTTACTTGGGAGGACACCGTCTGGCTTAGTTGGACAGAGACGGCCGGCGTCCTGTTGGAGGGATAGAGAATGCGCCGCTTTGCCCTCATTGCCGTCCCGTATTTCTGGCTTCTGGCACTCTTTCTGGTGCCCTTCCTCATCGTCCTCAAGATCAGTCTCAGCGATATCGCGCTCGCGATCCCGCCCTACACGCCGACCTTGGATTTCTCTGCCGGTTGGGAGGGATTCAAGGCGTTCCTGGGCGCGCTCGATCTGGAGAATTTCGAGTTTCTGACCACTGACGACCTGTACTGGAAGGCCTATCTGTCCTCATTGCAGATCGCCTTCATCGCAACGGTGGCGACCCTGATCGTTGGCTATCCCATCGCCTACGGCATGGCCAACGCCCCCGATCACTGGCGCCCCACCCTTATGATGCTGGTGATCCTGCCATTCTGGACCAGCTTCCTGATCCGGGTTTACGCATGGGTCGGTATCCTGAGCACCGAGGGGTATCTGAACCAGTTCCTGCTGGGGATCGGTGTCATCAGCGAACCGCTGACCATCCTCAACACCAACACGGCGGTCTATATCGGCATCGTCTACACCTACCTGCCATTCATGATCCTGCCGATCTATTCGGCACTGGAGCGGCTGGACGCATCGCTGCTGGAGGCCGCCGAGGACCTCGGGTGCAGCCGAATCACGGCCTTCTGGCTGGTCACTGTTCCGCTTAGCAAGAACGGCATCATCGCGGGGTGTTTCCTTGTCTTTATCCCGACCATCGGCGAGTTTGTCATCCCGTCACTGCTGGGCGGCTCCAAGACGCTGATGATCGGCAAGGTGCTGTGGGAGGAATTCTTCAACAACCGAGACTGGCCGGTGGCCAGCGCGGTGGCAGTGATCTTGCTGCTGATCCTGATCATTCCGATCATCCTGTTCCAACGCAACGAGCAGAAGCAGCGGGAGGCAGACGGATGATCAATCTGAAACATTTCGCGATTTTTTTCGCTCTTGAGAATTTTCGCGAAAATTCTTGGCACCGGGAGGGCACGGCATGAGACGCATGACATGGTTCAACGCAACCTCTCTCACACTCGGCTTTGCGTTTCTCTACCTGCCAATGGTGATCCTGATCATCTACAGCTTCAACGAAAGCAAGCTGGTGACGGTCTGGGCAGGCTTTTCGACCAAGTGGTATGGCGAGTTGTTCCGCAACGAAGCGTTCCTGGATGCGGCGTGGGTCACGCTCAGGGTGGCGGTGGTGTCGTCGACCATCGCGACGGTTCTGGGCACGATGGCCGCGCTGGTGCTGGTGCGGGCCGGGCGGTTTCCCGGGCGAACACTGTTTTCGGGGATGATCTATGCGCCGCTGGTCATGCCCGAGGTGATCACCGGCCTGTCCTTGCTTCTGCTGTTCATTGGGATCGGACTCGACCGGGGCGTGTTCACGATCATCCTGGCGCATACGACGTTCTCGATGTGCTATGTATCGGTCGTCGTTTCCTCGCGGCTGGTCAGTTTTGACCGATCACTGGAAGAGGCGGCACTCGACCTCGGCTGTTCACCGGCGCAGGCCTTTCGGCTTGTCACCCTGCCGATCATCGCGCCGGCAGTGATCTCGGGCTGGCTGCTGGCCTTTACGCTCAGCCTTGATGATCTGGTGATTGCCAGCTTTGCCGCCGGACCTTCGGCCACCACATTGCCGATCAAGATCTGGAGTTCGATCCGCCTTGGCCTCAGCCCCGAGATCAACGCGCTGTCCACGATCCTGATTTCCTTTGTAACCGTGGGCGTCATCAGTGCCTCGCTCGCCAGCAAGAGGGCCAGCCTGCGAAGGCAAGCAGAGGAGAGGGCTGCTGTGCACGCATGAAGCGCATCTATCCTGCCCACGCCTATGGCGAAGTCCCGCGTGAGCATTGCTATTGGCCGACGACCGAAGCCGCACCGCCCAGCCAGCCTGCGCGCGGCACGCTGACCGCCGATGTGGCGGTTATCGGCGCAGGCTTCACCGGGCTGAGCGCGGCACTGCACCTGGCGCAGGACGGTGCCGACGTGATCGTGCTCGAAGCGCACGAGGTCGGCTGGGGTGCGTCAGGGCGCAATGGCGGTTTCTGCTGTCTGGGCGGTTCGGCGGCGTCAGACGGTGTTCTGAAGCGGATGTTCGGCGAAGAGGCGCGGCGCGAATATCGCGAGACCGAACGCGCGGCGGTCGATCTGGCCACGGGGCTGATCGACACGCACGGGCTGCAGGTCGATCGCCATTCGGAGGGCGAGACGCTGATGGCCCATACCGAGGCGGCGGCCCGAAGTTTCGAGGCACGCGCCCGCGATGTCGAGCGCGACTGGGGTGTGACGCCTGAGATCCTCGACAAGAACGAGCTGGCCGCCAATGGTCTTGCTGGCCCCTTTTTCGGCGCGATGACGACGCCGATCGGCTTCGCCCTCAATCCGATGAAATACGTGCTGGGTCTGGCGGGTGCAGCCCGGAAGGCCGGTGTGCGCATTTTCGGGCAAAGCCCTGTCCTGCGGATCGACCATGGCAGCGGTTTCACGCTTCAGACGCCGCAGGGACGGGTGAACGCGCGGCGTCTGATCGTGGCCACCAACGGCTATTCGTCAGACGACCTGCCGGGCTGGATGGCTGGACGCTATCTGCCGACGCAATCCAACGTTCTGGTGACACGCGAACTGAGCGAGGATGAAATCGCGGCGCAGGGCTGGTCCAGTCATCAGGCTTGCTATGATGATCGGTTTTTCGTCCACTATTTTCGCCTCATGCCGAACCGGCGGATGCTCTTTGGCATGCGCGGCGGGTTGTTCTCGGGCCCCTGGGCCGACAGACGAATGCACGGCAACATCCGCAGCCATTTCGAGACGATGTTCCCCGCCTGGTCACATGTGGAGACACCGCATAGCTGGCATGGCCTGCTGAGCATCGCGCGTGACCTCACGCCCTATGTCGGCCCCATAGACACGATGCCGGGGGCCTACACGGCGATTTCATATCACGGCAACGGGGTGGCGATGGCCAGCTACGCAGGCGCGTTGCTGGCCGATCTGGCGCAGGACCGCAAACCGACGCGGCCATACCCCGAAATCATGCGGAGCACGCCGAAGAAATGGCCGCTGGGGCGTTTTCGGCGTGCGTGGTTCTGGCCGGTCTACGGCGCAGCGTGGGCGACGGGACAATAACAAGCACCAGCCCCGTCGATTGGCTCATCCCTCGGGCGTCTTCACCGCCCGCGCAGCACCGCGTTTGAGGCCGAGGCGATGTTCGCGGATGATGATCACGATCCCCGCCGCAACGATCAGCGCCGCACCGGTCAGCATCGATTGCGTCGGTACTTCGGCGAAGAATACGTAGCCGATGACCAGCGCAAACAGGATCGACGCATAATCGAACGGCGCGATGACGCTGGCATCGGCAAAACGAAAGGCAGACGTCAGGAAAATCTGCGCAGTGCCGCCCAACAGGCCGGCAAGGATCAGCAACGTCGCCTCCTGGATGCCCGGCATCACCCAGCCGAACGGCAGCGTGATCAGCGACAGCACTGACGCCGTGACTGAAAAGTAAAAGACGATTGCCGATGTCTGCTCGATCTGGACGAGCTTGCGAATATAGATCTGTGCCAGTGCGGCAAAGACAGCCCCCGTCAGCACCAGCATTGCACCTACGGCCTCGACAGTCCCCATGGTCGGCTCGTCAAGCATGGTAAGGCGCGGGGCCAGCACGATCAAAACGCCGACGAGGCCCAGAACGACGGCGCTGATGCGGAATATGCCAACAGGTTCGCCCAGGAACATCGCAGCAAAAATCACCACCAGCAGCGGCGTGGCGTAGCCCAGTGCAGTCACTTCAGGCAGTGGCAGCATGCCCAACCCCGCAAAGCTGAGCCCCATGGCCATGGTGCCTGCGAACCCGCGCCAGACATGGCCCATCAGCGAATGCGCCTTGAGCCCCGTGCGCAGGTCGCCACGCGCAGCCAGCCAGAGCAGAATGACCGGGATCGCGAACATCGAGCGAAAGAAGACCGCCTGCCCGGGCGGCACCGTTTCGGACGCAGCCTTGATCAGTGCGGACATGACGATGAAGAGCATCACGGCACAGAGTTTCAGCGTGATCCCTTTGATCGGCTGCATGGCGGGGTGCTCCTTTGCCCTCTTGCTTGCGCTCCTGCGCCATTCAGGTCAAGCGCCCCGGAACACCGCCAAGTGCCCGGGGGCCTGATTTCAAGCCGGTGTCTTGGTGCGCGGCAGCACCCAATCGGCGCGTGGGAAATGGCATGTATAGCCGTTCGGCACACGCTGCAGATAGTCCTGGTGTTCCGGCTCGGCCTCCCAGAAATCGCCCGCAGGCTCCACTTCGGTCACGACCTTGCCTGGCCACCGGCCGCTTTTCTCCACCTCACTGATGGTGCGCAGCGCGGTCAGTTTCTGGTCGGCGTCAACATAGTAGATCGCAGACCGGTAGCTCATCCCGATATCATTGCCCTGCCGGTTCGGCGTGGTCGGATCATGTATCTGAAAGAAGAATTCCAGAATATCGCGATAGCTGAGCGTCGCGGGATCGAATTCGATCTCGATGGCTTCGGCATGGGTACCGTGATCGCGGTAGGTGGCGTTGGGCACGTCGCCGCCGGTATAGCCCACGCGGGTCGAGATCACGCCGGGTATGCGGCGGATGAGATCCTGCATGCCCCAGAAACATCCCCCCGCCAGAACAGCACGTTCGGTCATTGTCTATCCTCCACTTGGTTCAGGTATTCGCCATAGCCTTCGGCTTCCATGTCGTCCTTGTGGATGAAGCGCAGGCTGGCGGAATTGATGCAATAGCGCAAACCACCACGGTCGCGCGGCCCATCCGGAAAGACATGGCCGAGATGGCTGTCACCATGGGTGCTGCGAACTTCGATGCGCACCATGCCAAGGCTGTCATCGCGCAATTCGCTCACATAAGCAGGCTCGATCGGCTTGGTGAAGCTGGGCCAGCCGCAGCCGCTCTCGAACTTGTCAGACGAGGCAAAGAGCGGCTCGCCCGAAACGATATCGACATAAATGCCCGGCTCATTGTTGTTCAACAGCTCGCCGGTGCCGGGGCGCTCTGTCCCATTCTGCTGGGTGACGTGGAACGCCTCGGGCGAAAGGCGGGCGATGGCATCTGGGTCTTTGGTGTATCTGGTCACGTCTGGCGATCCTTTGCTCACTAGTAATATACTAGATGGGATAAATGCGCTAAGTTCAAAACGATATTTCAGGCCGATCACTGTCGGGTGATCCAACGGCGATACACGCACCTATCACCTCCAAATCAAAAGGAAGGACAGTATGCGCCTTATTCTCGTGATCCTCGCCGCAATCTGGACGCTGCCTGCCGCCGCTCTGGACCTAAACGCACCGTTCACGAATATCGACGGTGGCACACTGAAACTGTCGGATTGGGCCGGTCAACCGGTGCTCGTGGTGAACACCGCCTCGCGCTGCGGCTTTACCGATCAGTACGAAGGCCTTCAGGCGCTCTATGACCGCTACCAAAGCCGCGGCCTGATCGTTCTGGCGGTCCCGTCAGGTGACTTCCGGCAGGAACTGGCCAGCAATGAAGAGGTCAAGGATTTCTGCACCCTGACTTACGGAATCGACCTGCCGATGACCGGCATCACGTCGGTGCGCGGCGCGCATGCGCACCCGTTCTACGTATCCGTCGCCAAAGATGTCGGCTTCACGCCGGCGTGGAACTTCAACAAGATCCTGATCGCCCCAGACGGCACCGTAGCCGCAACCTTTGGCAGCACCGTCCGGCCGCTGTCATCGATCCTGACTGACGAGATCGAGCCGCTTTTGAACTGAGACCAGCCAATATCTGCTTACTTGATAAACTGCTTATGAAGCTACCGGCGCGATACCAACAGGTTCGCCCCGCCGGTATCGCGGCTGGGCGGCACGCCGTAAGCTTTGCGGTAGGCCTTGGAGAAATGCGACGGCGCCTTGAACCCGCAGAGCAGGCTGATCTCGGTCAGCGGCAGGTCGGTCTGGGCCAGCAGGCTGCGGGCCTTTTCCAGCCGCAGCCGCATGTAGTAGCGGTTCGGAGAGGTGGCGAGATAGCGCGCAAAGAGCCGCTCCAACTGGCGGGTAGACATGCCCGCGGCACGGGAGAGTTCGGTTGGGGATAGCGGATCTTCAAGATTTGATTGCATGATGTCGATGGCCAGTACCAGAGAGCGGTGCCGGATGCCCAATTGCCCCGCCAGAAACCCGCGTTGCGCCTGGCTGTCGGGGCGCGGCGCCGGATAGACCATCTGATCGGCCACCCAGGTGGCAAGTTCTGTACCGTAATCGGCACCGATGCGCTCCAGGATCAGGTCGATTGAGGCTGCACTGCCGGCACAGGTGAAAACCCGCCCATCGACGGTATAGATCACATCCTGCAGATCGATATCGGGGAACAGTTCAGCCATCGCACTGGCATATTCCCAGTGCGTGGTGGCCCGCCGACCGTTCAGCAGCCCGGCCAGCGCCAGCGTGTAGCTGCCGCTGCTGATCGAGCCGAAATCCATGCCTTTGCGGGTCTCGCGCCGCAACCAGCCCAGCACCTTGCGTGTGCTGCCTGCCCCCGCATCGACCCCGGCGCAGACGATCAGCGTATCGCGGTGATCCAGATCGATCAGCCCGGCCTGCACGCTGACCTGTAGCCCGTTCCACGCCGTCACCGGCCCGCCATCCTCGCTGAGCAGCAGCCAGTCGTAATACTGCCGCCCTTGCGCGTATCGGTTCGCCAGTGCCAGCGCTTCCTGCGCGCAGGTCATGCCCAGCGGTGAAAAGCCCGGCAGGAGCAGAAACACGTATCGTTTAGGTCTGTGATCTGCGTCCACACCGGGCCCTTCCTGTTCAGGCGCGCATATTCGCGCCGTTCGCGTCATAAAGCGGTGCGACCTGTACTCGAGCCGGATACATCTGGCCCAGAATTTCAACCTCCAGCACGGTGCCGTCCGCGGCTTGTGCGGTCGTGACATAACCCATCGCGACGGATTTGCCGACGTGATGCGCATAGCCACCCGAACTGACATAGCCCACCGCGCGACCGTCCTGCAGGATCGCTTCGTCACCTGATACGTCGATGCCGTCCACGTCAATCACCAGCGAGACCAGTTTGCGCGAAGGTCCGGCCTCGCGCTGGGCAAGCGCCGCGTTCTTGCCGATGAAATCCTTCTTCCAGTTGATGAAAGCGTCCATGCCGGATTCCACCGCGTCAAAATCGGGGCGGAAATCTAGTGTCCAGGCGCCCCAACCCTTTTCCAGACGCATCGACATGAGCGCCCGCGCGCCGTACCAGCGCAGGCCCAGATCGGCACCCGCCTCTTCTACCGCCTCGTAGAGACGCAGCAGGTATTGCGGGCGGCAATAGATCTCGTAACCCAGCTCACCAGAGAAGCTGATCCGGTTCAGGATCACCGGCACCCCGCCAACATAGGTCTGGTCCAGATCGCGGAACCTGAACGCCTCGGCGCTGACATCCTTGCGGGTGATCGCCTGCAACAACGCGCGTGATTTCGGCCCGCTCAACGCGATCCCGTGCCAGTCGTCCGAGACGTTGCGATAGCTCACAGCCTCGGGCAGGCCTGCCTCGAACCAGCGGCGGTGCGCCTCTTGCATGGCGCCCGAGCCAAAGAGCATGAAATGCTCGTCTCCCAGACAGGCCACCGTCAGATCGCCGTATAGCTTGCCCTTTTCCGTCAGCATCGGTGTGAGGGTCAATCGCCCTGGCTTTGGGACATATCCGGCCAGAATAGTATCTAAAAACGCGCGCGCGCCGGGGCCTTTGACCTCGTGCTTGGCAAAGTTGGCAATCTCGATTGCGCCCACCGCCTCGCGCACTGCTTTCACCTCTCGCGCGACGTAGTCGAACGAGCGGTTGCGCTCGAATGTCGGTGCCTCATGAGCGTCGTCGGGGCCATCCGCAAACCACAGCGCATTCTCAAGGCCAAACCCCTGATCCATCACCGCGCCCTTGGCGATCAGCCGGTCATACAGTGCCGTGGTTTTCTGCAATCTGCCCTTTGGCAGAGTCTCATTCGGGAAGGTCATCACGAAGCGACGCTCGTAATTCTCGGTCGATTTCACCGTGCCCCAGTCGGGGCTGGCCCAATCGCCAAACCGCGCCACGTCCATTGCCCAGACGTCGATGCTGGGCTCGCCGTCGATCATCCATTCGGCCATCGTCAGGCCGACACCGCCACCCTGGCAGAACCCGGCCATGACGCCCACGGCGCACCAGTAGTTTTTCACCCCCGGCACCGGGCCGATCATCGGGTTGCCGTCCGGGCCAAAGGTGAACGGCCCGTTGATCGCGTCCTTGATGCCGACATTGGCCAGCGCGGGGATTCGCTCGAACCCCAGTTCCAGCCGGTCGGCGATACGCTCAAGATCGGGCTGCAGCAACTCATGGCCGAAATCCCATGGTGTGCCCTCGACCTTCCATGGCGTACCCTTTGGCTCGTAGGTGCCCAGCAGCATGCCCTGCCGTTCCTGCCGGAAATAGATATTCGCCTCGTAATCGATGCCGCAGGGCAGACGCTCCTTGCGCTCGGCGATTTCGGGGATCGCCTCGGTGATCAGGTAATGATGCTCCATCGGCTGCACGGGGATGTTGATCCCCTGCATATGACCCACTTCGCGCGCCCATAGACCACCGCAGTTGACGATATGCTCGGCGTTGATCACGCCCTTGGGCGTCGTCACGTCCCAGCTGCCATCCGCGCGCTGCGTTGTCGCGGTCGCCGCGCAATGGGTGAAATACTGCGCGCCA
Organism: Roseovarius sp. ZX-A-9; assembly: GCF_028369135.1. GTDB lineage: Bacteria > Pseudomonadota > Alphaproteobacteria > Rhodobacterales > Rhodobacteraceae > Roseovarius. Next base: position 317,738 of record NZ_JAPWHW010000001.1, read on the forward strand.
TGAACCTTGGCTGCCTTGGCAAAGGCATAGGTCGCGCCCGACGGATCAAGATCACCGTCCTGATCATCCCAGAGCGCGGCAAGATAGTGTTTCGGGTCGATCAACGGATGGCGCTCGGCCACCTCGGCGGGGCTGATGAACTCCTGATGCAGGCCCATATAGCGGGCCTTTGACCGCTCGCGCTTGAGATAGTCGTACCAGGTCTTGTTCGAGGCAAGGTAGAAGCCGCCGGTGATGTGAAGGCCGACCGAATGGCCGCTGAGTTCCTCGATCTCCTTGTAGAGGTCGATGGTATAGCTTTGCAGACGGCTGATATTGGGGTCAGAGCTGATCGTGTGGATCTGACCCGCTGCGTGCCAACTGCTGCCGCTGGTCAATTCGTCGCGTTCCAGCAGGACGACGTCCTTCCAGCCGAATTTGGCCAGATGAAACAGGATCGAACACCCCACGACGCCGCCGCCGATGATCACGGCCTTGGCATGGGAGGGAAGTTTTTTGCCGCCAGTGTCGGCGTTGTTTTGGATCTCGGGCATTAGTCGCGGTTTCCTAGGTTAAAGATCGTCGTGAATGAGAAAGTGAAAGGACCACACGCCGCTCAGATCGGCATCCTCGCAGCGCAGTTTTGCTGCGGTCACACGGTCTGTTTGGCGGTAGATCGAATGGCGCGCCGGCAGCAGCTGGCATTCCCAGTCGCCGGGCGCATAGAGGTCGTAGAAGTCGATCCTATCCAGATCGGGAAAGCCTGTTTCCGTTTCATTCGGTGGATAGGCGTCTCGGAGGATAGCAAGCTGTGCGCGTGCCGCCTTGCGCAATCCGAAGGGCGTCGCCATTTGCACGCCGTCACGCATGAGCGCCCCGCCCTCTAGCGACAGCGGTTTATCTTCCCAGATGTTGCTCCAGATCGGCTCTGCGCCGACCTCGCGCAGCACCTCCATCATGCCATGCGTCTGGCCCGCGCGCTCTGTCACCACACCGGGTACAAGGAAATCGTTGTCAGGCAGGTGGTTCACCGCCATGCGGCGCAACGGCCAATGGCGGGTGGCCTCTCCCGTATCCAGATCAATCTCGATCAGGTGCTGATCGTGCAGCCCTGCAAAATGCGAGCCCAAATTATCCGTAATCTCGCGCAGCACATACAGATGCGTCTGAGTGGCCGCCATGACGCGATCCTCTGACTGGGTCATGCGGGGCGGCGTTGCGGTAGCAGGGCTGGCAATCCAGAGCGCGCAGATCAGGCAAAGAGCTGCGTTGATCACCGCCTTGGCTCGACACAGTGGCTTTTTGGCTTGAACAGTCTCTTTGGCGCTCATTTCAAACATCCTGCCCTGTGACTTTTGCGGTCAGCAAAGTGTCGATGTCTTGTTGCCCAGCGGCGCACGCGAGCCCCGAGAAATCGCCATTCAGCATGCCCTGCGCCGCATTGATCGCTGCACCATAGGCAACCCGCGCCAGCGCCCCGCCAACCGACAGGCGCGCCGCGCCCAATTCGGCAAATTCGGCCCGTGTCAGAGACGCATATCGGCCCGAAGCCAGCACGTTTACCGGCACGGAAACACTGGCGATGATCCGACGCAGCGCATCCACGTCAGGCGGGGCGGGAACATAGACGCAATCGGCACCTGCGGCCTCGTAGGCCTGAATACGGCGGATCGCCTCATCCGTATTGTAATTGCCCAACATGACTCCATCAGCGCGAGCCACCAGCACGAAATCATGCGGCAGGGCGCGGGCCGCGCTCGCGGCGGCACGGATGCGCTCCACCGCCAGTTCGAAATCGTAAGGTGCAAAGGCGGGCAGCGCCGTATCCTCGATGGAACATCCGGCAAGGCCGATCTCTGCCGCCAGACGGATCGTTTCGGCGACGTGATCAGGGGCATCGCCAAACCCGTTCTCAAAATCGCCGGAAACAGGCACTGTTACAGCCGAAATCAGCTCTTGTGCGTGCTCCAGCGCCTCGTCGCGGGTTAGTGTTCCGCCATCAACGCGGCCCATGCTGAAGGCATGCCCCGCAGAGGTGGTGGCAATGGCGGGCGCCCCCAGCGCCTGCATCATGCGCGCCGATCCCTTGTCCCAGGCATTGACCAGCAGAAAAGGGTCGCCCTTACGGTGCAAGGCGCGGAATTGAGCTCCGATATCGCCCCTCATGACGCGTCCCAATCCATCACGACCTTGCCGGAATTGCCCGAGATCATCGCGGCAAAGCCTTCCTCGAAATCATCAATGCCGATCCGGTGCGTAATTAGCCCCGTAACGTCGAGACCGGATTGCACCAGCGCGATCATCTTGTACCAGGTCTCGAACATCTCGCGGCCATAGATGCCTTTGACATGCAGCATCTTGAAAATGATCTTGTTCCAATCGACCGCGAACTCGGTCGGTGCAATGCCCAGCAAGGCGATCTTGCCGCCGTTGTTCATGCGATTGATCATCTGTTGCATGGCCGCCGCCGCACCGGACATCTCCAGCCCCACGTCGAAGCCTTCTTGCATGCCGATCCGGCTCATCACGTCCTCAAGCTTCTCGGCCGAGACATCGACCACATGCTGCACGCCCATCTCTCGCGCCAGGTTCAGGCGGTAGGGGTTGATGTCGGTGATCACCGTCTTGCGCGCACCGACCTTCTGCGCGACCAGCGCGCCCATGATCCCGATTGGCCCCGCGCCTGTCACCAGCACATCCTCGCCCACCAGATCAAAGCTGAGCGCGGTGTGAACCGCATTGCCGAACGGATCGAATATGGCCGCAATCTCGTCAGGAATATCCTCAGGGATCGGCACTACGTTGGCCTCGGGGATGCACAGATACTCGGCAAAGCTGCCGGGACGGTTCACCCCGACGCCCTTGGTGTTGCGGCAGAGCTGTCCGCGCCCCGCGCGGCAATTGCGGCAGGTGCCACAGACAATGTGCCCCTCGCCACTGACCCGCTGTCCGATCTTGTATTTCACCGCCGCCGCGCCGGTATCGACGATCTCGCCCACAAACTCGTGACCGACGACCATCGGAACCGGCACCACCTTGGCGCTGAACTCGTCCCATTTCCAGATATGCACATCGGTGCCGCAGATCGCCGATTTCCTGACCTTGATCAGCACATCGCTTGGCCCCGGTTCGGGCACGGGGACATATTCCATCCACAATCCCGGCTCGGGCTTTGACTTTACCAGTGCTTTCATTTCGTTTTTCATGTCGTCCCCCAGAGGTCCGTCGAAAAGTATTTCAACCCGCTGTCACAGATCACGATGGCAATGGTGCCGCCCTGCTCGTGAGTCTTCAGAAGGTGGATCGCGGCGGCCAGATTGGCGCCGGCGGAATAGCCGCCGAAAATGCCCTCGCGGCGCGCCAGCAGCCTTGCACCATCTCGTGCCTGATCCCCTGAAACAGTCTCTGTTCCAGCCAACTCCACGCCGCTCAGATGCACCAGATCGGGCATCGAATAGCCACCACCCTGAATGGGATGCTGTGCCTGATCGGGCTCCACCGCGTAGCAATTCACACCCCTGGGCGCGAAGAACCGGGCGCAGCCGCCCAGTGTCCCACCAGATCCCACAAAATCGCAGAACGCCGTGATGCTGCCGCCCGTCTGTTGCCAGATCTCGGGTGCGGTGCCGCCCTCATGTGCTGCCGTATTCGCAGGCATCCGGAACTGATCGGCGCGGAATGCCGCCCGCTCGACCGTCAATGCCTGCGCGACCTCTTCGACCAACGCCAGGTCCGCACCGGACACCTCGCCCGGTCGCGCACCGGCCGCCTGTGGGACCAGCACCACCTCGGCACCCAGCGCGCGCATCATCCGGGCCCGCTCGGGCGAGTTGCCTTCGCTCATCACCGCCACAAAGGGATGGCCCATGACGCCGCAAACAATGGCAAGGCCCGTGCCCATGTTGCCCGAAGTCAGCTCGACCACTGTTTGCCCATCCGACAGCGCGCCGCTGGCCCGCGCGGCCTCGATCGTGTGCCGCGCCGCCCGATCCTTCTTGGAAAAGCCCGGCAGCAGGTAATCGAGCTTGGCCAATATGCGCCCGTCATAGCCGATCTCGTCTCTGATACGGCTCAACTCCACCAATGGTGTCGAATCCATCGCCTCTATGACCGAGGACAGGATCACTTGATCACGCCCAATTCGCGCCCGACGACGGCAAAGGCATCAATCGCACTATCCAGTTGCTCGCGTGTAAGGGCCGCACTCATCTGGGTGCGAATGCGGTCCTGATCCTTCGGCACGACCGGGAAACTGAACGCCGTGACAAACACGCCATGCTCGCCCAGACGTGCCGCCATCTGCTGCGCCAGTTTCGGATCGCGCAGCATAACCGGAATGATCGCGTGACTGCCCGGCAACAGCTCGAAGCCCAGCGCCGTCATGCGGTCGCGGAAATGTTCGGCATTCTCCCACAGGCGGGCGCGCAGATCGGCCCCGTCCTCGACCAGGTCGAACATCCTGAGCGACGCGGCGGCGATCACCGGGGCCAGCGTGTTGGAGAAAAGATAAGGCCGCGAGCGTTGCCGCAGCCAGTCGACCACCCGCGCCGAGGCCGCGGTATAGCCACCCGAGGCACCGCCCAGCGCCTTGCCCAACGTACCGGTCAGGATATCGACCCGCCCCATCACGCCACAATGCTCGGGCGTGCCGCGTCCGGTGGCGCCGACAAAGCCAGTGGCATGGCAATCATCGACCATGACCATCGCGTCGTACCTGTCCGCCAGATCGCAGATCTCGTCCAGCCGCGCATAGTAGCCATCCATCGAGAACACGCCATCGGTGGCGATCAGCCGGTGCCGCGCGCCCTGCGCCTCTTTCAGACAGCGCTCCAGATCGGCCATGTCGCTGTTGGCATAACGGTACCGCTGCGCCTTGCACAGGCGCACCCCGTCGATGATGCTGGCATGGTTCAGCGCATCCGAGATGATCGCATCTTCGGGGCCTAAAATAGTCTCGAACAAACCAGCATTTGCGTCAAAGCAACTAGGATAGAGTATGCAATCCTCCATCCCCAGAAACGCCGCAATACGTGCCTCCAGCGCCTTGTGGTCCTCTTGGGTGCCGCAGATGAACCGTACCGAGGCCATGCCGAACCCGTAGCGGTCCAGCGCATCCTTGGCCGCGGCGATGATCTGCGCATTGTCCGCCAGGCCAAGGTAGTTGTTGGCACATAGGTTGATCACCTGCGCCCCGCCCGCCAGCGTCACCTCTCCCGATTGCGGCGAGGTGATCACGCGCTCCGTCTTGTAGAGCCCGTCCACGCGTAACCCGTCCAGCCGCCCGCCGATATCCTCGTCAAACTTTTCCGACGCTCGCATTTTCTACCCTCCAATTGGCCCTGACCTGTTCATCTTCTGGTCATAGATATCCCGTGGGCGTCGAATTCTCCAAATTCGACATGGGGGGCTGACCCCCGATCCACCGTATCAATTCAATACCATGCCTCAGGAATTTCGGATTTACGACGCGCAATGTAATCGCGCAGCTCTTCGTCTATGGCGACGTCGATCTCCGGTTGCTCGTAGCGTTCCAGCATCCCGGTCCAGCGGGCATGCGCGCGCATGCGCATGTCCAGCGACCCGCCATCTTCCCAGCTTTCGACGTTCTCGGAATCACTCAGCGCGGGCTCGTAGAACGCAGTCTGGTAGTTGCGCATCGTGTGGCTGCAACCCAGGAAATGCCCCGCCGCAGCCACCTCGGCATAGGCGTCGCGCGCCAGCCCCTCGTCGCTGACATCAAGGCCCGCCAGCACCTTTTGATAGCCACCCAGACGATCGGCATCCATCACCAGCTTCTCGAACCCGGTACATAGCCCGCCCTCCAGCCAGCCAGCGGCATGCAGCACGAAATGCGCGCCAGCCAGCATCGTGGAATGCATCGAATCCGCGCTCTCGTAGGCGGCTTGCGCATCTTCGATCTTGCTCGCCGTCAGTGACCCGCCACAGCGCAAGGGCAGGCCGACACGGCGCGCCATCTGGCCAATCGCATAGTTGCTCAGCACCGGTTCGGGCATGCCAAAGGTGGGGGCACCGGATTTCAGGCTCATCGAACTGAGGAAATTGCCCAGCACAAAGGGCGCGCCGGGCCGGACAAGCTGGGCAAAAGCGCAGCACATCATCGCCTCGGCCATTGCCTGTGTCACGCTGGCGGCGGTGCTGACCGGTCCCATCGCGCCGGACAGAATGAAAGGCACCACGACGATCCCCTGACCGCGCCCGCAATAGGTCTGGATCGCCTGCGTCACCACCTTGTCCACCAGAAGGGGCGAGTTGGTATTGACGTTGCCCATGATGACACAGTTTTCGTCCATGAAATCGCGGCCATGCAGGATCTCGGCCATATCGACGCTGTCCTGAGCGCGGCTTTGTTCGGTGATCGCGCCCAGATGCGGTTTGTCGCTGCGGGTCATGTGCATGTAGACCATGTCGAGATGCCGATGGCTGACCGGCACATCACAAGGCTCGCAAATCACCAACCCGGTATGATGCAGGTTCGGGTGCATATAGGCCAGCTTCACCAGTTTTTCGAAACTCTCCATATCGCCGTAGCGCCGCCCACCGGCCATATCGCGCACGAAGGGTGCTCCGTAAATTGGCGCAAAAACCTGATTGTTGCCGCCGATAGTCACGCTGCGCGACGGGTTGCGGGCGATCTGGGTGAACTCGCCGGGTGCCTTGCGGCACAGGTCACGAATCCAGTCGGCAGGGGCACGCACACGGGTGCCATCCACTTTCGCGCCGGCCTCGGTCCAGATACGCAGCGCCTCGGGATCGTCGCGGAACTCCAGCCCGAGGTCCTGCATGATCCAGTCCACCTGCGCTTCCAGTCGCTCGATGCCGTCCTCATTAACGGGATCGAAAAACGGCAATTGCCGCTGCACATGAGGCGAGGCCAGGTTCGAAGCCCTACCTGCATCCACATCACGTCTCGTCCGCGCACGTCTGGCCATGGCCCCGGTCCTCCCCTGATCTTCCGGCCTAGCCTAGCGCGCAAAAAGCGGTGCGTGATCCTTGTAAAATTTGGGGCTTTGGATAATCTCAGATTATGCAAGAGCTATGGAAACTCGTCGAATCGCCGCGACACCTTCTGGTCTTCGAGGCCGCTGCACGGCATGGGTCCTTCACCCGCGCGGCGCGCGAATTGAATGTGCAACAGCCCGCCGTCAGCGCGGCGATCAAACAATTGGAGGACGCGCTGGGGGCACGGCTATTTCACCGCGCGCACCGTTCCGTCACCCTGACATCCACGGGCGAGCGGCTATATACGGACGTTTTCGGGGCCTTTGCGCGCATACTCGACAGTGTGCGCAGCCTTGCGGCCCGCAGCGCCGGGGATCGGGTCACGCTCACAGCCTCGACCGCATTTGCCCATTACTGGATGGTGCCGCGTCTGGCAGAGTTTCACGCCACGCATCCGGATGTCGACCTGCGCCTGCAGACCTCGGACCGCGAGCCGGACATCGACGCCGAAGGTATCAGCCTTGCCATAAGGCGAGGCAATGGAAACTGGCCCGGCTGCCAGAGCCACCTGATCGCGGCGGAAGTGATCACCCCGATCGCCTCGCCGCGTGTAATGGCCGCTGCGATCAACCTGCGTTCGATCGGCAATCTGGGCAGCCAACCGCTCATCCACCTTGAAGAGCCGGTGCGCGACCGCCCGACCTGGGCGGATTTTTTCCGCCACTGGCGCGTCCCCTACGCCGAGCCGCGCGGCGGTCTGCGATTGAACGACTATGCGTTGGTGCTGCAGGCAACGATGGCGGGCGAAGGCTTTACGCTGGGTTGGCGGCACACGACCACCGGGCTGGTGCAACAGGGGTTGCTGGCGGAACGGGCCGACTGGGCCTGGGAAACCGGCGCGGGTTTCTACCTGGTGTGGTCCACCAGCACGCCACTCTCCAGACAGGCTCAGGCGACGCGCGACTGGCTTATCGGTCAGGCGGTGGGCGTGGCGGGCTGACGCCCGGCACATTCGCCCACCCTACACCGCGATTCGGGGCCGCCCCGATACCTCGACCGTGATCTCGCCTTCCAGAAACACCACGCGTGCCTCTGCCTGCGCTGTGCGCAGATCCCGAGTGGCGCTTACCTGCAAATCTTCGGCACCTGCCGCCTGCGCTTCCGCGCGCGCCTCGGCCTCCAACAAGGATTGCAACATATCCAGCGCCTCTTCGGCACTGGTGAAGTCGTGAGGGTCAGAGCCCAGATGCACGCGGTAGAGCCCTTCAGAGGGGCTGGTGACCGTACCGCTGCGCCGGATCGTAACGCGACCCACCACCGCCCCGATGGCGTTGGCGACATCTGCGTGTTCGGGCAGGATCATGTCACACCCCAAACGCTCACCGACCGCCGGGTAATAGGTGCCGACAGAGGCCCCAAGCCCCACAACCGGCACGTTTAGCCCGGCATCCAGCCGCACGAGCCCGCGATACCCGTCCATTCCCCGCGCGGTCAGCACATGACGCGCCAGTTGTTCGGGCGATGGGCCAAAGGGGTGGTCCTCTTCGGCAAAGGCCGTTTCCAACAGAACCAACACCGTCTGATAGGTCAAACGGTTCACGATCATCTCGGCCAGTTCCTGCGCCCCACCGGCCAGCTGGTTTCCCGATCCGGTCCGCTTGCGGCTCATCAGCGTCAGCGCCTTTTCGGCAGCTTCGGTGTCCCACGCGTCCACCCGCCCCAGAACATGGCTGGCATCCGACGGCGTCACGCCCGAAACCTGCACCAGTCCGCGAGTGACCAGACGGCGCAGCGCCTGCTGCTCCATCCGGGTGCGCAGGATCGCCCCGACCGGGTGCACCGCATCACCGATTCGCGCCAGAAAACCCGCGTCTCGCTCTGTCAGACCAGCGGCGTCAATGCCCGGCACCGCCCGGACAAACACGCCATCATGTTCCCCCGGCGTGGTGTTGCGCAGTTGCGCATCCAGCGTGCGGTGCACTATCTCGGGCGCCTCATGGCCAATCAGGCTGACCGGCAACACCCGGCGCGGCCCAAGCGTGACCCCGCCCGTCAACCCTTCGTCGATCACCTGCACTTCGCTGTCGCCGCCCAGCCCGGTGGTTCGCATCGCGACCGCCTCGACCATGGTGCGCCACGGGCCGACCTGCGCACCGCCCGGATCGATCATCGGGCGGCCATCGCGCAGCACCGCCACATCGGTCGTGGTCCCACCGATATCCGACACCAGCGCCTGCGTGACATTCGTCAGCCAACTGGCCCCGACGATCGACGCCGCCGGGCCGCTTAGAATCGTCTCGATTGGGCGCATCCGGGCCTGTTCCGCACTTATCAGCGCGCCGTCGCCGCGAACCACCATCAGCGGCGCGGTGATCCCAAGCTGTGCCAGTTTACCTTCCGCATCGTTGATCAACCGCGCGATCATGCCGATCAGCCGCGCGTTCAACAGCGCCGTCAGCGCCCGTTTCGGGCCGTTCAGCTTGGCCGACAGGTGGTGCGAACAAGAGACAGGCCGCCCGGTGATCTCGGCGATCATCTCGGCGGCGGCCAGCTCGTGCGCGGGGTTGCGCGTGGCGAACTGCGCCGCGACCGCATAGGCGGAAACGCCATGATCGCTCTGCAACCAGGCCAACAGCGCGTCACGGTCCAACGCTTGTGCCTCGCCGCCTGCGTGGTTGTGTCCGCCGTTCAGGAAAATCGCCGGATCGCCGCCCAGCGCATCGCGCAGCCCGTGCGCGTCAAGGTCCTGCTCGCGAAAGCCGATATAGACGAGGCCAACACGCCCGCCCTGCCCTTCAACCAGCGCATTGGTGGCCAGCGTCGTCGACAGCGATGCCAGGGCGATGTCGCCCGGTGTGGTACCGCTGGCCTCCAGCACATTCGCCACCGCAGCACCAATCCCGATGGCCAGATCGTGCCGCGTGGTCAATGCCTTGGCGCTGGCGATCACTTCCGTTTCGTCACGTAACAGCACCGCATCCGTATAGGTACCGCCCGTATCCACCCCCAACAAGATCGCCATATCCGTCTCCAATTACCCTATTTACGGGATTTAGCGATTTCGCCGCCCCGTGCCTGTCCATTTGCGTCAGTTCTGAGACGCAAGAGCGCCCAACGCGCCGCATCTGCGACCTCGGGTGCGGAGGCGTTTACATGCGCCTCGGCCGACGGGATCAGATCTACACGGCCCGAATTGCCGATGGCATAGAGCACGTTGCGCAAGAACCGGTCGATGCCGATCCGCTTGATCGGGCTGCCCGAGAATTTGGCACGAAACGCGGCGTCGTCCAGTTGCGCCAGTTCCGCCAGCGGCGGCGCGTTCAGATCCTCGCGCGCATGATAACGGGTCTCGCGTGCGGTTTGCGCGAACTTGTTCCAGGGACAGACCGCCAGACAGTCATCGCAGCCATAAATATGATTGCCCAAAAGCGCGCGCAGATCAGGATCGACAGGGCCTTTGTGCTCGATCGTCAGGTAGGAAATGCAGCGCCGCGCATCGAGCTGGTAAGGGGCCGGAAAGGCATCGGTCGGGCAGATATCGAGACAGGCGCGGCACGAGCCACAATGATCGGTTTCCGCAGGATCAGTGTCTAATTCCAGCGATGTAAAGATCGAGCCGATAAAGAACCAGCTGCCCAGTTCGCGGCTGACCAGATTGCTGTGCTTGCCCTGCCAGCCAAGGCCCGCCGCCTGCCCCAGCGGCTTTTCCGGGACGGGGGCCGTATCGACGAAAACCTTGACCTGCGCGGGCGCTTCGTCAGGCCCCTGCGGGCCCGCCTCGGAGATGAGCCACCGCGCGAGTCGTTTGAGACGTTTCTTGACCAGATCGTGATAATCACGGTTTCGGGCATAGACCGAGATTGTGCCGACCTCTGGCTGTGCCAATGTCGCCATCGGGTCGGTGTCAGGCGTATAGCTTTCGCCCAGCATGATGACCGAGCGCGCTTCGGGCCAGAGCGCCGACGGATCGCCCCGCCAATGGCTGCGCTCGGCCAGCCAGTTCATCTGCCCGTGATATCCCGCCTCAAGAAACGCCCCAAGCCGTGCCGGAACCTGCGGCACGTCCCAGGGTCGGCAGATGCGCGCCATGTCGAACCCCTCTTCGAGCGCGCGCGCAACAAGGGCTTCTTTCAAACCGGACATGCTTTTTCTGTGTAGAGATATTCAACGATGCCAGAACCCGGCACCATGTCAGAAATCCAGGTCCGCATAATGCGGAGGCGGCGTGAAACCAGGGATCTGATCCGTCAGGATATTGCGGAAGGCCGGCCGCGACTTGATCTTGGCATACCAGTCCTTGACCACTTCGCTGCGGTTCCAATCCACATCCGAGATGTAGTCGAGAGCGCTGAGATGCGAGGCAGCCGCGAAATCGGCCAGCGTCATCACGTCGCCTGCCAGCCAGCGGCGATGATCCAGCAGCCAGGCCATGTAATCGAGATGGTACTTGATCGCCCGGGCACCGGATTTCACGTTGCCACTGTCGGGAAAGCCCCGGCCCATCACCTTCTTGTTGACCCGCTCATAAAGCAGTTTCGACGTGACCTCGTGATGAAACTTGTCATCGAACCAGGCCACCAGACGGCGCACCTCGTAGCGGGCGTCGGTGCCGCGCGGCATCAACGGTGGCTCGGGGTATTTTTCCTCGAGATATTCGCAGATCGGCGCGCTTTCAGAGAGCGTCTTGCCGTCGATGCGCAGCACCGGAACCTTGCCCGCCGGGTTGCGGCGGAGGAACTCGGCGCTTTGTTCCCAATAGCGTTCCTCGACCAGTTCGCATTCAATCCGCTTTTCGGCGAGGCTCAGCCGCACCTTGCGGCAGAAAGGAGAGAGTGGGACGTGATAGAGTTTGGCCATGAGTGGCAGTTACCTTTGACAGATCGCTGCTCTTCCATGCCTGCTCTGGCAGCGATTTTCAATCCTCGAAACAGGCGGCGCGGCCATCGCGGCGGATGGTGGCCGCCCCGTCCATGATCGCGGCCGTGCGTTTGCGCATCCAATTCGTCGGCTTGCTGGCAGAGCGACCCTTGGGGTCCGGAAGCACCGCCGCCAGCCGCGCCGCCTGCAGCGCACTCAGCGCCTCGGGGCCAACCCCGAAATAGTGGCGCGCAGCGGCATCGACGCCAAATATGCCTTCGTCAAACTCCGCGATGTTGAGGTAGACCTCGACAATCCGCCGCTTCGGCCAGATCGATTCGACCAGAGGTGTCATAAGCGCCTCCAGCGCCTTGCGAACCCAACTGCGGCCGTGCCACAGATAGACGTTCTTGACCGTTTGCTGACTGAGCGTAGAGGCACCGCGCCCGCCGCCTTCTTCGATCACGCTGCGAATCGCCCCCATATCGAAACCCCAGTGGGTACAGAAATTGGCATCCTCCGCCGCCACCACGGCGCGCGCCATCACCGGTGCAACCTTGTCCAGCGCCACCCATTCACGGTCCACACCGCCAAGGCGCTGCGCTTCTTGCCGCATGTAGTAGGTCGGGCCGGGCGCGAGATAGCGATGCACCAGTGCCGCGATCCCTGCCGAGACGACCGCGACCAGCACACACCACAGCACGAAACGCCGCAGCGCCCGCATGATACGCAGCGGCCCGGGCAGGCTTGGCGCCTTGGCGGCAGTTTTACGGGATCTGGGTTTCTTGGCCATATTGGCTCTTTGCTAAAGCCTTTTGTATGTTTTCTGAATTGGAAAGTGCGAAAGCGGCCCACACCTTCCTGATGTTTCGCGCGTTTTCACGCCCGCGCGCTGAAGCGGCAACGCTTGAGTGTTCAAGTGTCACGCTTCTACGCTACCGCTGATAAGGTATTTGTAGAAAGATGAAACAAGTAGGCCCCTGCTTTCATCTTTCTTTAAATACCTAAAGCCTTCAACGTCTTTCCTGAATCGCGAAAAGTGCAAAACGCGCTAATGAAAGACATGCCGCATCAGTCTGCCTTGAGGTGATCCACAACGGTGAGGTGCTGTGCCAGTTTATCGATCTCTCCAAGATAGCGATCCACCAGGGCCAGATCGGTGGGCGCGGCGCTGACGCCCGGGGCGATCTCGCCGTTCGCCACGGACGTGATGGCAAGTGAGACAGGAATCGACACCAGCCGGGCCATCGCCGTGCCACGCGCATCCCCCCAGGCGTCCATCACGAAGGTCTTGTGCCAGACCGGCTCGCCATCACGTTCAGCCTTGAGCGCGACACAGAGCACGACGCGGTCCGGCTCGCCTTCGGCATAGGCATTTTCGCCCCAGAACGTATCGGACATCTCCTTGAGCCGGGCCTCGCCTGCGGGGCCTTCGAGGGTTTCGATCTCGGCAAAGACATCCTTCCACGCCTCGGCCCAGCCATTCAGACGCAATGTGCCGCGCACGAATTCCTTTACCCGCCAATCCGGAGAGAATTCGTACTGCTCGATGAAAGGCAGGCTGTCGCGGTTGGGGTAGACCTCGAACGTCTCTGGCGTGGCCAGCGGGGCGGTGTAACTGCTGATCGCATCCCAGGGACGGGCGACATTACGCTCGGCGTGATCCTGAATGGAACGCGAAGGCGAGCGCAGCGCCTTGAGCACGCCCAGCGGTGACCAGCTGAACTTGTAGCGAAACGGGTTCGGGTGTTTCGGAATGCCGCCGCAATACGAGGTGAACGACAGGTCGTTGCGTGGGTCGCATGCAGCGCTGTCACGGTAATCGGCGATCAGGGCATGGGCCATCAGGTGGTCGATGCCGGGATCAAGCCCAACCTCGTTTACCGCGCAGACGCCCGCCGCCTCGGCCTGGGCATGCAGGCTGCGCATTTCGGGAGAGATATACGAAGAACTGACAAAATGCGCGCCCTTGGAGATGCACATCTCGGCCAATGGTACGTGCCAGTCGCCAGGCAGCATGCTGACCACGATATCGCCGGGTTGCACTTCGGCCGTCAGCACGTCGATGTCGAAGGTCTGGATGCGCTGGGTCAGATCACCCACCGCTTCTTCGGCCTTCTGAGCGGTCCGGTTCCAGACGCTGACCTCGTGGCCCGCCTGAATCAGTCGCCGCAGACCGGGAATGGCCGAAAGGCCCGTACCGCACCAGTGGATTGTCATGTCAGAGGCCTTTCATTGCGTCAGTGAATGTAATTTTTGCCCGTTGCCAAACGCCAGCATCCAGGTTGCCCAGTGTTTTCAGCGAGGGCAAGAGTTGCGCTGCATAGTCCATCGAAGACTCCACCGGCAAGAGCGATGGCAGGTTGTCGATCGCCATCACGTCCATCGGCGGGCTGGCATGCACACGCAGTGCAGGCGCGGCCCAATCGGTGGCTTCGGCATAGATCGGAACCGGGTTGTAGTCACTGTCAGGGTCGCAGGCGACATCGCCGACGACACTCAGGCGGCGCGGTGCGTCCAGCGCCGATTGCGGCACAAAGACCGGCGTTCCCGGCCGCGCAAAAATACAGTTGAGAAAAATGTCATGGCCCAGGATCTCCGGGAAGGGGCCGCCGCTTGCGGTTTCTGCCATATCCCAGCGGGTCGGATTGACCCCCATCGCCGTACACAGATCCGCCGCACCGGCACCAACGCGGCCCAGCGCGCCGATGATGATGGCCGAGGGTGGGCTGCGCCCGTCCAGATCGCGCGCCAGATCAGCCAGCAGCGCGTGTTTGCCCGAATAGGTGGCAACCGGCGGGCAGATCCCGCCTGATTGCTGCGCCGCCCAACTCTTGAACGCCAATGCGGCCCCTGCATAGCCAGCCCAATAGCCAAAGGCAGCGACGCGGCGACCGTCCGTATCGACGAGGTATTCCAGATCGTAAAGCGTACCGCCGCCAGTTCGGAAGCGTTCCAGGAGGGCGCGGCCTGAGTGCTGCCCTTTGAAGGCATGGCCAAACATGATGTGGCGGTGCGGCAGCGGCGTGCCGTCATCGGGCAGTTCCTTGAGGCCGAAGATGATCGCATCCTGCGGCGCATCGGGCCAACTGTTTTCGGGTGCAATGGTGCAACCGGCCCTCTCATATCCCTCCAGCGGGATCGCGCGCACGCTGCTCTGCTCCACGGTCACGTCGATGCCCGCAGCGCGCAGGTCTGCGGCACCTTCGGGCGTCAAGCCGACGCGTTCCTCGAATGGGCGCTGTTCGGCCCGGACCCAGAGATGTGTCATATGTGGCTCCTTCAGAGCATGCCTGCGGCACTTACGGTTCTGACCGACGCCCGCTCTTCCATTGCGGCGCAAAACGCGCGGATTTTGGGGAAAGCGCCGAGATCGACGCCATCACCCTCAAGCCAGGAGCAGACGACAAAGAGGTAAGGATCGGCGATGCTTATTGTGGCGCCATTCACCAGCGGGCCACGCAGGCAGTGATCCTCGACATATTGCGCGGAGGCGGTCATCGTCTCGGGCACTTTGGCGGTCATGTCGGCGAGGCTGGCGGCCTCGTTCGCCCAACGGTGGCCGCGCATCTTGTGCGCGTGGTTGGGATGCATGGTGCTGGCGAGGTAGTACATAACCGCGCGCACATGCGCGGCGTCCAGCGTGGCCTCGGGCATCAGGCCCGCCTCCGGCGCGACCGTGGCGATATATTCCAGGATTGCGCCGGTTTCGGTCAGCAACGTGCCGTCAATATCCAGCACCGGAACGCGACCCTTTGGATTGATCGCGAGATAGGCCGGCCTGGTCTGTTCACCGGCCGCGAAATCCACGGCGCGCGAGGTGAATTCCAGGCCCGCTTCATGCAGTGCAATGGCAGAAGCGATCGAGATTGTACCCGGTGCGTAGTAGAGTTTCATCAAGGTGGCCTTTCGGGTCAGATGAATGTGCGCGCGTGGGCGCGGTCCGGCGTATCGAGATGCGGCGTGGCATTGAACGTCGCGAGCATGAGCTGATCATGCACATAGCTGAGCCGGTGCAGAGAGCTGTTCATGGTCTGCAACATGACCCGCGCCATGCCCGCGTTGTCCAGCGCCAGAACGTGTCGCAGAACCATGCCGATCACGCCACCCGAAGTGACCACCAGAACGCGGCCATGTTGGTGGCACAACTCATCGACAAGGCCGGTCACGCGGGCATGAAACCCTGCAAATGTCTCTGGCACGGCCTCCAGCTTGTCATCAGCCCAATGGTCGATCACTTCTGGCAGGTGACGGGCGAATTCGGCGGCAGAGGTGGGCGCGGGAATGCCGTATTGCTGCTGCATCGCATTAGCGAGATCGAAGTAGGTCAGTTCGTTCAGGCGGGCATCCTGCACATGCGGCGTATAGCCCATTGCGCGGGCGGTGCCGACCTGCCGGTGCAGCGTGCCGGTGATCACGTGGTCAAAATGGGGATCGGTGCCGATCAGGTGCTGCCCCAGCCATTCGGCCTGCATCCGGCCCAGATCGGACAACCGGTCGTATCCGGCCTCGTCGGTGGCTGCGCTGTTGGCCTGCCCGTGCCGCACCAGAACGATCTCTGCCAATGCCTTGCTCTCCGTTCCACTGCAATCGCCGGCAAAGTAGCGAAGCCGCGTGGGAGGTTAAAGGCAGAGGTTGAAATAATTCGACGGGTATCCCCGACCGGGTTCCGCCCACCCCGACGCGCGTGAACGCGGAGCGCCGACGGCGCCCCGGCTCGATTTTTTTGCCACGACGGTCTGACTCATGGCGCAAAGCCGCAGACAGGTGTCGGGATTGGCGGCCTTTCGAATTGTCAGGCATGGTCTAATCCGAAGTAACATCTACGGGAGAGGCGCGCGCATGTCCGATACCATCCGATTCACGCTCGACGGCAAAGAGGTCGAAGCGGCGGCAGGTCTGACCATCTGGGAGGTCGCCAATGGTCGCGGTCTGGTAATTCCGCATCTGTGCCACAAGCCCGCCCCGGGGTATCGCCCCGACGGCAATTGCCGTGCCTGCATGGTCGAGATCGAGGGCGAGCGTGTGCTGGCCGCGTCGTGCATCCGCGAACCCGTCGAAGGCATGGTGGTGAAGACCGACAGCGCCCGCGCAACCGCCGCGCGCAAGATGGTTATGGAAATGCTCGTCGCCGATCAGCCGGAGCAGGAATTCGCCCACGACAAATCCAGCCACTTGTGGGACATGGCCGCGCTGAACGGCATCGACAGCAGCCGCTTTCCCAAACTGGAAGAGGGGCGCATCCCGCTGCTGGACGACAGCCATGTAGCGATGTCCGTGAACCTTGATGCCTGCATTCAGTGCGGTCTGTGCGTGCGCGCCTGCCGCGAGGTTCAGGTCAATGATGTGATCGGCATGGCCGGGCGTGGGCATGACGCCTATCCGACCTTCGATTTTGCCGATCCGATGGGCGACAGCACCTGCGTGGCCTGCGGCGAATGTGTGCAGGCCTGCCCCACCGGCGCGCTGATGCCCGCCTCTGTCGTCGATGAACAACAGGTCGGTGACAGCGCTGACTACGACAGCGAGGTCGAGAGTGTCTGCCCGTTCTGCGGTGTTGGCTGCCAGATCTCGGTCAAGGTCAAGGACGGCCGCATAAAGTATGTCGAGGGGATCAACGGCCCCGCGAACGAAGGCCGCCTCTGCGTCAAGGGGCGCTTTGGCTTTGACTATATCCACCACCCGCATCGCCTGACCAAGCCGCTGATCCGGCGCGACGACGCACCTGCGAAGGCGCTGAACGTCAACCCCGACAACTGGCAGGAGTTTTTCCGCGAGGCAACTTGGGAAGAGGCGCTCGACTTTGCCGCCGATGGCCTGAAGGGGCGCGGTCGCGAGGTTGCGGGCTTTGGCAGTGCCAAATGCACAAACGAAGAGGCGTATCTCTTTCAGAAATTCATCCGGCAGGGCTTTGGCCACAACAACGTCGATCACTGCACGCGTCTGTGCCACGCGTCCTCGGTCTTTGCCTTGGTCGAAAACGTCGGATCAGGCGGCGTGACGGCAACGTTCAATGAAATCGAAAATGCCGATGTGGCCATCATCATCGGCGCCAACCCGATCGAGAACCACCCGGTCGCCGCGACTTTTTTCAAACAGTTCACCAAGCGCGGCGGAAAGCTCATCGTGATGGATCCACGCGGCGTTGGCATGCGTCGGTTTGCAACTCATATGCTGCAATTCCGGCCCGGCGCAGATGTCAGCATGTTGAACGCGATCATGCACACGATCGTCGAGGAAGGTCTGTACGACCAGCAATATATTGACGCCTACACAGAGAACTGGGAGGCCGAGAAGGCCCACCTGAAGGATTTCAGCCCAGAGAAGATGGAAGGTATCTGCGGCATCCCAGCCGAGACACTGCGCGAAGTGGCACGAGAGTTTGCCACAGCCAAAGCCGGCATGATCTTTTGGGGGATGGGCGTCAGCCAGCACATCCACGGCACCGACAACTCGCGCTGCCTGATCTCGCTGGCATTGATGTGCGGCCATGTCGGGCGCCCCGGCACCGGTCTGCATCCGCTGCGCGGCCAGAACAACGTTCAAGGTGCCAGCGACGCGGGCCTGATGCCGATGTTCCTGCCCGACTACCAGACCGTGACCGATGACAACGTTCGCGCGGCCTTTACCGGGGTGTGGGGATCAGATGACTTCAGCGCTGAAAAGGGCCTGACCGTCACCGAGATCATGGATGCGGTCCATGATGGGGATATCAAGGCGATGTATATCCTCGGCGAAAACCCGGCCATGTCCGACCCCGATGTGGAGCATGCCCGTGACGCGCTGGCCAAGCTCGACCATCTGGTGGTGCAGGACATCTTTATCACCGAAACGGCCAACTATGCCGATGTGATCCTGCCCGCCTCCACGCTCTTCGAAAAATCCGGGACCGTCTCGAACACCAACCGGCAGGTGCAAATGGTGCGCCCCGCCGTGCCGCTGCCGGGCGAGGCGCGCGAAGACTGGTGGATCGAGGTCGAACTGGCCAAACGCTGCGGTCTGGATTGGCGTTATACGCACCCGTCCGAGGTCTTTGCCGAAATGACGATCAACATGCGGTCGCTCGATAACATCACATGGGAGCGACTGGAGAAAACCGCCGTGACCTATCCCAGCCTCAGCCCCGAAGATCCCGGGCAAGCGGTGGTGTTCGGCGACGGCTTCCCGCGCCCCGAGGGCCGCGCGCGCTTCACGCCCGCAAACGTGATCGCACCGGACGACACGCCGGACGCCGAATACCCGATGATCCTGACCACGGGGCGGCAGCTGGAACATTGGCACACCGGGTCGATGACCCGCCGGGCCAGCGTTCTGGACGCGGTAGAGCCAGAGGCGAACTGTTCGATGCATCCCGGCACATTGCGCCAGTTGGGGGTGGAGCCGGGCGGCATGGTACGGCTGACGACCAAGCGTGGCTCGATTACCGTCATGGCCCGCGCTGACCGGACGGTTTCGCCAGACATGGTCTTCCTGCCTTTTGCCTATGTCGAGGCAGCGGCCAACATTCTGACCAACCCGGCCATCGACCCCTATGGCAAGATCCCCGAGTTCAAGTTTTCGGCGGTGAAGGTCGAAAAGGCCGATGCGAAGGTGGCCGCAGAATAACGCCGCCAATCCGCAGCCCCTGCGCCTGATACGAAAAACCCCCGGAGATTTGCGTCTCCGGGGGTTTCTGCGTCATTCAGGCAGGTATTGTCAGTTCAGCAAAGAGGTGATGTTGCGCACCGCGGCGCGACGGTTTGCGCGTTCGGCCGTGAGCGAGCGTATTTTCAGATCGCTCTCACCATAGCCCTGGGTGATCAGGTTCTGCGGCGGCACGTCAAAATACTCGGTTAGCGCCAGCGCCACTGTCTCTGCACGCCGATCCGAGAGCGCAAGATTGTATCCGGCAGCACCAACCGCGTCCGTGTGGCCCTCGATCAGGAACATCGCACTTGGGTTCTCCTCGATGATCCGCCGCATTGACCCGCCCAGATCGGCCAGCGCCTGTGCCTGGCTCGGTTGGATCGCGGCAGAGCCGGTGGCGAAGGTGATCGCATCAAGTTCGACCTGTGGCGCCAGCGCGCGGACGCGTTTGTAGTCGCGCACCTGCCGCAGCGAAAACCGGCGATCGACATCGGCAAACATCACCTCTTGCAGCGCCTTTTGCAGCGCGGCCTCATCATTCATCGCGACCTCGGCTTGCCGTGCAGCGATGGCTTCAAGCGATGGCAGGCGGTCGAAATCAACCGGCTCGGCCTCTTGGGTGTCGTCGAACAGCACAAATTCCTTGCCGTCAGAGGCGCGGATGCGCGTGCGCCGCAGTACGGTGCCGTCGCTGGCGCGGACCGTCACGATCTGGCTGCCGTCGTTGTAGGCAACCGTGGTCCGGGTTGATCCGTCGCGAAAGGTCTGCGTGCTGACCTCGGCGCCAGGGCGGTTCAGGATCTGGTCATCGTTCTTGAGCACACGCAATTCGCCATCGCGCTCGACCACGACACGATCGCCCGAGTTCGATACCACGCGGTCGCCGTTGGCCAGTATCGTGCCGACGACAGCGGCGCCCAGACCAAGAAGCAGGGCTTTTTCAAAATTCGACAGCCCCTTGTCCTTGCCGGGGGTGGCGGCAGCGGTGGTGGCAGCCTGCGCATCGCCGGTCACGCCGGTGGCAAAATCCTCGTCGCTACTACGCACATCATCTTCGGTGACGGTCTGGGTTTCAACTTCTGCCGCAGCCTCGCCTTCGGCAGTCGCCTCCGCTGCCGAGGTCGATTGCGCCTCGCGTTGTTGCGCGCGTTCCTGACGCTCGGTATCGGTCAGTTGCGCGGCGCTCGCCTCTCCGGCGCCTTCGGATTCCGCGCTGCTGGCCACATCGGCTTGGGGATCGCTCTGCGCGGCTGCTTCGGCCTGAACTTCGGCGGCCTCAGCCGGTTCATCGTCATTTTCTCCGGTATTCGGCTCAGTCTCGGCCTGCGTTTCTGCGGCTTGCTCGGTCGCGGCCTGAACATCAGTTTCGGTTGCAGCACCGGCAGGCTCCGCTGGCTCTGCCTGCGTAGCAACGGCGGCAGCGTCGTCGGCAGCAGCATTGTCGGCGGCTGCCTGAGCTTCTGCGGCAGCAGCAGCTTGTGCCTCGACGGCAGCAGCCTCATCAGCGGCCGTCTTGTCGGCTACAGCCTTTGCTTCCGCAGCAGCGGCGGCCTCATCTGCAGCAGCTTGCGCTTCGGCGGCGGCGGCCTGATCGGCGGCGGCTTGTGCCTCGGCTGCGGCGGCCTCATCAGCGGCGTTCTTTGCTTCATCAGCGGCGGCCTGTTCGGCGGCCTCTACTTCTGCGGCAACCTTTTCTGCCGCGTTCTCGGCCTCTTGCGCCAGTTCGGCGGCGGTCTGCGCCAGATCGTCCGCACCGGTCGCCTCGACCGCGCCATCAATGGTGACCTGCGCGAGGCCGGGTAGCGGCTGCATCAGGCTCAGGCACAAGACCGCTGCGGTGGATGATTTCAAGCCGGAGATGTTCATGCAAACCCCTGTTCATGACTGTGGCCCTGACGGACCGTCAGCAATACGACGCGAAAGCCCCGCCATTTGTTCCGCCGCATTCGCGAATGTCGACCCGGGTGGCGGCCTTTCGCCGACCCAACGCCGATATTGCCCGGCGGCGGTGTTTCTACCATCATGTATAGCACAGACGCCCGGCGTGCGGGCGCGGCACGTCGAGGGGCGCTATGGACAGACCCGGCACAAGATACCGCCGCATCGCCATCGCCGTTGCGGTCCTGCTGGCAGCGGGCAGCATTGCCGTGCTCATCGTCTCTGCGTCCGAAATTGCCTCCGAGGATATGCTCTTTGGCCTCTGGCGGCTGCGGCACATGATTGTCGCGGCGGGGCTGATGCTCATCGCTGTTGCGCTGCTTTGCCTCTCGGCCGGGCGCGGCGCATGGCTGGGGTTCTGGGTCAGCGTGATCCCCGTGGGCCTTTTGCTGGTGGTGATGGAACTCGCCGGGCGCGCAGGGCTGGTGGATTGGGCAGCATTGCTCAGCCCGCAACCCGCAGAAGGCCAAACAGTGGGTTGGACCCTGCGCCCGGAGATCAACGTGCAGGGCCAGACAGGGCAGGATATTGCCGCGCGCCTGGGTCTGCCGCATGATCCGATCCCGTTCGAATTTCAGACCGACTCTTACGGGTTCCGCAACGGCGATGAAGCGACCGGAGACATCATCTTTCTGGGCGATTCCATCGTTCTGGGTGCCGCTGTGCCGATGGCCGAAACCATCACCGAAGTGGTCGAAGACGCGCTGGGCCGGCCTGTGATGCAGGCGGCGCTTCTGGGGCTGTCGATCCAGGGTCAGCACGACATGCTGCGCGAGTCTGGCCTGCCTCTGGCGGGCAAGACGGTGGTGCAATTCTTGTTCGAGGGGAATGACCTGCACGATTCCCACGCCTATCGCAATCAGAGCGCAAAATCCGCGCCCGATGCTGCGGGCCGGGCGTCGCTCGGCCGGTTGGTCTGGGACAGGCTGGTCACGCTGTCCAACCCGCCCGCGCCCTTTTACACCTGCCGCATCGGCGATCAGACCGTTGCGTTTCTCTGGACCCG
This sequence comes from Roseovarius sp. ZX-A-9, assembly GCF_028369135.1. Taxonomy (GTDB): domain Bacteria; phylum Pseudomonadota; class Alphaproteobacteria; order Rhodobacterales; family Rhodobacteraceae; genus Roseovarius. The sequence goes on from NZ_JAPWHW010000001.1 coordinate 340,104, forward strand.
GCGCTCTTTCGTCGGGGTCGAAGGTGAAGTGGCGGAAATCACCAAGGCAATCAGCACGTTCCGCGAGGAGTTACGCCGCGAGGGCGCAGATTACGCGCTGGTCCTTGTGCCAACCAAATACCGCGTGCTGGAGCAGCAATGCGCCTTTCCGCCCGGCAGCCCGATTGCCGATCCCACCGCCAACCTCTCGGCGCTGCCCGCCGAGCTAAGCCGGTTCGCCGAGGCGGAGTCTGTCAGGTTCATCGACCTGACACCGCCGCTGATAGCGGCGGCGCAGCAGGGCAAGCTGCCTTGGTTCTGGGGCGACACGCACTGGAACAGCACCGGCCACGCGGTGGCCGGGAAACGGATCGCGGACTGGCTGTCAGATTGGGACGGATAAGGCGATATTTGGCCATCACGGCGGCGCGCAACGCGGTCATGCCGAAATGTGCCAGGAGATCATGGACCGTTTCGATGCCGCCATGCCCCGCGCGCGGGAGCTGCTGAAAGCCGGGAAGCCCGCCGCATGAGCGAGCGGATCGCGCCCAAATCGCTACTGGCCGTTCCCGGCGGCACCTACGCCATGAGCAAACACCGCCGGGGCATTTTACCCTAGCGGAACGGACAAAGATTGCGCGCGGACTGTCGCAGCATTTGCCGCCAGCCACAGGCAACGGAATGATCAAAAATCGTTTCGGGATGTGAGTATTCTTGCCGCCGGGATTGAGTGACGCGGTTCAGCCTCAGACATAAGGTGAATATCTCTGCATAAAATGTTAACGCCCTAAATTAGCGGATAAATTATTGCATTTACTTCTTGGCCCTACCCATTAGATTATTGCTCGGACAGTGCGCCAAACCCGTGCACGCGGGTTTGAGACTCAGAAAATGATCATAGGATGGGGCCGACATGAGTATTGCGTTGGAGGCACGCGGACTCACCAAAGAGTTTAAAGGCTTCGTTGCCGTCAAGGACGTCAACTTGTCGGTGGAGCAAGGCACGATTCACGCCCTGATCGGCCCCAACGGCGCTGGCAAGACAACGTGTTTCAACCTGCTGACAAAGTTTCTGCAACCCACACGCGGCTCGATCGTTTACGACGGCCGCGACATTACCGGAATGTCGCCAGCCGGGATCGCTCGACTGGGCATGGTGCGCTCTTTCCAGATCTCAGCGGTGTTTCCCGATCTCAGCGTATTGCAGAACGTGCGCGTGGCGCTACAGCGCAGGCGCGGTGACAGCTATGATTTCTGGCGTTCGGAAAAGACCCTGCGCCGCTTTGATGAAGATGCGCGCGCGCATATCGACGAGGTCGGATTGTCGGAATTCGTCGATCATCGCGCCGCAGAACTGTCCTATGGCCGCAAACGCGCGCTGGAGATTGCGGCGACGCTGGCGCTTGACCCCAAGATGCTGTTGCTGGATGAGCCGATGGCGGGCATGGCTCAGGAAGACGTCGAGCGGATTTCGGCATTGATCCTGAAGGTGGCCAAGGGCCGGACAATCCTGATGGTGGAACACAACCTTTCCGTTGTTGCCAACCTTTCCGACCGGATCACGGTTCTGGCACGAGGGGAAATCCTGGCCGAGGGGGATTATGAAACAGTTTCGAAGGCCCCGGAGGTGATCGAGGCGTATATCGGAGCCACAGATGAGTGATGTCGATAACAACAAGGCGTTGCTGCGCGTCGCGGATTTGCACGGCTGGTATGGCGAGAGCCATGTCCTGCACGGTGTCAATTTCCATGTGAATGAGGGCGAGGTCGTCACCTTGCTGGGGCGCAATGGCGCTGGCAAGACATCGACGCTGCTGGCGATCATGGGAATGCTGCCCAAGCGCCGCGGCTCCATCATCTTCAACGGCACCGACGTCATCGCGATGCAGTCGCGCCACATCGCGCGCCTGGGGATTGCGATCTGCCCCGAGGAACGCGGCATTTTCGCGTCTCTTAACGTGGATGAAAACCTGATGTTGCCGCCACGCATCCAGAAGGGCGGCATGGAGGTCGAGCGGATCTACGATCTGTTCCCCAACCTCAAGGAACGGCGGCGCAGCCAGGGCACGAAACTGTCGGGCGGTGAGCAGCAGATGCTGGCGATTGCGCGGATCTTGCGCACAGGTGCCAAGTTCCTGCTGCTCGATGAACCGACCGAGGGTTTGGCCCCTGTCATCGTTCAGCAGATTGGCCGCACGATCGGCGAGCTGAAAAAGGAAGGCTTCACGATCATTCTGGTCGAGCAGAATTTCCGCTTCGCGGCCTCTGTGGCGGATCGTCACTACGTCGTCGAACAGGGTCGGGTGATCGACATGATCCCTAACGCCGACCTGCAAGACAACATGGATAAACTGCACGGCTATCTGGGCGTGTAATGATCGGTAACCGGCGCAAACTGTGCCAATTTGAAGAGGAGAAGCGAAATGATGAAGAAACTTTCCATGGCGACTGCGCTGTGTGCGCTGACCGCCGGGGCAGGCTTTGCCCAAGGGATCGACGTCAAACTGGGCGTTCTCAATGACCGTTCGGGCACCTATGCTGACCTGTCCGGCGAGGGGTCTGCCGTGGCCACGCGCATGGCAGTCGAGGATTTCGGCGCTGCCGAAAAGGGAATAAACGTCGAAGTGATCTCGGCTGACCACCAGAACAAGCCCGATGTCGGATCGAACATCGCGCGCCAGTGGTATGACGTGGACGGGGTGAATGCCATCATCGACGTGCCGACCTCTTCGGTGGCACTGGCCGTGGCCGACATCACCGCAGAAGCCAATGGTGTGCTGTTGGATTCGGGCGCCGGATCGACCAGCCTGACTCGCGACCAATGCCAGCCGACGACCGTACACTGGACCTATGACACCGCCGCACTCGCCAATGGCACCGGCGGCGCGGTAACCAAGGCCGGCGGCAAGAAATGGTTCTTTCTGACTGCGGATTACGCCTTTGGCCACTCGCTGGAAGAAAACACGATGGCCGTGGTCAAGGATAACGGCGGCGAAGTCGTGGGCAATGTGCGCCACCCGTTCCCATCGCAGGATTTCTCGTCCTACCTGCTGCAGGCACAGGGCAGTGGCGCTGACGTCATCGGTCTGGCCAATGCTGGCGGCGACACCGTCAACGCGATCAAGCAGGCATCCGAGTTCGGCATCACCCAAGCGGGGCAATCATTGGCCGCGCTCCTGATGTTCGTCACCGATGTGCACTCGCTGGGTGCCGAAACGGCGCAGGGGCTGAACCTGACCGAAGCCTTCTACTGGGATCAGAACGACGCCACGCGCGAATGGTCGGCCCGGTTCGAGGAACAGATGGGCGCAAAACCCACCATGGTGCATGCCGGTGCCTATTCGGCCACGATGGCCTACCTGGCCGCAGTCGAAGCGCTGGGTAGCGCCGAGGATGGCCGCGCCATCGTCGCCAAGATGAAAGAGATGGAATTCGATGATCCGCTCTTTGGCAAAGTCACGGTGCGCGGTGACGGTCGTGCGATCCACGACATGTACCTGTTCGAAGTCAAGTCGCCCGACCAGTCGGAAGGCGAATGGGACCTCTACAACCAGATCTCCTCGATCAGTGGCGACGATGCGTTCCTGCCGATGCTGGAAGAGTGTGACTTCACCAAGAAGTAACAGCGAAAACGCCGCCGCTTCCCGGGCATTGCCCCGGGAAGCGGCACTTAAACTCAACGGGGCAGTATCATGTTCGAGCTTCTGGGAATTTCACCGCAGGTACTGATGGGCCAGCTCCTTTTGGGCCTCATCAACGGTGCATTCTATGCGATCCTTTCGCTGGGCCTGGCGGTGATCTTTGGCCTGCTCAACATCATCAACTTTGCCCATGGCGCGCTCTACATGGCGGGTGCCTTCGTGGCGTGGATGCTGTTGAACTATGTCGGCATAGGCTATTGGCCCGCGCTGATCCTGTCGCCTCTGATCGTGGGGGCCTTCGGCATCCTGCTTGAGCGTACAATGATGTCGCGCCTCTACAAGCTGGATCACCTCTACGGGCTCTTGCTGACATTTGGTCTGGCACTGATCATTCAGGGCCTGTTTCGCAATTACTACGGCATCTCGGGCCTGCCCTATCAGATTCCGTCGCAGCTTTCGGGCGGGCAGAACCTCGGCTTCATGTTCCTACCCAATTATCGCGGCTGGGTTGTCGTGGCTTCCGTCGTGGTCTGCTTTGGCACATGGTTCATGATCGAGAAGACCCGGCTGGGCGCCTATCTGCGCGCCGCCACCGAAAACCCCGCGCTTGTCGGGGCATTCGGGGTCAACGTGCCGCTGCTGATCACCCTGACCTACGGGTTCGGCGTCGGGCTGGCGGGATTTGCAGGCGTACTGGCCGCGCCGATCTACTCGGTCAACCCCAACATGGGGGCCGACCTTATCATCGTCGTCTTCGCTGTCGTGGTGATTGGCGGCATGGGGTCGATACTGGGGGCGATCGTCACCGGCTACATGCTTGGCATCGTCGAAGGGCTGACGCGGGTGTTCTACCCCGAAGGATCCGCCGTGGTGATTTTCGTGATCATGGCGATCGTGTTGCTAATCAAGCCTGAGGGATTGTTCGGAAAGGAAGCTCGATGAGTATGCAGCAAACCGAGATTGCGGCCGCCTCACCCGCCGTGAACGATGCGGGAATGTCGCCGTTGCACAAGATGATCTTTCTTGTCCTGCTCGCCTTTCTGCTGGTCCTGCCATTCGTGGTCTATCCCGTCTTCGCGATGAAGATCATGTGCTTTGCCCTGTTCGCGGCGGCGTTCAACCTGCTGCTGGGCTTCGGTGGCTTGCTGTCGTTCGGCCATGCTGCCTATTTCGGCGGAGCCAGCTATGTGGCCGCCCACGCCGCCAAGGTCTGGGGCCTGACGCCCGAGCTTTCGGTCCTTTGTGGTGCCGCCGCAGCAGCATTTCTGGGGCTGGTCATCGGGGCATTGTCGATCCGTCGGCAAGGCATCTATTTCGCGATGGTGACGCTGGCATTCGCCCAGATGGTCTATTTCTTTGCCTTGCAGGTTCCCTTTACCGGCGGCGAGGACGGCATCCAGTCGGTGCCGCGCGGCAAGCTGTTCGGTCTGATCTCGCTCGAGAACAACATATCGCTCTACTTCTTCGTTCTGGCGCTGACCTTCGCCGGCATCCTGTTTCTCTATCGTGTCGTGCATTCGCCTTTCGGCCAGGTGCTCAAGGCGATCCGAGAGAATGAACCGCGCGCAATCTCGCTTGGGTACAACGTCAATCGCTACAAGCTGATTGTCTTTGTCCTGTCCGCGACTTTTGCGGGCCTCGCCGGAGCGATCAAAAGCCAGGTGTTCCAACTGGCGTCGCTCACAGACGTGCACTGGGCCATGTCTGGTGAGGTCGTGCTGATGACCCTGCTTGGCGGGATGGGTACGGTTTTTGGCCCACTGCTGGGGGCCGCGATCATCGTGACGATGCAGAACTATCTTGCAACCTTCGGCGCGTGGGTGACCATCATCCAAGGGGTGATTTTCGTCATCGGCGTCCTGTTGTTCCGCGAAGGCATCATTGGTGTGATCTCCCGTTGGCTGAAGCGCCCTCTCTGAGGCGCGGCGCCGGGGGATCATGACTTGGCCGGCAATCCGTCAGGCTGAGGGCAGCGTGCAATGGGAGCCGGCTATTTCAACAGGAAATCCCGGACATCGTTTTCCTTTTCCATCGTGTCGGCATAGCCCAAGTCGATCAGCGCACTGATGTAGCTGGATTCGAACAGCAGGTAACTGATCAGGCGCCCGTCGCTGCCCCAAGACCCCAGCGTTCGCATCAGCAGGCGGATCGCAAACGGCATTTCACCCGCATATCGTCCGGCGATCCTGCGCAGATCCTTCGAGGGTGAGAGCATCACGGTATCGATCACCCGCAACGGCGTTTGCCTGCGCCGTTCCTCCGGCAGCAGTGACAGGGTTTGGTTAACCCTCGACATGCGTTCGTGATCGGCATCCAGATTGTCGTTGAACATGATATCGAGCGCATGGCCCGCCATCTCGCCGATGGACGGGCTTTTCGTTTGCTTGGGCATTTGCGGCTCGTCCGCGATGTTGTCGCGGGCGGCGATGACCAGAACCCGGTCCGCACCGGTACGAATGGCCGGGGACAGCGGCGCAGTCAGCCGCAGCGAGCCATCGCCGTAGAACTCGCCGTCAATCCGCACGGGTGCAAAGACGAAGGGCAGCGACGACGATGCCAACAGATGGTCGGGGCCGATCTCGGTGCGCACGCCCCGCCGCCGCGCGCGTGCCCAATTCGTGATGTCATCATGCCCCGTGACAAAGGTCACGGCCTTGCCTTCATCATAGCTTGATGCTGTGATGCAGAGCGCATGCAATGTCCCGGCGCTGATCGCGCGGCTGATATCCCGCTGGTCGAATTCGCGCTCCAGCAGCGCACCCAAAGGCGCGTTGTTCAGAAACGAACAGGGTGCCCCCACCCCGAAATGCCCGAACAACAGTGTCCAAGCCCAGCGCAAAGCAGTTGCGACCAGAGGCAATGTGCGCGTGTCATAAACCGAACTGCAACGCAGCGACCGCCAGAGGGTTTCCAGCTCGCGCATTCCACACTGGAAATCGCTGGACGCCGCGGCAAGCGGTGCCGCGTTGATCGCCCCGACAGATGCACCACACACGATCTGAAAGGGCGAGCGGCGGCAATTCGTGATCTCGGCAATCGCCTTGAGGACACCCACCTGGTAGGCACCGCGCGCGCCGCCGCCCTGTAGAACCAATGCAGTCTTTGATGCGGATGAGAGGGAACTAGGCATTCGGGCAGAACTTTATCCTTGAAAATTATACCCTAGGCCACCGCTGTCGAAGATCAACGCCTTCGTCATTCGAATGTCGACCATCCCTCATCCGGCTCGAACCGCGGGCCGTAGGTCTTGGCGAACGCGTCGAGACGAGCACATATATCCTTGGCGCCACGCGTGCGGGCATAGTGCATGGGTCCACCCCGGAACGGCGCAAAACCTGTGGCAAAAATCATCGCGGCGTCCACATCGTCGGCGTTACGCGCAACGCCCTCGCGCAGGCATACCACGCAGGCGTCCAGAATTGGCAGGATCAGCCGGTCGGTCATGTCATCGGGTCCGGGCTCGTCGGTATCAAGGCGCGGCTTGCCCTCCCACCAATCGTAAAATCCCTGTCCGGCTTTCTTGCCGGTCTCGCCCTTCTCAACCTTCTTGCGCAGCGCCTCCGAGATTTCCGCCATTGGTTTGTCGAGCGTGCCTTTCAGGCTTTCGGCGGTGTGCAGCGCGATATCGAGCCCTATCTGATCGGCGAGCGCTACCGGCCCCATTGGCATCCCGAAGCGGATCGCAGCGGAATCGATCACTTCCTTGTCGATCCCCTCATCCATCAGGACCATTGCTTCCATCAGATAGGGAGTGAGCGCGCGGTTGACGAGAAAACCGGGGTAGTCTGTGACCTGAACGGGCAGCTTGCCTATGGCGCCACAGAACGATGCAAGCCGCCGGATCACCTTTGCGTCCGTTGCCTCGTGGGCCACAACTTCGACCAACTCCATCTTTTCGACCGGGTTGAAAAAATGCAGGCCCGCGAACTTCCCAGGGTGTTTCACGCTTCCCACCAATTGCTTCAGTTGCAGGCTGGAGGTGTTGGTGGCCAGAATCGCGCCCGACTTCATCCGCTTGCCGAGATCGGCATAGATCTGTTCCTTCAGCTCTGCGTTTTCGGGAGCGGCTTCGATCACCAGATCGGCGCGGGCGATGCCGTAGCCTCTCGGGTCGGGCATCATCCGGTCGAGCGTGTCGCGCGTCTGGATTGCGCTCAGATGCGCCTGTTTGCAAATGCTTTCCGCCTGCGCCACTGCCTTGCCCAGCGCGTCGGTCGCGATGTCGCCAAGCGTCACAGTCTTGCCTTTCAGCGCAGCCCAGGCAGCGATGCTGCCACCCATTGCGCCCGCGCCCACGACGTGGACATGGGCGATTCCGTCCTCACCTTTTTCTGTGTCTTTCAGTGACTGGCGCAGGAAAAAGGCCCGCCGGAGATTCTTGGAGGTTTCGGTTTTCAGCAAGGCGGCAAAGGAGGCTATTTCAGCCTTTTGCATCGCCTCCGGGTCATCCCCATGCGTCTCCCACATGTCGATCAGGGCATAAGGGGCGGGGTAATGCTCTTTCAGGGCGTGTTTCGCTGCCTCACGGCGCATCTGACCTGCCGCCAAGCTGCGCGCCGGCTTGAGCAGCAGGACACCGGCCTTCACGCCGCCGCCTTCGCGCTCCTTGATCTTGCCCGTCGCGGCGGCAAGGACTGCGGCGGCGACATGGCGTTCCTGCACAACCACATCGGCGATGCCCAGAGATTTTGCCTCCGCCGTATGCGCCGTCTTGCCGGTCAGCATCAATGTCAGCGCCTCTGTCGCGTCGATCAGTGCGGGCAACCGGAATGTGCCGCCGAGGCCCGGATGCAGGCCCAGTTTCACCTCTGGAAAACCGAAACTGGCCCCCTCGACTGCGATCCTGATATCGCAGGCCAGCGCCAGTTCGAACCCAGCCCCCAGCGCCGCTCCATGCACGACGCAGATCGTGGGAAACGGCAGGGCGGCGATCCGATCCATCACCGCATGGCCCTGCTTCAACAGGTCAGCGGCGCCATTGTCGGTCATCGCGTCGAAACTGCCGATATCGGCCCCGGCAGCAAAGCCGCCGGGCTTTGCAGACCGGATCACCAGCGCCTTTGGCGGGTTCGCCTCTGCCTGCGCGATCAGGTCCGACAGCTCGCGGATCACATCCTGGGAAATGGTGTTGGTCCCAGTGCCGTCCCTATCGAGCACCAGCCACAGGATGCCATTTGTATCAGTCGTATACTGCCAGTTTCCCCGGCCGGGCGAGACCGGGCCAAGCTCCAGCTTCATGTCGCCGAGATGCTCAAGTACCTTGTCCATCAAACTGCCTCCAGCAACATCGCACCGCCAAGTCCGCCGCCGATACATTCGGTCGCGATGCCGGTCCTGACCTTCTTGCGTTTCATCGCATTGGCCAGATGCAGCACGATCCTGTTACCGCTGGTGCCTACCGGATGCCCCATCGAGATCGCGCCGCCGTCGATATTGAGCCTGTCACGATCGATCAGCCCGAAAGCCCTGTCGTAGCCCAGAACCTCGCGGCAGAATTCCTCGTCGTGCCATGCCGCAAGACAAGCCAGCACCTGCGCGGCAAAAGCTTCGTTCAGCTCCCACAGGTCCACATCATCAATGCCCAGCGCGTGGCGTTGCAAGATGGGCGTGGAGGCCATTACTGACCCCAGCCCCATGATCGACGGATCAAGGCCCGCCCATTCACTGTCAACGATCCGCGCCAACGGCTTCAGCTTGTGCGCCTTGACCGCCTGCTCGGAGGCAAGGATGACCCAGCTTGCGCCATCGGTGATCTGGCTGGAATTTCCCGGCGTGACACTGCCGTAAGGTTTCTCGAAGGCCGGGTTCAGCTTGGCCAGGCTTTGCATATCGCTGTCAGGGCGCACGCCGTCGTCGGCCTCATGCGCGTGACCTTGGCGGTCAAAGACGGGCAGCATTTCGTCCGAGAGGTAGCCTGCCTTCGTGGCCCGTGCCAGCCGGTGATGTGATTCCATTGCATAGGCGTCTGCCGCCTTGCGGTCGATGTTGAACCGATAGGCCAGCACCTCGGCGGTCTGGCCCATGTTCAGGTTTGTGATCGGGTCGGTCAGCCCCTGTTCGAGGCCGATGATTGGCTTGAAGAAATCGGGCCGCAGCCCGGTCATCTGCCTTGCCTGCGCCATCGGCCCCTTGGCACGGGCCATGCCAGCGTACCACTCCACCGCCTCCTGACGCAGAACCAATGGCGCGTGGCTGAGCGCCTCGGCCCCACCTGCAAGGATGATCTCGTGGCTGCCCTGCTGGATGTAGCGGTAGGCGGTGTCGATCGACTGCATCCCCGAACCACAGTTGATCTGGACGGAAAACCCGACCGTGCGCTCCGGCAACCCCAGCCTTAGGGCCGCTACGCGAGCTGGGTTCATTTCATCCGCGATGACATTGACGCAACCGAGGATCACCAGATCCACGGCCTCCTTGCCAAATGGCTGGCGCATCAACAGTGGCCGCCCACATTGCACGGCCAGATCAACCGGCGTGAACGGCCCCGGCCCACCACGGGCCTTCAGAAACGGGGTGCGCGCACCATCGACGATGTAAACTGCACGGCTCATTCAGCGGCCTCCCGGCGTTTCGGTTTCTGTTGCGGTGCTGCTGCGAGGAAATATCGCCCAAGCTCTTGGGGGCTGAAATCATCCACCGCGACGACCTGATCCACCAGCCCCTGCAAATCGGCAAGGCGGGCGTGCTCAGCGTCGCTGAGGTGTTCCGCCTCGCACGCCTTGTCAGGAGTGATCTTTATATCGCGCAGACATTTCATGACCGGCGCCATTTCGTTGATCATATCATGACAGGCATTCAGCACGCCAACACCGTCGCGGTCGCGCCTGCCGGCAGCGTGAGGAAGCGCAAGAGCCTCGCGGCCCGGCGGTGTATCGGCTTGGTCAGGTAGGTCTTGCGAAAGTCTTTCATGACATTCCCCTTTCACCCCCAACGCGGGTCAGGCCAGCCGGTTCCGCGCGGTCTGGCCCGCGACGGCCTTGGATACCGACCCTAGCGGGCCGCACAAATCATGCCAGCCGGATTCGACCGTGCAGGTCGTGACGCCTATCCGCCTGAACCGACCCAGCTGACATTGATCACAAAGCTTCCAAGCAGAATGAAGAGCGCGAGAATCAGCAACAGCAGGAACAGTTCGGCCGCTGTGGAATCATCGGGCAGGCGCTCGGGATTGTCGATCCGTCGTCGAACATGCCGCATACGAATCCACGCAAGAACGATGACGATCGCTCCGGCAGTGAACATCAGTATTTCGGACCAGAGCGGGGTCGGATGATCGCCCAGACGGGCCGCCGCCAGGCCGAACCCGACGATTGCCACTGCGGTGCGAACCCAGGCCAGAAAGGTCCGCTCGTTTGACGCGTGGTTCTGGAAATTGACGATCATGCTGCAATCCTGCTCCGGCCCTCTGCATCGCTTTCAGGACGATGCTGGGCTTCAATTGTAACTGGTGGCCTTGAGGCGCGGAAACAGACCATTGTTCTCCTGCTGGATGTGCTCGGTTGTCGCTTCTGGCCGGGCTTTCCGGCCTCGGAAACCGAATGCCCGCTGCACCTCGGCCAGATCGATATTGCGACGACTCGCGGCACCTGACAACCAGACTTGGCTCGTGCTCAGAATTCCTCCTCGACGATATGTGCATCCGTGACGCCCAGATCATGCAGCGCATCGCGAACTGCATCCATCATTGGCGGCGGGCCGCACAGATAGCAACGGCTGTCAGGTGTCACGAACCGGTTCAGATATTCGCGGTCGGGCCGCTGCTGCGGCACGCTGGCGCCCGCCTCGTCAACGATGAACGCGGTGGTCAGCCCCTCCATCGCTTCGAACTTGTCACGCCAGATGATGTCGCCTTCGGTCTTGTTGGCGAAAACCAATGTCGAGCCCGCCAGCGTCCCGTGATCCTTCAAGCGCTTGCGCAGTAGTGCGATCATCGGTGTAACGCCCGCGCCCCCGGCGATGAACACGCCCGACCCTTGATCAGAGATCGCGCCGAACGGCCCGTCCATCGTCATCTTGTCGCCGGGTTTCATCGCGGCGATCTGCTCGGTCACACCGTGGTGGGCAGGGTAGGTCTTGATGACAAAATCCAGCGTTGGTTCTTCTGGCAGCGTGACGGGGGTAAATGCCCGCCCCTTGTCGCCCCACCCATCCTTGAGCAAGGCCAGCTCCACCCCCTGACCCGCAGCAAAATCAAAGCCTTCGGGGCGGTCGAAAACCAGATGATATGTGTCATGCGTGACGCGCTCAATTTGCTTCAACGCCAGTTGATATTTCATCGGAAGCCTCTTTTGTTGTTCGAAGTCGTTGCAGATAATTGGTATTTGCAATGCCAATTATCTGGCGGTAAACTAGTTTTCGCCAATCCCAAGTCAAGGAACACGCATGCGTCTCGCTTCTTTCACAGATTACGGCCTGCGGGTTTTAATGCGGCTGGCTGGAACGCCCGAGGCCGCCTTTTCCACCGGCCAGATCGCCGACGAGTTCGAAATCTCGCGGCATCATCTGGCAAAGGTCGTGCAGGACTTGGGTCGCGGGGGCTTCGTCGGCAGTCAGCGCGGGCGGAATGGCGGGATACGGCTGGCGCGGCCTGCACATGCCATCACCCTGGGCGAAGTCGTGCGTCATCTCGAAAAGCGCTTCGCGATCGTCGAATGTTTCCGCCCCGATGGCGGCACTTGCACGCTCAAGCCGCAATGCCGCCTGAAACCCAGACTGGCCGCCGCAAGAGAAGCGTTCATGTCCGAGCTTGATCGAACAACGCTTGCGGACTGCGCGCTGCCAGATGACGGGCTACACGGGTCGGTGCCTGCTCTCGGATGAGGAACACAGCATGTCAGAAAACTCAGACATTCGGCCCAATCAGGGCATGTATTCTCAGCCGGGCGGCCCGCATCGGCCCGGGCCCGCAGATCTTATCTTCATTGCGCCGCGCCATGGATCACTGGTATCCGAGGTATTAGTCATGCCGGAATTCGTTTGGATTGCGTCAAATGCCCATATCGGATGAAAGCCCGGCCCTACGGAGCGGTCGGATTGCACGGCTCGGATGGCTGCTGGTTGGCTTTTCGGCACTGGTCTGTGGTGCGGTCGGGGTGGTGTTACCATTGCTGCCGACGACGCCTTTTGTCCTGCTCGCAGCTTTCGCCTTCGCCAGATCTTCTCCAACGCTCCGGCGCTGGCTGGTCGAGCATCGCACCTTTGGTCCGATGATTGCAGACTGGGAATTACACGGTGCGATCGCCCGCCGATACAAGGTGCTGGCCTGCGGCGTCATGCTTGCATCTCTGATTGGCAGCTTTCTGGCTTCGGTCTCGACATACATCTTTTTCATTCAACTGATCGTGATGGCCGGCGCGGCATCATTCGTGCTGACGCGCCCGGACGTGGCCAGGGATCCATGAGAGGAGCGTGGTAGATGCCCGCAGAAGAAGTACGCAAAATCCAGACACCGCTATGTTCATTACTTGGCTGCGATGTTCCGATCCTGCTGGCCGGAATGGGCGGCGTCGCGCATTGGGAACTGGCGGCAGCCGTCGCAGAGGCGGGTGGCTATCCGACATTGGGCATGGTCCGCGAAAGCCCCGAGCTGATCGCTTCCGAAGTCACGGCATTGCGGGCGGCGACGGATCGCCCCTTTGCGGTCAACCTGATACCCGCCGCGACCGATCCGGCATTGCTGGATGCACAGATCAGGCAATGCCTGACGCTGGGAGTCACTGCCTTTTCGTTCTTTTGGGATGTGCTGCCGGATGTGATCGGACGGGTCAAGGATGCAGGGGCGCAGGTATTGCATCAGGTTGGATCAACCGACCAGGCCCGCAAGGCCGAGAATGCCGGGGCCGACGTCATCATCGCGCAAGGGATCGAGGCCGGCGGGCATGTTCATGGCCGCACCGGATCGTTTGCCTTGGCCGAGGAAATCCTGCAGCAGACCTCGCTGCCTGTTGCTGTGTCGGGCGGCATCTCGACCGGCCGGGGATTGACGGCTGCCCTGTCCATCGGGGCGCAGGGGGTGCAATGCGGCACGGCCTTCTTGGCCACGGAGGAATCATTTGCGCACCCCTATCACAAGCAGCGCGTGGTCGAAGCCACCGGTGCCGATACCGTGCTGACAGATATTTTCGTGCTGAATTGGCCCAAGGGCGCGGCTGTGCGCGTGATCGGCAACAGCATCACGGATGCATTGCAAGGGGAACTGTTGGGGCATGATCCGGACGCGCTGCCACGAGATGCGATTGCCTGGGACGGTGAAGAGGAACGCTATCGCTTCAGCACGGATTCGCCGCTGCGGACGACTACCGGCGATCTGGAAGCGATGCCGATCTACGCCGGGCAAGGGGCCGGGCTGATCGGGGATGTTGTCCCGGTCGGTGCCCGCATCAAAGAGATGGTCAACGATGCCGTTGCTTGCCTTGATGGCAGACAGGCCTAAAGAAAGACCGGCAGACCGATCACGATCGGATGCAGGACGACCAGCAGGATATAGACGCCCCCGCCAATGCAGGCGCGGATGATGAAGCCCCGCGAGGGAAGGCTTAGTCTGCGCCCCTTTCGGGTCTTCGCCCAAAGCTGCGCCCAGTTTTCTGGCCCCAGAACACGCTTCTTGCGCTTGTCGACGATACGGTGCCCCATGATGGCGAAGAACGCCAATGTGCCGAACAGCAGCACATGCGCCAGATCACCGTTCATGACCATATGCAGGATCGCCCATAGCGCCATAGCGCTGAGGAGGGGGTGGCGCAGGTACGCAACCACACCCGGCGCGGAAGGGTCGAAAGCGTCATTGTTCGACCCGCCGAATGAGAACGGGTTCGGCCGACCGATAGCGACCGCGAAGATCACGCAGGCAGCAAACATGCCCAGCCAGATGACGGGCCGGTGCCACGGCGCCTCTGCCCAGAGCGAAACAAACGGCGCGCGCTGTGTTGCCCAGATCAGCAAGGCCAGCATCACAAGAGAGAGCAGGGCATAGGCCAGCGTAAATCCACGCGGCCCCAGATGTGCCACAAGGCGGCGTTTTACCGGCGGGCGCACGGGCACCGAATGGGTGACAAAGAACAGGGCAAAGACACAAGCGAATGCCAGCCATGACGTCATTGGCGTACCGGCTTCGGCTGCATCAGCGCCGGCCCGTAGAAGACTGCGAAGCCGACAAAGGCTCCAATCCACAGAGCGCCCGACAGGGCATAGAGCGTGGCTGCCTGCCCCTCCCAGATCGCGGGGGCCAACCGGGCAAGGACCGATGCAACCAGACAGACATAAATCGCCAGGCTGCCTGCGCCCGCGTGCAAGGTTTGGCCGGTATGCCCCAAAGTGGCGCGGGTCATCATCGCCAAGGTCATAAGCCCGAATGCCCCAGCCATCCAAAGGTGCTGCGCAGAGGCCGCAGGCAACAGATCGGGCCGCAGGATCGCCGCCCCCTCGACCAGCGCACCGAGCGGGATGAACGCATAGGCGAGGTGCAGAACCCAAAGGAGCGGTTCTGACAATGTCTGCCCTCCCTGCCAACGGAAAAGGCGGCCAAGATGCAGCAGCCCGATCACCAGAAGCGCCGCACCCGTCAACGCGTGCTCGGGCCTTGCGATCCAGAGCAAAAGGGCAAACACCGTCGCCAGAATTACAACCTTGTCAAAGCGTTGCATTGGCGGGACCGGCAGTTGCTCGGATTTCCTGCTGACCAGCCAATTGCGGGTAAACGACGGCACAACACGCCCACCGATGACAGCAATCAACAGGATCACGGCCGCGACGCCGATCCGCAGACCGACCCCTTGGGCGGCCAGATCTCCCCGCGCGGCTTCAATGTGAAACAGCAGGTTCGCCAGGGTGAAAACCGTCAGCAGTACCAGCACCACAAGGTTGCGCCAGTTTTTGCCCGCGATGATCTCGCGCAGGATGAAAGCGCCGAGAGCGACCAGGAAGGACAGATCGACCGCTTCTGCCACACCGACCGGCCACAGTTCGGAGGTTGCCACGGCAGCGCGCCCGCCAACCCATAGCCCGAACAACCCCGCCAGGTGCCAGCCGACGACCGGCAGGCGACCCGTCCAGTTCGGAACGGCAGTCAGCAGGAACCCCCCGATGATCGCCCCCAGATAGCCGAACAGGAACTCGTGAGCGTGCCATGAGACGGGATCGAGGCGCGTCGGCAACATGAAGCGCCCCGACAGCATCAGGATCCACACCAGCATTGCCAGCGCCGCCCAAACGGCCCCGAACAGGAAGAACGGGCGGAAGCCAAAGGAAAAGATCGCCGGTCCTTTCCATGCGCGGCTTTGCTCGGAAGTCGTTTTTTTCATGATCGGTGCCATTCTGTATCGCGGGGTCTCACAACATCTGCAATCGAGCAAAGCCCGGCTGCGTTATTCCGTATCGCGCCAATATCCATTGGCGGCAGCGACGGTTGCGAAATGGGTGGCAACCACTTGGCTTGACGCGATCAGCGCGTCAAAGTCATTGGCGTAGTCGGGGCGCAATTTCTTGCGGATCTCCGCGTCGGGTTGCGTCATGCCAACCGCGACACGGGCAAGCTTGACGGCCAACTCATAGCCTTCTTCAGGTGTGTTTGTCTGCAGTGTTGGAAGCCAGTCTTTCATGGGTTCGCCCTTTCATTGCGGGAGGTTTGTCATTCAGCAGAACACGCGACGCATTGCCTTTGGGATCGTCGAACTGGTCGTGGCGCAACGCCCAGATGAACGCCGCAAGGCCCAGCAGGCCCATGCCGATGGAAAGAGGGATGAGAACCACCAAGCTCATTCTGCGTCCCCCCGAAGGGCCTTGTACGCGTGCCATGTGCCGTGGCCGAGCACCGGAAACACGATGGCCAGTCCAACAAGGCCAGTCGCGACACTCAACGCGATGCCCCCGGCGACGATACCGCCCCAGACCAGTGCCACCGGCAGGTTCTGCATCGTCATGGCAAAGCTGATCCCCATCGCGGTCAGCGCGTCACGCCGCTCTGCCAGCATCATCGGGATCGAGAAGAGGCTGAGCGCGAATGCGAAACCTGCGAAAAGCGCGCCAACCGCGCAACCGACCAGGATCAAGGCCCAGCCCCGCGCGGTTGTCAGCACGTTGACAAACGCATCTTCTGCGCCCGGAAACGGGGTATGCCCGAAAAACAGCGCATACAGCAGATCAGCCGCCCGCAGCCAGAACAGCACCAACAGGCCGAGCAGCAACCCGGCATAGGCGAACTGCCCCAGCGAGGCGGGGCGCACCAACAACATGCGATGCAGCGAGACAGGCTCGCCCTGCTCCAATGCGCGGCTCTTCTCGTAGAGGCCCAACGCCAGAAAAGGACCCACGATCAGGAAACCCGCAATCGCAGGCAACGCAAGATAGAGCAGCCCGGCCTCTGCCAGAGCCCAAAGCGCGCCATAGGAAACGAGGACCAGAAAGACACCGTAGACCAGGCTTGGCCCCGGATTGGTGCGCAGGTCTTTCCAACCGGCGGCGAGCCATCCGAATGCCGCCCGCGCCGGCAATCCACGGGCAAAGGCAGGTGCCGGCTTTTCGGGTTTGCGGAGCGTTGGCAGGGGTTCGAGCATTTGAAACCTTTCAGCAGGCGGGCTTGGCGGCTGCGGCTGAGGCCACCAGCGTGCAATCAGGCTGCGACAGTACGGCGACGGTGATCAGATGCGCATTCGCGACGATGAACCCGCCGACAAGGACGACGGCCACTAAAATCGCCAATCTGCGCTGCGCGAGCCGGCTCATTTTCCCTCCTCCGCCGCGTTGCGGGACAATTCGGAAACATAGAGCGCCAGCAGGTTGATCTCGGCTTCGGTAAGCCGGGTGCCCCAGGCAGGCATGACGCCCTGCCGTCCATGGCGCAGCGTCTGCAGGATCGTGGCGCGGTCCTGTCCGTAAATCACCGAAGCATCGGTCAGTGATGGTGCGCCGTTCATCATCCCGCCGATGCCGCCGTCCCCATGGCAAGAGCTGCAATTGTCGGCAAATATCATGGCCCCGGCTGCGGTTTCATCCGCCTGACCGCCCGGCAGCGCCGCCACGTAGTCGGCAACCGCGAAGCGTTCGCTGCGTTCCATCCAGTCAAAGGCAGGCATTTGCGCCCACCGGGTATCATCATTGCCCGCGTTGATCCCGAATTGAAGCGTCTCGGCTATCGTCTCGGGGTCGCCGCCCCAGAACCAGTAATTGTCATTAAGTGCCGGAAAGCCGGGACCACCTGCACCGTCACTGCCGTGACAGGCCGCGCAGTTGTCCTGAAACAACCGCTCCGCCGCAGGCATGGCACGCGCCATCAGCGCGTCGTCACTCTGTAGTGATGCGAAATCCTCTGCCCCGAACCGCGCCAGCCACTCATCACGCTTGGCATCCATCGCGCGGAAATCCTCGACCGCCATCTCGCCCTGGTTCAACCCCAGAAGGCCGGGCACATAGGTGCGGCCCACCGGCCATGACGGCAGAAGCACCCATGCAATGACGGAATAGACAAAGGTGAGGATCAGCGCCCAGATAACGATCTTGGGAAACGGTGTATTGAGTTCGCGAATACCGTTCCAGTCATGGCCCGTCGTATCATAGCCAGTGATCGGATCGACCTCTGTGTGGTCGGAATGGGGATCGCTCATTTCGGATCCTCCGGCGCCTGCTCCTTCAGGATGGACCGGGCGGCCCTCTCATGGGCGGCGCGTCTCTTGGGGCTATATGCGCGGATGACGACGATCAGGAAGAATCCCATCATCCAGATCGGCCCAAATGTCTTGGCGAGAAAGGCGAGTGTTTCGTAGGTCATTCTGTTTCCCCCGCAAGCAGATCATAGGCCGCATCGGTCAGCGCGCCGAGAGATTGCAGATAGGCCACCACTGCATCCATCTCGGTCAACTGCGACGGGTCGCCATCAAAGGCGCGCACGGCAATGCCGTCACCGTAGCGGTCGCGCACCGCGTCACCGGCATCCGAGTCAGGCTGGCTCTGACCGCGCGCATCGGCCACCGCCGCCGCCACCATTTCCGGATCGTAAGGCACGCCCAGACGGGCCAGTGTCGCAAGCTCATCCGACAAAAGCCGGGTATCGAGCGGCCGCATGAGCCAGGGATAGGCCGGCATGATCGACGCGGGCACAACGCTGCGCGGATCGATCAGGTGCGCAACATGCCAGTCGTCGGAATACTTCCCGCCCAGCCGGGCGATATCCGGGCCTGTCCGTTTCGAGCCCCAAAGCATCGGATGGTCATAGGCACTCTCGGCGGCCAGGGAATACGGGCCGTAGCGGTCCAGCTCATCGGCCAGGCTGCGGATCATCTGACTGTGGCAGGCGTAACAGCCTTCGCGAATGTAGATTTCACGCCCAGCCAGCTCCAGCGGCGTATGAGGGCGCATGTCATCCGGCATCTCGATAGTTTCGTCGATCACGAACAATGGTGCGATCTCGACGATCCCGCCAATGGAGGCAGCAACGATGATCCCTGCCACCAGACCCATCGAAAGTTTTTCGAGGTTATAATGCAGCTTCAGCATGATTTACTCCGCCGGTTGCGGATTGAGAGGTCGGTCGCTGGCCTCGTGGAGTGGCGGCGTCGAGCGGAAGGTTGCCCGGCAATTGAGCGTGCAGATGATCGCACCGGAAAGGAACATCGCGCCGCCGATGGTGCGCAGCAGGTAATAAGGCGCCATCGCCTGCACCGATTCCACAAAGCTGTAGGACAGCGCACCATTCTCGTCATAGGCCCGCCACATCAGGCCCTGCGTGATGCCGGCGTTCCACAATGCGACGACGTAGATCAGCGTGCCACCCACAGCGAGCCAGAAGTGCCACTCGATCGCGCGCGGCCATGCCATCTCCTTGCAGCCCGAGATTTGCGGAACCAGCGTGTAGATCGCGCCAAAGATGATCATCGCGACCCACCCAAGCGTTCCGGAATGCACATGCCCGACGGTCCAGTCGGTATAGTGGCTGAGCGAATTGACCGGCCTGATGGCGAGGAACGATCCCTCGAATGTCGACAGCCCGTAGAACACCGCCGCGACAAACATGAACCGTAGCGTCGCATCATCGCGGACCTTGTGCCAGGCGCCGTTCAGGGTCGCGATCGCATTACCGGCAGAGGCCCAGGACGGCACCAGAAGCATCACCGAAAACGTCATGCCAAGCGTCTGAACCCAATAGGGCAAGGCGGTGTAATGCAGGTGGTGCGAGCCGACCCAGATGTAGAAGAAAACGATGCCCCAGAAGCTGACAATCGACAGCCGGTAAGACCAGATGGGGCGCCCTGACCGGACCGGCAGGAAATAGTAGAGCATCCCCAGAAAGCCCGCCGTCAGGAAAAACGCCACCGCATTGTGCCCATACCACCACTGGATCATGGCGTCCTGCACACCCGCCCAGATGGTAAAGCTCTTGGCCGCCCCAAAGCTGACCGGCAGCGCCAGGTTGTTGACGATATGTAGCATCGCCACGACCAGGATAAACGCCATGTAATACCAGTTGGCCACGTAGATATGCGGCTCGTGCCGGCGCGCCAACGTGCGGATATAAAGCGTGAAATAGACCAACCAGACCACGACCAGCCACAGATCGGCATACCATTCCGCTTCGGCATATTCCTTGGATTGGGTGCTGCCCATCACGTAGCCGGTCACCGCCCATGCGCAGAACAGGTTGAAGCCGATGAGTATGAACCAGGGGCTTATCGAATCCGCCAGCCGCGTGCGGGACGTGCGTTGCAACACATATAACGACGTCGCGATCAGCGCGTTGCCGCCAAAGCCGAATATCACGCCGGTCGTGTGCACCGGGCGCAATCGGCCAAAGCTGGTCCATGGCACAGCGGGCGTCGCTTCGGGCCAGTACAGCAGCGCGGCGACCCAGACACCGACACCCATGCCGATGATGGCCCAGATCAACGTCATCCAGATCCCGAAACGGGTCGGTGCATCGTAATACTGGTTGGCGCGATCCGGCGACGGTTCGGGCTCGTAGAATGCGCCGCCGATGCGAAAGACCAGGTACAGCCCCAACACCAGCGCCATCGCGCCATGGACAGCCATGACACCGTGCCGTGCCGCTGCCGCCATGATGAAACCAAGCAGCGCCAGCGCAAAAGCCAGGCCAAAACCGATCTGGCGTTCAGAACGACTGAGTGTTGCTGCTGCGGTCATTCGGTCAATCCTTCAGGTCTGCAAGCGGCCTCAGGGCAATATCCGCGAGGGTCGCGTCATCAAGATCGGCCAGAAACGCGGCTTCGGCCGATTTCAACCTTGCCTTCAGCCTGCACTGGCCATCGATCACACATTCCCCACCATCAGGGCGGAGGCATTCCACGAGTTGCTGACCGTCTTCCAGCAAGCGCACGATCTGCCCAATGCGAATGTCGCTTGCCGGGCGCGCCAGACTCGCCCCGCCACCGCTGCCGCGGCGGGTCGCGACGATGTTGCCTGCGGCCAGGCGCTGCATGATCTTGGACAGGTGGTTGCGCGAAAGACCGAACTCTTCCGCCAACTCTGCGGTTGAAAACGCGCGTTCCGGCGCGCTGGCCATCCGCATGAGCATCCGAAGCCCGTAGTCTGTAAAGGTGGTGAGCCGCATCTATGTCTTTTTCCGCTAATAGGTATTTTTAATACCTATTAGCAAATCTGCACAGAAATGCAAGCCTAAACCAGAGGGAAAGTAGCGCCGCTGCCACCTCGGTAAGGACTGGAGTCGTGCGCCTTGCGGCCATGACTTCATAGCATGAATACGCGCGAGTCGCTATCAATCCGCAGGGGTGGCAGACTGGTTGATGAAACAATCCAGACCAAGCCATTGTACTGGGTAGCGAGGGCGCCGATGTTGCTGGCCTCTTCACCGGGCGCCGGCCCCCAGCGGTCCGCGACAGCCAGCCGCCTGCCTGACGTGGGCTGACGCAGGGGTCAGGACAGGATGAAGAACACCTTGCGCACGTCGGTCAGGTTTTCCCATGTGCCGTCGAATCCCGCTGCCACGACGAAACTGTCGCCCGGGCCAAAGACCCGCGACTGGCCGTGGCTGTCTGTCAGGCGCACTTCGCCCTCCAGGATGTGGCACAGCTCGTCATAATCGCATTTGCAGCGTTCCTTGTGCGGCTCGGCCTGCCAAATGCCTGCGATGGCGCCCTTGTCGGAATTCTCGAAATGGCGCCAGCTGCGGCTTTTATAGGGGGTATCGACCACGGCAGGATCGTCGGTCAGCGTATCCCGCGGGGCAACGGCCGCAGCGTCGAAGCCGATGACATGTTCTGGGTTTTTCATTCTTATCTCCTTCGTGGGCTATGAACCAAACCCGATTCCGATCCGGTCCATCGTTCTGAGCAACAAGGACCGTCGGCCGGTCAGGTCTTCGCGCGCCAGATCGGCCTGCGCCCATTTCACCACCCAGCTGCGGATCGGTTCGGGCGGGAACGGCACGGCGGGGCTGCTCAGCATTTTCAGCCGCGTGCGCTCAGTCGTCTTGCCCTCCAGCAGATCGAGCATGGTCAGCCCCGCAAAGCGGCTGGCCGATACCCCCTGGCCAGTGAACCCCATCGCATAGGCCACGCGGCCACTCAGCGCGGTCCCGACAAAAGCAGTCAGTCGTGCGGATGTGTCGATGATCCCGCCCCAGCGATGAGTGAAACCGATGCCCTCCAACGCCGGAAACGCGTCAAAGAAATTTTGCTCGAGCCGCGCGTAAGAAGCCGCGCGGTCATGCAGATGGGCATCGCGGCGGCCACCGTAATGGTAGATGGCATCATAGCCGCCCCAGAGGATCCGGTTGTCGTCTGTCTTGCGGAAATAGTGAAACTGGTTGCCGCTGTCGGCGATGCCGTAGCGCCCCTGCCAGCCGATTGCCGCCATTTGGTCATCCGTCAGCGGCGCGCTGAGCAGGGTGTAATCCCAGATCGGAATGATCGCCGGGCGCAGCCGCCAGAGCAGCGGCACCGCCGCATTGGTGGCAAGGATCACTTGCTTGGCACACACCGTGCCCTGCGCGGTGGTCAGGCGGACACCATCGCCATCAGACCGCAGCGCGGTCACGCGGCTGTCCTGATAAATCTCCACGCCGCGCGCCATGGCGGCGCGGGCCAGCCCGTTGACCAGTTTCGCGGGATTCACCAGCGCATAATTGGGCTCAAAAAGGCCAGCAGTGTAGCGCGGCGAATTGAGCCGTGCATCCAGTGCCGCGCCTTCGAGAAGATCGGTCTCGATCCCAAAGCGCGCATAGCTGGCCTGCATCGCGCGCAGCCCGTCCACCTGCCACGGCGTCGCCGCCACGTTCAGCTTGCCTCTGCGCTCGAAGCCGCCGTCGATGGCGTATTCCGTCAGGTCCGCCTCGAAAGCATCAAGGTTTTCGCGCCCCAGGCGCACCAGCGTATCCGCCTCACCCGGCCAGCGGGCCACGGCGTTCGAGACGCCATGCGAAATGCTGGGCGCGCAGAACCCGCCATTGCGGCCACTGGCGGCATTCCCCAGCGTTTCGCCCTCCAACAGGGCGATGCGGGCACCAGCAAAGCGTTCCGTCGCCTTCAGCGCCGACCAAAGCCCGGTAAAGCCGCCACCGATGATCGCCAGATCGCAAGTGATATCGCCCTCCAGTACCGGCGGGGCGACCGGGGCCGCCACCGTTTCGGCCCAATAGGGGCGCGGCGTGGCCTCTGCATATCGGTGCGTCTGCATCATGTATGTGCCCGTGCGCCGGGCAGGCCATCCGCGGCGATCCGTTTGTTGATTTTTGCCAGTTCAGCCTGCGAGTTCACGCCGGTTACTTCAACCGGATCAGCCTCGAGCGTGGCCACATCCCAGCCCCGCTGCCGGGCCAGAGCGGCGATATCCGTCAGGTAATATTCACCCTTGGAATTGTCGTTCCCGACCTCCGCCAACAGATCGAACAGCACATCGTGGCGCACCGCCATGATGCCGGAATTGCAAAAGCGCACCGCGCGCGTCTCTTCATCGGCTTCGGCATGTTCGACGATCCGGATCAGGTTGCCCGCTGCATCCGTGACCAACCGCCCGTAGCTGAGCGTGTCCTCGGGGCGAAAGCCCAGAACAGCCAGCGCGGCATTGCCGCGCACCTTGGCGCAAAGCGCGCGCATCGTTTCCGGCTGCACCAGCGGCACGTCGCCATAAAGCACCAGAACCGTGCCCTCGAAACCCGCCAGCGCGGCCTGCGCCATTTTCACCGCATGGGCGGTGCCCAACTGCTGCTCCTGTACGGCGGTGGTTATATCCGGATAGGCGCGCAGGATCTGCTCCCGCCCGGCACCGACAACCACAACGCTGCGCGCGGCATCGAGCGCGGCGAGATTGTCCAGAACATGGCTCAGCATTGGCTTGCCCGCGACCTCGTGCAGCACCTTGTGCAGGTCCGAGCCCATACGAGAGCCCTGACCCGCAGCCAAAATCACGGCGGCGATATTCGTGTCGGTCATTGGCCTGCCTTCCGGGCCGGGGTGAGATCAGACATGCTTGCGCCCGCCCGCGTCGAGAAACCATTCATCGTCATAGGGATACCACCAGTCATGGCGCACCGGCTGATGATCCATGATCACCATCTTGGTGCGGCGGAACGTGTCCAGCCCCATGCGGCCCAATTCGCGCCCGATGCCCGAATTCTTCCACCCGCCAAAGGGCAATGCATCATTGTCGATCATCGGGTTGTTGACCCAGACCATACCGGCCTCCAACCGCTCGGTCGCTTCGTGCGCCTCGGCCAGATCGGTGGTGAAGATCGACGCACCAAGGCCGAATTCGCTGTCATTGGCCATGGCGATGGCGGTGTCGAAATCGGACACGCGAACGACGCTGACGACGGGGCCGAAAACCTCCTGCCGCTGGATCGCCATGTCGGGGGTACAATTGGTCAGGATCGTCGGCTCGTAGAACCAGCCCGTTTCCAGACCCTCGGGCACGCGTCCGCCGCATTCCACCTTGGCGCCAGCAGCCACGGCATCGTCGACCAGTTGCATCACCCGGGCGCGCGCCGCTTCACTGACCAGCGGGCCGATCTCGGATTTCTTCAAGCCGTTCCCGATGCGCAGGCGTTTGGTTTCCGCGACGAAAGCCTCGATGAAGGCATCATGCACCGAGTCCACGACATACATCCGCTCTGTCGATGTGCAGACCTGACCCGACATGTGAAACGCCCCCGTCACCGCGCCGGCCGCGGCGATGGCGATGGGCGCATGAGCCGAGATCACCATCGGGTCCGAACCACCCGCCTCGATCACCGCCGGTTTCAGACGGCGCGCTGCGGCCTCGGCCACGGCCTGTCCGGCCTTGACCGAACCGGTGAAGGCGACGGCGTGGGTTTTCGGGCTGTCGACCAGAGCCTTGCCCACCTCCACACCACCCGGCAGGCAGGCGATCAGATCGGCGGGCATGTCATCGAACACTTTCATGAATTCCAGCGTCGACAATGTTGTTGCCTCCGCCGGCTTGATGATCGCACCATTGCCCGCAGCCAATGACGCGGCAACGGTCCAGCACATCAGCAGGATGGGAAAGTTGAACGGCATGATATGCGCCGAGACGCCCAGCGGCTCGTAACGCGCGAATTGCAAAGAGCCGATTTGCGTCGTGCCGGCCACCTTGCCCGCCTCGTCGCGGGCCATTTCCGCATAATAGCGAAAGATCGGCGCGCAATTGGCGACCTCGCCGATGGCCTCGGGATAGGGCTTTCCCATCTCGCGGCTCATCAGGATGGCGCAGTCGGTCATGTCATGCGCCTCGATCCGGTTGGCCAGCCGGTGCAGCGTGGCGGCGCGCGTCTTGGCATCGGTTCTCGCCCATTTGCGCTGTGCCGCGTTCACGCGGTCTAGGACGCTGTCGCACTCGTCCGCAGTGACAGCCGCGCGCGCACCAACCGTTTCCAGCGTGGCGGGGTCGATGACGTCATGCGCAGCCCCCTGTGAGGCGTGAAAATCGGGGGCAAGATAGTAGCAGGGGCGAAGAATGTCGGTCATGCGGACACTCCTTTCAGGGGTTTGAGACGGGTATCAAGCGTGGCGGCCGTTGCCTGCCAGCCCGGCATGCGGGTATCGAGCAACGCCGAAATGTCAGTGAGCGCCGCGTCGACCAGCGCAGTCTGGAACTGGCGCAGCACTCGCGGCAGCCAATCGAGGTAACCCGGTTTGCCGTCGCGCAGGCAGAGCCGGACAAAAACGCCGAGGATGCGCGCATGGCGCTGCGCGGCCAGAAGGTGATAGCGGCGGCGGATCGCCTGCGCGCCGCCCAGATGCGCCGGCGCATTCTCCAGGTAGCGGGCCAACAGCGATGCCTCCAGCCCCGGCGACAGGTCGCGGCGCGCATCCTGCAACAGCGACATCAGATCGTATTCGCACGGCCCCAGCACACCATCCTGGAAATCCAGCAGACCACAGCGGGCCACGCCTTCGCGTCCGTCCAGCAACATCAGGTTATCGACATGGAAATCACGCATGATCAACGTGTCATAGTGCCCGTCGACCGGGGCCAGCGCGGCCTCCCACAGCGCGCGCCACTCTTGGGCGAACGCGGTGCGGTCCAGATCCGGCGCGACGGCGGGGGCGAACCATTCGGCAAAGACCTCCAGCTCGTCCAGCATCTTGCGCAGGTCATAGCGGGGCTGATCCACCTGTACGCCGCGCGGGTCGTGATGCAGATGCAAGAGGACATCCACCGCCAGTCGATACAGCGCGCCCTCATCCTCGCCCGCAGAGAGGCAGCGGGAATAGGTCGTGTCACCAAGATCCTCGATTAGCGCCACGCCTGCGGGCTTCGTCGCAGCGACAACGCGCGGCGCCGAAAGCCCCAGATCAGCCAGATGCGCCGACAGCCGCAGATAGGCATCGAACCCCACCGGATCGGTAGGGTCCTCCATCAGGATCAGCCCCTGCCCTTCCAGCCGGAAATACCGGCGTGGCGAGGCATCCGCGACAAAGGCCGTCAGGCGGGCGCCCTCGTGACCCCGTGATGCCAAGAGCGCGGCAGAAGCAGGCAGGATTTGCCCATGTGTCGGCGCGGTTCCGGTCATCGGATCATGTAGACCTTCTTGATGGTCTCGTGAACGGTGCAGACGCCTTTCCAGTCCTTGGGAAAGAACGCGGCGGTGTCGGGGGTGATCTCGATCACGTCGCCGGACTCGTGCACATAGGTGCAGCGGCCTTCAAGGAAATGGCAGAATTCGTCGCTGGTGACGTGGCAGTCCCACTTACCGGGGGTACAGATCCAGAGGCCGCATTCGCTTTGCCCGTCCGGACCCTTGTGCAGCACCTTGCCCGAGACGTGGCTTTCGCCCTCGATCATCGTCGGGATGATGCCCCAGTCATCGGTTTCGGTGACCTCGAGCGGTTTGTGCATTACGGGAGTTTTCAACTGTTTCATCCTTCTTAAACAAGCATGTAGATGTTGCGCAGGGTTTCGGTGATCTCGGCCGTGCCTTTCCAGCCCGCTGGAAACAGGACGCAGGTGCCGGGACCGGCCTCGATCACCTCTTGACCGTCGTCGCGGCGATAGCTGACGCGGCCGGCGACGAAATGGCAGAATTCGTCGCGCGGCACCGAGATTTTCCAGGTGCCGGGGGTGCAGACCCAGATGCCGGTTTCCGGAGAATTGTCCGGCCCCTTGTGCAAAAGACGCCCGGTGGAATGGGACTGCCCCTCGATCATGTCGGGCTGCGGGCCCCAATCGACCAGATCATCATATGTCGTCGCATTGTGGATATGCGGCGCGGAAGAAGCGAGATTGGTCATTTCTGCGCCTCGGCAAGGTTGACCAGCAGCTTCGCGGCCTTTTCCTGCCCGTTCTGGGACTGCATGTGGGCCGATGTCTTTTTCAGGCGTGCCGCGATGTCGCTATCGGTGAGGCAGGCCTCGATCTTTGCGATCAGTTCCTCGTCGGTCCAGTCGTAACGGTCCGAGCGGAAGCCGTGACCGGTTTCCTGCACGCGCATCGCGTTGTCATGCCCGTCCCAGACATAGGGCATGATGATCGCCGGCTTGCCGAAATAGAGGCACTCGGTAAACGAGTTGTTGCCGCCGTGATGGATCACGGCATCGACCTGTGGAATGACCGAAGGCTGCGGGAACCAGCTGCCGATGATCACATTGTCGGGCAGGTCGGAATATTCCGACTCGTAATCGCCCACATTGACCAGCGCCCGGTAGCGGGTGTTGCAGATCAG
The DNA here is from genome assembly GCF_028369135.1 of Roseovarius sp. ZX-A-9. Lineage (GTDB taxonomy): Bacteria > Pseudomonadota > Alphaproteobacteria > Rhodobacterales > Rhodobacteraceae > Roseovarius. Next base: position 367,848 of record NZ_JAPWHW010000001.1, read on the forward strand.
CTTGATCAGGCGTTTCAGCAGGTCGGTATCGCCTGCCCCGAGCGAGCCGAAAGAGACATAGAGCAGCGGGCCGTCGTTGTTTTTCTTGAAGGTCGGCACCTCATAATCTTTGTCCTGACGCACACAGCCTTCGAGATACTGGAACTGCTTGGGATCAAGCGGCAACTTGCGCTCGTATTTCACCTGCTCGGGGTAAAGCAGCAGGTTCAGATAGGGCGATGCCTCGAAGAATTCGCCCAGCTTGTACGGGTCTTCGCCGCATTCCTTCAGGAATTCGTTGAAATCGTCGTGGATCGGCTTGATCACTTCGCTGAACTTCTTGCGGAAGGCGGCGTGGCCTTCGGTGTCGTTGACCGACATGCCCGACAGGTGCGGCGGGATCGATTCATCCTCGATCTCGTTTTCCGAGCAAGAGATGATCCGCACCCACGGCACGCCATATTGCTTGATCGCCGGGAACAGGATCACGTTATCCACCGAGATGACGTCGGGCTTGATCTTGGCCAGCACCTGCGGCAGATCCTTTTGCGCCCATTTCGCGCTGTCCACGATCGCCTCCCAGCATTCCTTGACGTAGTTGTCGATTTGGTCGATCGGCGCCTTGCGGAAATTCGGGATGTGGGAGTTGATGAAATCCTCCCAGAACTTGGCCATCTGCTCGGGCGGCATCGGCTCAGACAGGGCGACGGGATGCGCCTCGAAGCCATAGCCTTCGTAAACCTCGACAAAACCGGGATCCGACAGGAACACGGCCTTGTGCCCCATGCGCTCTACCGCCTGGGCGATACCAACAGAGTTGAGTGCGGGGCCAAAGGCGGCCTCGGGGAAGAAGGCAAAGGTTTTCTGGGTCATTGGATCGTCTCCTTGATTTCTTGGGTAGGGCCGCGCGCGGCACGGCGATCGAATTCAGTGGGCGAAGGCCCGAGTGTCCCGGGCCGCCCAGTTGACGGTGACGGTGTCACCAACACTGATCGGGCGCGCCTCGGCGATGTCGGCGGTCAGGCGTATCAGCACCGGCTCGGGCGCAGCGGCCGTCTTCAGGTGCACCTGAAGATCCAGGCCGTGATAGGCGATGTCCGACACGGTGCCCGTCACGCTGTTTTCGCCTGCGTCACCGTTGAGATGCAGCCGTTCGGGCCGGACGGCGGCAACGCCTTCCTGACCGGCTTCCAACTTCTTGGCCGCGGCGATGACGCTGCCATCCTTTGCCACCAGCTTGCCACCCTGCTCGCGGACCGGAAAGAAGTTCATCACCCCAATAAAATCAGCGGCAAAGCGGCTTTGGGGATGCTCGTAAATCTCGTGCGGCGTGCCCGACTGCAACAGTTTACCATCCTTCAGGATGGCCACCCGGTCAGCCATGACCAGCGCCTCTTCCTGATCGTGGGTGACGATGATGAAGGTGATGCCGAACTCATGCTGGATGCGTTTCAGCTCCAGCTGCATGTCGCCGCGCAGCTTCTTGTCCAGAGCGCCGAGCGGCTCGTCCAGCAACAGCAGTCGCGGGCGTTTGACCAAGGCCCGGGCCAACGCGACGCGCTGGCGTTGCCCGCCCGAGAGCTGATCGGGCTTGCGCCGCGCCAGTTGCCCCAGCTGGATCACGTCGAGGATATCGTCCACCCGCGATTTGATCTGCGCCTTGGGCAGTTTTTCCATCTCCAGCCCATAGGCGATGTTCTGCGCGACGCTCATGTGCGGGAACAGCGCGTAGGACTGGAACATCAGGTTGACCGGCCGGTGGTTTGGCGGCACCTGGCTGACGTCCTTGCCATCAAGGATGATCTCGCCACCATCGGGCATTTCGAACCCCGCCAGCATGCGCAAGAGCGTGGTCTTGCCGCTGCCGGAGGCCCCCAGAAGCGCGAAAAATTCGTTCTCCTGCACATCCAGATCGATGCCGTCGATGGCTTTGACATTGCCAAAGCGTTTCTGCGCATTGCGGATAGTCAGCAAAGGCTGGGTCATTGTCCTGGGAGCCCTCCACGGTTCAGACGTTGCGACAGAGCCAGGATGACGACCGAGACGGTCATCACGATGGCAGCGAGCGCGTTGATTTCAGGGGTGACGCCGAAACGGATCATCGCAAAAATCTGCATCGGCAAGGTGATGGAATCGCGTCCGGCTCCGGCGGTGAAGAACGCGATGATGAATTCATCCAGCGACAGGGTAAACGCCAGCAGCGCCCCGGCAATCACGGCCGGCAGCATCACCGGCAGCACCACCCGCCAGAGCGTGATCGCCATGGGCGCACCCAGATCGGTCGAGGCTTCGACGATCGACCAGTCGAAAGTCTTGAGCCGCGCCCGCACAACAGAGCAGACAAAGGCAAGGTTGAAGACCACATGGCTCAGGATCACGGTATGCAGCCCCATCGTCACGTTCAGCAGCGAAAAGAAGCTGAGCAGCGCGATGGCCAGCACGATGTCAGGGATGATCATCGGCGCAAAGATGATGGTTTCAAGGAAGCGGCCATTGCGGCGGCGGATCTCGACCCCCACGGCCAGAAGCGTGCCAAGGATCGTCGCAAGGATGGTCGAGATCACCGCGACGATCAGGGTGTTCAGCGCAGCCCCCATGATATCGGCGTTGCGGAACAACTCGCCATACCACTTGACCGAGAACCCGGTCCAGGCCGTCGGCAACCCGCCCTCGTTGAAGGACAGTGCGAACAGCACCGAAATCGGGATGTAGAGAAAGGCAAACACCGCCGAGAGGATCATCAGCATCAGGCGGGGATTGGCAATGCTGCGCATGGTCAGTCCTCCCGCCGGGCGCCCGAGGCGCGTTCGGTTGCAAATGTCTGCAAGGTCAGCAAACCCATCATGATGGCGATCAGGAACATCGACAGCGCCGCGCCAAAGGGCCAATCATTCGCGGTCAGGAACTGCGCATAGACAAGGTTGCCGATCATCTGGAAATTCCCACCGCCCAGCAGCGCGGGCGTCACGAAATTGCCGATCGACAGCACGAAGACAAAGACGAACCCCGTCGCGATCCCCGGCACCGTCATCGGCAGGATCACCCGGCGGAACGTCGTCCAGGCGCTGGCCCCCAGATCGCGCGACGCTTCGGCGATCTCAGGGTTGAGGCGCGACAAGGGCGCATAGCAGGCCAGGATCACGAAAGGCAGGTAATTATAGACCAGCCCGATCACCACGGCGGTCTCGGTATAGAGCATCTTGGGCAACTCGCCGTCATAGCCCAACCAGGCCGCGATCCCCGCCACCAACCCTTCGCGGTTCAGCATGACGATCCAGGCATAGGTGCGCACGAGGTAGTTGGACCAGAACGGCAGCACCGCAAAGAACAGCAGCGTCGGCTGGCGCCGGGTGGGTGCGGCGGCGATGGCAAAGGCGGCGGTGTAGCCGATCACCACTGCAATCAGCGCCGACAGCCCCGCAATGGCCGCCGATTTCAGAAAGATGCTGGCATAGAGCGGATCGAACACCAGCGCGACATTTTCCAGCGTGAACGTGTATTCGATGCCGCCATAGATCCCGCGCCGGAAGAATCCGAGCGCCAGGATCAGCAGGCATGGCACAACCATGAAGGCCGTCAACCAGGCCAGAGCTGGTGTCATCAGGTAGAGCGGTTTGCGGTCGGTCATCAGGCACGCCCGGTTTGTTGCCAGTCCCGCGCACGGAAACGCGCACCGCTGGCTCGTGAATGTTCAGAGAAGACGCCCGGCGCATTACGCGCCGGGCGATCAGAGGCTCAAAGACTCAGTTGGCAGCCTTGATCTCGGAAACGATGCGCGAATAGGCCCGTTGCGCCTGCCCCACATCGCGAAGCTGCTCATAGCTCATCAGCTGTTCGGGTGAGATTCCCATGTTGGGGAACTGCGCAATGAAATCTTCCGAAAGGGCCTCCATCGCCGGTTTGTTCGGCACCTTGTAGAGGATGTTCTCGGCGGCCCAGCCGTGATTCTTGGGGTCGAGAATGAAATTCACGAAGTCGTAGGCGGCGTCCTTGTTCTCGGAGTTTTTCAGGATCACCATCGTATCGACCCACAGGTCGGAGCCCTCTTTGGGAATCGTGTATTTGATGTCGGCGTTTTCCGCGATGCCGTAGTTGCACCAGCCATCCCATGCATGCACCATCTCGGCCTCGCCCGAAACCAGCTTGGCGTAGAAGGTAGTGTCGTCATAGGCCAGCAGCGTCTTTTTGGTGGCGATCAGCTGGTCGCGCACTTCGGCCAGTTCGGCGTCATCGGTGGTGTTGACCGAATAGCCCTTGGCCAGCATCGCGGCCCCCAGCAGCCAGCGGTCGGTGGCCAGCATGGTCGTCTTGCCCGCCAGATCCTCGGATGGTTGCAGCAGATCCATCCAGCTGTCCGGCGTGCCTTCTACCAGGTCCGAGCGATAGCAGAGCCCGGTCGTGCCCCAGGCATAAGGCACCGAAAACACGTTGCCCTCGTCATGCTTGAGCTGGGTGGCTTCGGTATAGAGGTTGCTCAGGTTGGGGATCTTGTCGTGATCCAGCTCTTCCGCCAGGCCCAGATTGTGCAGAACCTCGGCAAAGGGCGAGGAGACAAAGACAACATCATAGCCCTTGCCCTTGGAGGCAATCAGCTTGCCCATGATCTCTTCGTTGGTCCCGTGCAGGACCAGTTCGGCCTCGTTGCCGGACGCCTCGCTAAAGGCGCTGATCGCATCGGGAGCCATGTAACCGTCCCAGTTGGACACGACCAGCTTGTCCGCTGACGCCATGCCGGCGCCCAATGCCAGGCTCGCGCCGATGGCGGCACCGCATATCTTGAATTGCATCGTCATTTCACTCCTCCACTTTCGTTGCCACTTCCCGCCGCCCTTGGTGGCTGCGCGTGGCGTTTGTTGAACGCACTCATTGATGGTCAGCCTCGGTTATAGTATTAACTTTGCGAAAAGTACGTCAAACTGTATTAGGTGTTCTTTTTGCCACCCGCCTGAGATTTCAAGGCTCGACAACAGACCAGGACTGCGCCAGATGCCCGAAATCCGCAGAAACATTCGCCAGAACCACCTGACGCTCGCGCAGCGGATCCTGAGTGTTGCCCTTGATCGCGGGATGCGGCGTGGCGACCACCTGCCCGAGCAGGTTTTCTCAGACGCCTGCGGTGTATCGCGCACCCCAATACGATCAGCATTCAAGCTATTGGAAGAACGTAATATTTTGGAATGGCGCGCCGAAGAGGGTTATTTCCTGGCACTCGGGTCCGCTGAAGAATTGAGCGCAACCATTCGAGACCTTGCAGAATCCGAACATTCCATCGCCCATCAGATCCTGTCTGATCGGGCCGAGCGACGGCTTGGCGAGGTACAATCGGTCAGCGCCCTGTCCCGGCGGTATAAAGCACCGCGAGCGGCTGTACTAAATGCGCTAAAAGTACTATCAAAGGATGGTTTGGTCCGGCAACTTCCGGGCCGGGCATGGGCCTTTCAACCGCTGATCGACTCGCCCGATGCCGCCGAGGACAGCTTCGATTTCCGCATTCTCATGGAGCGACAAGCGATCCTGGCACCCGATTTCGCGCTGGATACCCAGCGCGCGGGGCTGATGCGAGAGCAGATGGCCCGATTTGTCAGCGCCGAAGAAGGCAGCGTCACGGCAGCCGGTTTCCGACAGATCGACATCGCCTTTCACACGCTGATCGCCGAATGTTCGGGCAATCGGTTTCTGCGCGGCAGCCTGATCGCGCATCACCGTCTGCGGCAAGCCTCGCAAAAGATCGCACCCAGCCCCGAATTTCGCCTGCGGCAGGCGATGGAAGAGCATCTTGAAATCCTCGACAGCCTGGAGCACAGCCAGTTTCAACTGGCCGCCGACCAGATCGTCGTGCATCTGCGGCGCTCACGCATCCGCAAGCCGCAAGCTGCGAATCGTGGCATTCCCCCGCTGGCGAAAGGACCGCGCGCATGACCCGACCTCTCGAGATCGCCTTCTTTCCCGAGGCCAGCTTTGGCGCCGCGCTGAATTGTGTCGGCATCGCCCAGGAATTGCAGCGGCAAGGCGCCGTTCCGGTCTTTATCTGCCATCCGGGCTTTACCGGCGTCTTCGCCGAATACGGGTTCAAGGAATACCACCTGCCCGAAACTGCCGCCAGCAGTGCCGCCGCCATCGCGGATTACTGGCAGGAATTCACCAACACCCATGTGCCGCATTTCAACCTCGATCCGCTGGCGCAATTACCGACCTATGTCGCACCCACATGGAAGGCGATCGTCGAAACCGCGATGACGGTCGAGGACGATCTGGCGCGGCTTCTGGGCCAGATCCGCCCCGATGCCATCGTGCTGGACAACGTGATCATGTTTCCCGCCATCGCGCGCGCCGGATGCCCCTGGATCCGGATCGTGTCCTGCGCCGAGACGGAAATACCAGATCCCGCGGTGCCGCCCTATCTGTCGGGGCTGGCACCGGAGGATACGGCGGCAATCGACATTTTCAGCGCCGCCTACCAGGAAGCAACCGGCAGCGTGCACCGGCGCTACAATCGGTTTCGCAAGAAGCACGGGCTGCCCGCCCTGCCCGCACCGCTCTTTCTAGAGCCCTCGCCGACGCTGAACCTGATGTTGTCGCCGCGCGTCGTACGCTACGCTCGCGACATACCTCTGCCGCCAGACAGGTTCGTCTTTCTCGAGGGCTGCGTGCGCAAGGAAAGCCAGTTTGAGATGCCCCGCCTGCCCGTCAGCGACGGGCCGCTGGTCTATGTCAGCTTCGGTTCGCTCGGGGCGGTCGATACGCAACTGATCAAGCGGATGATCGCCGTGTTCGAAACGATTGAGGCGCGTTTTCTGGTGAATGTCGGCGCCATGATCGAGGCCTATGACCGCATTCCCGACAATGTGCATCTGGGTAGCTGGTTTCCCCAGCCCTCGGTGATCGGGCAGGCCGCGCTGGTCATCCATCATGGCGGCAACAACAGTTTCTGCGAAGCGCTCTATCACGGCGTTCCGTCGCTGGTGATGCCCTATTGCTGGGACGGGCATGACAACGCGCAGCGCGCCCAAGCCACCCAGGTTGGCCGCCGCATCGACCGCGCCCGCTGGGACGCGGAATCGCTGCGTGACGAGATCAACGCGCTTTTGCAGGATGACACGATGCGCAGCAAGCTGGCGGTCGTCTCGGACCGGATGCAGCGCAATCCCGGTACCAAGCGCGCCGCTGCCGAGATCCTCGGCGCGCTGACGTCCGAACCCGCGCCCCACCCGGCAGGCGCAGCCCCCGATTGATCCCCGCTCGACCCAGCTTGGCCAGATGACAAAGGCTGGCAGGATCAGGTGCAGCGTCTGGTCGCCAAGATCACCCGGCGCAAACCAACGCAAGGATAAAACCGATACGCTCGCTGAAGATCATCGTCACAGGCCGGTCCGAAAACACGTCGCCCCCCAGATCGCCGGTCAGCGCATTGCCGGAATAGATCAGGAATTGCTGCCAGATCGGCACGTCCAGATGCATCTTGGCGGCAAAGCGCGCAATCGTCTCTGGCGTGGCACGCGGCCCCAACGCGATGGTCTCGGTGATGGCAAATACGATCAGAAAATACCTGCATACTCCCGCTTGCCGTGTGCGCCAGTTGCTGCATAAAGTGACGCCACAATCCCCCCGCCTCAAGGATTCCTGCCATGCCATCTCGCAACATCATCGTCGTCGGCGCGGGTATCTGCGGGTTGTCCACGGCCATCTGGCTGCGCCGCGCGGGCCACACCGTGACGCTGATCGACCGCGATCATCCCGGCGCCGGCGCGTCCTTTGGCAATGCCGGGCTGCTGGCAGAATGGGCCGTGGTGCCGATGAACACGCCCGGCATCATGCGCGACGGGGCGAAATATCTGGCATCGCGTGACGGCCCGTTGTTCATGCAATGGGCCTACCTGCCGCGCCTGATCCCCTGGCTGGCAAAATTCGTGGCGAACGCCACCGATCCCCGCACCCGCGCCACCTCGGCCAGCCTTGTGCAACTGCTGCATGACAGCGTCGACCAGCACCGCGCCTTGACCAAGGGCACCCGCGCCGAAAAATGGATCGCCTCCAGCGATTTCGGTTATGCCTACCGCGACCGCGCCGCCTATGAGGCGGACGCATATGGTTGGGAGCTCAAACGCGCGGCGGGCTACATACCCGAACTGATCGAAGGCAACGCCGTGCAAGAGGCCGAACCGATGCTGGCCCGCTCACATAGCTGCCTCGCAATGCTGCGCGGGCACGGCCATATCCTCAATCCTGGGGCCTACATGACCGATCTGTGCAGCGTGCTGCAGGATGAGGGCGGCAGCTATCTTCGGGCCGAAATGCGCGATGTGACCCTGACAGACGGGCGCATTACCGAAGTGATCACCAACCAGGGTACCCTGCCCTGCGATGCGGCGGTTCTGGCGGCGGGCATATGGTCAAAACCGCTGATGGCCAAACTAGGCGTCAAGGTACACTTGGAGGCCGAACGTGGCTATCATCTGCACTTCAACGCCCCCAATGCCAAGGTGCGCGTGCCGTTGATGATCCAGTCGGGAAAATTCGCTGTAAACCCGATGGAACACGGGCTGCGTTGCGCCGGGCTGGTCGAGCTAGGCAGCAGCACCGCCCCCCCATCGCGCGCACCGTTTGACCAGTTGCGCCGCAAGGTGGCCGGGGTCTTTCCCGACCTGACCTATGACAGCGTCGAGGAATGGATGGGGTTCCGCCCCTCCACCCCCGACAGCCTGCCGCTGATCGGTGAAATAGGCGGCAGCGGTGTCTTTGCCGCGTTCGGGCATCAACACGTCGGCCTGACCGGCGGGCCAAAGACCGGGCGCTGGGTGGCCGATATGGTCAGCGGGCGGCGTATCAACGCCGACCTCGCCGCCTTCGATGCGAATCGTTTCGGCTAAGGGGCGCAGGCCCCGATCCGACTCAATTCGCGGGCTTGCAAATTCTCTTGCGCGTTACCCGAGCATGCCGCGCAGCCGCGCCATCCGGTCAGCGATCTGCCGCTTGAGGAAATCGTTTGTCAGCCGCCCGTCCTCGTCGAATTCCTTCTGCGCCTGCGCCACAAGGATCAACGGCCCGTGCACCACATTCACCTGCAACTGGTGCAGATTGCTCAGCGTCATGAAATGCGCGGTTTCGCCACCCGTGCGCCCTCCGGCTGCGGACATCACCACCGCGATCTTGTCCTTCAGCACCGATTCCTTCGCGCGGCTCAGCCAATCGGTCGCGTTCTTCAGAACGCCCGAGATCCCCTTGTTGTATTCCGGCGCACCGATCAGCAGCGCATCGGCACCACGCACCTGCTCCATCAATGTCGTGACCTTGGCGGGAATGCCCTCAGCCTCCACATCGCCATTGTAAAGCGGCAGGTCCAGATCGGCCTCGATCACCTCCGCCTCCCCAAAGGCGGCAGCGGCCTCGCGCAGCAGCATCTTGTTATAGGACGCCGCACGCAGCGAACCGGACATGAGCAGCAAGGTGGGTTTGGCCATGGAATTACCTTTCAAGATTGCTTGTTTTCAGTGCGACCACATCTGGCGACAGAGCGGCAAGATGACAATCTGATCTTACGCACACCCCTTGTGCACCCACCAATAGACGCGCCACAAAAAGAAAACCCCGGTTGCAGGCTATGCGGACCGGGGTTCAGTTGGCCCTGTTACGGGCAGGGAGGAAAGTCGTGTCACCAGTCGGTGGGGCCCTTGTCGACGAAGGCGTGGACCAGAAAATCAATGAATGCGCGCACCTTGGGCTGGGTAAACCGGCCAGGCGGGTAGACTGCGTAGATGCCTTGGGTTTCAACCGGCAGATCGGGGATCACATCCTCGACCAGCCCCTTTTCCATCGCGTCGGAATAGAGAAAGCTGGGCAGATAGGCGATGCCTAGGCCCGAAATCGCCGCGTTCAGCAGTGACTGCCCGTCATTGACCGAAAGGCCCCCGGCGGTCCGTACCTGACGCTTTTCGCCCGATGGCGCGGTCAGCTTCCACACCGATCCGCCCGACTGGCTGGAGTAATGCAGCAGCTTGTGTTCGTTCAGATCGTCGATCTTCTGGGGGCGCCCGAATTTCTGAAGATACCCCGGCGACGCGATCATGCGCTTGGTTGTCTCGGTCAGCTTGCGGGCGCGCAACGTGCTGTCTTCCAGCTCGCCAATGCGGATCGCCATGTCGAACCCTTCGGAGATCAACTCAACATAGCGGTTGTTCAGCACCATGTTGACCGTGATATCCGGGAACTCATCAAGGAATTGGCCCAGAACCGGGCTCAGATGATTGACGCCGAAATCGGTCGCCACCGAAATGCGCAACAGTCCCGAAGGATCGCTTTGCATCGAGCTGACCAATGCATCGGCCTCACCAGCGTCATTCAGAACCCGCAAGGCACGATCATAATAGGCCAGGCCAATCTCTGTCGGGCTGACGCGCCGCGTCGTGCGGTTCAGCAGGCGAGCGCCCAGGCGCGCCTCCAGCGATGAAACGTGCTTGGAAACGGCGGATTTCGAAATCCCCATCTTGCGCGCGGCATCTGTAAACCCACCCTGATCCACCACGGTGGCGAAGGCTTCCATTTCGGTCAGGCGATCCATCAACACATCCCTTTAATCAATCTCGTTGGCAGTAGGATATGACGCGACAATCAGGCGCAACTTGGGCAGGTAGCGGACAATATAGGGGTTTTGTCTTGGATCGTTCGTGCAAGCGAAACAGGGAAACAGCGGTTTCCGGCAGGCCATTTGGGCGTGCAGGCGCGGGCTTGGCGCATGTTACGCGTCTGGCTCAGGCCCCTTTTTCAAGGCCATGGCACGTCTCGAAGGCCGGGATGCAGCATGGTCCCCGACCCGTGACATCCCGGCCCAGCGCGGCAAAGACGCCGATAAGTCCCTCGAATGCAGGACAATTGTTCAGAAACGTTCAGACCGCCCGGATCAGAACAGTTTGCCCTGCTCCGGCTTTTCCGTCGGTGGTGTGGCCTTCTTCGTCGTTTTGGGTCTTGCCGCGCCGGGCCCCACGTCAAGCCACCCATCGGCAAACTCGATTTCCAGCGCCCCTGCCGTCGCCGCCGCCTCGCGCGTCGTGACCACCTCACCGTCGCCGCGCACCACCGCATAGCCCCGGCCCAGCGTCGCCTTGTAGCCCAACGTCTCGCGCAGCCGGTCCAGCGCCGCGATGCTGTCGCGCCAGTCACGGACCTGCCGTGTACCGACATCACTCAGCCGGGCGGCCACGCGGCCCAGTTCTTCGTGTTTACGGGTAATCTCGGCCCCCGGCGCAACCCTGACCAGCCGTGCCGCCAGCGTCTCGAGCCGCCGCCGGTCCGTCTGTGCCGCCCGCCCCAAAGCCGGACCAAGCCGCGCACCCAGCCCCATCAGGCGCCGCGCATCGCCCTGCACCGCCCGGCGCAGCACCCCCGGCCGCAGGCTGCCGCTGGTCTCCGACAGCTTGACCCGGCGCGCCTGCACGCCGCGGATCAGCGCGGCGGGCAATCGCTCGCCCCAGATATCCAGCCGCTGACGCGGGCTCTCCAACAGGCTGTCAGGCCACGGCAAGGCCCGCGACAGATCGCGCAGCCGTTGCCCACGTTGCCCCACCCCGCCGGTCAGCGCCCGTGTCAGGCGCGCATCCATCCCGTCAAGCCAGGCCATCAGCTCCAGCCGCACCGGCACCGCCAGTTCGGCGGCCGCCGTCGGTGTCGGCGCGCGCTGATCGGACGCGTAATCAATCAGCGTCGTGTCGGTCTCGTGGCCCACTGCGGAAATCAGCGGAATCTCCGACGCCGCCGCCGCGCGCACCACGATTTCCTCGTTGAACCCCCACAGATCCTCGATTGATCCACCACCGCGCGCCACGATGATCAGATCGGGCCGGGGCAGCGACCCACCGGGCGTCAGCGCATTGAACCCGCGAATCGCATTCGCCACTTCGGCCGCGCAGTTGGCACCCTGCACGGCCACCGGCCAGATCAGCACCTTGCGCGGGAACCGGTCGCGCAGCCGGTGCAGAATATCGCGAATCACCGCGCCCGAGGGCGAGGTCACGACGCCGATAATCTCGGGCAGGTAGGGCAGCCGCTGCTTGCGCTCGGGCGCAAACAGCCCCTCTGCCGCCAGTGCCGCCTTGCGTTTCTCCAGCATCGCCATCAGCGCGCCAGCCCCCGCAACGGCGACCTCTTCGACGTTCATGTTATATTTCGATTGCTGGCCGAATGCGGTCAGCCGTCCGGTGACGACCACCTCCATGCCTTCCTCGGGCACGACAGACAGCTTTGCCACCTGCCCTTTCCACGTGGTACAGGCCAGGACGTTCCGTTCGTCCTTGACGTCATAGTAGAGATGGCCAGAGCGCGCCTTGAACACGCGGCCCACCTCGCCACGCACGCGCAATCGCCCGAAGGTCCCTTCGAGCGTGCGCTTCACTTCGCCAGAGATCTCCGAGACAGAGTATTCGGGAATGTTCTGGCCCGGGGTCGGGTCATCTATGAGGTCAGACATATCCCATCAATGCCCCAAGCCCGCGCGGATGAAAAGGTTGCCCGGCTCAGATCCTGTTCGGACCTTCCCTGCCTTGCCTCACGGGTCAGGTGCGACTAATCAGACCGCAACCCTGACACCAGCCCCAGCGCGGAGTGCACATGAACATCCTTATTCTCGGCAGCGGCGGGCGTGAACACAGCCTTGCCTGGGCCGTCTTGCAAAACCCCAAATGCGACCGCCTGATGGTGGCCCCCGGCAATGCCGGTATTGCCGGCATCGCAGAATGTGCCGCACTCGACATCATGGACGGCAGCGCCGTAGTAGGCTTCGCCGAAGAAGAATCGATTGATCTTGTGATCGTCGGCCCCGAGGCGCCACTGGCCGCCGGCGTCGCCGACCGGCTGCGCGAGGCGGGCGTTCTGACATTCGGCCCCTCCGCCGCCGCCGCCCAGTTGGAAGCATCCAAACGCTTTACCAAAGAAATCTGCGCCGCTTCAGGCGCGCCCACCGCCAGCTATGGCCATTTCACCGATGCCGCAGCCGCCCACGCCCATGTTGACGCAACTGGCGTGCCAACGGTGATCAAGGCCGACGGTCTGGCCGCAGGCAAGGGCGTGATCATCGCAGAGACACTCGAACAGGCCCATGCCGCGATCGACGACATGTTCGGCGGTGCGTTTGGCGGCGCGGGCGCCGAGGTGGTGATCGAGGAATTCATGACCGGTGAAGAGGCCTCTCTCTTTGTCCTTTGCGACGGCAAGGACATCCTGTCCATCGGCACCGCGCAGGACCACAAGCGCGTCGGCGAGGGCGATACCGGCCCCAACACCGGCGGCATGGGCGCCTATTCGCCCGCCCCAGTCCTCAGCCCCGAAATCCAAGCGCGCGCGATGGACGAGATCATTCGTCCCACAATGGCCGAAATGGCCAAACGAGGCATGCCGTTTCAGGGCGTGCTCTACGCCGGCCTGATGATTGAGGACGGCGCCCCGCGTCTGGTCGAATACAATGTCCGCTTCGGCGATCCCGAATGCCAGGTGCTGATGATGCGCCTTGGCGCACAGGCGATGGACCTAATGCATGCCGCAGCCGACGGGCGGTTGGCAGAGTGCAAGGCGGAATGGGCCGACGACCACGCCCTGACCGTGGTGCTGGCGGCAAATGGCTATCCCGGCGACTACGTCAAGGGCAGCGTGATCCGCGGGTTGGAAACCTGCCCCGAGGACAGTTTCAACATGGTCTTTCACGCCGGGACCGCCCGCACCAACGGTGAGATCGTCGCCAATGGTGGCCGTGTCCTCAACGTGACCGCCCGTGGCGCCAGCTTGCAAGAAGCGCGCGACCGCGCCTATGCGATGGTCGACCAGATCGACTGGCCCGAGGGGTTCTGCCGCCGCGATATCGGCTGGCGCGCCTTGTGAGGACTGGGCGAGACAACAGGCCGGTCAGACGGTGATCCAATGGACCGCATCAGCCTGAAGCCCGCGCTTCTCGCGCGCCGCGTCACCTACGAGATTGCGCCGGGCCATGTGGCGCAGCTCGCCAGGGACGGCACGGAAAACTGGCGTGTGGCCTACCGCGACCTCACATCGCTGAACTTCGTGCTGCACAGCATAGGTGGCAACCGAATGCGCCGGCTCGATCTGATATTCGATCAGGGCCGCCACTCCATCGCGCTCAACCTTGGCATGCGCGTCGGCCGTGACGACCCCGACCGCATCGCGATCCGCCGTATTCACAGCGCGGTTGCCGACGCTGTCCACGCGGCGCGCCCGGATATCGAGGTCGCCATTGGCGAACAGGGCGGCAACCGGATCGCGATGTTTGCCCTTGGCGTCATCACGCTGCTTTTCGCTGTCGGAATGGCAATCGCGATTTATGCCACGGACGTGCCGATGGACCGCGCCGCCGGGGCCGTGGTGCCGATGGGATTCATGGTTCTGCTGGGTGGCTTCTTTGCCCACAAGCACGCGCCGTGGCGTGCGCCGATCACGCTACCGGTTCAGGCATTCGCGGTGATGATGGCGGCCGACGCCGCGCCTTCGCCCAAGACCTGAACCGCCCACTCAATCCCGGCAGGTCATCGCCCGCGCCAGACTGTCCTTGCCGGTATAGCGGGCAATTTCGCGCGCCTTCAGCCCTTGGGAACTCGAATAGGTGGTGGCCATCACCCGCGACCAATCGGCATTGGCGGTGATCATCTCGGGCTGCGCACCACAAGTCCGGATGCCGCCCGGAATGTCGGGCCAGCCGATGCGATGGTTGGTCAACCCGTCCAGATCGGCCAGATGGCGGAGCGCGCCGTCGCTAAATTGCCAAAGCCGCAAACGCTTAGCCAGATGTGGCCGGTCGATATAGGCGATCTCGACCCGGCCATCCTGATCGAGGTCCGCCGCGCCGATCGGCGCCAGCCAGCGGTGGCTCTGCCCGATATAGGGGGTCGCGTCGATCAGCCCGGCACCGCCGTAAATTGCCAGCCGCGCGCCCCGGTCGAGATCACTTTCCACCACGATGGCCGCGCGCCCCACTTGCCCGCCCAAGTCGACGACACGTGGCGCGATATCCTCGAAAACCCGTGTCACGGGCAGGCGAATGACGACGCTCCGCCGGGTGATCCGCGCGCAATCGGCGCAGGCGTCCAGCACCAACTCCAGCGCGCCCCATTCCACAGCGTCGCCCAGCACGCCGTGCTGGTACCGCGTGGTCGGCTCGCTGTAGCGGGCTGTCAGAACCTCGGTGCGCTGGCCGGAAGCGGCCGCGCCCCAGGCCCCCGGTGCCATCAGCACCAACAGGCCCAGGATCAGCGCGCCGAGGCGCATGTCAGATTTGCCGTTCAGGCATCTTGACGACAAGGCCGTCCAGCGCGTCGGTGACTTTCAGCTGGCAGGTCAGGCGCGAACGGGTCGGATCCGGCTCAAAGGCGAAATCGAGCATGTCCTCTTCCATGTCGTCCTTGGCGGGCAGTTTTTCCACCCAGTCTTCAGCGACATAGACATGGCAGGTCGAACAGGCGCAGGCGCCGCCGCAATCGGCCTCGATGCCGGGAATATTATTATCCCGCGCGCCTTCCATCACGGTCAGACCGTTGGCCACTTCGACCACATGCTCCGTACCGTTATGCTCGATATAGGTGATTTTCGCCATGATCGCAGGCTCCCTTTATTCCAATCCCGCCGCTTTCGTATCTGTCGGAGATAGGCCAGACCAGCCTCTTTTGCGACTCCGCGTCAACAGAGATGCGACAAAATCAGCTTTTTCTCGGTTTGTTCCCACCCACGCGACGCCGGGCACCCCCACCGCCGCCTTTCGCATCAAGGTAAAAGCCGCTAACCTGTCGTGAAAAATACGCTCCAGAGGCCCGAGCCCCCATGCGCCGAAACAACTTCTTGTTGCTGCTGATCGCGGTCGGTCTCGTGTCGGGATGCGACGCCCCGCTGCCCGGCAGCCCGGGCGAGCCTGCACTGGTCCAGACCCTCGCCGAAGCGCCGCCCGGCGCGGCCCCCGGCACCTGCTGGGGCAAGGTGGTGACGCCCGCAGTGATCGAAACCGTCACTGACCAGATCATCCTGCAACCGGCCGAAGTGCTGGCCGATGGCACCGTCATCACCCCCGCCATCTACAAGACCGAGACCCATCAGGTCATCGTGCAGGAACGCAAGGCGACATGGTTCGAAACCCTTTGCGCCGCTGATCTTACACACGAATTCGTGGCGTCACTGCAGCGCGCGCTCCTGGCGCGAAATCTCTATCGCGGGCAGATCAACGGCCAGATGGATGCCCGCACCCGCGCCGCAGTGCGCCGCTATCAAAAGCCCGAGGGGCTGGACAGCGGCATCCTGTCCTTGGCTGCGGCACGACGTCTGGGGCTGGTGGCAATACCGCGGTCCGAAACGCTTTAGCGCCCCGTCTCGACCGCTTTGATCGTCGCCGCCACACGTTGCCCGATGGCACGGCTACCCTTCAGCGACGGGTGGATCATGTCCACCGCGTGAAACGACACATCGCCATGCGGCACCATATCGGCAATCGAGACATAATAGAATCCGTCGACCAGTGCAGCGAGCCGCTTCAACCGACGCTCCAACTCGTCACCGTCATCGCGGCAATGCTCGATCGGCGAGCCCGCGCCGGGGCTGCGCAAGTAACCGACATAGGCCACCTTGGCTCCGGTACGACGCAGCTTGACAATCAGCTTGGCAATCTCGCCGGCGTTGCCCTTTTCGCTGATCAACTGGCTCATCCGCCGGTGGCAGCGGCTGCATCCACAGCCCAGCCATAGATCGTTGCCCCCACCGTTCAGCACGATCCAGTCCCAGTCCCCTTCGCGGTACTGGCGTCCGATATTCAGCCCCAGCGACCCGGTGATCGGCAACCGATAGATGATCCGCGCGCCCATCACCGACTGATCGGTGACCTTCGCCCGCAACGCGCGGGCAATCGCATGCGACACCGCCCGCCGCGACACCCGGTGCGAGGCCATCATCGAATCGCCCATCACCAGAATCCGCAGCGGCCCGTCCGCCCGCAACGGCGCGGCGTGAAATGTCATCAACAACGCGATGAAGCTGGCCAGGATAATGCGATGCATGCGTCGGAAATACTTTCTGAACTGCTCGGTTGGCAGGCCTCTGCAGGCCACGTTCGCAGGCAGATTACCCTTTCCGAACCGTGGCGCGCAACCGCAGACTGGCGGCCCGGTTCAGGCGATTCCGCCCTTGATCAACCGGTCAGCCAGTTGCGCATAGGCCTCGGCCATCGGGCCGCTTCCCGCCGCAATCGGCGTACCGCTGTCACCGGCCAGCCGCGTGTCCAGATCAATCGGCAAGGCCCCGAGGAACGGCAGACCCAGCTTTTCCGCCTCCTTTTCGACACCACCATGGCCGAAGATCTGCGCCTCATGCCCACAATTGGGACAGTGGAAGGTCGACATGTTCTCAATCAGCCCCAGAATCGGGGTCTTCAGCGTGTTGAACATGTCCATCGCCTTGCGCGCGTCCAGCAGCGCCACGTCCTGCGGCGTCGATACGACAATCGCGCCGGTCGGCTCTGCCTTCTGACACAGCGTCAGTTGCACATCGCCCGTTCCCGGCGGCAGATCGACGATCAGAACATCCAGATCGCCCCAGTTCACCTGCGAGATCATCTGCTGCAGCGCGCCCATCAGCATCGGCCCGCGCCACACCACGGCCTTGTCCGGGTCCAGCATCAGACCGATAGACATCATCGTGACGCCATGCGCGTGCAGCGGCTCGATGATCTTGCCATCGGGGCTGGCGGGGCGCTTGTTCACGCCCATCATGCGCGGCTGGCTGGGGCCGTAGATATCAGCATCCAGCAGACCGACCCGCCGCCCGGCCCGTGCCAGCGCCACCGCAAGGTTGGACGATACCGTGGATTTTCCCACGCCGCCCTTGCCTGACCCGACCGCGATGATCGAGGCCACGCTGGCAGGCTTCAAAGTGCCCTGCGTCTGCTTGGGATGGCCGCCGACCTTCAGGCTGGGTGGGGCTCCGCCCGGCCCGCCGGTGACTGGCGGGGCCTTGGCCGAAGGGCCATGCGCGGTCAGCGCCACGCTGACCTTGGTCACACCTTCCATCGCGGCGATCGCCCGTTCGGCTGCAGCGCGCAGCGGCTCCATCTGGCGGGCAATCTCGGGGGTGGGCGCTTCGATCACGAATCGCACCTCTGTGCCCTCGACACTCAGCGCGCGCACCATGTCGCGGCTGATCAGGGTCCCGCCATCCGGCAATTCCAACTCGGCCAGCCGGGCTTCTACTTCGGCGCGCTCTACACTCATGCCTGATCTCCTGTCGCTGCTGGTAAAATGGGCTTCTCGCGTTTTCCCTGCATCAGGAAAAGCGGAAAAAGCCGCGTCAGTTCTGGGATGTCGGTATTTTGCACCTGATCTGCAACGCCGGGCAGATGCAACGGCCTTTTGGTCGCAGGGCGTCGCGCAGTATCCACGCAGTTCCTTCGCTTGGTGCGAAAAATTTACAGATCGCTGATTTTCAAGGCAGCACTAACTATTTATAGGGCAGCATTACTTATGCAATTGCTGCATAGCGGCATTGAGAATTCGGTCATTGTGCATGTGCAGCATTTCACTATCTATTGCAGACAACATGAAAACGACGGTTCGCCCGAATGCGAGCCATGAAAACCGAAAGTAGGACCAAGCGATGATTATCGCAGCAAATGCCCTGATCCGCCGCTCCGGTCACAATCGTGGCCTTGGCAGCATCTGGAACGAGATGAAATTGGCCCGCGCCAAGCGCCGCGCCTACACAAAAACAATCAAGTCGCTCTCGAGCCTGAGCGACCGGGATCTCAAGGATCTCGGGATCGCCCGCTGCCAGATCGCCGGCAAGGCTTTCGACTGCGTCTACGAAACAAGCCGCCGAGCTTGACGAGATCGGATGTCCCGCTCCTCCTCCCTAGGGGCATCTGAGATGGCTGCGACCCCGCTCCTCCTCCCTAGGGGTCGCAGCCCAAACCACCCGGACCCCACGGGGTCCACCCTGATCTGCCGGTTCGCTCCTCCCCTGAGCCGGCGATAAAGAGAACGGCGGCACCCCCTCCTCCCTGGGTGCCGTCGTTTTTTGTTTTGGGCATAGGGGGAACCGGCCAACCGCGGCAGATACCCACAAAGCACCCGAATCGGGATCATATTCGGACGCCTCAAGGACTGGCGCCGCGTCGCGACACGATATGACCCTTGCCCCAAGGTCTGCCTGTCGGCCATCGCCCCCGCAGGGGCGGTCATCTATTTGTTATGCGGCCCGAGCCTGGAAGCTGCGCGCGGCCAACAAGGGCACCGCGTCGCCTCACAGGCCGGGTCAGCCGCCGTCGGCCTTCAGGCCAAGGCGCTCGATCGCGGCGATCGCGCAGGCTTCGTCATTGTCCGAGGTATCGCCAGTGATCCCGACCGCACCCAGGATCGGGCCCGCTTCGTCCTGCCGGATCAGCACACCGCCAGCGACGGGCACCAGCGACCCACCAGCCAGCCCATTCATCGCCTGGATGAAGAAGGGCTCGGTCTGCGCGCGCTTGAACAATGCGCGAGAGCCCAGCCCCATCGCCACCGCGCCGCGCGCCTTGCCCTGTGCGATATCGGGCCGCAGATTGCTGGTGCCATCCTCGCGCGCCAGCGCGATCAGGTAGCCGCCCTGGTCGAGCACGGCCACCGTCAGCGGCTTCAACCCGTTGGCCTTGCGCCATTCCAGGCAGTGGCCGATCAATTTCTGTGCGGTTTCAAGATCAAGTGACATGGGCAAATAGTCCTTCCAACAGGCATCGCCGGGGCAGAGCCCGACGCAAGGTCATGGCGCAATCACGGCCTGCGCGTCAATCAGGGAGTCGATCCGTTCGCTGTCATAGCCCATCTCGCCGAGAACCTCCCGGCTATGTTGCCCCAGCAGTGGCGCAGGGCGATTTATGCTGGCCTCGGTGCGGCTGAACTTGACCGGATGGCCGATGGTTTCGACCGGGCCGGCCTGCGGATGATCGACCGTCACGATCATCTCTCGGGCACGGGCCTGCGGATCGGCATGCATCTCAAGGATATCGTTGACGGGCCCCGCCGGCAGTTTCGCGGCCTCCATCCGGGCAAGCCAGTTCGCGGTTGTGTCCCTCGCCATGTAGCCATCAAGCACGCCAACCAGCGCCGGCAGGTTGCGGATGCGCTGCAGGTTCGACGAGAACCGCGGATCGTCGTTCAGTTCGGGCGCGCCGATCACATCGAGAAACCGCAGCCAGTTGCTTTGGTTCGCGGCACCGACATTGATCCAGCCATCGCTGGTCCGGAAGGATTGGTAGGGTGCGTTGAGCGGGTGGGCCGAGCCCAGCGGCTCGGGCTTTTCGCCGGTGGCAAAGGCAATGGCCGATTGCCAGTAGGTCTGCACGATCGCCGCCTCGAAGAGTGAGGTATCGACCTTCTGGCCACGTCCGGTCTTCAACCGTTCGGAATAGGCTGCAGAGATGCCCATGGCCGCAAGGATACCGGCATTGATATCCGAAATCGGCGCCGCGACCTTGACCGGCGGGCGCCCCGGCCCTTCGCCGGTGATCGACATCAGCCCCGACATGCCCTGCGCGATCAGGTCGAAACCACCGCGCTCGGCATAGGGGCCGGTCCGGCCAAAGCCCGAGATCTCGCAATAAATCAGGCGGGGGTTCAGTTCGGCAAGGCTTTCATAGCCGAGGCCCAGCCGCTCCATCGCCCCCTTGCGGTAATTCTCGATCACCACATCGGCATCCATCAGCAGCTTGTGCAAGACCTCGACCGCCGCCGGATCCTTGAGGTTGAGCGCAATGCCGCGCTTGTTGCGATTCATCATCATGTAGGCTGCGGATTCGCCGTTGATCTCGGGCGGGACAAAGCGCCGACTGTCATCACCGGTCGGCTTTTCCACCTTGATAACATCGGCACCCATATCGGCCAGCATGAGCCCGCAGACCGGGCCAGCCATGATATGGGCCAGTTCAATCACCCGCATACCGCTAAGCGGGCCGGTCGCGACGGTCATTTACCACTCCATTCTGGTTTCTGCTTGTTCAGGAACGCCTCCATTCCGGTGCGGAAATCGTCGCTCATGTAACAGCCAGCGATCAGGTCGGCATCGTCGACCTTGATCGCGGCGCGGGTGCGCCGCATCGCCTCTTTCGTGGCGCGCAGGGTCAGCGGTGCCATGGACCCCACCAGTTCGGCCAGTTCCGCCGCCCGCGCCAGCAGGTCCGGCTCTTCGGGCAGGATCTCGCTGACCAGCCCGGTGGCCAGCGCCTCCTCCGCGCCGATCAGCCTTGCGGTGAAAATCAGCTCGCGCACCCGACCGGCGCCGATCAGATCCGACAAGCGGGCGAGGTTCGCCGCCGCCAGGCAATTTCCCAGCGTCCGCGCGATGGGAAAGCCGAATTTCAGATTGCTCGCCGCGATGCGGATGTCGCAGGCCGCCGCAATGGCCGCGCCGCCCCCCGTGCAGGCGCCGTTGATCGCGGCGATGGTGGGAAGCGGGCAGCGTTCGACAGCCTCAAGCACGGCATTGACCCGGCTTTCATAATCCAACGCATCCTGCGCGGTTTCAAAGCTGCGAAACTGCTTCATGTCGGTGCCGGCCGCGAAGGCCTTGCCACCGGCGCCGTTGATCACCACCGCCCGCACGCTCCGGTCGGTCGGCACGTCACGACACAGCGAGGCGAGGCGCTCGTACATGCCAAAGGTCATCGCATTGCGTGTCTGCGGGCGGTTGAACGTGATCCAGAGCGTACCATCGAGCAGCGTGTCGATCACATCAGGTGTATCAGTTGTCATCTATAGAAATACTCCACGAGGAACATCGGAATGAACGGCACATAGGTGCAGAGCATCAGCACCAGAAGCAAGACACCGACGAACCAGATATTGACCTTGGACACCTCCCAAATGTTCGCCCTCGCGACCGAACAGGCGGTGATCAGCACCGAGGCAACCGGCGGCGTCTGCTGCCCGATCGCCAGGTTCAGCGTCACCACTAGACCGAAATGCACCGGGTCAATTCCCGCCGCAGTGATCAAGGGGATAACGATCGGGATCACCAGGATGATCGCGGCAGCAGAATGCAGGAAGAATCCGATGATCAGGAAAAAGAAGTTCAGGATCAGCAGGATCGCCCATTGCTGGGTGGTGATCGAAAGGATCCCTTCGGCCAGTTGCTGCGGGATCTGGGCGCGGGTGAGGAAGCCACCCATCAGCACCGATGCCGCGACCAGAAGCATGACCACGGCTGTCTGAATTCCCCCATCCAGCATCGCGCGGCGCAGATGCTTCAGATCGAGGTTGCGATACCAGGCCGACACGACCAGCGCGGCAAGCACCGCCAGACCGGCCGCTTCGGTCGCGGTGACATAACCACCAAAGATGCCGCCGAGGATGATCACCGGCAGGGTGAAGGCTGGCAGCGCGTCAACAAAGGTTTCGCGGACGCGAGGCAAGTTAAATGCCGCCTCGGTCGGGAAGTTGTAGCGCTTGGCAAATATGTAGGCGACGGTCATGAGCCCGGCCGCCCCCAACAAGCCCGGCACCACGCCGGCCACGAACAACTGCTCGACCGACGTGTTGGCCGATGCGGCATATAGGATCATCGGGATCGACGGTGGAATGATGATCGCCAGCGAGGCCGAGGACGAAGTGACCGCCGCCGAGAATTCCTTGCTGTAGCCACGCTTTTTCATCTGCGGGATCAGGATCGAGCCCATCGCGGCCACATCTGCCACCGCCGAGCCGGAAATCTCGGCAAAGAAGAGCGAAACGCCGATATTCACCATCGCCAACCCGCCGCGGATAAAGCCGATGAACGCGGTGACGAAATTGATCAGCCGGTCGGTGATGCCGCCGGCATTCATGATGGCGCCCGCCAGCACGAACATCGGGATAGCGATCAGGGAAAACTTGGTCGATCCGTCATACATGTCGAGCGCAATGGTCACGAGACTGTCGGCGCCCTCGGTAAAGAAGAGGCCCATCACCCCGCACATGGCCAATGCCACGGCAATGGGGACGTTGATGCAGATCATCAACATGAGAGCGACGAAGATTGCGGCAATCAGCATCAGATTCGATCCTTGTTCTTGTCGAGTTCCGCCTCGACCTCTTCTTCTATTTCAGCATGTTCCAGCGATATGCCCGCCGCGATCAGCTTGAAATAGGGCGGCAGGCTCAGGGCCTGACAGATGATGAAGAGAATTGCGCCGATGGGGATCACCGATTGCGTGAATTGCACGGGCACCCAGTTGAGCGAGATCAGCACTTCGCCCTCCAGCACCTCGAGCACTTGCAGCCCGGCGCGGGCCATCAGGACGAAGAAGAGCAGCACAATAAACTCGCCCAGCAACAGCCCGGCGATGCGCAACCGATGGGGCAGGGCAAGCAGCACCGTGTCGAAACCGATATGCCGGCGGTGCAGCGCGGCCAGCGCGGACCCGTAATAGGTGATCCAGGCCAGCATGATCGCCGCGACCTCATCATACCAAGAGAAGCTCTGCCCCATGAGGCGCGCGATGACAGCCATCGTGACGGTCAGCGTCAAAAGCACCATCAGCCCGATGGTGATATACTCGAGGATCGCACTCATGACGCGATTGATGCGCGTCAGAACGGGAAAGGCGTCATGGTTCATTGTAGACCTGTACTTGCGGCAAACACATGCCGAAGGCCGGCTTCTCCGGGGCGATCCAGATCAGCTGACTTCCCGCAAGGATGCGTGGAAATGGGCAGCGGGCCCTCCCGCTGCCCGGTGGCTATTCAGCCGGCATCGGCAAGTCCGAGAACGGTGTCAATCATCTCCTGACCGCCTTCCACTTCTTCCGCAAATTGCTTGTAGATCGGTGCCGAAGCCTCGATGAACGCCGCCTTGTCCGCGGTGTTAACCTCGACGCCAGCGTCCTCGATGATCTTCAGCAGGCTGGTTTCCAGCTCCGCCGCCTTTTCATAGGTGAAGTCCTGGGTTTGCGCTGCGCAATCGGTCAAGGCTGCCTGCACATCCTCGGGCAGTTTGCCGAAATGCTTCTTGGACGACAGGATATAGGCCGGGGTATAAACATGCCCGGTGATCGACAGGTATTTCTGCACTTCCTGGAACTTTGCCGAAGCGATCTGCGCATAGGGGTTTTCCTGGCCGTCGATCACGCCAGTCTGCAACGCGGTGAACACGTCCGAGAAAGCCATCGGCGTCGGGTTGGCGCCATATTCCTGGAACATCTTCAACCGCCAGACACCGTTCGGAGTACGCAGCTTGATGCCCTTCAGATCCGCCGGCAGGTTGATCGGCCGCACGTTGTTGGTGATGTGCCGGAAACCATTCTCGGCCAGACCGACAATGTGATAGCCCTTGGCCTGGGCGGCATTCTGAAACATGTCCATCATCTCGCCCTGCACCCGGCGCATATGGTCGCGGTCCGAGATGATGTAGGGCATCTCGAAGATGCCAAAGACATCATCCACCGAGGACATGACCGAAGAAGGCAGCGCGAAATCAACCTGGCCCAGCTTCAGCTTCTGCAACAGCTCCTTGTCCTTGCCCAACTGCGACGACCCGAAAGTCTGCACCTCGACCTTGCCCCCCAAGGCGTTGTTGGAACATTCGGCAAAATGGTTTGCGGTCGCCTCGAAAAGCGATCCCGGCGCGCCCACATGGCCGAATTTCAAAGTGGTTTCTGCCGCCGGCGCGGCTGTCGCCATCGCCAGAACTGCGCCTGCGGCCAGTAATGTTGCCTTCGTCTTCATCATTCTCTCCTCCCAGAGCTTGAATTTCTTTTACTTCGATGCAGCCACCACGTGCGGCTGCTCCATCTCGGCAAGCGTTTTCATCGCCGCGCCTACCCCGCCGGCGTTGTGTGGCACATTGGCCTTCGCCAGGCCCATCTCCACGCCCGACAAGGTTGCGACCAACATCAGATCGTTGAAATCCCCCAGGTGGCCGATGCGGAACACCTTGTCCGCCACCTTTGACAGGCCGCTGCCCAGGGAAATGTCGTAATGCTCCAGCGCGGTCGCGCGGAACGCGTCGGCGCTATGCCCCTCCGGCATCATCACCGTGGTCAGCACGTCGCTTTCCTGACCTTGGTTCGCGCAGAGCACCTCAAGCCCCCAGGCCCGGACGGCGGCCCGTGTCGCGGCGCCGTGGCGGGCGTGGCGCGCAAACACGTTGTCCAGCCCTTCCTCGTGCAGCATGTCGATCGCCTCGTTCAGCCCATAGAGCAGGTTGGTATTGGGCGTATAGGGAAAGTAACCCGTCTTGTTGGGGCCAACCATATCGGCCCAATCCCAATAGGACCGCTTCAATTTCGCGTGTTTGTTGGCGGCCATCGCCTTGGCGCTCACCGCGTTGAAGGACAGGCCGGGCGGCAGCATCAGCCCCTTCTGGGACCCCGACACCGTGACGTCCACGCCCCATGCATCATGTTCATAGTTGATCGCCGCCAGCCCCGAGATCGTATCGACCATCAACAGGGCCGGATGCCCGACATTGTCGATCGCCTTGCGCACCGCCGCCACCGGCGAGACCGAGCCGGTAGAGGTTTCGTTATGCACGATGCAAACCGCCTTGATCTCGTGGCCCTTGTCCTCGGCCAGATAGGCCTCGATCTGGTCTGGATCCGCGCCACCGCGCCAGTCGCCACTGATGAATTCGGGCCGCAGGCCCATCCGCTCGGCCAGTTTCTTCCACAGGGTCGCGAAATGGCCGGTCTCGAACATCAGCACCCGGTCGTCCGGCGACAAGACGTTGACCAGCGCCGCCTCCCACGCACCGGTGCCCGACGCAGGATAGATGAAAACCTGCTCATCGGTCTTGAAGATCGTCTTGATCCCGCTCAGCGCGCGCAGGCCCACCTTGCCGAATTCGGGGCCACGATGATCGATGGTCTGCTGCGAAATGGCGCGCAAGATCCTGTCGGGGACCGCACTGGGGCCGGGGATCTGCAGAAAATGACGACCAGCTTTTCTCATGAATTCCTGTCCTGATTCTAAGGGGGAACACGCGGGACCGGCAGAGATAGGCACCCGCCATATTCTTTAGGGTTGCCTCAATGTAATTTTGAATTCATAATTTAGTCAATAAGAATTTTCCGCCAAACAGCCACGGACCGGGCCACGATGTCACACCTCTCCAGCACCTTGGAAAAGCGGGTCGAGGGCGATGTCCTGTTCGACAGCTTCTCTCGGGGACGCTACGCAACGGACGCATCTTTCTACCAAATGATGCCCTTGGGCGTGCTGTCCCCCAAGGGCGAAGATGACATTCGCGCGGCAATCGACATTGCCGGCGAGCAGGGCATACCGATCCTGCCGCGCGGCGGCGGCACCTCGCAATGTGGCCAGACCGTCAATCAGGCGCTGGTGATCGACAACACCCAGTATTTCAACGACATCCTGGAGCTGGATGTCGAGAACCAGCGCTGTGTCGTGCGCCCCGGTATCGTTCTGGATGTCCTCAATCAGGCACTGAAACCGCACGGCTTGTGGTTCCCGGTGGATGTCTCCACCGCGTCGCGTGCCACCATCGGCGGCATGACCGGCAACAATTCCTGCGGCGGCAAATCGCTGCGCTACGGCATGATGCGCGACAATGTGCTTTCTATCGAAGCGCTGCTGGCCGATGGCAGCAAGCACCGCTTCGGCCCCGGTGGTGCGAACCAGAACCCGCAATACGCGGCCCTGTCGCGCGATCTGCTCGCGCTCGGCGCACGCGAGGCCGATGAGATTGCCGCGCGGTTCCCGAAGGTCATGCGCCGCGTCGGCGGCTACAATATCGACGCGCTGGTGCCCGCCGCCGCGCCCAACAACCTGGCCCATCTGCTGGTCGGCTCCGAAGGGACGCTGGCCTATTCCACCGCCATCGAGCTGAAGCTGTCGCCGCTGCTCACCGACAAGGTGCTGGGCGTCTGTCATTTCCCGACCTTCTATCAGGCGATGGATGCCGCCCAGCATCTGGTGACGCTGGACCCGCAGGGCGTCGAACTGGTGGATGCGACGATGATCGGGCTGGCGCGCGACATTCCGCTCTTTCGCCAAACCATCGAGGAATTCGTCACCGGCAGCCCCGAGGCTCTCCTGCTGGTCGAGTTTTCCGAACCCGACCCCACGCGCAACGTCCCGAAACTCCGCCAGCTGGAAGAGATGATGGGCGATCTCGGATTCTCGTGGTCCGGCAGCGGCAAGAACTGGGGGGGCGTCACAGCGGTGACTGATCCCCGGATGCAGACGAATATCGCCGAACTGCGCAAATCCGGCCTCAACATCATGATGTCGATGAAGGCCGAGGGCAAACCGGTCTCTTTCGTAGAGGATTGCGCGGTCGAGCTACCCGATCTGGCCGAATACACCGCCGGGCTGACGGAAATCTTTGAAAAGCACGGCACAAGGGGCACCTGGTACGCCCATGCCTCGGTCGGTTGCCTGCATGTCCGGCCCGTGCTCAACCTCAAGCTTGATCAGGACGTGCGCACCATGCGCTCGATCGCCGAGGAATGTTTCGATCTCGTCGCGCGCTACAAGGGCTCGCATTCCGGCGAGCATGGCGACGGGATCGTGCGCTCCGAATTCCACGGCAAGATGTTCGGGCCGCGCATGGTCGCCTCGTTCAGAACCGTCAAAGAACGGCTCGACCCCGAGGGCCGCTTCAACCCCGGCAAGATCGTCGATCCGCCGAAAATGGACGACCGGCGTCTCTTTCGCTTCGGGCCGGATTATACCGTGCCGGAATTCACGACCGGGCTGGACTGGTCAGCATGGCCCGGCAGCGGCGGCGGGTTTCAGGGCGCGGTCGAGATGTGCAACAACAACGGCGCCTGTCGCAAGCTGAAGGGCGGCGTGATGTGCCCATCCTTCCGCGTCACCCGCAAGGAACAGGACCTGACGCGCGGGCGCGCAAACACGCTCCGGCTGGCGATCTCGGGACAGCTTGGGCCGGATGCACTGACCTCCGATCACATGGCCGAGACGATGAAGCTCTGCGTCTCCTGCAAGGGATGCAAGCGTGAATGCCCCACCGGGGTGGACATGGCGCGCATGAAGATCGAGGTTCTGGCGGCCCGC
Source organism: Roseovarius sp. ZX-A-9 (assembly GCF_028369135.1). GTDB lineage: Bacteria > Pseudomonadota > Alphaproteobacteria > Rhodobacterales > Rhodobacteraceae > Roseovarius. The sequence continues at coordinate 395,834 of NZ_JAPWHW010000001.1, forward strand.
GCCCGCAAGCACGGGATCGGGCTGCATGACAGGCTGGTGGCCTATCTGCCGCGCTACGCACCGATCGCCGCGCGGCTTTCATTCGTGATGAACCTGCGCAACAGGCTGCCCGGCGCGGCAAAACTGACCGAGCGGCTGACAGGCTTTACCGCCACGCGCGACCTGCCGACATGGAGCAACCGGCCCTTTACCGACCGCGAGGCGGCACCGCATGGACCGCCCGGCGCGGTGCTCTTTGCCGATTGCTTCAACCGCTATTTCGAGCCGGAAAACCTGCGCGCCACGCTCCAGGTGCTGAAGGCCGCCGATACGCCCGTACATGTGGCCGCCGCGCCAAAGGGCGAGCGCCCGCTTTGCTGCGGGCGGACCTTCCTCTCGGCCGGGCTGGTGGACGAGGCAAAGGCCGAGGCACAGCGACTGGTCGATGCCCTGATGCCGCATGTGGAACAGGGGCTTCCCATCATCGGGCTGGAGCCCAGTTGCCTGCTGACGCTGCGCGACGAAATTCCCGCGCTCCTCCCCGGCAAAGAGACCGCGCGGCTGGCACGCCACGCCCGTATGCTCGAAGAATACATCGCCGATCAGGCCGCCAACACACAGTTCCGCCTGCCGCTGAAATCGCCCGGCCGCAAGGTCCTGCTGCACGGTCACTGCCACCAAAAGGCGATGGGGGTGATGTCGAGCATCGAAAAAACACTTGCCCTGCTGCCCGACACCACGATCGAAACGGTCGAGACCAGCTGCTGCGGCATGGCGGGCGCCTTTGGCTACGGAATCGAAACGCACGAGATTTCGCGCAAGATGGGCGAGCTCAACCTGCTGCCTGCGGTCCGGGCCGCCGATGCCGATACGCTAATCGTAGCGGATGGAACTTCTTGCCGTCATCAGATATCAGACACCACCCAGCGGAAACCGATACATATTGCCCGGCTTCTCGAAATGGCCCTAGAACAATGACCCGAGGGACCGAAGTGACCGAAAAAGCGCTTATTCACGCCATCACACGCAAATCACTTCACGAGGAGCTGGTCGAACGTCTACAGCAACTGATCATCAGCGGCGATCTGGCCCCCGGAACGAAAGTGCCGGAAAAAGAGCTCTGCGAGCGGTTCGACGTGTCGCGGACCCCGATGCGCGAAGCGCTGAAGGTGCTGGCCTCTGACGGGCTGGTCCGGTTGGAGCCGAACCGCGGCGCCTGGGTCACTCGGATCACCGCCAGCGAGGTGGAAGAGATCTTCCCGGTTCTGGGCGCGCTCGAGGCACTGGCCGGAGAGCTGGCCTGCGCCCATATCAGCGACAAGGAAATCCGCGCCGTGCGCAGCGCGCATGACCAGATGATCGTCAGCTATGAAAGCGGCGATCTCGACGCCTATTTCCGCCTGAACCAACAAATTCATCGAATGATCCTGCTGGCGGCGCGCAACGATACGCTGACCACCGCCTGTCAGGCGCTGTCCATGCGCATGCAGCGCCCGCGCTATCTGGCCAACATGTCGGATCGCCGCTGGGCCAATGCCATGCGCGAGCACGAAGGGATCATCACGCTGCTCGAAGCCCGCGATGGCAAGAAACTGGGCGCTGCCCTGGCCGAGCATATCAAGGGCAAGCAGGCCTCGGTTCTGGATTTCCTCGCCGCCGAAACGGATGCGCAGGCGATGTGAACGCTGTTTCGAGACCTCGCTGACCACCCGCGGCGGCGCAGTCAGCCCCGCGGCCCGCATCGCCACCTTCTTTCGCCACTGTCCTACCGCCAGACCCGCGCCTTTGCGGCGGTCATCGTGCGAATCTGGAAATTATTGAAGCGGCGTGATACATTTTTTGCCCGCTTGCCTTTGCAAAAAGATCAGGAGGAGTAATGCAATGTTTCGCACCTACATAAGCGCCTTGATAATGTTCGTTGCCTCGGCAACCACGCTGAACGCAGCAACATATAATGTGTTCGGTTCCTTCAGTGGAGGCCAACTCGGAACCGTCAAATTTGACTTCAGTGTAACCGGTGATTTCTCTACCGACATCCCGGAAACCGATACGGGATTGATCATCAATTCCATCACCTCGACGGTGGTTGGCGGAGATCCGTTCCCAGTCGGGGGTGGTTACGGGTTTAGGTACTATTCAACCCAAGACATGCTCGTTTTCGGCGGCAGGGCGTCAGGAGTAGGTGGCATCTTTAGCCCGTACACAGATTTCGGTTTATTGATCGAAGACTTGTCAGCCAAACCGTGGATTTCAAAGGTCGTTGATTCGCTCGATTCCGAATCAGGTAACGCGTTCCCCAATATTGACACGGGTACCGTCACCCTGGCGCCGGTTCCCCTGCCAGCAGGCTTGCCGCTTCTGCTGAGCGGGCTCGTCGGGATGGCTGGCTTTCGGATGCGGAAGAGGAAAGTTACGAAGTCGTAAACCCACCGGCGCGCGGCCCCCGCGCGCCCTCAGGCCACGCCGGCCCGCAGTGCATCATGGATATGCACCAACCCCAAGAGCGCGCCGTCGTCGCCCACCACGAAGAGTGCCGAAATCTTGTTGGCGTTCATCACCCCCAGCGCCTCGGACAGCAGGGCATCGGGGCGGGTTGTGCGCGGCCCGCGCGTGGCGACCTCGCCAGCGTTGCGCTCCATCAGATGGGTCAGGTTACGCCGCAGGTCGCCGTCGGTGATCACGCCGGTCAGCATACCGCGCTCGACAACGGCGGCCACGCCAAACCCCTTGGCGGTCATTTCCAGTAGCGTCTCGCCCATGGCTGTATGTTCGTGCACCACGGGCAGCTTGTCGCCCGTATGCATCACCGCGCTGACCGTCAGCAACTGCGCGCCCAGCGTGCCACCGGGATGCAGCGCGCGAAAGCTCTCCTGCTCGAAGCCGCGCAGTTTCATCAGCGCCACCGCCAGCGCGTCGCCCAGCGCCATCGTGCAGGTCGTGCTGGTGGTCGGCGCCATGCCGATGCCGCAGGCCTCGGGCGCGTCGGGCAACAACAGCAGGTGATCGGCTTGCACCGCCAGCGTGCTGTGCGGGTTCTTGGTCATGGCGATCAGCGGGATCGAGAACCGCCGCGTATGGGCGATGATATCGGCCAGTTCGCGGGTCTCGCCCGAGTTCGAGATCAGGATCACCGCATCCTTGGACGTGATCATCCCCAGATCGCCATGGCTCGCCTCGCCGGGATGCACCGCCTGCGCGGGCGTGCCGGTGCTGGCCATGGTCGCCGCGATCTTGTGCGCCACATGGCCCGATTTGCCCATGCCGGACACGATCACGCGCCCGCCCACATCCAGCAGCACCTCGACCGCCGCATCGAAATCCGCCGGCATCGCGTCGCGCATCGACAAGATCGCCGCGCCTTCGACGGCCAGGACCTCGCGGGCGATCTCTGTCGGACTGGGCTCTTGGGTCATGCATGTCGCTCCGCTGTCGCTCTGGCAGGGTGATAGCGCGCCGCCCGCCCCGAGGGAAGCCCCGCCCGGTTTGTACCTCCGGCAGACGGGTACAATCCCGCCCTATACAGCCCCTGCGCGCGCGACTACCGTCCCGCCATGACCGATGCAGACATCCTCGACAGCCGCTATTCCTGGGCACGCCTGGCCATTTCGCTGGCAATTGCCACCGTGGGCAGCGTGGGCATGTGGGTGATCGTGCTGGTCATGCCCGGCGTGCAGGCCGAATTCGGCCTCGAACGCGCCGATGCGTCACTGCCCTACACGGTGTGCATGATCGCCTTTGCCATCGGCAATTTCGTTGTTGGCCGGGTGGTGGACCGGTTCGGCGTGACAAAGGCGCTTAGTGGCTCGGCCGTCCTCATCGGCGGCGCGATGGCGCTGGTGGCCATAGCCCCCTCGGCAACCGCGCTCACGGCGCTGCACGCGGTGATCGGGCTTGGCTCCGCCGTCACCTTTGGCCCGCTCATGGCGGATATATCCCTGTGGTTCGTGCGGCGGCGCGGCATCGCCGTGGCCATCACCGCCAGCGGCAATTACCTTGCCGGCGCGTTCTGGCCGCTGGTCCTCAGCGGGGTGCTGGCAACCTCAGGCTGGCGCGCGGTCTATGCCCTGTTGGCGATCCTCGTGCCCTGCCTGATGATTCCACTGGCACTGCTGCTGCGCCGCCGCGTGCCCGAAGGCGCGATCCGCCACTCCGACAGCCTGTCGGGGAAGCGCGCAGGATCGGCGGGCCTCAGCCCACGCCTGTTGCAATACATGCTGGCAGCAGCCGGCATCGGCTGTTGCGTGGCGATGGCCATGCCCCAGGTCCATATCGTCAGCCTCTGCGTCGATCTGGGGTTCGGCGCGGTGGCAGGCGGGCAGATGCTGTCGCTGATGCTGTTCGGCGGCGTTGTTTCGCGGATATTCTTCGGCATGGTGGCCGACCGGCTGGGCGGCGTGCGCACGGTGCTGATCAGTTCGGGCCTGCAATGCGCCGCGCTGTTTCTCTATCTGCCAGCGGGCGGGCTGGTGTCGCTTTATACCGTGTCGCTGGTCTTTGGCCTGTCGCAGGGCGGCATCGTGCCCAGCTATACGCTGGTCGTGCGCGAATACATGCCGTCGCGCGAGGCTGGCCGCCGCGTGGGATTCGTGATGATGTCGACCATCGGGGGCATGGCGATCGGCGGCTGGATGTCGGGCTGGATCTATGACCTAACCGGCAGCTACCAGGCGGCGTTTCTCAACGGGATCGCGTTCAACTTCGTCAATATCGCGATCATGGTCACGCTCTTGCTGCGCACCCGGACACCGAAAGAACCGCAAGCCGTGGCCGCGTAACGCGCCGCCAGACTGCCTTGGCGCCTTAATCCCCCGGCACGTTCAGCATGTGGCGCTCACCGCGCGCCGCTGCCAATGCGATCTGCTTTTGCCGCTCGCGAAAGCGCTCCTTGGCCTCGGCGCTGGTTTCGTCAATACATTGGTGGCACGACACGCCCTGCTCGAACTCAGGGCGCGCTGTGTCTTCGGGCAGGATCGGTCGACGGCAGGCATGGCACAGCTCATGCGGCCCCACGCGCAGCCCGTGCCCGACCGAAACGCGCCCGTCAAAAACAAAGCACTCGCCGCGCCACGTACTCTCGGCCTCGGGCACCTCTTCGAGGTATTTCAGGATACCGCCCTTGAGGTGATAGACCTCATCAACCCCCTGCCCCAGCAGGTAATTCGTGCTTTTCTCGCAACGGATGCCGCCGGTGCAGAACATCGCGATCCGCTTGTTGTGAAAGCGGTGCTTGTTCTTCTCCCACCATGCGGGAAAGTCGCGGAAGCTGTCAGTGGCCGGATCAACCGCACCCTCAAACGTCCCGATCGCCACTTCGTAGTCGTTGCGCGTGTCGATCACCGCCACGTCCGGGCTGGTGATCAACTCATTCCAGTCAGCAGGCTCGACGTAATGGCCGACCCCGGCCAGCGGATCGACATCCGGCTGGCCCATCGTGACGATTTCCTTTTTCAGCCGCACCTTGAGGCGGCCAAAGGGCTGCGTCTCGCTGAAGCTCTCCTTGTGCTCCAGACCTTCGCAGCCGGGCAGACCACGCAGATGCGCCAGCACCGCGTCGATACCCTTGCGCGACCCGGCGATGGTGCCATTCACCCCCTCGCCCGCCAGCAGCAAGATGCCGGTAATTCCCTCACGCTCGCACAGCGCCAGAAGCGGGGCGCGCAGCGCCTCGGGGTCGTCAAATCGGGTGAAATGATAGAGAGCAGCAATGGTATACATGGCCCGGGTCTCTACGCCTTCATGCTGCGCCGGGCAAGGGCACGCTTGACGCAGCGCCCGCCGCTCCCTACCCATATTCCACCCAGCTAGGAGAACCAGCCATGCCACGTGCCCTGATCGTGATCGACGTCCAGTACGATTTCTGTCCCGGTGGCGCACTGGGGGTGGCGGACGGCGACACCATCGTGCCCGGCATCAACAGGCGCATCGAGGATGCACCCGTCGTGATCCTGACCCAGGACTGGCACCCGGCGGGCCATTTGTCCTTCGCCTCGTCCCACCCGGGCAAGGCGCCGGCGGATATGATCGACATGCCCTACGGCCCTCAGGTGCTCTGGCCCGATCACTGCGTCCAGGGCAGCCATGGCGCCGCGTTTCATGAAGACCTGCTCACCGACCCTGCCGACATGATCATCCGCAAGGGCTACAACCCCGAGATCGACAGCTATTCGGCGTTCTTCGAGAACGATCGCGAAACGGCGACCGGCCTGCACGGTTACCTACAGTCGCGTGGAATATCACGGCTGATGCTCGTCGGCCTCGCGACCGATTTCTGCGTGGCTTACTCGGCAGAAGACGCCGCGCAGCTGGGCTATGACGTGCAGGTGGATATCTCGCTTTGTCGGGCGATCGACCTTGATGGCTCGATGGCCACCGCGAAAGCGCGGATGCTGGCCGCCGGTGTCACCTTGCTCGACTGATCCGTCCCGCGCCTTGCCACAGGCCCACGTAGCGGCCAACGATCCCCCCTGCCAGCGCCCCTGCCGCATCGGCCAGCACATCAAGCATCTCGGCTGAGCGTCCGACATGGGGCTGGATCACCTCGATCAGCCCGCCATAGGCCACTGCGGCGATGAAAACCCCAAGGAAATAGCGCGGATAGGCCAGGCTGAGGGGCAAGGCCAGCACCGCAAAGGCAACGAAATGCTGCAGCTTGTCGGAATGCGACATCGTCTGCATCTGCGGTATCGGTGTCAGCGTCACGAAGCCGATCAGCAGCACCAGCGCCGCGGTCAACCACCACGCCACCCTGCCCGAAATTATCCCGCGTCTCGCCTGCATCCGATTACCACTCCGGGGTCTGTGCCCATCTTTTCCTGCCGCAACGCGCCGGGCGGGACCAGCGTGGCATCCGCGCAAACCCGCGCGCGCGCCACCTCGCCACTCGCCAAATCGGCCCGTCGGGTATATGACAATCCGGGTTGCGCCCGGCAGGGTGACATATCGAAGAAAGAGAAGCCAGATGACGCGTAAGATTTTCGGCACCGACGGTATCCGGGGCACGGCAAACACCTATCCCATGACAGCAGACAACGCCCTGCGCATTGGCGCGGCGGCCGGGCGTCACTTCCGCCGCGACAAATCGAACGGGCACCGGGTGGTCATCGGCAAGGATACGCGCCGATCGGGCTACATGCTGGAAAACGCGTTGACCGCCGGGCTGACATCGACGGGCATGAACGTGCTGCTGCTGGGCCCGGTCCCGACACCGGCAGTCGGCCTGCTGACACGGTCCATGCGGGCCGATCTGGGCATCATGATCTCGGCCAGCCACAACCCGCATTACGATAACGGGATCAAGTTCTTCGGCCCTGACGGCTTCAAGCTCGACGATGAATCCGAGGCCGAGATCGAACAAATCCTCGCCGGTGACATTTCCCCGGTCCAGCCGTTGAACATCGGGCGCGCCAAGCGCATCGAGCATGGTCAGGGCCGCTACGTGGAATATGCCAAGACAACGATCCCGCGCGATGTGCGCCTCAGCGGGCTCAAGGTGGTCGTGGATTGCGCCAATGGTGCCGCGTACCGCGCCGCCCCCGACGTGCTGTGGGAGCTGGGCGCCGAAGTGGTGCCTATCGGCATTGCGCCCAACGGCTATAACATCAACCTCGATTGCGGCTCGACCAACCCGCAGGCCGCCGTGGCGGCCGTCCGCGAACATGGCGCCGATCTGGGAATCTGCCTTGATGGCGACGCGGACCGGATCATCATCATCGACGAGGCCGGGATTGTCGCCGATGGCGATCAGATCATGGCGCTCTTTGCCGCGGCCTGGGCCGATGCCGGGCTGTTGCGCGGCGGCACGCTGATCACCACCGTGATGTCGAACCTCGGTCTGGAGCGGTTCTGCAAGAACCGCGGCCTGGCGATGGAACGCACCAGCGTGGGCGACCGCCATGTGGTCGCGCGGATGCGCGAGGGCGGGTTCAACCTCGGCGGCGAACAGTCGGGGCATATCGTCATGACCGATTATGCCACCACCGGCGACGGGCTGATCGCAGGCATACAGTTCCTCGCGGCCATGGTCACATCCGGCAAACCCGCCAGCGAGCTTATCCGCAATTTCGAAGCGGTCCCGCAAAAGCTGGAGAACGTGAAATACAGCAGCGGCGCCGATCCGCTGGGCGCGGAAAGCGTGACCGCGCTGATCGCGGCACAGGAAAAACGGATCGAGGGCCAGGGCCGCCTGCTGATCCGCAAATCCGGGACCGAGCCGCTGATCCGCGTCATGGCAGAATGCGAGGACGAGGCCCTGCTGAATGATGTGGTGATGACCATCGCCGACGCAGTGCGCGAGGCAGGCAAACACTGAACCGGTATCGCCCGGAAAACCTGCAATTTCCGGCCCGCTTTCGGGGCGGAAAACGCGCGTGCGTGCCAACAAGGCGCTTCGCGGCTTTCCCGTTTCAGTTCAGATGCTTGTCGCTCTAGCGGCGCGCGTTCCAGCTGGCCGAGGCATGACGGCGGGTGTAAAATTCGCCCATCAACCCGATCACGATAAAGACCACCCCGACGATCACCGGGTATTCGATCGACGAATTGCGCGGAAAGTAATTGACGAAAACGAAGCCGCGCGACTGATCGATCAGGTGAAACAGCGGATTCCAGTCAAACATCGCCAGCATCGTCGGCGGCAGTGAATTGGCCACGAACATCTTGCCCGACGCGATCATGTTGGCGCGCTGGTAGACTGTCACGAAGGTCGATGTAAACGTGGGGAACCACGGCTTCATCGCCAACAGCACCAGCCCCAGTGCCACCGCCGTGAACCAGGCCAGCATCAACATCAGGAACGCCCAGAACGGCTGATCTATGGTGAACGGCTTGAAGCCCACATGATAGACGAAAAGGATCAGGAAAAGCGTCAGCAACTGGATATAAAGCGCCCCGAACGCCGCCGCGCAGATCGAAACCACCGTGTTCATCGGCGCGTGTTGCATCATCGGAGAGGATGGCCCCTCGGATCCGGCCACGGCGCTCAGCGTCTTTACATGGGACAGAAACAGGAAAATCCCCGACATGATATAAAGCAGGAAATCACCGCGCAATGCTGAACCGCGCAGGCCGAGGATCGAGAACATGATAAAAAATGACGCGATGAAAACAACCGCCTGCAACAGGTTCAGGCCCAGCGCCATCAACGCGTTGCCATGCGCCTTGCGCACGTCGCGCACCGTCGCGTGATAGATCAGCTCGGCGAGGGATATCGCCGACTGCAGCGTCGATTTTGGTTTGGCCTGCTGAAACATTATGTCGCGCCTATGCCTGCTCGGGCGGATTCTTGTACGGAATTCTTGCTGTCCCGTTACACGCACAGCATAAGAGGCCGGGCGCTTGCCCGCAACACTCACGTTTCGACGTGCCATCGATTCCAGACAGGAGCATGAATTTGGACCACACCCATTTGACCGCCACCATTCGACGTCTCGCGCTGGAGGCCGGCGATGTGATCCTGGAAGTCTACAATTCAGACGATTTCGACGTCCGGACCAAATCCGACTCGAGCCCGGTGACAGAGGCCGACGAGGCCGCCGATGCGCTGATCTCGGCAGGGCTGCGCGCCGCGTTCCCCGATATTGCCCTTGTGACCGAGGAACAGGCCGACAGCCATGCCGTGCGCGCCGATACGTTCCTGATTGTCGATCCGCTGGACGGCACCAAGGAATTCATCCACCGCCGGGGCGATTTCACCGTGAATATCGCCTATGTTGAAAACGGTGTGCCGATACGCGGCGTGGTCTATGCACCGGCCAAGGGCCGGATGTTCTTTACCATGCCGGATGGTCACGCGGTCGAGGAAACAGGGGATCTGGACAAAGATACCATTGGCCCCGTCCGCCCGATCCGCGTGTCGGACCCCGACAACGCCGCGCTGATGGTCGTTGCCTCCAAATCCCACCGCGATCAGGCAACCGACGACTATATCGCGAAATATTCCGTCAAGGACATGAAAAGCGCGGGATCGTCGCTCAAGTTCTGCCTCGTCGCCACGGGCGAAGCGGATCTGTATCCCCGCCTGGGGCGGACGATGGAATGGGACACCGCCGCAGGCCATGCGGTGCTGACCGGCGCGGGTGGGCGCGTCGTGCGCTTCGACGATCACACAGACCTGACCTATGGTAAGGACGGCTACGCCAACCCGTTCTTCATTGCCTGCGCCCCGTCCGTGAACCTGAAAAAGGGCTGACACCATGAGCGTTCTGATCGCCATCCCCGCGCGCTACGCCTCGAGCCGCTATTCCGGCAAGCCGCTGGCGACCCTCACCGGCGCCACCGGCGAGACGAAATCGCTGATCCAGCGCTCGTGGGAGGCCGCCTGCCAGGTCAAGGGCGCGGACCGGATCGTCGTCGCCACCGATGACGCGCGGATCCGCGACGCCGCGGCCGGGTTCGGCGCCGAGGTGGTGATGACCTCGCCCGACTGTGCCAACGGCACCGAACGCTGCGCCGAAGCGGCGCAGGCATTGGGCGGCGGTTTTGATATCGTGGTGAACCTGCAGGGCGATGCGCCGCTCACCCCGCATTGGTTCGTCGAGGATCTGGTGGCGGGCCTGCGCGACGACCCCGACGCCGAAGTCGCCACACCCGTGCTGCGCTGCGACGGGCGCGCGCTGAACGGGTTTCTCGAAGATCGCCGCAACGGTCGCGTCGGCGGCACCACCGCCGTCTTTGGCGCACGCAACCACGCGCTCTACTTCTCCAAGGAAGTGATCCCCTACACCCCCGGCACCTATGCCGACACAGACGCCACGCCCGTCTACCACCATGTCGGCGTCTATGCCTACCGCCCCGCGGCACTGGCCGCCTATTCCGGTTTCACCCCCGGTCCGCTCGAAGCGCTGGAAGGGCTGGAACAGCTGCGCTTCCTCGAACAGGGCCGCTCCATCCTTTGTGTCGAGGTCGACGCCCGTGGTCGGCAGTTCTGGGAGCTGAACAACCCAGAGGATGTTTCCAGGATCGAAACAATGATGGCCGAAATGAAAATGCCCTGATTTTTCAATCCCAGGTTGCAGTAGTCATTTTTTTTACTCTTCTTAAAGACTTGGCCGAAGCGCACCTGCCCGAAAAAATCGCAACTCTGTCCAATAATTGTCCAGTTTCCCCCTTATTGAACCACGATATTTAGTGTTTTTTATGATATGTGGGGAAACAATGGGGAACGACGTGGGGCACGAAAGTAAAATGAAGATGCGACGCAAGGTAACGAAAGCGATTTTTCCGGTTGCCGGAATGGGCACAAGATTTCTGCCCGCTACCAAATCCGTTCCGAAAGAAATCATGACGCTGGTGGACCGCCCGCTGGTGCAATACGCCATTGACGAGGCACGCCAGGCGGGGATCAAGGAATTCATCTTTGTCACCTCGCGCGGCAAGGGCGCGCTCGAGGACTACTTCGACAACGCCCCACAGCTCGAACAGGAGCTGCGCAAGAGGGGCAAGACCGAGCTGCTGGAAATCCTCAAGTCCACCAACATGGACTCGGGCGAAATCGCGTATCTGCGCCAGCACAAGCCGCTGGGCCTTGGTCACGCGGTCTGGTGCGCACGCCGGATGATCGGCAACGAACCCTTTGCCGTGATCCTTCCCGATGACGTGATCGCCGCCGAGAAACCCTGCCTGCAGCAGATGATCGAGGCATTCGAGGAAACGCCGGGCAACATCGTTGCCGCGATGGAGGTCCCCGACGACAAGGCATCCTCTTACGGGATTCTTGACATAAAGGAAGACATGGGCTCGATGGTCTCGACCAAGGGCATGGTGGAAAAACCCGCCCCCGGCACTGCACCGTCGAACCTCGCAGTGATCGGGCGCTACGTGCTGACCCCCACGGTTCTGAAGATGCTCAACAAGAAGAAGACCGGCGCAGGCGGCGAGATCCAGTTGACCGACGCCATCGACGATGCCCGCGACGAGGGCGAAGAGGTCTATGGTTTCCGTTTCCGCGGCCAGCGGTTCGATTGCGGCTCCAAGGCCGGGTTCCTGCAGGCGACCGTATCTTTCGCGCTGGATCGGCCCGAGTTGCGTGAGGATTTGCAAAACTTCCTTTACGAAATCGTCAACGCTGATAAGGCTGCTCAGTAAACCTTGAGCAGCCAGAGGCGGCAATGTGACGAATATCCTGGTAACGGGCGGCGCGGGCTATATCGGCAGCCACGCCTGCAAAACACTCAAGGCGGCGGGCTACACCCCCGTCGCCTATGACAATCTCAGCATCGGCTGGCGCGACGCGGTCAAGTTCGGCCCGTTCGAGGAAGGCGACATCACCGATCGCGAGCGCCTCGATCAGGTGTTTGCCGCCTATCAGCCCGCCGCCGTCATGCACTTTGCCGCGCTCAGCCAGGTGGGCGACAGCATTCGCAGCCCCGAAACCTACTGGCACAACAACGTCGCCGGGTCGCTGACGCTGTTGCAGGCGGCGGTGCACGCGGGCTGCACCAACATGGTCTTCAGCTCCACCTGCGCGACCTACGGCGATCAGGACAACGTGATCCTGAACGAGGATTGCGTCCAGCATCCGATCAACCCCTACGGCGCCTCCAAACGCGCGATCGAGGACATGCTGCACGGGTTCGAGACAGCCTATGGCCTGCGCCACGTCATCTTTCGCTATTTCAACGTCGCAGGCGCCGACCCCGAGGCCGAGATCGGTGAGTTTCACAAACCCGAAACACATCTCATCCCACTCATGCTCGACGCCATCGACGGCCGCCGCGACGCGCTCACGGTGTTCGGTACCGACTGGGATACGCCCGACGGCACCTGCATCCGCGATTACGTGCATGTGATGGACCTTGTGGATGCGCATGTGCTGGGCCTGAAATGGCTGGAGGACGGCAAGGACAGCCGCGTGTTCAACCTCGGCACCGGCCACGGCTTCTCGGTGCGCGAGGTGATCGACCAATCCCATGCCGTCACCGGCCGTGACGTGCCGGTGATCGACGGCCCGCGCCGCCCCGGCGATTGCACGCGGCTGGTCTCCGGCTCTACCCGCGCCGAGGCCGAGCTGGGCTGGCGGCCACAACGCTCGACCATGAAGCAGATGATCACCGACGCATGGCGCTGGCACCAGTCCGGTCATTACGACAAATAGGCCAGACAATTGCGCGGCTCGGGCTGACCCCGTTCCGCCACTCATTCCGGGCCAGATCCCGGCCCTCGCGCCACAAAGGCGCGGGAAAATGCGCATATCACCCCACCTTACCTGACATTTCCCCAAAACCCGGGATTCAGTTTTCGGCGAAACACTCTAGACTGCCCCCAAACGCGCAGGCCAAGAGAACAGATGCAGCAGCCCCAAGACATATCCCAACGGATCGGCACGGCGGCGATGGCCTACCGTCTGCGCTGGAAGCGCCGCCGCCTGCTGGCGCGTGCGCTGCGCAAGCGGCGCCAGCTTAGCGAAGTCCGAAACCGGACCGACCAGATCAAACCCGACGCAATCCTGTGCTTTGCCACCGTGCGCAACGAACGTGTGCGCCTGCCCTGGTTCCTCGATCACCACCGCAAACTGGGCGTCGATCATTTCCTATTCGTGGACAATGCATCCGATGACGGCACCGCTGAATACCTCCTCCAGCAGCCCGATACATCGCTCTGGCGCACGCCGCACAGCTACCGTCTGTCCCGGTTCGGGGTCGATTGGCTGACCTGGCTGCAGATCCGCTACGGCCACGGCCATTGGTGCCTGACACTCGATGCCGACGAGGTGTTCATCTACCCGTTTCACGACACGCGCCCCCTGCGCGCGCTCACCGAATGGCTCGACATGAAAGAGATCACATCCTTCGGCGCGCTCATGCTGGACATGTATCCCAAGGGCCCGCTGGACGCGCACCCTTACGAGGCCGGCACCGATCCGTTTGAAATCCTGTCATGGTTCGACGGCGGCAACCATATGATCCAAAAGCAGAAAAAACTGGAGAACCTGTGGATTCAGGGCGGCCCCCGCGCTCGGGTCTTCTTTGCCGAAAACCCCCGCCGCGCCCCAACGATGGGCAAGGTGCCCCTGGTCAAATGGGATCGCCGCTACGCCTATGTCAGCTCCACCCACTCTTTGCTGCCGCGCCATCTCAACCACGTCTATGACGATCAGGGCGGCGAAAAAACCAGCGGCATCCTGCTGCACACCAAGTTCCTGCACATGATCGCCGAGAAGTCCGCCGAGGAGAAACTGCGCGGCGAGCATTTCGCCAATTCCTCGCTCTACGCCGACTACTATGACAGCCTCACCCGCAACCCCGATCTTTGGTGCGAGTGTTCGACCCGGCTGATCTCCTGGCGCCAGCTCGAAGCAATGGGCCTGATGTCGCGCGGCACCTGGCTATGACCCGACATGAAATTGCCATTTACCCAAGATGCTCAATAGCTTATCCTTCGGCCAATCGGGACGGACCAGTGAATATGATGGGCAATCTTACCTTAAGATCAGTGGCCTATGCTGACTGGCAGCCACAGGTAGACCCCGCCCTACGGAAGGGACGAATGACGTGAGTATAGTTCAGTCCTACCGTATGCGCCTGCAGCGCAAACACGCCAAGGCGCGCGCCTTTCGCAAGCATTTTTCGCTGCGCCCCGTGGTCGATCGCACCGGGCACATCAAACCCGGCCAGATACTGCTGTTTTCCACGCTGCGCGACGAACATATCCGCCTGCCCTATTTCCTGAATTACTACCGCGACATGGGCGTGGATCATTTCCTGATCGTGGACAATGACAGCACGGATGGCAGTGGCGACTACCTCGCCGATCAGCCAGACGTGTCGCTCTGGCACACGCGCGCCAGCTACAAACGCGCGCGCTACGGTGTGGATTGGCTCAACTGGCTTCAGGCCAGTTACGGCCACGGGCACTGGACGCTTGTGGTCGATCCGGACGAATTGTTCGTCTACCCGTTCTGCGACACCCGCCCCATTCGCGCGCTGACCGACTGGCTGGATGGCTCGAACGTGCGCAGCTTTGGCGCGATGCTGCTCGACATGTACCCCAAGGGGCGGCTCGATGCGGTGCCCTATCGGCGCGGGCAGGACCCGATCGAAATCGCCTCGTGGTTCGATCCGGGCAACTACATGATCTCGAAGAACCGCAAATACGGCAACCTGTGGATTCAGGGCGGCCCCCGCGCGCGCGTCTTCTTTCCCGAAAGCCCAAAGAAGGCCCCCGCCTTGAACAAGATACCGCTGGTCAAGTGGAACCGCCGCAACACCTATATCAGCTCGACCCACATGCTGCTGCCGCGCGGTCTGAACCTAGTCTATGACGAATGGGGCGGCGAAACCGCCAGCGGCGTCCTGCTCCATGCCAAGTTTCTCGACACGTTCACCCACAAGGCCAAGGAAGAGATGCAGCGCAAGCAGCATTACCGCGCCTCGCTAGAATACAAGGCCTATGTGGAAAACCTCCGCGAAACACCAGATCTATGGTGCAAATGGTCGGAAAAGTATATAAACTGGCGCCAATTGGAGATCCTTGGCCTCATGTCCAAGGGCAACTGGGCATGAAGAGCAGGAAGGCACACGCGCCATGAGCGTCGGCATCGTCATGCTGGTTCACACGGCGCTCGGGCGCGCCGAACAGGTCGCGCGCCACTGGTCCGCGGCGGGCTGCCCGCTGGTGATCCACGCCGATGTCTCGGTCCCCCGGCAAACCTACAATGCCTTCGTCAAGGCGCTCTCGGATCTGCCCAATGTGCAGTTTTCCAAACGCCACCGCTGTGAATGGGGCACATGGGGTCTGGTCGCGGCGTCACAGGCCGCCTCGCAGTTGATGCTGGACAGCTTTCCCGACGTGCGCCACGTCTACCTCGCCTCCGGCTCCTGCCTGCCCCTGCGCCCTGTGGAAGAGCTGATAGATTACCTCGAAAACCGCCCGCATACCGATTTCATCGAAAGCGCGACCACCGCCGATGTGCCGTGGACGATCGGCGGGCTGGACAGCGAAAGATTCACGCTGCGCTTTCCGTTTTCGTGGCGCAAGCACCGCTATCTTTTTGACAAATACGTATCGATCCAGCGCGCCCTGGGGATGAAGCGCCGCATTCCCGGCGGCATCGTCCCGCATATGGGCAGCCAGTGGTGGTGCCTCACCCGCCAGACCCTGTCGGCGATCCTGAGCGACCCTGAACGCGCCACCTTTGACCGCTACTTCTCAAAGGTGTGGATCCCCGACGAAAGCTATTTCCAGACCCTCGCGCGGCAATACTCACGCCAGATCGAAAGCCGCTCACTGACGCTGAGCAAGTTCGACTACCAGGGCAAACCGCACATCTTCTACGATGACCACCTGCAACTGTTGCGCCGCTCCGATTGCTTTGTCGCGCGCAAGATCTGGCCGCACGCCAACCGGCTCTATGACGCCTTCCTGACCGACGCCGCGCACGCGATGAAAAAGACCGAGCCGAACCCCGGCAAGATCGACCGCATTTTCGCCAAGGCGGTCGAACGGCGCACACGCGGCCGCCCCGGCCTCTATATGCAGAGCCGCTTTCCCGTGGAAACCCGCGAAAACGGCCTGACCTCGGCACAGTATTCGGTGTTTCAGGGCTTTTCCGCCCTGTTCGAGAATTTCGAATCCTGGCTCGCGCGCGCCACCGGAACGCGGGTGCATGGCCACCTCTTCGCGCCCGAACGCGCCGAATTCTGCGATGGCCAGACGGTGATGAACGGCGCGCTGTCGGACAGCGCCGCGCTGCGCGACTACAACCCGCGCGCCTTTCTCGCCTCGCTTATCTGGAACACGCGCGGCGAACGGCAGTGCTTTCAATTCGGCCCGCGAGACAATCAGGCGGTAAACTGGGACATCGCCAAGGATCCGAACGCCCAGATTTCGGTGATCTCGGGCGCATGGGCCGTGCCGCTGTTCAAATCGAACCAGAATTTCTCGGACATCCGACGCGAGGCTGCCCGCCTGCAACAGATCGAGAGCAAGCATCTGGAAATCCTGCGCTCATCCTGGACCAAGGCGCGCGTGCGTATCTGGACGATGGCCGAGTTCATCGAGGCCCCGATGGAGCCGCTTCAGACCATTATCGACGAGATCGGCCCGCAGCAGAACATGCGTGGGCTGGCAGAGGTGCCAAAGATGGCCGACCTGACCGGTTTTGGCCAGTTCCTGCAAAACCTGAAAAATCAGGGCATGCACCCCTATCTCATGGGCAACTTCCCGGTCGCGCGCGACCCGATGGAACCACCCGGCAACAAACGCAAACCCTATCTGGTCCGGTAAATTCGCATGAATCCACGCTTTGATTATTTCGTGGTATTTGCAGAGATGCGTACCGGCAGCAACCTCTTGGAATCCAACATAAATGCCTTTGACAGCCTGCATTGCCATGGCGAGGCGTTCAATCCGCATTTCATCGGCTACCCGAACAAGACCGATATCCTCGGCATCACTCAGGCCATGCGCGAAGGCGATCCCGCCCGCCTGATCGACACGATCAAGGCCGAAGAGGGCCGGTTGGGCGGCTTTCGCTTCTTTCACGACCACGATCCGCGCGCGCTGGACATCGCGCTGGACGATCCGCGCTGCGCCAAGATCATCCTGACCCGCAACCCCGCCGAAAGCTATGTCAGCTGGAAAATCGCCCGTGAAACCGGCCAGTGGAAGCTGACCAACGTGAAACGCCGCCGCGATGCCAAGGCAACCTTTGACGCTGCCGAATTCGACGAGCACATCACCCGCCAGCAGGAATTCCAGATGCTGCTGCTGAACAGGCTTCAGCGTAGCGGGCAGACCGCATTCTACATCGCCTACGAAGATCTCCACGATCTCGAGGTAATCAACGGGCTGGCGAAGTTCCTGGGCACATCCGAAGTTCTGGAGGAACTCGACAGCAGCCTGAAGATCCAGAACCCCCAGGCGCTCGAGGACAAGGTTGCCAATTTCGATGACATGGTGGCCGCACTGGCAGGGCTGGACCGGTTCAACCTGACCCGCACCCCCAATTTCGAGCCGCGCCGCGGTGCCGCCGTGCCCAGCCATGTGGCCGCACTCAACGCGCCGCTGTGCTACATGCCCATCCGCTCTGGCCCCGAGGCCGAGATACGGCAATGGCTGGCAGCGCTGGATGGCACAACGCCCGAGGCCCTGCGCACCAAGATGAACCAGAAACTGCTGCGCCAGTGGATGCGCCAGCATCCCGGCCATCGCTGCTTTACCGTGCTGCGCCACCCGATCGCCCGCGCGCATGCCGCCTTTTGCCGGCGAATCCTCAATCGCGGCCCCGAGTGCCTGAACGAGATCCGCCGCACCCTGCGCAACTTTCACAAACTGCCGATTCCCGGCGCCGGCCCGGATGAAACCTATGACAGGCGCGCGCATCACACCGCCTTTGTCGCGTTTCTGGAGTTCCTGAAGGCCAATCTGCGCGGCCAGACCAGCGTGCGGGTCGATGCCAACTGGGCCAGCCAGGTTTCTGTCTTGCAGGGAATGGCGCAGTTTACCCTGCCCGATCTCATTCTGCGCGAGGACGAGATGATGCTGGGGCTGGGCGCGCTGGCCAAACAGGTCGGCTATCCGGGTGCCACGCCCGTCCCCGAGGTGGCAGCGGACGAACCCTTTGCGCTGGCCGATATCTACGACGCCCAAATCGAGGCGCTCGGCGCCGACATCTATCAGCGCGACTACATCATGTTCGGATTCGGCCCCTGGGGCTGACGGTCCGCGCGGCGGCCCCTACGGGGCCTTTACGCCGCGCGCCGGTGCATTACGCCGCCAGCGACGATTGCGCCTCGGTCACGATCGCATAAAGCGTTGCGGGATCACGGTTCGCGCGCAGCTTGGCGCATAGTGACGTGTCACGCAGTGTCCGCGACACCAATGCCAGCGCCTTGAGGTGTTCCACCCCCGCGTCACGCGGTGCGAACAGAGCAAAGGCCAGATCGACCGGCCGCCGGTCGACCGCATCGAAATCAATCGGCTTCTCCAGCACCACCAGAACGCCGACAACGCGGTTCACATCGTCAATCCGCGCATGGGGCAGCGCGACCCCGTGGCCCACACCTGTGGGCCCCAGGGCTTCGCGTTGCTGCAACGCCTCGATCGCCCGTTGGGCATCCACCCCATAGGCAGCGTGGGCGATATCACCCAACTCATGAATGAGACGCTTTTTGCTGGATGCTGCGGATAAAACGCGCACCGCCTCAGGCTTGAGGATCATTGAAACTTCCATTCCTGCTCCGAACATACGCTGCCGGTTACGGGCGTCGCCCTTGATATCAGGGATCAATCCAGCCGATATTGCCGTCATCTCGGCGATACACCACATTGATCCCGTTCTTTGCCTCGTTTCGGAAGACCAGAACTGGTGCGCCCGCTAACTCCATCTGCATCACCGCCTCGCCAACTGACAGCGACGGAATACGTGCCTCGATCTCGGCAATGATCACAGGCTGAAGGCTTTCGGGCTCCGATTCTTCTCCTTCGGCTTCTGACGCGAGGATATAGGAGGACCCGCCAAAAAGTTCAACAGGCTCCGTCCGGTCTTTGTAATGGTCCTTCAGACGGCGCTTGTAGCGGCGCAGCTGCTTTTCCATCTTCTCGCGGCATTGCTCGAAGGATTCATAGATCTCGTGGGCGCGTCCCTTGGCCTGCGCTGTCAGCCCGGTCGAAAGATGCACGGTCGCTTCGCAGACAAATTCATTCGCACTTTTCGAGAAAACCACCTGCGCATCTGTCGGGCGCTCGGCATATTTCGCCACGGCGGACCCCAGCTCGCCCTTCACGTGGGTTTGCAAGGCTTCGCCGATATCAATCTGCTTTCCAGTGATCTGATAGCGCATAGTGTCTCCTTCATGTGATCGCGCCGAAAGACGCGCCCGGCTACGCGTGTGCGCCGTGCATCGCCTCGTATTCGGCTACGGGAATTGGACATTTTTCGGGCTGCAAGCCGCTGATCTCAACCGACCGGTCCCCCTGCATGAACAGTTCGAAAACCTCAAATGTCATACCATAATTGAGGCGTCTTCCGGCCTGATTGTCAATCAAGATTGTGTGCCAACTGTGAAATACCGGTGACGCAAATCAGGAAATCTTGAAATTCTCGCCCAGATAGACACGGCGGACATTTTCGTTCTCCACCACCTCTCCGGGGCTGCCCGACATCAGCACACGGCCATCGTGCAGAATATAGGCACGGTCGACAATTTCCAGCGTTTCACGCACGTTATGATCGGTGATCAGCACACCGATGCCGCGCTTTTTCAGATCCGCGACCAGGTGGCGGATCTCGCCCACGCTGATGGGATCGACCCCGGCAAACGGCTCGTCCAGCAACAGGTAGCGCGGATCGGCCGCGAGGCAGCGCGCGATCTCGACCCGCCGCCGCTCGCCACC
This sequence comes from Roseovarius sp. ZX-A-9, assembly GCF_028369135.1. Classification (GTDB taxonomy): domain Bacteria; phylum Pseudomonadota; class Alphaproteobacteria; order Rhodobacterales; family Rhodobacteraceae; genus Roseovarius. The sequence continues at coordinate 416,141 of NZ_JAPWHW010000001.1, forward strand.
CGACAGGGCCAGTGCAGGCGCCCGCCGCAGGTGTTCAATCGAGAATTCCGATAGCAACTCCTCAAGCCGTTCGCGCCGCTTGTGCCGGTTGCTCTGCGAGATATCGAGAATCGCCATGATGTTGTCTTCGACAGACAGCCCGCGAAAGATCGACATTTCCTGCGGCAGATATCCGATCCCCAGCCTCGCGCGCCGATACATCGGCAAGGCGGTCACATCGCGCCCGTCGATCCGCACCGTACCGCCCTCGGGATAGATCAGCCCGGCGATGGAATAGAATGTCGTGGTCTTGCCCGATCCGTTGGGCCCCAGCAGCGCCGCCACTTCGCCCTGTCGCAGCCGGATCGACACGTCACGGATCACCACCCGTTTCTTATAGCTCTTGCGCAGATTCGTCACGCTCAGCCCCAGCGCGTCGTCGTCGCTTTCATGCGCGATATGCAGTGCCGGGCGGCTCATTGCTTTGCCTCAGGCTGCAGCACGGTCTTGACCCGGCCGTTCATCCGCGCGGTGCCCGCCACGGTATCGACGAACATCTTGTCGGCGGTCAGCGCGGTCGCCCCCTGCACCAGCAGAACATCGCCCGCCATCTCGATCATGCCGGTCTGCACGTTGTAATCGGCCTGTTGTGCCTCGGCGGCATCCTCGCCACTGACCAGCGTCACGCCGCCCTTGGCGCGCAGCCGCTCGATCCCCGACCGGTCCTCAAGGTAAACCACCAGAACCCATGGGGCCGACAGGCGCATCTGCCCCTGCCCGATCAGAACATTGCCGGTAAAGATCGCGGTGCCGTCATTCTGATCGACATCCAGCTTGTCGGCAGTCACTTCCACCGGCAGGCTGCTGTCCTGCTCCACGCCGCCAAAGGCGACCTGAATCCCCTGTGCCTGCGCCATGCCCGCAAACCCCAGGAGAACCATCACTTGTATGAGGCGAAACACGTGGTTCAGTCCTTTATCTTTGGAGGAGTGTATATCAGCTTGACGCCATCGGTGAACAGCAAATGTGCGGTGCCGTCTTCCTCTTCGGAAGTCAGCAACATGCGCCCCGCCTCCAGCGCCCCCAGCGGGCCGGTGCCCGTGACCGGGCCGGGGGTCTCGGCGCGCATCGTGTCGAACTGTGCGGTGATCCGGTCAGTGCGGACATCATAGCCGGTGGTGGTCGTGATCTTCACGTTGCCATCCAGCAGCGCCGAATACTCTATTTGATCGCTCTCGCCACGATCCGACGTGATGTGAACCACCGCCCCACCATTCAGCCGCAACTCCGCACGGACAACATCCGCCAGCACGCGCCCCTCGCGCGCCGGGTCGGGGCGCACCTTCTCAGCCTGGAACGATACATGCTCGCCACCCGTCGCGACCCCGGCAAACCTGGGATTGGTTGCCCCCTGGTCATGGGCGCGCTGCGTCAGGTCGATCTGGCTGAACGGGATCGTCTGATCAAGATCGACCTTGCGGCTGAACAGGAACACGGTCGACAGCAGACCCAGCGCCAGCAGTGGCAGGACGATCTTCATCCAGGCGACAAAGACCGAATGGAAATTGTCCCGCACAGCCATCAATGCGCAAAGATATCTTGCTCGGGCCAGCCCGCCAGATCGAGCTGCGCCCGAACGGGCAGAAAATCGAAACAGGCCTGCGCCATGTCCATCCGGCCTTCGCGGATCAGCCGCGCGTTCAATTCCTCGCGCAGGCGGTGCAGGTACAGAACATCGGACGCCGCATAGTCCAGTTGCGCCTCGGTCAGCACCTCGGCTCCCCAGTCAGAGCTTTGCTGCTGCTTGGAGATATCGACGCCCAGCAGCTCCTGCAGCAGGTATTTCAGCCCGTGCCGGTCGGTATAGGTGCGGATCAGCTTGCTGGCGATCTTGGTGCAATAGACCGGAGCCGTAACCACGCCGAAAGCATTCAGCATCGCCGCAATATCGAACCGGCCAAAGTGAAACAGCTTCAGCACGTCGGGGTTTTCCAGCATCGCGCAGAGGTTCGGCGCGGAACGCTGGCCCAGCGCCACCTGCACCAGATGCGCATTGCCATCGCCTCCCGACATCTGGATCACGCACAGCCGGTCGCGATGCGGGTTCAACCCCATCGTCTCGCAGTCGATCGCCACTACCGGCCCCAGGTCAAGCCCGTCCGGCAGATCGCCCTGATAGAGATGGTTTGCCATTGATTACCCTCCGCGCTGTTGCGCTTGGCTCTATATAGGATCGCGCGGCGCGACTACCAGAAATATCGGCGGCGGATTGCCACCCGCCCGACGCTCGCGGCAGAGCGGGCTTCGGTCCGGCCCGCCCGCATCACTCCTCCGGCGCGACATTCCCGCGCAGCGCCTTCACCTCGCCGCGTACCTTCTTGGCCTTCAGCCGCCGCTTCTTGGATCCCAGCGTTGGCCGCGTCGCAATCCGCGGTTTGGGCTTCTCCAGCGCGCGGGTGATCAGCTCTGCCAGCCGGTTGCGCGCGATGTCGCGATTGCGCGCCTGATGGCGGGTCTCGTCACATTGGATGACCAACGCGCCATCCTTGGTCCAGCGCCGCCCGGCCAGCCGCTTCAGCCGCCGCTTCACCGGGTCCGGCAGATTGGGCGACCGTTCGGCCTCGAACCGCAACTCGACCGCACTGGCGACCTTGTTCACGTTCTGGCCGCCCGGCCCGCTGGCCCGCACGAACTGCTCGGTCAGTTCCCAGTCCTCGATACTGATCCGGTCGTTGATCTTAAGCATGGTCGTCTTCTTTCGTCTGCACCGACAGTATACCGACGTCAGACCGACATGATACCGACGTTCCTTTTTTCGAAAATCAAAAGGGCCGCCCCACATGGGAACGGCCCTCTAGAAGTCTGCGGAGGTGGGCCGGTTAGGCGCACCAATTCTGGTCAGTCATCTCGCCAGGGGTTGCCCTAAGCGCTTGCCTCCAGAACTGTTCCGACACCTCGCTCCAATACCTCTATGGACACTGGACCACCTCCTTTCGCTTGTTGAACCTGACCTCAGCCTGCCACAGATCTGGCGTTTGTCAAAACATTTTAGCGCACATCTTGCGCCAGCCGCGCCACGATGAGGCGAAATGGCACCAGCGCCAGAAGGGCCACGCACAGCTTGACCGCCCAGTCGGCCATCGCCAGCGTCACCCAAAGCGGCACCTCCGGCCCGACCAACAGCAGCGGCGCAGCCTCCCACGCCCAGTTGACCGCAGCATCGGCATCCGCGCCGAAAATCGTGACAGAGGCCGAGAACGCGATGGTAAAAAACAGCACAGTATCCACCGTCGAACCAATCAGCGTCGATGCCAGCGGCGCCCGCCACCAAGCCCCACCGCGCAGCCGGTCGAACACCGCCACATCCAGCAATTGCGCCACCAGAAACCCGGTCGCCGATGCCACCGCGATCCGCAACGCCACTGCGGGCCCGTATTCCAGCATGATCTGCGAGCCTACGAGGCTGCACGCGATCCCTACCAGAAAGCCTGCAAAAACGACCCGCCTCGCCGCCGCAGCACCGTAGACGCGGTTCATCACGTCCGTCACCAGAAACGCCAGCGGATAGGTAAAAGCACCCCAGGTCAGCAACCCGTCCAGCAGCAGAAACTGCACCAGGATGTTCGAGGCCACAACAATGGCGGCCATGGCCAGAATGCCAGTCAGATGTCGCATGAGTTTTTTCCGTTTTCACAAGGTTGCGGAGACTTGGCCCCCGAATGCCGGGAACGGATGCGGTCTAGTCGCCGCACCCTGCACCGTCAACACGTCTGTCGCATCTTCCGGCCGAAAGTATCCCCGCCGGAGGCGTGAAAACTCTTAGCTGCGCCGCCGCTCACTTCGATTGCAGAACGCTCACGCATTGCGATGGCAGATCGGCGATCGTGTATTCGCGGCGCTTCTTGGGCGGTGCCGCGTTCGGATCGGGCGGGGGTGGATTCAGGATATCGTCCACCCATTTCTGCGCGTCCGCGCAGCCGTCACCCGCAGGTGGTGCCGCTTGATCCACACAGCCGCGCGCGCCCTTGGGGCAGCGCAGGCGCACGTGGAAATGATAATGGTGCCCCCACCAGGGACGTATCTTGCGCAACCAGGCGCGATTGCCCTTTTCGTCCTTGCACATCTGCACCTTGGCGCCGGGAAAGACGAAAATGCGCGCGGTGCGCGGGTCCATGGCGGCGGCCTTGATGATCTCGTGATGCGCGCGGGTCCATTTTGAATTGGTGAACGCGCCCTTGGCCCGGCGCAGCGATACCGACGACAGGTTTTCGCGCTCCGCGCGCGACAGATCCAGCCGCTTGGGCGCCAGCATCCATATATCGACGTCCAGCCCCAACTGATGCGACCGGTGCCCTGACAGCATCGGCCCGCCGCGCGGCTGGCTGATATCCCCGATATAGAGCCCGGCCCAGCCCGGCTGCCTGGCCGCTTTGGCCGATAATGTCTGAATGAAATCAATCGTCTCGGGATGGCCCCAGTTGCGGTTGCGGCTCAGCCGCATCGCCTGCCAGGTCGGGCCGGTCTCGGGCAGTTGCACCCCGCCCGCCATGCACCCTTTGGCATAACTGCCGAATGGCGCGGGTGCATGTCGCGAAGCACTCCTTTCCTTGCCAAAAAGCTGCTTTGCCTCCACGCCCTTCATCGAATTGGGAATGCTCTGCGCCGCAACCGGCACCGCCAGTACAGCCAGCCCGCAGACCACCGCAATCAGTTTCAGACCCTTGAACATTTCACATCACCCTGCACGTCATTCGTCGCCATCTGGTTTGACCAAGAGTAACAACAAGAACCCCATCGCGAAAAGGACTATCAGCGGAGTCACGCCAATCTGCTGACTGCCCGTCATGGCGGTAACGATCCCGATCGAGATCGGCGCGATAAAACTGGTTGCCTTGCCCGCCAGCCCATAGAGGCCGAAAGCCTCGACCATCTGACCGGGCCGTGCCTGAAAAACCATCATCGTCCGGCTGGCCGACTGGATGATCCCGCCCGCCGCGCCGATGAGCGCGCCGAAGATGTAGAATGTAACGTCCGGCAGCGTCGAGCGTGGCCCGACCGCGACGCCGTAAACACTTTCGCGCGAGACGAAAATGATCGAGACCGCGACAAACCCCAGCACGATGATGCACCCCATGATCACCGGTTTCGGCCCCATGCGCTGATCGACATACCCGCCCAGCCAGGCAAAAATCGCCCCAGAGATGATAGCGATGATCCCGAAAACGCCGACATCGACCACGGTCCACTCCAGCACGCCCGCCGCATAGATGCCGCCAAAGAAATACATGCCGTTCAGTGCATCGCGATAGAACATCGATGCCCCGAGATAGGAAAACAGCGACGGTGTATTCGGCAGCCGGGACAATGTGCCCCACACGCTCGCCAGCGCCCGCTTGACCGCGCCGGGGGTGCTGACAGCCGGCTTGGGGTCTTTGACCCACATGAAGAAAGGCGCCATGAACAGCAGATACCAGAATCCCGTCAGCGGCCCGACAAACCGCGTGCCCTCGCGGGTCCGCGCATCCAGTCCAAAGAGCGGATCTAGCCCGATCATCGTCTTGCCGGTGGTGCCACTCTCGGCAAAGAACGCGAGCATGATTATCAGCGCGCTCAGCCCCCCCAGATAGCCGAACGCCCAACCATTGCCGGAAATGCGCCCGATCTCTTCGCGGGTGCCCAGATCGGGCAACATCGAGTTGGTAAAGATCGTCGCGAACTCCATCCCGATCATGCCGATGACAAACAGGATTAGGATCGCGACCAGATCGAAATCATGCGGCATCGCCCACCAGAGTCCGAACGCGCCGATCACATACATCGCCGAAAACATCTTGATCCACGCCAGGCGGTTGCCGGAATGATCCGCCATCGCGCCCAGAACCGGGGCCAGCAGCGCGATGATCACACCGCCCGCGCCAATGCCGAACCCCCAGGCCGCCTGCGCCTGCACCCCGTCACCGATCAGCTCCTTGATATAGGGCGCGAAAATGAAGGTGATCAGCAACGTATTGTAGGGCTGGCTCGCCCAGTCGAAAAAAAACCAGCCCCAGAGGCGCTTGGCGTGTGAAACGGCCTTCATAATCTGTCCCTGCAAATGCTTTTGGCCGATTTAGACTACCAAGCCGTTGCGGGGGCAAGCTATTCCTGCGTTGGCTGATCGTTCATTGGTGGCCAGGGGCGCTGTTCCTCGGCCTGCTGCCAGGTGCGAACCCAATCGGGCAACGGTGGCGAAGCAACCTCCTGCCCCATCGCCGCCAGCGCTTCGGCGGGCGGCACGATCCCCTTGGCGCTTGTGATGGCAGAACGGTAGACGATGTGATTGGCGCATTCGCCGCTCTTCAACCACATGGATTGCTCAAGATACAGGAAGCGCGCGTCCCAACCTATCGCACGGCTGCGCATCTCGATCCGCTCAAAGGTGCGAATACGACGGCGATATCGCACGACGGCACCCGCCATCGTCAGGCCCCACCGCTTCTTGCGCAGCAAATTGACCAGCCCGACACGCCGCGCCAGCGGAATACGCCCCAGATCATAGAGGGTCAGCGTGCGCCCGTTGTTAAGCTCCATCCACAGGTCGATATCCCAGGGCAGACAATAATGGTGCGACACATGGCAGCCGGTCAGGGGCAAGGCAGGGTCTTTGCGGTGCTGGTAAAGCTGCCAGAGCATTCGGATAGCAGGGTACATGGGCAGGCTCCTTTGGGATGCTACTTTGTACCGAGTTACGTCAGCGTCAACCGTCACCCGGCGTAAGCCTTGCGCTTTGCCGCACAGCGCCTTACCTGTGAGGCGACTTTGCAGATTAGGCGCGCCAATGACATCGCTATTTCAGATCCTCATGCTGGTCCTGGACATCCTGTGGTTCGTGATCATCGCCCATGTGATCATGTCCTGGCTGATTAATTTCCAAGTACTCAACATGCGTCAGCCGCTGGTCGCACAAATCTGGGGCGGCCTCGACCGCCTGCTCGACCCGATCTATAGCCGCATCCGCCGCATCCTGCCGCCGATGTCCGGCATCGACCTCGCGCCACTGGCGGCGCTGATCGCGGTCTATGCGCTGCGGATCGTGCTGACGAACAACGCGGCTGCATTCTACTGAGACAAAAAGCCCGCGAGAGCCGGGGCGGCGGCGGCCTGCCGTATTGGTCTCTGGCCACCATTGGCACGCGAGCAAAGTAAAAGCACCGAGCCCTTGTTAGCCGATTCCTAGTATGAAAAACTGACTCGCAGAGCAGTTCAAAAAAATTGACAGGACCAGCAATGCCCGGCCCCGCCACGCTTTTGCGCGATATATTCGGATTCGATGCCTTCCGCCCCGGGCAAGAGGAGATCGTGACCGCCGTGGCAGATGGCCGGAACGTCCTTGCCATCATGCCCACCGGCGGCGGCAAATCGCTGTGCTTTCAACTGCCCGCATTGCTGCGCGATGGCGTCACCGTCGTCATCTCTCCGCTCATCGCGTTGATGCGTGATCAGGTCCGCGCCCTGCGTGCGGTCGGGGTAGAGGCGGGTGCGCTGACCTCGGGCAATACCGAAGAGGAAACCGACGAAGTCTGGCGTGCCCTTGATGCCGGCACGCTCAAGCTGCTCTATATCGCGCCCGAAAGATTGGCCGCCGGATCCTCACTGAACATGCTGCGCCGCATCGGCGTCAGCCTGATCGCCGTGGACGAGGCGCATTGCGTCAGCCAATGGGGCCATGATTTCCGCCCCGATTATCTGCGCATAGGCGAATTGCGCCGCGCGCTGGACGTGCCGCTGGCGGCCTTCACCGCCACCGCGGATGCCGAAACACAGGCCGAGATCGTCCAGAAGCTCTTTGATGGTGAGACACCCGCCACGTTCCTGCATGGCTTCGACCGGCCCAACATCCACCTTGCCTTTGCCGCCAAGGACGGGCCGCGCCGCCAGATCATGGAATTTGCCGCCGCCCGCAAGGGTCAGTCCGGCATCGTCTATTGCGGCACCCGCGCCAAGACCGAAACACTGGCGCAGGCGCTGGGGCAAGCCGGGCATTCGGCCTGCTGTTATCACGGCGGCATGGACGCCGACGCGCGCCGCCATGTGGAACACCGCTTCAACACCGAGGATGGTCTGATTGTCGTGGCCACCGTCGCCTTTGGCATGGGGGTGGACAAGCCCGATATCAGATGGGTTGCCCATGCCGACCTGCCCAAATCGATCGAGGCTTATTATCAGGAAATCGGTCGCTCGGGCCGCGACGGCGCACCGGCTGAAACGCTCACCCTCTACGGGCCAGACGATATCCGCCTGCGCCGCTCCCAGATCGACGAAGGGCTCGCCCCGCCAGAACGCCGCGCCGCCGACCATGCTCGGCTCAATGCGCTGCTGGGGCTTGCCGAGGCGCTGGAATGCCGCCGCGTGCAATTGCTGGGCTATTTCGGCGAAGAAACCACGCCTTGCGGCAATTGCGATCTGTGTGACAACCCGCCTGCCACGTTCGACGGAACAGAAGCCGTGCGCAAGGCGCTCTCGGCGATCCTGCGTACCGGCGAATATTTCGGCGCGGGCCACCTGATCGACATCCTCACCGGCAACGTGACCGAAAAGGTCACCGCGCGCGGCCATGACGACCTGCCCACCTTTGGCGTGGGCCGCGACATCTCACGCCCGATGTGGCAGGGGATTTTCCGGCAGATGATGGGCCACGACCTGATCCGCCCCGATCCCGAACGCCACGGCGCGTTGCGCATGACGGATCCCGCCGTTCCCATCCTCAAGGGCGAAGCGAAGATCACCCTGCGGCAGGACACGCTGACCGCCAAGTCTCGTGGCCCGGCGGTCAAGGCGCTGGTATCGGACGAGGACGCGCCGTTGTTGTCCGCGCTCAAGGCCAAACGCCGCGCCTTTGCCGAGGCGGCGCGTGTGCCCGCCTATGTGGTGTTCAACGACCGAACCCTGATCGAGATGGCCGAAACACGCCCCGCCAATCTGGACGAAATGGCCCGCATCGGGGGTGTTGGTGCCAAAAAGCTCGAGCAATATGGCGATGCCTTTCTTGCCGTGATCAACGGCGAAGCCGCCCAGATGCACCCCGCGCGGCGCAAGCTGGTTGGCCGCGACGCGGGCGATCTCTATGACCGGCTGGCCGAAGTCGGCTCGCAGCTTGCCCGGGGTGCGGATGGGCTGGACAAGCCGCTCACTTGCTCGGCGACACTGATCACCCGTGTGGCCGAAACCCGCCCACGCGATCCAGACCAGATGGCACGCATCCTCGGCGAAAAACGCGCCGAGCGCTTTGGCCACGCATTTCTGGACGTTCTGCACGGCACATCCTAAGTCAGAGGTAGCCACATCACGAAGGAACATCCCATGCTTGTTGTCGTCTCGCCCGCCAAGAAACTCGACATGGACCCGGCAGAGGGGGTTACCCCCACCACACCCGCGTTTCTGGACGAGGCCGCCGCACTGGTCGAACGCGCCCGCCAGCTCAGCGAGGCAGAGCTGCAAAAGCTGATGAAGATCAGCGCGCCACTGGCCAAACTGAACGCCGAGCGGTTCCGCGATTTCGGTACGATGGAGAGCAAAGCAGCGGCATTGGCCTTTGCCGGTGACACCTATCAAGGGCTTGAGGCGGACACGCTCAACGACGATGAAATGCGCTATGCTCAGGATCATTTGCGTATCCTGTCGGGGCTATACGGCCTGTTGCGCCCGCTCGATGCGATTCAGCCCTATCGGCTGGAAATGGGTAGCCGCCTCAAGACCCAGCGCGGTGCGTCGCTCTATGACTGGTGGGGCACGCAGATTTCAGAGGCGCTGAATGCCCAAGCCGCGCAGACGAAAAGCAACCTGTTGGTAAACTGCGCCAGCCAGGAATATTTTGGCGCGGTCGACACCGGCGCGCTGAGCCTGCGCGTGATCACACCGGTCTTCATGGAAGAACGCGCCGGCACGCCCAAGATCATCAGCTTTTTCGCCAAGAAGGCCCGAGGCGCCATGGCCCGCTACATCGTACAGAACCGCCTGCGCGACGCGCAGTCGCTTGAAGCGTTCGATGCGGGTGGCTATGCCTTCCAGCCCGACTTGTCAGACACCGACCGCCCGGTATTTGTCCGCAGCGAAGCCGCCGCCAAGGCTGCCTGAACGGCACCGGTTCAGCCGTCGGCCATTGTGGCCAACGGCGCACGCGCATCAGCGGGACATGCGTCGGTGATATGCGAGTGGATCAGCGCCTTGCGCAGCGGCTTGGTCATGTAGTGGTCAACGCCCGCCGCCAGAATCGCATCATCATCCCCATTCAGCGCATGTGCCGTCATCGCCACGATCGGAACATGACGCCCAGTCGCCTTTTCCAACTGCCGGATCGCCTGCGTCGCCTGTTTGCCGTCCATACCGGGCATCGAGATGTCCATGAACACGATATCGGGCGCGAAACTCTGATAGAGATCGACCGCCTCTTGCCCGTTCGCGGCAAATTCCAGCATGATGTCCAACGGCTTGACCATCTTGCCAAAGACAAGGCGATTGGTCCGGTTGTCCTCGGCGGCCAGCACGCGCATCGCCCGCCCCGGCCCTTGCTGCCATGCGCTTTGCCCGGCATGGGCCTCCGCCGGATGTGACGCCTGATCCGCCTCGTCCTGCGGCGCCGCGGGCGTACCCTGCCTGCGGCGCAGGGATTCCTCCAGCAGGCCCAGCGCCGCGAACAGCTCGCGCCGGGCCACCGGTTTTTACAAGACCGCCTGCAGCTCGGCCCGCGCCGGATCACGTTCGGCCTGCCCGATAGTGCCACTCAGCAAGATCACCGGCTGGCCGTGCCCCGCCGCGCGGATCGCCCCGGTCATGGCCAGACCGTCCATGTCAGGCAAGTTATGATCAGTCAGAACCAAATCAATTTGCCCATCAAGTTGCTCCAGCGCAGCCGTGGCGGTGGCACAGCACACAGTGTCCAGCCCAAGCTGCGCGAGCTGTTTTTGAATGATGGTCCGGTTTGTGTCGTGCCCGTCCACCACCATCACCCGCCGCAGCATACCCGACAGCGCCGGTTCATGCGGCTCGGCGGGGCCGGCGAGCGGCATGGTGATCTGAAACCCAAAGGTCGATCCGACACCCCCTTGCGACTCTGCCCAAATCTCTCCGCCCATCAGCCGGATCAGCTTTTGCGATATCGTCAGACCCAGCCCGGTGCCTTCGAACATGCGGTTGCGTTCGTCGTCGACCTGGTTGAACTCGCCAAAGACGTGATCGATCTTGTCCGCCGGAATGCCGATCCCGGTATCCTCGACCGCAAAATGCACCGCCACTTCGCCGGTCGCGGTGTCCGGCACGCCAGTTACCCGGATCACGACCTGCCCCGCCTTGGTGAACTTGATCGCATTGCCCATCAGGTTGGTCAGGACCTGTCGCAACCGGCCCGGATCGCCGATGAATTCGGTCGGCAGGAACAGGTCATAATCCAGCACTACCTCCAGCCCGTGTTCGCGCGCCTTGGGTTGCATCAGCATGATCAGCTCATGGATGCACCGCTCCAGATCAAAGGGCTCGCGGTGCATCCATCAGCTTCTCTGCCTCAAACTTGGAGTAATCGAGCACGTCGTTGATGATCACCAACAGCGCCTCGCCCGAGTTCTTGATCGTATTGACGTATAGCTGCTGCTCCTCGGTCAGCGCGGTGTCCTGCAACAACTCGGCCATGCCGACGACGCCATTCATCGGCGTGCGGATCTCATGGCTCATGTTGGCCAGGAACGACGATTTGGCCCGGTTGGCCGCCTCGGCCTTGCGCTGCGCCTCTTTCAGCTGTTGCTCGTAGCGGACGGTGTCCGAGATGTTCAGCGCCAGACTGACCACATCGCCGCCATGCCCGCGCTGGTCTATCAGCTTGATATAGGCCCCGCTCCACAACCGTATGATGGCCTGTTCCGGCTCCGCGCTCTGCCAGCGATCCAGCATCGCCTCGCGCCAGGCGGCGGGCGTGACATCCCCGATATCGACAATACCTTCCTCGGTCATAAATTGCAGGATCTCGGCATAGCTGACACCGGGGCGCACGGCCTCCAGACCATCGAACACCGCCATGTAGGCCGGGTTGGCAGCCACCATGCGGCTGTTGTCGTCGAAAAAGGCAAAGCCGTCCTGAATCGCCTCGATCGAATGCCACAGCCGCCGCTCGGCAATCTCGACCTTTTCGTTAGCCACCGTCAGATCGGATTTCACCCGCTGGTTTTCATCCAGCGCATTCTGCACCTTGGCGCGGGTGACGACGATTTCATCCGACAGCTTGCGCGCATGATGGCCCAGCTTGCGATTGGCCTCGTGAAGTTCGGCTTGTTTTTGCTCCAACAGGCGTTCTGCCGCCAGTCTTGCACGCCTTTCCTGTGCCATCTTGTTGGCAAGGCTCATCGCCGCCCTCCGCCGTGCCAGTTGTCACTCCGCACGACAATCTGCGATCAGCGTGAACAACCGTTTAATGGGTTTCATGAAGACCCCGTACAAGCGCACATCGAAAACCGCAGGAAGCCAGCGAATTACCTCAGGAATTAACAACTATTTAATAGTCGGACTGGAATCATTGCCAATAGGGCCGGGTGCGTGGCACGATGAGTCCATCTATTTCCAGGAGGGTGCACATGCTTCGCGCTTTGTTTTCCGTAGTTGCCTTGTTCTTTTTCGCCACACAGCTGGCAGCACAGTCCGGGTTTCCCGAGCGGCGCGCTGTGGTCACCAAGGATATCGACTATTACGGCGCTGATTTGCAGGCAATATTCGACACCAGCTACGTCACCTGCCGCAATGTTTGCCTGAACAACCCGTCGTGCAACGCGTTCACCTTCAATTCCAAATCCAAGGCCTGTTTCCCCAAAAGCAATGTCACCGAGGAAGTGGCCTATGAAGGTGCCTATTCCGCGCGCATCTTGTCCACCGATCAGGCCGTTCTGGCGCAAGTTGATGCACGCATCGCCGATCTGGGTTTCGCGGGCAGTTACACGATCGATAACGCCCACGAGCTGGCCCGTCGCATCGGCGGCATGCATCCCGCCGGACAATGGAGCGCCGAAGCCCTGCTGAAGGCAGCACAGGACCGGGCGGCCCAATTCGACTACCTCAACGCAATGCGCTGGACCGGCGCGGCCGTGTCCATCACAGACGCCGCCGACCAGTGGACCGAGTACGCCCGCCTGTCCCTGCTGATCAAGGAAAACAATAGCAATTACAGGCAGCAGGCACTTCAGGCCGCGATCAACGGCTATCTGCGCGCCCGGTCCGATGGCGCGCGGGTGAATGCGCTGATGGTCCTCGCTGACGGTCTCGAAGCCGTCCGGCGTGGGCGCGACATGGTACAGGCGTTGCGTCTGGCCAGCGAAATCCAGCCCCGCCAGGACGTGATGGCCGCATTGGACAGCGCCATCGCCAAATATGGCTTCCGCATCACTGAACATCGCGCCGATAACGAGGCTGCTGCCCCCCGCATCTGCGCCGAGTTTTCCGAAAAGCTGATAGAAGCGGGCACCGACTACACGCCCTTCGTGCAGTTGCCCGACGCCAATATGGTGGTGCAGCCCGACGAACGTCAGATTTGCATCGACGGCGTGCAGCACGGCGAACGCTATACCATCACCTTCCGCAAGGGGCTGCCCGCGGTGAATGGTGAAAAGCTGATCAAGGATGTCGAACTGTCGCTCTATATCCGCGACCGCTCGCCCAAGGTCAGCTTTCCGGGACGCGCCTATGTGCTGCCGCGTGCCGCCGACGCCGCCTTACCGATCGAGACGGTCAATCTGGACGAGGTCGAACTGGAGCTGCGCCGCGTCAGCGACCGCAATCTGCTGCGCGCCATGCAGGACGATTATTTCGGCCGCCCGATCAGTGACTATCAGTTCGACACGTTCGAAGAGGACATCTCGGAAGCGGTTTGGACCGGTGTCGGCGAGGTACAGAACAACCTGAACCAGAACATGACCACCCGGCTGCCGCTGGGCGAGGTTCTGGCCGATCAGCCGCCGGGCATCTACACGCTGGGCGCGCGAATCAAGGGCGTGCGGCGCTACGACGATCCCGGCGCGCTGCAATGGTTCGTGCTGACCGATCTTGGCCTGACCACGCTCAACGGCACCGACGGGTTGCATGTCTTTGCCCGTGGCCTTTCGAATGCAAATGCGCTCGAGGGTATCGAAATCTCGCTACTGTCGCGCGCCAACCGCGTGCTGGCCACCGCCACCACGGATGCGGCCGGGCACGTCCGCTTTGATCCCGGCCTGTCGCGCGGCACCGCCGGCGCTGCGCCTGCGCTGATCCTGGCTAAATCGGGCACGGAGGACATGGCGTTCCTGTCGCTGACCGACCCTGCGTTCGACCTCTCGGATCGCGGCGTTGAAGGCCGCCCGCCAGCCCCACCTGTCGATGTATTCCTCGCCACCGATCGCGGTGCCTACCGCGCGGGCGAGGTGATCCATGCCACCGCATTGGCACGTGACGATGTCGCCGCAGCAATCACCGGCCTGCCGCTCACGGCGATCCTGACCCGCCCTGACGGGGTGGAATATGCCCGCCACTTCTCTGCCGATGACATGGCGGGCGGGCACGTCTTTACCATGCCCATCGCCTCCACCGCGCCGCGCGGCACATGGCAGCTTGAAATCAAGGCCGATGTTGACGCCCCCGCCCTGGCAAGCCGGTCGCTGCTGGTCGAGGATTTCCTGCCCGAGCGGATCGATTTCGACCTGACACTGCCCGAGGGCCTCATGCAGGCCACCAACATGCCAGATCTTCAGGTCGCGGCGAAATACCTCTTTGGCGCGCCCGGTGTGGGGCTGAAATCCGAAGGCGAGCTGTTCCTGCGCCCCCGGCGCAGCCTGGCCGAATTCCCCGGCTATGTCTTTGGCCGCCATGACGCGCAGGCCTCCAGCCGTGCCAGCTACATGGACAGCCACACCACCGACGCGGCAGGCAGCCTGACGATCCCGTTGGAAATGCCCGAGATGGACGCCAATGACCGTCCCTACGAGGCCACCATCGCCCTGCGTCTGCGCGAAGGATCGGGCCGCCCGGTCGAGCGCCGGATCACGCGCATGGTCGCCCCCGAAGGATCGATGATCGGCATCAAGCCAGAGTTTGACGGCGTCGTTCCCGAAGGCTCCGAGGCCAGCTTCAGCATCATCGGCCTCGGCGCTGATCTGCTAGCGGAACCGATGCAGGTAAACTGGACCCTCAATCGCATCAGCACCCGCTATCAATGGTATCAGCAATGGGGCAACTGGGAGTGGGAGCCGGTCACCACGCGCACCCGCGTCGCCTCTGGCACCGGCGCGCTGGGCGACACACCGCTGACCGTCTCGGGCGATGTAGACTGGGGCCGCTACGAACTGGTCGTGGAACGCACCGATGGCGCTTATGTCGCCGCATCGGCGGATTTCTACGCCGGCTGGTTCGCCCCCGCCGACACCAGCCAGACACCCGATACGCTGGAACTGTCGCTTGATGCGACCGGCTACCGCTCGGGTGACACCGCACAGCTGCGCATCGTGCCGCGCTATGCGGGTACCGCGCTGATCACAGTGATGTCGAACCGCGTGATCGACATGCAGGCGGTCGAGGTCGTGGAGGGCGAAAACATCATTCCGCTCAACGTCACTGACGATTGGGGGGCTGGCGCCTATGTGACCGCGCAGGTGATCCGCCCGATGGACGTGGCCGCCGGGCAGAACCCGGCCCGCGCGCTGGGCCTCAGCTACGCCAAGATCGATCCCGGCACCAAAGCGCTGAGCGTCAGCATCGACGCCCCTGACACGATGGCACCGCGCGGCCCGATGACCGCTACCGTCAATGTCAGCGGCTTGGCAGAGGGCGCGACAGGCTACGTCACCCTGGCTGCCGTTGATCTGGGCATCCTCAACCTCACCGGCTTTGACAGCCCCGACCCGTCCGACCACTACTTTGGCCAGCGCCGTCTTGGCGTTGAGATACGTGATATCTATGGCCGCCTCATCGACGGCATGAACGGCGCGCAGGGACAGGTTCGCTCTGGAGGTGACGCAGGCGGCGGCATGCAGATGCAATCTCCTCCCCCGACCGAGGAACTGGTGGCCTATTTCACCGGCCCGATCGCGGTCGGTGCCGATGGCACCGCGCAGGCACTCTTTGACATGCCCGATTTCAACGGCACCGTGCGCCTGATGGCAATCGCCTGGTCCGACACCGCCGTGGGCGAGGCCGAGCGCGATGTGCTGGTGCGCGATCCTGTCGTCGTAACCGCCTCGCTGCCGCGCTTCCTCGCACCCGGCGACCAAAGCCGCCTGTTGTTGGAAATCGTGCACGCCACCGGCCCCACCGGCCGGATGGGCCTCGATGTCAGCGCACCGGGTGTGACGCTGGCGGGCAACATCCCCTCGGGCTTTGATCTGGGGGAAAACGCCAAGGCGACATTCAGCCTGCCGATCACCGCCGGTGACGAAGGCGATTATCACGTGCAGATCGCGCTCACCACGCCCGATGGCAAGCAACTGACCAAATCGCTGACGCTGCCGGTGCGCTCCAATGATCCGGCCACCTCGGAAACCCGCAGGTTCGAGCTGGCGGCAGGTGACACTTTCACGCTGGATGCCAATGTCTTTGCCGCGATGAAGCCAGGCAGTGGGCAGGCGGTCATTTCCGCCGGACCGCTGGCGCGCCTCAATGCGCCCGCGCTGTTGCAGGCGCTCGACCGCTACCCCTATGGCTGCACCGAGCAGGTCACATCGCGGGCGATGCCGCTCTTGTACTTCAACCAGGTGGCGCAAGCGCTCAACCTTGGCAATGACGCCCAGATCGCGCAGCGCATCGAACAAAGCATCGAACGCATCCTGACCCGCCAGACAAGCAACGGTGCCTTTGGCCTGTGGCGCGCGGATTCGGGTGATTTCTGGCTCGATTCCTATGTCGCTGACTTCCTCAGCCGTGCCCGCGCCGAAGGCCACGCCGTACCGGACCGTGCCTTCACCTTGGCGATGGACAACCTGCGCAACCGGCTGAACTACGCGCCTGATTTCGACAATGGTGGTGAGGATATCGCCTATGCGCTGATGGTGCTGGCCCGCGAGGGAGCGGCGCGCATGGGCGATCTGCGTTACTACGCGGACGTCAAGGCAGATGATTTCGCCACTCCGCTGGCAATGGCACAACTGGGTGCGGCGCTTACATCCTACGGCGATCAGACCCGGGCCGACCGGATGTTCCGCGCCGCCATCGCCCGCATGGACCGCGACACCGGCAAGGAAAGCCACGTCTGGCGCGCTGATTACGGCACCCGATACCGCGACCGTGCCGGTGTGCTGGCGCTGATCGTCGAGGCCGGCAGCCAGGCCGCTGATATCTCGCAACTGGCCGGCACGCTGGGCCGCACCGGTCCGCATATGTCGACGCAGGAACAGTCCTGGACCTTGCTCGCCGCGCGCGCGCTGATCGACGCCCCGTCGGCCAATGACCTGACCTTGAACGGTGCGCCCGTCTCCGGCCCCTTCGTACGTATGATCGAGGCCGAGACAGCAACACCGCAGGCGATCCGCAACACCGGGGCCAAAGCAACCGATATCACGCTGACCACCGTCGGCGTACCCCGTTTGCCCGGCCCCGCAGCGGGCTATGGTTACCGGATCGAGCGCAGCTACTACGACCTCGACGGCAACCCGGCGACGCTGAACGGTGTCACCAGCGGCGCGCGGCTCGTGGCCGTGCTCAAGGTGCTGCCCGCCGACGACGCTGAGGCGCGTCTGATCATCAACGACCCGCTGCCCGCGGGGCTTGAGATCGACAACCCGAACCTGCTGCGCTCGGGCGATGTGCGCGCACTCGACTGGCTCGAGACGGCTGATACAGAGCATACCGAGTTCCGCTCGGACCGCTTCATCGCCGCCGTCGACTGGCGCGACCGCGATCCGTTCACGCTGGCCTACATCGTGCGCGCCGTCTCACCGGGCAGCTATCACCACCCGGCCGCCACGGTAGAGGACATGTACCGCCCGCAATATCGCGCAAACACCGATACCGGCACCATGACCGTGACCGAGTAAGGCGTCAGGCCGCTATTGCGCCCTCTCCCCGACCGGGGTCCGCCAGAATGCGGACCCCGCAAATGACAAAGGCAGACAGCCCGATGCGGCTTGACCGGCTCCTACTTGTTCTGGCCCTGGCGCTGACCCTCGGCGGCTATAGCCGCGACCGGCTCGACCTCTGGGTAGACGCCACCCGACTGCCGACCCTACTGAGCGAGACATCGACCGAAGTGCGCGACCGGGAGGGCCGTCTGCTGCGGGTCTATACTGTTGCCGACGGACGCTGGCGGCTGGCGGTCACGCCGGACCAGGTCGATCCGGGTTATCTCGAAATGCTGATTGCCTACGAGGATAAACGCTTTCGCAGCCATGCCGGGATCGACCTGCGCGCCATGACCCGCGCCGCATTGCAGGCCGCGTGGAACGTCGGGATCGTCTCGGGCGGCTCCACACTGACGATGCAGGTCGCCCGCCTGTTGGAAGAGAGCGGCACCGGCCAATGGACGGGCAAGCTGCGCCAGATGCGCGTGGCCCTCGCCCTAGAACGCAAGCTGACCAAGGATCAGATCCTCACCCTCTACCTCACCCACGCCCCCTACGGCGGCAATATCGAGGGAATCCGCGCTGCAACGCTGGCCTGGTTCGGCAAGGAACCGCGCCGCCTGACCCCGGCCGAGGCCGCTCTGTTGGTGGCCCTGCCGCAATCGCCGGAGGCCCGCCGCCCTGACCGCGCCCACGCCGCCGCCCGCGCCGCCCGCGACCGGGTGCTGGAGCGTGTCGTACTGGCCGGCAGGCTGTCGCCCGAAGCCGCCGATGCCGCGCTGACCGAACCGGTGCCAACCGCGCGCCGACCATTCCCCGCCATCGCCCCGCATATGGCCGACCGCGCGCGCGCCGCCGCCCCCGGACAGACCCATCATCAGCTGACCCTTGATGCATCGCTTCAGGCCAAGCTCGAGACGCTGGCGCAAAAGGCCCTGCGCGGTCTGCCCGACAGCCTCTCGGTCGCCATCGTGCTGGCTGATCACCGCAGCGGCGAAATCCTCGGCTCGGTCGGCTCTGCAGGGCTGGCTAACGCAGACGCCCGGCAAGGCTTCATCGATATGACGCAGGCGTTGCGCTCGCCCGGCTCCACGCTCAAACCGCTGGTCTACGGGCTCGCCTTCGATCGCGGGATGGCGCACCCGCAAACCCTGATCGACGATCGCCCCGTTGCCTTTGGCCGCTACGCCCCACAGAATTTCGACGGCCGTTTTCGAGGTGAGCTGACAGTGACCGATGCCCTACGCCAGTCGCTCAACATACCCGTGGTCCTGCTGATGAACGAAATCGGCCCGGCACATCTGATGGATGCCCTGCGCCGCGCCGGGGCACAGGCTACCTTACCCGGGGATCGCGCCGGGCTGGCGGTGGCGCTGGGCGGCGTCGGGATCAGCCTGACCGATCTGGTGCAGGTGTATGCCGCCCTCGCCAATGGCGGCGAGTCGGTGCCGCTCTACTGGCGCGATCCTGCGCCAACCGGTGCACGCCAGCGCATTCTCAGCCCCTCGGCAGCCTGGCAGGTGGGCGATATCCTGGCCGGACTAGCGCCGCCACCCAACGCCCCGCGCCGCGCACTTGCCTACAAGACCGGCACTTCCTACGGCCACCGCGATGCCTGGGCCATAGGATATGACGGCGCGCATGTGGCCGGTGTCTGGATCGGGCGGCCCGACGGCACGCCGGTGCCCGGCGCCTTTGGTGGCGACCTGGCCGCACCAGTCCTCTTCGAGGCGTTTCAGCGGCTGAAAGAGGCGCGCGATCCGCTGCCCGCCCCGCCGCCCGAAACCCTGATCGTTTCGACAGCGGACCTGCCACAGCCCTTGCGCCGCTTCACTCCGCGCGACGCGGTCTTTAGCGCCGCGCCAGACGCGCCCAAGCTGATCTTCCCCCCCGACGGCGCACGCCTTGTCGCCGACGAACACGGGGTCCCGGTCAAAGTCCGCGACGGCAAACCACCCTTCACATGGATGGCCAACGGCACACCCCTGCTGACCGGCGTGCACACACGCCAAGCCCGGTTGATCGGCCTCGGCGCCGGTTTCTCACAACTCTCGGTGATCGACGCCGCGGGGCGCACGTCGCGGGTCACGATCCGGCTGGATTAACGCTTTTAGGTCTGATCTGAAGCGCAGATCAGTTGCTAAGCGCCCGCAACGCCCAAAAAGGCGCGCTCGGAATTGGATACGTCTCAGAAAAAATTTGACTGTCTTCTTGGACCCATCCAAGCCCAGTGCCCAAGGCGGTCAGCGCGCGCCTGCCTGCGTTATCGCCGGACGATCCACTTCGCGTCGCGCCCGCTCAAGGTCAGAGTCGGCTGGTCTTTCCAAAACGGGCTGGTGTAAGGAACGGCAGCGTCTGCTCCGACCGCCGTTCCGGCGTGCACTGCGAGTGGCGTCGACGCATAACACGAACATTCAAGGTGAAGACACGATGAAGGATTGGAGCTCGGCCGCGACCTCTCTTTATGACGGCGGGTTCCGCCGGATGTTTATCGACGGGCAATGGTGCGAAGCACGCTCGGGCGAGGTGATCGAGGCGCGCAACCCCGCAGATGGCAGCCTGCTGGCCACGGTACCCAAGGGGGGTACCGCCGATATCGACGCCGCCGTGAGCGCCGCTCGCAAAGCCTTCGAAGGTCCGTGGGCCAAATGGACCCCGTTCGAGCGTCAGGCGCTGCTGTTGCGCATCGCTGATCGGTTCGAGGCAGAATGGGAAGATCTCTGCCTGTCGGACACGCTCGACATGGGGATGCCGATCCAACGCACGTTGGCCAACAGCCGGCGCGTTCTGGGGATGCTGCGATTTTATGCCGGGCAAGCGGTGGCCATTCATGGCGCCACGATCCCGAATTCCTTTCCCGGTGAGATTTACTCCCAGACAGTGCGCGAACCCATCGGCGTGGTCGGGGCGATCATCCCGTGGAACGCGCCGATTGCCGGGTCGATCTGGAAGATCGCACCGGCCATCGCGACCGGCTGCACCGTTGTTTTGAAACCGTCCGAGGAAGCCTCGCTCACCGTTCTGATGATCGCCCGGATCATGCAGGAGGCGGGCCTTCCTGATGGCGTTCTGAATATCGTGACGGGCTTGGGCGCCGAGGCAGGCGCCGCGCTGGCCGAACACCAGGGCGTTGACAAGATTGTCTTCACCGGATCGACCGCGACGGGACAGGCGATTGCCCGCGCAGCCACCGGAAACCTGAAGCGGGTCTCGCTGGAACTTGGCGGGAAATCCCCCGTTATCGTCTGCCGCGATGCCGATATCGAGAAGGCCGTGCCGGTCGCGGCGATGGCGGTTTTCGCCAATTCCGGACAGATCTGCATCGCTGGCTCGCGCCTGTTCGTGGCTCGCGAAATCCACGATGAATTCGTGCGCCGGGTGGCCGATTACGCCGCTGCGTTGCGGATCGGGCACGGGATCAACGAAGACACGGATATCGGCCCGATCATTTCCGCGCGTCAGGCCGAGCGTATCGCAGGCTTCCTTTCGGTCGGCCCAAAGGAAGGCGCAGAGGTGCTGACCGGCGGCGCGCGCGCAGAAGGCCCCGGCCTTGAGGGCGGGCATTTCTTCCAACCCACGGTGCTTGGCGGCGTGACCGACCAGATGACCGTGGCGCGCGAGGAAATCTTCGGCCCCGTCATCTCGGCCCTGCCGTTCGACAGCATCGACGAGGTGGTCGCGCGTGCCAACGATACGCCCTATGGGCTGGCGGCGGGGGTGTTTTCGACCCACCTAGGCACCGCGCATAAGCTGGCGCATCGGCTCAAGGCCGGGTCGGTCTGGGTCAACATGTATCACGCGATTGATCCCGCCGTACCCTTCGGCGGCGTCAAGATGTCGGGCTATGGCCGCGAAGGCGGAACCGAGCATATGGAAGAATATCTGGACACCAAGGCGATCTGGATCAACGCGGATTAAGCGCCGCATCGAAGCATATAAAAAAGAGAGATCATGGAAATGCATGTCGGTATCATCGGCGTCGGCCTCATGGGGCACGGGATCGCCCGCAACGTTCTAAAGCGTGGCGGGTTCACGCTCAGCTTTCTTGACCATCCGGGCAACCAGCCCACGGATGAAATCCTGGGGCTTGGTGCACGGCCCTGTGCCACCCCGGCCGAGGTGGCGGCGGCATCTGATGTGGTGATCCTCTGCGTCACCGGCTCACCGCAAGTCGAAGCGATCATTGCGGGCGCGGATGGGGTCGCCTCGGCGATCCGGCCCGGCGCCGTGGTGGTGGATTGCTCGACCGCGTTGCCGGATTCGACCCTGCAGATGGGAGAGATCATCACGCAGGCGGGCGGCGCCTATATCGACGCGCCGATGACCCGAACGGCAAAACACGCCCATGAGGGCAAGCTGAACCTGTTGGTTGGCGGCCCGGCGGACGCGCTGGAAAAGGTGCGCCCTGTGCTGGCGTCCTTCACCGAGAAGGTCGATCACGTCGGCGCGCTTGGTCATGGTCACCGGCTCAAGCTTTTGCACAACTATGTTTCGGTCGGCTTCATGACCCTGCTGGCCGAGGCCGCGGCCCAGGCCGCGGATGCCGGGGTCGACCCGCAGGTTTTCGTCGACGTGCTGGCCGGGGGCGGCGGGGCCAGTGCCGCGCTTGATCGCCTTGCGCCCTACATCGTTTCGCAGGATCGCGACGGGCTGCCTTTCGCGGTCTCTAACGCGCAGAAGGACATCGATTACTATCGCGCCATGTCCGAGGCATCAGGCGCGCAGACAGTTGTTGCCGACGGGGTGTCGGCGGCTCTTGCAAAACCGGTCGAGGCGGGGCTCGGAGAGGCCTACGTGCCGGAACTGGTCAAGCTGTTCCGAAGGAGAGCGGACAGCTAATTCAACCGGGTGGTAAAGCCCCGCATCGCTGGTTTGTGTCGCGGGGTTGCTACTCACAAGCTCCTTGTGTAGCAAATCCAAACGTCAATTGGGAGGACGACCATGACATTCTTTACTCGCGGGCTGGTTTCAACCGGCCTTTTCATTGCAGCAAGCTTTCCTGCCTTCGCTCAGACCGAGGTGAAGATCGGTTACGCGCTTGCCCCCGACAGCCACTACGGCGTCGCGGCCAAAAAGTTCGAAGAAGTCGTGACAGCCGAAACCGGCGATGACTTTTCATTCAAGCATTTCCCGTCGTCCGGCCTGGGCGGCGAGCGTGAGGTGATCGAAGGGCTTCAGATCGGCACCATCGAGGCGACCATCGTTTCCTCGGGCACGCTGGCGAATTTCGTCCCGGAAACGGGCGTGTTCGACATTCCTTTCCTGTTTCGTGACCTCAGCCATGCGCGCGACGTGCTCGATGGGCCGGTCGGGCAGGATATCCTTGCCAAGTTCGACAGCGTCGGCCTGAAGGGCCTGGCATGGGGCGAGCAGGGCTTCCGCCACATCACCAACAACCGCAACCCGATCCACACTCCGGCGGATGTGGAAGGGCTGAAGATCCGCACCATGGAGAACCCGGTTCACCTTGCCGCGTTCAACGCGATGGGTGCCGCGCCGACCCCGATGGCATGGCCGGAAGTGATCTCTTCGCTGCAACAGGGCGTGATCGACGGGCAGGAAAACCCGCTGTCGGTGATCGTTTCGGTGAAGCTGAACGAAGTGCAGAAATACCTGACCCTCTCGGGCCACGTGTATTCGCCCGCGATGCTGCTGGTCTCGAAGCCGTTCTGGGACGGGCTGAACGACGAGCAGAAAGCCGCCTTCCAGAAGGCCGCGAACGAGGCTGTCGCCGAGATGCGCGGTTACGTCGATAATGTCGAGACAACCGGCGTCGAAACGCTGAAAGAGCGCGGCATGGAAATCAACGCGCTTTCGACCGAGGAAAAGGCTGCGTTCCAAGCCTCCATCGCGTCGGCCTATGAGGGCTATTACAAGACCTATGGCAAAGACCTTGTCGACTCGATCGTGAACTTCGAGTGATAAAAACGCGTCGGTGCCGCCCTTGGCGCCGACGCATTCCCCGGGGGGACGCCCTTGAAACGGCTCGAAAACCTTTTCGTCACGCTGAACGGCTGGGCGCTTGTTCTGATGCTGTCGGCGATGGCGATCATCGTCGGGGCCAATATCTCGTTGCGCTATCTGACCGGGCATTCGCTGCCATGGGCAGATGAGGCCGCGCGCTACCTCATGATCTGGCTCACCTTCACCAGTGCTGGTCTGATCCTGCGCACCGGCGGGCATGTCGCGATCACCAACCTGCAAGATGCCCTTTCCGAATCCAGACAAAAATTCATCAGGGCGTTTATCGTTCTCATCCTGCTGACCTTCTTTGCATTCATGGTTTACGTCGGCTGGCAATATGCCCAGCGGATGCAGTATCAGGTGACCCCGGCGCTGCGGTTGCCGTTCATCTATGTCTATGCTGCGATGCCCGTGGGCTTTGCGCTGCTCATCGTCCATCTGCTTTTGATCGCGCGCCCCTTTATTCAGGCGGGCGCGTACAAGTCGCTTCATTCCTTCGGCGTCGAAAACGATGCCCTGCCGGGCGGCGCCAATGGCTGAAATCCTCTTTCCCGCGCTGTTCCTGCTTCTGGCGCTTGGGTTGCCGGTGGCCTTTGCGATGGCGATTGCCGTTTTCGCCGCGATCACGCTCGCGTCGAACTATCCCGCCCTTGTGGTGGTAAAAGAGATGTTCTCGGGGCTCGATAGCTTTCCTTTGCTGGCAGTTCCGTTCTTTATCCTTGCCTCCGAGATCATGACCGGGGGCGCGGTGACCCATGCCATCCTGCGGCTGTCGCAGTCCCTCGTGGGGCATATGCGTGGCGGGCTGGGGCATGCTAATGTCATCAGCTCGGCCATGTTCGCCGGGATTTCCGGCAGCGCGCTGGCGGATGCCGCCGGTCCTGGAACTATGATGATCCGGATGATGGAAAAGGGTGGCTATGACCGCCCCTATGCCGGTGCGCTGACGATTGCCAGCGCCGTTGTCGGGCCGATCATTCCGCCCTCCATCACCATGATCATCTATGCCATGCAGGATCAGAACGTCTCTGTCGGCTCACTGTTCATGGCCGGGGTTCTGCCGGGCCTCCTGATCACAGCGATGGTGCTGATGGCCAATGCGCAGGTCAGCAAGCGCCGCAACTATTCTTCGGGGCAGGCCATGCCGCCCCTGGCCGAGATCGCGCGGATTGCCTTCTATGCGCTGCCGGCGCTGGTGCTGATCGTGCTGATCGTGGGCGGGATCCGTTTCGGGGTGTTCACTCCCACCGAGGCTTCGGTCATCGCGGTGTTCTACGCCTTGGTGGTCGGCATGTTCGTATACCGCTCGCTGCATCTGCGAGACCTGCCCGGCATCGTGTTGCGCGCGGCGATGACCTCGGGGGCGGTGCTGCTGATCCTGGGCGCAGCGCGCGCCTTTGCCTGGATCCTGATCATCGAGAGCGTGCCGCAGTTTCTGGCCGAGACCATCATCTCGTGGGACCTGTCGCCGATCGTATTCCTTCTGACGGTCAACCTGCTGCTGATCGCATTCGGCCTCTTCATGGACCCGCTGCCCGGGGTGATGATCCTGGTGCCGATCCTCGCGCCGATCAGCTATGCTCTTGGGATCGACCCGAACCATTTCGCCATCATCGTGATCGTCAACCTGACGCTCGGGCTGACGACGCCACCGGTCGGAAGCCTGATTTTCGTCGTCTCATCGACAGTCGGGCTGAAACCATCGACCCTGGTTCGCGAGATGCCACCGTTTTTCATCGCCCTCGCGGTCGCGCTTTTACTGATCACCTTCGTGCCGATCCTGTCGACATGGCTGCCCACTGTCAGCGGCTTCTGACGCGTCCGCATCGCCCAACGGACTCCAGCGCGACTTGTCAGTAGGCCAATCGAACCTACGGCGTACTCTCGATGTTAGTGTTGCTTGTCTCTGACAGGCTTCGAATGGGTTTGTCGTTGTACATCGGCAAAAGGTCTACCGGTGGAGGCGGCGCCGCAGGTGCGATATCGCACAATAGTTCGGTTGACAGCCCGCCGGTGCCGGGCGCACCATCCGGGCACGGAGCCGTGGGGGATTTTGTGCAAGCGAGCGGATATTACCGACCCGAGACAATGGCCGAGGCGCTGCGCGTACTTGCGGGCGGGCCGACGACAATTGCCGCAGGGTGTACCGATCTTTTGGCCGCCACGCAGCGGCGGGCGCTGGAAGGGCCGGTGCTGGATATCACCGGGGTAGGCGCACTACACGGTATCGAGATTACCGCGGACGGCGTACGCATTGGCGCCGCTACGACATGGAGCAATGTGGTGCGCACGGATCTGCCACCCGCTTTCAACATGCTGCGACAGGCCGCCGTCGAAGTCGGCTCGGTCCAGATCCAGAATGCCGCGACGGTGGCGGGCAATATCTGCAACGCGTCGCCTGCCGCTGACGGGGTGCCCTGCCTGCTGGCGTTGGACGCCGAGGTTGAACTGTCATCTCTGGCGGGGGTTCGCCGCGTGCCGCTGGGCGCATTCATCACCGGCGTGCGGCAGGTTGATCTGCAGGCAGGCGAAATGGTGACGGCGCTCTGGGTACCACCGTCGGGAATGGGCGGCACGTCGCGGTTTCTTAAACTGGGCGCGCGGCGGTACCTGGTGATTTCCATCGCAATGGTCGCCGCGCGGCTTGTCGTGGAAAAGGGATGCGTTGCGCAAATCGCCATCGCGGTAGGGGCTTGCAGTGCCGTGGCGACGCGGCTGACACAATTGGAAGAGGCGTTGATCGGGTTGCCTGCGAACGCCACATTGTGCCGAGCCGTGTCCGACGATCTGATTCTGCCCGCGCTGGCACCGATCGACGACATTCGTGCGGATGGGCAGTACCGCGCCCATGCTGCGGCAGAACTGGTGCGCCGGGCGCTGCGCGATCTGACTGGTGAGGCACTATGAACCGCTCGCTGACTACGCTGAACCTGCGGGTGAACGGCACCGCACATGCACTGCCAGTGGCACCGGGGCGGCGCCTGTCAGAGGTGCTGCGCGAGGATCTTGCCCTGCGCGGTACCAAGGTCGGCTGTGATGCGGGCGATTGCGGCGCGTGCACGGTGTTGTTGGACGGCGCACCGGTCTGCGCTTGCCTGACGCCGATCGCGCAGGTCGCCGGGCGCGACGTGACAACGGTAGAGGGGTTGGCGCGAGGCGCGTTGCAACAGACGTTTTTGCGGCACGGGGCAGCACAATGCGGGATATGTACGCCCGGCATGCTGATGGCGGCAACGGCGCTATTGGCACATACCCCGCAGCCCAGCCGCGCGCAGGCCGAGGCGGCACTTGGCGGCGTGCTCTGCCGGTGCACCGGCTATACCAAGATCATCGATGCGGTTTGCGATGTGCGCGATGGCGCAGCCGCACCCGATTTCACCGGGCAGTCGGTCGGCGCGCCGCTTCCCCGGCTCGACGGTGGGCCGAAGGTTGACGGCTCCGAGATCTACGGCGCCGATGCCTGCCCGGAGGGCACGTTGCTGGTACGCGCGGTGCGTGCGCCTTCGGCTCCGGCGCGCTTTCAATTCGGTGATCTGAAGGCGTGGCAAGCCGCGCAGGCCGGGCCGGTCGAGGTGTTCACCGCTGCCGACATTCCCGGCGAGAACCGCTTTGGCACCATTCCGCCCTTTGCCGACCAGCCCGCGCTGGCCGAGCGCCATGCGCGCCTGCGCGGCGAAGCGGTGGCGTTGGTGGCCGGCGAACCAGCGGTGATCGAAGCGCTGGACCTAGCCGCGTTTCCGATCACATGGGAAAAGACTGACGAGACGCTGGTGCATGCCAACCGGGCAGACAACCTGCTGATTACCGGGCGCGTGCGCTGCGGAGATGCGCAGGCGGCACTGGAGCGCGCGACCTACGTGGCCAGCGGCGACATGGCGACTCCCTATATCGAACATGCCTATATCGAGCCCGAAGCCGGTGTCGCGTGGATGGATGGCAACACGCTGGTGATACAGGCCTGCACGCAGGCGCCGGTCATGGACCGCGACGGAACGGCCACGGTTCTGGGCCTGCCGCCGGATAAGGTACGCATCATTCCCGCCGCAGCGGGCGGCGGGTTCGGCTCCAAGCTCGACCTGTCATTGCAGCCGCTGATCGGACTGGTGGCGCTGAAGACCGGGCGGCCCGCGCGGATGATCTATAGCCGGGCGGAATCGATGGCCTCCACGACCAAGCGACATCCGGCAGAGATGACCGCGCGGATCGGAGCGGATGCACGGGGGCGTATCTGTGGCATGGTATTCGACGGCGCCTTCAACACCGGTGCCTATGCCAGTTGGGGCCCGACCGTGGCAGGGCGTGTGCCGGTGCATGCCTCTGGCCCCTACTTCACGCCCGATTACCACGCCGAAGCACATGCACAGCACAGTTTCTCGGCCATTTCCGGCGCGTTTCGCGGCTTTGGCGTGCCGCAGGCCGCGATCCTGCAAGAGACGCTCTATGACGATCTGGCGTTGCAGGCAGGGATCGACCGGCTGCAATTCCGCCGGATCAATGCACTGCAAGACGGACAAAAGACGGTTTGCGGGCAGGCCTTGCAGGGCGTCGGGATTTCGGCCTGTCTGGAGGCGCTTGAAACGCCTTGGGCCGCTGCGCTGGAGCGTGCCGAGGCGGGCAATGCCGCGGCGGCGGCGGCGGGCAGTGCGCTGCGGCACGGTGTCGGTGTCGCGTCATGCTGGTATGGCTGTGGCAATACCGGGTTGCCGAACCCGTCAACGGTTCGGGTGGGGATCACGCCCGATGGCGCATTGCGGCTGCATCAGGGCGCCACGGATATCGGACAGGGCAGCA
This sequence comes from Roseovarius sp. ZX-A-9, assembly GCF_028369135.1. GTDB lineage: Bacteria > Pseudomonadota > Alphaproteobacteria > Rhodobacterales > Rhodobacteraceae > Roseovarius. The sequence continues at coordinate 444,910 of NZ_JAPWHW010000001.1, forward strand.
ACACGGTGATCACCCAGATCTGCGCCGAGGCGCTGGGGCTGCCGGTAGCGCAATTCACCCTGATCGGGCCAGATACCGCGCTGACACCCGATTGCGGCAAAACATCAGCCTCGCGCCAGACCTACGTGACCGGCAAGGCCGCCTATCAGGCGGGTGCGGCGCTGCGCGCGGCCATCCTGAGCCTGGGAAATATGGGCCCGGAGGCGCAGATCACGCTGGAGAACGGGGTTCTGATCCTGCGCGACGGTGCAGGTGAGCGGCGGGTGAATCTGGGCGATATCGCGCCCGATGCCAACGGCTATGCCATCGCCGCCGAAGAGACCTATGACCCCCCCACCACCGGCCTTGATGCCGATGGGCAGGGCGCGCCCTATGCGGTCTATGGCTACGGCGCCCAGATCGCCGAGGTGACGGTGGATACTGTTCTGGGCACGGTCAAGGCGACGCGGATGACCGCCGCGCATGATCTGGGCCGGGTGATCAACCCGCAGCTAGCCGAGGGGCAAGTGCAGGGCGGCATCGCGCAAGGGCTGGGCATGGCGCTGATGGAGGAGTTCATCCCCGGTCGCACCGAGAACCTGCACGATTACCTGATCCCGACGACCGGCGACATGCCGCAGATCGACACGATCCTGCTGGAAGTGCCGGACCCCGAGGGGCCTCTGGGGGCCAAAGGGCTGGGCGAACATGTGCTGATCCCCACAGCGCCTGCGATCCTGAACGCCATCCGCCATGCCTGCGGCGCGCGGGTCACGTCGCTGCCCGCGCTGCCACATAGGGTGTTGGCCGCAATTCGCGAGGCCAAGGCGTGAGCACACGAGAGGAAAAGATACGCTGCGATGCCTGCCCGGTGATGTGCTACATCGCGCCGGGCAAGATCGGGGCCTGCGACCGGTACGGCAACGAGGACGGCAAGATTGTGCGTTGCGATCCGCTGACCATCCTCGACCGGCGCGTTGCCGCCGGGGAAGAGGTAAAGCCGTTTCTGACCGCCGACTGGGACGGGCAATGGTTGGGCGGTGATGATCTGTTCGTCAGTGGCGTCGGGTCGGGCACGACCTACCCTGACTACAAACCGGCCCCCTTCATCGTCAGCCGCGAGGTGGATGGCGCGGATTTCGTGACTGTCGTGACCGAGGCGATCTTTTCCTATTGCGGGGTCAAAGTGAAGATCGACACCGACCGACATCTTGGCGAAGAGCGCGCCATCGTGCGCGCCGGTGGCGAGGTCATCGGCCATGTTACCACCAGCGAATATGGCAGCCGGATGCTTTCGCTGGGCGGGGTCGAACATCTGACCGGCGGCTCCAAGCCAGAGGGACGCGTGACCTGCGATGCGCTATTGCGCCTGTGCAATGGCGAGGCGGTGGCACTGGACATCGACGGTGGTGCCAATATCGTCGTTCAGGCCGGGCAGCCCCCCATCGTGGACGGGCAGCGCGAGGCGCGCATGCGCGTCGGCTGTGGGTCCGCCACGATCGGGATGTTCGCGTCACAATGGCAGGGGCTGGTGGATGAGGTTGTCGTGGTGGACGACCACATCACCGGCGTCGTCAGCGAACATCAGGCGGGCAAGGTGCTGGGCTGGCCTGACACCGGCATCCGGATCAAGGGGCGGCGATCGACGCCCGGACGGTATTTTCAGGTCGCGGGCCCCGGACGGGGCTGGGGTGGGACGGATATCGAGGATCCGCTGGATATCCTGAACCCTTGGCTGGAAAAGAAAGGCGCGCGGCCGGGTCTGACATTGCTGATGGTCTCCACCACGGGTGAGCATCACGGATATTACATACTCGACGATGCGCTGGTGCCGCAGCCCGCGCCGCTGCCCGAACAGTTGAAGCCTTCGGTCGATCTGATTGCAGAGAATTGCGAGCCAGCCCTTTGCACGGTGATGTTTCAGGCCGGTGCGGGCGGCTCCTTGCGCTCTGGCGTGACGCGCAACCCGGTCAAACTGACCCATTCGGTGCAAAGCGGGCAATGCCGTGTGACCTGCGGCGGCGTACCTGCCTATGTCTGGCCCGGCGGTGGGATCACGATCATGGTCGATGTGCTGGACATGCCCGACGGCTCTTTCGGCTATGTTCCGACACCTGCGCTGGTCGCCCCGCTGGAATTCACGCTTTCCCGTGAGGACTATCGCGCGCTCGGCGGTCATGAAGCGTCAGTGCGTGGCGTAGCGGATATCATTGCAAGCGGCGGCGAGTACGGCAGCGCGGTGCGCAAAGTACAGCCAAAAGGGTCGCGAAAATGAGTGGGCCACAGGCGCATTGGATCTCTGGCGGGCGATTGCATCTGCATCACGGGCCGATTGACATGATCATTGGCGCAGCGGGCCCCGGTCGCGAGGCGGGCCTGGCCCGCGCAGTCGCGCGGTTTGACACGTTGCTGGAGGAGCTGGCCGCAGAGCTGCCCCGCCTGCGCGCCGTGCAAGGGCCGCCGCCGCGTGGCACTGTCGCGGCCGCAATGGTGGCTGCAACAGTGCCCTTTACCGAGTTCATCACACCCATGGCCGCCGTCGCAGGTGCCGGGGCTGATGCCGTGCTGGCGGCACTGGCCGCCGCAGGCGGCATCGACAAGGCCTATGTGAACAATGGCGGCGATGTCGCCTTTCACCTCGGCCCTGGTCATAGCATGACCGCCGCCATAGCCAGCACCACCGGCGGACAGGCAACTATCAACTACAAGGACGCCGCGCGCGGTGTTGCCACGTCGGGCTGGCGCGGGCGTAGCCATTCGTTAGGCATCGCCGATAGCGTCACTGTTCTGGCCCAAAACGCTGCTATGGCTGATGCTGCGGCCACCTTGATCACCAATGCGGTGGATTTGCCCGACCATTCTGCGATCATCCGCAAGCCGGCTTGCGACCTGTTTGATGACAGCGATCTGGGCACTCGGCCTGTGACCGTCGCCGTCGGACCGCTGACCGAGGAAGAGATCGCGCGCGCCCTGCACCGCGGCCTGCGACGGGCCGAACAATTTCGCGCGCGCGGGCTGATCTGTGCGGCCTCTCTCAGCCTTGGCGCACAGCAGGTTTTGACCCGCGATATGCATATTCTGACACCCGAACCGGAGCCGATTGATGCCTGAATTCACCTTGCGCAAAACCATGTTGTTCGTCGAAGACATTCACCACGATGGTGGCCCGGCGCCTGATCTGCCGCGCCGCCGCGCGGCCATAGCTACATTGGTGCGCAACCCGTTTGCCGGCAGCTATACCGAAGACCTGCAATCGGCGATGGACGATCTGAAGCCGCTGGGCCTGTCGATGACCGAACGGCTGATCGACGCGATGGGCGGTGTCGAGGGTATCGACGGCTATGGCAAGGCCGCCATGTGCGGCGAAGCCGGAGAGCTGGAACATACCGCACTGTGGCATGTACCGGGCGGCTATGCGATGCGCGCGCGGCTGGGCGAGGCACGCGCGATTGTACCGTCGGCGATGAAACAGGGCGGGCCGGGCAGCCGGATCGACGTGCCGCTGGGCCATATCAATGCCGCCTATGTGCGTAGCCATTTCGACGCGATGGAAGTGGGCCTGCCGGACGGGCCGCGCCGTGATGAACTGTTGTTCGTTCTGGCAATGTCGCGCGGCGGGCGGGTTCACGACCGGATGGGCGGGCTGACCGTGGCCGAGGTCAAGGGGGAGGACGGTTTGCGCTAACGGGGCGCGCCGGGCGCCGCGAGAGCTGCACCGCAAGGATGCCACCCATGATGACCACGACGCCGACCACGTCGTAGAACTGCAATGGCTCGTTCAGGATCAGCGCGGCGACGGCCACGCCCAGGAACGGGTTGAGAAAGTGGAACGTGGCGGCGCGTGTGGCCCCAATTCGCTCTACCAGCATGAACCACACCAGCGTCGCCCCGAGACCAGGCACAATCGTCGTATAGACAAAGGACGCCACCAGCAGCCAACTCCAATCGATCTCGAGCGTCTCGGTGGAAACTGCCACGACGCTGAGCACCGCACTGGCAATCAGCATCTGCAACCCGACAACCATCAGGAAATTACCACCCGACGTGGCCCCGCGCACCGCCAGGGTCGCCACCGCCAGCGCAATCACCCCGATAATGCAAAGCGTCAAGCCAAAGAGATCAACGCCACCGGACAGGCGATTGCCCATGATGATCGCGACGCCCACCATCCCCGCCACAAGACCGAGCACCGCCATCGGTGCCAGACGCTCGCGATAAACGACCCAGCCTGCCAGCGCCACCAACAGCGGCATGGTCGAGGCAATGATCGCGGCCAGGGACGCCTCGATTGTCTGCATCGCGACAAAATAGAGCCCAAGATAAAGCGCGTTCTGGCAGATACCAAAGACGAACGTTGCCCGCCATTGGGCGGGCGTCAGCCGCCAGCTCTGGCCCAGCATCCGCGCGATCAGGATGCCCAGCAGGCCCGAAATCAGAAACCGCAGTGCCAGTGAACTGACCGGCGGCGCCGCGGTGACAATGATGCGCGCAGAAGTGTAGGCGCTCGACCACATGAAGGCGAAGGCAAGGCCCATCAAGATTGCGCGTAAATCCATGTTTGACAAGTCCTGCCTGAAAACTGAAAAGGGCCGCTCGATATGAGCGACCCTTTCCGAAACTCTACGCTGATGCAAGCCTAGCCGTTAACGCTGTCTTTCAGCGCCTTGGCGATGGTCATCTTGACAACCTTGTCGGCCTCTTTCTTGATCTGCTCGCCCGTCGCGGGGTTGCGGACCATACGCTCGGGGCGCTCACGGCAGTAGATCTTGCCGACGCCGGGCAGCGTCACGGCACCGCCACCCGAAACTTCACGGGTGATCACAGCGATGATCGCGTCAAGCGCTGTGTTTGCGGATTTCTTGTCGCTGTCCATCTCATCGGCCAGTGCCGCAACGAGCTGGGTCTTGGTCATAGGTTTTGCCATTTAATGGTCTCCTTCAACTGCCCGTTCATTGGGCCTCATCCGCGCAATTTAACGCTATCTTGTGGGGTAACACAACGAGTAGTGGCGCTGATAAAAGCGAAAACATGCGTTTTTCCACAGATTTCGACAGGACGAAGAGCGTCAAAGGAACGCTGTTTCCTGAAAAGAGCGCAATTTGCGGCTGTGAATGCGCTCCAGCGGCATTTTGGACAGCATTTCCATCGCACGAATCCCGATCATCAGATGGCGCGCAACCTGGGTATTGTAGAATTCCGACGCCATTCCGGGCAGCTTCAACTCGCCATGCAGCGGCTTGTCGGACACGCATAACAGCGTCCCGTAGGGCACGCGAAAGCGAAACCCGTTGGCGGCGATCGTGGCGCTTTCCATATCCAGCGCGATGGCGCGGCTCTGGCTGAGGCGCTGCACCGGGCCAGACTGGTCACGCAATTCCCAGTTGCGATTGTCGAGGCTGGCGACGGTGCCGGTGCGCATGATCCGCTTGATGTCGTACCCGGTCAGACGGGCCTGCTCGGCCACCGCCTCTTGCAGGGCTATCTGGATTTCGGCAAGCGGCGGGATCGGCACCCAGATCGGGATGTCCGCATTCAGAACACCATCCTCGCGCAGATAGGCATGTGCCAGCACGAAATCCCCCAGATTCTGGGAATTGCGCAGCCCCGCACAGTGGCCGACCATGATCCAGGCATGCGAGCGCAGCACGGCGATATGATCGGTTGCGGTCTTGGCGTTGGACGGGCCGACGCCGATATTCACCAGCGTGATCCCCGCGCGGCCCGGACGCTTGAGGTGATAGGCTGGCATCTGCGGCAGTTTCAGCGGCACGTCCAGCGGCGCATCAGCCTCGGTGATCTCGACATTGTCGGTGCTGACGAAGCTGGTGTAACCGCTGTCCGGATCGGCCAGCGCGCGGCGGGCATAGGCCTCGAACTCAGCAACGTAGAACTGGTAATTGGTAAACAAGACGTGGTTCTGGAAATGCTCGGGCTCGGTCGCGGTGTAATGTGCGAGCCGCGCCAGCGAGTAGTCCACGCGCTGCGCAGTGAATGGCGCCAGCGGCTCTGTCCCGTCGGGGGCCGGGCGCGCGGTCCCGTTCACGATATTGTCGTTGGTTGTGCTGAGATCCGGCACATCAAATACATCGCGCAACGTGAACTTGGTAGCACCAGCATGGGGCACGGTCATTTCGGGGACTTGCGCCACCGCAAAATGCACCGGTATCGGCGTGTCCGACACACCAATGCTGACCGGAACACCGTGGTTGCTGATCAGCAGCTCGATCTGCTGAGTCAGGTAATCGCGAAAGAGGTCGGGCCGGGTGATCGTCGTGGCGTGGGTGCCCGGCGCGGACACGTGGCCAAAGCTGAGCCGGCTGTCGATCTTGGCGAATGACGTGGTGGTGATCCGGATCTCTGGGTAGAAGGCGCGGAAGCGACGGTTGGGCACGGGGCCTGCCATTGCCGCATCGAAGGACTGGCAAAGAAACTGCACCGCCATATCGTAGAGCGTGCAAAGGTGATCCACCGCGGCCTGCGCATCGGTGAATTCCGCGTGTGGCGGCGCAACGGGGGTGTCAATGCTCATGTCTGCCTGATGCATATGTGCCTGCCTTGCCTCTTTGACGGCCACGTTGACACGAGGGGGCGCGGGGATCAAGCTATGGTAGAGTAGGACAGAGCGGGTCGCCGAATGGATTACGAGACGATCAGCGCCGAGACGTTCGGAGCATCACTGACCGGGATCGGGCTGAATATCCTAGTGCGGGACGTAAAACGTCAGGTCGCCTTTCTGACCGAGGTTTTCGAGGTCGAGGCGCATCAGATCACGGATGATTTCGCGATCATCCGCTATCACGGCAGCATCATGCAACTGCACAGCGACGGCACTTATCATTCCCACCCCCTGCCAAGCCTCATCCCAGAGGCGGGTGTGCGTGGCGGCGGGGCCGAATTCCGTTTCTACCACACCGACCCCGACGCGGCACAAACGAGAGCCGAATCGATGGGCGCGCATGTGCTGCAAGCGGCGACGGACAAGCCGCACGGGCTGCGCGAAGTCTATATCCTGTGCGAAAACGGCTATGCTTGGGTCGCGTCGCGGCCACTGTGACAGGCGCGCGAGTGCCAGACCGCGGGATGGCGATCAAACGGTTGCGCATAGCACAGCGCCAGCGCATATCGTTGGCATGACCCAGACATTGCTCTCTTTCGGCCACGGCTATTCGGCCCGCGCCCTGACCCGCCAGCTACTGCCCCTTGGGTGGCGCGTGATCGGCACCACGCGCAGTGATGACAAGGTCCCGGCGCTGACTGCAACGGGAGCTGAGGTGGTGATCTTTCCCGGTGGCGATGTGGAGGCGGCGCTGGCGGATGCGACGCATCTGCTGATCTCGGCCGGGCCGGACGCAGATGGTGATCCGGTGCTGAATGCGCTGGGGGACGCCATCACGCGGATCGCACCGCGGCTGGAATGGGCAGGCTACCTGTCGACCACCGGTGTTTACGGCGATCACGCCGGCGGCTGGGTGGATGAGGCGACGCCGCTCGCCCCCAGCACCCGGCGCGGCCAGATGCGTGCCCGCGCCGAGGCCGCGTGGCAAGCGATCCCCGGACTGCCGCTGCATATCTTTCGCCTCGCAGGGATTTACGGGCCGGGGCGCGGCCCCTTTGCCAAGGTGCGGGCGGGCACGGCCCGCCGGATCATCAAGCCGAACCAGATTTTCAGCCGCATCCATGTCGAGGATATCGCGCAGGTCTTGCTGGCCTCGATCCGTGCGCCGCGACCGGGTGCGATCTACAACGTGTGCGATAACGATCCGGCCCCGCCCGAAGACGTGATTGCCCATGCAGCCGAATTGCTGGGCGTGCCGATCCCGCCGGCGATTCCCTTTGACGAGGCTGACATGACGCCCATGGCGCGCAGTTTCTATGCTGAATCCAAGCGCGTGCGTAACGCGCTGATCAAGGACGAACTGGGTGTCACGCTGCGCTATCCCAGTTACCGCGACGGGCTGGCCGCCCTGCTGGCTGCCGAAGGCTGACCGAACCTAGCAAGGGGCGGATCAACGTCAGGAACGCCGCCGCCTGATCGTCGAAAGACACGACCGGCACGGGGTCCTGCGGCACGATCCCGCGCGCCAGATGCGCCTCGGTTTGCGCGCGCAGGGGGGGGCCTGCCCCGATGGGGATCATGTCGGCCCCCTGTGCCGCGTCATGTTCGACCGTGCCGCCGGTATCGGTCTGGATCACGCGAACGCCGCGCGCCAAAGCCTCGCGGATAGCAAGGCCAAAGGCATTGTCACATTAACTCGGGTTTGTTGGAAGCGTTGGAAATTTTGCGTAGTTGCTGCGCATGAGCATGATCGTCAGCTACAAGCGCCACCGTTTTCCACCAGAGATCATCGCGCACGCGGTTTGGCTGTACGTCCGTTTCAACCTCTCCCTGCGCGAAGTCGAGGAAATGCTCCTGAAGCGTGGCATTGACGTTTCCTACGAAACGATCCGGCGTTGGGTGGCGAAATTCGCCCCGCAGATCGCCCGAAACTTGCGCCGGCGGCAGGCGCGTCCGGGGGATGTCTGACATCTCGACGAAGTTGCGGTGACGATCTCGGGGCGGAAATTCTGGCTCTGGCGCGCGGTTGACCAAGAGGGGATCGTTCTGGAAGAAATCCTGCAATCTAAGCGCGACAAGCGCGCTGCAAAGCGTCTTTTGAAAGCGCTGATCAAGCGGTTTGGCCTGCCCAAACGGACCGTCACGGACAAGCTGCGCTCCTACGGCGCAGCCAGACGCGAGATCGTGTCCGGCCTTGAACATCGCTCCCACAAAGGCCTGAACAATCGGGCCGAGAACAGCCATTTGCCGTTTCGAAAACGAGAGCGCTGCATTCAAGATTTCCGCTCTCCGGGCGGGTTGCAACGGTTTGTGACATGCCAGTCTGCCGCCCGAAACCGCTTCTCGATACCTGCCCGCCGCCGTTCCGCAAACGCAACACGCTATCACAGAATGGAGGCCTTCGACGCCTGGAAAGAGGCCGCAAGCATCTGACGCTCCAAGACCGGCCATCTCTTCGCGGCCGGCGAGTTAAGTTGACAACACCCTCTCACGTTCACTCGCTGCTGACCGTGCCGCATGGCGGTTAAGGGTTACCTTTGTAAATGCGGCCTAAATGGGAAGATTCAGGAGAATTTAACAGATTTCCGCGACAACGGGGTGCGCCCCTTGGGGCGTGACACGGCATGGCCCTGTTGGTATCAATCCCGCGGGGCAGGAATGGGCAGGAGTATCCGGGTTGGAAATAACCGAAACAGCGTTGCCGGGCGTACTGGTCCTTACCCCGCGCCGATTTGGCGATGCGCGCGGTTTTTTCAGCGAAAGCTGGAACCGGCGCACACTGGCCGAGGTCGGGATAGAGATCGATTTCGTGCAGGACAATCATTCGCTGTCGCACGGCATCAGCACGGTGCGCGGCCTGCATTTCCAGTCGCCGCCCCACGCCCAGGCCAAGCTGGTGCGCTGCGGTCGTGGCCGGTTGCTCGATGTGGCGGTAGATTTTCGCCGCGGCAGCCCGACCTTCGGACATTGGGTGGCCGAGGAACTGAGCTATGACAACGGTCGGCAGTTGCTGATCCCGGCAGGGTTCCTGCACGGCTTCGTCACGCGTGAGGCCGAAACCGAAGTGATTTACAAATGCTCGGACTACTACGCGCCCGAATGCGATGGCGCGATCCGGTTCGATGATCCCGATATAGGAATTGACTGGGGTCTGGGCGATACCGCGCCGATCCTGTCCGACAAAGACGCCGATGCCCCGCGCCTGCGCGATGTGATCTGCCCGTTTACACATGACGGATAAGGCGAAATGCATCCTTGTAACCGGCGGGGCCGGGTTCATCGGGTCCGCGGTGGTGCGGCAGGCGGTGGCGGCCGGGCACAGGGTGATCAACCTTGATGCACTGACCTACGCGGCCTGTCTCGACAATGTGGCCAGTGTCGCCGACAGCGACCTTTATGCCTTCGAACATGCCGATATCCGAGACCGTGCAACGCTGGGCCTGATCTTTGCCAAGCACCGGCCCGACGCGGTCTTGCATCTGGCCGCCGAAAGCCATGTGGACCGCTCCATCGACAGCCCCGGCGCGTTCATCGAGACTAACGTCACCGGCACCTACTACATGCTTGAGGCCGCGCGCGCCTATTGGTTGGAAAGCGGGCAACCCGAGGGGTTTCGCTTTCATCATGTCTCGACAGACGAGGTGTATGGCTCGCTCGGGCCCGAGGGGTTCTTTACCGAAGATACGCCCTATGACCCGCGCAGCCCCTATTCGGCCTCCAAGGCATCATCCGACCATCTGGTGCGCGCATGGTACGAAACGTACGGTCTGCCCGTCCTGTTGACCAATTGCTCGAACAATTACGGCCCCTACCATTTCCCTGAGAAGCTGATTCCGGTGGTGATCATCGCGGCGCTGGAGGGGCGCGAAATTCCGGTCTACGGTAAGGGCGAGAACGTGCGCGACTGGCTTTATGTCGAGGATCATGCCGATGCGTTGCTGACGGTGCTGACGCGCGGGCAGACCGGGCGCAGCTACAACATCGGCGGCAACGAGGAGCGGCGCAATATTGATCTGGTGCGGATGATCTGCGCCTTGCTGGACGAGTTGCGGCCCAAGGATACCCCCTATGCCGAGCAGATCGCCTTTGTCACCGACCGGCCCGGGCATGATCTGCGCTATGCCATCGACGCCAGCCGCATCCGGGACGAGCTGGGCTGGCAACCGTCGGTTACGCTTGAGCAAGGTCTGCGACGGACGGTGGAGTGGTATCTGGAGAACGAGCCGTGGTGGCGCGCGCTGCTGACACGCGACGGCGTGAGCACACGGCTTGGCACGGCATGAGGCTGCTGGTATTCGGCAAGACCGGGCAGGTCGCGCAGGAACTGGGACGTTTGGGCGCAGGACCGCACGAGATCACCTGTCTGGGGCGCGATGAGGCGGATTTCACCAATCCGCTGATGTGCCTTGCCGCGCTGAAGCAGCATGGGCCCGATGCGGTGATCAACGCTGCCGCCTATACGCGTGTGGACGACGCCGAAGAAGAAGAGCCGCTGGCGACCCAGATCAATGCCGACACGCCCGGCGTGCTGGCGACCGAATGCGCCGCGATGGGCATTCCGTTTCTTCAAATCTCGACCGATTACGTGTTTGATGGCAGCGGCCAGATGCCTTTTGCCCCTGATCATGCCACCGCGCCGCTGGGGGCCTACGGGCGTAGCAAACAGGCGGGTGAGGCGGCGGTACGGGCGGCGGGCGGCAATCACGTGATCCTGCGGACGTCATGGGTGTTTTCCGCGCATGGCAACAATTTCGTGAAAACCATGCTGCGCCTCGGGGCGGAGCGGGACCGGCTGACCGTTGTCGCAGATCAGATCGGCGGTCCGACCCCTGCCGCCGCCATCGCCACCGCGTGCCTGCACTGTGCCGAGCGGCTGGCAGCAGAGCCCGAACTGTCGGGCACCTATCACTTTACCGGCAGGCCCGATGTCAGCTGGGCAGAGTTTGCGCGCGCGATCTTTGCCATCGCCGGGCTGACGGTCGAGGTGGCGGATATCCCCAGTGCGGACTATCCGACACCGGCGCGCCGCCCGGCCAATTCGCGGCTTGATTGCAGCAGCCTGCATGCCGCGTTCGGAATCGAGCGGCCCGATTGGCAACGCGCGCTCGAACTCATCATCACCGCCCTCAGAGGAGCCACCCCATGACCCAGCGCAAAGGCATCATTCTGGCAGGCGGCACCGGCACCCGCCTGCACCCGATCACCATGGGCGTGTCCAAGCAGCTGTTGCCGATCTATGACAAGCCGATGGTGTATTACCCGCTCAGCGTGCTGATGCTGGCGGGCATCCGCGAGATTGCCGTGATCACCACGCCGCAGGATCAGGCGCAGTTTCAGCGCCTGATGGGCGACGGGTCGCAATGGGGGCTCACACTGACATGGATCGTACAGCCCTCGCCCGACGGGTTGGCGCAGGCCTATATCCTGGCCGAGGATTTTCTGGATGGCGCGCCCTCAGCCATGGTGCTGGGGGACAACATCTTTTTCGGCCACGGCCTGCCCGAGATGCTGGCCGAGGCAGATGCGCAGCGGGTAGGCGGAGCGGTCTTTGGCTATCACGTGGCCGATCCCGAACGCTACGGCGTCGTCACCTTTGACAAGCAGGACCGCGCGGTGTCGATCATCGAGAAGCCCGAAGTGCCCGGATCGCCCTATGCGGTGACCGGGCTCTATTTCCTGGACGGCAGCGCTCCAGAGCGGGCTCGCGCCGTCACCCCATCAGCGCGGGGGGAGTTGGAGATCACCACGCTGCTGCAAAGCTATCTTGACGACGGCACGCTAAAGGTGCGCCGCATGGGGCGCGGTTATGCGTGGCTTGATACCGGCACCCATGCCAGCCTGCTGGATGCCGGGAATTTTGTGCGCACATTGCAGGAACGGCAAGGGTTGCAGGCGGGCTGCCCCGAAGAGATCGCTTACGCCCAAGGCTGGATCGACGCCGATCAGCTGCGGGCGCGGGCGGAATTGTTCGCCAAAAACGCCTATGGGTCGTATTTGCTGCGGCTGCTGAAGTAAAATGGGCCTCTCTCAGACATTCACGTTCATATCCTCGCGCAGGACGGCATCACCGCCGTCCATCGCCGTGCGTGCATATTTGTACCCCCCATAGACCGCCGCTGCGATCAGGCCGGGGGCGTAGCAATCACCGATCCGCGTGACCTTGCGCAGGCCCGCATCCTGCCAGTCGTCCTGCCGCGCGTTAAGGTCATCCCAAAGCTGATCGTTGGGCAGGCGCGCGGTCACTAGTACTAACGTGGCGCAGTCAATCTGGCGCAGCTTGCCGGCATAGACACATTCCAGCGTGAGGCTGGCGCTGTCCATATCGGCCAGTTTGCTGTTCGCCACGATTTCCACGCCCAGGTCGATCAGGCGTTTCTGGATGCGGTGCTGTTCCAGTGTGAAGTCCGACCAGGGCGCGACCATGGATGTGGGTGTCACGAAAACCACCGCGCGCCCGGTGGCTACCGCGACCTCTGCCAGCACACTGCCGAGATAAAACCGGTCATCATCGAATATGATGATCGGCCCCGACGCGGCATCACGTTCCAGCCCGCCCTGCATGACATCATCCGGCGTCAGCACATTGCCCTTTTGCAAAAAGCCCAGCGGCTGGCGATGCGCCCGCCCCATTCCGTCCCTGCGCCAGTAGGACCCGGTGGCGATCGCCACATTGGCGATGCCGTATTCCAGCACATCCGCCGCACTCAGCGGGCTGCTCAGGTAAAGCTCGGCGTTTTGCACCTGCTGCAATTGCCACATGCGCCAGTCGCGGACCCGCGCCCATTCGGCAAGGCCGGGCAGCTGGCTTTCGGCGGTGACGCGCCCGCCCCAGTGATCGCTGGCTTCGGCGATTGTGACGTCATTGTCGGCCTTGACCAGAACCCGCGCCGCCTCCAGCCCGGCAGGACCACCGCCGATGATCAGATATGGCTCGGTTTGCTTGGGCCGGGTGATGATCTCGGGGTGCCAACCGCGCCGCCATTCCTCGGCCGCCGTCGGATTCTGCGTGCAGCGGAACGGCACGCAGGTGTTATCTCCCGACACGCAGATGTTGCAGCCGATGCATTCACGGATCTCTTCCAGCCTGCCCTCGTCGATCTTTCTGGGCAGATAGGGGTCGGCGATGGAGGGGCGGGCCGCGCCGATCATGTCCAGCTTGCCCTGTCTGATCAGGCGCACCATCGTATCGGGCGAGGTATGGCGCCCGACCCCGACCACCGGCTTGGTCGTGACGGATTTGACGAATTCTGTATAGGGCTCCTGATACGCTTCCTTGGCAAAGCGCGATGTCTGGCTGTCGTTTGACCAGTCCGACAGGTTGACGTCCCAGAGGTCCGGCTCTTCGGCCAATGCCTCGATCACTTCGCGCGCCTCGACATCGTGGCGGATGCCCTCTGGCCCCAGCAATTCTTCAACGGCAAAGCGCACGGCGATGGCGCAGGTATCGCCCACCGCATCGCGCGTGTCTGCGATCACCTCGCGAAAGAGCCGCACACGGTTCTGCAGTGATCCGCCATATTCGTCGGTACGGTGATTGTGCCGGTGCAACAGGAAATGCTGCAACAGCGTCATGTCGTGGCCCGCATAGACATAAACGATGTCGAACCCTGCCGTCTTGGCCCGACGGGCAGCGTCGACATGCCAGCCGCGGAATGCCTTGATATCGGCCTTGTCCATCGCCCGCGCATTCACCGGGTCGTTGCTGTCCACCACAACGGCGGACGGCGCCAGGGGGATGCGGCGCGAATAGCGGTTGGCCGAGTGCAGCCCGTTATGGGCCAGCTGGATCGCGGCCAGGCTGCCATGTTCGTGCACCGCTTCGGTCATCAGCCGCAGCGCCGGAATGTCGCGATCATCCCACAGCCGCGCCTCGTTCGACGAAGATAGATCAGAGGTGGGGTGAATCTCGGTTTCCTGCGTCGACACGACGCCCCAGCCACCGGCCGCCTTGACCCCGCGATGCGCCGCCTCGCTCCGGGGATAGCGATAGCCCATGCCGGTGCAGTGAGGCACCTGATAGAACCGGTTCGGCGCGGTAACAGGGCCCAGCTGGACGGGTTCGAACAGAATATCGTGGATCGGATTTCGCATGTTGGGCCTTTAGTCTGAGTTGGTCGTGCCCATTTTACACACCCTGCCCCGGCTGCCCAGCGCCCAGAGCGCCCTTGTCAGCCCTCACGCCCCCTGCTTTAACCACCCGGTACTCAGCCGGAGGCCGTGCAATGGTCGATATCGCTACCCGTGTCCATAATCACAAATGGAAGATCGACCCGATCATCCGTTCCTTGATCGACACGGATTTCTACAAGCTGCTGATGTGCCAGTCGGTTTTTCGCAACCGGCCGGACACGCAGGTGACCTTCAGCCTTATAAACCGGACCAAGCATATCCCGCTGGCGGACCTGGTGGACGAGGGCGAATTGCGCGAGCAACTGGATCATATCCGGTCGCTGTCTCTCAGCCGGGGCGAGAGCACATGGCTGCGCGGCAACATGTTCTACGGCAAGCGACAGATGTTCACACCAGAATTCATGGAATGGTTCGAAACGATGCGCCTGCCGCCCTATCACCTGGAACGGGTCGGCGATCAGTATGAGCTGACGTTTGAAGGCTCATGGCCCGAGGTGATGCTGTGGGAGGTGCCCGCGCTGGCCGTGTTGATGGAATTGCGCAGCCGCGCGGTGCTGCACGACATGGGCCGGTTCGAGCTGAAGGTGCTTTATGCCCGCGCGATGACCAAGCTGTGGGAGAAGGTCGAGCGGCTGCGCGATGTGCCCGACCTGCTTGTTGCGGATTTCGGCACGCGGCGACGGCACAGCTTTCTCTGGCAGGATTGGTGCGTGCAGGCGATGATGGAGGGGCTGGGCGAAAAATTCGTCGGTACCTCGAACTGCTTCATCGCCAAGAATCGCGAGGTTGAGGCGATCGGCACCAACGCGCATGAGTTGCCGATGGTCTACGCCGCGCTGGCCGATAGTGACGAAGAGCTGGCGCGCGCGCCTTACGACGTGCTCAGCGACTGGCACGAGGAACACGAGGGCAATCTGCGGATCATCCTGCCCGACACTTACGGCACTGAAGGTTTCTTGCGCAATGCGCCCGACTGGCTGGCGGGTTGGACCGGCATCCGCATTGATTCGGGTGATCCCGCCACTGGCGCGGAACGCGCGATTGAATGGTGGGCATCGCGCGGCGAGGACCCATCAGAGAAACTAATCATCTTCTCCGACGGGCTGGACGTGGAGAAGATCGCAACATTGCAGGCGCAGTTCGCCGGTCGCGTGCGGGTGTCGTTCGGCTGGGGCACCCTGCTAACCAACGATTTTCGCGGGCTGACGCCGGATGACGCGCTGGCACCGTTCTCACTGGTGTGCAAGGCGGTGTCGGCCAATGGGCGACCCACGGTCAAGCTTTCGGACAACCCGCTCAAGGCGATGGGGCCCGCATCCGAGATCGCGCGGTACAAGCGGGTGTTCGGGGTTGGAGAGCAGGACGCGTTGGAGGTTGTGGTTTAACTTACCCAACCGTTCTGGCGGTCGGCCCTTTTTCCGTGATCCCTGGATTTTCGCGGCCAGTGGCTATGACAAGGCTTACGGCGCGGTACTAGACCGGCCAAAGAAAAACCCCGCCTCGAAACCGAGACGGGGTTTTTTGATGTCCTGCCGCAAGTTGCGACGGGCGCAGGCTCAGCCCTGACGGGCTTTGAAGCGGCGCTGGGTCTTGTTGATCACGTAGACGCGGCCTTTGCGGCGCACGACGCGGCAATCACGGTGCCGGTTCTTGAGCGAGCGAAGTGAGTTGCGAACTTTCATCGTCGTCTCCTTTGTTGTCGCGGCGCGGGCCAGCGCCTAGCGGGTTGCGGGCGTCCCGGGAAAAGCCGGAACAGTGAATTCATGGTGGGCACTACAAGGTTCGAACTTGTGACCCCTTCGATGTCAACGAAGTGCTCTACCGCTGAGCTAAGCGCCCATGAATGCCGAACGTGCCCCTGCCCCCCAATAAATTGGGGCGCGGAAGCCCGCGCCGGTGGGCTGGTCTATAAAAGAACCGACGCCCGTGATCAAGGGCTTTTGGTTCTGGAAGAAAAAGGGCTATCATCCAGCCAATTAGCAACAGGGAACGCCCGCCACCACATGTCCAAGACCGCCTATCATCTGATCCATCCTGTGCGGCGCACCACCGCGCTTGTTTTTGCGTCGCCTCACAGCGGGCGGGACTACCCGGCGTGGTTCCTGCAACGCACTGTTCTGGATGCGCGGGCGGTGCGCAGTTCCGAAGATGCCTTTGTGGATCAACTCTTTGCCGCCGTGCCGCGTATGGGCGCGCCGTTCCTGCAGGCGGGCGCGCCGCGGGCGCTGATCGACCTGAACCGCGCCGAGACCGAGCTGGACCCTGCCCTGATCGAGGGCGTGCGCAAGAGCGGGCACAATCCGCGGGTGTCCTCGGGGCTGGGCGTGGTGCCCCGCGTGGTGGCCAATGGCCGCGCGATCTATGAGGGCAAGCTGAGCAGGGCCGAGGCAGATGCCCGGATCGAAACTTATTGGCGACCTTACCACGCGGCGCTGCGCAACGAGATGGAACAGGCACATGCGCTGTTTGGGCAGGCAATTCTAATTGATTGCCATTCTATGCCGCATGAAGCGATGGATCAGAACGCGCGCAAGGGCGCAGAACGGCCACAGGTGGTGCTGGGCGACCGATTCGGCGCCTCGGCGAGCGGTGCGATCGTCAAGCAGATCGAAGCGGCGTTTCGCGGCGCCGGGCTGAGCGTTGCGCGCAATACGCCATTTGCGGGCGCCTATGTGACCCAGCAATATGGCCATCCGTCGCGCGGGCATCATGCAGTGCAGATCGAGATCGACCGTGCGCTCTACATGGATGAGCGCCGAATCGAGCCGAATGAGAATTTCGATGCGTTCCGCGCGTTGCTGACCGGGGTGATCGCACAGATCGCCGAAATCGGTCGCCCGTCATCACGGCAGCTCGCCGCCGAATAGCCGCGCGGCCTCTTCCCCCATTCAGGCGATTTGCTGCGGTGTTCAGCGCAATGCGCGCCCCTTGCGAATCGCTTCCCTGCCGAATTTGCGCCGTATCGCGTCGGTCGCGCGTTCGGCCTTGCTGCGGCGGCGGGCCTCAGGGTCGAGCAGGTCACCCGACAGATCCGCGCCATCCTCGTTCAGCAGGTCCGACAGGCCGACGCCGATCAGGCGAAACGGTGCCTTGTTTGCGACCGGTTCCATCAGTGCGCGCGTGGTGCGGTAGATCACATCCGCCAACTGCGTTGGATCGCGCAGCGCCAGCCGACGGGTGAGCAGCGTGTGATCGGCGCGCTTGAGCTTGAGCGTTACCACGCGGCCTGCGAGCCCGCGCGCCTTGGCCCGATCCGAGACATTCTCGGAAAGCCGCCAGAGATGGCCATCAAGCAGATCCAGATCGCCGGTATCCTCATAAAACGTGGTTTCATTCGAGATTGACTTGACCGGGGCGCGGGCGTTGACGCGGCGATGGTCCTCGCCACGCGCCAGATGCCACAGCCGTTCGCCCATCGCGCCGAAACGGGCCACGAGATCGGTCCGCTCCCAGCGCAGCAAGTCGGCGAAGGTGCGGATGCCCGCCTTGTCGAGCGAGGCCTGCGCCGCCTGGCCGACACCCCAGATCAGGCGCACCGGCTTGTCACGCAGGAAACTGGCGGTCTCGGCCCGGCCAATCACCGAAAAGCCGCGCGGTTTGTCGAGGTCCGAAGCGACCTTGGCCAGAAACTTGTTATGGCTGAGCCCGATGGAGCCGGTAATTCCAAGCTCATCGGACATGCGCCGCACAAGCCGGGCCAGCATGATCGCGGGCGGAGCGCCGTGCAAACGCTGTGTGCCGCTGAGGTCGAGAAACGCTTCGTCGAGCGAGAGCGGCTCGATGTCCGGCGTCAGATCCTGCATCATCGCCCGGATCTGGCGTGAGACTTCGACATAGACATCCATGCGCGGCTTCACGATCACCGCATCCGGGCAGAGCTTCAGCGCCTGAAACATCGGCATGGCCGAGCGCACGCCGCGGATGCGCGCTACATAGCAGGCGGTCGAGACAACGCCGCGCCGCCCGCCGCCGATAATCACCGGTTTTCCCGCGAGACCGGGATCGTCACGTTTTTCGACACTGGCGTAAAAGGCGTCGCAATCCATATGCGCGATGCTGAGGTCGAAAAGTTCGGGATGTGACAACACGCGCGGGCGTCCGCAAGCGGCGCAGCGGCGCTGCCCCGAATCGGATATGGTCAGGCAATCGCGGCAGAAGGCGGGCATGGTTGTGGACCGGGACAAAGGTGTGGTCACCATATCCGAAACCCGAGGCGGGAATAAGGGGCCTTGGCGTGCAGGTCCGCCTCAGGCGATCTCTTCTAGTATTGCAGTGGCGGCGGCGGCGGGGTCGGCGGCGGCGCAGACGGGGCGGCCGACGACGATGTGATCGGCACCGTTCGCGATTGCGGCGGCGGGGGTCGCGACGCGCTTCTGATCGCCGAGCGCTGCGCCAGCCGGGCGCACACCCGGTGTGACGATCAGCCTGCCTGCGGCCTCGGGCAGGGCACGTATCTGTGCCGCTTCGCGCGGCGAGGTGATCACGCCATCAGCACCCGCCTCCAGCGCGCGGGCAGCGCGGGTTGTGGTGATCTCGGCCAGGTCGCCCGGCTGGGTCATACCGGCGTCCAGATCGGCACGATCCAGCGAGGTCAGGACCGTCACGGCGAGTATTTTCAGCGGAGTGCCCGCGGCGCCTTCACGGGCTGCACGCACAACATGCGGATCGCCATGTACGGTGAGAAAATCGAGATCGAACTGGGCCAGCCCACGCACGGCGCTTTCGATGGTGGCGCCGATATCAAACAGCTTCAGATCGAGAAAGATGCGCTTGCCGTGCTCTTGCTTCAATTCCTGCGCCAAAGCGAGCCCGCCGCCGGTCAACATGCCGAGGCCGATCTTGTAAAAATTGACCTGCGGGCCAATCCGCTGTGCCATCTCCAGCCCCGCAAGCGCGTTGGGCAGGTCAAGCGCCACGATCAGGCGGTCATCGGGTGTGGGCATGGCGCGCTCCGGCACGAGGGGAATTGCGCCTTTCTTGCGGTTCGGCCCCGGCCCGTCAAGCCAATTGGGGCGCTGCGCGGGTACCGAGCAGGCACATCGCGCAGCGATCCGTCATCTTCACGCAGTTAGGCTCTGCAATTCTTGCGGCTCAGGCGGCGCGATTGCCAAAGAGCCGGCCCAGTATCGATGTTTCGGAATGGCTTGAAGTGTCTGCCAAGGGCATCTGTGCCGCATGGGCCAGGCGCAGCTCCGGTTTTCCTTGGCGATGTGCGCGGCGGGCCGCTTCGGCCAGACCGCGGGAGACGATAGCATATTCGGCGTGCAGCGGGGCGGTGACGCGCGCCGGATAGGAATAGTCCTGCCCGTCTTCATGGACACGGACCAACGTTTCAAAGGCGCTGACTTCGGGGTTGTAACGGATGTCCTCGAACTGAATTTTCTCGATCTGCATGGCAACGCTCCTTCAATAGCGGGGCTTTCTGACCCGCGCGAGGCCTGTGTGTAACTCGGCCTCTCCTGTGGATAACTTAGGGAACGTTGGAAAAGTTCCATCGGGGAATAACAAAAATTTTACGTCACAGGCGGAATTTGGCTGGTTTGTCTTGATCCGTATCAAGGCGCTGCCCATCTAATCTGCGAGGTTTCCGAACGCGCATGCCTAATATTGGGTGCGCAAGCGGAATGACGCTTTAAAAAGGAGAATAGCGATGGACTTGAACAAGTTCACCGAACGGTCGCGCGGGTTCATTCAGGCAGCACAGACGATCGCCATGCGGGAAAGCCACCAGAAACTGGCCCCCGAACATTTGCTCAAAGCATTGATGGACGACAGCGAAGGGTTGGCGAGCAACCTGATCAAACGGGCTGGCGGCGCGCCGGAACGGGTGGTGCAGGCTCTGGATGTCGCGATGCGCAAGATCCCGCAAGTGAGCGGCGATGCCGGGCAGACCTATATGGACCAGCAGACCGCCAAGGTTCTGGACGAAGCCGAGAAATTGGCGACCAAGGCCAAGGACAGCTTTGTCCCCGTGGAGCGGATGCTGACGGCGTTGGCGATGGTGAAATCCCCCGCCAAGGAAGCACTGGAAGCAGGCGACGTCACCGCGCAGGCGCTGAACGAGGCGATCAACGATATCCGCAAGGGGCGCACCGCTGATTCTGCGAGTGCCGAGGATACCTATGAGGCGCTGGAGAAATACGCACGCGACCTGACAGCCGACGCCGCTGCGGGCCGAATCGACCCGATTATCGGTCGCGATGACGAGATTCGCCGCGCGATGCAGGTTCTGAGCCGTCGGACCAAGAACAACCCGGTCCTGATCGGTGAACCCGGCGTGGGTAAGACCGCGATTGCCGAGGGTCTGGCGCTGCGAATCGTCAACGGCGATGTGCCCGAGAGCCTTGCCAACAAGCGTTTGCTGAGCCTCGACATGGGATCGCTGATTGCGGGTGCGAAATACCGTGGCGAATTTGAAGAACGGCTCAAGGCGGTTCTGAATGAGGTCACGGGCGCCGCGGGTGAAATCATTCTGTTCATCGACGAAATGCACACGCTGATTGGCGCGGGCAAAGGCGATGGCGCGATGGATGCGGCGAACCTGATCAAGCCGGCTCTGGCACGGGGTGAATTGCATTGTATCGGTGCAACCACGCTGGATGAGTATCGCAAGCATGTGGAAAAGGATGCGGCGTTGGCCCGCCGGTTCCAACCGATCGTGATCGAAGAGCCGACCGTCGAGGATACGATCAGCATCCTGCGCGGGATCAAGGAAAAGTACGAGCTGCACCACGGTGTCCGGATTTCGGACGCGGCGCTGGTGACTGCCGCAACGCTGAGCCATCGGTACATCACCGACCGGTTCCTGCCGGACAAGGCCATCGACCTGATGGACGAAGCGGCGAGCCGTCTGCGTATGGAAGTGGACAGCAAACCCGAGGAGCTGGACGCGCTTGACCGCGAGATCATGCAAAAGCAGATCGAAGCAGAAGCGCTCAAGAAAGAGGACGATGCCGCATCCAAGGACCGGCTGGATACTCTGGAAAGAGAACTGGCCGAGTTGCAGGAACGCTCGAGTGAGATGACTGCGCAATGGCAGGCAGAGCGTGACAAGCTGGCTTCGGCCCGGGAGATCAAGGAGAAGCTGGATCGGGCGCGTATCGATCTGGATAACGCCAAGCGGGCAGGTGATTTGGCCAAGGCTGGTGAGCTGTCTTATGGCGTGATCCCGGGGCTGGAAAAGCAACTTGCCGCGGCCGAAGAGGCTGGCGATGACGGTGTCATGGTCGAAGAGGCCGTGCGTCCAGAGCAGATCGCCCAGGTGGTCGAGCGCTGGACGGGTATCCCGACTGCCAAGATGCTGGAAGGTGAGCGTGAAAAGCTGCTGGGCATGGAAGAAGGTCTGCACAAGCGGATCATCGGCCAGGACACTGCAGTCAAGGCAGTGGCGAGTGCCGTGCGTCGTGCACGCGCCGGCCTGAACGACGAGAACCGGCCGCTGGGCTCGTTCCTGTTCCTCGGGCCGACAGGCGTGGGTAAGACCGAGCTGACCAAGGCCGTGGCCGAGTTCCTCTTTGACGACGACAACGCGATGGTGCGTATCGACATGTCCGAGTTCATGGAGAAACACGCGGTCAGCCGTCTGATCGGTGCCCCTCCGGGCTATGTCGGTTACGACGAAGGCGGCGTTCTGACCGAGGCCGTGCGCAGGCGTCCTTACCAGGTGATCCTGTTCGACGAGGTCGAAAAGGCGCACCCGGACGTGTTCAACGTACTGTTGCAGGTGCTTGACGACGGCGTCCTGACCGATGGGCAGGGCCGCACGGTTGACTTCAAGCAGACGCTGATCGTGCTGACGTCGAACCTTGGCGCGCAGGCGCTGAGCCAGTTGCCCGATGGTGGCGACATGGCGCAGGCCAAGCGCGACGTGATGGACGCGGTTCGGGCACATTTCCGGCCCGAGTTCCTGAACCGTCTGGATGAAACGGTCATCTTCGACCGGCTCAGCCGCAAGGACATGGATGGGATCGTGGATATCCAGCTTGGGCTTCTGGCCAAACGTCTGGCGCGCCGCAAGATCACGCTGGAACTGGACGAGGCCGCGCATAAATGGCTGGCCGACGAAGGCTATGATCCGGTGTTCGGGGCTCGGCCGCTGAAGCGGGTGATCCAGCGGGCGCTACAGGATCCGCTGGCCGAAATGCTGCTGGCCGGAGATGTGCTGGACGGAGACACGATACCCGTCAGTGCAGGTGCGGAAGGGCTGATCATCGGCGACCGGATCGGCAGCACGAACAACCCCAAACCGGGGGATGCCGTGGTGCATTGATCGCCAAATTCCGGCGACCGTCAAAAATGGAGAGCGCGCGACTTGGGTCGCGCGCTCTTTTTCCTTTCATCACGTCTCCAAGCCCAACACCTCGCCGGGCACGTGTTTTTTGGTCAGTCTTCCAACCAGGAATCGTTCCGTCGGTGCGACGACCAAAAACTCACGCGTTGGGGCGCGCCACCTAGCCCGAACGGCGGAAATGCTTACCTTCCGTCAAAGCAGATACTGAGCGAACAATCGAATCTCTATCAATTCCGAAATAGCGGTAGACGTCGCCGATCGTGCCAGTCTGTCCGAAATGCTCGACCCCGTGCGAGATGGTTCGATGCCCGGCAACCGAGCCGAGCCAAGAGAGCGTCGCAGGATGGCCATCGATCACTGTCACGAGGCTGCAACCACGCGGCAAATCGCCGAGCAGCCTTTCGACATGGCTCTGCGCCTCGGATTGACCACGAGCGCGGGCGCGCTGCGCAGCGGTCCAGCCGGCGTTGAGCCGATCAGCGGAGGTGACGGCCAGCACACCGATGTCGCGGCGATGCTCTCCGGCGATGCCTGCGGCGGCGATAGCCTCATCCGCGACAGCACCCTGATAAGCAATCACGACAGAGGCATTGGGGCCGGGCTTGCGCAGCCAGTAGGCGCCGTCGACCGCTCCGGTGCGGAAGGCATCGTCGGCCCGCTTACCCGGCTGCTCCAGCGCCTTGGTGGTAAGCCGCAGATAGACTGAGCCGCCGGTTTCGTCCCGAAGCCAGGTGCGCTCGTCCGGGTCGCCGCTGCCGTCACGCTGCATATAGTCGAAGGCCCATTGCATGATAACGGCGAGTTCATCGGCAAAGGCGGGTTCAAAGCTGGCCAGCCCGTCCATCGCCATGCCGGTCAGCGGCGTGCCGATGGACTGGTGTGCGCCGCCCTCGGGCGCGAGGGTCACGCCAGAAGGGGTACCCACGATCATGAAGCGCGCGTCCTGATAGCAGGCGTAGTTCAGCGCATCGAGCCCGCGATGCACGAAGGGATCGTAGACCGTGCCGATGGGAATAATCCGCTTGCCGAATAGCTGATGCGACAGACCGGCCGCGCCAAGCAGGAGGAACAGGTTCATCTCGGCGATGCCGAGCTCCAAGTGCTGTCCATCCGGCGCGAAATCCCATTTCGCGGTAGAGGCAATGCGGTTTTCGCGGAACACATCGGGTTGTGCCTTGCGGGCAAACAGCTTGCGCCGGTTCACCCAGGGGCCAAGCGATGTGGTGCCGGTGACATCCGGCGAGGTGGTCATCAGACGGGCGGCAAAATCACTGTCGGTTTTTGCCAGATCGTCGAGGATCTTGCCAAAGGCCGCCTGCGTCGAGATCTCGCGGTCGGTGGCGATGTCGATAGCGGGGGCGACGAGCCTGGCATCGTCGAAGCGGCGCGTGCCGGTCGCAAAGAACGGCACCTTGCCCAGGAAGGATTTCAGACCAGGGACGTCATCGACCGTGGCGAAGGGCTCCCACTCCTGGCCCTCGGGCACGCCCATATGCGCCTGCCATTCTGCCATCTGGGCCTTGGTCATCAGTCCGCCGTGGTTGTCTTTGTGCCCGGCGATGGGGGTGCCCCAGCCCTTGACCGTATAGGCCAGAAAACAGGTCGGTCGGTCGTCTTTGATACTGGCGAAAGTATCGGCCATCGACTCGACACAGTTGCCGCCGAGGTTTTCCATCAATGCCGCCAGTTCGCGGTCGCTGCGCGCTTCGATCAGTGCAGTGACCGCGCCCTGATCGCCCAGATCGTCAAGCAGCCGTTTGCGCCAGACCGCGCCGCCCTGGTAGGTCAGCGCGGAATATTCGGCGTTGGGGCAGGCATCGATCCAGTCCCGCAGGCGCGCGCCGCCGGGTTCTTCGAAGGCGGCCCGTTGCAGGGCGCCATATTTGACGCGGATGACATTCCAGCCGAAGGCATCGAAGATTTTCTCGACCCGCTCGAACAGCCCCTCGCGCACGATTCCGTCGAGGGACTGGCGGTTGTAATCTATCACCCACCAGCAATTGCGCAGGTCGTTCTTCCAACCTTCCTGCAACGCTTCATAGATATTGCCCTCGTCCAGCTCGGCATCTCCGACAAGTGCAACCATGCGACCGAGTGGCAGATCGGCACCCCAGCTCTTGGCCGAAACGTAATCCTGCACAAGCGAGGCGAAAGAGGTGATGGCAACGCCCAGCCCGACGGAACCGGTCGAGAAATCCACATCGTCCACGTCCTTGGTGCGCGATGGGTAGCTTTGCACGCCGCCGAAGCCGCGGAACGCCTTCATTCTGTCCAGCGTCTGGTTGCCCATCAGGTATTGCATTGCATGGAAGACCGGGGAGGCATGCGGCTTGACCGCGACCCGATCCTCCGGGCGCAGCGCATGAAAGTAGAGCGCGGTCATGATCGAGACCATTGAGGCAGAACTTGCCTGGTGGCCGCCCACCTTGATGGAGTCGACCTTGGGACGGATATGGTTCGCGTTGTGGATCATCCAGTGCGACAGCCAAAGCAACCGCTGCTCGATGATCTTGAGTTCGGGGTATTTGGTCATTCGGTCCTCCTTCGGAGGAATGTAGTCTGTAATCCGCGCCGATCGCGCGCGAATTTTGTGGACTATTGAGGATTTATTGGTGATTATCGGCGCGAAATAGTTATTTGGCGCTGGAATGGTTCAATTTTTGAATGACACTTGATCAGATCGACTACCAGATTCTGGACGAATTGCAGAAGGACGCGCGCCAATCCCATCAGGAATTGAGCGAGAAGGTGGGATTGTCGCCGTCGCCATGCGCCCGCCGGATCCGCAAACTGGAGGCGAGCGGGTACGTTACAGGCTATGGCGCACGAATTGACGACGCGAAGATGGGATTCGGCTTCAGCGTGTTTGTGTCAGTCAAGCTGGACCAGCAGATCGATGGCAGGCTGGTGGATTTCGAACGCGAAGTCCGGCTGTGCCCCGAGATCGTAGAATGCTGGTTGATGACCGGAAGTTTTGACTATCTGCTGCGGCTTTCGGTCGCCGACCTGCATGATTTCGAAGCATTTTTGACGGGAAAGCTGACCAAGTTTCCGGGTGTGGCCTCGATCGAATCTTCGGTTCCGATCCGCCGCGTGAAGCATCAGCCGACGCGTATCCGCTAGGTCGTCAGGCCCATCGGATTGCTTTGGGATTGCCCCCTGAACAGCCACGCCACCCTGCGCACAAATATGTTTCGCTTTGGGAGTAAATAACCACAATTCCATTGATATGTTGCGAAATTTCGCCATCGCGTTCTATAGTAGACGCAAAATCAAGGGTGGGCCGTCCGGTGCGAACGGGCCGAGCACCGCCCGATCAGGCAGAGCAAAAGTGAATCACATGGCAGACAGCGTCTCTGAACCGTCCGAATCCCCGCTTTGGCTGCATGATCTGCGTCCCGGCGCCGAGGGCGAAGGGTTCTTTGAAAAGAACCTGCGGCATTCCCTGATGTTCGTGAAACGGCCCAGTGACCGGCTGCTGGTGACGTTCGACAACCTCTCCAACGTCAATGACGAAAGCGTTACGCGCGAGCCGTGGGCCTACAAGTTTGCGCAAGATAGCGGCCTGTCTCATCTGGGGATCATGGCGCATGTCAGCGACTGGTACCGCGATACCGACCTGATCAAGCGTTTCGAAGGGCTGGCGGCACAGGGATTCTTTGACGGCTACAAGCGCGTCGTCTTTGCGGGCGTATCGATGGGCGGCTACGCGGCGCTGGCATTTTCATCGCTTGTGCCGGGCGCGCATGTGGTGGCGGTCAATCCGCAGACAACGCTCGACCCTGATTTGGTGCCGTGGGAAACCCGGTATGAAAACGGCCGCCGTCAGGACTGGACCCTGCCGCTGGCGGATGGCGCGGCGCTGACGAAGGGTGCCGGGCGCGTGAACGTGTTTTACGATCCCTATCACGAGCTTGACCAGCAACATGTGGACCGGTTCAGCGGCGAAAATATCCGCATATTCAAATGCTGGTTCTCGGCGCACAAGACGGCCGTGTTTCTGCGCAAGATCGGTGTGCTCAAGGCGGTGATGCATCACGCGATCTTTGACGAGCTGACCGAGGCCGAGTTTTACCAGCTTTACCGCGCACGGCGAAACCTGCCGTGGTATCGCGGTTCTGTCTCGGGCTATTTCCGCGAGAAGGGTCGCGAGGATCTGGCGACGCATTTCGATCGAGCGTTCCGCCGCCGCCTGCGCAAGCGCAAGCGCCGTCTGGCCGAAGAGGCAGAGGCGTTGCAGCAGGTACAGCCGCAGGACGCCCCCGAGAGCGCCCCACAGACCCCAAGCCCCGAGGCCCTGGCCGACATCAAGGCGCAGCCCAAGATCAAATCGGCCAAGCCGCCGGTGGACGGCCCGATGGCGCGCATCGTCACCCCCAAGGGCGCGGGCGCCAAAGCGCCTGCCAAACAGGGCAAAGGCAGCCGGGTTATCGTGACAACGATGAAGAACGAAGGCCCGTTCATGCTGGAATGGGTGGCCTATAACCGGTCCATCGGATTCACCGATTTTCTGATTTACACCAATGACTGCGATGACGGCACCGACCTGATCGCCAAGCGGCTGGAGGCGATGGGGTTGGCCCAGCACCGCGAGAACCCGTTCAAGCCGGGCGGCAGCCCGCAGCGTTCGGCGCTGAAGGACGCAGGCAAGCAGGAGTTGGTGCAGACCGCCGATTGGCTGATCTGTGCCGATTGCGATGAGTTTCTGAATATCCGCGTCGGCTACGGGCGGCTGGATGATCTCTTTGCCGCCGTGGGCGAGGCCGATGCGATCTCGGTCTGTTGGAAGCTGTTCGGCAACAGCGGGCAACTGGCCTATCAGGACAAACCGGTGATCGAGCAGTTCGACCGCAGTTGTGGCGAGCATGAATACCCCAATTATCGCGCGCTGGGCATGAAGACGCTGGTGCGCAACAATGACCGACTGATTAAGCTGCGCATCCACCGGCCCGCGTTCCATCTGGATCGCGGCGACGTGGCCTGGGTCGATGGCGGCGGAAATCCGATGCCGGATCTTTACCTGCAACAAGGGTGGAAGGCGTACGAGGGGTTTAGTCACACCTATGCGCGGTTGCATCATTATGCGGTCCGCTCGGTCGACAGTTTCCTGGTCAAGCGTGACCGGGGCCGGACCAACCATGTGGGCGACGATCAGGGCATCGCCTACTGGTCAAACATGAACTACAATTCAGAGCGAGATACCACGATCCACGCGCGCCTGCCCGGCATGCGCAAGGAGATGGCGAAACTGCTGCAAGACCCGGAACTGGCCAAGCTGCACCGTGGAGCGATCGACTGGCATCGGGGCAAGATCGAGGCGCTGCGCCAGCGCGACGGCTGGGACGCGTTCCGCGAGCAGATCACCGCGATAAACGCCGCGCCCGAGTTGCAGACAGGCTAGGCAACATGTCCAAGGGCGAGCCCTATGTGGTGCTGCATGGCGGGGTGCATAAAACCGCCACAAGCCATATCCAGTCGATCCTGCAACGCAACGCGGGGCGGCTGCAGAAACGCGGGGTGTATTACGTGCATCATCGCGACACGCGCAAACAATACACCGTTCCCACGCAGCTGAACGGCTATGAAAAGCTGGGGCTGGATTACAAGACAAAGGTGCCGGACGACGTACTGGCCCGCAAGGCCAGGAACTTCTTTAACAAGATCGGCGCGGGCCCGGGCGACCGGATCGTGCTGTCGGACGAAAACATGCCGGGCCATAGCGGGCACTGTGTGCGGTCCGGGTTGCTCTATAACCGACGCGAGGTCTTGTTGCCGATATTCGCACAGAACATCCCCTATCCGGTGACAGAGGTGCATATCGCGCTGCGCAATTATGCGGATTTCTTTGCCTCAACTTTTGTCGAGTTCCTGCGCTCGGCCAAGGGCGAGAACGTCATTCCCGAAGCGCAGATGAAACGCGCGGTGCTGTCGAACCTGCCCAGTTGGACGGGTTTCATCGATCTGGTGCTCAGCTGTTTTCCCGAGGCGCAGATGACGGTCTGGCGACACGAGGATTTCGGTAGCCTGTCGGACCGAGTGATCGGCAATCTGATCGGCAGCGCGGTCGAGGTGAGCGATCTGGTCACGCCCAAACGCAAGCGCGGCCGGCCCTCGGCCAGTCACCGCGCGGTGCAGGAATTGCTGATGGAAATCGAGCGTTCCGGCGGTGAAGCGGCGCTGGCGCGTCGGGTCGAAATACAGGACGCCTATCCGCGCGGGCCGGAGTATCCGGGATATAACCCTTGGAACGAGGCCGAGCGCGCACATCTGGGCCGGATCTACGACAAGGACATCAAGGAAATCGCAATGCGCAAGCGGGTAACCCTACTGGAGGGGTAGCATATTGCCACGACCCGGCAGATGCGCGCGGCATTTGCGTCTCACAGGCCATTAATTCAGCATCCAGAATACCCGGGCAAACGCATTTGCCACAATTTTGCCTTTATTCGCCCTTTAGCTGAAAGGCGAGCAGAACGGCCGTCTGGCCGGAAAATCAGCGCGGTAAACACGCGTAGTTCTTGGAGCGTGCACGCAAAGGCGGGTTCGGAGGCAAAAATGAAACAAGAATACGAAATCGGCATGCTGTGGGTCGAGGGCCCGATGAGCTTTGTAGAGTTGCTATGCGCCAAATCCTTCGTGGATGCGGGTCATCACGTGAAGCTCTACCACTACGGCGAAATCCCCAATGCGCCGGATTATGTCGAGATGGTCGATGGCAACACGGTGCTCAATGCCGACGAGTTCATCACCCATAACCGAACCGGCAGTTTCGCGCTATTCTCGGACGTGTTCCGGTATCACCTGTTGCAACAGACCGACCGGCTGATCTGGGCCGATCTGGACGCCTATTGCGTCAAGCCATTCGAGAGCGAGACGGGCCATTTCTTTGGCTACGAGTCGCGCCGCTCGATCAATGGCGGCGTGCTGGGCCTGCCGTCGGACAGCGAGGCACTGGGCCAGTTGCTGGAGATGTCCGAGGATGAATACGGCATCCCCGAATGGTTCTCGGATGAGGAAAAACAACGCTTGCAGGCACTGAAGGATGCAGGCCAGCCCGAGCATGTCAGCCTGATGCCCTGGGGCGTCTGGGGGCCGCACGCCCTGACACATTACCTGAAGAAAACCGGCGAGGCGAAATATGCGCTACCGATCAAAGGATTGTACCCCGTCGGGTTCCGCCACCGCCGCCGCCTGATGAAACGCAAGATGCGCAAGGACATCGAGGCCAAGATCACCGACGACACCTATTCGGTGCATTTCTACGGGCGCCGGGTGCGCGAATTCCTGGCGATGAAGGGCGGACGGCCGCAAGGAGCAAGCTATATGGGGCAGTTGCTGGCCAAGCACGGCATCAATACCGAGGCGGCACCGGTCTGGGCACGCGAAGAGCGTGAGGCCGAAGCGGCCTGATTGCGTGCCAACCATGAACATTGCCGGGTGATCAAATTCCGAGTAATGTTCGTGTCATAACAATAACACGGTTGGCCGCCAGATGTGGACCGACCTGCGAGGCACAAAAGGCGGATCCGACGTGAGCGGACTATACCATATTGCAATGCTGTGGGTCGAAGGCCCGCTGAGCTATGTCGAGCAACTGTGCGTGCAATCCTTTCTGGATGCAGGGCACGAGGTGACGCTCTATCACTACGGGCCTGTCTCGAACGTGCCTGATGGCGCGAAGGTGGTGCATGGCGATGCCATCCTGAAACGCGATAATTTCATCCAGCACGGGCGCACCGGCAGTCTTGCGCTTTTCTCGGACGTGTTCCGCTATCACCTGCTGACGAAATCGACGCGGACGATCTGGGCCGACACGGACGCCTATTGTCTGAAACCGTTCGAGACCGAGACCGGGCATTACTTTGGCTGGGAGAGCGAGCATCACATCAATGGCGGCGTTCTGGGCCTGCCACCGGACAGCCCTGCGCTGGCCGGTCTGTTGGCAATGACCGAGGACGAGTACGGCATCCCCTTCTGGTACAGCGAAGGCGCCAAGGCCAAACTTCAGGCGCAGGCCGATGCCGGCACGCCGGTGCATGTCAGCGACCTGCCCTGGGGTGTCTGGGGGCCGCACGCGGTCACGGCCTGGGTGCAGCGGACGGGCGAGGACAAATATGCGTTTGCGCGCGAAGTGCTCTACCCCGTGCCGTTCGAGCTACGCCGCAAGATGGTCAAGGCCGGAGGCCGCAAGGCCGCCGAGCGGCATCTGACCGAGCGAAGCACATCCATCCATCTATACGGGCGTCGCATCCGCGAGTTTCTGGCCAGCCGCCCGAATGGATTGCCGGACGAAGGTGGGCTGATCGACGCGCTGCTGAAAAAGCACGGGATCGACCCGTTGGGCGCGCCAGTGTTCAGCAAGAAAGACAAAGCAGACGCAGCAGGATAAAAAGAGGCAAGCCCATGTTAGATGCAGGAACCGCCCGGATGACAGCCAAGAACGAGAACCTGACCGACCTGGCGGATCGCTATGGATCAGACAAGGGATCGACCAAGCATCGGTATACCGAACTTTACCACATGCTGTTTCACCCCTACCGACAGCGCAAGATCAACTTTCTGGAAATGGGCCTGCTGATCGGCGGGCCAGAGCACGGGATCGACAAGGATCGCAAGACCACGGATGTGCCGTCGATCCGCATGTGGCTGGAATATTTCCCCAAGGCGAATATCCATGGGCTGGATGTGTCGGATTTTTCCTGGTTTGAGCATGAGCGGTTCACGTTCCACCGCTGCGACATGGACAACCGCGCCGAGATTGCACAGGCGATGGAAAACATGGATGCCCCGGATATCGTGATCGACGATGCCAGCCATGCCAGCCATCACCAGCAGAATGCCTTTCTCGAGATTTTTCCCAAGCTGAAATCCGGCGGTCTCTATGTGATCGAGGACCTGCGCTGGCAGCCCGATCCTTACGAAGTTCCGGGTATCACCAAGACTGCGGCACTGCTGCGCTCCTATATCGACGACCGAACCTTCAGCCATACCGATCCGGCGGTTGCCGAGGCGTTCAATGCGCTGATCCCAGAGATTTCGGCCTGCATCGTACATCCGGTGCGTTACCAGAAAAAGCGCAAGGATCAGGTGGCGGTGATCCACAAGCGGTAGAGCCCAAAAGGACGTGAACGCATGATCTGGCTGGAGGCGCTGAGCTATGTGGTCACGATCCTCGGTTTTCCGACAGCCATTCTGGTGATCATCCGCGAAGAGCGCTTGCGCCGCGAGAACGAAGAAAACGAACTGCACCGCCAGTTATCGGAGGAATACGATAATTTCCTGCGGCTGGTGATGGACAATGCCGATCTGCTGCTGTTGAGCAAAAACAGCCTGCCCGAGCCGCTGAGCGATGAGCAGCGAGAGCGCACCGATATCATATTCCGCATTCTCATCTCGCTCTTCGAGAAAGCCTATATCATTCTTTACACGGACGGCATGGAAGGGCAGGCGCGGCGCCGCTGGCTGTCATGGGAGGATGACATGGTGGAATGGTGCGCGCGTGACGATTTCCGCACCGCCCTGCCATATCTGCTGGAGGGCGAGGATGACGCGTTTGGAAAACACATCCTGCAGCTGGCAAAACGTCATGCGTGAATGCGGGCCACGCCAGGTATCAATGATTCGATAAATTTCCGTGCCCGCCACCGCGGCACAAAAAACCGGCCCGCAATCCTGCGGACCGGCCATCGCCCGGAATTTCCCCCGGTTCAGAACGACTGTGTCGTATAATCCACTTCATCGGGATAAAGCGTGTCCTCGATCGACGTGGTGTGCACGCGCACCATTTTCCCGCCTTCGACCTTCGAGATATACTGGTGTCCAAACACCTGGTGCGTCTTGCCGTTGAACAGCTTCGCCCCCTGCGGATGTGCCTGGCTCTCGGGCAGGTCGGTCATCGCCTCAACCGCCTCGATCAGTGCGGCGCGATCATCCGGCCCAGTATAACCCGCGGCCTCCATCCCCGCCTTGATCACGTGCAGTGTCTCCCAGCAGCCGAACATGTGGGCGTAGGTCGATACGTCCGACGCATCGCTGACCGACGCGCCATTGGCATCAACGCCGACCGCCGCGCGATAGAACGTCTCGTGTTCGCTTTGATCGGCCTGGGCGTAGCGCGGCATGCCTTCCCAGAAATACGTGCCTTCGAGAAACTCCAGACCAGGGCTGGAGATATCGACCGCTTCAAGGCTGTCGATAAACCCGAAGAGCGCAGGACCGTTGGGGCCGAAAAACTCGCCCAGTTCCTTGACGAAGGTCAGCACGGCGGGGCCGACCATGACGTGATAAAGCACTTCGGTCTCGCGTGGAATCTTCGGGAAATACTTGGTAAACGAGGTCTCGGAGGGCGGGATCGCGATATGTTCCAGCACCTCGCCGCCCTGCGCCTCGATCGCGGCGGTAAAGAAATCGCGGTGATCATGGCCGAACGCGAAATCGGGAAAGACCATCGTGACCTTTTTGCCCAGGTTCTCGGCCACGTAGGGCGCCATCGCCTGCACCTGTGATTTCACATCGGTGATACCGGGCTGCAACGTGTAACGATTGAGCATGCCGCTGGCCACGTGATGCCCCTCGGAGACGACGAAATAGGGCAGCTTCAGCTCTCCCGCGCGGGGGGCGGAGCCGATCACGACGTGGCTGAACAAGGTGCCGAACCCGACATCGCAATTGTGCTGGGTCGCAAATTTCTCGACCACTTCGGCACCGCGCTTGGGGTCGGTCCCGTCATCCTCGGCCACGATCTCTACCATCCGGCCGTTGATGCCACCGCCATCGTTGATCACCTTGACAGCCGCATCGGTGGTGCGCCCATACCAGCGCCCATAGGCCGCGCCGATACCGGTGCGGTGGATCTGGAACCCGACCCTGATCGGTTCGGCGGTCTGCGCATGGGTATAGCGCGCCCAGAGAGGCAGACTTGCCGCCCCGGCGCCCGCGGCCAGCGTCTTGAGTGCGCCACGGCGCGAAAGGCTCTGCTTGGGTTTCGGCGTGCTGGTCATTGTCATGTCTCCTCGGATTGTGGCGGGGCAATTCCGCCTTTGCCGCAATCCTGCGAAGCAAATCGGCACTTGTCCAGTTATTTGCGTGTTACATCCCGCGCGGGCTGGCCAACAGCCAGAGCCCGAAACAGGTAAAAGCGACCATGAAGACAGCCAGTGGCAGCTGGCTCAGCACCGCCTGCCGGCGGTGCCGATAGAGGCGCAGCGCCAGCACATGCGCCAGCAATATCGCGATCACATGACCAATCACCACGGCGCCCGCCTGGGTCAGCCAGATCACCTTGACCGTCGCAGGGGTGTTGAGAAATCCGGTGCTGACGCTATAGGCCCCAAGACGCAAGATATCCCAGCCACGCCCCAGCGGATCGCTGAGCCACGCCAGCACATATTGCCCGTCCACCAGCAACGAAACCAGGTAGTGCGCAATGTGATAGCCCAGCGCGATCGGCAGGATCGCCGGCGCATAGGCGCGCAATGCCGTGATCAGGGACACACCGCCACCTGCCAAGCGCACCCCGACCCAGGTGCAGAGCACAAAGACACTGATCAGCGCCGCGTTCGCCCCCAGCAACCCGATCAGCGTCGGCGTGACCACTGCCGAACGGCCGGGAAATTCCAGCGGGTTGATGCCCAGCCTGGCCAGCCACCAGAATGTCTCGTTCAGCCCATCAAAGCTGCCACCGCCAAGCAACAAAAGTGCGAACAGACCCGCCCCCAGCGGCAGGCGCGGACCGCCCGCGATCTGCCAACCCGGCAGGCCCAGCGCCAGCCGCCCGCGACGGCGGCCCAGAACAGCCATGCGCCCATAAAGCCGCATCAGCATTGTCACCGCCTCGGCCCGGAGCAACCAACGCGGACCAAAAAGCGCCAGACCGCCCAGCATTAGCAGCCAATAGCCTCCGACGATCCCTGCCAGCCTTGCCGGATCCAATGGCGCAGGGTCCGCCAGCAGGAAGCCGCAAAACGCCAGAAATCCGACAATCCCCGGCGCATGGCCCAGCGCCGCCGGATAGCGCAACGGCGCCCGTTCGCCAGTAAGCCGCACCATCAGCGCTGCGGGTCCGGTCCAGGGATTGCTCCAGCGCCAGTGGTTCCAGACCAACCCCTGAACGGTGACCATTCCGATCCACCACACGATCCACACCGACAGGGGCAGCGGATTGCTCAGCGGATCGCGACGGCCGTAAATGCCTGCCAGGACCAGAGCGATCACGACGAGTGCAGAAAGGCAGCTGGTAACATGCGCTGGCGCGACGCGCCCCCTGCGCCAGAGCGCAAGCGGGGTAAACATCCGCTGCGCCAGTTCGCCGGGCACCAGCGCCAATACCAGAACCGTCAGCGCCACCGCCGCGACACCTGCAGTGATATAGACATCCGTCGGCAACAGCAGGACGAACCCCTGTTCGCTCGCATGCGCCTGCACCGCACCCGGTGTCATCCAGCAGATCGCCAAACCAAAGAGAACCACGCGTATCATAAGCTCATGATGACCACCTCCGCCCGTCAAGGAAAGCAAAACCCGCCCCTTTCACCATTCTGAAAATACCTTGGGGGTTTGGGGGCAAAGCCCCCAGTGAAAAGGCCAGAGCGCCGCAGGCGCTCATCGGGATCAGGTGGCCCTATCAGATGCGGTGCGTTGACTTTCGCGCGGCTCTCGCCAACTCTCGGCGCAAACGGTCCAAAGGGGACAGCAAGTGACGGACAAGGCACGGCTCGTGGCCGGGATCGACGTGGGCGGCACGTTCACCGATCTGGTACAGATCGATCAGGCCAGCGGCGCGGTACGGTTGGCCAAGGTTCCCAGCACGCCGGGCAATCAGGCCTTCGGCGTGATGGAAGCGCTGCGCCAGGCAGGCAGTGACCTCGGCGCGCTCGATCTCATCGTGCACGGAACCACGACCACAACCAATGCCGTGCTGGAACGCAAGCTCAGCCGCACCGGCCTGATCACCACGATGGGGTTCCGCGACGTGCTGGAGCTGGGCCGCCGCACCCGCCCGCAGGCTTACGGCATGACCGGGCAATTCACACCGCTGATTCCGCGTGACCTGCGGCTCGAAGTGCCCGAGCGGATGGATGCCAGCGGCCAGGTCGTCACGCCTCTGGACGAGGACGCCGTGCTGGCGGCGGGCCATGCTCTGCTGGCCGCGGGCTGCGAAGCGCTGGTGGTGCATTTCCTGCACGCCTATGCCAATCCCGCACATGAACGCCGGGCGGCCGCGCTTTTGCGCGATATCTGGCCCAATGCCCATATCACCATGGCCCATGCCATATTGTCCGAATCGCGCGAATACGAGCGTGGCGTCACGGCGGCAGTGAATGCCAGCGTGCAGCCGATTCTGGCGCGCTACCTCGACCGTCTGACCACGGATCTGGCGCAGGGCGGCTATCGTAACGACATGCTGGTGATGAATGGCAATGGCGGCATGGTATCGGCCC
Source organism: Roseovarius sp. ZX-A-9 (assembly GCF_028369135.1). GTDB lineage: Bacteria > Pseudomonadota > Alphaproteobacteria > Rhodobacterales > Rhodobacteraceae > Roseovarius. Next base: position 481,304 of record NZ_JAPWHW010000001.1, read on the forward strand.
GGCTGGTGGCGCAGGAGGCGGCGAAAACCGTGATGTCCGGCCCGGCCTCTGGCGTGATGGCGGCGGCCTATACCGGGCGCGCGGCGGGGATGGAAAACCTCATCACCTACGACATGGGCGGCACTTCGACCGATGTGGCACTGATCCGCGATGCTGAACCGGCCGTGTCGAACGAGATCGAGATCGAATATGCCATGCCGATTCACGTGCCAATGGTCGATGTGCGCACTGTCGGTGCAGGCGGCGGATCCATCGCGCGCGTCACCGAGGCAGGATTGTTGCAGGTCGGCCCGCAAAGCGCCGGGTCCGATCCGGGCCCGATCTGTTACGGGCGCGGCGGCAGTGATCCGACAATTTCGGACGCTAACCTGCTGCTGGGGCGGCTCGACCCGGCCAAGCTCGCCGTGGCGGGCGGTGTCGCGCTCAGCGATGTCGCGGCCATATTCGACACTAAACTGGCCCAACCGCTCGGCCTGAGCGTGCCTGAAGCCGCAGAGGCGGTCATTCGCGTTGCCAATACGCGCATGGCGGGGGCAATCCGCATGGTGTCGATCTCGCTCGGGGCGGACCCGCGCGATTTTGCGCTCTTTGCCTTTGGCGGTGCGGGGCCGCTACATGCCGCCGCCCTGGCGCGCGAGCTGGGCGTGCCGCGTGTGCTGGTGCCCTGCCGCCCCGGCATCACCAACGCGCTGGGCTGCGTCGTGGCAGACCTGCGGCACGATTTCGTCACCACGCTCAACACGCCGCTCGATGCGCTCGATCCCGCCACGCTGGACGATGTGTTCGACGCGCAGATCGACCGGGGCGAGCGGATGATCGCAAAGGAGCACATCGACCTGACCGGCATTCGCCACATCTATAGCGTCGACATGCAGTTCGTCGGCCAGACCCATCTGCTGCGCGTGCCACTGGAGCAGCCGAACGTTGATCTGGCCACGTTGCAGGCGCTGTTCGAGGAGGCCTATTTCGCCCGCTTTCGGGTCAAACTGGACCGCATCCGTGCCAATCTGGTGAATGTGAACACATCGGTGATCGGCATGCGCGCGCCGCTGGATCTCAGCACCCTGATCGACCCCGCCGGGCGCAAGGAGACAGTCGCGCAGGCGCAGACCGGTACGCGCACCGTGCGGTTTGACGGAGCCATGCTGGACACGCCCGTCTACTGGCGCGATCACCTGCCGCTGGACGTCGAAATTTCCGGCCCGGCAATCATAGAGCAGATGGACTGCACCACGTTGATCGAACCCGGCGACCATGCCCGTGGCGATACGGGCGGCAATATCGTGATCGAGATAGGCGGTGCAGCATGAGCCTTGATCCCATCACTCTGTCGGTCATTCAGGCCGGGTTGCAACAGGTCTGCGACGAGATGGACCTGAGTTTTTCCCGCGCCGCGTTTTCGCCCGTCATTGCCGAGGCAAATGACCGCTCGGACGGTATCTATGACGCGCAGGACGGTGCATTGATTGCCCAAGGGGCGGGTGGTTTGCCGGTATTTGTCGGCACAATGCAATATTCCACCCGCACCCTGATCGAGATGATCGCGGACGGGTGCGTCGCAGCGCCACAGCCGGGTGACATCTACATCGTCAACGACCCCTACCTGGGCGGCACGCATCTGATGGATGTCCGCTTTGCGCTGCCTTTCTACCGAAATGGCGAGATTTATTGCTGGCTCAGCAATACCGGCCACTGGCCCGATACGGGCGGCGCGGTGCCCGGCGGCTTTTCCGCCTCTGCCACCGCGGTCGAGCAGGAAGGGCTGCGTCTGCCGCCTGTGCGCCTGTTCAAGCAGGGCGTGCTAGATACCGAGATTTACAGCATCATCTGCTCCAACATCCGCGTGGCGGATCAGCGGATTGGTGACGTGCGTGCGCAGGCCGCCGCGCTGGAGCTGGGGGCCGAGCGGCTGGGCCTCTTGCTGGACCGTTACGGCGACAGCGTCGTAACCGAGGCCATCGCCGAACTGCGCCGCCGCGCCGCCGAGCAGATGCGCGCCTTTATCGCCCAAATTCCCGAAGGTCCGCATGAGAGCACCGCATGGATCGACAGCGACGGGGTGGTGGACGTGCCGCTGGCGATCCGACTCAGTGTGCGACGCGAGGGCGATGGCCTGAGTTTCGATTTCTCCGGTTCCTCAGAGCCCTGCATGGGGCCGATGAATTCAGTGCGTGCGACGACGCTCAGCTCGGTTTACCTGGCGATGCGACACATCTTTCCCGAGGTGCCGATCAGCGCCGGGGCCTTCGAGCCACTTTATGTGACTGGCATCGACGGGACCTTCCTTGACGCGCAATATCCGCGCCCGGTATCGGGTTGCGCAGCAGAGGTCAGCCAGCGCATAGCAGAGGCGGTTTTCGCTGCATTAGTCTCTGTTTTGCCGAACCGCGTGACTGCCGCGCCCGCAGGCACGAGCGGCAATTTTGCGCTGGGCGGGCATGACCCAGACCGTGGGCGCGATTTCGTGATGTATCAGCTCTCGGGCGGCGGATACGGCGGCTATAGCGGGGGGGACGGGCTCAGCAATGGTTGCTCGACCATCGGCATCTCCAAGGCACCGCCGGTCGAGATCATGGAGCAAGCCTTTCCGGTGCTTTACCACCGCTATGCCCTGCGCGAAGGGTCGGGTGGTGCCGGCGCGCAGCGCGGCGGCTTTGGTCTGGATTACGAGGTGGAATTACGGCGCGGCAGTGCAACGGCGAGCTTCGTGATGGATCATGGCCGCACCGGGCCACTTGGGGCTCTGGGCGGCGCGGATGGCGCGGTCAACGAAGTCAACGTCTGGCAGAATGGTGCGCCCTACACGCCGCTGCATCTGTCCAAGGAGCAGAATATCCCGCTGCAACCGGGCGACCGGGTGCGCGTGAAAACTCCGGGTGGCGGCGGCTATGGTGATCCGTTCACTCGCGCGCCGGATCTGGTTGCCGAAGACGTGCGGCTGGGCCGGTACAGCACCGATCAGGCGCATGATCTGTTCGGCGTTGTGCTGGATGATCTGGGTGCAATCGACGTGACTGCCACGAACAAAGCGCGCGGAAAGGAATAGGCACCACCCTGTTTTCCGCGAAGAAAACAGCCCGGAAAATGCGAATTTTTCGGGACAGCGCTTAGCCGCCGCGCACCAGATCGTCCTCGTCGTCATAAGCTGACAGGCCCAGCGCCTCTAACCCATTTTCCAGATGGTCGGACAAATGCGGCGAGCCAAGCAGGTAGTCGGCGGTGGGCACCGTGGCCTCGGCCCGTGCGGTTTGGATCGCTTCGGCCAGATCATCGGCCTCAAAGCTTTCGCGCCCGATCCACATGACCGCCACGAGGCTGGCCTGTTCATCCTCGCTTAGCCGGTCAATGAATGCCCGCAATTCGCCCTCGGCCCGGTTCAGTTCGCGGGCCATCAAGACAACCTGTGCAATCTTGTGTGTGCTGATTTCGAGCATTCCTGCCCCCTTTCGCGCCATCGATTCGCATGCACGCTACCTGTTGGATGCTACGCTTACTTTGATCTTTCGCAAGGTGCCGGTTGCAAACTCCTGACACCGGCGCATCGCAAAGCCGAACAACATCGCTGCAAAGGGTGCCTATCCCGGAGGCGCCATCGGGGGTCACAGGTGCTGCGCAATGATAGTCCACGCCATGATTTTGTGATCCGAACGACCAGCCCACTCGTAACTGGCTCATGAACTGCGCAATTGACACCACTTGCCAAGCCTTGTCTTCTTCTGCGAGCGCTGTCCGGGCTTGCCGGGACGGTGAACATGCGGATGTGACCGGAGGACCGGAGCGCGCAGTCATGAAATCAGATCGGCATTTGGAGAACGAGCGCTGGGTCGCATGTATCGCACGTATCCGCGAGGATGCGGACGAAGGCGCCTTTGCCGAACTTTACGAACATTTCGCGCCCCGAGTGAAAGGCTTTTTGATGAAATCCGGCGCGCAGGCGACGCTGGCAGAGGAATGCACGCAGGATGTCATGGCAACGCTCTGGCAGAAATCGCATCTTTTCGATCCCGCCCGCGCCAGCGCCGCCACCTGGATTTTCACCATCGCACGCAACCGCCGCATCGACGCGCTGCGCAAATCGCAGCGCCCCGAACCCGAAGAAATCTCATGGGGCCCTGCCGAGCCGCCCGATCAAGCCGACGTGCTTGCCCTCCAGCAAGAGAGCGCCGCACTTGCCGAGGCCATCGGCGCGCTACCCGAGAAACAGAAAGCCCTGATCGAGGCCGCCTACTACGCCGATCTCAGCCATTCTGAAATCGCAGAACAGACCGGTCTGCCGCTGGGCACGATCAAATCCCGAATTCGGCTGGCGCTGGAGCGCCTGCGACATGCCATGAAAAGATGAAGTAACTTAGATGAAACCTGAAATCAGACATCACCTGACCGACGCGTTGCTGATGGCCTACGCGACAGGGGCGTTGCCCGAAGCATTCAACCTGGCGGTGGCTGCGCATATCTCGATGTGCGACGAATGCCGCGCGCAGCTCGGCGCCTTTGATGCCATCGGCGGCGCGTTGATCGAGGATGGTCAGGCGGCGGCTATGCCCGACAACAGCTTTGCCGCATGTCTGGCGCGCGCCAAGGCCCCCCCCCCGGCCGCCGCTCCGCCCCGCACGAACGGCGTGTTGCCCGCTCCGGTCCGCGCCTATGTCGGCGGCGATCTGGATGTCGTGAGATGGCGGCCCGTCGGCATGGGCGTGCGGCAGGCGATCCTGCCCACGGACCGGCGCGCGACAGCGCGGCTGATCCGAATACCCGCCGGAGTGGCGGTGCCTGATCACGGCCACCGCGGAACCGAGTTAACGCTGGTGCTGCAAGGCGCGTTTCTTGATGCGACGGACCGGTTCGGGTTGGGTGATATCGAAGTGGCGAACGAGGATCTGCAACACACGCCGATTGCCGATGTCGGGGTCGATTGCATCTGTCTGACTGCCACCGATGCGCCACTGCGATTCAGCAAGCTGGGGCACCGTATCGCGCAGCGTTTCCTACGCATCTGACGCCCGCAGCACACCGCACGGCCACTGCGTAACGCAGCGTTGCGGGGTGACAAAATGCAATCCCCGCGCCATGCTGGCCCCCACACTATCCGGAGGCCGCCATGACCCGTTACAGCCACCTTCTGACACCGCTCGATCTGGGCCATGTTACGTTGAAGAACCGCGTATTGATGGGCTCGATGCATACCGGTCTGGAGGAAACCAAGGACTGGCCGCGCGTGGCCGAATTTTATGCCGCGCGTGCCCGCGGCGGTGCGGCACTGATGGTCACCGGCGGCATGGCGCCCAACCGCGAGGGCGGGGTGTTTCCCGGTGCGGCCGGTCTGTTTACCGATCAGGACATCGCCAATCACCGGGTTGTGACGGACGCGGTGCACGCTGCCGGTGGTCTTATCGCGATGCAGGTCCTGCATGCGGGGCGCTATGCCTACGGGCCGGAATGTGTCAGTGCCTCGGCGATCAAATCGCCGATATCGCCCTTTCCGCCCAAGGCGCTGGACGAAGACGGCATCGAAAAGCAAATCGCTGATATCGTCACGGCCTGCGCGCGCGCCCGCGAGGCCGGGTATGACGGCGCCGAGATCATGGGCTCCGAGGGGTATTTCATCAACCAGTTCCTGGTGAAACACACCAACAAGCGCACCGACCGATGGGGCGGCAGCTATGAGAACCGCATGCGTCTGCCGGTCGAGATCGTGCGCCGCGCGCGCGCAGCCGTGGGCCCCGATTTCATCCTGATCTACCGGTTGTCGATGATTGATCTGGTGCCTGACGGATCGACCCATGAGGAAGTCGTGCAACTGGCCCATGCGGTCGAGGCAGCGGGCGCCACGATCATCAATACCGGCATCGGCTGGCACGAGGCGCGCATTCCGACCATCGCCACCTCGGTGCCGCGCGCGGCCTTTGCCTGGGTCACGAAAAAGCTGATGGGCAAGGTGGGCATCCCGGTCATCACGTCGAACCGGATCAACACCCCCGACGTGGCCGAGGACGTGCTGGCGACCGGCTGCGCCGACATGGTGTCGATGGCGCGGCCATTCCTGGCTGATCCTGATTTCGTGGCCAAGGCGGCGGCGGATCAGGCCGCCCTGATCGCGCCCTGCATCGCCTGCAACCAGGCCTGCCTTGACCACACATTTGCGGGCAAGATCAGCACATGCCTGGTGAACCCGCGCGCCTGTTACGAGACCGAACTGGTGATCAAACCGGCAGAGACACCCAAAACGGTGGCAATCGTCGGCGCGGGGCCGGCGGGCCTGTCCGCAGCGATCACAGCGGCCGAGCGCGGACATGCGGTAACGCTGTTTGATCGCGACTCAAGGATCGGCGGCCAATTGAGCATGGCGCGGGTCATTCCGGGCAAGGAAGAATTTCACGGGCTGGTTGACTGGTACTCTACAATGCTGAGCGCCACCGGCGTGACAATGCGGCTGAACACCGATGTGAGCGCAGACCAACTGGACGGGTTCGACGAGGTAATCATTGCCACCGGCGTTGTTCCGCGCGATCCCGGCATCCCCGGTCAGGACGGTCCCAACGTTCTGAGCTATATCGACGTGCTACGCGGGCACGCCGAGGTCGGAGCGCGTGTCGCGATCATCGGCGCCGGTGGCATCGGCTTTGACGTGGCCGAATTCCTGACGCAAGATGGCGACAGCCCGACCGAGAACTTGCCCGAATGGATGACGGAATGGGGCATCACCGATCCCGACAAAGCGCGCGGCGGGCTGGCCCCCGAAGGCCCGCAGCCCGAAGCGCCAGCACGTCAGGTCACGCTGTTGCAACGCAAGGCCGAGCGGCCCGGCAAGCGACTGGGCAAGACAACGGGATGGATTCACCGCGCCGCGCTGAAGATGAAGAAGGTCGCCATGGTGAGCGGCGTGAATTACGAGGCCATCGACGCCCGCGGGCTTCACGTCAGCTATGGTGAGGCGCGCGAGAACCCTGGCCTGATCGAAGTGGACACCATCGTGCTCTGCGCGGGTCAGCTGCCCGAACGCAGCCTGGCCGACGCGCTTCAGGCGGCGGGCCGGTCCGTGCATGTGATCGGCGGCGCGGATGTGGCGGCGGAACTGGATGCAAAACGGGCGATTGATCAAGGCACGCGGTTGGCGGCAGAACTCTGACGGTACATTCGAGTATTTTTAAAGCGTTTCGAGTTTAAGTTGGTACACAACTTGAGCTCGAAACGCGCGCAACCTTCATATGTCCGGGGCGTTTCGACATTTTGCCTTGGTTCGGCAATATGTCGAAACGCTTTGGCAAAATGAAGGGGTGGACGCGCTCTGGTTTTGCTGATGACTGAAAATGTCCCAGGGCGCCTTAAAAATTTCGACTTAGGAGATCAGACGCCAACCTCGGGGCCGAGGCACAAAAGCGGCTCGACGCTCTTTTCGACTTCGTAAAGTTCGGTGTTTTCGGGATTGTTCTCGAACCGTGCGATCAGGCCGCCACTGCCCTGCTGAAAGCTCCAGCATTGCGGATCTGGCTGGTTTTCGTACACGAAACAGATCAGCCCCGCCTCTTCATACCAGACGCCCTGCTGGCATTTTCCATCGAGGAAAGACCAGCGCACGCGGCGACCTTCGAGATATTCCTCGGCCCCGTAGGGCGAGCCAAGGCTGCCGTAATAAAAGGTTTTGCCGATAGTGTAGCGGTCAAATTCTTCCGCGCTCATCAGATCCTGCGCGGCGGCGGGCAGGGCCGAACATATCAGCACGAGAAAGAATGACAGGATGCGCATCATTCAATTCTGGCAGAGCGCATCGCCGGATTCCACATGTTTCGGCCCGGCTGCGCGGAATCAGGCCCAACGCGCCGCGCGTTTGTCCATGATCCGTCGCCAGAGGGGTGGAAAGAGCGCGATGGCGGCCATGACAGGTAGAGGCCGCGGCAGGATTGGCATGTCCTCGGATCGCAACTGCAACGCCGGATAGGGCCTGCTTGGCGTGACGTGGTGATCCGAATGGCGCGGCGCATTCAGCATGAGCGCCGACGAGTACCAGTGCGGTGCGTTCCAGGAATGTCGCGGACCGACCGGCTCCAACGAGCCATCGGCACACGTCTTGCGCCGCAGACCGTAATGCTGGACGTAGTCGGACAGGTAGATCTGCATCTGGGCGTAGAGACAGATCACCAGATAGATCACGACCCCGACCATGCCCAAGGCCAGATCCGTCAACAGTATACATCCCAGCCCGCCACCGACATAGAGCAGATAGGGGTGCCGCCAACCCGGCCTGCCGGCACGCGCCAGCATCGCCGTCTCGGCGGCATGGCCTGCGCGAAAGCTGCGCGGTGCCGCGCTGAGCGCGAAGCGGTAGAACCCCTGCCCCAGCGGCGGGCTGTTGGGATCGCGGTGACTGGCCACATGCACATGGTGCACGCGCAGATGGGCGCTGGCGTGATGGCCGATCAGCAGGCTGGTATATATCAGGCGCCCCATCAGACGCAGGGCGCGGGATGGTTTATGGATCAGCTCATGCGCGACAGGGTGGGATATCTGGCCAAAAACCAGCGCAGCGGCGCCACCGATCAGCGCCCGCTCTGCCAGTCCGAGCGCGCCGGGGCCTGCCACGGCCCAGACGGCGAGGGCCAGAAGTGCAAAATGCACGACCCCCAGCGTTGCCAGCAGCGCGGTACTGCCGGGAAATTCGGCCTCCGGATCGGCATTGACTGCCTCGCGCGCAACCAGTTGATCGAGCAGGGCAACAAATACAGTCATGTAAATCAGCCCCAGCGCGGTTGCGACGCCACCATAAGCCACCCCGAACGCAATGAGCGCGGCGGGCATCAGCGTGGCGATGGCAAATAGCAACACGTGGTTCGGCTCCGCTCGATGGGTACGATTGACGCCGAACATAGGGCAGGCGCAGTGGCATTCCAAAGCCTGAAAATCAACAATCCGACCACTTTCCCAACGCTTCTGAAGCGACGGGGGTCGCTTTTGGCCACGCTCGGGTGCCGACGCGGCGGTAAAGTTTGGTAAGATACATTTTTGAGGACCGGTTATGGCATTGGATGAACGCAAGGGCGTCTGGAAATCGGGCAAGGGCAAGGGCCGCCACACGCCGAAGGGGCGGCAACTGATGGATGGCCCTTGGGCCGAGGTAAAGGCGCTGCTGGGCGATACGCCGCGCCGCCGCGATCTGCTGATTGAATATCTGCACCTCATTCAGGACAGATACGGGCATCTGTCCGCCGCGCATCTGCGTGCGCTGGCCGAGGAAATGCGCATCTCGATGGCCGAAATCTATGAGGTCGCCACCTTCTACGCCCATTTCGATGTGGTCAAGGAAGGCGAGACACCGCCGCCCGCGCTGACAATCCGGGTGTGCGACTCGCTGTCATGCGAACTGGCCGGCGCGCAGGCGCTGAAATCTGCGTTGGAAGACGGTCTGGACGCAAGTCAGGTGCGCGTATTGCGCGCGCCCTGCATGGGGCGCTGTGACACGGCGCCGGTGCTGGAGCTGGGCCATAACCATATCGACCACGCCACGCCGGAAAAGGTGCAGGCGGCGATTGCTGCAAACGACACCCATGCGCATATCCCCGATTACGAGGGCTTCGAAGCCTACCGCGCCAATGGTGGCTATACCAAGCTGGCAGAATTGCGCGAGGGTGGTGATTTCGAGGCGGTGCAGACCGAATTGCTGAACGCAGGTCTGCGTGGCCTTGGCGGCGCGGGATTCCCGTCTGGCCGCAAATGGGGTTTCGTACGTGCCGAAGCCGGGCCGCGCTATCTGGCCGTGAATGGCGATGAGGGCGAGCCGGGCACGTTCAAGGACCGTTATTATCTGGAACGCGTGCCGCATCTGTTCCTGGAGGGCATGCTGATCGCCGCTTGGGCGATCGAGGCGGAAACCTGTTTCATCTACATGCGCGATGAATATCCCGCCGTGCTGCGTATCCTTGCCACCGAGATTGCCGCGCTGGAAGCGGCTGGCATCGTCAAGCCGGGCTATATCGAACTGCGGCGCGGTGCCGGTGCCTATATCTGCGGCGAAGAAAGCGCGATGATCGAGAGCATCGAAGGCAAGCGCGGCATGCCCCGTCATCGCCCGCCGTTCGTCGCACAGGTCGGTATCTTTAATCGTCCGACGCTGGTCAACAACGTCGAGACTCTGCACTGGGTTACGCGCATCCTGCGCGAGGGCGGCGCGATCCTGTCGGATGTCGAGAAAAACGGGCGCAAGGGGCTGCGGTCCTATTCGGTGTCCGGTCGGGTGAAGAACCCCGGCGTGCATCTTCTGCCCGCCGGATCGACCATCACCGATATCATCGCAGCCTGCGGCGGGATGCTTGATGGTCACAGCTTCAAGGCGTATCAGCCGGGCGGCCCGTCGTCAGGGCTTCTGCCTGCGTCGATGGATGATATCCCGCTGGATTTCGACACGCTGCAGCCGCATGGCACCTTCATCGGTTCTGCCGCTGTCGTCGTGCTGAGCGACAAGGACAGTGCCAAACAGGCGGCGCTCAACATGCTGCGGTTCTTCGAGGACGAGAGTTGCGGGCAATGCACACCCTGCCGGGTGGGCTGTGAAAAGGCGGTCAAGCTGATGAAGGCCGACCGCTGGGATCAGCCCCTGCTGACCGAGCTGTGCACCGCGATGGCCGATGCGTCGATCTGCGGCTTGGGTCAGGCCGCGCCGAACCCGATCCTGTCGACCCTCAAACATTTCCCGGATGAGGTCTAGGGCGCGAGGATCTCGCGCTCTTTGATGAAATTTCGGGCAGTTACCGGTCTTTTCTGTTTCTTCGAACGGTAACTGCCAATTTAGATGGATTACGCGGCGCCGCAGCATTATGGTCGCGGCGGGAGGACAAATCTGCGACGCGCCATGGCGCGATGGAGTTCCGTCCTGTGCTATCCGAAACAATCCTTGCCGATACAACCATCCGCAGGCTCTGGCGCAGTGATCTGTCCGATGTCGTCGACCATTTCCTGCGGCTCGACACGGAAACGCGCCGCTTGCGCTTTGGCGTGGCGCTAAAAGACTGCGCCCTGCGGCGCTATGCCGAGCGAGTGCTGGATTTCGACTCGGTCGTCTACGGGGCCTTTCCGGGTGGGCAACTTCGTGGCGTCGCCGAATTGCGCGGGTTTCTTGGCCAGTGGCCACCAAGCGCCGAGGCGGCCCTGTCGGTCGAGCGCGAGTGGCAGAATGCGGGACTCGGCGATGCCCTCTTCAGCCGTCTGATCGCAGCGGCGCAGAACCGCTCTATACGGACGCTGCACATGGTCTGCCTGCGCGAAAACGGACGGATGCAGCATCTGGCGCGCAAGCATGAGGCGGTGCTGCAATATACCGATGGCGATGTGGAGGCGACGATTGACCCACCGCGCGCGACCTTGTCGTCGTTGACCGAGGAAATCATCGGGGAATCGCGCGGTTTCGCCCGAACCCTGTTGCATCTGCCGTCCTCGGCGTAACTCCGATGCCCTTTGTGGGATGCCCCTTTTCAATCTTGGCCGACCCGACTACGTCATAGGAACCCAACCGAAAGGGCGCGACATGGCGTTTTTCAAGAAACTCAAGGACAAGCTCTTTAAATCGTCCTCGCGGATCGAGGACGGGCTGGATGCGATCATCGAAGACGGCGGCACAGCCGAGCCCGATCTGCCGGAGCCGCCACAACCGGATCCCGCCCCCGATACGACACCGGGGCCGATGCCCGCGACGATACCCGATCCCGGCCCGGACACCATACCGGACCCTGGTCCCGACACGATCCCCGATCCTGGACCATCCACCGTCCCTGATCCGAAACCCGACACGGTACCCGCCCCCAAGCCGGACATCGTGCCAGCACCCGATACCGCGCCCCGGCCCGATCCGGGTCCGCGCCCCGCGCCAGAGACCCCGACCGAGATTCCGGTAACGCCAAGGCAAACGCCGCCCGCCGCACCAGTAGAAGTGCCTGCACGTCCGGCCGATCCGATGCCGACGCAGTCACCGACGGAAATACCGCTCGACACATTGCCCAAGGGCACAGGGCAGGCAAAGCCGGGGTTGTTGGGGCGTCTGCTGGGCCGGGACGCTGCCAAGGCGCCGCTGCGCCGCGCGTTGGACGACGACATGCTGGAACAGCTCGAAGAGCTGCTGATCACCGCCGACATGGGGGTGGATACCGCGCTGCGTGTCACGGCGAACATGGCCGAGGGCCGCATGGGCAAGCGCCTGTCGACGGAAGAGATCAAGGAATTGCTGGCGCGTGAAATTGCCCGGATCATGGAGCCGGTTGCGCGCCCGCTGCCGCTTTATTCGAAAACCCCGCAGGTGGTGTTGGTGGTCGGCGTGAACGGATCGGGCAAAACGACCACGATCGGCAAGCTGGCCAGCCAGTTCCGCGCAGCAGGCAAAAAGGTGGTGATTGCCGCCGGTGACACCTTCCGCGCCGCGGCTGTGGAGCAATTGCAGATCTGGGGCGACCGGGCCGGTGTGCCGGTGCTGACCGCGCCCGAAGGGTCTGATCCGGCCAGCCTTGCCTTTGATGCGATGACCAAGGCCGAGGCAGACGGAGCGGACCTGTTGATGATCGACACGGCAGGACGGCTGCAAAACCGCGCCGACCTGATGGAGGAGCTGGCCAAGATCGTCCGCGTGATCCGCAAGAAAGACCCGAGCGCGCCGCACAACACATTGCTGGTGCTGGATGCGACCACAGGGCAGAACGCGCTCAGCCAGGTGGCAACGTTTCAAAAGCTGGCCGATGTGTCCGGATTGGTGATGACCAAGCTTGACGGGACCGCGAAGGGCGGCGTTCTGGTGGCGCTGGCGGACAAGTTCGGCCTGCCGATCCATGCCATCGGGGTGGGAGAGCAGATCGACGATCTGGCGCCCTTCGACCCCGAGGAATTCGCCGCTGCGCTGACCGGTCTGGAAAAATGATCTACGGCGACCTGATCACCCGGTTGGGTACCGTCGAAACAGTCGACGGTATCGCCAACAACTTCATCTTTCCGGTCTGATTAGGTGTCGTCGTGGGTGTCCATCCAACGCTCTGCCCCGCGCAGGACTGTTAGAACGACCACCACGATTCCCGTTGCCGGAAACGCGACGCCGGCGGTCACCGCCTTGATCGGGCGCAGGGGGTCGACGCTGATCCCGTCGCCGGTGCCAAAGGGCATGTTCGCCATATGAGTGACTGGCTGATCTCACTTGAAGGCACCGAAGCCGGGCATACACTTGCCCTTGGCCTGGCGCTGGCGGCCGCGCTTCTGCACGCGATCTTTGGCGCTCTGCAAAAGGGGCGGCATGATCCGTGGCTGACACGCGGGGCGGTCGATATATCTTACGCCATGATGGCGGCGCCTTTTGCGTTTTTTGTCGTGCCCTTTCCCGAACCGCATATGTGGGCCATCTTCGGCGTCGCATGGGCAATTCACACGGTCTACAAGATCCTGCAGGCGCAGGCCTATACCAAAGGTGCCTATACGGTGGTCTACCCGGTGGTGCGCGGCACAGGGCCGCTCTTTGCGGTCATCGGAGCCTATCTGATCTTTGGCGAAGTGTTCACGACGGTCCAGTGGCTGGGCGTTGGCGTCCTGCTGGCCGGGATTTTCGGGCTGGCGATCTACAACCTGATCTTTCTGGTGGCCGCGCGTGATACGCTGCACATGGCGCTGGGGCTGGCGGTCATTACTGGCCTGTTGGTCGCGCTCTATACCACCTATGACGCCTATGGCATCCGCGCGACGGCGAACCCGTTCACCTTCTTGGCGTGGTTCTTCTTTTTCGATGGCCTTGTGATGCCGGTCATTGCCTATCTACGATGGCGCGGAATGACGGCCCCACCCGCAATCGGCCCTCTGATGGTGCGCGGGGTCTTCGGCGGGGTGGTTGCGTTTGCCTCGTTCGGGTCGATCATGCTGGCCACGCGTCTGGACAAGGTCGGCGAGGCCGCCGTACTGCGCGAGACATCGACCGTCTTTGCCGCACTGATCGGCTGGCTGGTGCTGAAAGAAACCGTGGGTCCGCGACGCATTGCGCTGATGACCTTGATTGCACTCGGCGCGGTCATAGTTGAAATGGGTGGGTAGACCCCGAAAGGAAAGTACCGAAATGGCAGGCAAAGACATAAATGGCGGGCTGAAAACCGCACTGGAATTCGGCCCGATCCTGGGATTCTTCCTGGCCTATCTGTGGCTCAAGGGCCGGACCTTTGACATCGGCGGCACGGAATATGCAGGGTTTGTAGTGGTCACTGCCGGTTTCATCCCGGTCTTTCTGCTGTCCATCGCGGTCTTGTGGAAACTGACCGGGCATCTGTCGAAAATGCAGATCGTAACGGCTGTGCTCATCGTCGTCTTTGGTGGGCTCAGTGTATGGTTCAACGACCCGATGTTCTTCAAGATGAAGCCAACGATCATCTACCTGCTGTTCGGCGGCACGCTGGGCTTTGGACTGATGCGCGGGGAATCCTATCTGCAATCGCTGATGGAAGGGCTGATGCCGCTGACCGATGAAGGCTGGATGATCCTGACACGGCGGCTGATGTTCTTTTTCCTCGCGCTGGCGATCCTGAACGAAATCATCTGGCGCACCCAGTCAGAAGAAACATGGGTGTATTTCAAGACATTCGGGCTGACGGCGGCAATATTCGTGTTCTTCATCACCCAGGGCAAGCTGTTCAAAGAACACGGCACCGAAGAGGACGACGACAAGGAAACGCCGCCCCGCGCCTGATCAAGGGACTTGCCAAGGGTGGGCGGCCGAACGGGTAATGTCGCAAACTTTTTCGCTTCCAGCTTGATTGCCGATGTTGCAGAGCAGGGTCGGAAGAAACGGGTCCGTTGCATTAACTTGGTTCGACACGTTGAGAGCCGGGTCTGGTGTCTTTCACACGGTTTCTGGAAAGAGTTCGGCCACGAAGTCGATCTCGTTGGCCACGCCGATCTCGCAGTTTTCAAACTGTCCCTTGCGGATGGTGCGGAAAGTTTCGATGCCAGCGAGAGCCGCCTTGGCGCCGACCAGGGTTTGGAAGCCCCGCATAGGGCGAAGTCGCTGCTTTAGCGAGGCGTGGTCGCTTTTGATCCGGTTGTTGAGGTACTTGCGATCGACATGCCACTGCAACCTGCGCCAGGAACGGTGAGCGCCATAAGCCCACTCGCGAATCTCGGGGCCGAACTTGCGCACATAGCGATGGATAGTTGAGGCATCGGCGGTCACGCCACGCTCAGCCAGCAGGTTGCGCACATCCCTGCACGAAAGCGAGTAGCGACAGTACCAGCGCATTGCCATCAGGATGATCTCACGAGGAAACCGATGCCGTTAGAACGGATTATTGCGCTGTGCCATCGACCCCTCCACCATCACAAACAAGCCGAGCCTGCGACTTCCGCTGACTTAATGCAACGGTCCCGCAAGGCTTACCTGCCATCGATCGGCGAAAGCTCAGGCAGTCTCTCCAATGGATAATTCGGATGCAGGGTCCAGAAGTTTTGCTCGTCCAAGTCCAATGGCCGCAATGTACTGCCGGGAAAAGCACGGGTGCGCAGGGTCAACGCGATATCTGACATCACCCCAGGATTTTGACGAAAATACGAATGCCCGTACATGCCTCCAGCCGTCTCGACCTGAATGAAATACACCAGACCGATCCGCCCGAGGCTTTCCAGTTCTCCAGGTCTGAAATCCGCAGCTCTCGATGCCCCAAAACGTGGCACGCTGGTCAGCGTCGATGACAGGTGAAGAGCACTGTCGTTATCGTTGATATAGACGTTGATCTGCTCAAATGCTTCGGCAAAATGCTCGGCCATCAATCGTTGGCGCATAACACCTACATCCAGATCCGCAGCTGCCAGAATCAGCGTGCCGGTTTTCAAGGCCAGCTTTGGTTTTTTCCCTTTTGCCCGCTGCTCGATAATTAGTTCCCTTAGCGCCGAAGTCGCGATTTCGGTACCTCGCGAATGCGCAACAATGTCAATATCCTCCACTTCCGGAACGGCGGCCAGCATCCGCAGAAGTTCCTTGAGGTGGAAAATCGAAAACTCCCCCGCTTCACGATCTTTGAAATACCCGAAAACCCCATTGTTCCCTGCTGGCCAACTGAACGCGATTGGCAAGGATGCACGCCCGGTGAAATGCCACAGGTTCGCCAGCACCGTCAGAGAGTCATCAAAGTCGTTTTTCACCCCGTGCACATAGATCAGCATCCGGCCGTTCCCGGTACGTTTGATCTCTTCGCGGATGGCCGCCTGAAACAACCGGACCTGATGTTGATATTCAGCCTCTGGTCCCGGTAGGTTGTGAATACCTCCATCACGACGTTCAAACGGCAGCGGTGTTACCGGGAAACGTACAATTTCTTGGGCCGGTTGCGGGGTAAGTGTGGAAAATCTCTGGCCGGAATCCGAATGGGTTTGCCGCACAAGGTCCGCCCAATCCACGGCATCGCCAAATTGTACCTTGGCAGATCCGAAAACCATCGAATCCGACCGTGACGCGCTGTACCCGGCCAAAGCTCCGGCCTTTGTCACTGACGCTCTGTCGGTGACGAAGTACATCTGCGGCGCTACCGTTCTCAGGCTGTCGGGTACGTGCTCTGTCGGGTAGAATTTTCCCGTGCTGTACAAGTTTGGAGTCTTGGAAAGTTGGCCTGCAGAGTTGTCGCAGGCACTCAACACCGTGGCGAAAATCAGGGCCACTAGAAAGGTTCGCGTTATATAGATTTGCAATCCATGCCCCTATGTGTCCTGAAGGTTATGAAAAAATGGATAATTTTTAAATATCCATTCCCGCCCGATTTTCTCGACATATCTAACCCTTCTGACGACCTGGTCCGAGAGCGCCTTGACCTTGGGCGAATGAGATCTCGTGCCGGTCGCTGCGGATGGTTCAGTGCCCTGCCATTGCACCCTTCAGGCAGCGACCGACATTGAACACCTGCTGGGCTGACCTGCAAAAATCAAGACACAGCATTTCACGATCCCTTGTCCGGCAGCGCTCGCGACTAGACTTTCAGCACGTTTTTTCCGCTTAGTGGGCGGATCAACATGGGGGAGTGCGATGTCGACTGCTCGGGCGGAGGAAACGACGCTTGTTCAACTGCTTGCTGCCGGTGAGCGCACCGCATTCGAGCAGGTTTACCGCAAGCACAATTCATCACTGATCCGCGTCGCTGTAGGCATCGTTCGTAGCCGCGCGACGGCTGAAGAGGTGGCCCAGGAAACCTGGATCGCAGTTCTTAAAAACATCTGCGGCTTTGAAGGGCGGTCGTCGTTGGCAAGCTGGATATTCTCGATCCTGATCAACAAGGCCCGCAGCCGTGCCAAGCGCGACGGGCGCATGGTCTCGTTTGATGGCACGGGCGAGGACGACAATCTGGCTGCCGCCTTTGATGGTCGGGGTCGCTGGAAGGACATCCCCGAACTGTGGGAAGTCCTGACCCCCGAACGCATTTTGGAGGGGCGCAGCGTGATGGACCATGTGAATACCGCGATCGAAGCCCTGCCACCGGGCCAGCGATCGGTGATCATTCTGCGAGCCCAACAGGGGTTGGGTGCCGAAGAAGTCTGCGCCATCCTTGGCATCAGCGAAGGCAACATGCGGGTCTTGTTGCACCGGGCACGTCTGGGTGTTCGGGCCGCTCTCGACGGGCTGATGTGATGGGAGATCTTGCATGTCGCTGGACCTGTATTATTTTTTCGGACAGCTGTAACGCGGCAGCGTTCCGATTGTCCTGTTCATGTGAGGCACGTGAAAAGGACACCGCCAGATGTTGAGCTGCCAGGAAGTTGCAACCCGTGCAAGCGCCCTGATCGACGGGGAGTTGAGCACATGGGAAGGCCTCCAGATGCGTTTGCATCTTGCGATGTGCAAAGGCTGTGAACGGTTCATCGGCCAGGTGCGGACAACACGTGATCTGACCGAGAACCTGACTGCAGCCGATACGCATGAAGAGGCCGACGATGGCCGCATCAGCGAAATCCTTTCCAAGCTTCACGAAGAAAAGAAACAGGGCGGCTAAGGCCCCCGGAAAAGGAACCATAATATGAACAAGATCACAGCCGGCCTCGTCGCCGGGCTGATAGCGACCGTCGTTTTGTCGGTGATGATGTTGGCCAAGGGCATGATGGGCGTCATGCCGGAACTGGATGTCATCGCCATGCTCAGTGCCATGATGGGCGCGTCTGCTGCGATGGGGTGGCTGGGCCACTTCGTGATTGGCACGGTGGTTTGGGGTGGCGGGTTTGCACTTCTTTACGATCTGATTCCGGGCGGAACGGCCGTTGTCAAAGGCATCGTCTTTGGCGTGGCCGCGTGGCTTGGCATGATGATCATGGTCATGCCGATGGCCGGGGCCGGAATGTTCGGAATGGCCTTCGGGATCATGGCGCCGATGATGACTTTGGTGCTGCACATCGTCTACGGGGCCGTGCTGGGCATCGTGTTTCACATGCTCGTCGCGCCCAAGATGGCCACACACTGAGCACGACACTTTGAGTGCGGGCGGACACAGCTGCCGCCCGTGCCCAGAACCAGAGACATACTATATATGTGATAGTATCCGCTTTTCCGGCGCAAACGGTGCCACGCTGACGGCGGCTGGGCGGCACACTGATGGAGAACGGAATGAAGCATCCCCACAAATCTCCCGCTGCGAAGCCCAAGCGGATCAACCTGGCCCTGCAAGGTGGCGGTGCCCATGGCGCGTTCACCTGGGGCGTTCTGGATTATTTGCTGGAGGATGGAAGGTTGGAAATCGCAGCGATTTCCGGCACTTCCGCAGGGGCGATGAACGCCGTGGCCCTGGCCGATGGATACACTGCGGGCGGGGCCGATGGCGCGCGCGAAAAGTTGCATGGCTTCTGGCAGACCATGAGCGACGCCGCCAGAGGCAGCCCGATCAAACGCGCACCGATTGACGTGATGATGGGGTATTGGAGCCTTGATCGATCCTGGGGCTATCAGGTGATGGACGCGATGAGCCGGATGTTCTCGCCTTATCAGCTGAACCCGATGAACATGAACCCGTTGAAAGACGTGCTGGAATCCTGCGTGGATTTCGAGTGCGTGCGACACTGCGACAGCATCCAACTCTATATTTCCGCCACCAATGTGGAAACCGGCAAGGTCAAGGTTTTCGACAGCCGCCTGTTGACGGCGGATATGGTCATGGCCTCGGCCTGCCTGCCAAACGTCTTCCGGTCGGTGATCATTGATGGCGTGCCCTATTGGGACGGCGGCTATATTGGCAACCCGGCGTTGTTTCCGTTTCATAGCGGCTCTGACACCGCTGATATCGTCGTGGTGCAAATCAATCCGATCGAACGCAAAGGCGTGCCGCAAACCGCGCAGGAGATTCAGAACCGCGCCAACGAAATCAGCTTCAACTCCAGCCTTCTCAAGGAGCTGCGGGCCATCGATTTCGTGGCGCGGTTGATCGAAGAAGGCAAGCTGGACGAGGCCCAGTATCGGCTGGAACGTATCCACATCATTGAGAATGAAACGGCCCTGATGAAACTGGGGGCATCGTCAAAAATGAACGCGGAATGGGCCTTCCTGACACATCTGCGCGATCTGGGGCGCGAAACGGCCGCGTCCTGGCTGGATCGGAACTATACCGAAATTGGAACGCGTAGCACCGTGGATTTGCGCCGGATGTTTCAGGGGATCGGGCCGCAGCATCACGGCTAGTCGATGATCCGGAACGCCGTCATGGTATGATGTCGGCGCCGAAGGCCCAGACTGCCAGCGGAACGGGCATAACGGCCAGCGAAAGGGTCAGGGCCACGGCAACGGGCCTGAACAATCGACTGAGGCCCATAAGAAACACAATGCCACCGCCGCCGCCAATCACTGAATTGCCCGGCAGATTGATGGCGGCCGCCATGACCAGGTAGCGATAGCGGGTTATGAAGGGGCGAAGCCATCTCGGCGCGCGGCCGCGCATCAATATGACCCGCTCCGCGCGGCTGAGCGGTTGAATATGCTCCAGCAATGCGCAGGCCCGGCGCATGTGCAGGTCGGCCAGAATTCGGTGGAGGCGCACATAAGGCACCCATTCGCCAGCTGCATAGGCGATCAGAAGCCCCGAGACTGTGGCGAGGTAGAGCCAAGGGGCAATCCACGCGCCCTCGACGGCCAGCAGCGTCAAACCGATTTCGATCCCGGGCACGAACGGGACGGCAATCAGCAAAGCGTAGACCAATAGCAGCGCCACCAACATGCCGGCCTGAGCACCGGGATGGATGTTCGCAGTCCGCGCGGAGAACCAGGCGATCAACAGGTGAACGCCATAAGCCAGTATCAGCAAAAGGATCAGACGCTGCACGATGCGGAATATGCGCGTGGTCACGGTGCCTTGCGGGGCGTCGGGAAACTCAGCCATGCGGCCCCCTGCACAAACAGTCGGCAGTGGCGGTGGTCCATCGGTTGCCCGGATGTTCGCAGGGCGTGAATGTAGCCCTGCGCCAAGTGGTAAACCCTGCGCTGACTTCAGACGCGAGTGCCGCAAACGGCGGCAGTTCGACGGGCGTTAAACACTGGGCAGCGCGCGTCATGGTGATCAACCTTTCCGGAATCAACGTCTGCCAAGATGCAGGAAAGTCAAGGGAAAGGCCCCGGAAACCCAGCAATTCGAGCAGAGTTGGCATAGGCGTTTCGATGCAGCTGGATACTCACGAATTAGTGTAGCGCGGAAGTGAAACACTAGGGGCCCTCGCTTGTCACAAGTTCAAGACAAACGGAAGAAAAGTAAATGAAACGATTACTGATCGCCGCCGAGCTGCCGCTGGTTGCGGACGACGACAACGCGTTCACTTCTGACCACCTGGCCAACCAGAGCATTGCGAGAATATATTGAAACACACCTTGAGTTCGAAACGCGGGCAACATCCATGTACCGTGGTCGTTTCGACATATTGTCGTGTTTCAACTATTCATCAAAACGCTTTTGGCCGGACTGAGCCAGCCCGCGCCGAGATCCCATGTCATTGATCTTGCCCTTGTCCCTGCTCTTGGGCGCGATCTTGGGGGTCTCGGCGCATCGGGCCGGGTTATGCGCCGTCAAGGCCGTGGCAGAGGTGATGACCTCGGGCCGTGGCTGGATTCTCTGGTCATTTCTGAAGGCCTCATTGTGGGTGATCGGTCTGACCGCAATTGCGAGTATGCTGACGGACGGCATTGTCCTGCGTCACTGGCCGATAGGTTTGATTGGTGTGCTCGGCGGCCTGATCTTCGGTCTTGGGGCCGGGGCAAACGGGGCGTGCAGCTTTTCCACCTTGGTCCGATTGGCCGAAGGGCATGTCGTCATGCTGTTCACGCTGGCGGGCTGGCCGATTGGGATGGCCGGGGTCCACCTGCTATGGCGCGATTTGCACCAAACGCCGGTATTGGCGCAGAGCATCCCGGTCTGGTTCCTGTTCTTCCTCGGGCCTTGGATGCTGTGGGAGGTTCTGAATATCCTGCGGCGTCTTCGCGCCGAAGGATGGGGGCAATTGCGTGCGGCCCATTGGCCTTTGTCCCTTTCCATCGCTTTGCTGGCAATCGCAAATTTCGGAATTTTGTCGCTTGGAACGAAATGGTCTTTCACCTCGACAATGATCTGCGCGGTTCGGGCGGCGCCTTTGACGGGCTGTGCCAACGGCGCGGTTTTGTGGCTGATCTCGGCAGCGGCGATCCTCGGGATGGCCGGCTCTGCCGCGTTGCGGGGATCGTTCCGAATTCGCCGCGTCCGCGCCAAGGCCGCGTTGCGCCACGGGATGGCCGGGGTCGCCATGGGCGTAGGCGCCGCGCTGATCCCCGGCGGCAATGACGGGCTGATCCTGTTCGGGCTGCCCTCGCTGTCACCCCATGCCCTGCCGAGCTGGGGGGCGATCATCTTGGGCGTCACGCTCGCCTTGGTCCTGATGCGTGCGATGGGCCGCAAGATGCCTGCCATCCGCTGCGAATCCGACATCTGCCGTTCCAGCCTGTAACATAACGACGCCAATGGAGTCTCTTTAACAAGACCAGAGCACGTCAAACGGAGGATCCAGATGGCCGTCACTCTACGAGATTGCTGCGATTCACTCCTGAGCCGTATCGGGCGGCGCATGGCCAATCGGCTGAACCGCCCAAGCGCTGGATATACCCCCTTCACACCGTCGGATTTTGACACCCTGTGTCGCACGCTGCGGCCGGGTGACGTGCTTTTGGTCGAGGGGCAGGAGCAGATATCCAACGCTATTAAATATTTGACCCAATCCACATGGTCTCATGCCGCGATGTATGTGGGTGACAGCCTGCCTGCTACGCCGGGCGCGCAAGAGCGGCATCGCCTGATCGAGGTCAATCTGGGTGAAGGCTGCGTATCGGCGCCCGTGTCAAAATACGCGCATTTCAACACACGGATCTGCCGTCCCGTCGGTCTGTCGCCCGAGGAATGTCGCGCTGTGACCGATTTCATGGCCATGCGGCTGGGCCTGAAATACGATCTGCGCAACATCTTCGACCTTCTGCGCTACTTCTTTCCAACACCGCCTGTACCCGTGCGCTGGCGCAGGCGCATGTTGGCCTTTGGATCAGGCGATCCGACACGCGCGATCTGCTCGTCGTTGATCGCGCGGGCGTTTCAGTCGGTCCGCTATCCGATCCTGCCCGATGTGCGGGCGGTGAAGGCGCGGAACGAATGCAAATTTGCTAGACGTGAGATCATGCATATCCGCCACCATTCGCTGTTCACGCCACGCGATTTCGACCTGTCGCCGTATTTCCGGATCGTGAAGCCGCATCTGGACGACGGCTTTGATCATCATCTTCTGAAATGGTCCCCCGAACCTGCGCCAGAGCCGGAGCCGGAGCCGAAACTGGCAGACGGATCAGCGGCGTAGCGTGAGCGCCGTAAGGGCGCAAAGCGTCAAGCACAATGCGCCCATGACTGCGAACCAGCCAAAGAACCAGAACCGCCCGGCCAAGGTATTTTCAGAAAATGATACGATAAAAACGCTTTTGCCTTGCGTGGCTACGAACCCTGACGAGACCAGCGTCAGCCCACCCAAAATCGCAACAGGCCCGGATCGCATCCCAGCCCATCGCAAGCCGGCATAAGCCAGCAATCCTGCCCCGCTGCCGATCATTCCGGTTTTCACCGCCCACAACGGATGCGCGCCCAAGGTCTCGGTCAGGCCAAGCGCGCTGGCAGCCATCAAGATGGCGGTGATGACAATGGCGACGATGGCTTGGGTGTTCATTTCAGGGGTGAAGCCTTTCAGGGTAATGACAAGCCCGCCAGCGGCTAGGCATCGTCGGGATCATGTGTGACCATCAGTGTCGGAGCGGCGCGGGACTTTACATGGGCGAAGGTGAATGCGCGCATGTCATCGCGCGGCACTGTCAGGTTGCTGGAGCTTATATGGGTTCCGTCGCGATCTGATCGCGTTAAATCCGGCTTCTGTTTGCCTCTATGGCTCCATCCCGTCTAGGTAGTCCTTCCCATCCTCTACGATGTCGGGTGCCAGTTCATTGCGGCGGAATAGATCACGGAAGCGCTGTAGGCTGGTTGCCATTTCGGAGCGCATATCAGCTAGCGCCATGACAAGAGGGCCAAGGGGTCGCCACACAGGGCTTAGAAGAGCCGCGTGTGTGGCATCTGTTACCTTTGGTCGACCATCGTCCCCACGCGTAACTGTGCCCTCCATGATGGCCTCTGCGGCGGCCCTGAGGCCATCCAGTTGCGCTGTTGCCTCCTGCTCTCTGGCCTCGACCACTTCCTCACGCTTTTTGAGGACGGTTTCACGGGCGGCCTGTTCGGCTTGTTGATCCTGCAGAGCGCGGGCGCCCTCATCGAGGACACGCTGCTTCTCTTCCATCTGGACTATACTCTCGACTAACCGCCTTTCATAGGTGGCCAGCGTCCTAACATTTGTCGCTGTCCGTTCTTCTTCGTCGCGCATCTTCGTAATACGGCTTTGAAGCTTTTCAATCTGGGCCGCCTTTTCGCGGATCTCTTTGGGAAGGTCGCTGTGCAATTCCTGGACAGAACGGTGAACGGTTTTCGATCTGGGCTCTCCATCGGCTATTCTCTGGGCCTTGGGCTTACCTCTGACAATCTGTGGCGCAAATTCTGCGATAGCCTGGGCGGCGACGTCTTGCACTCGCTTTGCCATGCTGGGCGTGAGCACCTTCGATAGGGGCTGACCATCAGGGCGGACAGCCGGCATCTGCCCGTGACCATGCGGGGCGGTCTCGTCCCGGTGAGCGACAAGGCCGGTTACCTCTGATCCAAGAAGGGAGGCCACGGCCTCGGCTACGGCCTTATACGCGGCGTCCTGCTGGGCTTTGGATAGGGCTTCGAAGATTGGCTGTGCTGCTTTTCCGAAGGTGATGATGAAGCAACTGGCTACGGCCGCATCTTTCCTCATGGCGCGCTGTGTGGGACGGTTGGCACGGTGGGCTAAACAGACCCGGCGCAACGCCGAGGGCTGGGCAGGCTCGATGATCGTAGAGTTATCGGCCATCCGTGCTCGATCGACATAATCCGGAATGTGACCCGTGCGCAGATCGTGATAGCGCGCAGCCTTTGCGCGGCCCATTGCGCGGTGCTCGATCCTGACAGAAATGGCAAAGCTCTTTTCCTCCATCCTGCCAAGGTAGTCGGGGAAGGTGAAAATCGATTTAATAAATAAAGCCCCAGAGATTTCTTAAAAGATGAACGGGATAGCTTGCCTGCCGATCTCGTGCGCTCGGGAACCTACTAGCCATAACCTGTGGTTACGTCTCTCCGGCGACGGGCTGCACCGCCCCCTTTCGAAACCCCACGGCAGATTTCCTTTATCTTTTTCATTGGACCTGTCGCGCTTTCGTGCCGCCCCCGGTGCTCGTTTAGGCCACCTTCCGTTCGGAAGCGACTGGGCTTTTCCAACCCAGTGCTGAATGGCGGCGGCGCGGGTTGTAGAAGCCGTTGATGTATTCGAAGATTGCCATCTCGGCCTGCCGCCGTGTTTCCCATGACCGTCGCCAGATCAGCTCTGCCTTGATGGTTTTGAAGAACGTCTCGACGGGGGCATTGAAGCTCCTATATTCGTCAAGGAGCGATCTGAGCTGATTTGGACACGCAAAGCTGGCTGTAGATTTCGCGAACGATATAGCGTTTCAAACAGCGAATGATTTCACTTTTGCTCTTTCCGTCCTTTGTGCGTTTTTTGGGGATTGCCAAGTTGATCACGGCTTTGCGTCGGGATAGGCGATCATCATGAGAACTTCACCAACAATGCCGCGCCTGAAGGGCTTTCGTTTTCCCCGCGAGATCATCTCCTATGCCGTCTGGGCTTACCATCAGTTTGCACTCAGCACGGCCGATGTCGAGGATCTGCTTGCTGAGCGTGGCGTGGTCGTCAGCCGGGAGACCATTCGGCTATGGATAAACCGGTTCGGTCCCCATTTTGCCAACTGCATCCGAAGGGATCGGCCGACACCTGCAGACAAGTGGCATCTTGACGAGGTGGCGGTGCCGATCAATGGCGTGAAACACTGGCTTTGGCGGGCGGTCGACGCAGACGGAGCTGTGCTCGACATTTTCGTTCAGCGACAGCGAAACGCGAAAGCCGCGCGACGTTTCCTGAAGCGGCTTGTCACCCAATTTGGCCACCCGCGCGTTGTGATCACAGACAAGCTCCGCAGCTATTTCAAGCCAGTCCACGATTTTGCGCCGGGCGCAGATCATCGCGCGCATAAAGGCCTCAACAATCTGATCGAAGGGTCACACCGGCCGACGCGGCGACGGGAAAAGATCATGGGAAGGTTCAAATCACCGAGGCAGGCGCAAAGGTTCCTTGCTGCCCACGACCAGATCAGCATCATCTTCCGCCCCCGCCGCTATCGACTTTCCACCATCTCCTACCGTCATGCCAGAGCCGATGCCTTCGGCCTGTGGGACGATTATGCCGCCGAGATGACGCCTGATTGCGAGAAATCACCACTCCTGCAATCTACGTCAAATAACTTGGCAATGCCCTCTAGACCACTTCGAGCGGCAAGCCTTCTCATGCGGTGCGCTGACATTTCGAGATATGCCTGCTCGTCGTCGCTCACATGGATGGTCAGGGGATTGGGTCTATCGGTAATGCTCATCTTTCCCGATCCATGTCACGCTTTGGGGCGGGGGGCCTTTTCGAGGGTTTTGATTGTGCAGGCTTCTTCGACCAATCCTTCTTGGTTGGCTGCTCCGTCTGGCGTTCCTGCTCGATCTGGCGCGAGTGCTCCCTGAGATATGCAGCCGCTTGGTCGCGGGTGATTTTGCCCTGACCTAGCTGCTCCATCATCTCGACGTGCTCCAACCCCTTGGCTTCCTGTAGCTCATAGTCATTTTGGGACAGGAACATATCAGCACACAGAAGGGCTGTGCGCTTATTGCCTTGTTCGAAAGAGTGGTTGCGCGAAACGCCTTCCGCATAGCTTGCGGCAAGCTGAAAGGTGTCAGTTTCATCATAGGCATGAAGGTTTTTTGGGCGTCCAAGCGCCGACTCTAACAAGCCTCTATCTCTTACGAAATGCGGCTCGTTAGAGCGCTCCACCACCTTCATGTTGATGCGTATGACTTCCTCAGGGGTCAGCCAGTTCGGCTCACTCATCGCTTGGCAAGCTCAGCCAACGTATTGCTATGGCGATTCAGGCTGCGCTCTAGGCGATCTTCAAATTCTGGCGACACATCGCCAACCAAACGGCGATACTCATCTGCTGACAAAAGCACGAGGCGGTCACGCTGGTGGCTTGTGATAATCACAGGCTCGCTCATCGCTGCATCGCTAAAAGCGCCAATATTGTTCTTAAACTCTGTTGCTGTAACTCGTGTCATAGCGGCCTCCTTTGTTGACCACCATTATATGGCTAAAATGTCCATTTTGTCCACAGGAACGTATTCCTAACGACTTCTGTTGGAAAAACAATTTAACCCACATCGCCACCGTGCTGGCCGCTGGTATCCGCGCCGACTTACCGGAGAAGGGTCGCCTTGCCCTGTTTTCCGGCCATTCCTTGCGCACTGGCCTTGCCAGTGGCGCCGAGGTTGACGAACGCTATATCCAGAAGCAGCTCGGCCATGCCTCTGCCGAAATGACCCGGCGCTATCAGCGCCGCCGCGACCGGTTCCGCGTGAACCTCACCAAGGCCGCGGGATTGTGATGGTCAGCCCTCCATCAGATAGGCTGTCAGGTTCTGACGAGCATGCAATATGCGGATGATCTCAACCCGTTGCCCCGCTACTTGGTAGACTACCAGATGCTTGCCACTGGAATGAATCCGCACAGGCGGCGAGAACTCAGTCCTCTCTCGTGCCATCTCCGGAAATTCGGCAAGCAAGTCGAAAAGTGCAAACAGACCATCCGCATAACGATCCGCCTGATCTATGCCCCAAGTATCTGAACCGTATAACCAGATGTCGGACAGATCAGTCTCAGCGGCAGGCCGAACGGTCCACCCTCTATCTGCGGGCATATTTGGAACGCATTACGGATTTGAAGGCTTGCTGATCAAGCCGCTTCGCTGGTCCGCTGGCAAGGCCGCGGTCAATTTCCGCTTGCAGTTCCGAGATGGCTTCTTACCGAGCACGGTCGCGTCTTATCAGGTCGCGCACATAGTCGCTGGAATTGGCATACCGACCAGCCTTGGTCTGATCTTCAACCCAACTCTTCATCGGGTCGGGCAGCGATATGTTCATGGTTCCCATTCGTAGTCTCCTTTGAAAATACGCTATGGCAAAGTTTGCCATAAGGCAAGGGCCGCTCATGCAATCAGAGCTAAAGGGTCGTTCAGTAGCGAAATCTAAAATTGCAAACGGCCCGTTTTCATGCCCCTGATAGGCTATGCCCGCGTTTCCACAGACGGCCAGACCCCCCTGCCACAGTCTGAGGCCCTGCAAACTGTGGGATGCCTCGAGATTTTTGAAGAACACGCCTCAGGCGGCAATCGTGCGCGGCCAGTACTTGCCCGCGTGCTCGAACGCGTCCAGAGCGGCGACACGCTGGTCGTCGTGCGGATCGACCGGCTTGCGCGGTCTCTGTCGCACTTGCTGAAGGTGATCGAACGGCTTTGTCATGTTATTGACGCGCCCCGGCCGCCCGCATGGCCATCTGTCATGATCAGCAAAGCTTCACAGCCTTGCTTGCAGGGCTTCCGTTTCCCTCGGCCCGTCATTTACTATGCCGTCTAGGCGTACCATCGGTTTGCCCTGAGCCTGCGTGACGTGGAGGATCTGTTGGCCGAACGCAGCGTAATCGTCTTGTATGAAAGCATCCAGGTATGGTGCCAGCGGTTCGGAACACAGATAGCGGCCAAGATCCGTCGCGATCGCCCGGCTCCTGCCGACAAATGGCACCTCGACGAGGTCGTGATTTCAATTCGTGGGCGAAAACATTGGCTTTGGCGAGCGGTCGACGCCAACGGAGACGTACTGGAGATACTGTTGCAAAGTCGCAGAGATGCCCATGCTGCCAAGCGTTTCCTGAATAAGTTGATGAAACGATGGGGTGTGCCGCGTGTCCTTGTGACAAACAAACTGCGCAGCTATGGCGCGGCCGTCCGTGATCTTTGCCCAAGCGTAGATCATCGTTCCCACAAGGGGTTGAACAACCAATCCGAGGCGTCGCATCGACACACACGACGAAGAGAAAAGACCATGGGCCGTTTCAAATCCCCGCGCCAAGCGCAGAATTTCCTACCCGTCCACGATCAGACCACCAACATCTTTCGACCAAAGCGTCACAGCCTTTCCACAAAATCCTACCGCCAATCTCGGGCTGACGCGTTCAGCCTGTAGAACAACTATTTGGCCGAAGTGGGAGCCTGAACGGAGCGCGGATCTTTGTCACGTCGCTACAAAACAACCTGACAAAGCCAAGTGGACTTACCTTTATCGCGCGATCAATCTGGATGGCCAAACCCTTGTTTTCATGCTGTCAGAACGCCGTGACCTTGCCGCATCCCGCAGGTTTTTCAAGCAGGCGATCGGCACAAACGTGCGTGCCAGATCGGGTGGCCATCGACAAGAGCGGCGCAAACTTGACCGGCCTGACAGCAGTAAACGTGATCCTGAAATTCACCGGGAAGGGACTTCTTTTCACGATCCGGCAGATCAAGTATCTCAACAATATTCTGGAACAGGATCACCGTTTTATCAAGCGGATTACCGGCCCAACGCTGGGCTTCAAGGCCTTCCAATCAACTGCCGCAACCATCGCAGGGATCGAGGTCGCCCACATGATCCGCAAGAAACAATTTGCGGCTCAAGGCATAGCTGCATTCCGGCAATTCGCAGCGCTGGCGGCATAGTCATGTCCGCAGGGTAGCTTTCTAAAACACCTACAAAAATTTGCGACGGAACTGTCGAACGCGTCAGTCGCGCTTGAACAGAACCGAATGCGATGCCTTGTCTGCGCGCAGGTCAGTGCGCAGATCGGCATGAAGCGCGCGGCCCGCCAGCACCCCCGGACGCTTGCCGACCGTATCCAGCCAGCGCGCCATGTGCGGCTTGTCCTCCAGGCTTTGCTCCTGACCCTCCCAGAGCGACGCCCAGGGCCAGATTGCCATGTCGGCGATGGAATAGAAATCACCGGCAACGAATTCATGCTTACTCAGCTGGGCATCGAGTACCCGGTAAAGGCGGGCGGTTTCAGAGCGATACCGGTCCTTGGCATAAGGCAGGTCCTGCGGTGGCTCCATTGCCGGGGCGTATTTCAGAAAATGATGCGCCTGCCCGGCCATCGGGCCCAGCCCGCCCATCTGCCACATCAGCCATTGATCGACCGCAATCCTCTCTCGTTCGGTTGCACCGCAGAATTGCCCGGTCTTGCGCGCCAAGTATTGCAGGATCGCACCGCTCTCGAAAATGCTGATCGGCGCGCCGTCCGGACCATCGGGATCGGTGATCGCGGGCATCTTGTTGTTGGGCGAGATGGCCAGAAACGCCGGTTCAAACTGCGCGCCTTCCTTTATGTTGACCAGATGCACTGTGTAAGGCAGGCCCATCTCTTCCAGTGCGATGGCGGCTTTCCAACCGTTTGGCGTGGGCCAGAAATAGAGGTCGATGGGGCTGGTCATGGGCGCGCTCCGCTACAGGGTGTCTTGCCAAGATGATGCTTTTTACCCTGTTGGCAAGGTTATGCGCGTCACAGATTTGTTGACGCGCCGGGCCGCCGGCGCTAAACGGATCGCGTGGCGATTTGTTACCGGATTGCGGGCCACGTTAAATATTCCGCTAAAAGGTCAGGAGCGGGGACCCCCTGATGCTTGACCGGCACGGGGGTTTTTTTGTGGGCCACAGGCCCGGAGGTCAAAATGAAAAATGAATGGAATGCCCGCACCAAGATGGTGCATGGCGGCACGCAGCGCAGCCAATGGGGAGAGGTGAGCGAAGCAATCTTTCTCACCCAGGGGTTCGTCTATGAAAGCGCCGAGGCCGCCGAGGCTCGATTCATCGAAACCGGACCGGACGAATATATCTACGCCCGCTACGGCAATCCGACAGTGGCGATGTTCGAAAAGCGTATTGCCACGCTGGAAGGGGCCGAGGATGCTTTCGGCACCGCATCGGGCATGGCGGCGGTCAGTGCTGCACTGACATCGATGCTGCGCGCAGGCGATCACGTGGTCGCGGCGCGGGCGCTGTTCGGCTCGTGCCTCTACGTGCTTGAAGAGATCCTGACGCGGTTCGGTGTCGAGGTCACATTCGTTGACGGCACCGATCAGGCCCAGTGGGCAGAGGCGATCCGCGAGGGAACCAAGGCGGTATTTTTCGAGACGGTAGCCAATCCCACGCTCGACGTGATCGACATTCGCGCAGTGGCCAAATTGGCCCATGCGGTCGGTGCGACGGTGATCGTGGACAATGTTTTTGCAACGCCGGTCTTTTCGCGGGCAATCGAGCAGGGCGCCGATGTGGTGGTTTATTCGGCGACCAAGCATATTGACGGTCAGGGCCGCACGCTGGGCGGGGTGGTCCTTGGCAGCCGGCAGTTCATCCGCAAGACGCTGGAACCCTACATGAAACATACCGGCGGCTCGATGTCGCCGTTTACAGCCTGGGTCATGCTCAAAGGGCTGGAGACGATTGACCTGCGCGTGCGCGCCCAGGCCGACTCGGCGCTGGCGATGGCAAAGGCGTTGGAGGGGCATCCCAAGCTGCGCCGCGTCATCTACCCCGGACTCGACAGCCATCCTCAGGCGGCTCTCGTGCGCGAACAGATGGGTAAGGGCGGCACGGTCGTGTCCTTGGAAATTGCCGGCGGACAGGCAGAAGCGTTCCGGTTTCTCAACGCGCTCGAAATCGTGCTGATCTCGAACAATCTTGGCGATGCCAAATCCATCATCACCCATCCGGCCACGACCACGCACCAGCGGCTGAGTGACGAACAGCGCGCGGCGCTGGGGATCACGCCAGGGCTGGTCCGGTTCTCGCTGGGGATCGAGGATACCGATGATCTGATCGCAGATGTGATGCAGGCGCTCGACGCGGTGTGACGCCTGTTCTGACAGCGACAGGCCATGTCGTGTTTGACGTGGCAAGTGTCGCTGTCATGCCACAGGATCAACGGCAGACGCATCCGCGTCGCAGCCCGCGAGGTCCTGCCATGACAGAAACGCCCCAGATTCTGGCCAACCCTGACGCCGCGCAGTTCGGCGCGATCGCCGATTTCATCCTGTCACCCGATCTGACGGTACCCGATGACGCGCTGCGGCACTGTGCGACCTTGCTGATCGACACGCTGGGCGTGGCGGTCGGCGCGGCGCAGCTGGAAGCGGGCCGCATCGCCCGCGAGTTTGCCGTGGATTTTCATGCCGCCGGAAGCAACCATTACGCGGCAACCATGCTGTTCGACGATAGACGGGTCAGCATTCCCGGCGCTGGCTGGGCGCTGGCGACCCAGATCGACAATCTTGACGGGCATGACGGGTACAACCCGACCAAGGGGCATATCGGCTGCGCAGTGGTGCCAGCGCTGCTGGCCTTTGCCGAACACGCACCCGAGCTCAGCGGGCGCGACGCACTGACCGCCCTCGCGATGTCCTACGAGGTGGCGGCGCGGGCCGGGCAAGCCCTGCATGCCAGCGTGTCGGACTACCATACCTCGGGGGCGTGGAACGCGCTGGGGGTCGCTGCACTGGGATGCCGGCTGTCAGGCGACGGCGCGGATGTCTTGCGGCAGGCATTGGGCATCGCCGAGTATCACGGCATGGCCGCCGCGCTGGACGCACACCGCCGCCGCGCCATATGGTCAACGCGTGACCGAATACTGGAGCCGGGCGTGCGTTTTTCCGAACTCTCCAGCCTGCTCTACTCTGCACCGGAGACCTCATGACCCGTACAGCCCCGCGCATCCTGATCCACAACAACGAGGCCAACAGCATGATCGCGCGTCTGGCCGAGACTGCACCGGACGCCGTGGTTGCGACCTGCAACAGCTACGATGGGCTGCCCGCGATCATGAAGGATTTCAGGCCCGATATCGTCTATGGCATCTGTTTTCAGGGACGCGCCGGGTTCCCGCGCGAGGCCCTTTTCGGGCCGGACGGACCTGAATGGGTAGCCGTCGGTGGCTCGGGCGTCGATCACTTGCGCAGTTGGGATGTCAACAAAGTGACGGTCACGAATTCCTCCGGCGTTGCTGCGGCGATGATGGCGGAATATGTCTTTGGCACGCTTTTGCATTTCACCCTCGATGTTCCCGGTCTCATGACCGATCAAGCCGCACGTCGCTGGGACGGTGGCCGGCTGGTGAACCACATGCATGACAAGACGATGCTGATCGTCGGGCTGGGCCATACCGGACAGGCCGTAGCCGCGCGCGCCAAGGCCTTCGGAATGCATGTCATCGGCACCCGCGCGCGTCCCACCGAGATGGAGAATATTGACGAGGTGCATCCCAGCAACGCGTTGCCATCGCT
The DNA here is from genome assembly GCF_028369135.1 of Roseovarius sp. ZX-A-9. Classification (GTDB taxonomy): domain Bacteria; phylum Pseudomonadota; class Alphaproteobacteria; order Rhodobacterales; family Rhodobacteraceae; genus Roseovarius. Next base: position 514,164 of record NZ_JAPWHW010000001.1, read on the forward strand.
GTGGGAACGGGCCGATTTCGTCACGATCTGCGTGCCGCTTCTGCCCGCAACACGCGGCATGATTGATGCGCAGGCCTTTGCCGCGATGAAACCGAGCGCGATCTTTGTCGATGTATCGCGTGGCGGCGTGGTGGACGGTGACGCGCTGATCAATGCGCTGCGTGGCGGATCAATCGCGGCAGCCGCGCTCGATGTATTCGCAACAGAACCATTGCCCGAGGATAGCCCGTTCTGGGGGCTGGATAATGTGATCGTGTCGCCGCATTGTTCGTCGGTCTACCAGGGATGGACCGACGCATCGTTCGAGATGTTCCTGAAAAATCTCGCGCGCTGGCGGAAAGGTGAGACATTGCACAACATCGTCAATCCCGAACGCGGTTATTAAAACCCGCTGAGTGTGCAACGGTACGCGGATGCCGTGCCAGATCACCGGCGCTGCGCTTTATTGAGGCGTCGCTTCCACCGTCGTGACCGCTGGTTTCGCGGCCTGCATGCGCAGCCGTGCGGGCAATGCGAACGGGTTCGATTTCAGAACCGCCGCAGACAGGACTTGCGCCACGCGCAATTGGTTCTCGATCAGGTAGCCAGCCAGTCGAATATTGGCGGCATATATAGGCGTCATCTGGTTATCCTCACTGTTCAGCGGTTGCTTGCCCCCTGAATCAGATGGCCGTCGGAGGGGGCGTGGGTCCGACAGGAAGATATCCTGCCGGATCGCGTGTGAGAGACCAAATTCATTCCTGTCGTGATGTTTAAAGTGACCAGACCCGCGCGGCAATCTGCCCGGCAAACGGGCAGATGCGCCAATTTTCAGTCAGATCATGTCGCCGTCAGCCAACGTGAAAGAGCGTGCTGAACAGCCGGGGGTCGATGCTCTGCGCGGCAAATGTATCGCCTTGAGTAAGGATGCTGACCGCATCGTGACTGTGCAGGCTTTCCTGATGGCTGGCCACCACCCGGAAATCGCCGATTCGCGCTTCGCTCAACAACCGTTGGCAAAAAAGACGCGCGGCGTCCTCGACAAAGATCGGGTTGGCGGCGTTCAGCTCGGCAAAGGCCTGTTCATCCTCGCGCTTGACCATCACCTGGGTTTCGGTGGGCACGGCATCGCGGGCGATGTCGATGAGATCCTCGAACCACAGGCAATCCTTGCAGGCCATCTCGACCGAGATTCGCGCGACCGACCGTTGCGAATGGGGCGTAGCCAGCTGGCCGCGCCTCTGGCGGGCATGCTCGGACAGCTCCAGCGAGCAGGGACAGGTGGATGAATACACGTAGTCCAGATGCATGAACTTGCGCCGCACGCCGTCTTTCTCGACCAGTTCCAGCGCGAAGTCGTAATACTGGAACCCAACCAGCCCCGAGCGCAGCGATTCCACCTTCATCGGGTAGGAAAACCGCATCTGAATGCGGGCATCCAGACTGTCCAGATCGCTGATGTAATCATCCAGCGCGGCCTCGATCACCTTGAAGCTGAATGTCTTTTCGGCGTGTTTGTAAAAGCTGCGCATGATCCGGGACATGTTGATGCCCTTCTTGCCCGCCTCCAGGCTGACCGTGCCAGTCACCGAGGTTTCCAGCGTCAGGTCGCCACCTTGGCGGGTGTGAAAGCGGATCGGCAGACGGAAATTGGAAATGCCGACATGCTGCAATTGCTGTCTTGCACCGCGGATCAGCGAAGTCGGCCCGTTCTGCAGGTCGGGCAGTGTGGCGCGATAAGCCTCGTCGGCATTGAACCCTTCGGGATAGTTGCGCGACAGTGCCGGGTAATTCGATACCGCACCGTTTGGCAGAAGCCGGGCAATGGCGGGATCAAGATCGGCGACCTCTTCTGGGCTGCTTTCGGCAGCCCAGCGACGCAGAAGTGCCAGCGCATCTTCGGCCTCTTGGCGGTCCGGTGCTGCATGCAAATCAGAATACAGGTAGTTCATGTCCGTTTATCCCCGGCAGCATCTCAAGCCACCTACATAATTGGTTGCGGCAATAATTGCTATGTACACCCAGTTTTACGTCCAAGATCCCGGTTCGGATCACACTGAAATTTTGCAGAGCCCATTGGCCTTGGTTCGAGAATCCTTTTCCTGTGATGGGTATGATAGATCGCACTGTTCGCTACAGGATGCATTGCGACACCGGATGCGCCGAAAACGGTGAAAATGCGGTTCCAGAGGTTTGATTTGATGCGACTGATCTGCGACCGGGCGGCAGCGCAGGCTGAAAATGGCCCTCCCGGAACGCATTGCGCCCGCCGGATCACGGCGGGCGTCTGCATGGTTCGTACAGGCGTGATCAGCCGTAGACCGATTCCTTGCCGAAATGCTTGGTCAGCATATAGTAGACGACCGCGCGGTATTTGTTGCGCTCCGAAAGACCGTAGGTCTCGAGCACCTGATTGATCGCATCCATCAACGCCGGGCTGTCGGCGAGCCCCAGTTTCTTGATCAGGAAGTTTTCCTTGACGGTTTCCAGTTCCTGCGGCTGGCTCGCAGCCACCGTCGCTGCGTCGGCATTGTAGATCGCCGGACCGCATCCGATTGTTACTTTGGTCAACAGATCCATATCGGGCTGCATTCCACATTTGTTGCGCAAATCGTCGGCATACTTGGCGATCAGCTCGTCACGTTTTCCCATTATTCCAGTCTCCCTAATGGCGGTTTCACCCGCAATTGTTAGTCTATAGCCCTCGTGGCTCGTGGCAAAGGTTACTGATTTGGCGAAGTTTGACAAAGAGAAAAGCCACGGCGAATTCCCCGCGCCGACGACGCAACAGATTTGACAGGGGCGCGCAGCTCTTTCTAGAGTTGGAGGATATTGTTTAAACAGGGAATTTCCCGATGGTATCGACTTTTTTCGGTCGCAGCCTGATTGCCATTTGCCTTGCCTTGCTAGGCAGCGGATTGCCGCATCATAGCCATGCGGCGGATGTGGCGCTGCATACTGATCCGGTGATGTCATGCTATCTGCGCCTTGAGGGACCGATTGACGCCGCCGATCCCGACCGCCTGAAACAGATGTTGAAGCGTTATAACGAAAGCACGAGCAGCCTCGATTTCCCATCATCCCCGCGCATCTGTCTGAACAGCCAGGGCGGCGATTATGCAGCGGCGCTTGCGATCATCGACCAGCTGGGCGGGCGGTTTTCCACCGCGATCGCTTCGGGGGATGCCTGCACCGGAGCCTGCGCACTGGTGTTCATGGCCGGACGCGAAGGCGATGGCGGCACCGTGGACAGCCGACAGGGCGGACGGATCGTGCATCCCAAGGCGACGCTCAGCTTCGGCGGGTCCGGTGTAACACCGCTCGCCACCGCGCAGATTGCGCAGGTGATCGGCCTGCAAACGACATACGATATCCACTCCGATATCATTTTGGCGATGCTTGACACATCCGCGGACGCCCGGACGCTTGCGACCGTTGCCGAAGCGTCGTTGTGGCAAATTCGGGTCGGGCCGACGGTGATGCCGGACAAGCTCAGCCCGTTGGCGGTGCTGATGGCCTGCAATCATGCCAGCGCGCCCCTGATAGATCGGCTGCGCTTTGCGGATGACGAATTGCACGATCCCGATTGGCCCGAGCGCGACACACCCCAGTTGCTAACGTACGGTTCAGGCGTTCAAACCGGACAACTGGCTCTGAAGATCAACGGGCGCGATGTGACATGCGAGGTCAGCTACTATGGTGCCCACAGCCTGCCCACCGGGCAGGTTGGTGTCGTCAGCCTGTCGATTGGTGGGGGCGATGGCGCAGAACTCTACCGGCCGCTCTACGGCCCGATGCTGTTCACCGACTCGACCCCCCTGCAGACGCTGGCGCGACAGTCGGATACCGTAGCTGAACCGGTCGCCATCACCAGCCGCAATGCGCCGGACAAAGCAGAAGATGACGGGCTTTGCGGGCTGATCGCGGACGGCAAGCTGATCAGACATTCTCGCTGTGTCCGTACCGAATACATCACCTCGGACACGGCGTTCAATGAATTGATCCGGACGACATTCGATAGCGGTAATGGCGCGTTGATCGTCGCAACGGCGACGGGTGAATATGGGCGCCGCTGGCCCCAGAATATGGAGCCGGAATATACTCTGGATGGCGTGCCTGCGGATGCGTGGAGCGACGGCATGCCGGATGAGGGGGAAGATGGGAACGATCCGGGTGCCGACACGGCCTGCCGCATCGTGACCAATGGGCAAAGCCAGTGGTGTCCAACCAGTTTTTGGCGACGTCAGGACACCGGGGAGGTGTTCCTGTTCATCGCTGATAGACATACCGAAGCGGGGTTGGAATATTCCGGCTGGGACTGAAGGCAACGGCACGCTTCGGCTTTGACAGTCTCAACCGTTGCAGCGGGCACGCCGATGGGTCAGCTACACCCCATTCCCGGATTACAGCCGACGGCTTCATCTGAAAGATGCGCAAAAAAACGCGCGCCGGAGAGGGCCCCGACGCGCGTTCTGTTTCTTGGTCAATACAGCTTAGTAGCGGTAATGCTCTGGCTTGAACGGACCATGCTGCGGCACGCCGATATAATCGGCCTGTTCCTTGGTCATCTCCGTCAGTTTCACGCCGATGCGGTCCAGATGCAGACGCGCGACCTTTTCATCCAGGTGTTTGGGCAGGATGAAGACACCGGGCTGATACTCGTCGCCCTTGGTCCACAATTCGATCTGTGCCAGCACCTGATTGGTGAACGACGCCGACATCACGAAGGACGGATGCCCGGTGGCGTTGCCGAGGTTCAGCAGGCGGCCTTCGGACAGCAGGATCAGACGATTGCCCGAAGGCATCTCGATCATGTCCACCTGGTCCTTGATGTTGGTCCATTTGTGGTTCTTCAGGCTGGCCACCTGAATCTCGTTGTCGAAGTGACCAATATTGCCGACGATCGCCATGTCCTTCATCTCGCGCATATGCTCGATGCGGATCACGTCCTTGTTGCCGGTGGTGGTGATGAAGATGTCGGCCGTTGCCAGCACATCCTCCAGCAGGACCACTTCGAACCCGTCCATCGCGGCCTGAAGCGCGCAGATAGGGTCCACTTCGGTGACTTTCACGCGTGCACCGGCACCGCGCAACGACGCGGCAGACCCTTTGCCAACATCACCGTAGCCCATGACCACGGCAACCTTGCCGGCCATCATCGTATCGGTAGCGCGGCGGATCCCGTCGACCAGCGATTCCTTGCAGCCATATTTGTTGTCGAATTTCGACTTGGTCACGGAATCGTTCACATTGATAGCAGGGAACGGCAGCTGACCTTTCTTGTGCAGGTCATAAAGGCGGTGAACACCTGTAGTGGTCTCCTCCGACACGCCTTTGATCGCATCGCGCGTCTTGGTAAACCAGCCGGGGCTCGCGGCCATGCGCTTCTTGATCTGGGCGAAGATCGCCTCTTCTTCCTCGGATGTGGGGGTTTCGATCAGGCTGGTTTCGCCAGCCTCTACCCGCGCGCCCAACAGGACATAAAGCGTCGCATCGCCGCCATCGTCGAGGATCAGGTTCGGGCCCTCGGGGAACATGAAAGACCGGTCCAGATAATCCCAATGTTCAACCAGCGTCTGACCCTTGACAGCAAACACCGGTGTGCCGCCCTCGGCAATCGCCGCAGCGGCGTGATCCTGGGTCGAAAAGATATTGCACGATGCCCAGCGGACATCCGCGCCCAGCGCATTCAGCGTCTCGATCAGGACAGCGGTCTGGATGGTCATGTGCAGGCTACCAACAATGCGCGCGCCCTTGAGCGGCTTGCTTTCACCGAATTCCTCTCGCAGGGCCATCAGGCCCGGCATTTCCGTCTCTGCGATATCCAGCTCCTTGCGGCCGAACGCCGCGAGGGAAATGTCTTTGACGACGTAATCTTTTGCCATGTGGCAGCTCCTTGAATGTCGGTTATTGGGGCAAATAGCATTCAGCCGCCTTTTCGGCAATGCAGGGATGGCTGCGCCCCGTAACATAAGCGTTTGCACTGCTCCCGTCCGGCGTCTAGGCAGACCGGATCGACCGAAAACCGTGATCAGGCCCACACATGTCCAACCATGACCAACTTCGCTATTCCGACCCGGTGGCCCGCGTTCAGTACGGGCTGCTCATGGTCCTGTTCCGGATAGTGCGGATGACGGGGTGGCGCGCGGGCTACGGGGCGCTGGCACGGGGCCTGGGCCGGATTTTCGGCCCCTATCGCGCCGTCTGGCAGACCCTACCGGGCGGTGCCCCTTACAAGATCTACCTCAACGACGGCTACTGGACGCGCTTTGCGCTCTTTCACACCCATTACGAACCCGAGGTTGCGGTGATCGTACATGCCGCGCGGGGGAATGTGCCGCTGTTTTGCGATCTCGGTGCCAATAGCGGCTACTGGACAGTTCGGGCGGCAGGGCATTTCCCCCAGGTGATCGCCGTCGAAGCATCGGCGAGGACATTTGCGCGGCTGGAGGAAAATGCTGGCGCGCTGCCCGGTGTCACGCTGCACCGTGCGGCAATTTACACGGTTTCCGGCCAGACCCTGACTTTTGTGAACACCCATAACAGCCATGCCTCGGCACGGCTGATGGAAGGGCAGCCACCCGGGGCGGCGGACCTTACCGAAAGCGTCGAGACGCTGGCGATTGACGATCTGGTACCGCCCGGCACGCCCGCACTGATCAAGCTCGATGTCGAAGGCGCCGAGATTGCCGCGCTTGCCGGTGCCGCGCGCGCCATCCGTGATGGTGCGGTGCTGATTTACGAAGATCACGGCAACGATCCGGATTGTGCGCCCAGTGCGCATTTGCTCGCCGATCCGGCGATGCGGCTGTTTGCGCTGGAGAATGGTTTCGAGGAGATCACGGATCTGGACAGCATCCGCGCCCTGAAAACCGACCGCTTCAAAGGATATAATTTCGTCGCGGCGCATCACGCCTCGCCACTTCTGGCCGCGCTCTGCCAGACTTTGCAATCGCCCGTTCGGACCGGTACGACCTGACCGATAGCGAAAGGAAAATGCATGCCCCAACCCCGCGCCTGGCAAAAGATGCTCTCGGGCCGCCGTCTGGACCTGCTTGATCCGACGCCGGTAGACATCGAGATCGAGGATATCGCGCACGGCCTGAGCTTTGTCGCACGCTGGAATGGGCAGACCTTGGGCGATTACGCCTATTCCGTCGCCGAACATTCGCTTCTGGTCGAGGATCTGTTTGCCCGGCTGACACCTCGGGCGCCCGCCAAATGGCGGCTGGCCGCACTGCTGCATGACGCGCCGGAATATGTGATCGGCGACATGATTTCGCCGGTCAAGGCGGCGGTCGGTCCCAGTTACGGAGAATTGGACGCGCGCCTGACGGCGGCGATCCATATCAGGTTTGGATTGCCTGCCACGCTTCCCGCCACGGTCAAAAAACAGATCAAGAAGGCCGACAAGATCAGTGCATGGATGGAGGCGACACAGATTGCCGGGTTCGACGAAAGCGAGGCAAACCGGTTCTTCGGTCGCCCCGATCCGGCGCTGATCCAGGGGTTGTCCCTGCTTCTGCGCCCACCCCTGGAAACCCGCGCCGCCTACACCGCCCGCACGGCTGCCCTGCTGGAAGAGATCGCGTAATCCGGGTGCGCCACGCCAACAGGCTGGAAACCCCTTATCTTACTGATTAATTGACTGAAATCATCGCGGACGCCAAAGGCGTTCCGCAGACTGCGCTATCGCGGCGACCGCTTTGCCAGGATCCGCTGCAAGGTCCGGCGGTGCATGTTCAGGCGCCGGGCGGTTTCACTGACATTGCGATCACATAGCTCGTAAACACGCTGGATATGCTCCCAGCGCACGCGGTCCGCACTCATCGGGTTTTCCGGTGGCGGAGGCAGCTCGTCGCCAGTAGCCAACAGCGCGTTGGTGATATCACGGGCATCTGCGGGCTTGGACAGGTAGTCGGTCGCGCCGATCTTGACCGCGGCGACAGCGGTCGCGATGGCGCCATAGCCGGTCAGCACCACCACCCGACTGTCAGGGCGCTTTTCGCGGATCACCTCGACCACGTCGAGGCCATTACCATCCTGCAGTCGCAAGTCGCAAACCGCGTAGGCAGGCGGGCGGGCGGTGGCGATCGCGCGGCCCGCCGCGACAGAGAGCGCGATTTCCACTTCGAACCCGCGCTTTTCCATAGCCTTGGCAAGGCGTCTCAGAAAGGGTTCGTCATCGTCGACCAGAAGCAGCGACTTGTCGTCCCCGATCTCTTGCACGCTATCTGCCATCCGCCCGTATCCCGATCTTTATTTCTTTTGTCATAAGACATTAGAACGCGTTGGCAGATGCGTCAAACGCTGCTGCGGCACTTCACGTCATTCGGCGGCATCGATAAAGCAGGCAACTTTGCTCGCCATTTCCTCGGGGCTGAGTTCGCGGCGGAAGAATTCGACAAATCCGATCTCGGGCAGCGAAAGGTAGGTGAGCGTGGTGTGATCGACCAGATAATAGTCTTCTTCACCCGCCGCAGGAACCTGCGCCTTGTAGTAGGTCCGGTACGCCTTGCTCGCCGCCTTGATCTGATCAGGGCTGCCGGTCAGGCCCAGCATCCGGGGATGCATCGCGTCGGTGTAATCGGCAACCACCTCGGGCGTGTCGCGTTGCGGATCGACGGTGATGAAGACTGGCTTGACGATCTTGCCCTGTTCCTCGAGCAGATCGACTGCTGCGGCATTGCGCGCCACGTCGAAGGGGCAAATATCGGGGCAGAACGTATAGCCGAAATAGATCAACGCCGGCTGATCGATCACCTGCGCCGAGGTCACGGTCTGGCCGGTTTCATCGACCAGCGTGAAATCACCGCCGATCGCGCCAGCGCCGCCCGCAATCTGCGAGGTGCGGCATTGGGCAAACCGGTCATCGCCGCGACCAATGGTCAGAAAATAGAAAATGCCCAGCAGGCTGATCACGGCCAACGCGGCAGCTATGGCAATATTGCGGGTCATGCGCATTTCCTTTCGGCAGTTTGGCAGGCTTGCCCTATCGCTGCACATCTAGCAGGCTGGTAATGACAGGCAACAGGGCGAAACCGCACAGATGACGAACATTTCATCGCCTCCGTTTCACGGCCGTGATAGCGGCAACTGGATTCGTCTGCGCACCCTCGTCTATCTGCGCTGGTGGGCGGTCTGCGGGCAGATCGCGGCACTGGTGGTGGCCAAACGTGTCTATGGGCTCGATTTCGAGATCGGGCTTTTCTACCTGGTGATCGGGGCATCGGTGATCACCAACCTTGTCGCCGCCTTCATCTTTCCCGCGACCAAGCGTCTGACCGAACCGGAAAACCTACTGGTTGTCCTGTTTGATATGCTCCAGTTGGGTTTGATGCTCTATCTCACCGGCGGGCTGAACAATCCGTTCGCGATGCTGATCATAGGGCCGGTGATCGTGTCGGCCTCGGCGTTATCGACGCGCTCTACCCTCTTTCTGGGCTGCACGGCGATTGCCATCGTGTCGGTGCTGATGTCTTTCTACCTGCCCCTGCGCACCGAGACGGGCCTAGTGATCCAGATGCCGGATCTTTTTCGCTTCGGCAACTGGATGGCCATCGTGATCGCGGTGATATTTCTGGGTGTCTATTCGCGCTGGGTCGTGTCGGAGATGGAGGCAATGTCGGACGCGGTGCAAGCTGCGCGAATGGCTCTGGCGCGCGAGCAGAAGCTGACCGATCTGGGCGGCGTCGTGGCCGCCGCCGCGCACGAACTGGGCACACCGCTGGCAACGATCAAGCTGACCTCCTCCGAACTGGCCGACGAGTTGCCCGAGGGCAGCGAAGCCCGCGAGGATGCGCTGCTGATTCGCCAACAGGCAGACAGATGTCGCGATATCCTGCGGTCCATGGGGCGCGCAGGAAAGGACGACCTGCACCTTCGTTCCGCGCCCCTGATGGCGGTAATCGAGGAAGCCGCGGAACCGCATCTCGAGCGTGGCAAGACTGTGCTTTTTGACCACGGTGCGGGCAGCCGCGCAGTGCTGGAAGACCAGCCAGTCATCCTGCGCCGCCCCGAGGTGATCCACGGGCTGCGCAACCTGATCCAGAATGCGGTCGATTTCTCGCGCGATACGGTCTGGATCGAAAGCGACTGGACCGACGATAGCGTGACCGTCCGCATCATGGATAATGGCGACGGCTATCCTCCGCATCTGTTGGGCCGGATCGGTGATCCGTTGATGCGCCGCCGGGGTCGCGGATTCGACCCGAACCGACCGGAATACGAGGGCATGGGGCTGGGTCTGTTCATCGCCAAGACGTTGTTGGAGCGATCCGGCGCCGATCTCAGCTTTGCCAACGGGGCCGAGTCGTTTCGTGGCGACGCGGCGCTGGCGGCACGCACCGGTGCCGTCGTCGAGGTGGTCTGGCCCCGCGCGCAACTGGAGGCAACGCCCGACACCGGTACGGCGCGCACCGGAGAGAACCTGCCGATCACATCCTGAATGGCCGCGCACCGGTGAAATACTGCCGGTTAACCTGCAATTAACCATCGTTGACCAAAGCTGCACCCACCGCAACAATGGTGAGAGGGGGTCCGTTGCATTAAGTCAGCGGAAGTCGCAGGCTCGGCTTGTTTGTGATGTTGGAGGGGTCGATGGCACAGCGCAAGAATCCGTTCTAACGGCATCGGTTTCCTCGTGAGATCATCCTGATGGCAGTGCGCTGGTACTGTCGCTACTCGCTTTCGTGCAGGGGTGCGCGCGACCTGCTGGCTGAGCGTAGTGTGACCGTCGATGCCTCGACTATCCATCGCTGGGTGCGCAAGTTCGGCCCCGAGATTCGCAAGCGGGCTTATGGCGCTCACCGTTCCTGGCGCGGGCTGCAGTGGCATGTTGACGAGACTTATGTTCGTGTTGGTGGTCGTTGGTGCGATCTTCGGCGCGCTGTCGACCAGTTCGGCCAATTGATCGATTTTCGACTGACGGCAAAGCGTGATGCCAAAGCAGCAAGGGCTTTACTGAAACAAGCGCGGGAAGCTGTCCGCTTGTATCACCCGCTGACGATCGTCACGGACAAGGCGCACACCTACGCGAAGGTAATTGGCGAAATCAACGCCCGGATCGGGCCGGAAGACGCGATCCGGCATGTCGATCGCAAGTACCTCAACAACCGGATCGAAAGCGACCACGCCTCGCTAAAGCAGCGACTTCGCCCTATGCGGGGCTTCCAAACCTTGGTCGGCGCCAAGGCGGCTCTCGCTGGCTTCGAAACTTTCCGCACCATCCGTAAGGGACAGTTTGAAAACTGCGAGATCGGCGTGGCCAACGAGATCGACTTCGTGGCTGAACTCTTTCCAGAAACCGCGTGAAAGACACCAGACCCGGCTCTCAACGTGTCGAACCAAGTTAATGCAACGGACCCCTTCGACAGCATTCGGCACATTGATCGAAAATGGCAAAACAATCTAATCGAATGCGACCATACGGCTCTGAAATGGCTGCTCGGATACCGCCAAAGCTTTCGATCCTTGCGAACAGCCAAAGCGACACTGAACGGTCTTGAAACGATGCGGACCATTAAACGCGGCCACATCCATCACACCCAGTCAGGTGTCCTTGCCGAGATCCATTTCATTGCGCAACTGTTCGAGAACGCGTGATCCGACGAAACACGACGGGACCAATCAGGCCACTATCAATTAATGCAACAGTCCCCCTCAGGGCATAGTTAGTTTAAATTATCCAATACAGTAAGTCGTGGCGGTGCGCAGCTTAAACTGAAGGATAATTACCTTTAACGATAAAATTACTTGAGATGTCTCGTCTTTTGGCCTATTCTTACTGCTAAAGGTAAGGAGGCACGCCGTGGCAACTGAAAATGAGCAAATGCTTCTTGCCAATGTCGGGCGACGCATCAGGGCGATGCGTGTTAAGCAGAGCCTCAATCTTGACCAGCTCGCGCGGCTCACTGGTATCAGTGCTCCGGCATTGTCACTGATCGAGACGGGGAAGCGCGATGCCAGGCTGACGACCGTGGCCAAGATCGCTGCGGCGCTGCGTGTACCTCTCTCGACCCTAATGGATGATACGCCTTCGGGCTCGGACGCTAGGACGAAAGACGCGGCGCAAGGCTATGACCTTGGGGATTACCAATGACCGCTTCGGTTCCGATCTGGTTTGATGCGCTTCAAGTGGGACATGTTGATGTTGCCACTGATGGCACGCTGTCTTTGCACTACGACGAGCGATGGCTGCAGACTTCGGGCGCGTTTCCGCTCTCGGTCACCATGCGATTGCGCGCTAAACCCTATCCGTCCGAGGTTATCTCGCCTTGGCTTGCGAACCTTCTTCCCGAAGAAGAACAGTTGCAGGTTCTGGCGCGTTCTCTGGGGCTGAATCAGGGAGATGTGCTAGCCGTGCTGACAGAAATTGGCGGCGACACTGCAGGGGCGCTGTCTTTCGGGGAGCCTGCGGATCCCAGCCGCTGGGCCTATACGACGCTGACGCAGTTTTACGGCACAGACGATGCGGCCGAAGCCCTTGAGCGCCACTTCGCTGATCTTGGCCGCAGACCATTTCTGGTCGGCGAAGAGGGGGTGCGCCAGTCCCTTGCCGGTGGCCAGAAGAAGTCGGCTTTGGCCGTTCTGGACCCGGACGGGGTGCCTGTGCTGCGCTTGCCCGGCCCGGATGACAGGCTTGCTATTCCCCTCAACGGTGCCCCGTCTACATTGATTGTGAAACCGGATAACCCCAATCTGCCCGGCATCACCGAGAACGAGGTCTGGTGTCTGCAGATAGCGCAGGCCATCGGCATCGAAGCTGCGCAGGCAACGATCCTCAAGGCATCTGGCCGCACGGCGATCGGCGTGTTGCGCTATGATCGCAGGCTTGGGCGGAACGGTCAGGTTCTGCGGCTTCACCAAGAGGATTTTGCGCAGGCCAATGGCATTCCTCCGGGGCGGAAATATGAACGTGGCACCCTGCGCGGGCTGAACCTCAAGACCTTGTTGGAGACCGGGCGGAACGTCAGCGCAAACGATGCCTTGGCCCTGCTTGATCAGGTTGTCTTCAACATTCTTGTGGCCAACACCGATGCCCATGCCAAGAACTATTCGCTGATCCTGCCGGTTGCGGCCGCGCCGCGGCTTGCGCCGCTTTACGACGTATCCTCTGTCCTGACTTGGCCCCACGTGGTGCAAAGTTACGCCCAGAACATTGCTGGCAAGAAGCGTACCCCGGACATGATCGCGGGGCGGCATTGGGAGAAAGTGGCCCGCGACATTGGCTATCGACCGACTGATGTCCGAAAGCGGATTCAGGAACTTGTCGACAAGTTGGTGGCATGCAGGGTGAAGGTCACAGCCGAGGTGGCAGCACTTCAGGGTGCGACAGCGGGCTATGTCACGCAAACTGCGGAAGCCGTCGAAGGTAATGCGATGCGCATGGCCGGAAGGCTGTAGATGGCATTGCCAACTTGTTTGGGCGTGGGCTTTCGCATAGTCAGCCGGGATAAAGATACCTTGCACGATGCCTCGCCTGAAAGGCTACCGCTTCCCTCGTGAAATCGTCGCCTATGCGGTCTGGGCGTATCATCGTTTTGCGCTCAGCACCGCAGATGTCGAGGATCTGCTTGCCGAACGCGGCGTGATAGTCAGCCGGGAAACCGTCCGGAACTGGGTGAACCGGTTTGGCCGTCATTTCGCCGATTGCATCAAGCGCGACAGACCTGGCACCAGTGACAAATGGCACTTGGATGAGGTTGTTGTTCCGATCAATGGTGTGAAGTTCTGGCTCTGGCGGGCCGTCGACGCGGATGGGAATGTGCTCGACATTCTCGTGCA
>NZ_JAPWHW010000020.1 GCF_028369135.1 Roseovarius sp. ZX-A-9
ATCGACATGATCACATCGGCAAAGCGCCCCATGAACTGATCGAACCAGCCGCCCTTGGTTGCCGCCAGAAGGCCGGCACCCGCGCCCATCACGAAGGCCATGATGGTGGCCGTCAGCGCCAGACCGACCGAGTTGCGCGTGCCGTAAACGAGCCGGCTGAACATGTCGCGGCCGAGCTGATCGGCTCCCAGCAGCATGTTCTCATCCGCTGGCGCAAAGGCCGAGCTGATCACTTCCGCCTCGCCAAAAGGCGCGATAATGGGGGCAAATATCCCTGCGATCGCGTAGGTGAAGATGACGAACATCCCGAAGGCCGCGGTGAGCGGCGCAGTGCGCAGCTCCTTGGCGGTTTCGGTGCCTGCCATCAGGATCAGGAACTCTCGGAAAGCGTAGCTGACCATTGCCGCCAGCGCCAGCAGGCCCGCGCAGATCGCGATTGCCTTCAGCGCGCCTACCCCGCCGATGATGCCCACGATGAAGGACACCAGGGTCAGCGAGAACACCAGCAGGAAGACAGACCGTTTATTGAAATACGCTGCCAGGCAAGACGCCGCCAGCAGCATGGAATAGTAGCCGATTACAAAAATGCTCATGTATCTGCCCCCTTACTTCGGATGCCGCAAACGCGGGTTTGTCAGGATTGCGCCAACATCGGCTGCCAGATTGAGCAGGATGAAGGTCGCGGCGAAGATCAGACAGCAGGCCTGAACAACGGGGAAGTCGCGTTTTGACACCGCGTCAACCAGAGCCTGGCCAACACCGGGATAGACGAACACCACCTCAACGAGGACCACGCCGGTGATCAGGTAGGCGAGGTTCAGTGCAACCACGTTGATGATCGGCGCCCAGGCGTTGGGCAGCGCGTGTTTGACGATCACCTTCCACGGCGGAGTGCCTTTCAGGCGCGCCATCTCGATATAGGGAGAGGCCAGCAGGTTGATGATCGCGGCTCGTGTCATCCTCATCATATGCGCCACAACCACCAGAACCAACGTGAGCGCAGGCAGGAACGTCCTTTCGAGCAGTTGCCCGAAACTCATGCCCTCGCTGAGGCTCGCGATCGCCGGGAACATGCCCCATTTGACCGAGAAGTAAAGGATCAGGATGTAGCCCAGGAAAAACTCGGGGCTGGAGATCGAGGTCAGCGTCAGCACGTTGGCAACCCGGTCAAAGATCGAATTGCGCAGAAGCGCTACGATCACACCCAGAACAATCGCGAAAGGTACCGCGATCACCGCGGCATAGGCCGCAAGGAAGAGCGTGTTCATGAACCGCTCGCCGATCACGCTTATCACCGGTTCCTGTGTTACGATCGAACTGCCGAAATCAAACATCACGGCGCCAGACAGCCACTCCAGATAGCGCACGATAGCGGGTTTGTTCAGCCCCATCTGTTCGCGCATCGCGGCCAGGTTTTCTTCGGTCGCCCCTTGGCCCAGAACCGCCTCGGCGATATCGCCGGGCAGTAGTTCGACCATGAAGAAAATGATGACTGAGATGATCAGTAGAATCACCAGTCCCAGACCGAGCCGTTTTGAAACGAGCCTCAGTATGTCTCCCATTTGTCCCTCCTGCTGTTGGTGCCAGCGCATCCGGGGCGACCCCGAATTCAGGCGCTCAGCCTAACAGATTTTTTTATGCCGTGCTTTGATACCGGGAAGATCCCCGGCGCTTGCAGGGCCTTGCTCGTGGTCCTGAAAAGGCGAGGACCGCCCCCAGAACAGTGGAAACCCGGCTCGCTTTCGCATGCCGGGTTATTTCTTGATTCAGCTTTCGAACCACCAACGACTTGCGGCGCGGTAACCATCCATATGCCACGACGCGGCATATTCACCCGTGGTGCCCACGTTCTTACGTGTCCCGTAAACAAAGTTCGGGAAGAACGGGATAATCGTTCCGCCGTCGTCTTTGGCCAGTATCGCCATGTCGCGGTACATTTCGGCCCGCAGAGTATCGTCCAGCTCAGCCTTGGCTTGCAGCAGCAGCTTGTTGAACTCTTCGTTCTGCCAATGGGATTCGTTCCAGGCTGCATCATCCTTGTAGGCCAAGGAATACATGACGTCAGGCGTCGGGCGAGCGCCCCAAACAACCATACACCAAGGCTTCTTCAGCCAGACATCCGAGTAATACCCGTCATTGGGCTCTCGAACGACCTTGATGTCGATACCTGCCGCTTTGGCCTGCTCGGAGTAAAGAATACCAAGATCGACAGCACCAGCTGTAATCGAGTCCGCCGTGCTGAAGCTGACGGACAGGTTTTCCGCACCAGCCTTTTTCAGCAACGCCTTGGCCTGATCGGGATCATATTCCGTCTGCGGGATATCATCCGGCCAATATGGCATCGCGGGCGAATGGTGGAAATCATTGCCAACTGTCGCTGCCCCGAAGGAGATCTTTTCGACCAGTTCGTTGCGGTCCATCGACAGTTTCAGCGCCTTGCGCACGTCGACATTGTCGAACGGTGCCTGATCACAGAACATCGGCATCGTAATCGCCTGTGCCGAGGGGATGTTGATCACGTTGACCTCGGGATGACGCATCAGCAGCGACATCGTCTTGTTTTCCAGCAGGCTGGTGGCATCCACGTCGCCGGTCACAAGTGCCGTCTGGCGCGCGTTGGGGTCGTTGATGAAGGTCACTTCGATCGCGTCAAAATAAGCCCCCTCACCGTGCCAGCCGTCAAACCGGCTCAATTGAGCGCCGACGCCCGGCTCCCAATTGTCCAGAACATATGGGCCACAACCATCGCCACTTTGCCAGTTGGCAGTGCCGTCGGCATTACGAGGCAGAATGACCAAGTGGTAATCGGTCATCAGCCACGGCAGATCAGCGTTGCCTGCGTCCAGCTTGAAGGTGACGGTGTTTTCGTCATCGGCCACGATATCAACAACGCTGCCCAGCAGTGCCTTGGCTGCAGATGTCGTTGCATCGCCGCGGTGGAAATTCATCGACGCCACAACGTCTTCGGCTGTCACCTTGCCACCAGAATGGAAGGTCGCCTTGGGGTTCAGCTTGAATGTCCACTCAGAGGCATCGGGGGTCGCGGACCATTCTGTCGCCACATCAGCGCCCAGCGTGCCGTCGGTGTTGATCTGGGTAAGGAACGCACGGAACGTGTGCGCCAAAAGGATTTCCGCGTTCGATTCATAGAGGCCCGGATCGTGACTGTCACCGGTGTTACCGTCGTGCTGCGCGATGCGGAAAGTGCCGCCACGCTTTGGTTCGGCATGGGCCTTGGTGGTCCACAGGCCGGTGGCCGCTGTCGAGGACATGCCTGCCGCCATGGCGTAATGCATGAACGAGCGACGCGAAATGCGACCCGTCCGGGCGGCGTCTGCGAGCCGGTCAATCATCAACTGATCTTTTGAGTTTTTCATGTTTTCTCCCTGATTATTTATATTCTGCGCCATCTTTCGCGTGTAGCGCACGGTTTAGTGTCTGCTTCATCGGCATCCTGGAGTGGATCAAAACCGACTATCTGGAAGCAAAACACGAATTAGGAAATGCATCCAGCCTTTTGTAAGCCGAAGCGAAAGTTTCCATCCCGGAACTCGGGCGCATCCAGCTAGGGTGTGGATGCGCCCGCTTCGACGTGCTCCGCGAACGCCGTGTTGGCCCTGCCGCGTTAGCTGGCGAACCACCAACGGCTGGGCGCGCGCGCCCCGTCCAGCTCCCAGCTGGCCGCCAGGTTATCGCCGCGCATGACCTTGCTGCTGCGCGCGTAGACGAAGTTGTTGAAGAACGGGATCAGCGTGCCGCCATCATCTCGTGCCAGAATCGCCATGTCGCGATACATCTCGGCGCGCAACCCGTCATCCAGTTCGGCCTTGGCCTGAAGCAGAAGATTGTTGAACTCTTCGTTCTGCCAGCGGCTCTCGTTCCAGGCCGCGTCGGATTTGTAGGCAAGGCTGTACATAACGTCCGGCGTCGGACGTGCGCCCCAGCTGACGGCCGTAAAGGACTTCTTCAGCCAGACATCCGAATAGTAGCCATCGTTCGGCTCACGCACGACCTTGACGTCGATACCGGCCTTCTTGGCATGTTCAGAGTAGAGCACGCACATATCGACCGCACCGGAGAACACGGAATCCGCGGTGTGAATGCTGACTGACAGGTTCTCGGCCCCTGCTTTCTTCAGCAGTGACTTGGCCTTGTCCGGGTCATATTCGCGCTGCTCGATGTCAGCAGGCCAGTAGGGCATGGCGGGCGAATGGTGAAAATCGTTACCCTTCGTGGCCTCACCAAACGCGATCTTGCTGATGACCTCGTCGCGATCCATCGACAGTTTGAGCGCGTTGCGCACATTCACGTCGTTGAAGGGCGCGGTGTCGCAGAACATCGGCATGGTGATGGCAGCCGCCGAAGGCACACTTTCAAGCACGATGTTCTTGTTGCGCTCCAGCAGCGCCTTGGTCTTGAGATCGACCAGCGAGATGGCATCGACATCGCCCGTGACCAGTGCGGTTTGCCGTGCGTTCGGATCGTTCAGCACGATCATGAATATCTTGTCGAAATAGGCGCCTTCCAGATGCCAGCCGTCATGGCGGCTGAGATCCCATTGCGTCCCCCAATCACCTCCGTCGATCCTGTAGGGACCAGAACCGTCGCCTGATTTCCATTCAATCCCGCCATTTCCATCCGACGGGCAGATCGCAAAGTGATAGTCGGTCATCAGCCACGGGATATCGGCGATACCCTGTGCCAGCGAGATCACCACAGTATGATCGCCATCGGTCTGGATATCCGTGACTGACGTCAGAAGAGCCTTCGCCGCCGAGGTAGAGCTATCGCCACGGTGGTGGTTGAGCGAATCCTTCACATCTTGGGCCGTCACCGGCTTGCCGCTGTGGAACGACGCATTCGGGTTGATCTCGAACGTCCAGACCGACGCGTCGGCATTCGCCTCCCAGCTGGTCGCAAGGTCAGAGCCGAGCGAGCCGTCGGGATTGATCATCGTCAGATAGCTTCGGTACTGGTGCGCCAGATAGATCTGCTGGCGGCTGACATAGGTGCCCGGATCATGGGTGTCCGAGCTGTTGCCGTCATGAATGCCGAAGCGGAACGTGCCGCCCTTCTTCGGTGCTGCATTGGCCGCTGTGGTCCACAGCCCGGTGGCTGCGGATGCGGTCACGCCTGCCGCAGCCGAGTAGTGCATGAACGATCGCCGGGAAATGCCACCCGTCCGGGCGGCTTCGGCCAATCGGTCCATCATTTTCTGATTGCTGATTTTGGTCATCTTGTTTCCTTCGAAATCCAGAGTTTCCATCTGTCGCAAGGGAACCTTACTTCCGAAACGCCCCTCAGGAGCGCATCCGCGATACTCTCATGGGCTTCGCCGCGATTGCGGTCAGACACAGGTATGAAAACATGAATGCCCCCGACCTTCCAGCCCTTCGCGCTTATTTTTCCACTTATTTGTTTTCTTTCAAATGGTTGACATGGCTAATCAACCCACACCGTTGCATAATTCAAGGAATTGCCCGGGCTGCCCGGACTGCATTTCGGACGAAATTGCGGATTGCTGTGCGCGGAGGGGACTCAGTTGCGGCGCAGGCGAAGCTTCGCAAAATAATCGCTCCGCTTTTTTAATTCACGCTCGAACCCCCGCTCGACCGGCTGATAGAGAACCGGGCGTTTCATCCCGTCGGGAAAGTAATTCTGCCCCGAAAACCCGTCTTCGGCATCGTGGTCATAGGCATAGCCCGCACCATAGCCTTCGTCCTTCATCAGCTTTGTCGGGGCATTCAGGATATGCTTCGGTGGCGGCTCGGAGCCGGTTTTCTTGGCTTCGCGCATGGCCGCCTTGAACCCCGCATAGCCAGCGTTCGATTTCGGTGCAAGCGCGAGGTAGATCACCGCCTGCCCCAGCGCCAGTTCTCCCTCGGGGCTGCCCAGCCGCTCATAGGTTTCCCATGCATCAAGGCAGACGCGATGCGCCTGAGTGTCGGCCAGACCGATATCCTCGACCGCCATGCGGGTGATCCGCCGCGCCAGATAGCGGGGATCTTCGCCCCCGGTCAGCATGCGCGCCAGCCAGTAAAGCGCCGCGTCGGGATCCGAGCCGCGCACCGATTTGTGCAGGGCTGAAATCAGGTTGTAATGCTCGTCGCCGGATTTGTCATACTTAGCCGCCCGTCGCATCAGCCGCGTGCCCAGGGCCTGCGGGTCCAGCTTGCCCTCCACCTTCCACGCGGCCACCTGCTCGATCAGGTTCAGCAGCGCGCGCCCGTCGCCGTCGGCCATCTCCAGCAACGTCTCGCGCGCCGCGCCGTCCAGCGGTAGGGCACGCCCCAGTTCCTTTTCCGCGCGCTGCGCCAGCCGTTCCAGATCCCCCAGACCCAGCCGCGTCAGCACCAGAACCTGCGAGCGCGACAGGAGCGCAGCATTCAACTCGAAGCTGGGGTTTTCCGTGGTGGCGCCCACCAGCAGAATCGTCCCGTCCTCCATATGCGGCAGGAACCCATCCTGCTGCGCCTTGTTGAAACGGTGAATCTCGTCGACGAACAGCAGCGTGCTCTGCCCGTTCGCGCGCCGATGGCGGGCCGCCTCGAACACCTTTTTCAACTCTGGCACCCCGGAAAAGATCGCGCTTATCTGGATGAAATGCAGATCGGTCTCATCCGCCAGAAGCCGCGCGATCGTGGTCTTGCCCACGCCCGGAGGCCCCCAGAAAATGAGCGAACTGAGGCTGCCGGAGGCCAGCATCACGCCCAATGGCGCATCAGGGCCCAGGACCTGGGCCTGCCCGATCACCTCTCTGATGGATTTCGGGCGCAACC
Organism: Roseovarius sp. ZX-A-9; assembly: GCF_028369135.1. Classification (GTDB taxonomy): domain Bacteria; phylum Pseudomonadota; class Alphaproteobacteria; order Rhodobacterales; family Rhodobacteraceae; genus Roseovarius. Next base: position 6,780 of record NZ_JAPWHW010000020.1, read on the forward strand.
GGTCGGCCAGCGGTCGCGGCGCGTCCCGGCCCCCGGTTGCAGACGGCTCGGCGCCGGTATCGAACAGATCCGCCGCCATCAGAGCCGGAACCGCAGCAGCATCCGCCGCGTGCCGCGCTGCACCTCCAGCGCAAGCTGGCGGCGCGCGCCCTCAAGGGCTGCATTCGCGCTCGCAGTATCGGGGATGGGTGTGCCGTTGACCTTCAGCAGCAGATCACCCTGTCGCAGACCCGCGCGCAGCCCCACGGGGCCGGGTCGTTCGATCAGCACGCCCGCCGCCGAAAGAGGCAGATCGTATTCGGCCAGAACGCCTGGATTGATGTTGCTCAACCGCATGCCCGGCACCGCCGCTCTGGAGCTGGTTTCCAACGGCGCGCGCGCCGGGCTTTCGGGCGCAGCGGTCAGCGTCATCTCGAACGTCTGCGGCTTGCCGCCGATGCGCGCCGCCACCTGCACGCTGCTGTCCAGCCCGGCAACGGACATGCGATAGATCATCTCGGCGGGCGTGTTCACCTCTTCGCCCCCAACTGCCAGGATCACATCACCGGCGGTAAAGCCGTAAGCGCGAAACGGGCTGGCAGGATGGATTTCCGAGATGATGATGCCACCCGGTCGCGGTAATCCCAGCCCCTCGGCCATGTCGGCAGTCACCGGCTGTCCGGTCAGCCCGGCCCATGGCCGCTCGAACCGGGTCTTGCCCGCCTCGGCCTGTGCCACGAACTGTTTGACCAGCGCCGAGGGGATCGCGAACCCGATCCCGTTCGACCCACCCGAGCGGCTGAGGATCGCAGTGTTGATCCCGATCAGCCGCCCCTGCGCATCGACCAGCGCACCACCCGAATTGCCCGGGTTGATCGGCGCGTCTGTCTGGATGAAATAGCCGCGCACATTGCCCGTGGCCAACCCAGACCGCGCCAGCCCCGACACGATCCCGCTGCTGACGGTCTGGCCCACGCCGAACGGGTTGCCGATGGCCAGCACCAGTTCTCCGACCTCAACCGTCTCGCTGTCTCGCAGCGGCAGTGCGGGCAGGTCCGATGCCCCCTCGAGCTGCAGGATCGCCAGATCGCTTTCCTCGTCCCCCATCAGCACGCGGGCCGAAAATTCGCGCCGGTCGTTCAACACCACGCGGATATCGGTCGCCTGGCCCACCACATGATGGTTCGACACTACGATGCCGTCGGACCCGAGGATGACCCCGGAGCCAAGCGAATTTTCCACCCGTGGGCTGCGCCTGCCGAAATCCCCGAAAAGCTGGCCAAAGAACGGATCATTCGCAAACGGGCTCTGCGCGCGCTCGACCACCCGGCTGGCGTAGATGTTCACCACCGCAGGGGTTGCCGCCTTGACGACGGGCACAAAGCTGAGCTGAACCTCTGCCTGGCTGGCCGGTACGCGGGTCTCTGCCCCGGCGGGCAAGGCAAGTGCGAACATCAAGATGGCGAATATCCGAAACATCGTATTCCTCTGGGTTTCCGGCGATCTGCCCCTCGGATATGCGCCCGGGCGCTGATGATTGCAACCGCCGCACGGCTCAGTCCAGCGGTGCGTGCAACCGGGTTTCGCGAGTAACGATGCCGCCGCGATTGCCAATCTCGATAGAGCCATAGCGCTGGCGAAAACACTCGGGCAGCGGCCGGTCACCGGGGATCGCCAGCCACAGCCGCAGCAGATGTCGCCGCTGCGCCTTGTCGGGCCAGTCGACAAACCCGGTGCGGTCATGCAGCAGCGCGTGGTTGTAGACGAACTGCATGTCACCGGGGGCCAATCGCATGACGATATGCAACGCGGGATCATTGGTGAGCGCATCGAACATGTCCAGCGCCGCGACGTGATCCGATGTCAGCCGCAACGCGCCGTCGAACCGTTGGGCGCTGTCGATATACTGGCGCTGGTAGAATACCGTCAGCCGCCCGGCGTGCCAGTTGAAGGGCGGTATTTCCATATAGGGCTTCATCCCTTCGGGCACCTCGCCGCGCCGGTCCGTCGCGATCGGGTCAAACAGGCACGCCAGCAGATCGGGGCGCAGGGCGCGCATCCGGTTGTAAATCGCCTCGGCGCTGACGAGCAACGACTCTCCGCCCGACTGCGCGTCCTGCAGGCACAGCAGGCCCACCACATCGGCGCTGTCGGTGTGAAAGCTCTGACGCGCATTGGTCTGGTAGATCCGTGTTGCCGTATCCTGCGGGTCCGCCCCCAGATCGCGCACATGCCCCAGAATATGCCCTGCCGCGTTCTGAGATCTTGCACTGCCCAGATGCGCGCCGATGCCGCAAAAGATCGTCGCCGCGACTTCCTGCGAATAGCGCCGCACCGGTAGGCCGGTCAGCACCTCGACCCCAATGCCCTGCACCAGCTTCTTGCGCAGCGCGACCAGATGGGTGGAAAAGCGCGGCAGCGGGAAATCTGCTGCCGTGACCCCCCCTATATCGCGGCCAAGCGACAGGTAATGCGCTGCCGCCGCTTCCAGTTCGGCGATGGTGCCCGCGTCCGACTCGGTGCGCCAATCATCCAGCGCGCCATTTAGATCAGCGGCCTCCCATGCGGCGGGACCATCAAACCGGTTCGGAAATCCGACTGGCAGGGGCATGCGGTCTCCTTTGCGGCGCCTCGGCTTTTCCATGTGCGGTTCGATACATCCACGCTTGCGAAACACAAACGCAGCCGCCGTGCGGAACCCAAGCGCTCTGATTATCGTTGAACAATCAAGGAAAGTTCAAACGAAAGGAAGGTGCGATATGGTACACCGCCACAGATCAAAGGATGGCACGCGCGAAACCGAGGCGTTTATGAAAGGCCCCGACACCCCGTCGCAGCAAGGGCGCGGCGATGGCAACCTGGAGCGTGATGTCGGCACGCGCGACGCGTTGAAACGCGCCCGTGACGACCGCGCGGGGGCGACGCGCGTGCGCAAATCGGACGAAAGGGGCCAAGGCAATTTGGGCGGCCATCACGGTACCGGCGGGGAAGGCTGACATGGTGAAGCTGAAGAAAGATACGCTGATAGTCGTCACCGACAGCGAAAAAGCGCTGTTTCTACGCAATTTGACCGACCACGCCAATCCCTATCTCGAGGTTCGTGACCAGGAGGTTCAGTACAATCCGTCGGACATGGAACAGTCCGCAAACCGCCCCGGCAGAATGCCCGACACGGGCTCGGGCCAGCGCTCGGCGCTGGACGATACGGACTGGCACGAACTGGCCAAGGATCGTTTCGCCCGGGATCTGGCAGACAAACTCTATACCGAGGCGCACAAGGGAGCTTTCGACGAACTGGTTCTCGTTGCATCGCCACAGGTCCTTGGGGTGTTGCGCGAGGCTTTGCACATCGAGGTGCTGAACCGGCTGGTCATGGACATCCCCAAGACCTTGACCAATCATCCGGTTCACGAAATCGAGGAAATCGTGAAAAAGGAAATGGACGCAGGCTAGGTTCCGGTATGCCCCGCAAAGAAAAGCCGCCGCCGGAGCGATCCGGCGGCGGCTTTGATTCAATTATTAGATCTGAGGTTTACGCTTCGTCAGCAGTAGCCGCTTCGGCAGCAACGCGCGCGCGGTCCGCAGCGCCCTTGGCATCCACGTCGCGGTCAACGAATTCGATGATCGCCATCGGCGCCATGTCACCATAGCGGAAACCTGCCTTGAGCACGCGGACGTAACCGCCGTTGCGGTCCTTGTAGCGCGGGCCGAGAATTTCAAAGAGTTTTGCCACATACTGATCTTGCTTCAGCTGGCTTGCGGCCTGACGACGTGCGTGCAGGTCGCCGCGCTTGCCCAGCGTGATCAGCTTTTCGATGATCCGGCGCAATTCCTTGGCCTTGGGCAGCGTGGTCTTGATTTGCTCATGTTCGATGAGCGAGCCTGCCATGTTCGCCCACAGCGCCTTGCGGTGCTCATGGGTACGGTTCAGGCGGCGGTATCCTCGTGCGTGACGCATTTTCTGGTCTCCTTAGCGTTTATACTTTGTCTGGCGGCATGATGCGTGTCAGGCCGCTCTCCTTGGGGCAAATGCCCACTTATTCCCCGCATAACGCGGGCATATGGGGGCGGCGAACCGCCCCCGAAACCTTTAGAACTGATCTTCGAACTTCTTGGCCAGATCTTCGATATTGTCGGGCGGCCAGTCCTCGACGTCCATGCCGAGGTGCAGACCCATGCCGGAAAGCACTTCCTTGATCTCGTTCAGAGACTTGCGGCCAAAGTTCGGCGTGCGCAGCATTTCTGCTTCGGTCTTCTGGATGAGATCGCCGATATAAACGATGTTGTCGTTCTTCAGGCAGTTGGCGGACCGGACACTGAGTTCCAGTTCGTCGACCTTTTTGAGCAGGAGCGGGTTGAACTCCAGCCCGTCGTCCTCGTCCTGACGGCTTGCGCTTTCGGGCTCTTCGAAGTTGACGAAGATGCTCAGTTGGTCCTGCAGGATGCGCGCAGCATAGGCAACCGCATCATCCGGCGTGATCGAGCCGTCGGTTTCGATCTTCATCGTCAGCTTGTCATAATCCAGCACCTGGCCCTCGCGGGTCGGCTGCACATCATAGCTGACCCGACGAATGGGGCTATAGATCGCATCCATGGGGATCATGCCGATCGGCGCATCCTCTGGCTTGTTCTTGTCCGCGGCTACGTAGCCCTTGCCGGTGTTGACGGTCAGTTCCATGAACAGATCGGCGCCATCGTCGAGGTGGCAGATCACGTGATCACGGTTGAGAATCTCGATCCCGGCGCTGTCGGAAATGTCGCCCGCTGTGACGACACCGGGGCCCTTGGCGGAAACCGACAGGCGCTTGGGCCCTTCGACTTCCATCCGCAGGGCAACGCCCTTGAGGTTCAGCACGATGTCGGTGACGTCCTCGCGGACTCCTGCCACGGACGAGAATTCGTGCAGCACGTTGTCGATCTGGATAGATGTGATCGCCGCACCCTGCAGTGAAGAAAGCAGCACGCGGCGCAGTGCGTTGCCCAGTGTAAGACCAAACCCGCGTTCCAGCGGTTCGGCAACGACGGTGGCCTGACGCTGCGGGTCATTGCCCGGCTTGACGTCCAGCTGTGTCGGCTTGATCAATTCAGCCCAATTCTTGTGGATCATGTGTCCCTCCATTCCTGCCCTGTCCTCATGTCCGAAGGCCAAGGCGCCCGAGGTTTCAAAAGCGTCTCACGTAGAACCTGAAAAACAGCTCTTCGTGAACCGCATGCAACGCTGATATTTCTTGCAGCGTTTCCTACCATCTTCGTCTCAGCCATGTGCCGAAACACATGAATGACGGAATGGGGACGTGCAAAATGCGCGCCCCCAACCGATAAGTTTGCGGATCAGACCCGGCGGCGTTTCGGCGGGCGGCAGCCGTTGTGGGCAATCGGCGTCACATCGCGGATCGAAGTGATGTTGAAGCCAACTGCTGCCAGAGCGCGCAATGCACTTTCGCGGCCAGAGCCAGGGCCCTGCACTTCGACTTCGAGCGTGCGCATGCCGTGTTCCTGCGCCTTCTTGCCCGCGTCTTCTGCGGCCATCTGAGCGGCGTAAGGGGTCGACTTGCGCGAGCCCTTGAAGCCGCAGGTGCCGGCCGAAGACCATGCAATTGCGTTGCCCTGAACGTCGGAGATCAGGATCTTGGTGTTGTTGAACGAAGAGTTCACATGCGCAACGCCGGTGGCGATGTTCTTGGAAACCTTCTTCTTCGTGCGGCGGGTATCGCGTGCCATATCTGCTGCCCTCCCTTATTTCTTCTTGCCGGCAATGGCCCGTGCGGGGCCTTTGCGGGTACGGGCATTGGTATGGGTCCGCTGACCACGTACCGGAAGATTGCGGCGATGGCGCAGACCGCGATAGCAGCCGAGGTCCATCAGACGCTTGATGTTCATCTGCGTCTCGCGACGCAGGTCGCCTTCAACGGTCAGGTTCGCATCGATATGCTCGCGAACGGCCAGCAATTCAGCATCGCTGAGTTCGTTGACACGGCGCGTCTGGTCAATATTGACGGCGTCGCAGATGGACTTGGCGGTTGAGTGGCCAATTCCGGTGATATAGGTCAGGGCGATCGGGACGCGTTTGTGCGTCGGGATGTTAACGCCGGCGATACGTGCCAAGTGTCATTTCCTTTTCGTTGCGGGTCCGTAATGCCAGACCCTTTTTTCACAACATAAGCCCGAGGCGCTCACGCTCCGGGCCGCAGCTGAATTCAGGTGGTCGATTCTGCTATCGGGCGAACCCGAGAGGGAATCATTCTCTCTCAAGATGGTGCTGGTTAGGAGGAATTCAGCGGAGCGTCAACCCCTTCGTCGCGGCAGCCCCGCCGACAGACGTGATACTCTGTCCTCTTGCCGCCCTGGCCCCGAAAAACCCCTGAATTATTGGGCACCCCGGGAAAGGAGCGAATCAAGAAGCCCTTGGGCAAGAGAAGGCTCGATTCCGCGCCATTTACTGACCGGATATGCCTCGCACTCCAAGTGCCACCCGTGCGACGCGGCGATCAATCCCCTGTCGCGTCGACCTCTGGTTTCACCGCTCGCTCGCCCCGGTCGGCCTGTCGTATCCCTTTGAGCACGGGCCATAGGTCTTGCGCGGCAGTCGAGTGTCCGCCGAGGTCAGCGTTACGGCGTCACCGGGGGCGCGTTTGAATATGACGTCAACGCTCCAATTGCTGGCGCCGTCCATACATTCGGCCTTGCGCAATTGTTTTGCCGGCCGGCGCTTGGACAGGTCAATCGCGGGTTCCCAGTTGCAGTGGATATAGTGATCCCCAACCGAAAGCGCGTCGAGGAAGGTGACGTCCTCCAGTTCCTGGATCGCGTAGTCCGCCTTGCACAGATCAGGACGCGATGTGAATGAGCCCTCCTCCGCCATGGCGGCCTGTGCGGCCATCAACCCTGCAAGTGCGGTGAATGCTATAGGTTTTGCGGTGAACATCTTTACCCTCCGCTATCAACAGACCAAAAAACAGACCTTAATGTAATCGACGCAATTTGGCGGGATCAACCCGCCATACCCTGGAACTGCCATGTGATATGGTGGGGTCCGGTCGGGGATCCGGATCGAAGCCAGGCGATCGACGAACAAGCACCGCGTGCCTGAGGCCTGTCAGCAATCGCGGGCTTTCCGCTTCGCAGACCCGCCCTCCTCACCAGAGGATGTGAACCCTCTGGCGCAAGTGCTGTCCTGCCGCCGATCAGGCGTCCAGAACGGCCGCGATCTCGTCGTGAACTTCGGCGATTTCGCCAAGGCCATTGACCCAAGCCAGCTTTTTCTTGGCATGGTAGTAGCCAATAAGCATCGAGGTTTTCTTGTAGTATTCCATCAGACGGGTCTTGAGGCTTTCCTCGTTGTCGTCAGCGCGGCGCTTGAATTCCGTACCGCCGCATTTGGAGCACTTGCCATCCGCCGGAATAGGCTTGGTGATGTCGTTATAGACTTCACCGCAATCGCCACAGGTCGAGCGGGCTGTGATACGGGCCACCAGGGCCTCGTCATTCACTTCCATCGCCACAACCTTGTCCAGCGTTTCGCCGCACTCTTCCAGAAGCTCCTCAAGCGCATCAGCTTGCGCCAAGGTGCGCGGGAAGCCGTCAAAGATGAAACCGCCAGCCTTGTCGCCCTGCAATTTCTCGCGGATCAGGCCGATCACGATTTCGTCTGTCACCAGAGCACCACGCGCCATGACATCCGCCACAACCTTACCCATCTCGGTGCCGCTGTCCTTGGCCTCACGCAGCATGTCACCGGTGCTGAGCTGGATCATGCCCCGCTCTGATACCAGAAGATGTGCTTGAGTGCCTTTGCCGGCGCCCGGCGGCCCGAGAAGAATAATGTTCATCGGCGTGCTGCCCCTTTTCTACGCGCGCGGCGTTTACCCTTGCCGCTCAACTGTGACTTTTCGATCAGACCTTCATACTGGTGCGCCAGAAGATGGCTCTGCACCTGTTGGATCGTATCCATCGTGACAGACACGACGATCAAAACCGATGTGCCGCCAAAGTAGAACGGAATTGTGAATTGGGAACGCAGAATCTCAGGAAGGAGACAAACTGCCGCAAGGTAGGCCGACCCCAGAACAAGGATACGAGTGACCACGTAGTCGAGATACTCAGCGGTTTTCTTGCCGGGGCGGATCCCCGGAACAAAACCGTTCTGGTTCTTGAGATTGTCAGCGACCTCGTCCGTCTTGAACGCAACGTTGTAGGTGTAGAAATAGGTGAAGAACACGACCATGATCGCGAAGAACAGCAGATAGAGCGGCTGACCCGGCCCGAAATAGGCCAGAATCGTCGACATGATCGGGCTGGTGGATGTGCCCTGCTGAGAGAATGTGCTGACCGTCACCGGCAACAACAGCAGCGAACTGGCAAAGATCGCCGGGATAACGCCAGCGGGGTTCACCTTGACCGGCAGGTGGCTTGATCCGCCATCATAGACCTTCATGCCGACCTGACGGCGCGGGTACTGGATGTGGATCTTGCGCAGAGACCGCTCCATGAAGACCACGAAGGCAATCACAGCCACGACCATGACCAGCACACCGATGATCACCGCAGGGCTGATAGCTCCGGAACGACCCGACGCAAAGAACTGCGCCAGAGCGGCAGGAACTTCGGCGATGATGCCGACAAAGATGATCAGGCTGATACCGTTGCCGATGCCGCGTTGAGTGATCTGCTCGCCCAGCCACATCAGGAACATGGTGCCGCCTACAAGGGTGATCATGCAGGACGCCAGGAAGAATCCGCCGGGATTGGTTACCAGATCGCCCGATTGCAGGCTGACCGCCAGCCCGTAGGATTGCAGAGTTGCCAGAAACACCGTGCCATAGCGCGTGTATTGGTTGATCTTCTTGCGGCCCTGCTCGCCTTCTTTCTTGAGCTGTTCCAGCGCGGGCACCATCGACGTCATCAACTGCACGATGATCGAGGCCGAAATATAGGGCATGATCCCGAGGGCAAACACCCCCATACGCCCCAGCGCGCCACCGGTGAACATCGACAACATGCCGCCGATGCTGGATCCGGCGCTTTCCATGAATGCGCGCAGTTCTGCCCCGTCGATACCGGGGACCGGGATGAACGTGCCCAACCGGTAGACGACCAACAGGCCCAGCGTGAATAAGATACGCTTGCGAAGGTCGGTCGCCTTGCCAAGTGCGGCCCAACTGGTGTTGGCGGCCATTTGTTCTGCTGCGGATACCATGCGGCTCTCTTTTTTATGACAACGCCGCCGGGCCGCTGTTTTTCAGCGAGCCGGCGGCGTGTTTGAAAAACTAGAAGTTATGTAAGCGGCACATGCGCCGCTCACAACCTCTTATTCAGCCGCTTGCGCAGCTTTGATCGTCAGACTGCCGCCGGCCTTCTCGACCGCTTCGACTGCAGACTTCGATGCGCCGGTCACTTCCAGCGTCACCTTGGCGCTGATATCGCCCTTGGCGAGAACGCGCACACCGTCCAGCGTGCGGCGCACAAGGCCGGAGGCCAAAAGCGCTTCTTCGGTGATCGCAGCGCTTGCATCAAGCTTCTTCTCGTCGATGAACTTCTGGATCAGGCCCAGGTTTACCACGGCAAATTTCTTGCGGTTCGGCTTGGTAAAGCCACGCTTGGGCAGACGTTGGTAGAGCGGCATCTGGCCACCCTCGTAGCCTGCGATGGCCACACCCGAGCGGGATTTCTGACCTTTGATACCCCGGCCACCGGTCTTACCCATGCCAGAGCCAGCACCACGCCCAACGCGCTTGCGTTTCTTAGTGGCGCCTTCGTTGTCGTGCAGTTCGTGCAGTTTCATGTCGCTTCTCCTTTGCCGGATGCGGCCCCCAGCGACGGGAGCGGCCGAACGCGGCTTGATTTGATTGGTTCGCGGCGCTCATGGCACCACCCCGGGCGTATAGCCCCGGCCCGATGCAGTATCAAGGCCGTTTTTACGCCTGCCCTACCCCGGCAGATTGTAGCTGCCATCGCTGTCATGAGTCTCGGTCCCGGTCAGCGCAGGCGTGAACACGCATAGCAGCCGCAGATCGGTCTCGGCTCGGATGATATGGGCATCGTGGCGATCGAGCACATACATTGTACCGGGCCGCAGCGGCCATATGCGGCCTGTCGCCACCTCCTCGACCTCACCCACGCCTTCGATGCAGTAATTCGCCTCGATGTGATTCTTGTACTCGAGCCGCTGGGTGCTGCCTGCCTTGACGAGCGTATCGTGAAACGAATAGCCCAAGCCATCACGCGCCAGCAAGATACGGCGGCTCTCGAACGCATCGCCGGTCACGTGATCGGAGGTGTTCAGGATGTCATCAAGAGTTTTTACCAGCATAGGTGCAGCCTTTCGTTGATTTTCCAGCCAGTCTAGGGCGCTTCGCGTGCGACCCGAAGCGCAAATTTGTTGACGGCCGCGACAGTGGACGAGTTGGCGGCAGCCCTGCGCGAGACACAGGGTTGTGCGTTGATCGGGAGTCGTAACCTTCCCGCTAGCAGCACTAAACTGGCCTGAAGCAAGTCTGCGCGATTTCGTGCAGCACAAGTAAATTTCTGTTAACCTTCGTTAATGTCTTGGGTGAACAACCCGTTCACAGAAGGAGTGTGGTGATGGTCAAATACTTCCTAGGGGCCCTGTTTTTCGTGGCTTCATTCACAACGCCACTTTCGGCGAGCATGGTGTCGTCGGGCGCTCAAACAGCTAAACAAATGAAAGTCATTTCCCATAGCGGTGGCTGCCGCAAGAGCTCGCCACCGGGGAAATGCTGCCACGCCGGTTCGAAACCGTTGCATTGCCACTGAACAAAAAACGCCCCGGCCATTTCTGACCGGGGCGTTTGGTTTCTGGGCAGGCCGGGCTTCAGCCCGGAGCAAACTCAGCCTTTTTCTTCGACGATCTCGACCAGGTGCGGGATCTTGGCGACCATGCCGCGGATCGAGGGAGTGTCCTCAAGCTCGCGCGTGCGGTGCATCTTGTTGAGGCCCAGACCGACCAGCGTGGCACGCTGGCTGGCGGGGCGACGGATGGGCGAACCCACCTGTTTGACAACGATTGTCTTGGCCATGTCTTAACCCTCCTGAACCGCAGGGGCTTGCTCGCCACTGACTTTGGGCGCTTCGCCGGTCGCGAGGATGTCGGCCACTTTCTTGCCGCGACGTTGCGCGACCATACGGGGGCTCGATTCCTTGCGCAGACCATCGATGGTGGCGCGGATCATGTTATAGGGGTTCTGGCTGCCGTTCGACTTGGCGACGACGTCCTGAATACCCAGCATCTCGAACACGGCGCGCATCGGACCACCGGCGATGATGCCGGTACCCTGCGGGGCGGACCGCATGATCACCTTGCCGGCACCGTGACGGCCTTCCATGTCGTGATGCAGCGTGCGGCCTTCGCGCAGCGGCACACGGATCATCTGGCGCTTGGCCTGTTCGGTGGCCTTGCGGATGGCCTCGGGGACCTCCTTGGCCTTACCCTTGCCAAAGCCTACACGGCCCTTCTGGTCGCCAACGACGACGAGGGCTGCAAAGCCGAAGCGCTTACCGCCCTTGACGGTCTTGCTGACGCGGTTGATCGCAACCAGGCGATCGGCGAATTCTGGGGTCTCGTCGCGCTGATTGCGGCGGCCTCCCCCACGGTTGTCATCTCTTGCCATCTGGCTTCCTTTGTCGTGCGGCCCTGAGGCCAATCATTCAATCCAAGTGAACGCAGATACGCCCCCGGATCATCGAGACGAGTCGCCTCGCCTTCACGCATAGGTGGGTCGAGGCCCCACCCTGCACGCAAAGCGCAAGGTGGGGCCCCATCCCATCTAGATTTTCAGACCACCCTCACGTGCGGCATCGGCCAAAGCCTTGACGCGCCCGTGAAAGAGGAAGCCGCCGCGATCGAAATACGCCTCGCTGACGCCTGCCTTCTTGGCACGCTCTGCGATGGCGGCACCGATCTTGGTGGCCGCTTCGATGTTGTTCTTGCCGACCACGCCGAAATCTTTTTCGAGCGTCGAGGCCGACGCCAGGGTCACGCCCTGAACATCGTCGATCAGCTGAACGCTGATATTCTTGTTGCTGCGGTGAACGCTGAGGCGCACGCGCCCTGCATTGACCTTGCGAAGTTTGTTCCGAACGCGCAGGCGGCGTTTGAGGAACAGTTTTCTCTTGCTGTTTGCCATCTTCTCGCGTCCTTACTTCTTCTTGCCTTCCTTCTGGAAGATATACTCGCCTTTGTAGCGGATGCCTTTGCCCTTGTAGGGCTCGGGCCGCCGCCAATCGCGGATATTAGCCGCGACTTGACCGACGAGCTGCTTGTCCGTGCCTTCAACAACCAGTTCGGTCTGCTTGGGCGCGGTAACAGTCACACCTTCCGGAACTACGAAATCCACATCGTGGCTAAGACCCAGGTTCAGCTTCAGGGTGTTACCCTGCATCTGTGCCCGGTAGCCGACGCCGCGAATTTCCAGCTCTTTGCGGAACATTTCGTTGGTGCCATGCACGAGGTTCGCGACAACGGTGCGGGTCATGCCCCACTGCTGGCGCGCGCGCTTGGATTTACCACGCGGGGTAACGGTGATCTGGCCATCGGCGATGGTCAGCGTCACGTCATCCGTGGCGGTGAAGGTTTTGGTTGCCTTGGGGCCTTTGACCTCAAGCGTCTGGCCGCTGATCGTTGCGGTGACGCCATTCGGCAAGGTCACGGGCTGTTTACCGATACGAGACATCTGAACCCTCCTTAGAATACGGTGCAGAGTACTTCGCCGCCAACATTCTGGCTGCGTGCACTTGCATCCGACATCACACCCTTGGAGGTGGAGACAATCGACACACCGAGGCCCTGACGGACCGACGGGATGTCATCAACGCCCAGATAGACGCGACGACCGGGCTTGGAAACCCGCTTCATTTCGCGAATGACGGGGGCGCCGTCGAAATATTTCAGGCTGATTTCGATGGCCGGATGACCATCTTCACCTGTGGTTGTCTCGTAGCCACGGATGTAACCTTCATCCACCAGAACATCGAGAACGCGCGCACGCATCTTCGAGGCCGGCGTCATCACCGTGGACTTACCGCGCATCTGGCTGTTGCGGATGCGGGTGAGCATATCGCCGATAGGATCATTCATTTCAAATCTCCCTTACCAGCTGGATTTCACGAGGCCGGGTGCCTGGCCGTTCTGGCCAAGTTCCCGCAGCGCAATCCGCGACACTTTGAGTTTGCGATAGTAAGCGTGCGGACGGCCCGTCAGCTGGCAACGGTTGTGCAACCGGCTGGCAGAGCTGTTGCGCGGCAATTCAGCCAGCTTCAGGGTCGCGCGAAAACGCTCTTCCATCGGCTTGCTTTGGTCGTTGATGATTGCCTTGAGCGCAGCGCGTTTCGCGGCGAATTTATCCACCAGCTTCTGACGCTTCTTTTCGCGTTCGATCATTGCTTTTTTAGCCATAAGTCTCTCTCCCGCTCAGCTGTTGAAGGGCATGTTGAAATGCTTCAACAGCGCCTTGGCTTCAGCGTCGGTTTTCGCCGTGGTTGCGATGATGATGTCCATCCCCCACATCTCATCTACCTTGTCGAAATTGATTTCGGGGAAGATGATATGTTCCTTGATGCCGAAGGCATAGTTGCCACGGCCATCAAAGGATTTGCCCGATACGCCGCGGAAGTCGCGGATACGTGGCATTGCCACGGTGATCAGACGGTCGATGAAGTCATACATACGGTCGCCACGCAGGGTGACCTTGGCCCCCATCGGCATGTCTTCGCGAACGCGGAAACCGGCGATGGAGTTCTTGGCCGTGGTCACGACGGCGTGCTGGCCGGCGATGGTGGACAGGTCTTCCTGTGCCGACTTCGCCTTCTTGGAGTCGCGAACGGCCTCGGCACCGCAGCCAATGTTCAGGACAATCTTGTCCAGACGCGGGATCTGCATGTCGTTCTTGTAGCCGAACTCTTCTTTCATCGCGGGCTTGATGGTCTCGGCATACGCGACCTTCATGCGCGGGGTATAGTTTGCTGTATCAAGCATCGATCACGTCCCCCGTGGTCTTGGCAATGCGCACTTTCTTGCCGTCTTCGATCTTGAAGCCGACGCGGGTGGGTTTGCCGTTCTTGTCGAGATAGGCCAGATTGCTCAGTTGGATCGGCATCGGCTTGGGGATGCGACCGCCCTGGGAAGTCTGACTTTGACGGGTGGCGCGGATCGCCACGTTCACACCGTCAACAACGGCTTTGCCGGCCTTGGGGTCGACGGAAGAAATCGTGCCTTCCTTGCCCTTGTCCTTACCGGCCAGAACGACGACCTTGTCGCCCTTTTTCAGCTTGGCAGCCATATCACAGCACCTCCGGGGCGAGCGAAATGATTTTCATGAAGTTCTTGGCGCGCAATTCGCGCACCACCGGGCCAAAGATCCGCGTACCGACCGGCTCACCTGCGTTGTTCAGGATCACGGCAGCATTGCGGTCAAAGCGGATGGCGGTACCGTCTTCGCGGCGGATTTCCTTGGCGGTGCGAACGACGACGGCCTTGCGGACGTCACCTTTCTTCACACGACCACGTGGGATGGCTTCCTTCACCGAGACGACGATGACGTCGCCGACGGACGCATATCTCCGCTTGGAGCCCCCCAGAACCTTGATGCACTGAACACGGCGAGCGCCGCTGTTGTCAGCAACATCCAGGTTAGTCTGCATCTGGATCATATTGTTTCTCCCGACCTGGCGGGGGGCGATGCGGCCCTTGTCCCGAGGTTTCGATTAAACTGAATGTACCGGTGGCCTAGGCCTCCAGAACCTCCCAGCGTTTCGTCTTGGATCGAGGCGCGCATTCGATGATGCGGACCTTGTCGCCGACCTTGTAGGTGTTGTTTTCGTCGTGGGCACGGTATTTCTTCGACTTCCGGATCGTCTTTTGCAGAACCGGGTGCTTGAAACGGCGCTCGACCGATACGGAAATGGTCTGGGCGTTGGCGTCGCTGGTCACGGTGCCGGTGAGGATACGTTTGGGCATACTATCGGCTCCTTATTCAGCGGTCGCTGCGGCGGCAGCTTTTTCGTTGAGAATCGTCAGCACACGGGCCGCGTTGCGGCGAGCAATGCGCATCTGCGCCGGGTTTTCCAGCTGGCCGGTGGCGGCCTGGAAGCGCAGGTTGAATTGTTCTTTTTTCAGACTGGCCAGCGCTTCGCGCAGCTGGTCGGGTGTCTTTTCACGCAGTTCGTTGGCGTCCATCGCCTTGTCCTTTCAACATCACTGGCAGGCCCCTATGCATTGGCGCGTCGGGTCACCGTGATTCCAGTGGAGTCCATGATGAGCGTGCCCAATACCGCTCCAGTCGGGATAACGCAACCCCTTGCAGCATGGATGGTGCGCAATTCTGCGCCCAGCCCTCTCGCACTCGGCCCGCGCTTGGGCTATCACGCGGATATGTCACAGATCAAATCGCTTTTCGTAACCCCGCTCTACCGCGCCCGCCTCTCCGGTTTGGACGAGGGCGTGGATATATCCGAACTTGCCGCCTCGTGCTGGTCCATCGCAGAGGATGACGAAGCAGGCCAAGGCTGGTGCGAGGAAAACGGGTATCCCGGTTACACCTCCTATGCGTCGCTCACCGATCTGCCCTGGCGGTTCCCGATCTTTGCCGAGGTGGTCAAGGCGCTTGATGCGCATATCGCGGCCTTCGCCGAGCATCTCGCGTTCGATCTCGAAGACAAGCCGCTGACGCTGCAAGACATCTGGATCAACATCCTGCCCGAGGGCGGCACCCATGCCTCGCATATCCACCCGCATTCGGTGATTTCCGGAACGATGTATGTGGCGATGCCAGAAGGCACCTCCGCGCTGAAGCTGGAAGATCCCCGCTCATCGCGGATGATGGCCTCCCCTACCCGCCGCAAGGACGCGCCCGAAGAGTTGCGTCAGTTCGTCTACGTGGAGCCTGACGTAGGCGACGTTCTGCTGTGGGAAAGCTGGCTTCGCCACGAAGTCCCGATGAATATGTCCGAGGACGACCGGATTTCGGTCAGCTTCAACTACGGCTGGGGGTGAGCCCGCAGAATTTCCGGGCAGAGGCTGCGTAAGCAGTCTATCACCTTAATGCAGCATCACTCAGCAGAACCTCCCAAGCGCCATACCTTGGGATCGACCTTTTAGCGAGCGGCAGAATGCATAGAGACGATGACCCTTTAATAGATGCTCTAGGCCACAGTGCTGACGAGCTGATTGACGCCGCCGAGGTGTGGCGGCACGGTTTCGATCTGAATGCTGCCCGCTCCTCATATCCGGCGCGAGCGGATGCATTCATCAAAGAGTTTGGCGAGGAAAACGCCATTTCGCTGTTTGAGACTTTGGATGGTTTGCAGATGCTTTTGCTCAATTGCGCTCCCGAAGAGCGGAATGGCATGTCGCTCGGAGAAGAAGCGTCCCTTGCAAAAGCCAGGTTTCAAGAAATTGTGCCGGGCATACCCAGTGAAGTCATGTCAAAGCTGTCCAGCCTCTACCACTTTCAAAACAGGTAAGGCTTTAAAAACAGTAACCCCCGCCGATTTCTCGACGGGGGTTACTTTGTCTTAGCCTAAGTGAATTTCGCCTTGGCGAAAATCACCAGTCCTCGCGCTGAACGACGCGGGTCTTGATCGGCAGTTTCATCGCCGCCAGACGCAGGGCCTCGATGGCCACGTCGTCGGAAACGCCGTCGAGCTCGAACATCACGCGGCCCGGCTTGACCTTGCAGGCCCAGAAATCGACCGAGCCTTTACCTTTACCCATCCGAACTTCGGTAGGCTTGGACGTGACTGGCACATCCGGGAAGATCCGGATCCAGACACGGCCCTGACGTTTCATGTGGCGGGTCATCGCGCGGCGAGCCGCCTCGATCTGACGCGCTGTCACACGTTCTGGTTCCGTCGCTTTCAGCCCGAAGGAGCCAAAGTTCAGGTCGGAGCCGCCTTTGGCCTCGCCCTTGATCCGGCCCTTGAACTGCTTGCGGAATTTCGTGCGCTTTGGTTGCAGCATATCCTGTCCTCCTTAGCGACGGCCGCCGGCGCCGCGCGGCGCTGGACCATCCTGAAGTTCCTGGGCCTTGCGGTCACGGGCAGCGGGATCGTGCTCCATGATCTCGCCTTTGAAGATCCAGACCTTGATGCCGATGATGCCATAGGCCGTCACGGCTTCGGTGTGAGCGTAATCGATATCCGCACGCAGCGTGTGCAGTGGCACACGACCCTCGCGGTACCATTCGGTCCGGGCAATCTCGGCACCGCCGAGGCGACCCGCAACGTTGACCCGGATACCAAGGGCACCCATGCGCATGGCGTTCTGCACGGCACGTTTCATCGCCCGGCGGAAGCTGACACGACGCTCCAGCTGCTGGGCGATGCTCTCACCCACCAGTGCAGAGTCAAGCTCGGGCTTGCGCACTTCGACGACGTTCAGGTGCAGTTCGGACGCGGTCATGCTGGCCAGTTTCTTGCGCAGCGTCTCGATGTCTGCGCCTTTCTTGCCAATGATCACGCCGGGACGTGCAGTGTGGATCGTCACGCGGCACTTCTTGTGCGGACGCTCGATGATCACGCGGCTGATGCCGGCCTGCTTGCACTCGGTCTTGATGAAATCGCGCATCGCGATGTCCTCAAGCAGCAAGTTGCCGTAATCCTTGGTGTCCGCGTACCAGCGACTGTCCCAGGTGCGATTCACCTGAAGGCGCATGCCAATCGGATTGACTTTATTTCCCATCAGGCTTGCTCCTCAACTTGGCGGACTTTGATCGTCAATTCCGAGAACGGCTTGCGCAGCGCGCCGAACCGACCCCGGGCACGCGGGCGACCGCGCTTCATGACGAGGTTCTTGCCAACATAGGCCTCGGCAACCACCAGTTCGTCAACATCCAGGTTATGGTTGTTTTCGGCATTGGCGATGGCCGATTGCAGGCATTTGCGCACATCTTCGGCGATCCGCTTCTTCGAGAAGGCCAGATCGTTGAGCGCCTTGTCCACCTTCTTGCCACGGATCAGCGCGGCCAGCAGGTTCAGCTTTTGCGGGGACGTACGGAGCATGCGCAGTTTTGCCATTGCTTCGTTATCGGCCACGCGGCGGGGGTTCTTTTCCTTGCCCATGACTTACTTCCGCTTCGCTTTTTTGTCGGCTGCATGACCATGGTAGGTCCGGGTCGGCGAATACTCACCGAACTTCTGACCAATCATGTCTTCGCTGACGTTGACAGGGATATGTTTCCGACCGTTGTAGACGCCAAACGTCAGACCCACGAACTGGGGCAGGATCGTCGAGCGGCGCGACCAGATTTTGATGACTTCGTTGCGACCACTTTCGCGCGATGCTTCGGCTTTCTTCAGCACGTAAGCATCGACAAAGGGGCCTTTCCATACAGAACGCGACATGATTACCGGCCCTTTTTCTTGGCGTGACGCGAGCGGATGATCAGCTTCTGCGACGCCTTGTTCTTGTTGCGGGTGCGAGCACCCTTGGTGGGCTTGCCCCAGGGCGTGACCGGGTGACGACCACCCGATGTCCGACCTTCACCACCACCATGGGGGTGATCGATCGGGTTCATGACCACACCACGAACACTCGGGCGGACGCCCTTGTGACGCATGCGGCCGGCCTTGCCGAAGTTCTGGTTGGAGTTGTCAGGGTTGCTGACCGCACCGACCGTCGCCTTGCATTCCTGGCGGACCAGGCGCAGTTCACCACTGCTCAGACGCACCTGCGCGTAGCCACCGTCACGACCCACGAATTGAGCGTAGGTACCTGCAGCGCGGGCAATCTGCCCACCCTTGCCGGGCTTCAGCTCGATGTTGTGGACGATCGTACCGATCGGCATACCCGAGAACGGCATGCAATTACCGGGCTTGATGTCGACCTTGGCGCCGGCGATGATCTTGTCGCCGATGGCCAGACGCTGAGGCGCCAGGATATAGGTCTGCTCACCGTCGTCATACTTGACGAGCGCGATGAAGGCTGTCCGGTTGGGGTCATATTCGATCCGCTCGACCGTGGCCGAGATATCGAATTTGTTGCGTTTGAAATCAACGATCCGGTAGAGGCGCTTGGCCCCTCCTCCGCGACGACGCGACGTGATACGTCCGGTGTTGTTCCGGCCGCCCGATTTCGACAAACCCTCGGTGAGGGCTTTGACGGGGCGTCCTTTGTACAGCTCCGAACGGTCGATCAGCACCAGCCCGCGCTGGCCCGGCGTCGTTGGCTTATACGACTTGAGTGCCATGCTTTCTGTCTTCCGTTTAGCAAACGGCAGGGATTTCGCCCCACCTATGTAGGGTGGGATTTGATCCCACCGTGTTTATAGGCCCCCGTAGGTGCCCGGCTTAGGGTGTTCTTACGAACGAATGCGAAGCCCCGGACGAATCCGGGGCCACACAGATAGGCTCGTTTAGGGGGGATGCGCGTCAGGGTCAAGCACTTGCCGCAGAAAACAAGGGATATACCCCCTGCCCCGCCCCAAGCCGAGCGCGCGCCTGACGGGGCGAGGTAACGTTAGCTCCGCAAGTTCGATGTGCGAACATTGTTTTCATTCGTTACGTATTGTCTAAATGACCGCTTTTGTGGTCCCCTAAATCTGAGCGCATTTCAGAAACGATCTGAAACCAACCCAAAGCTGAGTTCCAGAAGTATTGTGGGAATACTAGGGCCCTTCATGTCACACATTCCAGACGACATCACACCTATTGTCCGAGAGATCGACCACGAGCTCAAAGCAGAAGGCATCTCTCCGGTGGGCCGCCCGATGAACGCGATCATCAAATTTGGGCAGCGTTTTAAAATGTCGATTCTTTTTGTGAAGCCCCATTCTGCCATTGATGACGAATTGATGGATAGCTGGAAGTATGCCGAGAGGATTTACGAGTGGTACAGAGAGGTCTACGGAGACCAAATAAAACTCGATCCATCTGCCGATGGTAAAGTAGCGGTGCTGGCCGATGGTGATCTTTGGGAACTTAGACTGCCAATCATCTATGGGCCTTGCGCGATTGTCGTTGATCGAAAGCTTTCAGAAATGGATGACAAAGCCCATGGCTCTTCTAGGCTAAACGCCTGTGATGCTTTGTTTGGTATTACCCAGACCCGCTTGGAGTATTTCAGGGACACCGATCTAGATGAAGTTTACGGCATGTTCCTCATCGGAATGGATGTACGGAATGCATTCGCGCGGTTCATTAATTCAAGTCGCTTCTTTCGCGAAGCACAGAGTGATTGGAAGACCGCTGTCATGCACATGACCAGCCAGAATCCAAACTATGGCCAAGCCAGATGGGCGTCGCTCCAGTTTGCTGAGAAATTTATGAAGGGCTTAACTGAGGTGATCGGTGTTGTATCGCCCATTCCTCAGACACATAACCTGAAAAAGCTCCATGACGCACTCGCACGCTCCATCGTGGGCTTGAGCTTAGAAAACCTTCTAGTTGATATCCAGTGCTCGGCTGCGGTGCGATACGGTGAGGAGCCGTCCACACGTGATCAGTCCTACTCTGCGCACAAATCTAGCCTCCTACTCGTTAGAGCGCTTGGTTCAGTGGAGAACGCCAATAATTCGCCTTAGGCTGGGACGGAATTTTTCAGATTTTAGAAAGCTGGCGCCCACAATATTTGCAGCATTTGTCATAGCGCGCTCAACGCTATCTCGCACAAACAAAAAACCCCGGCCACTCTCGCAGCCGGGGTTTTCTATTCTTGCAGTGCAGGCTTCAGCCCGCCAGACCGATCAGATCAGAGACCAGTGCTCACGTCGATCGTGTTGCCCTCTTCGAGCGTCACATAGGCCTTCTTGACGTTTGCCCGCTTGCCGGGACGGCCGCGGAACCGCTTGACCTTGCCTTTGGTGATGGTCGTGTTCACGGCCTTCACCTTGACACCAAACAGAGACTCGACGGCCTCCTTGATCTGCGGCTTGTTGCAGGCCATCGCCACTTCGAACACAACCGCGCCGTTTTCCGACGACATGGTGGCTTTCTCGGTGATGATCGGCTTGCGGATCACGTCGTAATGTTCTGCTTTCGCGCTCATTTCGCGTCACCTTTCCCCAAACGGGCTTCCAGTGCCTCGACACCCGCCTTCGTCAGCACGAGCGTGTCGCGCTTGAGGATGTCATAGACGTTTGCGCCCATCGTCGGCAGGATATCCAGGCCTTCGATGTTGCGTGCCGCCTTGGCGAAGTCTTCATTCACCTCGGCGCCGTCGATGATCAGCGCGCGTTTCCAGCCCAGTTCCTTGACCTGCTTGGCCAGGGCGCCGGTTTTGCCGTCAGATGCCGCGCTTTCGATCACGATCAGCTCGCCTGCCTTGGCTTTCGCCGACAGCGCCAGCTTCAGACCCAGTTGGCGGACCTTCTTGGGCAGGTCGTGGCCGTGGCTACGCACAACCGGACCCTTGTAGACGCCACCACCGCGAAAGATCGGTGCCGAGCGCGCGCCGTGGCGTGCGCCGCCGGTGCCCTTCTGGCGATAGATCTTCTTGGTCGAATAGCTGACCTCGGAGCGGGTCTTGACCTTGTGCGTACCGGCCTGTGCCTTGTTACGCTGCCAGCGGACGACGCGGTGCAGTATGTCTGCGCGCGGCTCCAGGTCGAAGATGTCTTCGCCCAGATCGACCGAGCCGGCCTTGCTGCCGTCCAGTTTGATCACGTCGAGTTTCATTCCTCGCCTTCCTTCTTCTCAGCAGCTTGGGCTTCGGCAACCGCATCGGTCCCGGCCTCATCTGCGGCTTGTGCTTCCAGAGCTGCCTGCTCGGCTTCAGCGGCTTCTTTTGCGGCTGCTTCTGCTTCTGCGGCGGCTGCGGCGGCAGCTTCTTCAGCGGCCTTGGCAGCGGCTTCGGCGTCGGACTTCAACGCTGCTGGCAGAATCGCGCTCTCGGGGAACGGCTTCTTGACCGCATCCTTGACCGTGACCCAGCCACCCTTGGAGCCTGGAACAGCGCCTTTGACCATGATCAGGCCGCGTTCGGCGTCGGTCTTGACCACTTGCAGATTCTGCGTGGTGATCCGGGCTGCGCCCATGTGACCGGCCATCTTCTTGCCCTTGAACACCTTGCCGGGATCCTGACACTGACCCGTGGAGCCGTGCGAACGGTGCGAAATCGAAACACCGTGGGTCATTTCCAGACCCTTGAAGTTGTGACGCTTCATCGCACCGGCAAAACCTTTACCGATCGAAGTGCCACAAACATCAACGTACTGGCCTTCGAAGTAATGGTTCGCGGTGATCTCTTCACCAACCGCGATCATCGCCTCGGGCGCCACGCGGAATTCCGCGATCTTGCGCTTGGGCTCAACCTTGGCTGCGGCAAAGTGACCGCGCATGGCTTTCGAGGTCCGCTTGGCCTTGGCCGAACCGGCACCCAGTTGAACCGCGGTATAGCCGTGGGTTTCTGGGGTACGTGTCGCCACGACCTGCAGTTTGTCCAATTGAAGAACGGTCACAGGGATCTGCTTGCCGTCTTCCATGAAAAGCCGGGTCATGCCGACTTTCTTTGCGATAATACCAGAGCGCAACATATCTGATTGCCCTCCTTAGACCGAAATCTGCACGTCAACACCGGCGGCCAGGTCGAGCTTCATCAGCGCGTCCACGGTCTGCGGTGTAGGATCAACGATGTCCAGCAGGCGTTTATGCGTGCGGATTTCCCATTGATCGCGGGATTTCTTGTTCACGTGGGGGCCACGCAGAACGGTGAATTTTTCGATTTTGTTCGGCAGCGGGATCGGGCCACGCACGTCTGCGCCGGTGCGCTTCGCGGTGTTCACGATTTCCTGCGTGCTGGCATCCAGTACGCGGTAATCGAAGGCCTTCAGCCGGATGCGAATGTTCTGACTTTGCATTGTCTTAGCCTTTCGCGGCTTTTGGAGTTGATAGGAGGAGCGCCGGACCACCCGGCCCCCTCGTCGAACTTCCCCCGGCTTTAACGGAGGGAGGTCCCGGGCATAACCCGGAACCCCGCTTGTCTGGACCGCCTATGCGGGTTTGGCGAAAGTTGCAATCACCTACCGCATAGACAATTCGCTTACTCGAGGATTTTCGACACCACGCCGGCGCCGACGGTGCGACCGCCTTCGCGGATGGCGAAACGCAGGCCCTCTTCCATCGCGATCGGGGCGATCAGGTCGACCTCGAACTTCAGGTTGTCGCCGGGCATCACCATCTCCGTGCCCTCGGGCAGGTTCACGGTGCCGGTCACATCCGTCGTACGGAAGTAGAACTGCGGACGGTAGTTGGCGAAGAACGGCGTGTGACGGCCACCCTCATCCTTGGTCAGGATATACGCCTCGGCTTCGAACTTGGTGTGCGGCGTCACCGAACCCGGCTTGCACAGGACCTGCCCGCGCTCGACACCTTCACGATCGATACCGCGCAGCAGCGCGCCGATGTTGTCGCCAGCTTCACCGCGATCCAGCAGCTTGCGGAACATTTCAACGCCCGTGCAGGTCGTCTTCTTGGTGTCGCGGATGCCGACGATCTCGATCTCGTCGCCAACGTTGATCACGCCACGCTCAACACGACCGGTCACAACCGTACCACGACCCGAGATCGAGAACACGTCCTCGACCGGCATCAGGAAGGGCTGGTCCACGGCGCGTGCCGGCGTCGGGATGTACTCGTCCACGGCCGCCATCAGCTTGCGGATCGAATTCTCGCCGATTTCCGGATCACGGCCTTCCAGCGCAGCCAGCGCCGAGCCGGGGATGATCGGAATGTCGTCGCCGGGATATTCGTACGAGCTCAGCAGCTCGCGAATTTCCATCTCGACCAGTTCCAGCAGCTCTTCGTCGTCAACCTGGTCGACCTTGTTCATGTAGACGACCATGTAGGGGATGCCCACCTGGCGACCCAGCAGGATGTGCTCGCGCGTCTGGGGCATCGGGCCGTCGGCCGCGTTCACCACCAGAATCGCGCCGTCCATCTGCGCCGCACCGGTGATCATGTTCTTCACATAGTCAGCGTGGCCGGGGCAGTCGACATGCGCATAGTGGCGCGCGTCGGTCTCGTATTCCACGTGCGCGGTCGAGATCGTGATCCCGCGTGCTTTCTCTTCCGGCGCGCCGTCGATCTGGTCATACGCCTTGAAGTCACCGAAATACTTCGTGATCGCCGCCGTCAGCGTCGTCTTGCCGTGGTCAACGTGACCGATCGTGCCGATGTTAACATGCGGCTTGCTGCGGTCGAACTTTTCCTTTGCCATGATGCTGGCTCCTCTTCTTGTCTGTCAGGTGGCGGGGCGAAGCCCCACCCTACGGTGCTGGGTAGGGCGGGGTTATCCCCCGCCACCCGGGTTAGGCATATTTTGCTTGGATTTCTTCGGAGATATTCTGCGGCACCGGCTCATAATGCGAGAATTGCATCGTGAACTGGGCACGCCCCGAAGACATCGAGCGCAGCGTGTTGATATAGCCGAACATGTTCGCAAGCGGCACGTTACAGTTGATCGCGATGGCGTTGCCGCGCGTCTCCTGCCCCGAAATCTGCCCGCGACGCGAGGTGAGATCGCCGATGATACCACCCGTGTAATCCTCGGGCGTAACCACTTCGACCTTCATGATCGGTTCCAGAAGCTTGGCGCCGGCCTTGCGCAGACCTTCGCGCATACCCATGCGTGCCGCAATCTCGAACGCCATGACGCTGGAGTCCACATCGTGGAACTTACCATCGATCAGGGCGACCTTGAAGTCGATCACGGGGAAGCCAGCCAGAGGGCCGCTGTCCATGACCGAGCGGATGCCTTTTTCGACGCCCGGGATATATTCCTTGGGCACCGCGCCACCGACGATACGGCTCTCGAAGGAGAAACCTTCACCGGGCTCTGTCGGCGAGATGATCATCTTGACCTCGGCGAACTGACCGGACCCACCCGACTGTTTCTTGTGGGTGTAGGTATGTTCGACCTCGTGACCGATGGTCTCGCGATAGGCCACCTGAGGCGCACCGATATTGGCATCGACCTTGAATTCGCGGCGCAGACGGTCGACCAGGATGTCGAGGTGAAGTTCGCCCATGCCCTTCATGATCGTCTGACCGGATTCCTGATCGGTTTCCACGCGGAAGGATGGATCTTCGGCCGCCAGACGTGCCAGACCGGCCGACATCTTTTCCTGGTCGCCCTTGGTCTTGGGCTCGACCGCGATCTCGATCACCGGATCGGGGAAGGTCATCGTTTCCAGAACGACCTGTTCCTTGACGTCGCTGAGCGTGTCGCCGGTGGTCGTGTCCTTGAGGCCCGCCAATGCGATGATGTCGCCGGCAAATGCCTCTTCGATCTCTTCGCGCTGGATCGAGTGCATCATCATCATACGACCGATGCGCTCTTTCTTGCCCTTGGTGGTGTTCTGGACGGTATCGCCCTTCTTGATCGTGCCCGAATAGATCCGGGTGAAAGTCAGCGAGCCGACGAACGGGTCGTTCATGATCTTGAAGGCCAGACCCGAGAACGGCATGTTGTCATCCGCGCGGCGCGGGATGTTACGGGTTTCCGTCTCGTCATCGGGGGCAAAGCCCATGTAGTCGACAACGTCCTTGGGGCTGGGCAGGTAATCGACAACGGCGTTCAGCAGCGGCTGCACACCCTTGTTCTTGAACGCCGAGCCACACAGCACGGGAACAAAGCTCAGCGACAGCGTACCTTTACGGATCAGCGTGTGCAGCGTATCCACGTCGGGCTCTACGCCTTCCAGGTAAGCTTCCATCGCGTCGTCGTCCATTTCGACGGCGATCTCGATCAGGTTGGCGCGCCATTCGTCGGCCAGGTCCTTCAGGCTGTCGCGGATCGGACCGCGTGTCCAGTTCGCGCCCAGATCTTCGCCCTTCCAGACCCATTCTTCCATGGTGACCAGATCAACGAT
Source organism: Roseovarius sp. ZX-A-9 (assembly GCF_028369135.1). Lineage (GTDB taxonomy): Bacteria > Pseudomonadota > Alphaproteobacteria > Rhodobacterales > Rhodobacteraceae > Roseovarius. Next base: position 32,576 of record NZ_JAPWHW010000020.1, read on the forward strand.
GCCTTCCAGCTCGGTTTCGGAACCGATCGGGATCTGGATCGGTGCCGGCGTCGCGCCGGTACGGTCCTTGATCATCTTGACGCAGTTGAAGAAGTCCGCGCCGATCTTGTCCATCTTGTTGACGAAGACGATCCGCGGCACCTTGTAACGGTCGGCCTGACGCCAGACTGTTTCGGTCTGGGGCTCAACACCGGCGTTGGCATCCAGCACCGCAACGGCGCCGTCGAGCACGGCAAGGCTACGCTCGACTTCGATGGTGAAGTCCACGTGGCCGGGGGTGTCGATGATGTTCATCCGGTACTTGGTGTCTGCCGTACCTTCGGCGGTCGGGTCTTCCTGACGCTGCCAGAATGTGGTGGTCGCAGCCGAGGTGATCGTGATTCCCCGCTCCTGCTCCTGCTCCATCCAGTCCATGGTCGAGGCACCCTCGTGGGTCTCTCCCATGTTGTGGTTCTTGCCGGTGTAGAACAGGATCCGTTCGCTGCAGGTGGTTTTACCTGCATCGATATGGGCCATGATGCCAAAGTTACGGTAGCGTTCGAGCGAATAGTCGCGTGCCATGAAAGCTGCTTCCTCAGAGTATCTGTATTACCAACGGTAGTGGCTGAAAGCTTTGTTTGCTTCGGCCATCTTGTGTGTATCTTCGCGCTTTTTCACAGCGCTGCCGCGGCTGTTGACCGCATCCAGAAGCTCGCCAGCAAGACGCTCTTCCATCGTGTGCTCGTTGCGCGACCGACTGGCGTTGATCAGCCAGCGGATTGCCAGCGCCTCGCGGCGCTCCGGGCGGACCTCGACGGGAACCTGGTACGTGGCACCACCCACGCGGCGCGAGCGAACCTCGAGCGCGGGTTTGATGTTTTCCAGCGCTTCGTGGAACACCTCTACGGGTGCGCGCTTGATCTTGTCCTCGACGCGACCCAGCGCGTTGTAGACGATTTTCTCGGCGGCGGATTTCTTGCCGTCGATCATCAGGTTGTTCATGAATTTTGTCAGAACCCGATCGCCGTATTTGGCGTCGGGCAGAACTTCGCGTTTTTCAGCGGCGTGGCGGCGGGACATCGGCTGTCTTCCTTTGTGTCTCTATCGGTCGCGCCCCGAGGATCACCCCGGAGCTTCTTGGCGGCGCGAAATCCCGGGACAGGCCCGGGATGACGCCAAAGGGGTCACTTGGGACGCTTGGCGCCGTATTTCGAACGACGCTGCTTACGATCCTTGACGCCCTGGGTATCCAGAACACCGCGCAGGATGTGGTAACGCACACCCGGAAGGTCTTTGACGCGGCCGCCGCGGATCAGCACAACGCTGTGCTCCTGCAGGTTGTGGCTCTCACCGGGGATGTAGCTGATCACCTCGAAACCATTGGTCAGACGCACTTTGGCGACCTTCCGCATGGCTGAGTTCGGCTTCTTCGGTGTCGTCGTGTAGACGCGCGTGCAGACGCCGCGCTTCTGCGGGCAGCCCTGAAGGTGCTGCGACTTCTGCGTTTTTGCTTTCGGCTGCCGCGGTTTGCGGATCAGCTGTTGGATCGTTGGCATTCCGGTTCTATCCCCGTCTCTCAACTCATGTCTGCATGGGGTGTCCCATGCGGGTTAATCTCATCTCAAACATGTCGCGCGTCCGCAAAAGCGCAATGACCGCAATCGTTCCCATTCCGAGGTGAACGACGCGGCTGGTTCCCAGAGGATCGGGGCGTAACAAGGTGCCCGGATCTTGACCACTTCAGTTTTGATTTCGACTTTCAAGGCAGAACCCTGAAGCCGGATGGGGCGCGTATAGGCGGTTGCCGATGCGTTGTCAACAGTCCGCCCCGCCCCGCCGCACCTTGTCTCTGCGGCATCCGGCTGGCATGGTGACCAAGGGGCAGAGCATACGGGAAATCGCGCAAAATGGACAGCCGCAAGATGCAGGTGATCGGGCTTTGCCGGTTCTCCTACCCCGCGCTTGGCGGCTTTCAGATTGAACATGAAACCCCCGAGGCGCGTGCCGCCTTTCTCTACGATTCGGTCCGGATGCAGGAACGCTTTGCCACGTTCGAAACCCTCACCCTGCCGCCCCTGCGTGCCCAGACCGATCCTGATTTCACCCTGCTCATCGTCGTGGGTGATGCCATGCCCGACCTGTGGTTGACCCGCCTGCTCGATCTGGTCGAGGACATGCCGCAAGCGGTGGTGGTGCCGCGTGCGCCGGGCCGTCACCGGCAGGTCATGCGTGAGGTGATCAATGCCGCGCGCGCCGACACCGGCCAGCCAAGCTTGCAATTCCGCATGGATGACGATGACGCCGTCGCCTGCCACTTTGTTGAACGGCTGCGCGAAGCAGCGGCGGACCTCGCACCACTGATCGCGAAAAACCGCTATGTGGGCATCGACTTCAACCAGGGGTTCATCGCCCGCATCACCCCCCGCGGCATCTGCGCCAAACCCACGACCGAAACACTCTGGACCCCCGCGCTCGGCGTGGCGGTGGGACCGGGGGCTTCGCGCGGGATCATGAATTTCAGCCATGCCAAGCTGAGCCGCATCATGCCAGTCGTCGCCCTGCCCGGCGAGGATATGTTCATTCGCGGCCATAACGACTTCAACGATTCGCGCCAGAAGGACGGGATAAAGCCGGTCCGCCTGCCCCCTCTGGACGCCGACGGCGAGGCACAGTTTCGCACCCTCTTCAACATCGACGCAGACCATGTGCGCCGGGTCATGGCCCAAAGCGCGACGCAAGGATAAGGAAGACCACGAATGCGAGTGATCGGCGTCTGCCGCTTTTCCTATCCCGCGCTTGGCGGGTTCAAAAGGATGCACGAAACCGTCGAAGCCCGCGAGGCCTATCTCTACGAGGCCACGCGGATGGAGCTGCGCTTTGCCCATTTCGAGGCGCTCGCCCTGCCATCGATTCGCGCCCAGACCGATCCCGAATTCACGTTCCTCATCGTGATCGGCGAACGCATGCCAGAGCCGTACCTGTCGCGGCTGCATGACCTCTGTGCGCCGGTTCCGCAGATCAAGATCATGCCGCGCCCGCCGCAGAAGCACCGACTCGCCCTGCAACGCGCCATTCAGGAAGAGTTGGGCGATAACGAAGTGGACACGCTCCAGTTCCGGCTCGACGACGACGATGCGATGGGGGTCGATTTTGTCGCCCAGTGCCGCAGCATTGCGCGGCGAACCAGCCGCTTGCGCCGTCGCGAGCCGCGCATGGTAATCGAATTCAACAGCGGATTCTCGGCCCGTCTCTCGGCTGAAGGCATCAGCGCCGAGCCGGTGATCACCGCCTTCTGGGCCTGCGGCCTCGGCGTGACCTTCCCGGCGGGCGACACCCGCACCGTGATGAACTACGGCCATCACAAGCTGCACCACTCCATGCCTGCCGTGATCCAGCCGCGTCCGCCGATGTATATCCGCGCCAAGCACGATGACAACGACAGCGCCGCGAAATTCAAGACCGGGCCGCTAAAGCCGCTCGACGACGCCGGGCGTCAGCTCTTTCGCGACCGCTTCAACGTCGATGAAGCAGAGATCTGCCGGATTTTCGCAAACCAAGCCGCGCTTCGCGGTAAAGCGTGAACAGCCCGCTGCCCACCACGATCGCCCCACCAAGCAAGGTCATCGGCACCGGCCACTCACCGAAGACCAGCCAGCCCAGCACCAGCGCCCAGAGCAGCGACGTATAGCGGAACGGCGCGATGAAGCTGATCTCGCCCACCCGCATCGTCATGATCGAAAAGACGTAGCCCGCGATCACGAACACCGCCGCGGCCATGATCAACCCCGCCTCGCGCCCGGCCAGTGGCATCCATTCCTGCCCAACGCTCGCTATTCCAAACACGCACATCACCGAAAGCGAGGTCACGAACGTCACCAGCATCGACGGCACCTCGCGGCTCAACCGCCGCGTGCTCAGGTCGCGCACCGTCACACAGGCCACTGCCCCCAACCCATAGAGCGCGTAGAAGTTGAACCCTTCCGGGCCGGGCCGCACGATCAGCATCACGCCACAGAAACCCACGACAATCGCCGTCAGCCGCCGCCACCCCAGCGGCTCTTTGAACACCAGCGCCGCCACCAGCGCAATGCTGAGCGGCATGGCCTGCAGGATCGCCGTCACGTTGGCCAGCGGCATGTGAAACAGGGCCGTGAGAAAGCAATAGGTTGCCATCACTTCGGCCGTTGTCCGGATCGCCATCACCCCCCAGTCACGGCGCGGCACCCTCTGGCCAAAAGCCCCCATCCGCCAGGCGATCAGGGTCACCGCAAATGTCGTCAGGATGCCGCGCAGAAACAGCAGTTGAAAAAGCGGCACATCGCTCGCCAGCAATTTCATCAGCGCATCGCTGAAGGTGAACGCGGCCATCGAGCCCATCATCAGCAGCGCGCCGGTCATGTTGTCAGATCTCGTCATACCGGCATTAGACATGCGGGCGCCAGAGGAGCAAGGGCGAAGGCCCGCGAGCCATGTCGCGCCGCGGGAAGCATATGCTTGCCGACGCACTCTGCGGGTGGGAAATCGGGCTTTTCCAACCGCTTGGCATATGAAAAAGGCCCCGCCAAAGCGGGGCCTTTCAGGTCTTGTCACTTGTCCGACGCTTACATGTCGCGGCTCTCGGGTGTTTCCGCCATCGCGCCGAACGGATCGTTGCCCGGCATGTCGTCTTCGGTCGGTGCAGCCAGGGCCGCGGCCGCTTCGGCCTCTTCGCGGCGCGCTTCGATCACCACGTTGTCGCGGCTCTGAGCGATCTTGCGCATGTCCTGCGTGGCACCACCGGTACCCGCCGGAATGAGGCGACCCACGATGACGTTCTCCTTGAGACCCACCAACTTGTCCCGCTTGCCCTGAACAGAGGCTTCGGTCAGCACGCGCGTGGTTTCCTGGAAGGACGCCGCCGAGATGAAGCTGCGTGTCTGCAGGCTCGCCTTGGTGATCCCCAGCAGGATCGGCTCGCCCTGTGCAGGCCGCACGCCCTTGTCCATCGCCTTCTGGTTGGCCGCATCGAATTCGGCCTTGTCCACATGCTCGCCCTTCAGCAGCGTCGTTTCGCCACTGTCCTGGATTTCCCATTTCTGGAGCATCTGACGCACGATGACTTCGATGTGCTTGTCGTTGATCCGCACACCTTGCAGGCGGTAGACGTCCTGCACCTCGTCGATCATGTAATCGGCCAGCGCCTCGACACCCATGATGGCAAGGATGTCATGCGGCGCGGGGTTGCCGTCCATGATGTAGTCACCCTTCTGCACGAAGTCGCCTTCCTGCACCGGGATGTGCTTGCCCTTGGGCACCATGTATTCGACCGTTTCCAGCGACTCGTCTGCTGGCTCGATCGAAATGCGGCGCTTGTTCTTGTAGTCGCGCCCATAGCGAACATAACCGTCGATTTCCGCGATGATGGCGTGATCCTTGGGGCGACGTGCCTCAAAGAGTTCGGCCACACGCGGCAGACCACCGGTGATGTCCTTGGTCTTGGCCCCTTCGCGCGGGATCCGCGCGACGACGTCGCCGGCATGGATCTCGTCGCCTTCTTCGATGCTCAGAATCGCATCCACAGACATCGGATAGGTCACAGGGTTGCCCGCATCGTTGCGCACAGGCTCGCCATCGGCACCGACGACAATGATCTCCGGCTTCAGCTCGTTGCCCTTGGGGGCCGCGCGCCAGTCCATCACGATCTTCTGGGTCATGCCTGTGGCATCATCCGTCTCGTCGCGCAGGGCCACACCGGTCACCAGATCCACGAATTTCGCGGTCCCGGATTTCTCGGCAATGATCGGCAGGGTGTAGGGATCCCATTCAAACAGCTTGTCGCCGCGGGCCACTTTCGAGCCCTCCTTGACATGCAGCTTGGTGCCATAGCCCAGCTTGTGGCTGGCCAGTTCCTGACCGCTGTCGGACATGATCTTGAGCTTCATGTTCCGGCCCATCACCAGGGTCTCGCCACGCGAGTTTTCCAGCAGCTGGGCGTTATCGAACGCGATGGTACCGTCTTGGCTGGCCTCGAGGAAGGACTGCTGTCCACCCTGCGCAACGCCGCCGATGTGGAAGGTCCGCATCGTCAGCTGCGTGCCCGGTTCACCGATGGATTGCGCCGCGATGATGCCCACCGCCTCGCCGGTGTTGACCATGGTACCGCGGGCAAGGTCACGTCCGTAGCACATGGCGCAAACGCCGTCTTCGGCCTCGCAGGTCAGAGGCGAACGGATCCGCGCTGTGGCCACTCCCGCCTCTTCGACCGCATCGGCCATCCGCTCGTCGATCAGCGTGCCTTCCGCGATGATCACCTCTTCCGTACCCGGACGCAGGATGTCCTCGGCCGCGACGCGACCCAGCACACGCTCGCCCAGCGACGAGACGACTTCGCCATCGTTCACGGCGTTTTCTGCGGTGATCGCACGATCAGTGCCGCAATCATGCTCGCGCACGATGCAGTCCTGCGCCACGTCCACCAGACGCCGGGTCAGATAACCCGAGTTCGCCGTTTTCAGAGCGGTGTCCGAGAGACCCTTCCGCGCACCGTGAGTCGAGTTGAAGTATTCAAGAACGGTCAGACCTTCCTTGAAGTTCGAGATGATCGGCGTCTCGATGATGTCGCCGTTCGGCTTGGCCATCAGGCCGCGCATCCCGCCCAGCTGCTTCATCTGGGTGACCGAGCCACGCGCACCGGAGTGGGCCATCATGTAGACCGAGTTGGGCTCCATTTCGCTGCCGTTCTCGTCATACTTGGCCGCCGAGATGGTGCCCATCATCGCCTCGGTGACGATATCGTTACATTTCGACCAGGCGTCGACGACCTTGTTGTACTTTTCGCCCTGTGTGATCAGGCCGTCCATGTACTGCTGTTCAAAGCCTTTGACCTGATCGCGTGTCTCGCCGACGATCTCCCATTTGTTGTCGGGGATCACCATGTCGTCCTTGCCGAAGGAAATGCCGGCCTTGAACGCTTCGCGGAAGCCCATGGTCATGATCTGGTCACAGAAGATGACCGATTCCTTCTGCCCGCAATAGCGGTAGACGGTATCGATGACCTGCTGCACTTCTTTCTTGCGCAAGAGGCGGTTCACCAAGCTGAAGGGAGCCTTGGCGTTCTTCGGCAACAGCGCGCCCAGACGCACCCGGCCCGGCGTTGTCTCGCAGCGCAGGATGACTTCGTTGCCTTCCTCGTCGAGCTGCGGGATCCGCGCCGTGATCTTGGCGTGCAGATGCACTTCGCCGGCGTCGAGCGCGTGCTGCACCTCGTCGATCGAGGAAAACTTCATGCCCTCGCCCTTCATGCCACTGCGTTCCAGCGTGGTGTAGTAAAGGCCGAGAATCATATCCTGCGAAGGAACAATGATCGGCGCGCCGTTGGCAGGCGACAGAACGTTGTTCGTGGACATCATCAGAACGCGCGCTTCCAACTGTGCCTCAAGGCTCAGCGGCACGTGGACAGCCATCTGGTCACCATCAAAGTCAGCGTTGAAGGCCGAGCAGACCAGAGGGTGAAGCTGGATCGCCTTGCCTTCGATCAGGACCGGTTCGAACGCCTGGATGCCCAGACGGTGCAAGGTCGGCGCACGGTTCAGCATGACAGGGTGTTCGCGGATCACCTCATCGAGGATATCCCACACCTCGGGACGTTCCTTTTCCACCAGCTTCTTGGCTTGCTTGACGGTGGAAGACAGACCTTTGGCCTCAAGGCGCGAATAGATGAACGGCTTGAACAGTTCCAAGGCCATCTTTTTCGGCAGACCACATTGGTGCAGCTTCAGTTCCGGACCGGTCACGATGACCGAACGACCGGAGAAGTCGACGCGCTTACCCAAAAGGTTCTGACGGAAGCGACCCTGCTTGCCTTTCAGCATGTCGCTGAGCGATTTCAGCGGCCGCTTGTTGGCACCGGTGATCACACGACCGCGGCGGCCGTTGTCAAACAGCGCATCGACCGATTCCTGCAACATCCGCTTTTCGTTGCGGACGATGATATCCGGCGCGCGCAGTTCGATCAGACGCTTCAGACGGTTGTTCCGGTTGATGACGCGACGATACAGGTCGTTGAGGTCAGACGTGGCAAACCGCCCCCCATCCAGCGGCACCAGCGGGCGCAGTTCTGGCGGGATCACCGGAATGACGGTCATGACCATCCATTCCGGCCGGTTGCCGGATTCCAGGAAGGATTCGACCACTTTCAGACGCTTGATGATCTTCTTGGGCTTCAGCTCACCGGTGGCCACGGCCAGATCGGCACGCAGGTTCTCGGCTTCGGATTCCAGATCGATCTGTGCCAGCATGTCGCGGATCGCTTCGGCGCCGATATTGGCGGTGAAGGCGTCCAGACCGTAGGCATCCTGCGCATCGATGAATTCTTCTTCGGACAGCATCTGGCCGTAAGTGAGGTCGGTCAGGCCCGGCTCGATCACCACGTAGTTTTCGAAATACAGCACGCGTTCGAGATCACGCAGCGTCATGTCCAGCATGAGGCCGATGCGCGACGGCAGCGATTTCAGGAACCAGATATGCGCGCAGGGAGCGGCCAGCTCGATATGGCCCATCCGCTCACGGCGGACCTTCTGCAACGTGACTTCAACGCCGCATTTCTCGCAAACAACGCCGCGATATTTCATCCGCTTGTATTTGCCGCACAGGCATTCATAATCCTTGATCGGGCCAAAGATGCGCGCGCAGAACAACCCGTCACGCTCGGGCTTGAACGTACGGTAGTTGATCGTCTCGGGCTTCTTGATCTCGCCGTAGGACCAGCTCAGGATACGCTCCGGGCTGGCAAGGCTGACCTTGATTTCGTCGAACGTCTGCGCCGGTGCGACAGGGTTGAACGGGTTGTTTGTCAGTTCCTGGTTCATCTTGTGACCTTTCAGTTAAGGCAATGCGTTGGGGGCAGGCCCAGATTTTTCGCGAAAAATCTGAGCCCTAGAAAATTCGGCGAATTTTCTTATTCCTCCCCCTCGGCATCCAGGAGTTCCATGTTGAGGCCCAGACCGCGGACCTCCTTCACGAGAACGTTGAACGATTCCGGTACACCGGCCTCGTATCCGTCCTCGCCCTTGACGATGCTCTCGTAGACCTTGGTCCGGCCCGCAACGTCGTCCGATTTCACGGTCAGCATTTCCTGCAGCGTGTAGGCGGCACCGTAAGCTTCCAGAGCCCAGACCTCCATCTCGCCGAAACGCTGGCCACCGAACTGTGCCTTGCCGCCCAGAGGCTGCTGCGTGACCAGGCTGTAAGGCCCGGTAGAGCGCGCGTGGATCTTGTCGTCCACAAGGTGGTGCAGCTTCAGCAGGTACTTCATGCCGACCGTCACCGGACGGGCAAACTGCTCGCCTGTACGACCGTCAAACAGCACCGACTGACCGGAGGTGTCGAAACCGGCACGCCGCAGCGCGTCGTTCACATCCGCCTCTTTCGCCCCGTCAAAAACCGGCGTTGCGATCGGCACACCGTTGGTGACGTTGCCCGCCGCTTCGACCAGCTGATCCTCGCTCATGTCGGCGATGCCCTCTTCGTAGACATCATCGCCATAGGCCAGTTTCATCGCCTCGCGCACCGGTGTCAGGTCGCCCGAGCGCCGGTATTCACCCAGCGCATCGTCGATCTTGATGCCAAAGCCGCGTGCGGCCCAGCCCATATGCGTCTCAAGGATCTGACCGACGTTCATGCGCGACGGAACACCCAGCGGGTTCAGACAGAAATCGACCGGCGTACCATCCGCGAGGAACGGCATGTCCTCCATCGGCACAACTTTCGAAATCACACCCTTGTTGCCGTGACGCCCGGCCATCTTGTCACCCGGCTGCAGCTTGCGCTTCACCGCGATGAACACCTTGACCATTTTCATGACACCGGGTGGCAGGTCGTCGCCGCGACGGACTTTCTCGACCTTGTCTTCGAACCGCGCATCGAGTGCGCGCTTTTGCGCCTCGTATTGCGAATTCAGAGCCTCGACGATCTGCGCATCGGCCTCATCCTTCAGCGCCAGTTGCCACCATTGGCCCTTGCTCAGCGTGCCCAGCAGTTCCTCGGTGATCTCCGAGTTGGGCTTGACGCCTTTGGGGCCTTTGACGGCGACCTTGCCGAGAACCATCGACTTCAGACGCGCGTAGATGTTGCGGTCCAGAATGGCCAGCTCGTCGTCGCGGTCACGGGCCAGACGTTCGACCTCTTCCCGCTCGATCTGCAGGGCACGTTCGTCTTTTTCCACACCATGGCGGTTAAAGACCCGCACCTCGACAACCGTACCGAAATCGCCTGGTTTCACGCGCAGCGAAGTGTCACGCACGTCAGAGGCTTTTTCACCAAAGATGGCGCGCAGCAGTTTCTCTTCCGGGGTCATCGGCGATTCACCCTTGGGGGTGATCTTGCCGACCAGAATATCGCCCGGTTCCACATCCGCGCCGATGTAAACGATGCCCGCCTCGTCGAGGTTGCGCAGCGCTTCTTCACCAACGTTGGGAATGTCGCGAGTGATCTCTTCCGGCCCAAGTTTCGTGTCACGGGCGGCGACTTCGAATTCCTCAATGTGGATCGAGGTAAACACGTCGTCACGCGAGACACGTTCCGAGATCAGGATGGAGTCTTCGTAGTTGTAGCCATTCCACGGCATGAAGGCGACGATGACGTTCCGGCCAACGGCCAGTTCGCCCATGTCGGTCGCGGGGCCATCTGCGATGACCTCGCCCTTGCCCACCGTGTCGCCCACTTTGACCTGCGGACGCTGGTTGATACAACTGTTCTGGTTGGAGCGTTGGAACTTGCGCAGACGGTAGATGTCGACGCCCGGATCGCCCGGCTCCAGGTCTGAAGTGGCCCGCACAACGATCCGCTGAGCATCGACCTGGTCGATGATGCCTGCGCGTTTCGCCATGATCGCGGCACCAGAGTCGCGGGCCACGACGCCCTCGATCCCGGTCCCGACCAGCGGTGCCTCGGCCTTGATCAGCGGCAGAGCCTGCCGCATCATGTTCGACCCCATCAACGCGCGGTTGGCGTCGTCGTTTTCGAGGAACGGGATCAGCGATGCGGCAACCGAGACCAACTGTTTCGGGCTGACGTCGATCAGGTCCACGCTCTCGCTGGGCGCGAGCGTGTATTCACCCGACTGGCGGGTGTTGACCATCTCGTTTTCGAACTTGCCGTTTTCGTCGAGATTGGCGTTAGCCTGCGCCACGACGTGCCGCATCTCTTCGGTGGCAGACATGTACTGTACTTCGTCCGTCACCTGGCCGTCCACGACCTTGCGATAGGGCGTTTCGATGAAGCCATACTTGTTCACGCGGGCAAACGTTGCCAGCGAGTTGATCAGACCGATGTTCGGCCCTTCCGGCGTCTCGATCGGGCACATCCGGCCATAGTGGGTCGGGTGCACGTCGCGGACTTCAAAGCCCGCGCGTTCGCGTGTCAGACCACCCGGCCCAAGCGCTGAAAGGCGGCGCTTGTGGGTAACTTCCGACAGCGGGTTGGTTTGGTCCATGAACTGCGACAGCTGCGAAGAGCCGAAGAATTCACGCACGGCGGCGGCGGCAGGTTTGGCGTTGATCAGATCCTGCGGCATGACGGTATCGATCTCGACCGACGACATGCGTTCCTTGATCGCGCGCTCCATGCGCAGCAGACCAACGCGGTACTGGTTTTCCATCAACTCGCCGACCGAACGGACACGGCGGTTGCCGAGGTGGTCGATATCGTCGATGTCGCCCTTGCCGTCGCGCAGCTCAACCAGAGCCTTGATGCAGGCCACGATATCCTCGCGGTCCAGCGTGCGCTGGGTGTCCGGCTTGTCCAGTGCCAGACGCATGTTCATCTTGACCCGGCCAACGGCGCTCAGGTCATAGCGTTCGCCATCAAAGAACAACGTCTCGAAGAGCGCCGAAGCGGCCTCTTCGGTGGGCGGTTCGCCCGGACGCATGACGCGGTAGATATCCATGAGAGCGGTTGCCCGGCTCATGTTCTTGTCCATCGCCATGGTGTTGCGCATGTAGGGACCGACATTGATGTTGTCGATATCCAGCACTGGCACCTCGGTGATACCCGCATCCAGAAGCTCCTGAAGGGAGCCGCCGGTCACATCACCCGCCTTGTCGTATTCCAGCGTCAGCTCATCGCCCGCTTCGACATAGATCGCGCCGGTTTCTTCGTTGATGATGTCCTTGGCGACGAACTTGCCCAGGATATGCTCGAACGGAACCAGAAGCTCGGTAACGTTGCCTTCATCAATCAGCTTCTTGACCGCGCGTGGCGTGACCTTCTTGCCAGCCTCGGCAATCACTTCACCGGAAGCGGCGTCGATCAGGTCATAGGTCGGACGTGTGCCGCGCACCCGCTCGGGGAAGAACTTGGTGACCCAGCCCTTGCCTTTTTCCAGCTTGTAATTGACGGTATCGTAATAGGCATCCATGATCGCTTCCTGATCCATGCCCAGCGAATACAGCAGGGTGGTCACAGGCAGCTTGCGGCGGCGGTCGATCCGCGCAAACACGATATCCTTGGCATCGAATTCGAAATCGAGCCAGGAGCCGCGATAGGGAATGATCCGGCAGGCAAAAAGCAACTTGCCCGAGCTGTGGGTCTTGCCCTTGTCATGGTCAAAGAACACACCGGGCGACCGGTGCATCTGGCTGACGATGACCCGCTCGGTGCCGTTGACAACAAAGGTGCCGTTGGGCGTCATCAAGGGCATGTCGCCCATGAACACGTCCTGCTCCTTGATGTCCTTGACGGATTTGGCGCCGGTATCTTCGTCGATATCAAACACGATCAGGCGCAGCGTGACCTTCAGCGGCGCGCTGTAGGTCATGTCGCGCTGCATGCACTCCTCGACGTCGTATTTCGGCTTCTCCAGCTCGTAATCGACGAATTCGATTACGCTGGTTTCGTTGAAATCCGAGATCGGAAACACCGATTGAAAGACACCCTTGATGCCCTCGCCGTCCATCGGAGTGTCCTGATCGCCCGAATTCAGGAACAGATCGTAAGAGGATTTCTGAACCTCGATGAGGTTCGGCATTTCAAGAACTTCGCGGATTTTACCGAAGTATTTGCGCAAACGTTTCTGGCCAAGGTAGGTCTGAGCCATGTGTCTGGTCACCTTTCATTTCTCACCGGTCGCGCGGGCTGTCGGGCCCCAGCCGCGTGACCATTTGAGACGGCAAGTCATGGGTCCATTCATGGCTGTCTTCCCAAGGACAGCCTCCCGACCCAGAACCTCGCCTGAGAAAAGCCCCGATTTTCGCGGAGCCTCTCTGAGACAGGTTCGGCTGGAGACGGTTTCACCCGTCTCCAGCCATTTTTTCGGTCGCGCCGCGGAATTCATGCAAATCCCGATTTGTTTCCTGCTAATGGAAAACAATATCAGCGCGCTTCGATTACTTGATCTCGACTTCGGCGCCAGCTGCTTCCAGCTTGCCTTTAAGCTCTTCAGCTTCGTCTTTCGAGACTTGCTCTTTGACAGCTTTGCCACCGGCTTCAACCAGGTCCTTGGCTTCTTTGAGGCCCAGACCAGTGATTGCGCGAACCTCTTTGATGACGTTGATTTTCGACGCGCCGGCCGATTTCAGGATAACGTCAAATTCGGTTTGCTCTTCGCCTGCGTCGCCGCCGGCATCCGCAGGACCAGCCATCATCACAGCGCCACCAGCGGCGGGCTCGATGCCGTACTCGTCTTTCAGGATGGTTTTCAGTTCTTGTGCTTCGAGAAGCGTCAGACCAACGATCTCTTCTGCCAGTTTCTTCAGATCAGCCATTTTCTCATGCTTTCCGTATTAGATGTGTTCCAACGCCCGGGTTTCAAGCCCGGTACGGGTACGTTCCAGTTGCTTATGCCGCTTCGGCCTTCTCTTCGATGGTCGAAAGGATGCTCGCGATGTTGCTTGCAGGTGCGCCAATGGCCCCGGCAATGTTCGAAGCAGGTGCGCCGATGCAGCTGACGATCTGAGCGATAAGCTCGTCACGCGAGGGCATTTTCGACACGGCTTCGACACCGGCCCGGTCCAGAGCGTTCTCACCCATTGCCCCGCCAAGGATCTCGTATTTCTTGTTATCCTTGGCAAAACCCTCGGACACCTTGGCCGCAGCCACGGGGTCTTCGGAATAGGTCAGAACGGTCATACCCGTGAGATAGTTTGCAATGCTTGCGCAGGGCTTACCCTCAAGGGCGATCTTGGCGAGCCTGTTTTTGGCGACGCGAACAGATGCATCAGCTTCACGCGCACGCGCCCGAAGATCCTGCATCTCAACAACTGTCAGACCCGTGTAGTGGGCAACCACTACAACGCCAGAGCTTTCAAAGATCTGGCCGAGTTCCTCAACCACTTTCTCTTTCTGGGCTCTATCCACAGTTTCACTCCAAATTTGGGGGTCTCCCCCCGGCTCGTTTGTGTCGGGCAAGACGCCCGACGTTCAGGTCCTTTTTACGGGGGTCCGCCAAGAGCGCCCGAGGTGCATAAGCGCCCGGCCAATCTGGTCTTCTCCCGTCTCAGGCAGGAAATTAAGAAGCTATGGCCTCACCCGCCGTCTTGGACGAAATGCACCACGCTCCCCGAATCGGAGACGTGGCACGTGTTGGTGGCTTATGTTGAAGCACAGACGGCGTCAAGTGGCAGAACGATTACCACCCCTGCCAGCGGCGGACAGCAGCTCGAAATCGATATGAAAGACCTGACCCGGCCCTTTCCGGCTCAATTGCCGTCAATCCTGACAGAAGTTTCAATCAAGTCAACCAAAGCCGGCACCTGTCGTTCTGCGCCGCGCCCATGGCTTCATGCCTCCGGAAAAAGAAAAAGGCGCCCCGAAGGACGCCTTTTCCCGATCCATAACGGTGGTGTCTTACTCGGCGTTGGCCGAGTCCACAGCAACCGACACGGCCGGCCCCATTGTGGAGCTGAGCGAGATCTTCTTCATGTAGGTACCCTTGGCACCCGCCGGCTTGGCCTTGGACACGGCGCTGACAAAAGCGCGGATGTTCTCGACCAGCTTGGCTTCGTCAAACGATGCCTTGCCGACGCCAGCATGGACCACACCGGCCTTCTCGGCCTTGAACTGTACCTGGCCGCCCTTGGCGTCCTCAACAGCCTGCTTGATGTCCATGGTCACGGTACCGACCTTGGGGTTGGGCATCAGGTTGCGCGGGCCCAGCACCTTGCCCAGACGGCCGACGATCGGCATCATGTCAGGGGTGGCGATGCAGCGGTCAAATTCGATCTTGCCGCTCTGCACGACTTCCATCAGATCCTCTGCGCCGACAATATCTGCCCCAGCGGCTTCAGCTTCTTCAGCCTTGGCGCCACGGGCAAAGACAGCCACGCGCACGGTCTTGCCGGTGCCGTTGGGCAGGCCGACAACGCCGCGTACCATCTGGTCCGCGTGGCGCGGATCGACGCCGAGGTTCATTGCGATCTCGATGGTCTCATCGAATTTCGCCTTGGCGTTGCCCTTGATCAGAGCCACGGCCTCTTCGACGGTTACGTCGCTCTTGCCGGCAAAGGCTTCGCGAGCGGCACGGGTGCGTTTTCCGAGTTTTGCCATCTTACTTCACCTCGATGCCCATGGAACGCGCGGAGCCGACGATGATCTTCATCGCAGCTTCGATATCATTCGCGTTCAGGTCTTTCCATTTGGCTTCCGCGATCTCGCGGACCTGCTTGACGGACACCGACCCTGCGGTATCGCGACCGGGGGTCTTGCCGCCCGATTTCAGCTTGGCCGCCTTCTTGAGATAGTAGGACGCCGGCGGCGTCTTGATGTCCATCTCGAAGGACTTGTCCTGGTAGTAGGTGATCACGGTCGGGCACGGGGCGCCGGGCTCCATGTCCTGCGTCTTGGCGTTGAACGCCTTGCAGAATTCCATGATGTTGATGCCGCGCTGACCCAGGGCGGGTCCGACCGGCGGGCTTGGGTTGGCTTGCCCGGCTTTCACCTGCAGCTTCATCTTGCCAGCGAGTTTCTTGGCCATGAGGCCTCTCCTTTTCGTTCAACAGCGTCGGGGCGCGCCCCTCGGCCTTTCGGTTGCGGTGGTCTGGTTCGGATGCCGCGGCGCCCTTGCCTCCCACATGAGATGCGTCTCTGCCCCTGATGGGGCGTCCGCGCAAATTCCGTCGGGTGGGTTTCACCCCACCGCCCGCGTCAGCCCTGTTTGGTGACTTGGGTAAATTCCAGTTCGACCGGGGTTTCCCGGCCAAAGATCGACACCGACACCTTCAGGCGCTGGTTGTCTTCGTCCACTTCCTCGACCGAGCCATCGAAATCCTCGAACGGGCCATCGTTGACCTTGACCTTCTCGCCGATCTCGAAATGGATCAGGGTGCGTGGGCTTTCCTCGCCTTCCTGAACCCGGTTCAGGATCGCGTTCACCTCGGCGTCGCGCATCGGCATCGGGCGACCCTGCGGGCCAAGAAAGCCGGTGACCCGGTTGATCGAGTTGATCAGGTGATAGCCCTGGTCCGACATTTCCATCCGCACCAGAACGTAACCCGGCATGAAGCGCCGCTCGGCGGTCACTTTCTTGCCGCGACGCACCTCGATCACTTCCTCGGTAGGGACCAGCACCTCTTCGATCTCGTCCTCGAGGCCGGATTCGATCACGGATGTTCTGATCTGCTCGGCGATCTTCTTCTCGAAGTTCGAGAGAACGCTAACCGAGTACCACCGTTTTGCCATGACGACCCAATTCCTCGTGCCACCCGGGTCAAGAGCCCGGTATTGCTGTTTTTCTCCGCGCGCAACACGCACGGCTCCGAAACAAAAAATCGGCGCGCAACCCGAATCGCCGCGCGCCATGTTCCGTAGATGAGCGCCCCACTACCGCGCATTCCCATTGATTTCAAGGTCTGCAGGCAGTTTTGGCGGGACTTAAAGCGTTTGCCATGAAATCCGGTCGACGGATCGGATTGCAGGCACTGCCAAGGTCGATACCACTCCGGCCTGACGCATACGCCGGGATATCATGGCCGACCAGACAGGTATCAGCCGAACATCCCCAGAACAACCTGAAGCCCACTACGGATGCCCAGGTCCACCAATGCGAAAAAAACCGACGTCAGCGCGGCCATGATGAACACCATAACCGTGGTCAGAAATACCTCGCGGCGGGTCGGCCAGACGACCTTCGCCACTTCGGCGCGGACCTGCTGGATGAACTGAAGCGGATTGGTACGTGCCATGCGCTGATGTCTCTCACTAAGGCGTTTTGCATATGACCCGAAGGTCAGATCAGATGCGAAACGCCCGTAACATTGAATTGGCGTGGGCCCTCCGCATTTTACCCTGATTCAGGAAAAACGCAAAAGGCTTGAGCCTCGGGACGGTGCGGGCCGCCCGAATGGCCCGACCCGTCCGGGCGACATACGCGCCTGACCGCGCAAATTCAAGAGCCGATCCTGACGGACCGGCACTGGAAAATTCCTGCGGTTTGGCATCGCCCCCGATGCTCAACCGTGATGGGCCTGCGCCGCCAACCGGTCGAACGGGTCCGGCGCATCTTCGTCCACTTCGTCGATCAGCGCCTCGCGGCTGAAATCCGGCATGTAGAGCCCCTCTGACCAGCGCCCCGGCAACCGGTCGAATAGCGCATCAAGCCGCACCGCAAGGCTGTCTGCCGTGGCGCGCAGACGTTCTGCCCGGCTGGGCGCCCGCGCATCGAGCCAGCGGTAGAACCACAGCGCGCATGCCGCGATACGTTCCGCCCCGACAAAGATGAAGGCAATCAGCGACAGCCAGATCGCGCCAATGATCAATGTCGGAACGATCCAAGGCCAGGTGTAGAAGACAACCACTGCCGACAACGCGATCATGACCCGCCCCAGCCAGCCCTCGCGCAATGCGCGCCGCTCTTGCCGCCCGCCCGTTTCGGTATCGTCCGCCGCGCTGATCGGCTCGAACGCCGCGTGGCTCCGCGCTGCGGCGGCATCGGATCGGTCAGATTGTGGCATGGAAGGTGGCGGCCCACCGCGTGCAACCGCTTGCGTCACCGCATCGCGCGCCGCGGCAACCGCCTGCGGGTCTTGCTCCTGCAGTGCTTCTGCAATCGCCTCGTGGATCTCCGCATCGGTCAATTCCGGCCGCGGAGCCTCCGTCAGCGGGTCCAACATGAGGCCCGGCCGCAACTTGCGCGTATCTATGCGCAAAGTCTCATATTCATCTGTTGGTGACATGACAGCACCAGAATCCTTATTTGCGCCCCCACGCAAACCCGGCAGGAACCCTGGGTCCACCGCCGAATGCAGTGTTTCTACGGCACGATTGGGGCAAAAATGTGGCAAGCGTGATCATTTGAGGGCAAACCTGATGAAAATCGGGCCAGATCAAGGCAAATGTGGCGCCCGGCGGCCCTGCCAGCCTTCGCTGCCGCAGTGACCTGATACGCGCGACCGCCCCAAGGGTGGTAATTGCAGCGCGGCAAGATCAAAAGATGGGGTGGTGACACCGAACTGGGCGGTGGCAGGGGCACCAGGGCTCGAACCCGGGACCTACGGTTTTGGAGACCGTCGCTCTACCAACTGAGCTATACCCCTATATGCGGTCCGGGGATTAAGCCAACTCTCGCACCAGCGCAAGGGGGATCGGACCGATCCGGGCGACAATTCCTTCCGGGCAGCGCTCAGGCCCCAGCCGGTCTTGTCATTCTCGCCCGATTGTCTCCGCCGCGCGCTCCAGTGCGGCCAGATCGGCGCCGCAGATCGCTGCTTCATGGGCCAGTATCCGTGCAATCGGCCAGTCCCACCACGCAATCTCCAGCAGTCGCGTAATCGTCTCGGGGGCGAACCGACGGCGCAGCACGCGCGCCGGATTGCCCGCGACCACGCTGTAGGGCGCGATCTGTCCGCCAACAACAGCCCCGGCACCGATGATGGTGCTGCTGCCGATCTCTGCACCGGGCAGGATGCGCGCGCCCTGCCCGATCCAGATATCATGGCCCAGCACCGTATCGCGCCCCGGTCCCGGCAAAGATGCACGCGCCTCGGCGAACCCGCCGTCGAACACTGCAAAGGGAAATGTGGAAAACCCGTCGCGACGGTGGTTGGCCGAAGCGGTGATGAATTGTACCCCGTCGGCGATCTGGCAGAACCGCCCGATGACCAGCCGCTCGGGCGAATGCGGGTAAAGGTAGGGCGCCAGACGCGCCGCCCAGTCGGCGGGTAACACATGCGCACTGGCATAAGAATACTCGCCCGCCTCGATGCGCGGATGATCAAGCGCCGCGCGCAGGAACACCGTGCCCTCATGCGCCGTGCCGTCCGGCAGGGTCAGCGGATTGCGGATATCAGGGGTGGGGAGAGTACCGGGCATCGGGACCTCGCGCTGGTCGCGTGTTGTTTACGTTGGATCCGGGCGATCAGGTAAATCTGGCCGCGGCGCCCTCCATAGGCTCGGGCAACAGAATAACAGGCCAGCGCGCCACGAAAAAGGGCGCCCGTTTCCGGGGCGCCCTCTGATTGCTGCGTAGGGTGGATTTTACCCCACCTTCCGGGTCATGCAGGCATGGTGATCTTGCAATCACCTACCGCACAGACAATTCGCTCACTCGAGGATTTTCGACACCACGCCGGCGCCGACGGTGCGGCCGCCTTCGCGGATGGCGAAACGCAGGCCCTCTTCCATCGCGATCGGGGCGATCAGGTCGACCTCGAACTTCAGGTTGTCGCCGGGCATCACCATCTCCGTGCCCTCGGGCAGGTTCACGGTGCCGGTCACATCCGTCGTACGGAAGTAGAACTGCGGACGGTAGTTGGCGAAGAACGGCGTGTGACGGCCACCCTCATCCTTGGTCAGGATATACGCCTCGGCTTCGAACTTGGTGTGCGGCGTCACCGAACCCGGCTTGCACAGGACCTGCCCGCGCTCGACACCTTCACGATCGATACCGCGCAGCAGCGCGCCGATGTTGTCGCCAGCTTCACCGCGATCCAGCAGCTTGCGGAACATTTCAACGCCCGTGCAGGTCGTCTTCTTGGTGTCGCGGATGCCGACGATCTCGATCTCGTCGCCAACGTTGATCACGCCACGCTCAACACGACCGGTCACAACCGTACCACGACCCGAGATCGAGAACACGTCCTCGACCGGCATCAGGAAGGGCTGGTCCACGGCGCGTGCCGGCGTCGGGATGTACTCGTCCACGGCCGCCATCAGCTTGCGGATCGAATTCTCGCCGATTTCCGGATCACGGCCTTCCAGCGCAGCCAGCGCCGAGCCGGGGATGATCGGAATGTCGTCGCCGGGATATTCGTACGAGCTCAGCAGCTCGCGAATTTCCATCTCGACCAGTTCCAGCAGCTCTTCGTCGTCAACCTGGTCGACCTTGTTCATGTAGACGACCATGTAGGGGATGCCCACCTGGCGACCCAGCAGGATGTGCTCGCGCGTCTGGGGCATCGGGCCGTCGGCCGCGTTCACCACCAGAATCGCGCCGTCCATCTGCGCCGCACCGGTGATCATGTTCTTCACATAGTCAGCGTGGCCGGGGCAGTCGACATGCGCATAGTGGCGCGCGTCGGTCTCGTATTCCACGTGCGCGGTCGAGATCGTGATCCCGCGTGCTTTCTCTTCCGGCGCGCCGTCGATCTGGTCATACGCCTTGAAGTCACCGAAATACTTCGTGATCGCCGCCGTCAGCGTCGTCTTGCCGTGGTCAACGTGACCGATCGTGCCGATGTTAACATGCGGCTTGCTGCGGTCGAACTTTTCCTTTGCCATGATGCTGGCCCTTTCTTTCAGAACTCTGATTAATCTTCTTGTGCTCTTAGTTTACTTTTGCACATGTGATCGTGATTGCCTGACGGCATTTTCTTGCTTCTTCCTGCGCCTCCGCCCGAGCTTGCCTTTCGGCCTCAGTCAACGTTGCAGGATCGGTCTTGGGCGATAAGGTTTTGGCTGACGGCTTATTCGTCGTGTCTACGGCCCCGAACAACCGACGTTCTACATCCCCGGAAAATCCGGCGATGGTTCTGCGATAGTCGTCGTCAACGCTGCGCGTCGAAATCGCCCCGATAATGCCACCGGGCGCATAGGCCCCTTTCGCCGTCCCGTACACTTTGGTCGGCTCAAGCACCATCGCACCGCTTCGGACATCCTTGACTTCAA
Source organism: Roseovarius sp. ZX-A-9 (assembly GCF_028369135.1). Classification (GTDB taxonomy): domain Bacteria; phylum Pseudomonadota; class Alphaproteobacteria; order Rhodobacterales; family Rhodobacteraceae; genus Roseovarius. Next base: position 53,627 of record NZ_JAPWHW010000020.1, read on the forward strand.
GAACACCGCTGATGGCGCTGGTCCCGCCAATCAGCAACGACTGACCCGGAGAAACCAGATGCACACCGGTTAGACGCACAGTTACATCGACTGGCGTGGTCCCTGTGGCCGATTTACGCAACGCATGCGCTAATGTCGCCCGGATATCGCGCGCGACGTCTTCCTTGGAAAACTCATTCACGCGTCCGGTCACACCGGTAAAGGCAGCCGTGTCGACAGTCACCTGACGGACGGAATACTGCTCGCGCGGGCTGTTCTGCAACAAAGGCTCCGCATAGCATCCAGCCACCAAAAACGCGGCAGCGAATCCCAAGAAACTCCTACGGCCCGGGAAATTCACGTTCTTCATATTCATTTTCCGCCATTTCATCGCGGGCCGTTTATTGCGCCGGGCACCGAAAATCAAGCACTTCCGCGCGCCGCGACCCCCGCCGTGGCGGTGTCGTCAACTTTCAGGGATCGGTGCCACCTCCGGCTCTTCGATCATCTCTGCCGAGGCGGCAGCCGCTGCTGCGGCCGCTGCGCTGTCATCCTCCTGGGCCGCGGCGTCGGCAACCGGTGCGGCAGCAGGCTCGGCCTGTGCCGGCTTGGCCCGCTTCACGCCTTTCCCGCCGAACCATTTCTTCGCCTGATTTTCGCGCACCAGCCAGTTCTGGATCAGCTTGGCGGCGTTGCGGCTCAGATTCTCCATCTGGACTTCCTTGGACTGGGTCAGCCCCGATCCCAACATGGTACTTCCCGAGATGCTCTCGATGATCGTCACCTGTTCAGGCTTCTCGTTCAGCTTTTTGCCCGCAGCATCATCCCAGACTGTCACCTTGATGATCAGCGCCGATTTCGGCGATGCCACGACAGGCACCCCCGGCACGGCCAGAACATAGCCCTCGACCGAGATCGCGATATGATAGAGCTTGTCGCCTTCGTAGCGGCCGAACCGCTCATCGATGGCCTTGGTCATCGCGGCAATCCACTCTTCCTTGCTGGCATCGCGCGAGGCGGGCCCCTTGGTCAGGTTGGGCGCAACCACGACGTTGTGGCCCAGCGCGAAATTGCCCAGATCGACAGGCGCCTTGTCCAGATCGTCGGGGTTGGTGCACGCGCCAAGCGCGCCCAGCGCCAGAAACAGGGCGGCTAAACGTGACAGAAGGTGAAAGCTCATCGGGCATCCTCACAGCTTAGGGTCCCCTTGCCGATACAAGAGCGCCGCGCTTTGCGCAATCATTTGCCCAGCCCCGCCGCCGTACCTATATCAATAGCCAAGAGCCGAAAGGGACAAAGATGCGCAGCGACATACCCGTTCACGTCCCGCTGGTCACCCAGCCGATGGGCGTGCTGGCCAGCCTGGCTGCGGCGCGGCGCAACGTGCTCAGCATCATTCCGCAGATTGCCACACGTCAACCGATGGTGTCAGGCCGCACCGGCAAGCGCTGGCACATGGTGATGGACCCGGACGCCATAAAGACGATGCTGCTGGAGAAACTCGACAATTATCCGAAATCGGTCGTCACCAAGAACCTGCTTCGCCCGGCGATCGGCGAATCACTCTTTATCGCCGAGGGCGCGCATTGGCGCTGGCAACGGCGCGCCGCCGCACCGGTCTTTTCGCATCGCAACGTGATGAACCTCGCCCCGATCATGACCGCCGCCGCCGAGCGCAGCGCCGCGCGGATTGCCGCCGCCGGACCGCGCGCGGTGGACGTGGCAGAGGACATGGTGCGCACCACTTTCGACGTGATCAGCGATGTGACATTTTCCGGCGATGGCAGCTTCGATGCGGACGCAGTGCATCACGCCATCAACGGGTATATCGCCGAGGCGGGCAAGATCTCGCTCTTTGACATCCTCGGCTTTCCCGACTGGGTGCCGCGCCCGGGCCGGATGATGTCGGGCAAGGCAGTGCGCCAGATGAAGGCCGTGGCCGATGAAGCGGTCGAGGCCCGCCGCATCCGCGGGCCAGAGGGGGTGCCGGACCTGCTCGATCTGCTGCTGGACGGGATCGACCCCGAGACGAAGCGCCAGATGAACACCGCCGAGTTGCGCGACAACCTGCTGACCTTCATCGTCGCCGGGCACGAGACGACGGCGCTGACCCTCGCCTGGTCGCTCTATCTCTGCGCGTTCGATCAGAGCGTGCAGGATCGCGCCCGCGCCGAGGCGCAATCGGTGCTTCAGGGGCGCGCCTGCACCGGCGAGGATGTGGCGCAGCTGCCCTTTATCCGCATGATCGCCGACGAGGCGCTGCGCCTCTACCCACCAGCCGCGATGGTGTCGCGCACGGCGCTGCAGGCCGATACGCTCTGCGGCCGCGAGGTGCATGCCGGCGATACAGTGATCATTCCGATCTATGCGCTGCACCGCAATCACCTGCTGTGGCAGGATCCCGATCATTTCCGCCCCGACCGCTTTGCCGACCGCAAGGTGGTGCAGCGTTACGCCTACCTGCCCTTCGGTGACGGCCCGCGAATCTGCATTGGCGCCAGTTTCGCGCTACAAGAGGCGGTGATCATCCTCGCCACGCTGCTGTCACGGTTCCGTTTCACCCAGGTCGAGGGCCGCAACCCCGAGCCGGTGATGATCCTGACCCTGCGCCCCCAGGGCGGCGTCTGGTTGCAAGCCACCCCGGTTTGACACGACGCCCGCCCGCCGCGCACTCTGAGGCGCCCGCCCACGCCCGCATAGGGCGCGTCATTCGCCCCGTCCCGCAAGGGCGCCCGTCAGGGCGCCGATGCGGACAATTCAGGTAAACTTGTTATCGCGCGGGAATCCGCGTGGTGCCATGCGGCCGGTGCCTGCACGCTTGCCGGTCCATTCCGCCAACGCGGTCTCGGTCCGGGTGCGCCCCGCCGGATCGTGCCAGCTCAGCCCGTCCTCCAGCGCAAAGGTCGTGGCATCTGAAAGCCCACCGTCCTTGTATTTTTGCAAACGAACACCCTTGCCTCGGGCCATTTCCGGCAGTTCGGATTGCGCAAATATCAGCACTTTCCGGTTTTCACCCACAACCGCCACATGGTCGCCTGTCACCGGCTTGCAAACCCGCGCGCGGGTGTCTCCGCGCACGTTCAGAACCTGCTTACCACTGCGGGTTTGCGCCAGAACGTCCTGTTCAGGAACGATAAACCCGTCTCCGGCGCTGGATGCCACCAGCAGCTTGCGGTCAGGCTGGTGAATGAACAGATCGACGATGCCGGCCTCGTTGGGCAGATCAACCATCAGGCGCAACGGCTCTCCCATGCCGCGCCCGCCGGGCAGATTGGCCGCCGACAGCGTATAGAATCGGCCGTTCTCGGCGAATACCAGCAGCCTGTCGGTGGTTTCGGCATGAAACAGGAAGCGCGGGCCGTCGCCATCCTTGAACTTCAATTCCCGGTTGAGGTCGATATGACCGGTCATCGCGCGGATCCAGCCCATTTCCGAGCAGACCACCGTGATCGGTTCGCGGTCGATCATCGCCTCCAGCGGCACCTCTTCCACTTCGCCGGCAACCGCAAACTGCGTGCGGCGCTCGCCATATTCGTAGGTCCTGCCAAAGGTCTTGCGAACCTCGCGCAGCTGATCGGCGATCGCCTTCCACTGCAGAGTGGTGTTCTCCAGCAGATCTTCCAGACCGGCGCGCTCCTGCATGAGCGCCTCCTGCTCCTTCAGCAGCTCAATTTCCTCCAGCCGCCGCAAGCTGCGCAGCCGCATGTTCAGGATCGCTTCGGCCTGCACATCCGTGAGCCCATCCGCGCTGCCCGCCACGGGCGGCACGTAATCAGCCTCGGACATGGCGCGGGTAAATTCGCGGCCCCAGTCCTCGCGCATCAGCGCTGCTTTCGGCTCATCGTCATAGCGGATGATGTCGATCACCCGGTCAAGGTTCAGGAACGCGACGATCAGCCCTTCAAGCACCTCCAGCCGATGGTCGATCTTCTCCATCCGGTGGGTCGAGCGGCGGATCAACACCTCCTGGCGGAAGTCGAGGAAGGCGCGCAGCACCTCCTTCATCGAGCAGACCTTTGGAGTAACCCCGTCGATCAACACGTTCATGTTCAACGAGAATTTTACTTCCAGGTCCGAGTTGCGGAACATCATGCCCATCAGCACATCGGCATCGACATTCTTGCTGCGTGGCTCAAGGATCAGGCGGATATCATCGGCACTCTCGTCGCGCACGTCGGCGAGGATCGGGATCTTCTTGACCTGGATCAGCTCCGCGATCTTTTCGATCAGCTTGGATTTCTGCACCTGGTAAGGGATTTCGATGACGACGATCTGCCATTGACCGCGCCCAAGGTCCTCGACCTCCCATTTGCAGCGCAGACGGAAGCTGCCGCGCCCCGTGCGGTAGGCGTTCGCGATATTCTCGGGCGGCTCGACAATCACGCCACCCGTGGGGAAATCGGGGCCGCGCACATAGTTCAGCAGCGTGTCATCCCGGCAATCGGGCGTGTCGATGATATGCAGGCACGCATCCACCAGTTCACCGATATTGTGCGGCGGGATATTGGTCGCCATGCCTACCGCGATGCCGCTCGACCCGTTCGCCAGAAGGTTCGGGAAGGACGCGGGCAGCACCACCGGCTCGGTCAGCGTGCCGTCATAGTTGTCACGGAAATCAACGGCATTCTCGGCCAGCCCGTCCAGCAGCGCCTCGGCCACCGCGGTCATCCGCGCTTCGGTGTAACGCGAGGCCGCCGGGTTGTCGCCGTCGATATTGCCGAAATTGCCCTGCCCGTCCACCAGCGGATAGCGCACGGCAAAATCCTGCGCCAGCCGCGCCATCGCGTCATAGATCGCCGCATCGCCATGCGGGTGATAGTTGCCCATCACGTCGCCGCTGATCTTGGCCGACTTTCGAAAGCCCCCTGTGGAACTAAGGCGCAGCTCGCGCATTGCATAGAGGATACGACGGTGCACAGGCTTCAGCCCGTCACGTGCATCAGGCAGCGCGCGGTGCATGATCGTGCTCAGCGCATATGTCAGATAGCGCTCGCCGATCGCGCGGCGCAGCGGCTCGGACATCGTGGCCGATCCGTCCTCGGGGCTTATGTTGGGGTCGTCAACCAGATCGTTCATGGATGTGGTGATAGCTGCGGCTTGATTGCTCGTAAAGCGGGGGCGGGGAAAGAATCGCGGTTTTCCCGTCGAGAGGGGGCGCGAATCGTGTATTCTGGCCTTGCTGCTTTAAATTTTTGAGTCACTCGGGGGGATGCGCATATGTGGCGCTTCATGTTGCTGACATTCGCGTTTCTGGGCTTTGCGTTCTACCAGCTCAGCGGCGGTGCCGATTACGCGCCGCGCGCCGACTCGTTGCAGGTCGCGCTTCAGGACAGGCCGCTCTTTGCCCAGCCAAAGCCGGTTCAGTCGCGCGCCCTTGAGGTGGCCACGGCAAAACCCCGGATCAAACTGACCCCGCGCCTGATCAAGCAAAAGCGCGAGGCCGTTCAGGCCGCCCATGACGCCCGCGAAGCGCGCAAACAGGACCGTTACCTGCAAGCGCAGCAAGCAACGCGATTCCAGGTCACGCTGGCCGCCGCCAGCCCGGCCAAGAGCGTGTTCGATTCCCAAACCATCAAGGAGATGGGCCTTTCAGGCGTCGGCGCGTTTTCCGGCGGCACGCTGGCGCGCGATGTCTCGGGCGTGATCGGCGGCACAGGCGCGGTGCTGGCCGGGACTGATGACACGTCCGAACCCGCCGATATCCGCTCTGTCACCGGCACGCTGGTAAACATGCGCGACGGGCCGGGCACCGACTATCTGCAGGTCTATCAACTGAGCCAGGGCACACAGGTAGAAGTGCTGGAGACGGCCGCGAACGGCTGGGTACATCTGCGCGCGCTCGATACCGGCCAGACCGGCTGGATGGCGGACTGGCTGTTGACGGCCATCGACCAGTAACGGCGCGTCAACGCCATTGCACGCACCCGCCCCGCGCGGCATAGCTGGGGCATGAATGAAAAATCCATCCTGATCACCGGATGCTCTTCGGGCATCGGCTATGACGCGGCTCACGGGCTACGCGCCCGAGGTTGGCGCGTCTTTGCCAGTTGCCGCAAGCCCGAGGATTGCGCCCGCCTGCACGCCGAAGGTTTCGACAGCCCGCTGATCGACTACGCTGACAGCGCCAGTATCGCGGCTGGTTTGGCCGAAGTTCTGGACGCCACCGGCGGCAGGCTCGATGCGCTCTTCAACAACGGAGCCTATGCCTGCCCCGGTCTGGTCGAAGACCTGCCGACCGACGCGCTGCGCACCATATTCGAGACGAATTTCTTTGGCTGGCACGATCTTTCGCGCCGTGTCATCCCGATCATGCGCGCTCAGGGGCACGGGCGAATCGTGCAATGCTCTTCCGTGCTGGGCATAATCACCCTGCCCTGGCGGGGGGCCTATAACAGCACCAAATTCGCGGTCGAAGGGCTGAGCGACACCCTACGCATCGAGATGGCCGGCAGCGGCATCCATGTGGCGCTGATCGAACCCGGCCCGGTCACGTCGAAAATCCGGCAGAACGCGATCCCGCATTTCGAACGCTGGATCGATTGGGAAAAATCACCGCGCGCTGATGACTACCGCGCCGGTCTGCAAAAGCGGCTCTACCAGGACAGCGGCCCCGACACGTTCGAATTGCCCGCCTCCGCCGTTACCAGAAAGCTGATCCACGCGGTCGAGGCCCGCCGCCCGCGCGCGCGTTACTACGTGACCACGCCCACCTACTTGATGGGTATATTGAAACGTCTGCTGCCCACCCGCGCACTCGACTGGGTGCTGTCCCGCGCCTGATCCCTGCCGCGTGGCGGATTTTCCGCTTCGCTTTCTGCCGTCCGGCGCGCTAGATGTGACCCAGACGCAACCCGAGGACCTGTCATGCTCTCCGATCCGCTTTTCCTGCTCGTCGTCGTCGCCTGTGGCGCGGTGGCGATAATACTTATCATGGGTATCAGCACCTTCGGCAAAGGCGGCGTGGAGAATGGCAAGCGCGCGAACAAATTCATGCGCTGGCGGATCATCGCACAGTTCATCGCGGTGGTCGTCATTGTCACCTTTGTCTACATTCGACGCCAGATGGGAGGCTGAAGCCAATGGTCGTCCTGAACAAGATCTACACACGCACCGGCGATGGCGGCGATACCGCCCTGGGTAACGGCGACCGCGTCGCCAAACATTCGCTGCGCGTCACCGCCTACGGCACGGTAGACGAAACCAACGCGACGCTGGGCCTTGCACGGTTGCATGCCGACGGCGCGGTGGATGCCGCGCTGGCGCGGATTCAGAACGACCTGTTCGATCTGGGCGCCGATCTCTGCCGCCCCGACATGGCCCGCGATGCCGAGGCCGAATACACGCCCTTGCGCGTAACCGATGCGCAGGTCCGGCGGCTCGAGGCCGAAATCGACGCTATGACAGCCGTGCTGGAGCCATTGCGCAGCTTCATCCTGCCCGGCGGCTCCGCACTGGCCGCGCATCTGCACCTGTGCCGCACGGTGTCGCGCCGGGCCGAACGGCTGACCGTCGAACTGGCGGGCAGCGAGGATGTGAACGCCGCCGCGGTGCAATATCTCAACCGCCTCAGCGACTGGTTTTTCGTGGCCGCGCGCATGGCCAATGATGATGGCCGCGCGGACGTGTTGTGGGTTCCGGGCGCGAACCGCGACTAAAGCCTTTTCAATGCCGTGGACGTATAGCACCTGACCTGTGCCCCGGATCAAATGCAGAACCGCTTTGGCGTCGGATGCGCCACGGGCGGCGCTCAGCGTGCAGATCGACAGCGGCAGATAACCGCACCGATCTGCGGTTTTTTCCTCTCCGGAGCGAAACACGACGCCTACGGACCTTCGTATGACGATTTTACCCTGTTTCCCGCCCGCCTGAATCTATATGAACCCGCGGGAGAGCCAGAAACTCGGAGTCGCATTGCGGCTGTTACTGTGAATTTGAGGAGACCATGCCAATGAAGGTGCTCGTGCCTGTCAAACGTGTGATCGACTACAACGTGAAAGTCCGCGTGAAGGCGGATGGCAGCGGTGTCGATCTCGCCAATGTCAAAATGTCGATGAACCCGTTCGACGAGATTGCCGTCGAACAGGCGATTCGGCTGAAAGAGGCGGGGCAAGCCGACGAGGTCATCGCGGTCTCCATCGGCGTCAAGCAAAGCCAGGAAACGCTGCGCACCGCGCTGGCGATGGGCGCGGATCGCGCGATCCTCGTGGTCGCTGCCGACGACGTGCACACCGATATCGAGCCGCTCGCCGTCGCCAAGATCCTCAAGGCCGTGATCGACGAAGAGAAGCCGGGCATCGTTCTGGCAGGCAAACAGGCGATCGACAACGACATGAACGCCACCGGCCAGATGCTGTCGGCGCTGTTGGGCTGGAGCCAGGGCACCTTTGCCTCGGGTCTGGAAATCGAAGGCGATCACGCGCTGGTCACCCGCGAGGTTGATGGCGGCATGCAGACGATCAAGGTCAAGATGCCCACGATCATCACCGTGGACCTGCGCCTGAACGAGCCGCGCTATGCGTCGCTGCCCAACATCATGAAGGCCAAGAAAAAGCCGATGGACGAGAAAACCGCCGCCGATTACGGCGTCGATGTCACGCCCCGGCTGCAAATCACCGGCACCGCCGAGCCAGAGGCCCGCGCCGCCGGTATTATCGTGGGCTCGGTGGACGAGCTCGTGGCGAAACTCAAAGAAGCGGGGGCTGTGTAATGGCTGTTCTACTTCTCGCAGAAGTCACCGATGGTGAACTGGCAATGGACGCAACCGCCAAGACGGTGACTGCGGCCAAATCCCTGGGCGAAATCACCGTGCTGTGTGCCGGTGGATCGGCTGCGGCCGCGGGCGAAGCCGCTGCCACGATCGACGGCGTGGCCAAGGTTCTCGTGGCCGAGGACGCGTCACTGGGGCATCGCATGGCCGAATCGACCGCCGCGCTGATCGTCAGCCTAGCCGGCGATTACGAGCATATCGTGGCCCCCGCGACCACCGATGCCAAGAACGTGCTGCCGCGCGTGGCGGCACTGCTGGACGTGATGGTTCTGACCGACGTCTCCGGCGTCGTCGATGCCGACACGTTCGAGCGCCCGATCTATGCCGGCAACGCGATCCAGACGGTCAAATCCATTGACCCCAAGAAGGTCATCAGCTTCCGCACCTCGACCTTCGACGCGGCCGGAACCGGTGGCTCGGCCTCGATCGATACCGCCTCCGTTCCTGCGGATCCCGGTCTCAGCGAATGGGTCGAAGACAAGGTCGCGACAAGCGACCGTCCCGAACTGACATCGGCCGGTGTGGTCGTCTCGGGCGGGCGTGGCGTTGGCTCCGAAGAGAACTTCGCGCTGATCGAGAAACTGGCAGACAAGCTCGGGGCCGCCGTTGGCGCCAGCCGTGCCGCAGTCGATAGCGGTTATGCTCCGAACGATTGGCAGGTCGGCCAGACCGGCAAGGTCGTCGCTCCCGATCTTTATGTCGCCGTCGGCATTTCGGGCGCGATTCAGCACCTCGCGGGCATGAAGGACAGCAAGATCATCGTCGCGATCAACAAGGACGAAGAGGCACCGATCTTCCAGGTCGCCGATTTCGGCCTCGTCGCCGACCTGTTCGACGCAGTCCCGGAACTGACCGAGAAACTCTGACACGCGGCGGGTTTACCCCCGCACAGGACAAGGCCCGCCAGAAATGGCGGGCCTTTTTCGTTTATGCGCGCGCGCCGGGCTACCCCCCCCGGTCATCCCATCACCAGATCGCGGATCACCGGCGCCAATCTCTCTGCGGCCTCTGTATGCGCGGCTGGCCCCAACAGCTCGGCTGCCGCCGCTGCATCAAACTGGGAAAAGACCATGCCCCGGGTGCCATCTTCCTGCGTCCCGGGGCTGGCGGTCGCATCAACAAGCTGCACCACATAGGGCCGCAGCGCTTCCAGCATGGCGGCGGTCACGAAGGCCGGATCGTCCGACACATGCGGCTGGTCGGCGCTCTCGCCCGGTCGGTGCGACGACAGCCAGAGCAGGACGACCGGGATGCCAAACTGGTTCAGCAACAGCTTCATCCGGGCGATCCACGCGATCTGCAGCTCGGCGCGCACCAGCGCGAACCGCTCCTCCGAAACCGACCGCAACCGGTGCAGAATGTGCCGGGTGAAATGAAACTCGGTAAAATCCACCTCGCGGTAAGCACTGCGCAACAGCGGCGACGCCTCGACGAACCGGTCATTGCGCCGTGGATGCACCGAATAGAATCGGTTCGACATGTTCTGTGCAGGCAATACTTGTAGCACCACCACCTGCGCCCGCGCGGCCAGACTCAGGACATCGGGATCGTGCAGGAACACGTCTATACCCGCATTCGGCCAGCCAAGATTGACGCATTTCAACCCCGTCCGCGCCTCCACCAGCGCCGGATAGGGACGTGATATGAACTTGCCATAGGTTTCTGTCCCGCCAAGAAACGCCACATATTGCCCGCTCAGATCGCGGCGCGGCCCCCGGAACAGCAGTTTCGACTTGCCGTAACGACACGGCCTGTAGTCGAGAGGCATACCTCCCAGCTTTTCATAAGCCATAACACCCACCATTTACTTACCCGGAATCGAACCTGCCGCGCGCCGGTTTAGATTTCGCTAATGCTCAAATTCGCACCGTTTTTTAACGGCCCGCGCCCCCTTGCAGGCACCTGCGCGAGAGGCGTATTGTGCCCGCGCAGCAGCAATCAGGGCAGGCATATGGAAATCCAGAAAATCGGTATTGTCGGCGCGGGTCAGATGGGCAACGGCATCGCCCATGTCATGGCATTGGCAGGTTACGAGGTTCTGCTGACAGATATCAGTCAGGATGCGATCGACGCCGCGATGGAAATCATGCGCCGCAACATGGAGCGCCAGGTCAGCCGCGACAAGATCAGCCAGGCCGAGATGGATGACGGCCTTGCCCGGATCGGCACCACGCTGACACTGACCGATCTGGGCCAGACCGATCTGATCATCGAGGCCGCGACCGAGCGTGAGACCGTCAAGCAGGCGATCTTCGAGGATCTTCTGCCGCATCTCAAGCCGGACACGATCCTAACCTCCAACACCTCGTCGATCTCGATCACGCGACTGGCCAGCCGCACTGACCGGCCCGAGAAATTCATGGGCTTTCACTTCATGAACCCGGTGCCGGTGATGCAACTGGTCGAGCTTATTCGCGGCATCGCCACCGACAAGCCCACCTACGAATCCTGCCTCCGCGTCGTGGAGCGGCTCGGCAAGACCGCCGCCTCTGCAGAGGATTTTCCCGGTTTCATCGTCAACCGTATCCTGATGCCGATGATCAACGAGGCGGTCTATACGCTCTACGAAGGGGTCGGCAACGTGAACTCCATCGACCAGTCGATGAAGCTGGGGGCCAATCACCCGATGGGGCCACTGGAACTGGCCGATTTCATCGGGCTGGATACCTGTCTGGCGATCATGAACGTGCTGCATGACGGGCTGGCGGATACCAAGTACCGCCCCTGCCCGCTCCTGACCAAATATGTCGAGGCCGGGTGGCTGGGCCGCAAGACCGGGCGCGGCTTCTACGACTATCGCGGCGATGAGCCGGTGCCCACGCGCTAAGACCCGCGCGCCCCGCCTACTCCGGAATGCTGCCGCCCGCGAAAACGGGCGGCGCGCGCGTCATCCCCGCGCTCACTGGCCCCCCAGACCGCCCAGTTGCGCGCACTGCGCAAACACCCGTCCTTCACCTCCATGCACATCGCGCATGGCGGGATTGCGAAACTGCCTCTGGCACCGCGCGCCAAAGGGCATAGATAGCCGAGCAAGGGAGTAGATAACTTCAATACAGGATCAGTCCCAATGGCTTACACAACCGCGAAACCGCACCACTCTTTCAACCTGCTGCGCACGATCTATGGCGTGCTGGCAACCATCGGCAATGCGATGATGCGCCCCGCCGACGCCAAGGCCGAGAACGCGCGCCGCAAGATCAGCCACCTGCGAGCGCTGAGCGACGCCGAGCTTGAGGCGCGCGGCATTCGCCGAGCAGATATCGAATACCACGTCTTTTCGGGCAGCTATTACGCCTGATCAACTTGGCGCGCGGCAGCCCCGACTGCCGCCGCGCCCTGGATTCCGATGCGGCCCGCCGGGATAGGGCTGCATCCGGAACCGAGGCGGGATCTTCTCCCCCTGCCTCCAGCGCCTGAGCACCGCCCCGACGATCCCGGTGCTCAGGCGGCATCCCCACGCCGCAGCCCCCAAATGCCCGCGATCACAAGATCAGACCGGCTTGCCCAAGCCGAAAACCTGATGCTAGGCGGGATATCCGGCATCCGGCCCATGTCCCATATCTTACCCAGAAAATTCTTATTTTCAGCACATTTGCATCGTTAAACCTGCCCCAAACCTACATTCAAACAAAGACGGGCAGCCTATGCAAAGCACCACTCAATTCATCGCGTTCGCGCTCATGCTCTGGCTGGCCATTTCACTTGTTTCCATAGCGATACCATTTGCACCGCTCAGAAAGCGCAGAACTGCGATGCTATCATGCGTGGCAGCGCTCACCGGCTGCTTCGCCTTCGGCCTTGTTGCGGACGCGCCTGCCAGCACCCCGGCGCAAGCCGCTCAGAAAAGCAGCCCGGCCCCCTCCGTTGCCGCCCCCGCCCCATCGGTCGCAGAGTCGGACGAGACCGCAGCCATCATCAAAGCCAGCGCCCTTGGCACGGCAACGCCTCCCGCCGCCTGCGGCGAAGGCGGTCTGGCGTTGGGCGATGTGGTGGCGGTCACCGGGCGGCACGAGCTTCGTTCTGCGGCCGAAAGCGACGCGCCCCGGATCAAGAATGAAAAGGCCACGCGCCTTCTGAAAACGCCGCAGTACCACGTCATCGACAACTCGACCAAAGTGCGCCGGCTCTGCGTTCAGGACCAGTGGACCAAGGTCCGCATTACATCGCCCGACTGGCTCTCTGATGTGAGCGGCTGGGTGCCAGGCACGGCGCTACGGGTGATCGAGCGCACCGAGACCGGCCAACAGATCTTTACCGAAGCCGATTTCATTTGGGACACGGATACAAGCCAGTTCAAGGCGCAGATCACGACCGCCGTGAACCGCATCAGCGCGGAAAACCCTAAATGCTCACCTATTGATCCCGGCTCTGTCGCGAAGTCCCCCTCGCGCGGCACACCTGACGATCCGGTGTTCTTTGTCACCTGCGGGACCGGCGCCGAAGCCTTCAACGTTTGGTTCCGTCCCGATGATGCAGAGGCCCAGACCGCGTTCACCGCCAAGGCGCCACTCGAAAATTCTTAGGCCACAGAAGCCTGCGAGACTGCGGCACATCCGCCGCCAAGCACCCGTCAACGGTGTCATTCTCGCGGTTGTGGGATCTGACCTATCTGACGCACGCGTCGGGACGGACGCGGGTCGTGCCATCCTTCTCCGCGCGCAACCGCCGATCCGGGGCTGAAATTCCGGTTCAGCTGCCTTTCCGATGGCCCAACCCTGATCGAAACCCAAGTCTCGGAATTTTCCAGCTAAAGTGCCCAGCATCTGACCCATGGTAGGGGTTGGATGTAGAACGCCCGCGCCATCAGAGGGCGGCGGGCGTTCTGATTTCATCGCGTTTCAGTACCGGCGCAAAACGTCGTGGTTGTCCTGACTGATGGTTCAGTCACTCTCTTCCATGTCGAATCCCAGGTGCTTGGCGACGGTAAAGATGTCCTTGTCGCCGCGCCCGCACATGTTCATGCAGATCAGGTGATCGGCAGGCAGCTCCGGTGCGATCTTCATCACATGCGCCAGCGCATGGCTGGGCTCCAGCGCGGGGATGATCCCCTCCAGCTCGCAACATAGCTGGAACGCCTCCAGCGCTTCCTTGTCGGTGATCGCGACATATTTGGCGCGCCCGATCTCGTGCAGCCAGGAATGCTCGGGGCCGATGCCCGGATAATCCAGCCCGGCAGAGATCGAATAGCCTTCGAGGATCTGCCCGTCATCATCCTGCAGCAGATAGGTGCGGTTGCCATGCAACACGCCGGGGCGTCCGCCGGTCAGGGAGGCGCAATGCTCCATCTTGGCATTCACACCTTTGCCACCGGCCTCAACCCCGATGATGTTCACATCCTTGTCGTCGAGAAAGGGGAAAAACAGGCCCATCGCGTTCGACCCGCCACCAATCGCGGCGACCAGCGTGTCGGGCAGACGGCCCTCTGCGGCCATCATCTGTTCCTTGGCTTCCTTGCCGATGATCGCTTGGAAATCACGGACCATGGCGGGGTAAGGATGCGGTCCGGCTACCGTGCCGATGCAATAGAACGTGTCGCGCACATTGGTAACCCAATCGCGCAGCGCGTCGTTCATCGCGTCCTTCAGCGTGCCGCGCCCAGAAGTCACCGGGACCACCTCGGCCCCCAGCAGGCGCATACGGAACACGTTGGGCTTCTGACGCTCCACGTCATGCGCGCCCATGTAGACCACGCATTTCAGCCCGAACTTGGCGCATACGGTGGCAGTCGCGACACCGTGCTGACCCGCGCCGGTCTCGGCGATGATCCGCGTCTTGCCCATGCGGCGTGCCAGAATGATCTGGCCCAGCACGTTGTTGATCTTGTGCGCGCCGGTGTGGTTGAGCTCATCCCGCTTGAGATAGACCTTGGCCCCGCCCAGATGCTTCGTCAGCCGGTCGGCATAATAAAGCGGGCTGGGCCGGCCGACATAGTGGGTCCAGAGATAATGCATCTCTTCCCAGAAACTGTCGTCCGTCTTGGCGTATTCGTACTGCTCTTCCAGTTCCAGGATCAGCGGCATCAGCGTTTCCGATACGAACCGCCCGCCAAATTCGCCAAACCGCCCCTTTTCGTCGGGGCCGGTCATGAATGAGTTGAAAAGATCGGTCATCGCGCTCGCCTTGCCATATCACTGGGTTCCCCGCTGCATAGGCGAGGCGGCGCGGATTTTCCAGCGCAAAGCGCCGCGGGATGACCGCGAACCAGCAGACGCCAACCCATGCAGCCCCATGACCGCAGGTCGGGCATCAGCCCGGCACGCCCGCTCTCAGAGCCTGCGCACCGCATAGATGCGCACGATCAATTCCGGTTCGGCCAGAAGATAGGCGCGGAACGGGCGGCTGCGCTCTTCGACATGCAAGATCCCATCCTGCACCAGCGCATTGATCTTCTGCGGAAATCCCTGTTCTTCGTAGGTCGCGCTGACCACGTTGAACACCCCGATCCCGCCGGGGCATGTGACCCGCGCCAGATGCTCCAGGCTCTCGGGCGGGGCATGGCCCGGCCCGAACGATCCGATACAGGTAAAGCCGGTGAAGGCCGCATCATCGAACGGCAGGCCCGCCCCCATGTCTGCCTCGGTAAAACCGGCATAGGCACCGGTCCCCGCGGCCATGCGGATCATCTCGGGCGACAGGTCACAGCCGGTGATCGGCCCATATCCCATCAGGTCCAGCGACTGACCGACCAACCCTGTGCCGCATCCGGCATCCAGTACCGGCCCCTGCGTGCGCCCCATGTGGCGGGCAAACACGCCCGCCGCCACGATCGGCAACCAGAACCCCTTGGCCAGATTTTCGGCATCATAGCTGCCCGACCAGTCATCATAGAGCCGCCGGGACGCTTCCGGCGTCGTCGCCCCATAGACGGCGTCCAGATCTTCGGATTTCCGGGTCATGGCGCCTCTCCTTTGCGGATCATCACATCATCGCAGGCGGCGCACTGTCAACATGTCCCTCAGTCGAGGGGGCGCTTGAACCCGACATGCGACGCAACAAAGCCGAGGGCCTCGTAGAACCGATGGCTTTCAGTCCGGCTCCGGTTCATCGTCAACTGGATCAGGCGGCATCCGGCCTTGCGCGCGCGGACCTCGGCATCCGCGAACATCTGCTGCCCGATCCCCTGCCCGCGCAAGGCCCCGGACACGCGGACGCTCTCGACCTGCGCGCGGCGCGCGGCGCTCAATGACAGCCCGCTGATAAAGGTGATCTGGTAGGTCGCCACGATCTGCCCTTCGGCATCCGTGCCGACGATCAGTTGATTGCCGCCTTCGGCCTGCATCGCGTCAAACGCCGCCTCGTAGGCGGCCATATCCGCATGCTCGCGATCCTTGCCCAGCGCGTCATCGGCCAGCAGCGCGATCACAGCAGGAACGTCAGCGCGCGTCGCTGGGCGAAACCGGACCCCTTTTGCGAGGCCCGCAGCGGTCACTGTTGCGCTGCCCGCACAAAGGCGCGCATCAATCCTGCGTCCTTCACGCCCGGTGCCGTTTCGATCCCCGACGCGACATCGACTTGCCGTGCCCCCGTCGCGCGCACCGCCTCGGCCACGTTCTGCGGCGTCAGACCGCCCGCCAGCATCCACGGCACCGGCCAGCGCCGCCCGGCGATCAGCCCCCAGTCAAAGGCCACCGCATTGCCGCCGGGCCGGTCCGCGCCCTTGGGCGGCTTGGCATCCACCAGCAGTTGATCGGCCACCCGGCCATAGGTCTCCAATTGCGCCAGATCGGCCGCTTCGGCTATGCCCACGACCTTCATCACCGGCAGGCCATAGCGGGCCTTGACCTCGGTCACCCGCGCGGCACTCTCGGACCCGTGCAGTTGCAGCATATCCAGCGGCACCCGCGCCGTCAGGGCATCAAGCACCGCATCGTCCGCGTCGACCGTCAGCGCGACCTTGGCGATCCCTTCAGGCACCGCCTGCGCGATTTCCCGCGCGGCGTCGATCTCAAGGTAGCGCGGTGATCTGGGAAAGAAGTTCAGCCCGATATAGGCCGCGCCCGCGTCTGCCGCGGCGGCAACATCTGGCAGGCGGGTCAGCCCGCACATCTTGATTCGAATGTCTCGTGTCATGGTCAGGCTCAGCGAGCGCCATCCAGCAGCGCCAGCACCTCGTCCTTGCCCTGATGCTTTTCGCCCTTCAGCCGCTTGACCTCGGTCCGCAGCCGCTGCAATTCGCGCGCCTGCCGTGCCGCGGCAGCCCGTTCGCCCGCCTCGCGGATCCATTCCCAGATGAACCCAAGCACCAGCCCGGCCAGCACCCCGCCAAACATCACGACAAAGAGCGGCACGTCATAGGCCGGCGTCAGCGCCGCGAGCCGCGCAATCTCGTCCGGCAGCATCTTGACGGTCACGACTTCGCGGTTAGCGAGCGCGATCAGGATCAGCGCCACCGCAAAGATGGCGATACTGGCGTAGCGAACATAGCGCATCGTTTACTTCCCGTTCAGTCGGTCCCTGAGCAGTTTGCCCGTCTTGAAGAATGGCACATGCTTCTCCTCGACGTAAACCGATTCCCCGGTGCGGGGGTTGCGACCCGTCCGCGCATCCCGCTTCTTGACTGAAAATGCGCCAAAGCCGCGCAATTCGACACGATTGCCATTGGCCATCGCATCGGTGATTTCATTGAAGATGGTGTTCACGATACGCTCGACATCACGCTGATAGAGATGTGGATTCTCATCTGCGATCTTTTGTATGAGCTCTGATCGGATCATCGAGCTAGTCCCCCGAGTCTTCTTGGTTTTATTGGCGCCGGTAGCACACCCGTGACTATAGATATAATTGCTGAAAACGAAAACGGAAAGCGGGCCATCATCGGTCGTTTTTCGCTTAGATATGACGCTAAGCCCCGGTTTCGGGTGCGAATTTCGTCATTCCCTAGCGTAACCGCTTTCATCTTTTGCCCAAATCACCCCGGACATCCGCATGATTCGGTGCGTTAATCTGACGTGCCTCGCCCTCAAACCGCCAGCACCCCGCGCCGCAACAGATTGATTCCCGCGAGCAGAAGCACGATCAGCGTCGCCTTGCGAAACATCCGCTGATCGATCCGGTCCTGGATCGAAAACCCCAGCCAGATGCCCAGCACCGTCGGCGGCAGCAGCGCCAGCGAAAAGGGCAAGGTCTCGGCCCGCAGCACCCCCGACCCGACATGTGCCGCGGCAAGCAGAATCGCCCCCAATCCAAAGATGACGCCCTGGATGCGCACCTGCTCGCGCTTCTCGGTGTCCAGCGCCGTCAGCATCGCCACCGTCGGCGGGCCCCAGACCCCGGTCAGCCCGCCCATCGCACCGGCCAGCATGCCGATCCCCGCCTCCAGCCTCTTGCCGGGATTGGGCGGCAGGCGCAGGTTGCGCCCCAGAAGCATCGAACCGGCATAAAGCGTGACCGGCACCCCGATCAGCAGATAAAGCACCGCGTGTGACAGCAACGGCACCATCTGCGCCGCCACCACCAGCGTCACGCCTCCAGCCACCAGAAACACCCGGAACCGTCGCAGCGATTGCCAGGCCGGGCCAATTCCCTGCCGCAGGGCCTGCCAGATATTGGCGACCGCCGTCGGCAGGATCAGCCCCGCCAGCGCCAGTTCCGGTGCCATGACAGAGCCCAGCCCCGAAATCATGATCGTCGGCAGGGCAAAGCCGACAACGCCCTTCACCACCCCGGCAAACAACGTGAGGCCGAGTGCAAAACACCATATGAACGCCGCATCCGGGCCTGATAAGATCTCCATTCCGCCTGTGTATCACCGCAGGATTACGCTGCACTGCAAAATTTCACACGCAACAAACAATCAAAACCCATACTACAGGGGTTAAATTGTTGCGCTGCACCTGCAAAGTGGCTAGGAGAGTGCGCGACAAACGAAGGAGCGAACCCATGGCCCATGACGGACAGGATCCAGCGATGACCAATGCCCCACTTCTGGATAATCTGACACAGCTCACCGCAGCGGCTTTGCCCGCGGTCGACGCGGTGCTGAATGCGGCCAAGGACGCGGTCGGCACGCTGCTCGTCAAGGACGGGCGCGTATCAGGTGCCGCGCTCGAGGCGCATCAGGGTGCCGCCCACGGCCTTGCATGGCTGGCCACCTATGCCGAAGCACTGCACCAGATGCAGAAATGGGCCGAGCGCCTGTCCGAGTCCGGCCAGTTCGGCGAGGTCGAGGCGCTGATTCACCAGATCGCGTTCGGCGAATACCTGCACCAGATCGCCGGCGGCATCCCGATGAACCAGGGCGAAGTGGTGCGTCTGGCCGATCTGGGCCTGGGCTGGGACGCGCTGTCGGGCTTCCAGTGCGACGAGGTGCAGACGCTCATGGCGCGCGGCAACAGCCAGAGCGCACGCGTCCGCCTTGTGGCCTTGATGCAGGAACGCAGCGCCGAGATCACCGTCGGGCGCACCGGTCTGGACGACGAGTTGGAAATGATTCGCGAACAGTTCCGCCGCTACGCGGTCGAGAAAGTCGAACCGCACGCCCATGACTGGCACCTCAAGGATGAGCTTATCCCGATGGAAATCATCGAGGAACTGGCCGAAATGGGCGTATTCGGCCTGACCATCCCCGAGGAATTCGGTGGTCTGGGCCTCAGCAAAGCGTCGATGGTCGTCGTCTCCGAAGAGCTCAGCCGTGGATATATCGGTGTGGGCAGCCTTGGCACCCGCTCTGAAATCGCGGCCGAACTGATCATGTGCGGCGGCACCGACGCGCAGAAATCCCATTGGCTGCCCAAACTGGCCAGCGCCGAAATCCTTCCCACGGCGGTCTTTACTGAACCCAATACCGGCTCGGATCTGGGCGCCCTGCGCACCCGTGCGGTCAAGGATGGCGACGATTACCGCGTCACCGGCAACAAGACATGGATCACCCATGCCGCGCGCACCCATGTGATGACGCTGCTCGCGCGCACCGATCCAGACACGACCGATCACCGGGGCCTGTCGATGTTCCTGGCTGAAAAGACGCCGGGCACCGACGCGGCCCCCTTCCCGACCGAAGGCATGTCAGGCAGCGAGATCGAGGTGCTGGGCTATCGCGGCATGAAGGAATACGAGCTGGCGTTCGACAACTTCCATGTGAAGGGCGAAAACCTGTTGGGCGGCGAAGAGGGCAAGGGTTTCAAACAGCTCATGGAGACCTTCGAAAGCGCGCGCATCCAGACCGCCGCCCGCGCCATCGGCGTGGCGCAATCGGCGCTCGATATCGGCATGCAATATGCACAAGACCGCAAGCAGTTCGGCAAATCGCTGATCAACTTCCCGCGCGTTTCCAGCAAGCTGGCGATGATGGCGGTCGAGATCATGATCGCGCGGCAACTGACCTATTTCAGCGCCTGGGAAAAGGATCAGGGCCGCCGCTGCGATCTTGAGGCCGGCATGGCCAAGCTTCTGGGCGCCCGCGTTGCCTGGGCGGCGGCGGACAACGCGCTGCAAATCCACGGCGGCAACGGCTTTGCGCTGGAATACAAGATCAGCCGCATCCTGTGCGACGCGCGCATCCTCAACATCTTTGAAGGCGCCGCAGAGATTCAGGCACAAGTCATCGCTCGGCGCCTGCTCGACCGGCGGAACTGATCGCGCTGCCGGGCAACAGCCCGGCACCGACGCAATACCGACGTTTCACCGACGCGCTACCGACGGGCCAATCCGCCATCAGGGAAACAGCCGCAGCAGACATAGCGTGATCCCCGGAAATGCCACGAGGATCACCACCCGGACCACGTCCGACGCAACAAATGGCAGCACCGCCCGGTAGGTCTCGACCATCCGGGTGCTGCGGTCCATCGCGTTGATGACAAACAGGTTCATCCCCACGGGCGGCGTGATCAGCCCGACCTCGACCACGATCAGTGCCAGAATGCCGAACCAGATCGCCAACTCCTCTTGGGTCAGGCCGAAATCAAGCTGGCTGATGATCGGAAAGAAGATCGGAATCGTCAGCAGGATCATCGACAGGCTATCCATCACGCAGCCGAAAATCAGATAGAGCACAAGGATGATCGATAGGATCATCCAGGGGCTGTAACCCGTTGCCAGCACGTATTCGGCCAGCGATTGCGGCGTCTGCGTCAGCGCCAGAAACCCGTTGTAGAAGGCCGCTCCGAAGATGATGAAAAAGATCATCCCGCTGTTGCGCGCGGTCTCCAGAAAGCTTTGTACCAGGCTGGTCCAGTTCAGTCCCCCGCCCAGCAGCGCGATGATGCCGGTGCCTGCCGCGCCCACTGCAGCACCTTCTGTGGGGGTGAACCAGCCGCGATAGATGCCGCCCACGACTAGGGCAAAGACCAGCAACACCGGCCAGACCGCAACCAGCGCACGCCAGCGTTCGGGATAGGGAATAGGGTCACGCAGCCCCGCCGCACCCGGGTTCACGCGGACATAGATGGCGATGGTGATCATGTACCCTATGGCTGCCAGAACGCCGGGAATGAACGCCGCCAGAAACAGCTTGGCGATGTTCTGCTCGGTCAGGATCGCGTAGATCACCAGGATCACCGATGGCGGAATGAGGATGCCGAGCGTGCCGCCCGCCGCCAGCGTGGCCGAGGCAAAGCCCCCCGAATAGCCGTAGCGCCGCAGCTCCGGCAAGGCGACCTGCCCCATCGTCGCTGCCGTGGCCAGCGAACTGCCACAGATCGCACCGAACCCCGCGCAAGCCCCCACCGATGCCATGGCAACGCCGCCCTTGCGGTGGCCCAGCCACGCCTCTGCCGCCTTGAAAAGGGATGTGGACATGCCACCCCGTGTGGCGAACTGGCCCATCAGCAGGAACATCGGCACGATGGTCAGTGAGTAGTTCGAGAAGGTCGAATAAGTCTCGGTCTTGAGCTTCGACAGGCCGACATTCATGCCCCCCGTCACCATGTAGAGCCCCCCCAACCCCACTAGGAACATTGCCAGCCCGATTGGTACTCGCAGAAAGATCAGCCCCAACAGGACAGGAAAGGACGTGATGCCGATCGCCAGATCGCTCATGCGTTCGGTCCGTCCTGCGCGGTCAGTATCCGGCGCCCGGTCAGCATCTCGACCAACCGGGCAAGCGCCACGTAGCCCGCGACGGCAGCCGCCAGCACAGCGGCGGAGAAGCTGGCCAGATAGGACCACCAAACCGGCATCTGCAGCATGAAAGTGGTCTCGTTATAGCGCATCTTGCCCAGCATCCCCTCGAACAGTCGCCACGCGATGAGCGCCAGCACAAGGGCAAAGACCACGTCGATCACGATCTGCAGGGCGCGGTTGAACCCGGCGGGAAGACGTGCGGTGAATATGTCCACGGTCGCGTGTCCGCCGCTGATCTGGCAGATCGGCAGAAAGGCAAAGATCGCAAAGGCAACGCCCGCCTCCACCATCTCGAACGCGCCCAGAACCGGGCCGATCCCGGCATCAAGAAGATGCTGCGCCATCGTGGCGAACAGCCCCGCATCGACCGCGCCGTGCAACAGGCCGTTGGCCAGCCGCCCGAGGATCGACAGGCAAGTAAGCGCGATGAGCAAGGTCAGGACTACGCCGCCGAGCACGGCCATCACGCTGGCGATCAAGGTGACAATCCGGTGCATCAACGAAGGTCCTTGATTGCGCGGGCCGGCATGGTACCGGCCCACCGCTCGATCACATGGAGTTCTTTGCGATCAACGCCTTGGCCTCATCGACCAATGCCTGCCCATCAAACCCCTTGGCGTCCATATCGGCGATCCAGCTGGCCTCGACCGGGCCAGCGGCCTCTTTCCACTCTGCCACCTGTTCGGGTGTGAGCTCGATGATGGTGTTGCCGCGATCCTCTGCCGCCTTGCGCGCGGGCCCGTCGGATTCGGCCATCAACTTGCCTGCGAGGGCCGAGAAATCGGCGCCGGACTGGCTGTCAATGGCGGCTTTCAGATCGTCGGGCAGGCTTTCATACTTGGCCTTGTTCATCGCAAAGATGAAGGCGGTGGTATAAAGCGCCTCATCGCCGAAAGTCGTGTGATTGGTGACCAGTTCGGGCACTTTCAGCGCGGCGGTCACTTCCCACGGGATCACGGTGGCATCGATCACACCCTTGGACAGGGCCTCGGGGACGGCGGGAACGGGCAGGCCGACGGGGGTCGCGCCCAACTCTGCCAGCATGCCGGTGATGATCCGTGTCGGGCCGCGCACAGTCATGCCGTTCAGGTCGGCGATGGAATTCACCGGGGTCTTGGAGTGGATCACGCCGGGGCCATGCACCCAGACGCCGAGTATCTTCATCTCGGCAAAATCGGTGTCCATCATGTGCGCTTCGGCAAATTGCCAGAAAGCGCGGCTGGTATCCTCGGCATTGGTCATGATGAACGGCAGTTCAAAGACCTCGGCCTGCGGGAAACGGCCCGGCGTATAGCCGGCCACCGTCCAGATGATGTCTGCCACCCCGTCGACCACCTGAGTGGCCAGCTCGGGCGGCTTGCCACCCAGCTGCATCGACGGGAAATGATCGATCTTGATGCGCCCGCCGGATGCCTCCATGACGCGCTCGGCCCAGGGCTCGAGGATCAGCTTGGGCACGTTGGCCTGCGGCGGCAGGAACTGGTGCATTTTCAGCGTGACGTCCTGTGCTGCGGCAAAGGTCGCCCAACAGGCGGCAATGGCGGTCAGTGCTCCGGCGCGCGCGGCGCGAGTAAAATGTTTCATTGCGGTGTTCTCCCTTTTTCTCCGAGGGCGCACGAGCGGCCCCGGACAGCGGGCTCTGGCCCGTCTTGGGAAGCACTACACATGCATGCGCGCGCGTTTGCAACCTTCAAGCGGCGGGGCAGCGGGCCTTACACTCAGCCAGCGATGCGCAGCGAGACGGGCGCCAACCCGTCGATATGCCCCTCCAGCGCCGCGCCGGGAGCCACCGGGCCAACCCCGGCAGGCGTGCCGGTATAGATCAGATCACCCGGCGCCAGATGATAGAAACGCGACAGATGCGCGATGATCTCGGGCGCGGACCAGATCATGTCGCGCAGCGTTGCGTCCTGCACGCGCGCGCCATCCATCTCCAGCATGATCGCCTGATCCGCAATGCTGCCGAACCGTGCTGCGGGCGTGATCGGGGCCATGATCGCGGCGTTCTCGAAATCCTTACCCAAATCCCACGGGCGGCGTTTTTCCTTGGCGGCCGCCTGCAGATCGCGGCGGGTCAGGTCGATCCCGCAGGCATAGCCGTAAACCGCTGCCATGGCGTCTTTGACTGACACTTGATGCGCCGGGGCGCCGATGGCCATCACGAATTCCATCTCGTAATGGCAGTCCGACGTGCCGGGGGGATAGGCGATCTCGGTCCCTGACAGGGCCAGCGCATGCGCCGATTTGGCAAAATAGAACGGCGCCTCGCGGTCGACCTCATTGCCCATCTCGGCGGCGTGCGCGGCATAGTTGCGCCCGACGCAAAATATGCGGCGCACCGGGAATAGTGCGTCCGAACCGCTGATCGGAACTGTGGGTGTCGGGGCCGGGTCAAAGAGCATCTTGGCAGACATTTGCGCACCTGTGTTGCGGGCATTTCCCCGTCTTTATGCGGGGCACGGCAGAGCCTGTCAAAGCGACAAAGGGGGCGGGCACGCCTGACACCGCTACGCCGGGCCCGGCGGCATTGGCGCGCGCCCTGTCCTGTGGCAGAACGGCGCGACCCCGGTGGTGCATCGCGAAAGG
Organism: Roseovarius sp. ZX-A-9; assembly: GCF_028369135.1. Taxonomy (GTDB): domain Bacteria; phylum Pseudomonadota; class Alphaproteobacteria; order Rhodobacterales; family Rhodobacteraceae; genus Roseovarius. The sequence continues at coordinate 78,018 of NZ_JAPWHW010000020.1, forward strand.
ATTCTCATGTATCAACGCTATGCCATCTACTACACGCCACCCGAAGGCGCGCTGGCGCGGTTCGGCGCGGCATGGCTGGGCTGGGACATGGCGCGGGGTGTCGCCGTCCCGCATCCATCACTGGCGGGGCTGCCCGCTCCGGTGGCGCAGATCACCGAACGCCCGCGCCGATACGGGTTGCACGCCACGCTCAAGCCGCCCTTCAAGCTGGCACCCGGCGCGGATGCGCAACACCTGCACGCTGCCCTCAACGTATTCTGCGCCGCGCACGCGCCTGTCAGCCTGCCGGGTCTGATACTGGCCCCGCTTGGCCGGTTCCTGGCATTGATCCCAACGTCTCCTTGCCCGCCGCTGACCGATCTGGCCGCAAGCGTCGTGCGCGACCTCGACGATTTTCGCGCGCCGCCGGACCAAGCAACGCTCGACCGCTACCGCACCGGCGCTCTGAGCCCTGCTCAAGAGCGGAACTTGCTGGATTGGGGCTATCCGCATGTGATGGATGCCTTTCGGTTTCACATCACGCTCAGCGGCAAGCTTCCCAAGCGACAGACTGCAGCCCTCGGCGCCGTGCTCGCCCCGGTGCTGGAGTCGCTCCTGCCCGCACCCTTCATCATCGACGCGCTCAGCCTTGTGGGCGAGGACGAGGACGGCATGTTCCACCTCCTTCAGCGGGTTCCATTGACGGGATAGCGTTGGGTCGGAGCCGTCGTTTGATCAGGATGTCCCAAAGCGTTTCGCCTTTGACCAATGGTTCTGCTCAAAGACGAAACGCTTCAGCCCTTGGACAATCGCAGCAACGCGACCCCGATCAACGTGAGGAAGGTCGACAGGACCTTGGCCAGATCAAGCCGCTCCTTCAGCTTGAACACACCGATCATCAGCGCAAAGATAATGCTGGTCTCGCGCAGCGCCGTCACCAGCGCGATGGGCGCTTCGGTAAAGGCGTAGATGACCAGAGCGTAGGCCGCAAAGGACGCGCCACCGCCAACCACGATCAACATGCCCGACCGGGGCAGCGCGCTGAGCGCCGCGCGTTCCCAGATCGGCACCAACGCAGCAAAGGCCACAGCGTTGAGTAGCGCAATCCAGCCGTAGAATCCCATCGGGCTGCCTGCCAGCCGCGCGCCCAGCCCGTCATTGAGCGAGTAAGCGGCGATGAAACAGCCCGTCACCAACGCAAGCAGCGTTCCGGCCCCGCCGCGCGATCCACCTCTGCGGCGCACAAGGCCGAGACTGATGATACCGCAGACGATCAGCCCCACGGCCAGCAATTGCGGCATGTCGAAGCTGATGCCCAGAACCGTGACAGAGATGCCCGTGACCAGCACCGGCGCGATGCCGCGTGCAATGGGATAGACTTGGGTCAGGTCGCCGACCTTGTAAGCCGCGATCAAAAACAGCTGATACCCCAGATGCAAGGCGACGCCGATCAGCAGATAAGGCCAGCTGACAGCCGCGGGGGCGGGGACGAAGAACAGGATCAGACCGCCAAAAGCGCCCTGCCCGATCACCACCGCTGCCATGCTGCGGGTCTTGTCCAGCCCGCTTTTGACCAGCGCATTCCAGCCTGCATGCAACAAGGCGGCCAACAGGACGATCCCGAAAACACCGATGCTCATCGCAGACCACTTGGGTTCAGGGTAGGAAGGACGGCTCGGGCCTCGCTCTGGCAGACACCAGAGGCTGTTTTCGATAAGCCTGTCGGAAAGCGCCCTATGGTGGGTCGGCTTATCCACGCCTCTTGTGACATTGCTAACCCACCAGATAACTTGCCAGAGTTTCTAGCGCGGTGCCCGATCACGCGCAAGCCGGTGCAATGACAGGCCGGTTTGATCCCTTCCCGCCCAACATCACAGGCCCACCCGAATGCGACCCCGAAGCTGGCCGAAATGCTGCAATGCAACACTACAGGCCATCGTATCGCATGGGCCGCATGTATTGCCTGCGACCTTTCCGCCAATTGTCACTCCTGACCTTGAAGCATCCTGCATGCAGCTCTAGGTACTCGGTCATGAACAGGCAGCGATCACATCGACTTACCCGCGCGGACTGGTTGCAAACCGGTCTCGAAGCGCTGGCATCGGACGGGCCGGCGGCGCTCGCGGCCGAACCTCTGGCGCGGCGCCTGGGCACGACAAAGGGTTCTTTTTACTGGCATTTTTCCGATCTTCCCACCTTTCAGGCCGCACTGGTCGCGCAGTGGGAGGTCGATGCGATCCGGCAGGCCGACGAAACGCTGACCAACGCGCCGAATGATGTGAGCCGTTTGCGCCTGCTTGCCCAGATCATCACCAGCAAACCGGACGGCGATGCAACGTATTCTGCCCCCACCGAGCCCGCCATGCGCGCTTGGGCGCTGTCGGATGCCGCTGTCGCCGCAGCCATCGAACGGGTGGACGAAACGCGAATCGGACACCTCCGCCAACTGCTGCAAAGCGTCGGTGTCAGCAATCCTGAAATGCCCCGTATCATCTATGGGGCCAGCCTGGGGATGGAAGCGATTGCGCCAAGCGAACCGGCACAGAACACCGACGCGGTGGGCACTCTGGTCGATCTGGTGCTGGCGCTGCGGTGAAGGGTCTGGCCGGGGCCATCGCCGCGCTTCTGTGGCTGCATGCCTGCCAACCCGACGAGACCGTGACCGGCTATGGCGGTGCCGGTGACTGGCATCTGGACAGGATCGGTGACACGCCTGTATCGGCGGAGTTCGTGCTGCATCTCGACACGGGTGGTGGCGTCCGGGTGGATGGCCCCTGCACACGGTTCGACGCGCGCCAGACGGCCCCTTATCCGTGGTTCCGGCTGGACGACCCGGTGCAGACGCCCCGCGGCTGTTCCCCCGATGCGACCGAAGCACGGGCACTGGCGATCCTGAGCACCGCGACGCTGGTGGAGGTCGCCGGGGATGCCCTGATCCTGTCGGGTGAGTCCGAGCCTGAAATCGGCTTTGTACGCCGCGACTGAGGATCAGCCCGCAACACGCGCGACAAAGCGATCCACGAACCGCTGGCGCGCCTCGGGCAAGGGCCTGTTGCCCAGTTGCGGGGCGAGGTGATTGCGCAGGAAATGGCCGGTGGTCCTGAAGCCCTCTGCAATCTCCGAGTCGGGGGCGTCGCCGTGCCCCAGCAGGCAGGGTGGCAGCGGCAGCAGCCGGTCGGCCCATTCGCCCGCACCCACCCGCGAGACGGCGCGCCCGCTGCGCGGCGAGACATAGCTAAGGTCGTTGGCCTGCGCCCCCATCACCGCACAGCCACTGAAATCGAGACCAAACCCCAGTTCCTCGAGCAGCGCCAGTTCCCATTGCAGGTAGGCCAAGGGCCAGATCTCGCTCTGCCCCAGCAGATCGAGCAGCGCCTCTGTCCGCCGGTAAAGATTGGGGTGGGCTTCGCGTTCTGGCAATGAAAACAACAACAAGGACGTTACCGCGTTGAGACCGGCCAGCGCCATCCGGTCCCCCAGAGAGGCCGCCGCGCGCGAGCGCACCGGCTCGACCACGAACGCACCGATATGATCCTCCAGCCGCGCCCGCCAGACCAAGTCAAGCTGCGCGCCGGGTTGCAGAACCGGCGCCAGCCGCCGCGACGCCCCGCCGCGCACGACACCCGCATGGCGGCCATGAGAAGGCGTGAATGTCTCGATGATCGCGGCGCTCTCGCCGTGGCTGCGGGCCGATAGCAAGATGCCCTCTTCGCGCCATTGCATGCCGGTTTTCCCCTGTCGGTATCTCGTCGGTATTGCGTCGGTATCCAGCCAGTATCGCACCGCTGCGCAGCCGATGCCATCCACGCACCACTCGGAGTGCTAGATAAACGTCGTGAAATATGGTTCACTTTGCCAAATTGATTTACGACGTGAGGATTTCCATGAGTAGATTTGCCGCCGTACTGGCCACCGCCCTGACCCTTGCCGCCCCTGCCGCGTTCGCGGACGAGGATGTGATGGTCGTTTTTGACGGCTCCAATTCGATGTGGGGCCAGATCGACGGCGTCGCCAAGATCGAGATCGCGCGCGACGTGATGGAGAACCTTCTGGGCGAATGGACCACGACGCGACGTGTCGGCTTGATGGCCTACGGCCACCGGCGGCGCGGCGACTGCACCGATATCGAGACGTTGATCGCGCCGGCAACCGGCACGGCGGCTGACATCCTGGCCCAGATCAACCGTATCACCCCTACCGGCAAGACCCCGCTGACCGATGCGGTCGAGATGGCGGCAAAGCAACTTTCGTATACCGACCGGCCCGCGACCGTGGTGCTGATCTCGGACGGGCTGGAAAGCTGCGAACGCGACCCCTGCGCGCTGGCGCGCGCACTGAAACAGGGCGGCGTCGGGTTTACCGCGCATGTGGTGGGCTTTGGCCTTGGCAATGCCGAAGACACCGCGTCGCTGGCCTGCATCGCAGAGGAAACCGGCGGCACCTATATTCAGGCCAACAACGCCAGCGAACTTGGCGCGGCGCTGAGCACGCTGGGCGAAACGGTGGCCGAAGCGCCGGAGCCCGTGGCTGAACCCGAGCCGGAACCGGAACCGCAGGCACCGCAGATCACGCTCACGGCCCCCGCCACGGCATTGGCCGGGTCGGACTTTGACGTTGCATGGGACCGCACCACCGATCCGCAGGATTACGTCACCATCGTTCCTGCCGGGGCCGAGGAAGGCACATACACCAATTACGTGCGCGTGAAGGACGATTCCAAGGCCGCGCTTCGGGCATTGGGCGATGCCGGCCTCTACGAGGTGCGGTACGTGCAACAGGCCACCCGCCTGACGCTGGGCAGCGTCGCCATCGAGCTGTTGGAGCCGGAAGTGACCGTAAGCGGCCCGCAAACCGCGCTGACAGGCAGCAAGGTCAAGATCGCATGGACCGGTGCAGTCAATGATCGCGACTTTGTCACCATCGTGCCAATGGGCGCGGATGACGGCAGTTATGGGGCCTATATCCGGGTCGATGACAAATCTGGCGGCGAATTGCAGATGCCGGCAGACCCCGGCATGTACGAGTTGCGCTATCTGCTGGAAGAAGGCCGGCGGACCCTAGCGTCCCAGCCAATCGAGATCACCGAACCCGAAGTAACGGTGAGCGGCCCCGAAACCGCACTGGCAGGCAGCAAGGTCAAGATCGCGTGGACCGGTGCGGTCAGCGATCGCGACTTTGTCACCATCGTGCCGATGGGCGCGGATGATGGCACTTATGGCACCTATATCCGGGTGAATGACAAATCTGACGGCGTGTTGCAGATGCCCGCAGACCCCGGAATGTACGAGCTTCGCTATTTGCTGGACGAAGGTCGGCGGACGATGGCGACCCAGCCGATCGAGGTCACGGAGCCGGAAGTGACCGTAAGCGGCCCCGAATCCGCGCTGGCGGGCAGCAAGGTCAAGATCGCGTGGACCGGTGCGGTCAGCGGTCGCGACTTTGTCACCATCGTGCCGATGGGGTCGGACGATGGCACTTATGGCACCTATATCCGGGTGGATGACAAAT
>NZ_JAPWHW010000021.1 GCF_028369135.1 Roseovarius sp. ZX-A-9
AGCGTCATGCAGTGATCTACGTGCGCCAGTCGACACAGAGCCAGGTCATGACGAACCTCGAGAGCCAGCGTCGGCAAGCTGCGCTGGTACGATGTCGAGACGCTCGGTCCGATCCTCGCCGATCCGGTGCATGCGACCGCACCCACAGGGGCAATCGAGGCTCGCCGGTTCGATGACACGTTCGATGCGCGGCAGATCAGCGGGCAGATGGCCGAGATTGCGCTGCCGTCTCCGGCGCGGCGTCGTGGTGGATGGCGCGGCCTGCTCCTTGCGGGTCTCGACCTCCGCGACGGCGGTTTCCAGATCTTCGAAGGCCAGCTGCCGGTCGTCGTCGCTCAGCTTCTCGGACCGTTTGCCATGCACGACATGGTTCAACTCGGCCACGAGATGCTCGAGGCGCCGGTTTGCGTCCCTCAGCGCACCATTCTCCTGCAGCAGCGCCAGAACGGCGGCGCGCTGGCTCTCGGGGATCGCGGACAGGTCGATGGGCGGGGCGTTAGACATGCGCGGATTATACCGCGCCAAATGCGCCGATGGCGTCGCCGCTGTGAAGGCTGGCAAGAGCGTCTACCGCGCGACCCTGGCCGATCTGATCGCAGCATTGAGCCAGGCCGAGCGGGAGGGCCGGCTGGCCGAGAAGATCCGCTTCTATGCCCGGGCGTCTCTGTTGATCGTCGATGAGATCGGCTACCTCCCCATCACCACCGGGGGCGCCAACCTGTTCTTCCAACTCGTCAACGCTCGCTACGAAAAGGGCGCCATGATCCTAACTTCAAACCGCGGCTTCGCGGAATGGGGCGAGGTATTCGGCGATCCGGTCGTCGCGACCGCATTGCTCGACCGCCTCCTGCACCACGCTGTCGTCATCCAGATCGAGGGTGCCAGTTACAGGCTCCGCAGCCATGCCGGCCTCATACCCGAGCATGTCCGCGCCAACGCCCCCATCACCCCGCCACCGCCGCCAAAGCGGCGTGGGCGGCCACCCAAATCAAAAAACGGAGCCGCAGATCACTGACACCGGCTGATCACCGGGACCAAGCAAGTGGGGAATTTTACTTCGGCACTTTTGGGGAAAGTTCAAACGGCGTTGACAGCCTGCGCCACCGGCAGATCCACCGGAAAGAACAGCGCCCCAGCATCAGGCGACCACAGGCCCTTTCTCTTGAGGTCATGCCGCCACGCATAAATTTGCTGTCGCTTAATCTCATGACGTTGCGCAACCTGCGTTACGCTTGCGCCATCGACCCCAACCGACATGACAATCTCAAGTTTGTCGTCGTCATACCAAAAGCGTCGCCGCTCCGCCCCAAAAATTTCACCACGCATCGCAGACCCTGTCTAAGGGACGTCGTTAATGACGTCCTTAGCGACGTCTCTTAGTTCATTGCCAAAGCGTCACGCAGGCGGTGCCAATGGCGTGGTTACGCAACAACTCTTGGATCGGTAGATCATCAAGGAGGTGATCCCGAAATACCCCCGCCCAAGAACGATCCAGCAGCAGGCGCCGCCTTCTCGCCCATCTCAGACCAGCGATCAAACAAATCACCGGTTCGTCTATCGCGCGATGCAATCATGCCAAAGTATAGCCGGTTCCGCAGCCAAAATGAATCGACTTTTACCGCGCCCCTCAACCTTCAGCTATATCTCCCGAACTTGGCCTTGCAGGTGCAGAAACTGCCTTCCGACATTCCGTCTTGCGATGATCTCTTTTTGAGAGTTAAATATTCGCCATGAAACACGCACACCTCATAACCCTTAAAATCGGTTAGAGCTCGCACCCTTGCGGGCGACTGTGATGTGCCCGCTGTTTTATCACGCTCATGTTCATATCTGGTCGCTCGCCTTATTTTCGAGGAGAACGACAATGGTGAAATGGTATACTGCGGACCCTCATTTCGGGCACGAAAATATCCTGAAATTCTGCAAGAGGCCCTTCAAAAATACCGACGAGATGGACAATGCGATCATTCGGAACCTGTGGTCATGCGTTCAGCCGGAAGACGAACTCTGGATCCTAGGGGATTTCGCGGCCCCCAGAGGAGCAAATAGTCCGACATGGCTGATGGCGATCTTTGAAAAGCTTCCTGGCAAATCCAGGCATTTCGTCACGGGGAATCATGATCGTGAAGCTGTCCTGCAACTGCCTTGGGATAGTGTGAACTCTCTTGTAGAGGTCCAGGACGGCCCCAAGAACCAGAAGCATACCCTTTGCCACTATCCGCTGCTGACCTGGAATCACTCTCGCAGAGGCGCTCTCAATCTGTTCGGGCATGTCCATGATAATTGGAAAGGTAGCCGGAACAGCATCAATGTCGGGGTCGATGTCTGGGATTTCATGCCTGTACGGTTCGAGGATATCGCAAGGCGAGCGCAGACCCTGCCCGTGAACGCTCACTGGCACGATGTGGAGCCCCAAAGCCCATTGTGATGAGAACCCTTGCCACACAGATTATAATTCGTTTGGCAAACCGGTGGTACGCCCAGACGGCATAGGAGATGATGGACCAAGGAAAGTGGAAACTCTTCAGGCAATGCTGTGAAACTTTGCTGATCATGACAGAGGGTTATCCATGTAGCCGGGGCGTGGCGACGACCTGACAAAGCCGAACACACGTCTCCCGCATCCAGATAGAAAAGGTGTGGACGCGATTCTGGAGACAAAGCAGCGGGCCGAGAGTCTCCTCAAAGAAGCGCATGAGATCGGGCTCGTCCCGTTTCAGGAGAATACCAGTCTCTTGGGCCAAATTGCAGATCGGCTCACCGAGACACGCGAGATCGATGAGCCGAAGCTTGAAGCGATCCAAAGCAGCCTGTCAAGTCAACCGGCAGCATTGGATGCCAGATGCGAAACGGTAGTCCCTTCGGAACTAAAATAATCTGTGGGCGCCTGGCTGATTATACCGGTCGGCCTGTGTCTTCGATGCTGGTAGATAATTCAGCCGCTCTGGTTGGCGCACGGGTGTAAAAGATCTCGCGTCGATGATCTGCGGTGCGCGACTTCCGGCGAGGTTGCGCGCTGTATTTGCGCTTCCGTAATTCTCCTGCGTTCGCGCACTCTGTTGCCCCAGAATTGCACTGATGTCCAATCGATCCACCTCATGTCCTCCTGCTTTGAGATCTGATGCAATCGCATGGCGGAAAACATATGGCGTCAGGGTTTGCCGCAAACGAGGGAAGGCAATTTTCCCCAGTCGGGTTGTGAGCTTACCCAAACTGGAGGATACGCGTCTCCCGCGTTCAAGTGGCATCAGAGCCTCGCCAGATTTCTTATGGGTCGCTGCCGAAAGCGTCAGCACAATGGGTTTTTGGCGTTGCTCCGATATGTAGTCAAAGAGCCAGATTGCTTCATCAGTTTGGCAGAATAAATCAATCTTGCGCCAGCACTGACCCCTGCCCGAATGCTCACCTTTCTCTTCAGAAACCTTTGCTCCGGCGATTTCAAAGGACAGGGATGACTGGCCGTTTGTGTCCATCGCGTGGACGGTAACGCCAAAGTCATCACTGAATTCTGCCGGCCGACAGCCTGTCAGCATGAATGTGGCGATAAAGGCCCGTTGGCGATCGTCCAGATACCGGTCAGGGATCACTGCCGTTGCCCAGAAATGCGATCGCCAATCATAGTTTGGGAGGGTTTTCGCTTTGCGGCGCTGATGCCGGTTGAGCGCGTAGAGAGCGTCTTTCTTCGACTTTGAAGATCGAGCGCGAGTCTTAGCTTTGCCCCTCTCTTTGGTGGAACGGTCTCGCAGTGCTCTATGATGCGGGTCTGGTGGCACCTGCAACAAGAAGGCAACAGCACTGATAAATTGGCTTCGCTGATCAACGGTTAGGCGCCCTTTAACATTTTCCAGCCGATCGATTAGATCTTTACTGCGATGTGGTTTAAGGAGTTTCACATAATGTTTTTTGGTGCTTTCGTTTCTCTCATCAGTGAACACTTGGCACCAGTAGGCCGGTGCCTTTTCCAATACCTTTTGGGCCGCCATTCGTACTAAGGCAGATCGATAGCTCTGGCGGCTGTTGGCGCTGGTCCACCCATTTGCATGGTCGATGGAAAGATAGCTGATAAACGGGTCACCAGACGGGTCCTTGCGGGCCATAGATGCCGCACGCTGTTCGTATTTTTTCCATGTGCCGCTAAGAACCAAGTCCTTAAATGAATAGAGAGAATTCGATTGAACAGCCAGCTCGTAAGCTTGAATACTTTGTTCAAAAGTAATCTGAATGGGTGCCAAGTTAGGCCCGCGCTCAACATCGGCGGGTTGGCTGCCCATAGCATGGTCTGAAATTTTGTAACGATCAATCTTTGACATTTTAGATATCCTTCCGATTTAATAATGTTCTGAAAGCGCAGTGTGAAAATTAGGCATTCCGAAAATCAGATCGCCGCGCTGTCCGTAGTGATCACCCTCGCAAGAAGGGTGAGGACGGTTATCTCGCAGCTCCAAAATACTCTCTACCTTGCCACTTAATCGCGACATGCAGCAGGCACGTGGGCAATGGAAAAATCGAAACCGGAAACAGAATTGTAGAGAGCGGCAACATTTTTGTTGAATTTCTGAATGCGCTAAAAATAAATAATTTGGCCTGTTAGGCATACGAATTTCGAAAATGCATACCCAGGGATTGAAGACCTCTGAATTGTAATGGGGCAACACAGTGATCACCAGCTGTGCTGCGCCAAGATCCGTCCCTCCCTTCTGATACGCCCGCTTATCTATGGAAGCGCACTCAAATAGTTTCACTTGGACTATTTTCGGGTTTAGCCATAAACCTTGAAACGTCGCCATAAATGGGCGTCCGATATTCTTGCGACCAGTTTCGCGCGTTCGTTCATTCTGGCGAATGAGAATATTTCCCTGACAACCATCGTCAACAAACTCACAAATATGGGTGCGGGTTTTGGCCTTCGTAAACCTATATAGAGCACCGGCGCATTCGTGTCGTCGCAACCCAGACAGTGCAAGCTCTGCAAACAGCATCTTCGCCTTCGCACGTGACCTCAAAAACAAATATATTGCGTTAGGTTTTTTTAATTTCATATCTGCAATCCCGTGTCAGAAAACATATACGCCCCTCACATTAAAGAAATGTTAAAATTTCAACGGTACCAGATAATATCTTCAACCAGCTCTTATAACGTTTACTCGACCACCGGGCGCGCTGCGCGTGTGCTCACCCCCTGATAACTGGGCCATTTGAAGTTGGGTTTTTCGCTAAGTTTTCCTGATTGGCAGAAAGCAGGATCACATGAAGGCATCAAAGTTCACGGAACCGCAGAAGCCGGTCATTCTCAAACCAGGAGAGAAAGGCACGCCAGTTGCGGAGAGCCGCCGCAAAGCGGACATAAGCTAGGCGACCTAGCAGCTGTAGCAAGCTGTAACACTTTATGTTGAAGCTCACAACGCTTTATGGGCAATTTATTTTAAGTCATTTTGGTGTATTTTAATTTAAAAGCATGCATTCCACATGTAATTTACACTTTAAAGGTTGTATATTGCATGCAATATGATTTTAATTAGTCTATTTCACATTACTTTGGAGAGATTCGACATCCATGACGTGTCCGATGCTCCGGATGCGGGATTTCCGGGGCGGAATCCTATTATCCCGGATGCTGTCCCGGCAGTTTCTCTGGCGCGGTAGCTGTCGCTTAGCATTTTTCGTTGGTTCCTTCATATGCAGGTCAAACCGAGAGGCCCCATGCAATCAGGTCCCTTACGAAATCCGATTGTGAAAAGCACATGGACATCAATCGCGCCCGCGTCCTGCGGGTCCGTTCGGTCATGACAGCTGACAGCCGGGAAGGATGTCAAAGATCAGTGCCAGTTCTACGCTCGAAGATGCGCTGGAAATGTCTGGCGGCGCCGCGGGTCACGTTTTCAGGGTCATGGATCAGGGCAAGAGGATCGGAGCATTGCGGATGACCGATGTTTTCAAGGCACCTGTCGCGCGGCATGCCCTGAATGGAAGCCGGGGCGTCCCGGCCGACCAAATGTGAATCGTCCCGAGTTTGTCGGAGACCATCGCTCAATGGACCAAAGGCCTATCATGCACCAACTTTCAACTTGGACCAATCAAGTGGGGCTGCTCACCGCTGGAGCGCGTCAATAACCTGCCCCCCACCAAGTGCATATCCTGGAGATGAACGGCGACGGCTATCGGCTGCGCCAGAGCGCAGCCGATATGTCGAACGCTGGGCCCATCCTGCGACGGTGAATGGGCCCTTTTGTCTATGAGATCGACAAGACTTTGTATCGCTTTCGAATATCAGTCTGCTGCCTTGCGGGCGGCTTCAATCCATCCCTCATACTCGGTTTTGTGGGCTTTGATCCATTCATCAACATGGCGGTCGATATCCTCGATCGAATCCTCGCCCTGGCGCATTGCATAGTTCTCGGCCGAGACGTCGTTGATGTCGATCTGTGCCAGTTCGAACAACTTCGCCGCTGCCGGGTTGGCCGCGAGGAAATCGTTATTGGCTAGGATGCGCAGCTCGTTCACAGCAAAACCGAGGTTCTTGTCCTGATACATGGTGTCGTCGGTGCGCTCGTCAGGGAGCGAGGTAAACGGCACCTCGATCCACTCGACATCCTTACCCGGCACCAGAATGCCGGAGACCCAATAAGGCGTCCAAGTGTAGTAGATGATCGGCTTGCCAGCTTCGTGGACCGCGATCGTATCGGCGATGACAGCGTTGTAAGAACCCTGATTGTGGGTCACGGTATCGCGCAGGCCATAAGCATCCATATGATGCTCGATCACCCGCTCGCAACCCCAGCCCGGCGGGCACCCGGCCAGATCGGCCTTGCCGTCGCCGTCATTGTCAAAGCGTTTGGCGATCTCGGGATCGGTCAAATCGCCAATATTGGTGACACCCGCGTCATAGGACGCCTTGTCGACCAGATAGCCCTGCACGGCGCCCGTGATCAGGTGCCCCGCCTTGGTCATGGCGTCAGCGCCACCCGATTCCTTGAAAAAATGCTCGTGCAGCGGGTCATAAAAAACCGTGGTGAAATCACCGTCGCCTGTGCCGATTGCCAGAACGATGGTCTGATATTCCACCGATTGCGGATCGCCAATAGTGTAGCCCAGTTGCTCGAGAGCGCGGTAGATGATTTGGTTCTGGAAACGCTCTTCCAGAACGGTACCCTCGATCGGTCGCACGGTGACGCCCTCGCCTGGCATGTCTGCCCCCCAGGCCATGCCTGAGCACATCATCAGCGCGGACGCCGCCGCGATTGTCCCTGTCTTGAAATTTTTCATTATAGTCACCCCTGTTTTTCTGTGATGGGCCCGTCTTGGTTTGTCGGTGAAGCATCGGACGGACGAGCCGTATTGCGTGCCGATGCCGCTTGGGTAAGAGAAGGTTCCGGTGCGCCGCTAACGGCCAAACATCTTGGCGATCAGTCCAACCGGGCCTCCCTGCCACCAGTGCCGGTGACCACGCTCGCGCCCAGTCTGCGCCACGCCCTGCGTGATGCGGTCCAGCACGATGGCCAGTAGAACAATGCCCAGACCGCCAACGATGGCCTTGCCCGCGTCGAGCCGCCCCATGGCGCGCAGCACCTCGTTGCCCAGCCCCTTGACCGCAATCATCGACGCGATCACCACCATCGACAGGGCCAGCATGATCGTTTGGTTGACCCCCGCCATGATCGTCGGCGTCGCCAGTGGCAACTCGACCTTGAACAGGATCTGCAAGGGATTGGCGCCGTAAGCGCGCGCCGCCTCGACCACGCTTGCATCAACGCCGCGGATTCCCAGCGACGTCAACCGCACCAAGGGAGGTAGAGCAAAGACGATGGTTACGATGACGCCCGAGACATTGCCGATGCCCACTAGCATCACCACGGGCACCAAATAGACAAAGGCAGGAATGGTTTGCATCGTGTCCAGAACCGGGCGGATGGCCGCCTGAAACCGGTCGGATTTCGCCGCCAGAATGCCCAGCGGCAGGCCGATGGCGATGCAGACCAAAACCGAACTGGTCACAATTGCCAGGGTCGTCATTGCCAGCCCCCACGCCGTGGGATCCAGAAGCCCCAGGGCAAAAAGAGATACTCCGACGATGATCGCCACCCGGCGCCCGCCGATCTGCCAGGCCAGCAGCACCAGAATGGCAATGATGATCATAGGCGGCACGGCTTGCAGGGCATGCTCGATGGACATAATCGCATCGTTGACCGCCCGCTTGAGCGGCTGGATCGCGCTGCGATGCGCGGTCGCCCAACCCTTAATGCCGTCGGCCCAGTCGGCCAGCCCCAGGTCGACCGTCTGGAACGGATCAAGCAGGCTGAAAGATTTGTCATCCGCCATTGGGCAATCCCCCTTCGTCATCACGTGAGCGGCCCTGAATGCCGCGGATCAACGCCTTTTTCGTTACCACGCCGATCACCTTGCCATCGTCTTCGATCGCCAATGGCGCATCCGTCTCGATCGAGAGATCCGCCAGCCGGTTAAGCAGGTCATCGGGGCGCGCGCGCAAAGATCCGGTCAGGTCAATCGGGCCGTTGCGGGATTGGTAAGCGTCCAGTGGCTCCATGATGCGCGCGGCTGTGACCAGATGCAGCTTGGAGATACCAGCCACGAAATCGGCGACATATTCATCCGCCGGCTCGGTCACGATCTGCTCGGGCGTGCCGACCTGGACGAATTCTCCGTCCTTCATCACCGCGATGCGGTCGCCGATGCGGATTGCCTCATCCAGATCGTGAGTGATGAACAGCGTGGTTTTCTTCATATGCGCCGCAAGCTCCATGAATTGCGTCTGAAGCTGGCGCCGGATCAGCGGGTCGAGCGCCGAAAACGGCTCATCCATCAGTAGGATATGCGGATCGGCGGCAATCGCCCGAGCCAGCCCGACGCGCTGCTGCATGCCCCCCGAGAGTTCATCGGGATAGCGATCTTCCCAGCCCGCCAGATCGACGGTTGCAATGGCGCGCTCGGCGATGGCAAAGCGCTCGGTGCGCGCCATGCCGCGCACTTCAAGCGCGAAGGCCACGTTCTCACGCACCGTGCGGTGCGGCATCAGGCCCATGTTCTGAAACACCATTCCGATTTTCGACGCCCGGACCTCGCGCAGGGCCTTGCTGCCCAGTTCGCCGATATTGATACCTTCGATCAGGACATCGCCCGCTGTCGGCTCGATCAGGCGATTGACGTGGCGGATCAGGGTCGATTTCCCCGAACCCGACAGCCCCATGATGCAAAAGATTTCACCCTCGCGCACCGAGAAGGACGCATCGCGCACCCCCACGACACAGCCAAAACGTTGCAGCACCTCTTCCTTGGCCAGATCATCCTGCAGGACGGCCTTCATCGCCTCATCCGCACGATCGCCGAACACTTTCCACAAGGAACGGCATTCGATGACTGGAGCTGTCATATCGTTCACAGAGCCATCCATCACGCCAGTAACTCCTTGATCGATGCGTCAAGTGCGGCGGTGAAACCCGCATCATTTCCGGGATTGGCCGCGCAATGCCCCCAAGGTGAATCGTAGGGGCGCAGCTCGGCATTTGGCATGTACTGCGCCTCGATCGCGTTATCCTCGGGCGGGAAATACAGATCCTGCGTGCAGGGCATCAGGATGGCGCGCGCCTTGATCGCGCCGAGCGCCTTTTTGATGTTACCGTCATAGAGCGGCCCAGCACTGATATCGCCCGCCTGCCATGTCGCCAGCTTGGCCAGCAGATCGTTGGCATCCCAGCCGCTCACATGGTCCGCTTCCCAATCCTGCAACAGCGCCTCGGGCGTCTCGAAGCCAAGCTCGCGGTAGAGGCCATCGCGATAGAAGGTCTGGGAAAACGCCCAGCCCGCATAAACTCGGGCGAAGGCTTTCAACCCAGCGACCGGCGGCGTGGTGTAGTTGCCGCCATCCCAAGTGCCATCGGCGCAAAGCGCGGCCTTGACCCCTTCGAGAAAGACGATGTTGTGTGGCGAGGTCTTCGCCGAGGCGCAAAACGGCAGGATTGCCTGCACCATGTCGGGATATTGCGCCGCCCACTGATAGGCCTGACAGCCCGCCATCGACCAGCCGGCGACCAGCGCGATGCGCTCCACCCCCAGATGATCGTGCAGCAGCCGATGCTGGCAAGCGATATTGTCCCAAAGCTGCACCAGCGGAAAGCGCGGCCCGTCCTGGGGGACGGCCATGTTGCTGGGCGACGACGAAACACCGTTGCCAAATAGGTTTGGGCAGACAATGAAATGGCGCGCGGGGTCGATCGCACGTCCCGGGCCGAAGAACCCTTCGTTGCGCTCATGGGTGCCAGTATAGAATGTTGGCAGCACGACCACATTGTCGCGCGCAGCGGTCATCGTGCCATAGGTCTTGTAAGCAAGGCGCGCATCATGGAGCACCTCCCCAGACAAGAGCGTCACATCGCCGAGCGCGAGGGTCTCGTGATTGCTGTTCATGTGCGCCTCTCCATGTCAGATACTCTCCAGTGCGTTGCCGGCCTCGGAGCGCATCATCGAAATGATCTGTTGTTCGCATTCCAGATAGCCATCGGTTTGAATCAGCTCTTCCTTGCTGCGCAGCGCTTTTCCCTTCTTGAATTCCAGATCCAAAACCGTCTTAAGCCGCCCTGGATGCGCCGACAGAAAGACGATGTGGTCCGCCAGGAAAATGGCCTCCTGGATGTCATGCGTGACCAGCAGGATCGTGGTCTGCGTGCTATCGACGATGTCGAGCAGCATCTCCTGCATGTGCCAGCGCGTCTCAGCGTCAAGCGCGCCGAAGGGTTCGTCCATCAACAGGATTTCGGGTTCGTTGGCCAATGTGCGCGCAATCGCAACGCGCTGCTTCATGCCGCCCGAAAGGTTCTTGGGATAGGCATCGCGAAAACGCGTCAGATGGACCAGATCCAGGAATTTCTCGGCCCGTTCAGCCCTGACCTTTTTTGGCACGCCGTTCAGCTTCATACCGTATTCGACATTCTCGAAAACGCTCAACCAGGGGAATGACGTATAGCCCTGAAAGACCATGCCGCGTTCACGAGCGGGGCCGCGGATTTCGGCCCCGTCCAACAGCATCCGGCCGCTCGATGGCTCGAGCAGTCCGGCTACGATGTTGAGCAGCGTGGACTTGCCGCAGCCGGACGGGCCGAGCAGAACGCAGAGTTCGTTCTTCGCCACGGTGAAGGACACGTCGCGCAAGGCTTCGACGGGTTTCCCCTTGGCGCCGAATACCTTGCCGACATTTTCGACCGAGAGTTTGACGTTACCGTGCAAGGCTCCAGCCTCCATTTTCGCTGAACCGTGGCAAGGCACTCACCCCCTGTAACCCGCGTCATAGAGTTCCTTGTGGAGACTACATTCGACGCCGGTGTCGGCTGGTTTGACTTCCTCGATAAGGTTGAACTTGACCCACCAGGAGCTGATCAGTTCCCAATAGGCTTCCACCTGGCCGTTGGTCTGCCCGAAAGGCGGCTCCCCTGGCGCGGCACCGCAGAACCGGGCTGCCTCTAGGAAGTCATAGACATAGAGTCCCCCGTCCAGACGGCTGCCGTCCTTGCCCAGAACCATTTCGACATCCGAGATACTCATTCCCATACCGTCGGCGATGATCTCGTTGCCTTCCATCGGGTTGTCGATCCACCACTGGATCGCATCATAAAACGCCTTCATGGTTTGAACGGCGACGTCGCGGCGCTCGTTGATAAAGGTGTCCGACATGTAAAGGCCGTCAGCGACGACAGCACGCTCCAGCCAATAAGGATCGTCCGATTGAGCGAGGATGCTTGAGCCCGGCAAAGCCTTCAGCGTGTTGGTACCGTAGGGTTCCCAGAACTCGGATGCTGCAATGCTGCCGCCGATCATCGCGGCAAAAGCATCGTCGGCGATGATGTTGCGATAGGTGACCGCATCAAACGGAACGTCATTGCGCTCCAGCCACATCGCCATAAAGATCTGCGCCAACCCGCCTTCGACGACGGCCACTTCCTTGCCCTTCAGATCGGCCGCCGTTTCAATGCCAGGCGCGCCGACGATCTTGTCGGACCCGTTCGATAGATTGGCCAGCGCTACGACCTTGATCGGCAAGCCACGCTCAACCCCGACGGGGGTGAATTCGGGCGTGCCCGAAACCACATCCATCTGGTCCGCGGCGACCATGTTGAAGCTTTCGTAAGGGTCTTCAATCTTTTGGTACCCAAGGTCCAGATCCGGTGCCAGATCCTTGGCAATGGCGATGTACCAGAAACCGAAGCCCGGCCATGTCAGGCCCGAGACTCTGACCTCTTCCTTTGCCTGCACAGTCGTTGCCGCAAGCATCATGCCGGCGCCGCACAAAAGGCGCGTTGCCCAGTTAGCAACAGGTCGTGATAAGATTTTTTGTTCCATTGTGACCTCCCAGTCTTTTTTGTTTTTTGGTAAAAGGCGCTCGCGCACCCGCGCTAGGTTTCCTTTTCGAGATAGGGAAATGCCGTACGATGGAGCAGCCTCAACAGGTAGTCGAACGCCAGCCCCAGCACTCCGATAACCAGAATGCCGGCCATGATCTGATCCACGTGTAAAAAGCGCTTGGCGCGCATCATCATGGCCCCGATCCCCGCATCGGCCGCGGTGATTTCGGCGATGACCAGATAGGTCCAGCTGACCGCGAGCATCTGGCGCATGGCGACGATGATGTTGGGCAAGGCTGCGGGAACCACGACCGTGCGCAGAACCTGCCAGCGTGACCCGCCGAGCGTCACCGAAGTGTTGATGAGATCGGCCGATATGGCCTTTGTGTGGTCCGCGATAAGGGTAATGAGGAACCAGATGACCCCAATAAATAGCAGGGCCAGCTTTTCGCCTTCTCCGGCCCCGAACCACATCAGCAGCAAAGGAATGAAAGATGGCGCTGGCAGATACCGCCAGGCCGACACCAGCGGGCTGAAGAACGCCTCGACGGTCCGGAAAGATCCCATGAGAACGCCGAGTGGCACCGCGACGGCACTGGCCAGTGCAAAGCTTATCAGCACGCGTTTGATGCTGATAAGCACATCCTTGTGGAAACCGTTCTCGGTAAACAGAACATAAAGCGCCTGCACGACCTTGCCCGGCTCCGGGAAAAGGATCGCGGGGGTCAGTTCCAGCCAGGTGACGAACTGCCAGAGCGCAAAGAAGACGACCCAGACCGACACCCCCAAAAGGATGCGCCATCCCGCGGAGATGTCGGATTTGAATTCGAACACCCGTTTCCGGCGCCGTGGGGCGCCGGAAGGTGAAGTCATATGGGGTCTTGGTTCAGGCATCAAACGGATCCCATGCTCTTTTGAGGTGCAGTTGCTTAGTACAGGCGCAGGTATTCCTGTACTTCCCAGTCAGTGACCGACTGGTGATAGCGCTCCCACTCGTCGTTTTTGTATTGGAGGTAGGAATTGCGCATCACCGGGCCCATCACATGCTTGGCCATGTCGTCCTCGCGCAGCGCATTGATCGCGATCAGCAGGTTACGCGGCAGGCGACGGATGCCAGCCTCCTTGAACTCTTCTTCGCTCATCGCATAGAGGTCGCGATCGGTCGGCTCGCCGGGGTCGATCTTGTTGACGATGCCATCGACGGCGCAGGTCAGGGTCATCGCCAGCGTGAGATAGATGTTCATCGTCATGTCGGCGGCGCGGTTCTCGATGCAATGGCGGCTCTGCGGCAGGCGGAACTGGGCCGAGCGGTTGTTGTAGCCATAGGTGATGTTGGTTGGTGCCCAGGTAACGGTGCCGCCCTCGAACCCGCCGACGCGCGGCACGAGACCGTTATAGGAGTTGACGATGGGACAGGTCAGCGCGGTCAGCGCCTCGGCGTGCTGCATCAGCCCGCCCACCGCATAGCGCGATGCCTCGGACCAGTCGCCGTTGGCCTTGAAGACGTTTTCGCCGGGCGCGTCCCTGTGTTGCAACGACAGGTTGATGTGTGCGCCCGAACGCCAGTCGCCCACCGTGGGTTTGGGCATGAAAGTGACGAACATGCCGTGGCTCTTGGCCACTTCCTTGAGCACGATGCGAAGGAACACGAACCGGTCCGCCATCTGCAAGAGGTCGGTATAGTGGAAATCCAGCTCGAACTGCGAATAGGCGCCTTCGGCGACCACATCGTGCATTTGCCAGCCCAGATCCTGAACGATATCGATCATGTCCTTGAGGAACGGCATCGAGTTGATCGAATATTCGACGTCATAGCCAAATGCCTGGCGGCGCGGACGCAAGCCGTCACGCGGATCATCGTCGAACGCCTTCTCCGGCTGGCCGTCCTCGTCGTATTTCATCACGATGAATTCGGGCTCGACCCCGGCAAATCCAAGATATCCCTGCTGTTGCGCCTCGTGAATCGCGCGCTTGAGCGCCTGGCGTGGGCAGACGTTATAGGGCGCCCCCTCCCAGAACAGATCGGCAAAGATGATGGCCATGGTGTTGTCCCAGGGGCAGACATAGACCGCGTCCAGATCGGGCACCATGACCTGATCGGAATCCGCAGGCGACAGCTCGGGCACGAAGGAGACCGAATGCACGGCGAATTGCGGCCCCTTGCCGAGGCACAGATCCTCGAAATCGCTCATCGGAACCGGCTTGGTCTTGGGAATGCCGTGCAGGTCGATCCAGGCAGACATGACGTATTTCACGCCAGCCGCCTCCAGCCTCTTGCGCACCTCGGCAATCTTCGGGCGGTTGCGCTCGATCGCATCCTCGATCTTCTCGTAGTAGACCTTTTTGTCGAAATCCGTGCTCATGTTAGTTTCGTCCTTCATTTGCTTGCTCCTTCTGCCACTCGGCATTTTTTCCCTGCGCCCACGCGGCATCATTTCGCGTCGGACGCTGTCCAATTTCGTTTCAGCAAGAACTGGTTCTTGAAGTTCTTCAGCCCGGGCATGACCTCGACCGAGGCCAGATCTTCGGCGGCGTGAAGCTCGGCTTGCAGAAATTCCAGAAGATCCGCCTGGCGCTCGCAGACCACTTCGACCAGCAAATCGAAGCGCCCGGTGACCCACAGGATGTAGACAACAGCTGATTCACTCGCGAGCCGTGCCGCCACCTGTTCGGGGGTATGTCCCTGCGCAACCTTCAGCCCCAGCATCGCGCTGGTCTTGTATTTGGTGGCCGCCGGGTCGGCGATCGCAACGATGCGCAGCACACCCGCCTCTTTCATGCGCCCGATACGGTTCCTGACCGTGCCCTCAGAGACATCCAGCTCGTTCGCGATCTCCGAGTATGCCCTGCGCCCGTCGACCTCCAGAAGCTTGACGATGGCATAATCCAGATCGTCCCCGGCACGGCGTCGCCCATCCCGTTCGTCGGTCTGATTGCTGTCGTTCGGTCGCCCCATCTGCATAACCGCCCCAAATTGCGTCATTCGATTCGCTTCGAATTACCCAGAAGTATGCAGAATATTTTTTACAAATAAACAATAATCTTCCATAACCCTGCGAATTCATCACAATTATCCGTAATTGCGTACGATTTCAGCACCACCCCAAAATGGCGCAGATCATGGGGTCGGGGCCGGGACAATGCCGGACAACCAAAGCAAAGCGCCCCGCCGGGGCTGGCGGGGTGCGGCGACGAGCGGCAGCGCCACCCGCGTCGAAACATTCAGGAAAATCGAGAGGCTACGCCTCAGGTCCAGTTCTTCTTGAGCAGGAACTGGTTCTTGTAATTGCGCAGGCGCGTCATGACTTCGACATCAATGATATCGGGGTTGTCGTAAATGTGCTTCTCCAGCAGATGCACGAGCGAGCCCTGCCCGTCGCTGACCACCTCCACCAGCAAATCGTAGCGGCCACTCATCCAGGCCACATAGACGATCTCGTCAAGTTTGCTCAGCTTCGCCGCCACATCTGCAGGTTTGCAATTAGCCCCTATCTTCAGGCCCAACATTGCCTCGGAGCGGTATTCCGACGCCTGCGGGTCGGTGATGGCCGCAATGCGCAGCGCCCCCGCCGCCTTCATGCTGTTGATGCGGTTGCGAATCGTGCCTTCGGACACATCCAGCGCCTGAGCAATCTCGGAATATGCCCTGCGCCCATCCTCGCGCAGCATCCTTACGATGCTTCTGTTCAGCTTGTCAGCCAGCAGAGCCTTGCCTGCCTGTCCCGGTGTCGAATCGTCTTGCTGCGCTTGATCCATCTTTGGTCCAGTCCCCTTTCCGGTGTGCCTCGCCTCACCCTGCCTCGATACTGAATTCGAACTACATGATGCCCGCAATACGAATTCATCACAAAATATCGATTGACTTACGAATTCAGCCGTCCATATTTCGAAATCACAAATTACCACCCAGCCATGGGTATTGCGAAGGGATACTACCGATGACAGTCGCTGAAACCAAACCGATACTGGATATGTTCGCCGGAAACTTCCGTGGCTACACGCAGACCGAAACCGTCGGCATCGAAGAGGAGCTGGCCCGCATTACACCGGGCACGCCGGGTGGCGAGTACCTGCGGCGCTTCTGGCAGCCGGTCTTCATCGCCAGCGAACTGGGCGACCTGCCCAAGCTCATCAAGATTCTGGGCGAGGAACTGGTGCTGTTCCGCTATGCCGGGGGCGAAAAAATCGGACTGGTCCACAAATACTGTCCGCACCGCCGTGCGTCGCTGGAATACGGCAAATGCGAGGATAACGGCATCCGCTGCTGCTATCACGGCTGGCTCTTCGCGCCTGATGGCGAGATCCTGGAAACCCCTGCGGAAAACTCCGCCGCCGCCGACATGGTGCGCGAAAAGACCCGGCTGGGCGCCTATCCTGTGATCGAGTACAACGGGCTGGTCTTTGCCTATATGGGCCCGCCGGACAAACGCCCGGAATTCCCCTTCTACGACGCATTCACCATCCCCGAGATGGTCACCACGACCTACAAGGCGCCCTATACCTGCAACTGGATTCAGGTACTCGACGCCATTCTCGACCCGGTGCATACGACGTTCCTGCACAGCCAGAACAGCCATCCGCAATTCTCCGAAGGCATGGCCGCCCTCGGCGAGCTGAAATTCTTCGAGCGCAACGAGAACCACTTCCTTGGCTCCTCGACCCGGCGCATCGACGACAACGTCTGGGTGCGGGTGAACGAACTGATCCTGCCCAACTTCACCCAGGCCGGTTCGGCCTTTGCCGCCGACGGCACCGAGCAGCGCTATTTCGGGCGCTCGTGCTTTACCCGCTGGGTGGTGCCGGTGGATGACGAAAATTCCATCGTCTACGCCTGGGCCAATTTCGGCCCGCGCGGCGACCCGATGCAGTACAACACCAAGGAAGGCTGCGAACTGATTGAACAGGGCGAGATCCTGGACCGTCCGCTCGAGGAAAAGCAGCGCTACCCGGCGGATTCCGAGGCGGTCGAAGGGATGGGCCCGATCTCGACCCACAAGGGCGAACATCTGATGCCTACAGATCGCGGCATCTCGCTCTACCGGCGGCGCGCCCGCAAGCAGATCCGCGACCTTGCCAGCGACGGTATCGAGCCGCCGCAGCCCGTCCACCCCGAGGGTCTGCCGGTCCGCACCTACGGGCAGGACACGGTGCTGCGCATGCCGCCGATCGAAGGGCAGGATGATCGCAAATACCTTGCCCGCATTGGCGCTGAGGTGTTGGAGATGCAGTTCACCTTCGAGGATCTGGACGATGAGGCCCGCGACCGAGCCATCATCGACAAACTCAAGGAGTTCGAGGCCAACGGCCTCGGCTGATCCAGTCTGCTCAAGAGCACAAGAAAGACGGAAGGACTACGGCCATGACCGTGAAAGTACATGTGAAAAACAACCGTTGGGCACCGGGGTCCTTCCCCAACACCCCCGAGGGCGAGGAGGTCTTTACCATCACGCAAGAGCGGTTTCAGACCGCCCTTGCCGAGTTTGACGGCATCGGCGCGCAGATCGAAGCAATCTTCGACTGGGATACCGATAATTTCGAAACCTCGATGAAGGACGCGGATGTCCTGCTGACGTGGGATCTGCCCACCGAAAACCTGGCCACCATCGCGCCCAACCTGAAATGGATCCATTGCATCGGCGCGGGTGTCGAACACCTGCTGCCGATGGACTGGCTGCCCGAAGGCGTGACGCTGACCAACAACAAGGGCGTGCATGCTGCCAAGGCCGGCGAATTCGGCTTGATGGCGGTCCTGATGCTGCATTCGCACATCCCGGCCATCGTCACCAACCAGCGCCGCAAGGTCTACGATTCACTCTACGCCTCGCCGATAGCCGGCAAGACACTGGTGGTGCTGGGCACGGGTAGTCTGGGCGGGTCGGGTGCGAAAAAGGCGCAGGCCCTCGGTATGCATGTGATCGGCGTCAATCGCAGCGGCAATCCAGTGGACGGCTGCAACGAGGTGGTCACCACCGACCGGCTGGACGAGGTGCTGCCGCGCGCGGACTACCTGCTGATCGCCACCCCCGACACACCGCAGACGCGCGGACTGATGGACCGGAGCAGGCTGGACCTGATGAAGCCCTCCGCAGGCATCATCAACATCGGGCGCGAGGCGGTGATGGATTACGACGCACTTTGCGACAAGCTGCAGGAAGGCACGCTGGGGGGGGCGATCCTCGACGTGTTCGATCCCGAACCGGTGGCGGAAGACTCGCGCCTTTGGGATACGCCCAACCTGATCCTGACGCCGCATGTCTCGGCCGATGATGGTGACGCCTACATCCCGCTGACGCTGGGTCTGTTCTTCCGCAACATGGAACTGTTCCTGGCGGGCAAGCCGTTGCTCAACCCCATTCAGCCGGATCTCGGCTACTGACTGACGCGGGCTGACCCAAAAGGTCCGGCCCAAGAAAGGAGACCCACATGGATATCGGATTCATCGGCCTTGGCGTGATGGGCACGCCGATGGCGGAAAAACTGCTCGAGGGCGGGCATGGCATCGTGACCTGCCTCAATACCTCGCCCCTGCCCGCCGCGCTGAACGGTAAACAGGTCAAGGTCGTCGACTCCCCCGCCGAGGTGGCTGCCGCCTGCGACACGCTTATCATCATGGTGCCCGACAGCCCCGATGTGGAACGCGTACTGCGCGGCGAAAATGGCGCGCTTGAAGGTTTGCGCAAGGACGCGCTGGTGATCGACATGAGCTCGATCAGCCCGATTGTCACCGCCGATCTGGCCAAAGCCGTCAACGACAAGGGCGCACTCTACCTTGACGCGCCGGTGTCCGGCGGCGAGGTGGGCGCCAAGGCCGGCACGCTGACGATCATGGTCGGCGGCCCCGAAGCGGCGTTCGAGCGCGCCCGCCCCCTGTTCGAGCTGATGGGTGGCAACATCACCCTGATCGGCACCCATAACGGCGCCGGACAGACCTGCAAGATCGCCAATCAGATCATCGTCGCGCTCAACATTGAGGCGGTCAGCGAGGCGCTGCTGTTTGCCTCGCGAGCAGGCTGCGATCCGGCCACCGTGCGCAAGGCACTAATGGGCGGCTTCGCCTCGTCAAAAATCCTCGAAGTGCATGGCGAGCGGATGATCAACCGCACATTCGCCCCCGGATTCCGCATCTGCCTGCACCAGAAAGACCTCAACCTCGCGCTGCAAAGCGCGCGCGAACTGGGCGTCTCATTGCCGAACACCGCCACCTGCCAGGAACTGTTCAACTCCTGCGCTGCAAATGACGGCGGCAATGACGACCATTCCGGCATGGTCAAGGCACTGGAACGCATGGCAAATCACGAGATCGGATAGGTTTTCGGAACGTGCGCTTGGGTTTTGACGGAGGTCCGCATCAGGGCATTGAAAGGTCGCGGTATAACGGAACCGAGCCGGAGCGGGCGAGGTTCGCTCCGTTCCCGCAAACCCTTTTGATAACTGGGAACCGGATGGCGCTTCTGTTTTCCCGTAAAGAACAATAGCGCAGAGGGCAAAGACAGCCACTTATTGCGCCATGAAATGGTTAGCGGCGGTCTGAGATGATTGCATCTGATAGCTTTTCAGCAATCATGATGGTGGTCAGGTTAATGTTCGCACAGGGTATGCGCGGCATCACCGAAGCATCTGCCACTCGAAGCCCGTCGACACCGATGACGCGTCCACCCGCATCGACACATGCCATGGGGTCGTCTGCACGGCCCATAGCCAAACTGCCGCAGGCATGCCAATTGCCCAATACCGTGTCGCGGATAAAACGTTCCAGTTCGCTGTCGTCAACCAACATCCGCTCAATGTTGTAGCCAGACATGGCGATGGCCATCAGGCTGCGCCGTATGAAGTCGTTTGAATCCAAGGCAAGGGCACCCACAGCATTAACCATGCCAGTCAACCGATCTTTGCGGCCCAGGCGCCTGATCCATTCGGTATATCCCCCAGCGAAGGCGCTATAGCCCACCTCCCGCAGCTGCTCTGACTGCAGCAGTTGGATGGCAAACCGCACGCCGACCTTCATCCGCTCCATGTCGCGTGGATCTGATAGCAGGTTGAAGGCGACAAAAGGCTCGTCTTCCGGACGCGCGCTGCGCAGTCGAACATAACCGCGCGAATGGGCCTGATCTGGTCCCACGCGTAATACGCCGATCTGGTGGCCGATGCGTGTCTGATCAAAGCGCGCGCCCAATGACATTTTCATGTCGCCGCGTTCGCACCCCTTCAGCCCCGACGAAAACCGCGTATAGACCAAGAACGAATTCTTTATGGTCTCAGGCATCCGTGCCTCGGGCTTCAGATGCAGTCCCAGCCCAACCAATGGATGGTCCTGCAGATTTCGACCGACCCCGGGCAGGTCCACCAACACGGGGATTCCCAGCTCCGACAGATGATCGGCCGGACCTATGCCCATCCGCATCAGGATACCCGGAGAATGCAGCGCGCCTGCGCAAATAATGACTTCACCAGCGTTGATGGCTTGGAGTTGCGCCCCTTTGGGCTGCAACTCTACGCCGCTGATGCGCCGTTCATTGGCCAAAATGCGCACAAGCCGCGTCTCGGACATGATCTGAAGGTTGGAGCGGCGGCGAATGGCACTGCCAAGATATCCAACTGCCGTGGATATGCGGCGCCCATAAACGTTGTTCTTCGGGAAGGGAAAGCAGCCTTCAGAGTGTACGGAATGGCAATCGTCGTGATACTGCAGGCCTTGATCCTCTAACGCATCGCGAAAGGCCAGCGCAAAGGTCGACCAATCCTCGGGGAAGGTACGCCTGAGTGCGATTGGACCTTCACGACCATGAAACGGTCCGTCAAAGTCCATGTCCCTTTCCAACTTGCGAAAATAGGGGAGACAATCGTCATAGCTCCAACCGGTGGCTCCCAGTTTTTCCCAAGCGTCGTAATCCGAACGGATGCCACGCAGCGCAACTTGTCCGTTCACGCTGGAACCGCCGCCCATGACGCGCGCTTGTTCGTAGATATGCGCCGTCAGATCCCCCTCGGCCTCTTCAGGGGACCGATTGCCAACCGGATCACGTGTTACGGTCAGGTCAGTCCAATATCTGTTGTCTGAAAAATAGTCCGGCAGATAGCCTTCGGCCCATATGGAGGCAGGCACATCATCAGGTGGCGTGTCAGGACCAGCCTCGACCAACAAGACGGTGCACCGCCCGTCCGCCGACAGCCGATTGGCCAAAACGCAGCCAGATGATCCACCTCCGATCACGATATAATCAAAATGCTCAGCCATAATTCAGCGTCCGTAGAGATCAGGCAGAAACATCACCACCCCGGGTAGAAAAGTAATGATCAACAGGACGAGAATTGAAACGATGAGAAACGGCATATTGGCCCAGGCCAACCGCTCGGGCGATATTCGCCCGATCGTGGCACCAATAAACAAGCTGATCCCAACTGGAGGGGTGATCATCCCGATGGTCAGGTTGATCGCCACAACGATCCCAAAATGGACTGGATCCATGCCCATACCCACCACCACAGGTAACAGGATCGGTACAAGTATGATCAACGCGGCAATCATCTCCATGAATGCGCCCAGCACCAGCAGCATCAGGTTGATCAAAAGCAGTGTCACCACCGGGTTGTCTGATACAGTTTGTATCGCGGCGGTCACCATCGCGGGCACCTGTTCCTTTGTCAGAATCCAGCTAAGGGGCGCCGCGATGGCCACGATAATCAGCGCGCTTCCAGTGGTCCGGGCGCTCTCCAGCACGATCCGAGGCAGATCTCGCAGCTTGAGTTCCCTGTAGATGAACAGCCCTACCAACAAGGCGTAGAGACAGGCCACTGCTGCTGCCTCGGTTGGTGTGAAAAAGCCTGAAAAGATGCCACCTAGAATGATCGCGGGCATGCCCAAGGGTATCAACCCATCTGCCAAGGCCAGCAAAAACCTCTTCAGCGCAAATCGTTCACCCTTGCCGAACCCAAGCCGCCAAGCATAGACCGCGATCAATACCATCTGCGCCAGTCCCAGCAGAATGCCCGGCACAATTCCGGCCAAAAACAGTGCATTGACAGAGACGCCAGCGACCACCGCATAGACGATCAAGATGATGCTCGGCGGTATGATTGGTCCGATCAGCGAAGAGGAAACCGTTACCGATGTGGCAAATTCTGTTGAATAACCACGTTCCTTCATTGATTTGATCATGATGCTGCCCACCGCCGCAGTATCAGCGGCAGCAGAGCCAGAAATACCGGCGAACAGCATCGACACCACCACGTTGACATGGGCCAGACCACCCCGGACCCAGCCCACCATGGCCTCGGCCAGGGTCACCAGCCGCCGCGTGGTGCCCCCTGCGTTCATCAGGTTACCCGCAAGCATGAAGAACGGTACTGCCATCAGGACAAACACGTCGATACCGGCAAAAGCACGGTGCGGAATCGTGATCGGGTTGACGCCTGAGAGCAAGAAATACACCAAGACTGACGACCCCATCACCGCATAGATGGGCAGACCGATCAACAACGTGACAAAAAATGTTACGGCGAGCGCGGTCAATTCCACAGCCTGCTCCCTTCGTCCGGTTCTACCGGGTCATTGACCGTACCAGTCGCCAAACGGTTTGCCGCATCGATGAGCGTGGACAGGGCCATCAAAACCGTCCCGACAAAGAGCGGCGCGTAGACCAGCCAAAGCGGAATGTGCAGGTTAGGCGAAGATCGCCCGGTCTTAATCATGAGCTGAACAAGGCCCAGCGCATACCAGGCAAACCCGACAAGAAATGCCAGAAAGATGACCCGGCGCAGCAACCATAGGAATGTTTGAACCGGCAATGGAAACATCTTGGGCAGGGCATCCATGCCGATCAGGTCGCCGTAACGCGCACCAGCTGCCGTTGCGAGGAAAACGATCCAGATCAGCGAATAGCGCGCCAATTCGTCCAACCCCCGAATACGCAGCGCGGTGTTGCGCGCCAAGACATCAAGAAGGACCGTGCCAAGCATGAACAACATGAAGGCAATCACCAGCACGCGGATCGCGACTTCCATCATCAGACTAAGCTTCTGCAGTCGATCCATTTTCGTCACACTCCATCGTGATGACACCCGGCCCCACATCGCGGGGCCGGGGTCCTGTCTTAGTTCTGCGCTGAAGGCAGGGCTTCGATTTGTGCCATAAGATCACGCACCCAAGGTTCCAGGTTTTCCGAATACTTGTCGCGAACCGGGGCAGTTGCCTCGATAAAGCCTGACATGTCGGTGATTTCATTCACTTCCAGTCCCTGTGCTTTCATTGATTCGAGCGCTTCGGAATCCAGTCTCGCATAATCTGCGTTATTCTTGGCGACTGTATCGCGGCCGATTTCCTCGATCAGTGCCTGTTCAGCGGGCGACATCGAATCGAACGTGGATTTGCTCATTGCGAGCACGGCAATGTTGGCGACCGTCGGCAAAAGCGTCAGGTATTTCTGCACTTCGTTAAAACGCATCGACGACAGTGCCGACAAGGCGTTTTCGTTGCCATCTACCGTGCCGGTCTGCAGGGCACCGTAGAGCTCTGCAAAAGATGTAGAGGCCACATTTGATCCCAAGGCTTCATAGGTGTCGATATGGGCCGCGACGCCCATGGTCCGCATCCGCATTCCGTCGAAATCCTCCACCGTCAAAATCGGGTGGACGTTGTTCATCGGATACCGGAAAGCTGGAGAGCCGATCCCTAGAAGCTTGAACCCAGCCGCATCGGCCTCTTCGTAAAATTTCGAAAAGTCGAGCGTGTTCAACGCCTCTTCGATATGTTCGGGGCTACGGAAGACGAACGGCATATTGAACAGATCGAAGGATGGAACAAAGCTAGCCATTGCAGCTGTGTGGACCCAAGTATAATCCATCGACCCCAGCAATAGCGCATCGAGCGCGTCGCGTTCCCCACCGAGTGCGCCACTGGGATGCACATCAAGCGTCCAGGCTCCATCGGTCTTTGCCGCCATCTCCTCTTTCATCAGCATGGCCGAGGTATGATAGGGGAACTGCTCGGCAACCACGTGGCCAAGAGTCATCTGGCGTTCTTGGATGTCCTGCGCTGCGGCTCCCGTCGCGCCGGTAAGGACCACTGCGGCCCCTAGAGTGAATTTCTTCAAAGCATTCATTTTTCTTCTCCCTGTTTTGTTTGGTTTGGTCGTAGTTTGGGTGCGCAAGCAGATGTTGGACATCAGTCGAGCGCGTAGCGGATATTCTTCAGTTGCGTGTCGTCCAGCATCGCCGCGATCCCGCGTTCCTTGCCAAAGCCGCTCATCCCGAAGCCACCAAAAGGCGCGTCGACCGAAACCTTGCGACCTGCGTTGATGCAAACGGTACCTGCCCGAATTCTGTGCGCGGCTCGCATCGCGCGGCCGGTGTCACGGGTAAACACCGCAGCCGCCAAGCCGAAGTCACTGTCATTGGCCATGGCAATGCCGTCGTCTTCGGTGTCAAAAGACAAGACGCTTTGGACGGGTCCAAAAATCTCGTCACGTGAGGTCTGCATGTCGCCAGCTGCGTTCAGGATCAAAGCGGGTGAAATGAAATAGCCCCCGCTGAGATCGTCGCGCTGTGACAGATCCACATAGCGGCGCAGATCAGCACCTTCGGCCTCTGCCTGATCCAGATATCCCGATATCCGATCTCGTTGAGCGGCACTGACGACCGGGCCCATCTCTGATTGCGGATCCTGTGCCAGACCAACCCGCACAGATCGCAACCGTGTTTCCAGTTTATCCACAAAGGCATCGTGTACGTCGCGCTGCACGATCAACCGGGTACAGGCCGCACAGACTTGACCTGAATTGCGCACATTGTCAGTATAGGCCGCCTCAACCGCTGCATCGATATCGGCATCAGCAAAAACCAGCAGAGGCGACTTGCCTCCGAGTTCCAGCGTCAGGCGCTTTACGCCCTGTGCCGCAGCCTCGAAAATGCGCTTTCCCGTTTGCGTGCCGCCAGTAAAAGAAATTTTGCCAACAGCGGGATGTGTCACCAACCGCATTCCGGCTTCTGCGCCGCCATGGATCACGTTCAGTGCTCCGGGCGGCATATCTGCGGCCAGAGCGCATTCGGCCAATAGCGCAGTGGACAGCGGGGTGACCTCAGAGGGCTTCAACACCACGGTGTTCCCGGCCGCGAGCGCAGGGGCCAATTTCAACACCGCCAACAATGCCGGATAATTCCAAGGTGTGATCAATCCGCAAACACCGATGGGTTCGCGCAGAGTAAAATCAGTCAGGCTCGGGTCCGAGATGTTCAGCGTCTCGCCGCCCAATCCCAGCAGCAACCCTGCGTAATACTCTAACGAGTCAGCCAGTCCGCCCATCTCGGTCGACGTCAGCGAAATCGGGCGGCCCACATCGAGCGTTTCGGCCAAAGCAAAATCATCGGCACGCGACCGGATTGCGTCGGCAAAACGAAACAGGTGCCTTGACCTTGCTTTGGGCGTCAGCGTGCCCCAGCCAGACGCGAACGCAGCCTGCGCCGCGTCGATAGCACGGTCTGCGTCGAGAGCATCAGCCTCACTAAAGGATCCCAGCACTTTACCTGTGGAGGGATCGATACTTTCAAACTTTGCCTCATTGATTGAAGGCACTTCCTGCCCGTCAATCATGTGAGGCCATGCTGAACCGGAAGATCTGAAAACCATGGTCATTTTTGATCCTTTGATGCGGCCTCGCGCCCCGGGCGCAGAACACCCCCGCGGCTGAGGGGGGTCACCAGCTGCTGATAAAAACCTAGCCAGCCATCGCGCATTTCGACGATCATGGGGCCAGTCTCTTCCACTCGGCGCGTCAGTTCTTCAGTTGAGACCATCAAATCGACAGAGCGGCCCGGCAGATCTATTCGGATCGGATCACCGTCACGCACCAGCCCGATGGGACCGCCCATCGCCGCCTCGGGCATGACCTGACCAACGACCACGCCGTGGTTGAGGCCAGAAAGCT
This sequence comes from Roseovarius sp. ZX-A-9, assembly GCF_028369135.1. Taxonomy (GTDB): domain Bacteria; phylum Pseudomonadota; class Alphaproteobacteria; order Rhodobacterales; family Rhodobacteraceae; genus Roseovarius. The sequence continues at coordinate 26,267 of NZ_JAPWHW010000021.1, forward strand.
GCCCATCCGTGACCAAGGCCGTTTTGCCTTTCAGAGAGCTGCCCGCCAAAGCCGCCGCAAACCAAGATGCCGAGGCCACTCCAGGCCCTCCCCTTGCACCAAGGCCGCGCAGAACAACCACCTCGCCTTCAGCCAGTTGCTCTGCCTCAAGCGCGTCCAAGGCTGCCTGTTGGGTTTCAAAAACCCGTGCAGGCCCTTCGAATACCAGGTCAGATGCGGCACTGGTTCCCAGTTTCAGGATTGCCCCTTCTGGTGCCAAGCTACCCTTGAAAACCATCAGTGACGGCCCAGCGGAAACCGGTCGTTCCAAAGACGCGATGGCCCCTTCACGCGCCGGGGCTGCCCGATCCAGCCGGTCACCCAATTCAACGCCGTCCACGCCGCGCGCCGTCAAATCCAACAGGTCGCGCAGCACTTTCATGACCGCCAGCGTACCCCCCGCCTCGTCCAAATCTTCGATCCGGCCAGAGCCGTTCGGTTTGATCGCGCAGAGGACCGGCACTTTTCCATCGAGCTCCGCAAAGATGCGGTAGATATCAACGGGAACTCGTCCTTCTTCGGCCACGGCCTGCAAATGGCGCATAACGTTGATCGACGTACTAAGTGCCAGAGCAACAGCAGCGGCATTGTGAAAAGCGGCAGGTGTCAAAACCTGTGACGGACGCAAATCTTCGTGGATCATCTCGACGATCCTTCGTCCCGACGCGCGGGCACGTTCGTACATTGTGTCACCTTCGGCAGCGGTCGGGGCGCTGCCCGGCAAGGTCATACCCAACGCCTCACTCATGATGTGCATCGAATTGGCGGTCCCCATCCCGACACAGACGCCGGGGCCGCGGATTGCCACACGCGACATGCAATCGATATCGCTGACAGTCAGCCCACCTGAGCCGAGCTTACCAACACTCTCGAACACGTCCTCGATATCAACCGGTACATTGTTTAATTGCCCACAGGCCTGATACCCGCCAATGACCAGCAGCGCGGGGATATTCAGCCGGGCGGCGGCCATCATGTGAGCTGGTGCTGTCTTGTCGCAAGACGCCAGACAGACCATGCCATCCAACTGCGGCCCTTCGACAGAAACCTCGATATCGTTCACAACCAGATCGCGTGACGGCAGGATGTAACTACCCGAAGATCCCGCACAATGGATAAAGTCGCTCGGCGCAGTCGTTTTGATTTCAAAGGGAAGTCCACCAGCTGCGCGAATTTCTTCCTTAACCACAGCCGCGACCCGGTCGAGATGCGAGAAGCAACTGGACATCTCAGATGAGGTATTGATGACCGCGATTTTCGGCTTTTCCATATCGGCGGGATCAATGCCTAACGCGGTCCATTGAGCTTTTCGCAAAGCCCAAAGCGTACCTCCCTCGCGAAAATTGCTTCTGAGTTTCATTGTTTTGATCCCGCATTCTGACCGTGGTCATCGAATTCCTCGGGCGCATCTCTGCCCAGGAACGCCCCCCGTGTTGTCAATTGCGCTTGCAGGTGCTGCACGTCGATACTGCGCACGAGACCGCCATGATCGGCGGCTGCCATCGCCGCCCCCAGACCCGCAGCCTCACCCATGGCGAAGCAGGTTCCGGCCACGCGCAGTGACGCTTGCGCCACATGTGTCGCCGACGCACAGCGACCCGCGACGATCAATCCCTCTCGTCCGCGTGGCAAGAGGCAGCGCCATGGGATTTGGTAAAACGTCCCGTCCTCCATCCAAACCCAGCGCGTTGCCCGATCCGCGCCATGCTCTTCGACCGGCCACGCACAACAGCCTATGGCATCATCAAAGCGGGCGGCCCCCAACACATCTTGTTCCGTCAGGACATAGTCGCCTGTGATGCGGCGGCTTTCGCGGACACCTATCTGAGCCCCGGTATCCAACAGCCAAGCGTTCTCATAGCCCGGCACATGGTCGCGAAACGCAGCCAGATAGAGCTCGGCCATGCGGCGGCCATCAACCTCTGCCATACTCATCTCGGAGGTCGAGAGTGGGTCGGGGGGCTTGCCGTTATTCGAGACCCGCGTGATGTTCAGATGAACAACAGAGTCATTGAACGAAAAAATTCCACCGGCTGTACGTGGTAAATCGTACCCGGCGGCAACTGCGGCCTCCAGATGGCGATGCAAGGCTGCGCGATCGGTCTGGTCCACGACAGCCGTGTCCACGCCTCCGAAACGGATCATTGTTGTTGGGAATTGCAGGTCATCAACGTCGCATTCCCATTCCGCCCCCGCCAGCGCCGCGATCTGACCGTCCCCTGACGCATCGACGACACAGGACGCCCGCACGGCCCAACGGCCATCAATGGACTCGAATACGGCACCCCGCACCTGACCTTCTTCAACGATCGCCCGGACAGCCAGCGAATGAAGGCAAACCTCGATACCTTCCTCGCGCATCAGATCGTCAGCGATCAGTTTGATTGGTTCCGGGTGATAGGGCAGCGATGCAGTCTGCAGCCAGACTTTGGGCTGAACCTCGCATCCGCGCTGATGCAATCGCTGCACAACCTCGTCAGCGAACCCGCGCACAAGTCTCTGCACGCGGTCACCCCGGCGCCCATAAAGGCCGCAGATGCTGCCCAAGGTAACCGAGGTCAGAGTGCCGCCGAGAAACCCCATCTTTTCAACCAGCATCACGCGAGCACCGGAACGGGCCGCCGATACCGCCGCGGCCATACCCGCAGCACCGCCACCGACCACTAGAACATCAACATCGTGACGGAACTCGGTGGAAATTTCTGGTTCGATCAAGTGTCTCATGTCGCAACGCCTCGGGGATTGGCGCTTTGGGCCGGATTGCGGCATCGTCCTGTGCTCCCTCGGATCATCAGATCAACCGGATGGACAATGCAACGCGGCTCCAGCGCGGGGTTGGCAAGCCGTTCCAGCAACAGCGAGACACCGTCATCGACGATGGAACTGATCGGTTGGCGAACGGTGGTCAGCGACAAGGTTGCCCAAGAGGCCTGCTCGACATCATCAAACCCGACCACCCAGCAATCTTCTGGTACCCGGCAGCCTGCCTCCAACGCTCCATCCAGCGCGCCAAAGGCCAGCAAATCGTTGGCGCAAAATACCGCATCAGGTGGGTCGGCCAGATCAAGCAGTGAACGCATCGCTCTGCGGCCCGCGTCATGTGAAAAATCGACACGTCGTATGAGCGATGATTCAATCTTCGAACCTTTCTCTGACAGAGCCTTTAGAAACCCCGCTTCGCGGTTCTGGATCGTACTGGCCTCGGTATTGCCAGTGATGTAGCCAATGCGACGTCGGCCATGATCCAAAAGGTAGGAAGCCACAAGCGCCCCACCAGACGTGTTGTCGCTAGATACTTGATCACACGCCAAGCCATCCACGGTCCGATTGATCAACACCAATGGGGCAGAAGCTTGAATTGCTTCTTCCAGAACAGACGAGGTGCGTGTGGCGGCGGCAAAAATCACCCCATCGACAAGAGATTGGCGAATGGCGTCAATTGCCGCCACTTCGCCAGCGCCTTCGGTATCCCAAAGCACGACACGCATTTCCTGGTCCACGAGCGCGAGATTCAAAGCACGCAGAATATCTGTGTAGAGTGGATTGTTCAGCCGAGCCACTACGACGCCAATCACGCCAATCCGGCTGGTCCGCATCGCCCGCGCCAAAACGTTTGGGCGGTAGTCAATCGTTCTGGCGGCAGCAAGAACCTTCTCCCGCGTCTCCGCGCTCACATTGTCCAGCCCTTGGAAAACACGCGAAACCGTAGCTTGGGAAACCCCCGCCGCCCGCGCCAGATCCTTGCTCGTTGAATTTGATTTCGATTTCACAGACAGACCATTTCAGTGATTCTTTCGTAAAGAAGATCATGATTACGTATTCATAACAAGATTTTTTCATTCAAGCAGGTTTAGGTTGCAGGGCCAAAACACAGCACACGCTTTGAGCCCCCCCAGCCTGAGCGAACATGGCAGTGCGATCATCCCCACCTTCCGACAAGGCCCACCCCGGTGGCTGCGCCAGCTATTTTTACGACTGACCCGTTCGACTGTGCGATTCAGCTTCCTGACGCTGAACACCCGTCACGCTCTGCCACACCGTGTGAGGATCTCGGACAGTTCTGTTCGGCATAGATGGCGCACAATGCCGCGCTGCTCTTCCCTACGCGCTTTCACGCTGCCACAGCGAAGCGAAAGTCTGGTGCAAAAGCCACTTCGTCTGCCTCTCCCAAACCGACTGCAAACAATCAGGGCGCATTGGGTTCGGCGCTCGCCGAGGCATTGAAGCGACGGACCGATCCCCAATAAAAGATGCCAAAGATATCGCGCTATCGACCGCACGTAAGCGGTGGAGGAATGGCCGCAAGCGCGAACGTTCGGGCCAGGGCTCGAGGCCGATGTCGTGCATCAGGTGGGGCGGGAGGTCACGCGGAAACCTGTGTCGAGCCAGACCTCGTCAGAGCCCCCCCTGCCCCGCTCAAGCCAGCTTCGCATGACAGCACCCACGGGTCCCTTCGCCACCGGTCGGTTGGCGCGCTGGGACGTGGTCGCGTCGTTCCTCGGGCGGGTTGTCGATGCGGGCGACGTCTGGTTCTTCCCTATGGAGGAGATCGCCGCACATGTGCGCAAGGTGACGGCGTCCGGCGAATACACCACGCGCCGGATCAAATGCCGGCCTATGCGAGTCCGGCCCACGCCGCCGCGATCGGGAAATACGCGCCCTGAACCTCGCGGATCACATCGCAGGCGTGACCGCGCGGATGCGCGACGCCGCGATTCGAAGCTGGGGCAGAAAGGCGGCGACCGCCGAGTCATGGTCGAATTCGTGCGACGCCAGACTGACGTTGATCGCCGCGATCACCCTGCCCGCCAGATCGCGGACCGGCACCGCGAGGCCGCAAATCGAATCGTCAAACTCACGCTCGCCCCAGGCATAGCCGTCCTCGCGGATGCGGCGGATCATGCTGCCTAGTTTCGCACGGTCTATGATCGTGCGCCCGGTCAGCGCCCGGATATCCGCCGTTTCCAGATAGGCGTCCAGTTTACCGTCCTCCAGCCCCGCCAACTGTACCCGCCCCATCGACACCGCATAGGCGGGCATCCGACTGCCCAGCGCAGGGCTGAGCGGCAGAATGCGTTTGGCGTGCTGGCGTTGCAGGTAGACGATTTCGCCCTTGTCCAGAACCGATAGCGCACAGGATTGCCCGACCGTCGCGCACAACTCCTCCAGCGCGAACTGTGCTTCCTGCCAATATGGCAAGCTCGAGAGGTAGGACATGCCGAGCCGCAGCACGCCGGGCGTGAGCCAGTACTGCTTGCCATCCGTGTCCGCCATGCCGACCTCGATCAGGGTCAGCAGGAAGCGCCGCAGCACCGTTCGCGACAGCCCCGTCCTCTGGGCCAGCACGGCGAGTGTGCTGGGGGTCGTGACCTCGCTCATCACCTCAATGACCCTGAGTCCACGGGCAAAGGTGTGAACGAAGGTTTCGCTGTTCAATGAGGCCATGACACGTCCCTGTTGACAATCCGAAGGTGCGGATTCTACTTTGACCGCTAAGCGTTACATTATGTCCGCTTAGCGGTCACTATAGCATCCGTGACCGATTCCGATAGAGGAAAGTGAGATCTCATGCCAAAAGGTTGCAAGAATGCGCCGTCAGGTTCCGTACTTAAACAGGGGGGGCTGCAATGACTTTTCCGACGACGCCGGATCACCTGCTGGCCTCTCCCGACGTTGCCATCGCCGAACACCTGATCGCCACGCCGAACCGCAATCGGCTGTTTGTCGATTGCAGGCTGGGCGATCCGGAGGAAGAGTTCGACGATTTCCGCACCTGCCACATCCACGGCGCCGTTCATGCGCAAATCCGCGATGTACTTGCCGGGCCGCAGTCCGAGACCAGCGGCAACCTGCCCCTGCCCACACTCGATGCGCTGCAACACGCGTTGCGCAACTGGGGCGTGGATGAGCGGACCGAAATCGTGACCTATGGCCGCTCGCTCGCATTGGCTGCGCGGGGATGGTGGGTGCTGAAATGGGCAGGCCTTCGCAACGTGCGGGTTCTTGATGGCGGGCTCAAGGCCTGGATCAATGCCGGCGGGCCGGTCGCACAGGGCAATACGCCTGCGCGCCGTGGGCCGCCACCGGATGCCCTGTCGCTATCTCAGGGGAACATGCCGAGCATTGAGGTGGACGCCGTCGCGCGGATGGACGGCACGGCCATCCTGATCGATGCACGTGACGAGGCGGGGTACCTCGCCGGATGTATCCCGAATGCCGTCAATCGGCCAGCACCCGACCAGTGGACCCCGCAGGGTAAGCTGCGCACCAAGGCGGAAATCAGTCAGCTTTATGCAGAGGCAGGTGTCACACGGGGTCGCGAGATCGTCGTCTATTGCGGCGGCGGCGTACTCTCTGCGTTCGAGGTGCTGACCCTCTCGGCCCTTGGTCACACACCGTACCTGTTTGTCGGAAGCTGGTCGGAATGGAACAAGTGCGGCGAACGGATGGCGCGTTCTGCCAACTACCTGCGCCAGATTGTCCGCGATGACCTGAACGCCCAACCAGAAAGCGCCAAGGCATGACATATCAGACCTCCAAAACGCCCGCCCGCGCCGTCGAGGCGGATGTGATCATCTGCGGTAGCGGCCCGGTCGGGCTATCCTTTGCCTATCTTCTGGGACGCGCAGGAATACGCGCCGTCCTGCTGGAAAAACGCCCTGGCACCACGACCCTGCCCAAGGGGCAGTATGTCCATTCGCAGACTGCGGAGCTCTATCTCCAGTGGGGCGTCTGGGACATGCTGGACACTGCCGGTTGGGAAATCCAGCGCTCCAACGGTCAGGGGTTTTACGTCAACGTCGCCAACGGCCCGGTGGCACAGGTCCGCTCGGCCACCGGCAGCGATGCGGAGTACCGCAGGAAATGGGAGCAACTGACCCCGGTCTATCCGCGCAAAATCCCGGCGTCGGATTACGAGGCGGCGATCCTGCACAAGGCGTCGCAATGGCCCAGCCTGACCACCTATTTCAACACCGAGGCCCACACCATCACCCCGCTGGACGACCGGGTAGAGGTCGAGGCCACGGACCGCATCACCGGGGAACAGTTGACGTTTTCCGCCCGCTACCTGATCGCCAGCGACGGAGCGCACAGCGTCGTGCGCAACCAGATCGGTCAGGGCGAGGATTACGGTCCCGCCTTCACCAACCAGATCCTTGTTGAATTCGAAGCCGAGTTGAAGAATACCCTCGGCAAGGACGGATTTTTCCATTCCTTCGTGCTCGACCCGCGCTATCCCGGCTGGTTCGGCAGCGAGCATCCCGAGACGGGTCTCTGGCGCTACAGCTTTCGCCATGATGAGGACGAACTGCCCGAAGAGGCCGCAATCATAGAGCGGCTGCGCGGCGCGCTCGGGATGCCGGACCTGCCGGTCCGCATCGAAAAAACCTACCGGTTCGATTATACCACGGGCCTCTTGCGCAACTGGCGCGAGGGCAACATCCTGTTCGCCGGAGACGCGGCGCACTGGCACTCGCCCTGGGGCGGATTCGGGGCCAATTCGGGCGTGCAGGACGCCAACAACCTGTCGTGGAAACTAGCGCTTGTGCTCAAGGGGCTGGCCGGAGACGAGTTGATCGACAGCTACGTGGCCGAGCGCAAGAGCAAGGCACTCCAGACCGTCAAATCCGCGACCTACAACTCGCTACATTATCAGGCGATCGCGCAATCCGCGATCCTCGGAGAGCCCGACATGCCACGCACCGGACAGATCAGTCAGGAGGCACGCGATTTCCTTGAGGAACGGATGATGTCGCATGGTGGCAACGCGGTGCTGCACACGGGTTACCAGCTTGGCACAACGTACAATTCCAGCGCCGTGATCCGTGACGGCGCAACGCCGCCAACGCCGCGTCTTGCCGAGTATATCGAGAGCACGACGCCGGGTGCGCGCGCGCCACATATCTGGCTGACGGGCAAGGATGCAAACCGGATATCGCTGGTGACGATGTGGGGGATGTGGTTCAGCCTTGTCGTGACACGCCAAGCCACAGAATGGCAGAGGATCATCGATACCTATCGTGATCCCGGCCTGCCCCTGCACCTCGTCGATCTGTCCGCTCAAGGCGAGTATGTGCCCGAAGAGCCCAAGTTCACCGCGCTTTATCGCGGCGAGGATGATTGCGGCATGGTGCTGGTGCGCCCCGACGGGTTTGTCGCCCGGCGGTTTTATGGGGACGCGGCGACCGAAGGTGCCGATTTCCTCGCCGACACGCTCCATCGGATCCTCGGGCAGGACGTCTCCGCCCGAGTGCTGGCCCCAAGCGTTGTGTGACGCTTACAGCGTTTCGCGAAAACCCGTAACTCAGGTTTTTGCGAAACGCCTTAACGCAGTTTCAGTACGCTTTCGATCTGCGCCCGCGTGTGGTGCAGACTCTCGAGGATGCGTTCCTGCACCGCGGGATCCAGCCCCCTATCGGGGTGAAAGTTCACGCTGATTGCCGCGATGGTCTGGCCCTGCCGGTTGCGGATCGGCATACCGATCCCGCTGATACCCAGCTCAAGTTCCTTGCTGACGATGGAATACCCCTGCGCGCGATCCGCCCGCAGCACCTCGCGGAGCGTATCGGGATCATCCACCGTGTGCGGCGTCAGTTTTTCGAGCTTCACGCGGGACAGATATGCCTCGAGCTCGTGCTCTGGCAAGGTCGACAGCATCGCACGACCCAGTGAAATGACGTAGGCTGGTATCCGGCTGCCGACGCCCAGGGCGCTGGTCAGGATGCGTCGGGCCTGCGCGCGAATGACAAAGACGACATCGTCCCCTTCGAGCACGGCGATGGAGGTGGATTCGCCCAATGTCTCGCGCAACTGTTCGAGATATTCCTGCGCGAACCCCCACAGTTCCATCGACGACAGATAGGAATAGCCGAGATCCAGGATACGCGGCGTAAGCCAGAAAACCTTGCCATCCGTGGCGGCGTAATTCTCGTTGCAGAGCGTGTAAAGCAGACGCCGCGCACTCGCGCGCGACAGGTCGGCGCGCTTGGCCACCTCGGTCAGGGTCAACCGACCGCCATCCTCGCGAAAGCAGCGGATCACCGCCAGTCCGCGCACAAACCCCTGCACCGATTCAACCTTTTGATCGTCTACTACCATTCAATGCCTCTCTGCGTGTCATTGCCTGCCTGAACATATCCGTTCGCCGTCCGGGAGACAGCCCGACTTGACTGAAGAACGAATCTGCAATAGCGTTCTTCTACCGCACAACTGTTCGCTAAGGGAACAATTATTTGTCAAACGGCACCCTCTCCGACATTCGTGTCCTTGATCTCTCGCGTGTCCTCTCGGGCCCTTTCGCGACGATGCACCTTGGTGATCTCGGGGCGGATGTCTGGAAGGTCGAGCCTAAGGAGGGCGACCCCAGCCGCGATCTGAGCCCTCCGCTCATCCACGGCGAGTCCGCCTACTATCAGAGCGTGAACCGCAACAAGCGCAGCCTGCGCATCGACTTTCGCCACAAGGACGCGCCCGCCCTGCTGCTGCGGCTGGCAGAAAAGGCCGATGTCGTGGTAGAGAACTTCCTGCCCAAGGTGAAACACAAGCTCGGCATCGACTATGACGCCGTGCGCAAGGTGAACCCTGAGGTGATCTACTGCTCGATTTCGGGCTTTGGGCAGAGCGGACCATATTCGGACCGTCCCGGCCTCGACAACATCTTTCAGGGCATGGCCGGATTGATGGCAGTAACCGGCATCGACGACCGCCCCGTGAAGGCGGGCGAGCGCGTCGGCGACATGGTGACCGGACTCAACGCGGCGCTGGCGATTGTCGCGGCCATCCGCGCGCGCGATCGTGACGGCAACGGGCAGTTCCTCGATCTGGCGCTCGTGGATTGCCTTGTCGCGTTGCAGGCCCCGCAGATTTCCAACTATCTGGCGACGGGCGAACAGACGCCGAAGGTCGGTAACGGGTCGTTCTTTTCGGCTCCAACCGACACATTCCAGACCGCTGATCGTCCGATCAACATCTGCGTGATGAGCAACAAACACTGGCTGATCCTTTGCAAGGCGATGGGAGAGGAAGACGGCTGGGCCGTCGATCCCGCATTCGCCACCAACGCCGACCGCGTCTCGCATCGCGATATCATCAACGACCACCTCGCCGCACGGTTCCTTGAACACAGTGCCGATCACTGGCTGACCCTGCTAGGCGACGCCGGCGTTCCAGTCGGCCCGGTCCTGAGCTACCCCGAGATCTTCGCCGACCCGCAGGTCCTTCACAACGGCCTTCGCACCAGCCTGCCCGACGCCAAGGGGCGCGACGTGCCGATGATCGACATCCCCGTGACCTATGGCCGCCCAACCGCGAGCCTGCGCTCGCCCCCGCCCCGTCTGGGCGAACATGGTGCGGCGATTCTGTCCGATGCGGGGCTGAGCGCGTGCGACATGCAAGATGCGCTGGCCAGCGGGCTGGTCATGGAAGGCCCCGACAACAGCTGATTCCGACCCATTTTCTGCAAAAGGACCGACGAACAATGACATCAGACCCGAACCCGAGTTTCGAGACCGATTTCTGGAAGGACGCCGGCGCACGCCAGACATGGGATGAAATCATCCCCGGCGCCCCGCGCGAGACCCAGCCCTATACGCTGACCAAGGAGGCGATTGGCGACTTCGCCGAGGCGATGGGCGAAACCAACCGGCTCTACTTCGACGAAGAATACGCCAAGACGACCCCCTATGGTGGCATAATCGCACCGCCGACGATCCACATCCTGCTGATGTTCGCCTGCACCGGCACGACCGACTGGATGCGCTCTCCGGGGACGATCAACGCCAGCCAGAGCTGGTTTTACAACATCCCCGCACGTCCCGGTGATGTGATCTCGATGCAGGGTCGCGCGCTCGATCGTTACATGCGCAAAGGGCGGTTGTTCGTGATCCACGACAACGTCTTCACCAACCAGAACGATCAGGTGATCTGTAGCGGCCGCGGCTGGACCATTCGCCCCAACTGAAGAAACGGAACGTTAACATGACCACAACCGCAGAACAGGCCTTCGCCGCCATCAACGAAGGCGACAGCATCACCGGCACATCGTTTCAGCCGACCCGCGAGACGATAAAACGTTTCGCTGAGGCGTCCCTCGACTTTAACCCGCTGCATTTCGACGACAATTTCATGGATGGCGATTTCGGCAAGACGAATTTCGGCGGCGTCATCATGCATGGCATGCAGAATTTCGCGCTGATCACCCGGACATTGACCGACTGGCTGATGGAGCGCGGCGGCTATCATCGCCGACTCGAAACCAAGTGGCTCAAACCGGTAAAGCCGAATGATACGATCACGCCGACCGCAACGGTCAGCGAGAAACGCGAAACCGACAAGGGGCGCTGGGTGTTGTTCGACATCTCGGTGTCCAACCAGAACGGGGACCGTGTCGCCGTCGGCCAGGCGATGGCCGAATTCCCTGATACGCTACCGATCAGATCATAACGATGGACCGGCCCGCCAAGGAGGAGCGGCAGGCCGGACCGCATCGAACATCAAGAGCAATAAAATAGGGAGAAAAACATGTTCAAAACACTTTCCAGATTGGCCCGTGCGGCCGCCATCGGTGCGGTTATCACCGCGCCCGGCGCGGCCTCCGCGCAGGAGAACCCCGAGTTCTTCAAGATCCTGTCCACCTCACCCGGTGGATTGTGGCACACCTTTGCCACGCAGCTTTCGGAAAAGCTGCAACAGAAATATCCCGGCACCACGTTCAGCAACGTGCCCGGCGGATCGCAGAAGAACCAGATGCTCGTCAGCGAGGGTCAGGCGCAGATGGGCCTCAGCTTTACGCCCGTGTCGCTTGAGGCGTGGACCGGCACCGCTGGGTTCGACAAAGAGCATCAGAACGTGCGTCTGATCGGCACGTTCTACCCCGCCTTCCTGCATGCGGTCGCACGCAAGGGGGCCGGCATCGAATCGATGGCCGACCTTCAAGGCAAGGTCGTCAGCCCCGGAAAACGCGAATGGTCCACCGCGCAGATTGCGATGCAGATCCTCGAAACCAAGGGCATCACCGAAGAGAGCCTTGCCGAAAATGGCGGGCAGATGCAGTTCCTCGGGCTCAAGGATGCAGCCAACATGATGCAGGATCGCCGCCTCGATGCGTTCATGTATTACGGGTCGGTGCCCAGCCCGCTTCTGCTGCAACTGTCGGAAATCCCCGGCATCGACATCCCACCCTATACGCAGGAAGAGGTCGATATCGCGATGGAGCAACTCACGCCCAAGGGCGCGTATGTGCAGATGACCTATCCCAAGGATCCCTATCCGGGCGTTGCAGGCGATTTCCCCGTGCCGGTCATGTGGTCCATCTTCGTGGTATCCGCCGATTTGCCCGATGAAATGGTATATGAGATCACCAAAATGATCTACGAAGACCCCGACCTCAACAAGTTCATGGGCGGTGGGCCGTCGCTGAACGTCGAGCTGGCGACAAGCGGGCTCAAGGACGGGCCGATGCTGTTCCATGATGGCGCGATCAAGTACCTTGAAGAAAAGGGCGCCTGGTAAGCCCGGCGCGGGCGCGGGGTTGATCCCTGCGCCCCCACCGATCCCGCCGCGCCCTTTCCCCATGCACCGGCCTTTTCCGTTTTTCCCCTTGTCAGGAAAATCGCAAGGGGCCTCCCGCCCTCTGTCCTGTCCGCGTTCAAGGAGTGCCCCGTGGCGATTCACTTTGAAGAAAGCAATGCATCAGACGTCTGGCTGAATTCCGCCCCGCGTGCGGTTCCGGGCTGGCTGGTGTTGCTGATTTCGGGCCTAACCTTCGGCACGGCGCTTTATCACATATCCGGCGGCATGTTCGGCGTCGCCGAAGCGTTTCGCCACCGCACGACGCATGTCGTTCTGTTCTTGCTGCTCACCTTTCTGGTGTTTCCGCTGGGCCGTCACAGTTGGCGCGAGCCGCTGCGGTGGCTGTCGCTGGTCGATCTGGCGCTGATCCTCGTGACGCTGGGCTGCTATACCTACATGATCCGCGACATCGACGGGCTGGCGATGCGTTCGGGCCTGCCGAATACGGCCGACGTCATCAACGGTACGCTGCTGATCGCGGTGGTGCTTGAGGCGATCCGGCGCACAGTCGGTTTTGCACTGGTGATCATCCCGCTCTTTTTCATGGTTCATGCGATCTATGCACCGCACTATCCCGGTATCTTTTATGCCGCGCCGACCGACTACAACTCGCTGATCTCGTATCTGACGATGGACACCGACGGGATGCTGGGCATACCGATCTCGGTCGCCTCGACCTTCATCATCGCGTTCATGCTGTTCGGCGCCGTGCTGGTGCGCTCGGGCGCGGGCAAGTTTTTCACCAATGTCGCCTACTCCGCTACCGGCTGGATGAGCGGCGGGCCGGCCAAGGCTGCGGCGCTGGCCAGCGGCCTTTACGGCACGCTTTCGGGAAGCACCACGGCGAATGTCGTGACCTCGGGCTCGTTCACCATCCCGCTGATGAAATCCTCGGGTTTCAACGCGCGCACCGCCGCCTCGATCGAAGCGATCGCATCAAATGGCGGTCAAATCATGCCGCCGATCATGGGGGCCGCGGCCTTCATCATCCCTATGTACATCCCCGGCATAAGCTATGGCGACGTGGCGCTGGCGGCGATCATTCCGGCGATCCTCTACTTCTTTGCGCTGTTCATGATGATCCACCTCAACGCCCGCAAAAGTGGCCTTGTCGGCATACCCAAGAGCGAGTTGCCCAAGGTCGGGCCCGAGCTGCGTCGCGGCTGGCCCCTGTTGCTGTCGCTGCTGGCGATCATCATCCTGCTGATGATGGGGTTCACGCCGATGGTCGCCGGGGTCGCCGCGCTGATCGTGACGCTGATCGTGGTGCAGTTCCGCCCCGAAACCCGGCTGAAGCCCGCCGACGTGATCGCGGCGCTGGAAAACGGCGTGCGCGCGACTATTCCGATCGTGATCGCCTGTGCGGCGGCGGGGCTGATCATCGGATCGATGGATCTCTCGGGGCTGGCCAGCCGGTTTTCGCGGCTGATCCTCGAAGTGGCGCAGGGCAATTTGCTGCCGGGTCTGCTGATGACGATGCTGATCTGCATCGTGCTGGGCATGGGGATGACGACCACGATCATCTACATTACCCTGGCCGCGCTGGTGGTGCCGTCGCTGATCGACATGGGCGTGACTGCGATGGGAGCCAACCTGTTCGTGTTCTATTTCGGCGCACTGTCCGGCGTGACCCCCCCCATAGCGCTGACCACCTACGCGGCCGCCGGCATCGCCGGATCAAATCCGTGGCAGACTGGCTGGACGGCCGCCAAGATGGGGCTGGTGTCCTTCATCATCCCGTTCATGTTCGTCTATACACCGGCGCTGCTGCTCGACGGATCAATAGTGTCGATCATCCTTGCGACACTGACCGCGCTCGCGGGGGTCATGGCCTTCACGGCGGCCATCCAGGGGTACATCGAAGCGCCACTGAAATGGTGGGAGCGGCTGGCCTTCGCCATCGCCGCGCTCCTGCTCGTATCGCCGGACATCTGGCTTGGCACCGGGGCGCTGATCGGCGCGGCGGCGGTTCTGTCGCTGCATCTGCGCCGCGCGCGCAGTTCACAATCGGCAGAGGTGGCCCCATGAAGGCGTTCATCCAGTGGCTGGTGTTTCTCTGTCTCCTTGCCGCCCTGTTCGTGCCCGCCTATCTCGGGATGCAGTTCACCGATTTTCCGATCTACCTCGTGATCACCGGCGCGGTCGCGTTCGTGATCGTGCTGATCATGCGCGCGATCAAGCCATCCGACCAATCCGCTACCGACGACTACGAAAGGACCGGTGACACATGATTCTCGGCAAATCCCTGACACACACCGCGATGCATTACCCCGACAAGCCCGCGATCATCTTCGAGGGTCAAAGCTGGACCCATCGCGAGCTGCTGTCACGTGTGCAGAAAATGGCTAACGCGCTGACGGCGGCGGGCTATGCTCAGGGGGATCGCATCGCGGTGCTGGGCCGCAACAGCCATTGGTATCTGGAACTGTCCTTCGCGCTGGCGCTGAACGGGATCTGCATGGTCCCGATCAACCACCGCCTGAAACCCGCCGAGGTAGCGATGCGGCTGACCCATGCCGAGGTTTCCGGTATCTTTCTCGACCCCGAGTTTGAGGCGGTTTTGGCCGAAATTCCCGCCGTCCTGGCGCGCGCCCTCGCTCCCAGGACCATCATTATGCACGCCATCGAAGGTGGCGCACGAAACTACGAACGCATCATGGAGAGCGGCGAGGACACGCCACCGAACACCATCGTCTCGCCCGAGGATCCACTCTACCTTGGCTATACGTCCGGCACCACGGGGCGCGCCAAGGCCGCGATCGTCAGCCACCGCGCAATTGTCGTCGGCATGCTCTACAAAACGCTGCAATACCGCTTTGACGAAACCGGCGTGTCGCTCAACCCGGGCTATTTCTGGCACTCCGCCCCGCGCGATTTCGCACAGTTGCAGATCTATCTTGGCGGCACGACGGTGGTGATGCGCGAATTCGATGCCGAAGAGTGCCTCTCGCTGATCGAACGGCACGGGGTCACCACCGGTTTCTACGTGCCGACCATGTTCAGCATGATGCTGGAAGCCCCCGGTTTCGACCGGTCCCGCACCGCGTCGATGCAGACCCTGATCAGTGGCGGCGCCCCCCTGCCGACGGGCCTGAAAAACGACGTGTTGGAGAAATTCGGCGCGGTCCTGCATGAATTCTACGCCGCGACCGAAACCCGCATCATCGCCACGATCACCCCGGAGGAACTGCGCCACAAGACCCGCAGCGTCGGGCGGCCCGTGCGTGACGTCGAGGTGCGGATCATGGACACTGAGGGAAGAACCCTGCCCATGGGCGAGACCGGCGAAATCTACATCCGCACACCGACCCTGTTCAGCGGCTACTACAACGACCCCGAGAAAACCGCGGCGGCATTCCAGGGCGACTGGTTCTCGCTCGGCGACATGGGTCGGCTGGACGATGACGGCTATCTCTACCTCGTGGACCGCCGCACCGACATGGTGATCAGCGGCGGCGAGAACATCTATCCCAGCGAGGTCGAGGACGTGCTGCAACAACACCCCGCGATCTCGGACGTGGCGGTGATCGGCGTGCCCGACCCGAAATGGGGTGAAACCCTCAAGGCGATCATCTGCCTGCGCCCCGGCCAAAGCCTGAGCGAACAGGAGTTGCGCGACTATTGTGCGGCCAACATGGCCGATTACCTCAAACCGCGCTCATATGAATTCGTCGACGAACTTCCCCGCAACCCGACGGGCAAGATCCTGAAACGCGTGCTGCGCGACCCCTATTGGGCGTCCGCCGAAACGAAGGTGTGAGCATGAGCCCTACGACCCTGAACGACGCCTATCTCTGCGACGGGCTGCGCACGCCCTTTGGCCGCTATGGCGGGTCATTGTCCGCGCTGCGCCCAGACGACATGGCCGGCAACCTGATCGCGGCGCTGATCGCGCGGATGGGTCTGTCCGCCGAACGGGTCGAGGAGGTCATCCTCGGCTGTTCCAACCAGGGTGGCGAGGACAGCCGTAACCTCGCCCGAAACGCGGCGTTGCTCGCCGGTTTACCCGACACGATTCCGGCGCGCACGGTCAACCGCCTCTGCGCCAGCGGCCTTGCCGCCATATTGGATGCGCGCCGCATGATCGCCTGCGGTGAGGCAGACCTGCTGATCGCAGGCGGGGCCGAGAGCATGAGCCGCGCCCCGATCGTCACGGCCAAGCCGACGCGCGCGTTCGACCGCACCGTACAGAGTTACGATTCAACCCTCGGCTGGCGCTTTCCCAATGCGGCGCTGCTGGAGCGGATTGGCGACGACAGCCTGTCAGAAACCGCCGAGAACGTTGCCAAGGAATACGGCATCAGCCGCGAAGCCAGCGACCGCTTTGCGCATCGCTCGCAACAGGCCTATGCGCAAGCCCTCGCCCGCGGGTTCTTTGACGACGAAATCACACCGACCACCGTGCCAGGGCGCAAGCCGGTGATCGTCCCTGCGGATGAACATCCCCGCCCGGACACCGGTCTCGACAAACTCGCCGCTCTGCGTCCGCTCGGTGCGGATGGCGTCGTCACAGCCGGCAACGCGTCGGGCATCAATGACGGAGCTTGCGTGGTCGCCCTCGCCAGCGCCGCATATTGCGAGCGCGCAGGCGTGAAGCCGCTGGCGCGCATTATTTCCTCCGCCGCCGTCGGCGTGCCTGCGCGGGTCATGGGATTGGGGCCGGTCACGGCAATCCAGACGGCGCTCGCGCGCGCCGGTCTGACCCTCGCGGATATGGACGTGATCGAAATTAACGAAGCCTTTGCAGCGCAGGTTCTGGGCTGCCTCAAGGGGCTAAAGATCGACTCGGACGATCCGCGCGTGAACCCGAATGGCGGAGCCATCGCGCTTGGCCATCCGCTTGGTGCATCGGGTGCGCGGCTGGCGCTTACTGCGGCGCGGTCTCTGCGTGAGACAGGCAAGCGCTACGCGGTGGTCAGCCTCTGTGTCGGCATCGGACAGGGCGAGGCGGCGGTAATCGAGACTCTATAGGGGTCGAGGGCAGTTTCTGACCAATTCAAACCAGTTTCAGTTAACCGTTAAGAGTAGGAAATTATACTGAACGGAGCTGGCGGCACCCGCCGATAGCAGCGTCACGGTTGAGCTCGAAATGATTATGAACTGAGGTATGAGCGGAGACAAATTGCTACAAACTTCGCATTTGCCGAAAACACAGCATGGCGCGTTCTCCGCGGCGGAACAGCAAGTTTAAATTCTCGGCCCTGTTGTTCATCCAGTCACCCGGAACAGTAATTCGTATCATTGACTGAACTGGATTTCAGGAGGTGATGCGATGGTTGGGCGGTCGGCAGATGTGGTGGTGCTTAGCAACGAGGAGCGCCGTCTTCTAGAAGGTCGGGCTCGTCGGCACAAAGCTCCACGTTCATTATCGGTCTGCTGTCGGGTGATCCTGCTGTGCGCTGAGGGGTTTCCAGCGCTTCCTTCGTGCGCCGGGAGATTGCCTCGCGTTCCTGCTGCGCCACGAGGGCCATGATGCCGACGGTCAGATCATTTGCCTCGGGCATGTCCACCTCCAGGAAGCGGACGCCACTGTCGCGCAATGTCAGCAGGAAGACGGCGTTGCGGCTCAACCGGTCGAGCTTGGCGATGACCAGCATGGCTCCGGTGAGCTTTGCCAGATGCAGGGCCTTGGCCAGTTCCGGTCGGGCATCCTTGCCGCCGCCTTCGACCTCTGTGAACCGGTCGGGTCGTGTCGCGAAGGTGGTGGAAATTTGAAGGTGACGTAATCTCCGGGTGAACTGAACCCACCCAACCGGCGGCTGGAACCGCCAAGGAGATCACGCCATGACAAAGATTACAGACATCAGCATGCCCGCGCTACAGGCCAATGAAGCGGGATATGATCCGATCGAGGATCGGCTGCGAGAGAATATTCGTGCCACGATCGAAGCAGTTTTCGAAGAGGAGCTGGACGCGTTTCTGGGACGCTGCCGGTATGACCGTGGCACCGACAAAGCCACGGGCTACCGGCATGGTCGCCGCGAACGCCAACTCATCGGCACTTTCGGCACGGAAACGGTGAGCGTTCCGCGCGCCCGTATCGAAGGCCAGGATGGGAAGATTACCGAATGGCGCTCGAAAGCGCTGCCGCGCTATCAGCGGCTGACCAAGAAGGCCGAGGCCCTGATTGCCTCAGTTTATCTGGCCGGCACCAACACACGGCGGGTGAAGCGGGCTCTGTATGGGCTGTTTCAGGGCGCTGTGAGCAAAGACGTGGTCAGCCGCGCCTGGCGCAAGGTGAAGGTCGACTGGGACGCCTGGGTCGCGCGCAGCCTGGCCGACGAAGACATCGTCCGTCTGATTTTGGACGGCACCGTCATCAAGACGCGACTGGACAAGAAAGCCACGAACATCTCCGTGCTGGCGGCCATCGGCGTGCGCCGGGACGGGCAGAAGGTGCTGCTTTCCATTAAGAATATGGGCGGTGAAAGCAAGGCGGCCTGGGCCAAGTTTCTCGGCGATCTCGATGTGCGTGACCTTCAACGCCCTGAGCTTGTCATTGTCGACGGCGCCCCCGGTCTTGAGGGCGCGCTGGTCGCGCTCTGGGGTGAGGACTTGCCGATCCAGCGCTGTACGGTCCACAAGCACCGTAACCTTCTCGGTCACGCTCCGAAACACATGCAGGACGAGCTGACCGAGGATTACCGCGACATGATCTATGCCGCCACTGCGGCAAAAATCGAAAAGCACCGTAACGCCTTCCTGCGCAAATGGCGCCTGAAATGCCGCGCGGTCGCTGACAGCCTGGAGGAGGCCGGGGACCGGCTGTTTACCTTCACCCGGCTGGACCCGTCGCAGTGGAAATCGGCACGGACGACAAACGCCATAGAACGCCTGAACGAGGAATTCCGCCGTCGCATCAAGACCCAGACCGTGCTGCCCTGCGCCGAAACCGTGCCGATGCTCCTCTGGGCACTGATGGCATCGGGCCAGATCCAGATGCGGAAAGTAGATGGTTGGGAAACCTTGGCTCAGCCCGTTGCCCCGATCAGCCTTGACCTCGCGGCCTGATCAGGCCCAAATCCCAATACTCGGAGAACGCCGCCGGAGAATTTCCACCAGATTCGAGACACAACCACCGGTCGATGTGCGCGTCACTCCGCTGCCGGATCCGGGAACCGTTCTGAAATTGATAGGAGACTGTATCGAGGACTATAACGACAACCACCCTCACAGCGGCCTGAAATGGCACTCACCTCGTGATTTCATCAGGGCTAAAACCGAAACCGCTTAGGTGTCCGGTAAAACGGGGGCTGGATCAAAACCGCCCTTTCGCTGCGCTTTGTATCGACAAGCGAGGAGCGGATTTAGTGGTCCTTATCGGCGCGCTCACTAATGACAGCTTTCAGAAATGATGCTCAACGAATGATCATATCTGGCGCTATCTGGTGAAAGAGATATCCGACATCATGATGGTCGGATCGCTACGATCAGTCGAGCGCAAGCGAAGGGCTTCTTCTGACACCCGCCACTCCACGTTCTGGCCAAGATTACGGCCAGTGGTAGGATCAGTCATATTGAATTTGAAGGCAACAATATCGTCCAACTGTACCCCGACAACCCGCGTGCTGCCGATACCATCTGGATTAGACCAGCGCCCTGTGATTCTTTCCATGCCGTCGAATCCCGTCAAAGTGCCAGATATCGTCAACCGCCGCCCTGGCACGACACACTGCCCTGACAGGGTGAGGGTTAGACCTGCACTGTCGTAGCTGTTTTTAATTTGGCAGCGCACGGTTTCCTGAGGGCTTTGCTGCGTCTCTTTGGCCCAACCAGACCCGCGCCAAGTGCCTTCCATGCCAGCAAGAGGTTCAGCCATTGCCGCAGAGGCGAGGGCAACCGCGGAAATGATAGTGATCTCAGACAGAAGCATGCGCGGTCCTTTTCCAAGTCAGCAGTGCAGGCAGTAAAAGTAGATCAATCAGCAAAGCGGCCCAGAGTGTGACGATCATCATGGCCCCAAACAGACGGATCGGGGTAAAATCACTGAACAGCGTCACGGACAGGCCAAACGTCAACAAAAGCGTGGTCAAAACCATGACCTGTCCTGCCGATTTGGTTGCCGTCACGACCGCCTGCTCGGAAGTCTGGCCTGTGACTTTTGCATCTGAAAACCGGCTCAGAAAGTGAACCGTGTCATCGATGGCAACGCCAAATGAGATTGTCAGGGCAAGGACGGCGGTGGGACTGAGTTGACCCTGTGCCCAAAGATGCAGCGATGCACCAGCAATCATCAACGGCAAGACATTGGGAATGATAAGCACAGGAACTAAGCGCGCTGAGCGAAACGCAATGGCAACCAAAGCTGTTGCGCCAAGAGCTGCCACGATCAACCCCAATGACAGTTGCTCGATAAGGCTGACGGCTTCATACCGCATGATGGTGGGCAGGCCGATGATCGTGTCTGCCCCGGCGGCAAGGGCGGTTTCGTAAACCGCGTCGAAAAGCGCCAAGGTGTCGTCGCTGCGCATTGGCTCTGGCACGGACACAAAGATACGGGATGTATCCTCACCACCGCGAAGCTGATCCACCAATGCCTTTGGCAACGTTTCCAGTTCTTGCGGCGTTGGGGCAGTGTCCGGGTGGCCCAGCCAGCGGGCAAAATTCACTTCGGACAACACCGTTTCCGGCGCACTAACAGCCTCAAGTTCTTCGACCAAACTACGGGTGTCATTCCAACCGCCGCTCGTTTCCACGACCGTCTGAAACACACCGCCAAAATCATCTGAAATGGCGTCATTCGTGGCCGAGGTTGCGCTGTCGACAGGCAAATTTTGGTAAAGCGGGAACCATGCTTGCGTCTGACTGAAGCCGAATGCCGCAACACACAAAGCAAGTATGCAGAACGCGATCATCACACGGGGCCGTGCTGCCCCAATCAGGGTTAACCGCCGCGCAAAGACTGCGCTGAATTGCGGAATCGGCCTGTCCGATAAGGGGATAATCCACCCCAGAAGCGCGAATGTTACGATGACAATACCGAAAGACAGCATCGTCCCTATTGCCCCCAGAACAGCAAATTCAAAAAGCTGTGCGTTTCCCGTCAGTGTAATACTGGCGAACGCAACAGCCGTCGTAAGCGCCGTCAATGCACATGCAGGGCCAACGGTCTCCACGGCCCCTCGCAGCGTCCCGTGTTCTTTAAGGTGCCCTGTCAGATGCACGCCGTCGGCAACGCCCAAGACCAGCAACAGGATCGGGATCACGTTGCTAAGGACTGTGATCGGATAGCCAAGCCAGACTGACAGCGCCAGAACGCCTGCCGCCCCGACCAGCGCAGGCACAACCGCCAGCAATCCCATCCGCAGGTCACGAAGTAGAGCAAATGCCGTGAAGGTAATGATCAAGGCTCCCCAAAGGTTCAACTCAATCAGGTCGTCTTTCAATCCCGACACGATTTCCGCGCTGATGACTTTCTCACCAGTAATGTTGGCCGACAGGTCTCCGGGTAAGGCGCGGTCCAACTCGGATTGTATACCTGACATCGCAGCGGCAATCTTTGTCTGGTCAGTGTTAATCGCCACGCTGAGCAAAATCGCTGTGAGGCTATCATTCACGAACGTCGGCAAGCCTGTTTCAAGCGCCCTAAAAGACGCCAAATCATTCGCAAAAGCAGGTTCAATCGGGGTTTCGAAAAGAGGCGTGCCGGACGGTGCATCAGGAGTTGGCAGCCATCTAAGTATGAAAGGCGACGCAACAGCCGTAACTCCTTCTAAAAACTCCATATCCAACGACAAATCGCGCAGCGCAGTCATGTCCTCTGCGTCCAGCGTGTCTGGCGAAGTGATATGCATCAGAACAGTGCTTAGGGGCGGTGATTGTTCAGCCTCATAAGCGCGTTGAGCCTGTGACAATGGGCTGTCTGATAGAAAAACACGGTGAATATCATCATCGAACGACAGCCGTGGCAAAGTGTTGCCGATTAGGATTAACAATGCGAACAAACATAAAGTCGCGCTGCGCGGGAATTTGATGGCTGCAAGTCCGAGGCGCTCAGCCCCGAACCCGATGCCCCAAACCAAAGTTAAGCCGCCCGAAGTGGCGCAAGTGCTTTATGCTCCACTCGAATACGGACCCACAACATCGCCGCATTCAGAACAGTGAAAAACACCGCGACCCAAACAAGTCCTAAGACCATCGGTGCAACGATTATTTCGGTCACGACCAGCATGTAATTGGGATGAGAGAAATATCTAAAGGGTCCACGCACGACGAGCGGTTCCTCAAGAATGATGATGCGTGTTGTCCAGCGACTGCCCAAACTGCCCAAAATCCAGAGACGCAAGATTTGCAAGACAGCGAACAAGGCCAACCAACCAAATGCACAAGACTCGTCATAGCCAAGGATGATTAGACAAGCGATCCAAGCGCAATGCATGCCAACCATCACTGGATAGTGTGACGCGCCAACCTCATAAGCACCCTTTCTGAGTAGGCGCGCGGTGTTCCGCTTTGCAATGACCAGCTCGCTGAACCGCTGCAGAAGGATGAAACCGAGAAAGAGCGCTGTTGCTGTTTCCATCATGCGGCATTCGCGCTGACATGAAACGGCAGAAAAGATGCGGTAAAGCCTGGTCCCAAGGCACAAGCCATCATTTGACCTGTTGTCCCGGCTTCAATAACAGATTTCATTACAAACATTACTGTGGGGGCCGACATATTTCCAACCGCCCGCAATGTGTCGCGTTCCGCAACAAGTGAACCCTGATCAAGGTGTAACGCGCCCTCAATGGCATCCACGACTTTTGCGCCACCAGGATGACAGACGTAGCGGTCGATCTGAGCATGATTGAGATTTGCCGCTTTCAAAGCACCCTCGGTTGCAGCCGCAAACTCTTGGGTGACAAACGATGGGATCGAGCGGTCGAACACAACACCAAAGCCGTTTTCGTCTACGTCCCACCCCATGATGCCAAGCGTATCGGGCCACATTTTCTGATGGCCCTGACCCAATGAAACGACCTTACCAGTCGTCGGAGCAACCGAGCTAATGCACGCGGCTGCCGATCCATCGCCGAACAGAACTGTCGCAATTATATCGGCTTTCTGAAGTCGATCCGCCCGAAAAGACACTGAACATGTCTCGATCAATACGAGTAAAACTTTTGCACTCGGCTTACCTGACGCAATCGACTGCGCCACGGACAAACCTGATACACCCCCAGCACAGCCTAACCCGAAAAGAGGAACTCGCATGATGTCTTCTCGAAAGCCCATCTCGGAAAAAACCTGTGCATCCAGTGTCGGTGTAGCAATACCTGTCGAGCAAACGGTTACCACGCAATCAACGTCTGATCCTTCCCAGCCAGCATTTGCGAGAGCGAGTTGTGCGGCGTCAATGAACATCGCCTTTGCCCCGACAATAAAGGCGGCGTTCCGATCCGCCCAGCCGTGATCTTCGGAGAACCAATCGATCGGAACGACAGAATAGCGTTTGTCGATCCCAGCTGTTTCAAAGGTCTTCGAAAGACGACCGAACTGAGGGTATTTATCGCCAAAGATAACGGATGCACGTTCTCTAACGTCTGATTGCGATAGACAATGTGGGGGTAGTGCGGTCGAAAGGCTGTGAAGGTAAACTGTCATTGCAGACCTTTGTTGAGGTTAGGTCTGATTTGATCGGCGTCAGCCCTGTGAAAGACATAGTATTTTTTCTGGAAATACAAAGCTTTGAAACCAGTAAAGTTCCATTGAGGATCGAAAAAGTCCTATCAGCCGATACCCATCATCTTGATTTACACCACCAAAAATCCCGATCAGAACAGAACCAGATGTTGGAGGGTCGTGACGTTCTTCTAATAATGGACGTACGAGCTTCACACATCATGAGTCGAATTGGGCTCGTAGCAGACCTCGGATGCGTCGCAGCATGTCGTGATATTATGAATCGTCAACGTCGGGTTGTCGATATGGGAGGGCATGGCGGATCGGAGGATCAGTCATGCAATCACCAAACTTACCCGCCATTCGAGCACTTCGCCCTGCATGGAACAAGCGGCGCATCGTCGGCCAGAAACGCCGACTGAAGCCCAAACATGTTTGGGCGATCAGGGTCCGGCTTGAGCTTGCCGAGAACCGCCGCGAACTAGCGCTCTTTAACCTGGCCATCGACAGCAAGCTGCGCGGTTGCGACTTGGTCAGAATAAAGGTTGTCGATGTCATGGCATCTGGCCTGATCAAGGAGCGGGCATCTGTCTTGCAAAGCAAAATGTAGACCGGCATGCATGTTTGGATGCCCCGCATCTTTGGATCATGGGCAAGCAGTTTCGAACCGAAGCGCTCTTCACTCTTACTAGTATCAGCAGCGGCTGGATGAGCCCGGGCTGACGGGTGCGGCGTTTCGCCAAGCGCTCAACCCCTTGCAGAACCGGCAGATCCGCTCCCCGAATCCTTGGCTATAGAAAAGAGGTATCACATCGCAGGCATTGGCGTTTTTGCGGAACATCGCCCAAGGCCTTTGCCGTCTCGATGTCTGGCGTTACACCCTCGGCGATGGCCTTGTTCGCCATCACATCTGCCCCGCTACGTGGCGGGTGCGTGAGGGCAACCGTGATTCCGGTCGTGGGAACATGCCTTCGTTTTCGGCGGCCCGGATTGATTCATCATCCCGCGCCCGTCGCCTAGCCGCCTTCGAAGTCGGCGCATTCAAGCTGGCATCAGGCGTCCCGAGCCCGGAGTAGAGATGTCGCAGATGCGCCTCGGAGACGTCGTCGGCTTTCATCACGAGACGCACCATCGGATCAGCCAGCATTTCTTCCAGGAAAAACTGGGATAACGCCTTGCCTGTCAGCTTATCTCTGGCGCGTGCATGGTCCAGGTCGGCAAGGGATACGGTCAAAGTTCGCTCAAGCCCGGGATGCGATATCCGGGAATGAAGCTTCACAAGAACGGAGGCCTTCCAGGCGGCGAGATCCTGTTGGTCCGGGGGTGAAGCCAATTCCGTTTCGATCTCGTACTCCCCTGCCGGGAGCGTCTCGGCAAAGCCTGGGACGGTGAACGGTCGGGCGAACGCCACAACTGTCTTGCTCGTCAAATCTTCCATCGGCGTGATCCTCTCCCTTGTTGCTGTGGGTGGCCCGCGCCCCCTTTGAGGATGGGGCGCGTGGCCTGTGCACCTCTCAAGATGTCTTGGATTTCACTGGCGCTTCCTTGCCGACGACCTTGGACTCATTCTCTTTGGCAGGGGTCTTCGCCGTCTCCGCAGACTTCGGCTTCATCGCGACCGCAGCCCTGGCGGTCAGGTCCTTGAAGGACATGTCATTGATCCTTTGATTGGCCGACGCCCCCTCCCCGTCCATTCCGGACCGGGATGTTTGACATCGGTAGTATCTACATGGGGGTTGGCGCGCCAATTTGCGATGGCGCACCGCGAAGGAAGCCAAGTTCAGGCCAATTCATCGGACCAGTTTTCGGATTGCATCAAAGTGTTCGACCCGACTGTCTGGGTCAAAGGTACAACGGCGATAATCGCCAGCACTGACCTGTGTAAGGGCGCCGGAACCGTGCTGCGCGTACCCTTGGGAGAAACAGGAACGATTTGCGTTCCGTTAGCCAAGAAGTGGAATGAATATGGCCGAACCCAGTGTTCTCAGGCCGCACCCGCCCGAGTTCGAGCGATTTCTCTATGCGTCGGTCGGCGAGGACCGGAACGGATATGTCGTGACGGTCCTCTCCGCGCTCGCGCGGCTCGGCCTCGACCCTTGGATAGAAACCGCTGAACTGGTCACGCTGGGGCGCGATGCGGCACGAGCGCGGCTGGGAACGCTGCTTGCTCGATTTCGGGATGTCCCCATGCTCGCAAGCGATCACGGCAGGGTCGCACAAGATCTGAGCCAACTGCTCCCCGAAGGTCCAGCATCAGATACCCTGAAGCGGGCGGCCTCGACGGTAACAGGCCACCGCTTGGGCACAAGTGGAACAATCTGGGCGGTTCTAACGATCATCATTGTGCTGTTTCAAGTGCTGACGATTGTCGGGGCGGGGTCAGGCGAATGACCGTTTCCTCTCAGACCGCCAAGACACCAGGCCAAGCAGCGCACGAGGCCGAAACGCTTTCCCCGCCCCAACAAGACGTTCTCTGGGACATGGAAGAACACTTCTGGACCAGCGGCGCGGACAATGCGAGAGCGACAACAGCAACCGACGCCGTCATGATCTTCCCCTATCCTCCCGGTATCCTGCAGGGTGACCATATCTGGACCCATCTTCGCGAACGGACAGGTTGGCGTTCGGTCGTCATGGCGGAACGCGGAATAATGCGGCGTGGTGAGATCGCGATTCTCACCTACCGGGCCTCGGCAGAGAAGCCGGACGTGCCGATCTTCCAAGCGCTCTGCACCTCCACATACCTCCACGATGAGGACAGATGGCTGAGAATCTCCCACCAGCAAACGACTGTGACGTGAATAGCGCCAAGACGCTGTAACAACCGGGTCAGACCTCCGCGAGCGGGGTATCGCCCTGCGGCCGGTTACCCGTGCTCACCGTGGGCGCTGACAGAAATCCGCATCGGC
This sequence comes from Roseovarius sp. ZX-A-9, assembly GCF_028369135.1. Classification (GTDB taxonomy): domain Bacteria; phylum Pseudomonadota; class Alphaproteobacteria; order Rhodobacterales; family Rhodobacteraceae; genus Roseovarius. The sequence goes on from NZ_JAPWHW010000021.1 coordinate 53,389, forward strand.
GCGCGCCGGGGGCTAACCTGAGTCAGTGCAGCGATGCGCCGGCATCCGTTAGGTGAGACGTGCCCGCCGAATATTTGGCGGTGCGATTTTTCCGAGTTCCCCAGAAGCGTGTGGGCATGCCAATCCTCAAAAGGTTGGCATGTCGGCACGCTTCTTTTTTTCTCGGAATGAAGTCCGCCAAGACCGTTTGGGACAAGGTGCTTTCCGACCCGCAGAAGGATGCGGTCTTGAAGCACTTTCAGGCCGCAGAAAGGGCGCGTTCGGCGAAGAATGATGCCACGACCAACAAGGAACTCGACGCGTCGCCCCAAGCCTCGCGTGACCTTCAGCGCCTGACGTGATCACTGGCGCCGCCTACCGCACAAAGAAGGGCGGCCCCCTCATTTCAAGAGCGGCCCGGTCTGGTCCAGATATGTCGGATCGAACTCGGCAAATTCCACCAGCCTGCCATAGTCGTGAAACGTCACATGCCCGTCACGAAAGGTGACCAGGCCACTCTCGCGAAGCTGCCGCAGAACGCGGTTCACATGGACCGAGCTAAGCCCCAAGGTATCGGCGAGGTGATACTGCGTCAGCGGGCAGTCGAACCCGTCCTTGCTGCCCATGCAGACCAGCGCCAGCCTTGATCCCAGTTCCAGCAGGAAATGCGCCATGCGGGCGTCCGCATCGCGCCGGCCGATCCCGACGAGATGCTCCACGACCATCGCCTCGTCCCTCGACGCTGCCCAGAGAACGGCCGTTGCGAGGCGCGGCGTTTGCGCGAATGCATCAAGAAGGTCGACCCTCAACACTTCGGCGGCCTCGATATCCACGATGGGCTCAAAGCTATGATCCGACGTGCGCAAAAGAATGCTCCGCAACCCCAGAAAATCCCCGGGCACTTGGAAATCAACGATCTGGCGCGTTCCGTCCGGCTGGATCTTGTAGGAACAAACCCAACCAGACGACAGGATATAGGCGGCCTGTGCAGACTGGCCCTGATGCACCATATCGCGCCCCGCAACGAATGTTCGGCGGCGCTGGTGTAGACGCTCGAGCACTGCCAGCTCGACCTCCGACAGGGCAACGAAGGCCGAAAGCTTGCGCGTGAGGGGGCTGTTCTCAACTGATGTCACTATTTCTACCGCGCCGTTGGGATGTCCGAGCGCAAATCGGACCGAAGACTGCTCTCGATCAGTCCAACATAGAACAATTCCTGCGAAAAGTACGCATGCGCCCGGCTGGCACCTCTGCCGGTTCAAGATGCCATAAAAGGAATACCCAGATGTCCACGGCAAACGAGCACGCAGGTCAGGCCGCGCTTTCAATCTGCGAGGCACTCCTGCTTGCCCTGAACGATAGCGGGTTGTTGCCCGAGCACGAAATCGTGGGGGTCCTGCGCGACGCCGCGGCAACCCACGAGAACGCCATCGGATCAGAGGCCGAAACGGAAAAACACCGGGCTGTCGCAGACCTGATCAACACGATCATCGCCGGCGGAAACTCGGTGCGACGGTCGTAACGCGGTGCCCTTGCAACCTTCGCTTTCCCCATGGGCAAAGCGCCATTCTAAATTGGCGACATTAGGAATTAGTCACCGATCATCCTGCCCGGCGTCACCTATGCGCAGCGGTTGTTCAGCGTAGCCAAAGTGGACGGGGATATGGTGCCGATTGACAGCGGATTTTGGTTTTGGCCGCCTATCATGGCAAGCGGGACTTCTGAGACCGCACCTCTTCACGGTCGGAACCGCCCCGCGCCAACAATCTCAAAAGGCTAGATTTACGTAAACGCCAGCACGACGCCCAACGTGGCCGTACCGCCAAGTGAAGCTGATATTTTTGTGCCGGCATGTCTTCGCGGCAGTTTCAGCGACGGTCCGATCTTTTGCCGAGAATGCTCTCCAGCGAATGTTTCATCTTCACCGCGGCGCCCTTGGCGGCCTGTTCGACAGTCGCAGCCGATTCCTTGACGACCGTCGGTTGCAGCCCTTCGAGCCGCACCTCCAGCATGCAATGCATATCGTCCGGGCCGGTCTTGTCGGTGTTCGTGTCACTCAAATGGATTTCGACTCTGGTGATGTGCTTTTCCAAGTTGGCCAGTTCGTGCTGAACGATTTTCGTAACATGGCTTGTGAGGGCCTCACTCCCGTCGATACTGTTGTCGGTACTGACTTCGATATGCATTGGCTATTCCTTCATGATGTCCTGACCCAAAGTGGGAATGGTGCTTTCACCCTCTCAGTCTAATGCACGCCACCATGTCGTGAACTGTCATAGATCAACTGACCAAGATCGACGGATCGACCGCAGCCGCGGTCCGAAAGGAGACATGTTCCGGAAGCCTGGCAAATCGTGCCTCCCTCTGCCCTGCCCCGGGACGACAGCGATGCATGCGCCTACCGACTCCACTCGCGATCTATCGCCAAAACCGGCATGCAATCTTTTCCCAAGAGCCAGAAACAGAAAAGTGAGCCGTCACCGCTACATTGCGGTCAAGACTAACATGCATCAGCGCGGGTCACCCGCTGCTGACATACAAGCAAACGGATGGCTGTAATGTGCCACCCGGGAACCGGGCAACGGCAAAGAGTGGCGAAACTCACCACGAGAGCCATACGCAGCCGAGAAATTAACTTTGGACTTGTCGCGGTTTGACGCCGCTCCTTCGCGCATGGCGCTAGGCAAGCGGCGCTTCGCTGCACAGTCCGAGATACATTCGATCGTCGAACACAACCTGAAAATGGCGCTGAGCCCAATCTTGGGACAGCGAAAATAGCGACGCGGCGCTTTCTCCGCTGGAGGACTTGATATGACCACTCCCGAATGGCTGAAACCAGGTATCTACGGTGCCGTGATTGGCGCCGTCTTTGTCGGCATCGTCGGATTCTCCTGGGGCGGCTGGATGACCGGCGGCGGCGCGAACAAGATGGCCAGCGAGATGTCACATGACAACGTCATCACGGCCCTCGTTCCGATTTGCCTAGATGTGTCACGTGCCGATCCCGATCGCATTGGACAACTCGCGACGATCCGCGCCGCGGCGACCTACAAGAGGCGCGAAGCCCTGATGGATACCGGCTGGGCGACGGTCCCGGGTTCTGATGCTCCGGACCGCGACCTGGCCGAAGCCTGCCTCGCCGCGCTCGAGATCGGCACATAGGGAAGACGCGCGAAGAATCCCACAGTTTTACATGGCCGCATGACTGCCCTTACCGAAAACCAGTCCATGAAATGTGCGCCGAACTCTTAGGAGCAACACAATGTCTTTCAAAGATCTGACAAAAAGAGCGGCAGATGCTCTGACATCAAAACCGGCCACGACGCCCGCCAAAAAGCCGGACGAAACCAAACAGGCTCAAACCAACCAGCCAGCGTGTCCTGACAAATCGGCGTGCGGAGTGTTTTCTGTTTCTGGATGAAGACGAGCACCAGCAAGCGCTTGCTTGCCCGCCTCCGCCAGAGATAAGTCGCGTCGTTAATCAGCGCAGGCGAGATAGGGATCGGCATCCCCAACCAAGAAAACGGCCCCGAAGATAAGGGGCCGTGGGACACCTCACAGAAACGTGGTTCCCCGGAGATAGATGCTCTGCTGCGCAAGGGGGAGACCGAAACGTCGTGTGAAAACGGCACGTCCCCCGATCCTGGGATTGGCGCTGTGGCTGAGGGATGATGCGGAGAACGACGCGGCAAAGATCGACGGCCTGTTTGATCGCAACCAATTACCGCGAAACGTGAGGGGGACGGTGTTTCCCCTCTGCGGCCTGCTTGCAGGCCCATCATGTCCCGCGAAATTTTCACTTAGGAGTTAATTCATGGCGAAGCTGACAAAAACGAGCTTATTCAAAACGATACCCAGATCTGAAACGCCGATGGACAAGACAACACGTGCTGCGCAGGAGATCCTCGACGAAGAGAAGAAAGACCGACAATACAAGACAGAGCGCCTTCGTAAGGCACGTCTCGAAAGAGAGGCGAGCCCAGCGGCCAAGATCAACGAGCCAGCAACCAAAAAGCCGCGCAAGAAACCAAATTCAAGAGGTAATCCCGACGCGCGCACCCACTCGCTACAATAACGGCAGATAGCGAGGTCATATGCGCTTGATGCGGTCATGCACACCGAAACGATTAATCAGTTATTCGGGCTTAAGCAGGGCGGAAAATCCACGGGATTGGGCATGTGGCGTTACAAGGGTACGGCAGCGCGCCCCCGCCTCACGGGTGAAGAGACCCGCCGCGTTAGCGCCTCGACATGCCCACAGCTTGATTGCCGTATTTGTTGCGTGACCTGCGTTTCGCAAGAGCGATCACGTTGTCCGTTGCCATTCTGGCGCGCCCTGCCGTTGAGCGTTGCAGCTGTACCGGCCCCCCGACCAATACCTTTACCTCTGTGCCTTCGCCTGCATCGGTTTCCGAAATCTTGACCTGGAGCTGCTTCTCAATATCAATTGCAGGTGTTGGGTTCTCGGAATTGGTTGCAATCAGAAGGGTGGCGTTGTCGGTGTAGGCCATCACTGTTTGATCGGTGCCCAAACAATTGGCCGCTGCCGCCGCGACGCCATTCAGCAGAGCGGCAAATTGGCGGGGCGAAGAGTGCGTATGAACGGCTTCGATCCCATCCAGGGTGGCCGCAAAAACATGCACCCCATCCACCTCTTTCCGCGGCAATTGGGTCAAGTAGTTGGAGAACACCGTATGATCGACGAGGGATTCCACCTCCCCGAGCCGTAGCCCGTCAAGCCCTTCAAACTCGTGGTTTGAAACCGCAGTCGAATTGGACTCCGTGCCTTCCTCCGTAGCAGATTCTGAAACTCGCTTCGCGCTGATCGCTTCCTGGGCCAACCGCAGGCGTGCGGCCAACGCATCAATATCAAACGGTTTTGTAATGTAATCGGTCGCACCTGTCCGATAGGCGTCTCCCATACTCGCCATGTCCCGCATCGCGGTCAGCATGATGATTGGTGTCTCGCGATATTTGGAATTCTGTCGAATACGTCGGCAGAGCTCGACACCATCCATGCCAGGCATACTGATATCGAGCAGCAGGCAGTCGAATGTCACGTCGGATTTTCTCAGTATTTCCAGCGCTTGTTCGCCAGACGACGCCGGCGTCACTTCAGAAAATCCTGCCTTTTCAGATAACATCGGCACGAGTTCAAGAATGAACGGGTCGTCATCTACGGCAAGGATCCTCATGGATGCTTCGGCCGTATCTTGCTGGATGGCCAAGGGTTCAGCCGAACCCGGATTGTCTGCGTCGATCGGGCCATCTTCGGATGTCGGGGCCTTGTTGCGCCCCATCAAGACGCCCGCGAGCATGCCGGCCGTCGGCACCAGGATCATGGCAACGGTGCCAACCAAAGCGTAAAGACCGAAGGCTAGCCAGAACGATGCCCCAAGGAAAAGGGCAACAGCGAATGCGAGCACACCCGCTATGGAACCGATCATGATATATGCGACGATCATTCAAGCATCTCCTGCGTCTTCAACACCCAAGCCCCCCCCCAAATGGCGAACCACGGGTTTCGTGGGTCCATCCTCGGTACGAATCGATTCTGCCGCTTGACGGGCACAAGGGCGAGGGCTTGTAGATCAGTGCTTCAACTTATTGGCGAGATTATGGCATTTTTTCATCTCACACTGGTCAGTGTTCGGATCTTCTTCGGCCAAGGTAAAAGGCGAGTAAAAGGGCCTTAAGCCCACGGCGAAGGCGACGGCTATCGAGGTGTTAGCGATGCATTTAAGGGCGTGGGAGTCACAGGAATTGCCAAACGGCGGAATATTGGCAGGGCAAGTGTCTATCGCATTCTCGGGGAGACAAAGGCCGTCTGAGTACATGCAATTGTTCATTTCTGAATGCACATGGGTGCGATGGGAGATCCGCACCTTGACCGTGCCCGACGCGCCCCCGAGCGCCAGCCGGACACCGCTTTGCCCGTTCATTCTTTTGGCGCACCACCGCCCCCCCCGGCGCAACTTTGCAAAGGGTGAATTTTGCTCCGTGAACCACGTCGATGGGCGACTTTTTGAGCAGCCCGGAAAGCGCGCAAGGCCAGTCAGAAAAAGTTTGATGGTACTCGCCCAATCTTGCTACTGTTGCAGTGCGACTGCGTCAGGTGATTTTGATACCGATCAACAGGCCCCTCTTGGGGAATTAACGTTGAGGAATATTTTTGGTGGTGTCATGAATGACGAGAGCGGACGCTTAACCAGCCAAGAAATTATGAAAGAATTGCACATAGAATGATACCCTTTCCAACCAACCTATTACGTGCCGCAGCTGTCGCTGTCGCGCTGACAACCGCCAGTACCGCTGGTGCGGCTACATTGCTGTCGAACCTCGGAGGAGCTGGCACAGCCGGGACAGCATTTGGCGGCATCAGCACGACGGTCACCAAGGACGCCGGATGGACCATGGGAAGCGACAGCTTTGCCCTGAGCGCGGTGATCCTCGATCTTGAAACGGACGCGGGCATGGCGCCGCTGGTGTCGATCTGGAGCGGAGCCGGAGCACCGACCAGTTCGTTGATGACACTGGTCAATCCGACCTTCGGCGGTGACGGCCTGTATTCCTTCACGCCTTCGTCGGCACTGACGCTGAACGCTGCGACCAGCTATTGGCTGCGGGTTGCCGTCGATGGCAGTTCGAGCCAATGGCTTTGGAGCGGCCGGTTTGGAACGCCCGCCGGTGCAAGCATCAGCTCTTTCGATGGGTATCTGTTCAACGGCAGTCCAAGTTCCTTTCTCAATGGCTTTGCAGTAGAAGGCGATCCGATCACGCCGGTTCCCCTGCCTGCGTCGCTATTGCTGCTGGGGAGCGGCCTGGCCGTCCTGCGGCTGCGTGGCAGGCGCAAGGACCGGGCTTAACCTCGCGGCGTTTGGTTGACGGAGCAAGGGCAAGCGGCTCGCGCCATCAATCCTTTTGCGCCCGAACCATGACGCGTTTCATCACGACCAAGGCAAGACAGCCCTCTCTAGAATTTTTTCAGAGGGGGCTGTTGCAGTGATTGTTTCGGCTACAGACGTGCGTTGTTCTGCACGGGTGATTATACGGGCACTTCTTCAACCCGGAATTCTCATCCTCCAACTAAAGCGGCCGCTTCATATCTGTTGGTAGAAGGCCCGCATATTTCTTCTTCCAATTGAAGTCGGTCGCCGATCTGATCCCAGCCTTGCGGCGGATCTCGGCGACCGACGTCCCTTCCGCACCTTGCTCGATGATGAACGCCTTTTGCCCGCCCGCGAATTTCGATGCCTTCATGCGTCTCGGCTCCTCTCCCAGCCAAGGAAAATCTAGCGGAAAACTCTAGCCCAAAACGAGTGGAGCAGCCCCCTGAAATTGGTCCGCCACGAGGGATAGTTTTGTCCCGCAATTTGTAGGATCAGAGAATGGCTGAAAAACGGCACAAGCCCCAAGAGATCGTATCAAAGCTTCGTCAGGTTGAAGTTCTGCAGGGACAAGGGATGACGGTCGCGGACGCGGCACGCCAGATCGGCGTTAGTGAGCATGGCAGCTGGTAGCGGACCAACAAGGACGGGAGCGTGATTAATTCAATCCCAACTGATACACACGCAAAACAGGCGCGAGCGGTCCTATGACGAAGACACGATAGATATAGCCAAGACATTACCGCAGGTATTTCCAGTGATCAAAATTCTCCACACCGCCGATATCCACCTCGATTCACCCTTGCGCTCTCTGGCCCTGCGCGATGCGGAGCTGCGGGAAACGGTGATGGCGGCGTCGCGCAAGGCCTTCAGCCGCCTTGTAGATGTCGCCCTGTCCGAACAGGTGAGTGCGCTGCTGATTGCGGGGGATCTCTTTGATGGCAAGGAGCGAAGCGCGCGGACCGGTGCCTATCTGACCAGCGAATTGGATCGTCTCCGTGCGGCGGGGATCAAGGTGTTTTACATCAAGGGCAACCACGATGCCGAAAACCCGATCACCGGATCGCTCGACCTGCCCGACAACGTGCATGTCTTCGATGCCCGCGGCGGCAAGGTTCAACTGACGGACGAGGTCTGGGTCCACGGTGTCAGCTTTGCCCAGAAACACGCCCCTGACAGCCTGCTGCCACGGTTCCAGCCCCCCGTGGCGGGGGCGGTGAATATTGCCATGTTGCACAGTTCTCTGGCAGGTGCTGAGGGCCATGACGTTTACGCCCCCTGTCGCGTGGCTGATCTGACCGCAATGGGCTTCGACTACTGGGCGCTCGGGCATATCCACAAACGTCAGGTGCATAGTGAAGCCCCCTGGGTCGTCATGCCCGGTATTCCGCAGGGACGTGACATTGGCGAGGCGGGGCCGAAATCCGCAAGTCTTTTGACCATCGAAAGCGGCAAGATCACGGTGACGGAAGTGCCAACCTCCGTGGTCGAATTCCTGCACAGCACGCTGGACATCACAGGCGCAGAGGATGACGACGCGCTGCGCCGGATGCTGCGGGAGCATCTGTCCGAACTACGCCTGCGCATATCTACCCCAACCGGCGTGGTGCGTCTGGCGCTGAAGGGGCATTCCAAACGCTACTGGCAAATCCTGCGCGATCGCGATGTCTGGACCGAACATCTCTGCGACATGATGCGTACGGCGGGGGATCTCTGGCTCGACAAGCTGGTCCTCGACATTGCGCCCCATGAGAGCGACGCCAACAGCGCCACCGACACCACAGGCGCAGTGGGCGAGCTTTCCGCCACGATGCAGGCCATCAGCGCAGAACCCGGCTTTGCCTCCATCGCCCAAGAGGAGGTCACCGCCGTCTTGCAAGACCTGCCCCCCGCCCTGCGCGCACGGCTCATGCCGGATGAAGCCGCGCGGGATGCCCTGACGCAAGATCTGGCCCAAGGCGGCGTCAACCGTGTTCTGGCGTTGATGAAAGGAGCGGAAAACTCATGAGACTCCAGCGCCTCGACCTTGACCGTTTCGGACATTTCACCGACCGCAGTTTCGACTTCGGCACGGGCGGGGATCGCCCTGATTTCCACATCATCTACGGGCCGAACGAGGCCGGAAAAACCACCACGATGGAGGCCGCGCTCCGGCTGTTCTACGGCTTCCCGATGCGCGAGAGCTATGCGTTCAAACATCCGCGCAACAACCTTCAGGTCTCGGCCACGCTGGAGATTGACGGAACAGTGCGGCGCTTCACCCGCTTGCCAAAGCGCAGCGGCTCGTTGATCGACGAGTCCGGTACAGCCTTGCCGGAGGCAGCACTTTCAGCCCATCTGGCGGGACTTTCCGAAGAGGACTATCGTCAACTGCTATGCCTTGACGACGTGACCATAGAGCGCGGCGGCGAAGAGATCGCCAATGCGCAAGGCGACATTGGCCGGTTACTGTTTTCGGCCGCGGCCGGCGTGGCCGATCTCAGCGGGGTTCTTGATGGCGTGCGCGAGCAGGCCGACACGCTCTGGAAGAAACGGGGACGGACCACGCGCATTGCCGAATTGAAGCGCGAACTGGCCGAGATCGAAAGCGAGATACGGGACAGAGATGTCACCGCAAGCGCGTGGAAGGGTTTGAAGCACGCGCTATCTCAGGCGCAACACTCCGAGGAAGAGGCGCGCGCCATCCGTGACGCGCTCTTTGCCACCAAGGCACGAATCGAGGGCCAACGGCGGGCGCTTCCACTCATGGCCGAGATCAACACGCTCGAAGCCCGTATCGAAGCCCATCCGGACGTGCCAGAACAGCTTGATTTCGACCCCGAACGGCTGATTGCGTTGCGCACCGATCATGGCACGGCCACCGCCAATATCGAACGCCTGAGTAAAGAGATCGCCGCGCTTGAAAAGCAAGTTGCCGAGATCACGGTTGATCCCAAACACCTCGAACTGGCCGAACATCTCGACGCGCTCCATGATCTCAGCATCCGCGACAGGGGCGCACAGCTGGACCTCACCCGCCGGAAAGACGAACTCCACGCCGCAGAAGCGGCGATGATCCGTGCTGCGCAGGACTTGGGCGCGAAACATGGCGTGGACCCGCAGAGTCTCGCCCTGTCACAGGCCGAAATCGCGCAACTGGAACAAGCGCGCGACGCCCTCCACGATGCCCGCAATTCGGTCATCAATGAGGCACGCGAACTGGCCGATCTCGCGGAGAAACGCGACGCGGCGAAAGAGGCGGTGGCCACCACCGAGACGGCGTCCAAGACCGCTGACGCCCCGATTGATGCGCCGCGCGTCACCGACATCCTCGCCCGTTTCGACGTAGATCGCCTAGCGCCCGCTCATGCCACCGCCTTGCAAGCCATTCGCGCGGCAGAGGCCAAAGCGCGGAAATCCCTCTCTGCGCTGCGGATGAGCGCGGTCACATTCGGGACCCTGCCACCCTGCCCCGGCACGCACGCACAGGCGCAGCTTTGGGCCGACCGCCACGTCGAACTCACCCGCGCCGTGCAGGACGCCCGCGAGAAACGCGCCGAACATCGCGAAACGCTGGCGGCCTTGACCGCCCGTGCCGAGGCCCTGACCGCAGGCGGAGCCCTCGCCTCCGACAGCGAGGAAGAGACCCTCTTTGCCGCACGCGAAGCGCGTTGGGCGGAGCATCTGAGCACATTGGATGCGGACAGCGCGCGCACCTTCCGCGAGGCCCTGCTCCAACATGACACCGCGATGAAAACCCGCGTGGCCCATGCCAGCGAGCTTGGCCAACTGCGCCAGATCGAACAGGACAAGGCGGAAGCACAGACCCGTGTCGAACATGCCGAAACACGTTTGAAAGAGGCAGAGGCCGACTGCACAGCGCTTGAGGCGACCGTGGCCTCAGCGGCAGAGCAAGTGGAACTGCCCACACCGCTGACGCCCGCTGAATGGCTGGATTGGGTAGACCGCCATGCCACCGCCGAGGAGGACGCAGAGGCCGTCTCCGCCACACAAGAAGCGCACCGCAACACGCTAGAGCGCACCGAGCGCCTCTGCGCCGCCTTGGCCCCCTTGCTGCCCTTTGACCCCATCGATCTGGACGAGGCAATGCTGGCCGCACGGCAAATCGCAGAGGCCGAGCGGCATCAGGCCGAAACCATCGCCAAGGCCGGAGACCACCTCGCACAAGTGCAGCGCGATCTCGACAAGCGCGAAGCGAAGCACCAAGTCGCACAAGCAGCCGAAGCCGAGGCACTGAAAAACTGGCACGCGTTGATTGAGGCGTTCCTGGGCGATCGGGTCTGCCCCGACACTGTGATGGCCTCGCTTGCCCCACTGCGGGACTTGCGCGAACAGGAAAAGGCTCGTGCTACGGCTCAGCAGCGGGTGGAGGCCATGGAGGCCGACCAGGCCCGCTTTGCGCAAGAGGTCACACATCTGGCCCAGACGCACGGGCTGGAGTTCCGCGACAGCGCCGCAGAGACCTACGCCGCGCTGAAAGACCTCTGCGAACAGGCCCGCACAGCCCATGAGAAGGCCGAAGACCTCTCTGACGTCATCACACGCGCACAGGCACAACTGTCGGCCAACACCGACCGGCTGCGCGATATCGACCAAGAGGTCGCCACCATCGCCGCCGCCTTTCCTGATCCCGACGCCCTGACCGATATCGACGCGCTGCGCCTGCAAACGCAACAGGCCGCTCAGGTCATCAGTGAGCGCGCGGAACTGGCGCGACTGCGCCAGGCGGTCATGACCGAGTTGGATGTGGAGGACATGGACGCCGCCCGCACGCGTCTCGCCAACCTGTCTCTCGCAGAACTGGACGCCGAAACGCAGAGCAACCAAGCCGATCTGGCCCGCGCCGAAGACGCGCTGACACGAGCCATCGAGCGCCGCAGCACTGCCGCAGAGGCGCTCAAACAGATCACAGGGGACGCCGACATCGCCACGCTGGAGGAAAAGAAAGCCACGCTGGAACTGGAACTCGAAGAGGCCGCCCGCACCCATCTCGAACTCTCTTTGGGACATTACCTAGCCTCGGACGCCATCCGCCGCTATCGCGACAGCCACCGCAGCGGCATGATGGCTGCAACGGAACGTTGCTTCTCTGATTTGACCCACGGTACCTATCCGACGCTCAGCACCCAGCCCGACCGCGACGCCGAAGTGCTCATGGCTGTGGATACCAATGGCACCAGCAAACGCGCCAGCGAGATGTCTAAGGGCACGAGGTTTCAGCTTTATCTGGCCCTGCGCGCCGCCGCCCATGAACAGCTCGTGGCCCAAGGCACCTGCCTGCCTTTCTTTTGCGACGATATTTTCGAAACCTTCGACGAAGACCGCACCAGCGCCGCCTGCCGCGTCATGGAAACCATCGGACGCCGTGGGCAAGCCATCTACCTGACCCACCACCGCCACGTCGTCGACATCGCAAAAAAGGTCTGCGACACGCCGCCAGTGGTTCACGAAATATAGGCCGCAACAACACACTATCGCTTAAATATTTTAATGCGAATTCGCCCCCACTGGGCGATCATGCGACGCCAGTGCGGCCAAAGCAAAGTTTGCCCTCTGCTTTGGCAGGAACAAGTCTCGGCATAGCTCAAGCCGCGGTGCGCGCTTGCCTGTCTTGCAACGTCAACATCACATATCCCATCAGCGCTGCCATGCCGACATGCCCGATTAAGGAAGACTGCGTATAACCGCCAAAACCCATCATGAACGTGCGCCCGACGATCGGGGCCAAGATGCCCTGGGCCACGAACCAGAGAACAAACCCGGCAATCACACCTGACAGGATAAGATTGATCCGAGACACCAGATGCGTAAGCCATACGAACGCTGCAAACCCGACAGCACCGATCATGAAGTGAACGAGGAAACCGGTCCAATACGGCACCGTGATCCCAGAGGTCAACTTGATGAGGGCAACAACTAGGTTAGCCGGAGCAAGAACAACGCCGAACAACAGGGGCGAGATCAGCCATGCGTAAATCTCGAATGAAATTTCACCGAACAACCCGGCCAAAAGCAGGATTTTGAGGCTCTGTGGTGTCATCATTGCGTTGTGTTCTTTCTGCGTTTTGCGGAGACCGCGAGGCGAATGAAAGTGTGATCAAGTGAGAATGGCGACGTTCAGCGCAAGCCTCTTGGCCCGCGCATCACTTGATCAGTGAATGGCAACAGGGGCCGAAAGGCGTCATGCACGGAAAGGCGCCGAACAAGGCGTATCTAGTTAATATCGAGTAATTGCTCAAAACACTTACCCTAACGGTCATTCAAGATTCGGTGTTCCCATGTCACGCAAGGCCTATCGCACCGTGAAAACCAACCATCGCCCGCTCGAACACGCCCAATGCGCCTTCAAGAAAAGCCCGCTTCCATTGATGGAGCATCGTCACCTCTCAGTGTTTGCATGCAAGCACTTGCCGGGAATAGATGCACGCTGAATCGACTGGCCAGTTCGCTTACCGTCTTCTCATCCTTCAACGCTTCCAACGCGATCTCGGCCTTGAACTTTGGGTGATGTTGCTTCCGTTTCGACCTCTCTGATCTCCTTCAGAGGGGAGCTCAGGCGGCATTGGGAACAATAAGATGCTTGTCTGCAAACTCGACTGTTTTGACAATGCCGCCCAAGGGGAAGAAATGAACTTTCTCAAGATTGCTATTGGGCTGTTGTTCCCGGTGCCTTGCCAAAGCAGTGAGGATCTCCGTCGGTTCATAGGGCAGAAGCAGGTTGCCCACGTCCTTGGCCCGCTTCTGAAGAACCTTCAACGACGGCCCAACAAAGATGCTGCAGCCGCGATCAAGGTCTGGTCTGGTTTGCTTACAACATAAGCAAATTGACGATAGCGCTCAGGGCCAAGCAGCTCCAATGCATCTGGATGAGTCCTAAGGCTGGCCGGGGCGCTCAGACGAGACGAAGAGCACCCATCCGAGGAGGTTAATGGACCTTTCCGTCATTTGCGATCTGTCCCTGCAGAATATTCTGCGGCACCTTCACTGTATCCCGTGATGATGTTGGTCACGTTTTTTCCCAATGCATCCATCGCATAACCACCTTCCATCACGAAGTGGGTGGGCAAGCCTATGGAAGCAAGTCGTTTTCCGACATCGACGTAATCGGGGCTCTGGAGGCTGAACCCTCCAACCGGATCGCCTTCGAATGTATCGACGCCCAGCGAAACAACGAGAACATCAGGCGCGTATGCCACGATCCGATCAAGTGCTATCTGAAGCGCCTTGCCCCATTCCGCGTAATCCGTGCCTCTCGGCATGGGCAGGTTAAGGTTGTATCCTTTGCCTTCGCCCGCGCCCACTTCCGTTTCATAACCCATAAGGAAAGGATATTCGTCCTGCGGTCGGCAATGAAGCGAAGCGAAGAACACATCGGCGCGGTCATAAAAAATGCGCTGTGTGCCGTTGCCGTGGTGATAATCGATATCAAGCAAGGCCACACGACTTGAGCCCGCGTTCAGGTGCGCCTGCGCCGCGATGGCGGCGTTGTTGAGATAGCAATACCCCCCGGCCAGATCCTGCGAGGCATGGTGCCCGGCCGGGCGGCAGACCGAAAAGACCGCACTTTCTCCGGCTTGCATCAGGTCGACCCCGGTCAAAGCGATGTCCTTGGCCGCGTTGATCGCCTTCCATGTGCCTTCAACGAATGGCGCGCAGACATCGAACGTGTAGCAACTGAGCATCGAATGGACAGACGCGTTCGGAACCTGATCCATACCTCGCATTCCGAAGGTATAGGCTGTCGCGAAATGGCCGGGCCCGAATTCCGCTTCCCAAAGCGGATAGCAGCGCTCCAGGAAGTTGACGAAAGCTGGATCGTGGATCTGATGCACCACATCGAGCCCGTGCGGGTTAGGCGCTACGATATCGGTGAACCCGGCCTCTGCCAGAGCGCCCATGATCGCATCCATACGTTCAGGGCATTCCGACATGGGGATCATCTCGTCATAGCGCATTTCCATCGCCCCGGCATGGCCGCGGTGATCTTCCGAATAGATGAGTTTCATGAAGCACCTTTCTGAAGTCGTGTCTCGTGATTGCGTTGCCAAGCGCGGCAGAACCTGTCGGCCGTGATGGCGATGATCGCCATGCCGATACCGGCAATAAATCCTTGTCCGAAATTGCCAGCGCTCAGGCCGACATAGACCTCCTGCCCGAGATCGCTCGTGCCGACGAGCGCGGCTATCACAAGCATTGCAATGCCGTACATGATCGTCTGGTTCAGCCCCAGCATGATGTTGGGCAGCGCCAGCGGCAACTTGACCTGAAGCAGAAGCTGCATCGGTGTCGCGCCAATGCAGGTTGCGGCTTCAACAGCTTCCTTTGAGACATGCCGCAACCCGTGCTCGGCATAACGGAAGGCGGGCACGTACGCATAGGAGATGATCGCCAGCAGCGCTGTAAAATCTCCGATCTTGAACAGCATCACGGTAGGAATCAGCAGCACGAATGGCGGCATCGTCTGCAAAGTGTCGTTGATCGGGCGCATGACATGCGAAAACCAGTCGTTCTGCGCGGCAATGATCCCCAAGGTGCTGCCCATCAGAAAGGAAGCGAGCACGGCCAGCGTCGCCAAGTGGATAGACAGCATGGCCTTGTCCCACGAGCCCGTTACCAGAAGAAAGGTCAGCGCCAGTGCCGTGCCGGTCGCCAATCCGCCCCCCCCCATGCGCCAGCCGAAATAGACCAGTATTGCGACACTTGCCGGCCAGGGCATATCGGTGATGCCCACATAAAACACCAGACCGCCAAGCACCGTGGCGACCGCCAACGCTGTACGCCCGGCACGCAGGGCCGCCGCGGCTCCGGCCAGAACACTGACCACAAAAACCGCCGTGTGCCAGGGCTGTAGTGCAAACCCCCAGGTAAAGGGGCTGACCGCCTTGTCCAAGCCGATTTTCAACGGTAGCATGACAAAGAAAATCACGCTGTTCCTGATGGCTTCAAGCCCTGGTTTGAATGTCAGGATGAACCACTGAATTGCCTGATCGAGCGGTTGCGCGAAGTCGATCTTCCAATTTTCGGGCCAGCCGCCCAGGATGGGCAGAAGGGAGCGCAGAACAATCAGGCAAATGACCGCAGCGGCAACGGCCAACCAAAATCCGTAACGCTGAAAAAAACCACGATGCTCCAAGTTGCGGCCCTCTTGCTCGGCCATGCCGAAGGTTACGCGGTCGAGGATCATTGCCATAAGCGCAATGACGATTCCCGCGACAAGGCTTGATCCGAATTCCGCTTTGCGCATGGTCGAAAGAACTTCCCAGCCGATATCGGCGGTGCCTCCGATCATCGAAGCGATGATAACCATCGACAAAGATGCCATGGTTGTCTGGTTCACGCCGATCAGAATTTGGCGCCGACCGGCAGGAAAGCGCACCATCCAGAAGAGCTGCGCCCGGGTAGCACCCGACATCTGTCCGGACTCAATGATATCCGAAGGAACTTCGCGCAATCCGAGAATGGTGTTTCGAACCATCGGCGGAAAGGCAAACAACACCGAGGCCACCAAGCCGACGACCGGTCCAAAGCCGAACAACAACAAGATGGGCAACAAATAAGCAAAGGCAGGCACGGTCTGCGCAATATCGAGCACCGGGTTGAGCGCGCGCTCGACCCGCGCCGAAGAATACCCCCACACGCCAAGCGCGAACCCCGCGAGAACCGCAAGTGGAACCGAAATGAATACCAATGCTAACGAGTTCATCGCCTCGGCCCACAGCCCGACCACCAGCACATAGATCAGGCTGAGCACGGTGAACGCCGCGAGCCTCACACCGCGCGCTTTGAAGGCCATCGCCGCCATGATCAAGACGAAGCCGCTCCAGGGTAGCCAATGCAGCGTTTCCCGGACCCATCCCATAGGATAGGTAAAGAGAAGCGTAACTGTCTGGAACACCGCCCTGAAATTGGCGATTATCCAGTCCATGCCGGCATTGAACCATGCCTCCACCGGGAGCTGTAACGATGCGGGGTAGGTTTTGAGCCAGCCAAGACTGGTTTGTGCAAATACGCAAACCAGCGCAAAGATGATCACCCCGGACCATCCCCACCGGAGGCCGCCGCGCAGCACTGCTGTCGGCGGAGCGGCCGCCACGTCAGCTTGCGACATGGGTATCCCCCTGACCAAGCGCGGCCAGCGCCTTGACGAGAGAGGCAGGCGTCACAATTCCCCGGTCGGCGCCGTTATTATCACGGACAGACAGGCCCTCGGGGTGTTCGGCGAGTTTGCCGATCAGGTTTTCGGCCAGCCCGTCAGCGGGCACTTGCGGCATGGCGGATTCATCACCCGTTGCGGGCACCGCGCAGGCGGCAGTCGTCAGGAGCCTGATGCGCGGCACCTCGGAAGTGAAGCGGGCCACATACTCGTCGGCCGGGTTCAGGATAAGGTCAGTCGGGGTGCCGATCTGCACAATCTTGCCGTCACGCATGATCGCCATCCGGTCCGCGATACGCAGCGCCTCCAGGAAGTCGTGGGTGATGAAGACGATGGATTTGCGCAGCACACGCTGGATGCGCAGGAACTCGTCCTGCATCTGGTGGCGGATCAGCGGGTCGAGCGCTGAAAACGGCTCGTCAAGGAACCAGATATCAGGCTCGACGACCAGCGAGCGGGCAATGCCGACACGCTGCTGTTGCCCGCCGGAGAGCTGGCCTGGAAACGCATCTTCGCGTCCCTGAAGGCCGACCAATTCGATCACACGTTCCGCATTCTCGCGCTGTTCCTGTAGCCGCTTTCCCTGCAGTTTCAACGGGAACGCCACATTCTCCATCACCGTCAGATGCGGCAAGAGGCCGAAGTTCTGAAACACCATGCCCATCTTGTGCCGCCGCACCTCGATCAGTTCCTTGGGCGACTTTTCGAGAAGATTTTCCCCGTCGAGGAGAACTTCGCCGTAAGAGGCATCCACCAGCCTAGAAAGGCAGCGCACGACAGTAGATTTGCCCGAACCGGAAAGTCCCATGATCACGAAAATCTCGCCGACATGGACATCGAAGCTCACGTCGATTGCGGCCGGAACGTGATCCTCCTTGCGCATCCGTCCGGCCAGCCCATCGACATCAATCGAATAACCGGATGTGTCAAAATAGTAGTCCGGCTTCGATCCGTAGACTTTCCACAAGTTGCGGCAAGACAGCTTGACGGCGTCGGCTTTCATCGCATTCGGCTCGTCGATCATTCGGAAACTCCCAAGTTGGCGTCGGGACCCCGGCTCGAAAGCCGGGGTCGACGTGATGGGTCATTGAATCCAAGGGGTCCAAGTCGTTTCGTTTTCTGCGATCCACTCGGCGACGACCTCTTCAAGCGAACGGCCGTTCTGATCGACTTCATTTATCATGGCGTTTTGCTCGTCATTGGTCAGTGTGAACTTGCTGACGAATTCGGCGGCCTTCGGCCACGTTGTTTCCAGGTCATTGGACGCGATCTTGTTGACATGCGCTTGCGAGAATCCACAGGCGGAGTCCCGAACCTGTTCCTCTTCGACGCATTCGCCGTCCGCTTCGTTCCACTCGACCCATTTCATGTTGACCTCGGCAAAGACCCAATGCGGTTGCCAGAACATCATGAGGATGGGATCTTGTGACGCCAGCGCACTTTTGAGCTCGGCAACCATGGTGCCCTCCGACCCGCCGGGCACAGGATTGAACGGCAAGCCGATACCTTCAACGACCGACTTTGATCGCGTGCCCCAGTCGGCGGGATAGGTAATCAGCCGGCCATTCGGAAATGTCTCTGCCGTAGCGAATGCCTCGGCGCAGTCGAATAGCGCCTGATAGCTTGGAAGACCGGGGCATTTTTCCTCCATATAGGCCGGATAGATCCAGCCCTCGCGCGGCTCGAGGCCCAGCTCGCCCATGTTGACGATGTCGCCGGAGGCCAGACCGTCGGTGTATATGTCCGTGATGGAGTTGTCCCATACCTCCGGATTGAGGTTGATTTCATTCTGCGCCAGCGCGGTGAACTGTGGCAGGCCGCCGGCCGTCACGAGCTCGACGTTGTAGCCCATCTTTTTCAGAAGCTCGGCCGCGATATTTGCCGAGATGTGCTGCCCGGTCCATTCGTTGATGGCGATTCGGATCGGCCGATCGGTTTCCGGCTGCGACCAAGCAGCGGTGCCACTCAGGCTGGCTGCGCTCAACGCGAGTGCCGCGATCATTCTCTTCAGGTTATGTTGCATTCTTCTCTCCTGTTCATCGGTTCAGCTTCAGCGTTGTTCAACAGAGCCGCGCGCAAGGCGTCGCGGTCCTGCGCGTAGTCGCGCGTGATCCCGGGCGAGCGCTGACAGGTCGCCCAGTTCGGATCGGCCAAAATCGGTGCATCATCTTCCGGTGCGAGGCTTACGCCCCGCACGAGGTCGGCCGCGCGTTCGGCCATCACGAGCGTCGGCGCGTTCAGGTCTCCGGCAGTAGCCTGAGGAAGAACCGAACTGTCGACGACCCGCAAGCCTTCAACGCCCTTTAGTTTCATGGTCAGCGGATCGACCACGGCATCGTCGTCCGTGCCCATCCGGCAGGTGCCACATGGGTGATAAGCGCTCTCGACCTTCTTCTTGAGGAAGAGGTCGATGCAGGCGTCATCCTGGCATGCCGCGCCAGGCGCCAGTTCGTCGCCGCGATAGGGCGCGAAGGCGGGCTGGGCGAAAATTTCGCGCGTCAACCGAATGCAGGCACGCATTTCCAACCAGTCGTCCGGATGCGTCATGTAATTGAACCGCACGCGCGGAAGCTCCTCGGGCTCTGCACTGCGCAGCTTCACCCAACCTCGGCTTTTCGACCGCTTGGTACCGACATGCACCTGGAACCCGTGGCCCGCGGCCATCGATTTGCCGTCGTAAGAGATAGCGAGCGGCAGAAAATGAAACTGAATATCGGGATAGACGATTCCGGCCCGACTACGAATATGGCCGCCGCTCTCAAAATGGTTGGTTGCGCCCAACCCCCTGCGTGTCATCATCCAGCGCGCGCCAATCAGCGCCTTTCCCAAAGGGCCCATGTGTGAATAGAGGGTCACGGGCTGGCTGCACTCCATCTGGAGGTAAATCTCCAGATGGTCCATCAGGTTGGCACCCACCTGGGACCGGTCGGCAACCACCTCGATCCCGTGCCCCTGTAGTTCTTGCGCCGGGCCAATACCGGACCGTTTGAGGATAGCCGGAGACATGATGGACCCGGCGCTGAGGATGACATCTCGCCCGGCCTGCGCTCGCATCGGTTTGCCATTCTGCGAAAACAGGACTCCGCTCACCTTTCCACCGTCAAAGGTAAGACGGTCCACCAAAGCGTGTTTGATCACCCGGACATTTCCGCGCCGCATGGCGGGCCGCAGATAACCCACCGCCGCGCTAGACCGGATGCCTCCGCCGACTGACATTTCCATCGGGCCGAAGCCCTCATGCTGGCGGTCGTTCATGTTGTCGCTGACCGCGTACCCGGCTTGCCTGCCCGCTTCCACAAAGGCACCGTAGAGTGGGTTGGTCTCTTCCCCGCGCCGCACCGAGATCGGACCGCCCGTGCCGCGCAGGGTTCCACCGCCCCGCACATTCTCAAGGCGCTTGAAGTAGGGGAGGACATTGGCCCAGTGCCATCCCTCTGCCCCGAGCGCCGCCCAGAGTTCGTAGTCCATCGGATTGCCGCGTACCCAGCACATCCCATTTATCGAAGACGAACCGCCAAGTCCCTTGCCGCGCGGCAGATTCATCACCCGCCCGTCAAGGCCCGGCTCAGGTTCGGTGGTCATACCCCAGTTGAACCGCCTGGTGTTCATCGGAACCGAAAGCGCGGTTGGCATCTGTACAAAGATCGAACGGTCGCTTCCGCCGGCTTCCAGCACCAGAATGCGTGCCGATGAATCCTCGCCTAGCCGTGCCGCCATAACACAGCCTGCCGATCCGGCACCTATGATTACATAATCATAGCTTCCGGCATCCATCGCTTCATCTATTTTGATCGGCCCTGCCATCGTTCTTCACCCAACGGTCAATCGATCATCACGTAGTATTTCAGCATCGGCTCGGTCTGCTTCCAGAACCCCCGGAAACCTTTTGGCACAAGGAACGCGTCGCCCTTGCGATAGGTTTCGCAGAAGTCATCGTTCTCCAGCGTGACAGAGCCTTCCAGCACGTACATGAACTCATCGCAGGGGTAATTTTCGTAGAAATCGGTGTACGGTTCGGCGCGCCAGACCCCCGCACGGATACCGGGGGTTTCCCGATCGAAATAGATATGGTCATTGCCAACGGCTTCGCCTTCGACAAGTTGTGCGGTTTCCACTGGCACGTTTGGGCTTGCCATCCAGCCTTCCGGGCCGCTGGGAGAAAATTTTACCGGATTTTTCAATTTCGGGACTCCGATCTCGTGACTTGTGAAAGTGGTGTTTCCCTGAAGCTAGAGAAACCCGATTGGAATCCAAAACGACAAATGGTAATTGATGGTAACCTGAAGTTACCATGTGTAGATTCCCATGCTCCCGTTGACAGCCCTTCGAGCCTTTGACCTTGTGGCCCGCCATGGTAGCTTCGCACAGGCGGCACGCGAACTGAATGTTACCCGTCCAGCGGTCAGCAAGCAGATCAGGCAATTGGAGACGTTACTCGATTGCCAACTCGTCATCAGAGGTCGTCCCAATGTCACCCTGACGGAAATAGGGGGCCAACTCGCTTCGGGGCTGTCTCAGGGCTTCGACCTGATCGGCGCATCACTCCAACGTGCTCAAGCAGTACACGAAGGCGCCAATAGTCTCCGATTACTTGTCGACCGCGATTTCGCATCATCGTGGTTGGCCGAGCATATCGGTGGCTTTCTTGTCGAGAATCCCGGTGTCGCAATAGAAGTTGTAGCTGAACGCAATGGCCATCTGCGGAGAGGTGAAAACTTTAGTTTTCGCATATTCTACGGCCCAACGGGCTTTTTCGAATCGGAAGATCTGACCGAAGAAATATTATGTGACTGGATCGACATTCCTCTGTGCACGCCCGAATATGCTATGGAACACCTGTCCGACGGTCTACTCCATAAAACCGCTAGATTCCTTGTCGATCGAAACTACGACCCTCGCAAGGATTGGTTTGCACATAGCGGTGTGATCGATCCTGGGCCCGAAGTTCAGGTTTCGAAATTCAATGATTCCTCGATGTGCCTTTCCTCGGCGTTGTCGGGCTCGGGTATTACCATTGGTGACAGTTTCATGGCTCTCGACGCGCTCCGGACCGGCAGGCTCGTCGCCCCATTCAAACTCGGCCTGCGCAGCATTGAACATTATTCGATTTGCCATGCGGCTCGATACGCTCCTTCGAGGGTTGAGACACGGTTTCATAAATGGCTTCTGCGCGAGATCAATCGGTATCAAGCCAGCGTGGAAAGCATTCTGTTGAAGCAAGGTGTTACGGTTGTCTCACCAAGGCAAAATTGTTGAAATCACAGATAAGGCTCCATGGGGGTGAGCTAATGGGATGAACTGCCTTCCCACCAAACCGCTGCTATTGTGGCGAACATAGGTGGAGAGAGGAGCGTCTGATGGACATCAAGGTTTTGGGAATTGATCTGGGCAAGACCGTTTGCAGTCTTGCCGGGCTGGATGAAGCAGGCGCAGTCGTGTTTCGCAAACGCCTCCAGCGGCATCGCCTGCTGGATTTTCTGGATGGGCTTTCACACGTGACAGGACGTCGCCAATAACGGCCTGGGCTGACGGCCTGAAAGAGCGAGCGCGTGTGAACGTCGCGGCGGTCGCCATGGCCAACAATATGGCGCGTATCGCCTGGGCTGTATTGACGAGGGGGGAGCGGTATCTGCCCCACGCATTGAGCGGCCTGTAGGAGGGCTGAAGCACAACTGAGGGCAAAGGAAACTGCGAGCGAGGAGGAGATGGACCAACGACCGATCGGTGTTCTGTCAGTCTGATGGGGAGCATGGCCCCTCAAGTGCCGATGAGCTAACGAGACAAAGGACGCGCGACTTCCCATCTTGGTCAGGGGCAAATCGAATGCCCCCGAAGAAAGACCGAATAAATAGAAGCAGGGTCAGCGGTGCATCAACAAATCACTTGCAGGGGAAGGCAGTTCATACATACTCCCCAAACGTTGGACCGTGCAAACATTGACGGTTCCACGCTGCGCAAATCTGATGCGCCGTGAAAAGATGGCCGATCACCCGAGCCCAAAATCATCGCGAAACTGGTCGATCTGGTGCATGCGCTCGTGCAGGATGGTCACGATCCCGATGTCACCATTCGAGAGATGACGCCAATAGACGAAATGGCGTTC
>NZ_JAPWHW010000022.1 GCF_028369135.1 Roseovarius sp. ZX-A-9
GGCACTTGCCGCCATGCGATCAAGATACTGACTGAACCGTCATGCGCGCGCCGCTGGAAAAAGACATGCGGTCTTACGACCCACTGGCCTATCTGGCTGACGTCCTCGACCGCATCCACGATCACAAATTCAACAGACTGGATGAATTGCCTCTGGAACTGGACGCCGGTGGCATCAGTGAAGGACCGTCAAGCTGCATAACCAGCGGTATCAATGGCGTGGTTGCAAAATTACAGGCATTTTATCTCAGTGAAAGTAGCTCTTCCAATAGGCGATTTCCCAGCGATGGCCTGAAATGGTTGGCGTCAATCCAGGCCGCCGAATCTGACGGCGAGGCTTCAGCCACATGAAACGAAATACGACAAGTCGGATGTCGTTGTTGAAAGATTTTCGCCTGAACCTTCAATTTTTCTTGCAATCTATCCAGCGTTGGTTTTAGTTTTTGCTGCGATACAACCTTGGGGTTATATGGCGGCAGAAAGAATATTAAATGTCTGTCTGAACTTTCACTACACCAGTCTCCCAGGGCATTTGATCTGTCGAAGAAATCAAGGCCACGATTCCGAAGGATTTCACTTTCGGGGATTAAGATTGGCCTAATGATTCGATTTTCGAGTGAAAATGGACTCGCGCACGATCCACCGTCGGTCTGAGCGGAGTGATAAGTCCTCTTGGATAAAAATTCGATCATTGACATGAAGAAAACCCTTGACCGCATGTCAGGGGACTCAGCGCGAGGCGTAGGCTTTTTCGCGAGCGATACCTCAATTACCATCGTGTTTACAGCGTCGTTCTTAGAAGCCGCCTCGGTAGCCCAAAAAAGCATGTCGCCGTAATATGCTGCTGAGCGCGAATAATTGGCAGTGTTTGGGTTGCTGCACGGGTTGAAGCCGAGAAGGCTGATTGATGTGCCAAGGAGCCAGACCTGTGCGGTTCCGGTTGATGCAGTGTTCTTCATCCATTTATCCGCCAAATTCGGAAAAGAATGCAGAATTTTCGGCATTCCGTGATTATTCGGCAGGGTCAGTTTGGCTTGATTCAACAAGTTGGCTTTACGTGTAACGGCGGATTCGAGCCAGGCGAATGCAAGAAACGAAGCCAGCAAGTATGCGGTAAAGCAACTTAGCCGCTTTGGGTCAAAATCCTTCATATATGATACCCCCCGATAGCGGAGTGTCGAACAGCCAGGCCACCCAGGCTAAAAACCCAAGAAATACAGCCCAACGTAGGTTTGGCCGAAATGTCAGCCACTCGCTGTGGGAAGGCAGGATTCTACAGATACGCATTGTGTTCGGCAGGACCAGAGCAGTGCCTCCTGCCACTAGGAAAATCGCCAAGTAAGCAATGTCGCTTGCTGACGACGATAATACTGCGCACATTTCACGGGTTGGCGAAGAGTGGGAAGTGAGG
The DNA here is from genome assembly GCF_028369135.1 of Roseovarius sp. ZX-A-9. Taxonomy (GTDB): domain Bacteria; phylum Pseudomonadota; class Alphaproteobacteria; order Rhodobacterales; family Rhodobacteraceae; genus Roseovarius. The sequence goes on from NZ_JAPWHW010000022.1 coordinate 1,411, forward strand.
GCCGAGGTATCACCCCAATAGACGAACCCCGAGAATATTGCTGAAGCCGTTGCTAGGCTGTCGCTACGGAAGAACACGATTGTGATTGATGCAATCGTCAAACAAAGGACTTGCCCAGCAAACTTTTTAGACCGGCTGTCGTGCAAGGTGCGGTGCGAATTTAGCACCCTTGTAAGACCTGCTGCGATAACAACAATTGCCGTCAGAAGACTGATAAGAAGAGCCGGCCACCCGGCTTCGTGCCAAAGCATGACAAGGATGTAGGTTGCGCATGTCGCCACTGCCCATGCAGCAATCCGCCTATGGCTCGCGGCGCGAATTGGCAGGAATTGCGCCAGTCCTTGTTGCATGTAGCGAAAGATATAATCACGCGCGAATGCCATGAGGGATGCATGCCATCGTATGACGTAGTCGCCGATCCGGCTTGCCTTAAGTGGACTGTCAAAGTTTGGCGAAAGCCTGAGGCCGAAACAAAGTGCCAGACCGATCGCCATGTCCGAATAGCCAGAAAAGTTGTAGTAGAGTTGTAGCAGAAACCCTGAGCTCGCGATGACAGATTCGGGCAGACATATATCCGTTCCAGCTGCGGCTTCGGAATAAATCGGCCCCGTAAGAGAGCCGATCGAGGCTGAGAAACAGCGTAATTTGAATGCGCCGATAACTATCAATGCGATACCTGTCGAAACTTCACCGGCGGCAAATTTGCGGCCTGTAAGTGTTTCGATCTGGGGTTGCAATACGCGATACGGCGTTATCGGCCCGGCAGGAAGATGGCTGAAGAACATCGAAAAAAGAATATACTTTAATCCAGATAGTTCCTGCGCACGGTTCTGGTGCCTATCGATTAGATAGGTAATCTGCTTGAATGCGTAAAATGACAACCCCAGTGGCATTCCGATAACGAGCATCGCGGAACCGCCGCCGGAGAGCGGAACGGGGTGGAGTTTGAACCAGGCAAGTACCGCTATATTCGCGGCTATCCCGCAGAGCAAAAACTCGTTTCGAGCCCCTTCATATCGGACCATTGCAAGTGCACATGCGCGGTTAACGATGACGCTTGCAAGAAGAACGGCCAGGGCCAGCATGGAATTCAACGCGATGAACAACACAGATGCCGTCACCAGGAAAGGAATAGACCACTCCTGCCGATAGCGCTGCAGCAGCGCAAAACCGGCAAAGGTAATCGGAAGGAAGCCGAGCAAGAACTCAGCTGATAGAAAACCCATAAGTGGTTCCGTTGTCTATAACGCGGTGCTCGGCTTCTCGATCAGAGTGTTCTCGATCAAAACAGCGTCGAGGCCGGTTGTCAGAAGCATTCCAATGGCGTCCTCAACACTATTCACAATGGGTTTTCCCATGATGTTGAAGCTCGTGTTCAGTACCACGGGTACACCGGTTCGTTCCTGAAATGCATCAAGAAGCCCCGCCATCCAAGGTGCTGAATCCGGTTCGGTTGTCTGCAACCGCCCCGTGCCATCAGCATGCACTGTCGCTGATACGGGGCTGGGCCGATCCGGTTTCCATGGCAAGGTCACAGACATGTAGGGGGATGGCTGGGCCCGGTCAAACCAGGTCGGCGCATCCGTCAGCCTAACAACAGGTGCGAAAGGGCGGTAGGCTTCTCGACCTTTCACCTTCGCGTTGATCTGGTCCTTCATGCCTTCTAAATGCGGTGCCGCGAGGATTGAGCGGTTGCCAAGTGACCGGGGCCCGAATTCCGCACGCCCGCGCATCACTCCAACGATTGCCCCTTCTGATAGGCAATCGGCGACTACATTTTCGCTGTGACCTTCTACGTTGCGCACGGATAGCCCCTGTGCCGATGCCGACAATCTATCCAGTGTTTGAGGATTTGCGCGGCTTCCGAGATAGGGAGAACCGTCGCCTTGCGGCACACTGTCGGTTCCTGTTGCACGCATGAAAGTAAGAAGAGCCGCTCCGATCGCATTGCCATCATCTGCGGGGCAAGGCGGAACGTGAAGACTTTTGACGCCCATCCGCCCGACAATCGTACCATTGTAGGATGAATTTAAAGCACAGCCGCCTGATAGAATGAGCGCCGGTTCATCTTGTCCTACACATGAGGCAATAACATGATCGGCGAAGTCAGCATATACAGACTGTCCTGTTGCGGCGAGATTGGCTGCGAATTCCACTGGTTCACCAGGTTTTCGGCGATATGGAAGACACCTTTCTGTAATCGCTTTTAATATGTCATGGTCGGCGAAACGCAATCGGCCGCGATCGACCACGATCATGCGCGACATGTCGTCGGCAAGGTCCGGAAGGACCTGCCCGAAGGCCGCAAGGCCCATGACCTTCCATTCTTCTCCCAAACGCCAATCAAAGCCACACAACCCAGTCAGCCAACCGTAGAAGGTGCCAAGGCTACCAGGTCCCCATGACCGCCATCGTCGTGTCAGGCGACGGTCCCGCATGTCGAATGCGCTGATGGCGCCGACGTCGCCTTCACCATCCAACACCACGCATAGCGCGTCATCAAGCGGTGCGAACCATGCGGCTGTGACTGCGTGGCATAAATGGTGGTCAAAACGCATCGGGTCGTTGGCTTCCCGGCAAAGCCCTAGCCGCAAAAGCGATCTGCCCGCCCCCTGTTGAAGCAGCCCTTGCATGCCCTGCAGCCATAGCGTGTCACTGCTCGGGAGCAATGCATCGTGCGGATCGGTTCGGACATTGCTTTTAATTGATGCCCAGCTTGTCCCAACGGTCAGCGTGTCATGGACGGCATCAAAGCCGACTGCGGCAAGTGCCGCCTCAAGATGAGGAACATGATCCGGTGTGACGCCCCAAGCGCGCTTGTCTTGCATAAAACGCTCGGTCGCTTCGGCAAAGCGCACCGTTCCTGCTTCATCAACCAGTGCGAGAGCCGGGTCATGTCCAGACGTGGACAGACCCAGATACCACTTGCTCATACAAGGGTCAGCCGACGGGTGACTTCCTGCGCGAAACTTTCCAATGTTTCATGTTCGAATATCGTTGCGGGGTCGAGTTCAATTCCAAAATGGTCTTCGACCTCTCCCGACAGCAAGACTGCGTCAATGGATTGCAACCCAAGGTCAACCAGCACCGCATCTTGGGAGATCCCTGCAGCAGGTTGTTTGGTAAAGCGCGCTATCGCGTCAGTTAGAAAAGACACAATGGCAGGCGCGGCGGCGATTTCGCTTGTCGTGTTCAAGTTGGTTTCCTTTAGTTCTTTGGATGGCAGGGTAGATGGCTTAGTGCGACGGTCTGGTTCAGAGAATGGTAGCGTTCTTTTCCGGGCACCAAGCTAAGATCTGGAAACCGATCAAACAGAGCGGGAAGCGCGGTTCTAATTATGTGCCGGGTTACGGCAGCCCCGACACATCGGTGTAGGCCATGCCCGAACCCAAGATGTCCAATACCCGCGTCACGATTGATCGACAACAGTTGCAAGCGCAACGTGTCGCCTTTTTGCACGATGATATCGTCGATTTCGCCGTCATTACGCGCGACGCGATAGATGTATTTTGGCGAGGCGGATGCACCGATAAGCCTGTCAACCTGGGCTGCTAGCGCATTGGGGGAAGTTTCGATTCTTGGCCTTCTATTAGGTATGGCAAGCAGCTGATGAACAATGTTTCCAAGTGTATGCACGAGGTTAAAGCTTGCTCCGTAAAGGACCAGCACCAGCGCCTTACAGTCTTCCGAATCGAAGCCCTTGAGATCGCTATCAAGAAGATGTCGTAAAAGCGATGCGTTGCCGTAGCTGGTCGTGGGCGGACTCTGCATCTGGTCAAGCAGGTCTTCGAAAACTTTCTGCAATTCCTGCAGGGCCCGCATCGGCAGCCACGGTTCAAGCACGTCTTGCAGCGTCGGTGCGCTGGCATCGAAATCCACCGAATTGGACGGCACCACGCCAAGCATGGGTTGCATCACGCCCCGGAATATTGGATCCGCGAAATCCGAAATCAAATCGGGGCGTGAGCTAGCCGAAAAATGGTCCAGAGCATCTCTTACCACGTCGTCGATCAAGGGTTGCCATGTCGATATCCTGTTTCCTCCCAGAACGGCAGCGACGTGTCGCCGCGCTGTCGCATGGCGTGGTCCCGACATGAAAAACATCGCATTTCGTGCAATGCGAATAGCCGGGCCAAGATCGGTGCCGGTCCTTTCCTGTACAGCGATCAGATGCGTGTCGAGCGGCGGCGGGCCCCAGTTTCGGTTGTCGTTTACGATCGTGCGCGCGGTGTCGGTCTGCAATATCTCGACCATACGCGAGGAAATCCGTCGGTTACGTCCCCCCAGTTCGGCGGGCAGCGCACAGGGATATTGCTGTAGCGGGCTGGTATAGTGGCGAACACCGTTGCGATGCAGGCTAGCATCTGGAAATGCGCGCGCCAATTCTGGTAGCGCGCGCCGCACCACCAGCCGGACCAGCGGTTCGCCGGGGCATTTATGGGCGCCGGCCCCAAAACTCAAACCGGCACTGTCAATGTTACGGTTCCGTAATGCAGTATTAACCTTCGCTATGTCTAGAACTACGGCTTCGCCAGCGCTGTAGGGACATGTTCCGACAACCCTGTCCTTCTGAGCGACACGCACAAGCGTTTTGCTGGAGACGTGGGTTGAAAGTAGGCGGTTCAAATCTGCGTCAGAAAGATCACCTTTTGCAATCGCCCTCCATTCTTCCCTGCGGGAGAGAAGCGTGTCAAAGATCACAAGCGCTGGCGTATGTGCGAGTGCGTGGGCAGCAATCAGCGATGATAGCGCCACCCCACGCGCAAGTTTATCGTCGCCGGTGATCTTACGCATGTGACCAATGAGCGTATCACTATCTTTCCCAGTAGGCGCAAGGCAGGCGGCAAGTTCTCCCAATGCCGAATCTATTTTCAGCAGTTTCTGAATCGATCGCATTGGTTGAAAAGCTTCATGCGAGAGGCGGATCAAGGGAAGGACGGCGGCGGCGTCGCCACCTGGCAATCCTATGAAGCGACGGAGAACCGGCAGAGCGATGGGCTCGCAGTAATCGGTGAAAAGATCGGCATTCGGTGCTGAACGCAAGTGATTTATAGTAGTTGCAATGCTTTTATCGATAAGTGGCACTAGCCTTTCAACGCTGCTCGGAGCGAAAAACGGCGCAATCGCGCGCCTTAGCGAAAGATGCTTGGAGCCTGATTGAAAAATGAAACTAAACTGAATGAATGAGCGGAAGTGAGGTAGGTCCAGCCCATGCCGCTCTTTGAGCACGTCTAGATAGGGCTGAAAGTCAGTAGTTGTGAAATCGGAATCGCGCAATATTTTAACGGCTTCGTCAGGATCCAGGATGCGTCGTTTCTGCTGGTTCCAAATTCGAGTGTCCAACAACTTCATGGCATGACACCCATGGATGATGGCGCAATATATAATCCGGCTCGATAGTCTCTAGCGATCGCCGCTCGGCGTATCTTGCCGCTGGTCGTCCTAGGTAAGCGGCCACGCGGAATGGTAATAATTTCAATTAGTCGCAATCCCCATTCACCAGAAAGCGCGCGCGCGACAGCGTGTTTGGTGTCCTGACTCGTTTCATCAACCATTGACCGTTCGCTCCACTCGGCAACGATTACAACTTCGCCTGATCTGGAAGGGTTGGGCGCAAATGCTGCGGCCGCCATATGGTTCAGGGATCCGTGCGCCATGCATGCCAGACGCTCAATTTCAGGTGCTGCGATATTGCGGCCATGACAAATCACGATGTCTTTTATGCGACCGGTTACAAATAGTGCATCCCTGTTTATCCGTCCAAGGTCGCCCGTCCTGAGCCAGCCAAGAGTGTCTTGTGGGTTTCTGGTTCTGAATGTTCGGTCAGTTTCATCCTTTAATGAAAGATACTTGGCACCTTGGGAGGGTCCGCTCAGTAGGATTTCCCCTTCATGTCCGTTCGGTAGGGGCAACCCGGTTTCCGGGTCAGCAATGCGAATGTACTGACGGGTATTGTCGGAAATCGTGCAAGGCATGGCTGTCTGTGGCGCGGTTGGTCCCGGTCTATCTGGGGGCAAAACTGTGCTTGGGCCGGGCTTGCCTGCCGCAAACAATGTCATTTCGGCCAGCCCATAACATGCGAAGAAGGCGTCCGGTTGAAACCCGGTACCAGCCAGATGGGAATGAAACTTATGGCCAAGATCGTGCGGAATCGGTTCTGCGCCACAAAAGGCCTTTGACCAGCAAGAGAGGTCCAGCCCCTCCAGAGCCTCGGGAGAGACCCTTCGGATGACTTCGGCAAAGCCAAAGGCGGGTCCGCCACTGAAATTGGCACGATAACGGTCAATCGTATTCAGCCACAAGGCAGGCTTGCGGATAAAGTCGAGGGATGGGATCTGCGCAGAAAATCCGCCACAAAGCAACGGGTACAGGATGCCGCCCATTAGCCCCATATCGTGGAAGTGCGGCAGCCAGTTCACAAATCTCGCGCTTTTATCCATGTCCCATTCGCGTCCGACCAACGCGGCATTGGCCATGATATTTGCACCTGTGATGCAAACGCCTTTGGGCATTTGTGTTGAACCGGACGTGTATTGCACCAAAGCTTCTGACGGCTCCGCTGTGCCTGTTCCTGGAAACGGCAAATCAGCTGGAATCAGCGGGGCAGTCACAAGTGGGCAATCAGCAATGCCTTGCATCGCCTCAGACACGGTTTGGCGGCTTTCATCAGCGCACAGAACCGCCGCAGCCTTCGAATCTTGTAAAATATGGGCAAACCGCTCAAGTTTGCTGCCACGTCGCGGAACCGCTACGGGAACAACCGAAATGCCGCTCGTCAGGCATGCTAATAGCAGAAGAGCGAACTCCAAATCCTTCGGCATGGCCAAGACAAGTCTTTTGCGCGGCCCCAGCCAGTCGAGTAATATGGCTGCGCGTTCAGCGACTCCTTCGGCGATTTTCGCGCCGTCAAGAACGATGTCAGGACCAGTCCGCCGTACAAATGCAATAACAGGACGTGATGCGCGGACGTGAAGCGCATCTGTTATAGAAGAACCAATGTTCTGCAAGATATTATTCCGGTCCTTTCGAACAAAACTCGTTCGTCTCTGGTCCAAGTGCGCGTTCTCGCTAGGCACATATTACGGTGCGCAAAAATGACCCTGTCTATTGGTAGAGCTACGATGCGACTTCTCTACTTCGGACGCCGCTCGCGCGCAATCCTAGATTGAGTTGTGGCTTTGCGTCAAATTACGGCCAATTTGCAGTGCTGGGTGTCAAAGGTTGGCTAAAATGGCCGAACTCCGCGTTAACCGCGCAGGTCGGCCATCCAAAGTGACGAGACGCAGTCCATTTCGGTGTCGCCGAATCAGCCGACAGGTCGACTACTTGGACGTAAAGATGTTGGTGCGATTTCCCCTCTCGCTTCGAAATGTAGAAAATCATTTACACGAGCGCTGTGTCGATGTCTGCCTTGAACTGGCCCATTTCTAGGTGGAGTCGATTTGGTCCTGAAGTTCACCCCATTTCAGGTTCGGTTTTCATGCGACCTTTCGGGTTCGGTTAGGTCATTCTTGATGATGTTGCTTCCGTTTCGACTTTCCTGATCTCCTTCGTGTTGGAGACCCGTAGACTACAAATCGCAGCTTACGTCAGTGTCCGATTTTCGGGGAGTGGCTCACAGTTCACAGTTGAAGTGGATTGCCTCGCTGATCCCTGCCTTCTGACAGATTTCTGCGACCGACGTGCTTCCTCAACCTGCTTCAAAGTAAACGCTTTTTTTAAGGAGCTCTATAGCTCCTCCACAAGTGCCAGCGCGTAGCTGACGTGCGTCTGCGAAGTGATTAGTAGAAAGTCAAAGTGGTCACTATCCAAAATCATGTCTTGCCCTTCATTCAGAATGGCGTGACTGAGATAACTTCCAGCGGCATCGGTGGTGACGAGATGTAGATCGTCGTCGGCAGAGAGAATTTTCACTTTCTCATCCTCGACTTCGCGGAAATCGAAAAAGTCACCGTCCGTTGCTGAGACATGCTCATTCACGAAATAGGCACCATCGGCAGCGATAGCCGCCCCAACATCGGCCGCATTGGAGTAATCATTTCCCACCATGTCGGTATGCAGGCCGACCGAATAATTAGCGCGTTGCTCTGACACGATCTGGAAAAAAGTCGCAGACGTGTTGTCAAAGCTGTATGTCGCACCTGCTTCCACACCGCGCCAATCCACGACCCGACCTGCGGCATCCAGTAACCCGACTGAGATTGGCATGGATCCAGCGGATATCTCGATGATAGTTTTGTCAAGATTGGAGATCCTGTAGACATCGGGATCTGTGCTGCTGACAGTTTCCCACCAATTCCCCGAAGGCGAAAGGGGATCGCTGCCATTAAGATCAAATGCATTCCCGGGCGTGTTGCCGATATAATCATTCCGGTAGCTGACCAGATCGATGCGATAGCCAGCGTTTATTCCGCTGGACACAGCCAGCCAGTCCAAATCTGACGCACTTGCGATAAAACTCTGCCCGCGGCCCAATGCCTGCTGCGCTGCGCTGGATTGGTTTTCTATCTCAAACACCGCCACTCCGCTCTTGACCGAGACGATGACCTCCAGAGATCCCAAGTTTCCGGTCAGGTCGTAGTGATCGGCGTCATCCGGCCCCACGTGTTCGGGGCGGTTGAAATGTCCTAGATTGTCGCGAGCGCGGGCGACATCGAGAGCGTTCAACCGGTCATCCCCGGTTCGATCAACATTGTTGAGGCGCAGGACGAGGTCATTCCCAGCGTCTGCGATATAAAGATCGTCATCTTTGAGTGTGAGCCCCGCAGGCAGGCTCAGCCGTTCACCGGCACGAAAGCCGCCTTCCGCGCCAATCAGCGTATGAATATCACCGGCGCTGTCGATATAGCGGATCCGGTTGTTGAATGAATCCGCGATGTATAATGTCTGATCGTCTTCTCGGAGAGCGAGCCCCTTCGGCGTGTTCAGCTCGGCCAAACGTGCGTCGCTACCATCGCCGGAAAAAGCGCCCAGCCCCTGGTAAGATCGCTGCGATCCGATTCCGGCAATACTCCGAAGTATGCCATCAGTTCCGATCTCCACCACCCTGTTGTTCCAACTATCCGATACAATCACCCGTCCATCATCGGCGACGATTATATCTGTGGGCATATTCAGGGCGGCACTATGGGCATCGACATTCGATGCGATCCCGCGCGTGCCGTTGCCCGCGAATGCTCGTACGATGCCGTCGGTGTCGACAGTGCGGATCGCGTGATTGTAGGAATCCGCGATGTAAAGGGTGCCCTCGGGGCCAATCTCCAAACCTCTGATTGAGCGGAACAGCGCATTTTGGGCGGGCCCATTATCGCCCGAATAGCCAGAATAATAGCCGGTCGCACCGCCGCCTGCGACGATATCAACGCGACCCTCTGAAATCTTTACTACCCGGTGGTTGGACTCAACGATATAAACATCGCCTGCATCGGAAACGGTCAGTGCTGAGGGATAGTGAAAGGTGGTCGTAAGGGCCGAGTCGCCCGCTCTTGCCGATCCGCTGATTCCCTGAATGCCCGTGCCGGCAAGAATTGCGAATTCGCCATCTGCCGTGTATTCGATCAAGCGTGGCTCTTGGTTGTCGACTAGGTAGACAAGGTCACCATGCGCTTCGATGCCCGTATAGCGGTGACGAAGAGTCTCGGCATCGCCGAAGGCGTTCAGCAGCTCACCCCCGGACAGATCATAGTCAAAAACAATTCCGCGATCCGAGTCGGTGATGATCAGCCTGGAGCCTGAGACGGAAAGACCGGAAACATTGGCCAAAGAAAAGGGCAAAACTCCGCCCAAGTTTTGCACTTCGAGTGTATCGATGGAAATTTGCAGGATTTGTGTATGATTTCCGACAAACGCGGAACGAGTTACCGGGTCATATGCCAATCCACCGCCTGGTAGTGCACCGAGCGCGATATCTCCGATGAAATCTCCGGTTTCAGTTAGAAGGACATAGGTCCGCTCTCCGCTTGGGTTTCTAACGACGGCAGAAATAAGATCGCCATGCCACAAGAGCTCTTGGACACGCGTCACATCTGCAACCGCCTCCTCAACAGCAGCAGAGAAGGTTGGTGTCCAGTCACGCCAGGTTCCGTCGCTCGCCTGTCGATAAATTTTCGAGGGGCCGGTCATGTAAGGTGTGCCGGCGGCAGTTATCCCAGCGGAAAATGAGGAAAGGAACAAGTTGCCGTCGGAATCGAAGCCAATCACGTCAATATAGCCTGTCCCCGTCAACGCGCCGCCATTCAGTCCGGGAGACCCCTTCTCCGGCCCGCCGGAAATTGTTGTGACCGTTCCGGTGTCCAAGTCGATCCGCCGCAGCGCCAAATTCAGCGTATCCGCGAAAAAAACCGCGCCGTCTTGCGCTTGAGCCAGGCGCGTAGGCAGGGCCAGTGGAGTGTCGCCTGAGGTGTCAGCAGGATCGTATCCGCGAGCGTAATTTCCCGCTACCTTTTCGACTGTGCCATTTGGGAATACTCTCAGGATAGTTGATGCATGTGTATTGGGGATTAGGAACGAACCATCCTCCAAGCGGATGCCTTCAGAAGGGAAGGTGAGCTTTAACTCATGCACCTTATCCACGAGATCAGGCCGCATACCTAAGATATAGTCATAGGGTCTGTCGCCTGCAGTATGATGCAGATTGTGCCAAGGGACATCCTGATCACTTGGATCACCCATCCAGGAAGGTAGGGAAAAAACGCGCCAATCGTAGTTGCCCCGAGCCAGTTCGGCCGTAAAGGTGGTATCAGATGTCTCGAAAGTCTGGACAGTGCCGCTTTCGTTACGGATCTGGACGGTGTAGGTGTCGGCCTCTCCCAAAAACGAGAAGGCGGCAGTAGTGCCGTCCGATGTCCCTTGCCCGATCGGGACCGCCACTTGTATAAAATCAGCGATATCCTGTGGGCCAACGTGCAGCGGGATATTGTTCACGATGGAGGGATCACCATTTACTCCGACATCGATCGACGTCTGAAAGCCTGCCTCGCCAGGTGGTGCTATTTTAATGTTATACGCGCCTTTGTCTAAAAGCAGGCGCGTGGATGGTTGGTAGACCCAGCCGTTATGGACCAAGTTGCCGGTTTCATCGCGCACCTGTAATAAAAATGGTCCATCGTGGTCCGGACCACCCCATTGCAGATCAAATCCCGATGACAAGGGCGAGATCTGCAATACTCGTCCGGGGATGTCGTCGTCGACAACGACGCGGGCGGTGATTTCAAGCGGATTGGCTTCACTGCTCCAGTTGAACGACCCAGCCTCCAGATCCTTAGCAGCCAAGAGTGGGTCAGTCACACCAGACCAGACGATTTCATTGGTGATCGGAGAAAGTAGGTAGTTAATCATGAAAAAAAACTGGATCCTTGGACTGCGCTACAGGTGAATTTTCGCTAAAGGTGCATTCTAGCATACAGTGTCAGAGCTAATAGCATTCGGCGACACCTTCCTTTTAGCTAGTTTAAAAATTTCCACAATTGTATATTGTGATGTCGGCGTACGGGAGCATCCATGTCTGAGCTGTTGCCGGTTTTGTGAACGGCAGCGTAAGCTTTCATCGCTCTCTCCTCGTATTGCATAGGGCTTAAATATCCGATGGTCGAGTGACGACGCGTCGGGTTTTGAAAACTTCAATGCAATCCAAGACATCGGCGCGGATCTGATTGCGTGTCCGGTAGACTTCGTGCTTCACTCGTTCGATCTTGAGCGATGAGAAGGAACTTTCAGCGGCCGAATTATCGCAACCGTTGCCGGATCGGCTCATCGAACAGGTGATACCGTGGTCTGCCATCAACCTTTGGAACGGTTCACTGCTTCAAACTCAAGTTCGAGCACGTTTGACGCAATAATAGATCGCTCACCCAAATCCTTTAGGAGCTTGCGACGGCGCGGATGAGCTCTGAGAGCATTCTTTTGCAGAGTTCGTCTTCCGGCTGAACGCATGACCACAGGTTCCGAATGATCGCATTGTCCATCTCGTCGGTATTTTTGAAGGGCCTCTTGCAGAATTTCAGGATATTTTCGTGCCCGAAATGAGGGTCCGCAGTATACCATTTCACCATTGTCGTTCTCCTCGAAAATAAGGCGAGCGACCAGATATGAACATGAGCGTGATAAAACAGCGGGCACATCACAGTCGCCCGCAAGGGTGCGAGCTCTAACCGATTTTAAGGGTTATGAGGTGTGCGTGTTTCATGGCGAATATTTAACTTTCAAAAGAGATCATCGCAAGACGGAATGTCGGAAGGCAGTTTCTACACTTGGAAGGCCAAGTTCGGCGGGATCACTATGTCAGGTGCGAAGTGGTTGAAGGTGCTTTAGGATGAGAGCGCAAGGTTGAAAAGGCGGCTGGCTCAGGAGATGCTGGTTCTGACTGGCATAACGGATCTCGTCACACCAAACGTCGCGAACGACACTATAGCCCGAGGGCGCGGCGCTTCTTTTTGAGCGTTGCCTCAACGCGGCGACAACCTTCTTCATGAGAGATGCTAGGACTCTTTGCGCGCTCCTCGAGGAAGGCGCGCAACGCCGCCTGTTCGAACTCTTCACATTCGATTTCGGCTCGCACAAGTTCAAGCCCGCGCTGTACGACCGCTCTCAAGCTTGGATAATGGCCATCGGCCACGAGTCGTCGCGCGAAATCATCTTGTTGCTCCGTGATGGACGCTGACGCTTTGACCGACATGAAACACCTTCAGGTGCAGATATTGGCCCAGTAGTGGTCATAGGGCGGCCTCAAATCAAATCTCGATGGGGACCGCCAGATCGCCTCAACCTTTCAAACCAACATTTCGCGACACGAAAACTGAGAAATTTCGTTACCCTACGCTGCAACGGAATGTCAGGCCAACGGATCGCTTTCGCGACGGTTGAAGTGCACATCTCGCGTTGGCGGTACGGACCGGTTCCTCGATAATGTCTTCGTCGCGACTCGGCCAGCAGGTGCGAATAGTTGCTTGAACTATGCCAACCTCGTCCGCCAAACTGGGAGCAGCTCAGTCAATACACATCAGCATATGCGGCATGAAGATCCGCCTCATTCAGATCCTTCACGTATTCGATTTCGGCGTTCTTGTGCGCGACATAAACTTCCGCGAAGCCCTCGGGAAACCAGCCCCGAACCGTTGCGTTCTCGGCGAAGGCATTGAGTGCCTCTTGCAGAGTCTGTGGCAGCCTGACGATACCGCGCGCCTGCAATTCGGAGACTGACAATTCAGACAGGTCGTCCTGCGCCGGAACCGGCGCATCAAGCTTGTCCTCGATTCCCTGGCAGCCCGCGTGGACGATCGCGGCCAGCGTGAGGTGGGGCGTGGCGGCAGCATCGGCGGCGCGGACCTCGAAGTTGAACTGGCGCGCGATATCTTGAGGCTTCTTCGCCGTCACCGGGCAGATCCGCACAGCCGCTTCCCTGTCCCGGAACCCCAGATTGTTGAAGGCTGCGCTCCAGCGATGCGGTGTCAGACGGGTGTAGGAGATCGCCGAGGGCGCGAGCAGGCAGGTCATGGCGGGAAGATATTTCAGCACGCCCGCAACGAAATGCTGGGTGACGCGGGACATCCCGCCCGGACCGTCGGGATCATGGGTGGCAGGATCGCCATTCGCATCAACGAAGCTGATATGGACGTGGACACCATTGCCGACCCCACCGGGGTCGATGATCGGAGAAAAGGTCACCGGCTGGCGGAGCCTGCGTGCTGTCATGTGGGTCAATGCCCGCAGGATCGCCGCTTCGTCGGCGGCGACGATGCCGTGCTGCGGCTCCAGCGTGACCTCGAACTGGTTAGCGCCGTATTCCTTCAGGAAGGTATCCGTCGTCAGCCCCGCTTCCGCCAGCGCGCCCATAAGGGTTTCGCCCAGATCGCGAGCCGCGCTGAAGGCTTCGATGCCAAAGGCGCTGCCGGGTGAGGCGGGGGCGTCGCGTAGTTGGAATTCATGCTCGAACGTGGCGTTCAGACTTACATCAGCGCAGTCTTTCAGACGCGCCAGCGCAGCCTTCAGGATCGAGCGTGTGCAGCAGGACCATGGCGCGCCCTCGGTCGTGCAGATGTCGGACAGGACGAAGCGTTCGGGCGCTGTGCCGTCCTCGAAATCGACCGCCACCAGCGTATCCAGGGCCGGCATCAGCACGAGGTCGCCCAGCGAACCGAACGGGGAGTCAGCGATGCTGTCGAAACAGGTGATCAGCGCATTGGTCGGCACCCAGCCGACGCCGCTTTTCAGACGCTTTTCCAGCTTTCCGGCGGGAAAGGCCTTACCGCGCAGCTTGCCCGCGAGGTCGCTGGTCGCGGCAAAGATCAGGGGGTCACGGGCCATCTTTTATCTCCTGTGAATCGAGGCGCAGGGCGTCCCAGCGGCTGATACGCTTGCGGGTCTTGTCCCAGTCCTGTTCCGCGATGCGGGTCAGCATCGCCTCTAGTAGTACCAGCGCCACGGCGTAGCTGTCCCAGACAGTACCGCTATCGATAGGGGTGGCGATCACCTCGTTGGCGTGTCGCGAGATCGGTGACATCCATTTGTCGGTCACCAGGATCACACCTGCATTGCGGTCCTCGCTGGCGCGCGTGGCCAGTTGTAGCAGGCTGGGCTGGTAGCGGCGAAAGTCGATGACGAAAAGAATGTCTCGCGGTTTCATTCGCAACAGGTATTCGGGCCAGCTTTCAGGGTCCTCGGGGAGCTTTTGTACGTTACTGCGTATCTGACGCAGGTGTCGCGAGAGGTAGAGCGCCAGCGCGTCGCTGATCCGGCCACCGATTATGTGGATGCTGCGTTTCTCGTTACGCAGCATGTCACAGATACGGTCGAACTGGTGCGCGCTGATCGTGGTGGCGGCCTCCTGCATCAGGTTCTGTGCCTTGGCCAAGTAGTCTTCGAGGAAACCGCCCTGGATCGCGCGGTTGTCACGGTGCAAATCCAACGGTGAGCGTTTTCCCTCGCGCACTTCCTCAATCAGGTGGCGCTGGAAGTCCTGATAGCCGTTGAAGCCCAACTTGGTCACAAAACGCGAGATCGTGGGAGAGGAGGTGCGGGTGCGCGCCGCGAAGCTCTGGATCGTATCGAGTCCGGCGAAGGGATAGTCCGCCATCAACGCGGCACAGAGCCGCCGTTCCGTCGCGGTCAGTTCTTCTTCTATTTCAGCGATCCGGGTGTGTACCTGCATCATTTGCTCCCGATGAAACTTGCGGCGACGATATGAAAAATGTCGCTCACATGAAACAAAAAAGTTGACTCTGAAAAAAAATTGTCAAAACCTGATCCCAAGGAAAACCGGGGGCAAGATGTTCACATCTCCACGCATTCAACTGCTGGCAAGCGCAGGCGCAATTCTCGCGCTGACCTTGGCCGCCGTGCTTTTGGCATCTTGGTTCGGCCCCGCAACCGAGCGGGTGCTGACCGTCTTCCTGATCTCGTTGACCGCCGTCGTCGGAATCGGTCTCTATTCGGGCAATAGTGGCATACTCAGCTTCGGTCACGTCGCCTTTATGGGCATCGGGGCTTATGCCGCCTCACTGCTGACTCTGCCCTCGGCGCTCAAGGTTGCGACCCTGCCGAAACTGCCGGAGTGGCTGGCCATGACAGAGCTGTCGCTGATCCCGGCAACCCTGATCGCGGTTGTCTTCACGGCCGTGGTTGCGCTCTTCATCGGCGCTGCAATCGGCAAGCTGGAAGGGTCGGCGGCCACCATCGCGACGCTGGGGCTGCTCATCATCGTGCACGGGGTCATTATCGGATGGCGGGACGTGACAAGGGGCGCGCAATCGTTCTTCGGGGTGCCGCGAGAGACCGATCTTGTCACCGCCGCGGTGGCCTGTGTGTTGGCATTGCTGGTGGCGCGGTATTACCGCGATTCTGTTTCCGGGCTAAGGCTCCGTGCCGGGCGCGAAAACGCGATTGCTGCAGGGGCTGTCGGGGTGCGGATCCAGCGCGAGCGATTGGTGGCCTTCGTGCTGAGTGCGGCGATCATGGCGCTGGCAGGATCGATGATTGCGCATTTCCTCGGTGCCTTCAGTCCGAAGAAATTCTATTTCAACGACACTTTCCTGCTGCTTGCGATGCTTATCGTTGGGGGTATGACCACGGTGACAGGGGCGATCACCGGCGCTGTGGTCATCACTCTGGTGACCGAGGTGTTGCGGCGGTTGGAAAGCGGGTTCACGCTGGGTGGTTTCGATGTTCCGCCGATCTTTGGTACGGCGCAAATCGGGATCGGACTGATCATCCTGCTGGCGATGTTCCGCAAGGTCGACGGGCTGGCGGGGATGAAGGAATGGGAGGAACGCTTGCTGCCGGTGGCGGACCTGCCCGATAAGGCGCCGGTGGTGCCGCAGGCACCTGCGACCGATACGCTCACGGGCGAGGCGATGACCATGGCCTTTGGTGGGCTGACGGCGGTGGATGGCGTGTCGATCCGGATCGAACCGGGCGAGATTATGGGCCTGATCGGGCCGAACGGCTCCGGCAAGACAACCCTGCTCAACATGTTGTCGGGGGTGCTCACACCCACGGCGGGACGCGTCATGCGAGGGGATGAAGATCTGACCGGGCTCGCCACCTACCAGATCGCGGATCGGGGCATCGCGCGGACGTTCCAGAACATCCGGCTGTTTCCGAACCTGACCGTGATGCAGAACGTGCTGGTGGCGGCATTGTCCACCCACGGAGGCCGGGACGCACCGGCCCGCGCCCATGCGGCGATGGAAAGGCTCGGCGTGACTGGCCATGCGGCAGCGGATGCCGGAACGCTGTCCTACGGTGACCAGCGGCGCGTAGAGATCGCCCGCGCATTGGCCTGCCAGCCGCAGTTTCTGTTTCTCGACGAACCCGCCGCAGGCATGAATCGCGAGGAGACCGACGCGCTGATGGTCATCCTGCGGCGGCTGTCCTCGGAGCTTGGTATCGCCGTGCTGCTGGTCGATCACGACCTGGAGCTCATCAATCAATTGTCGGACCGAATCGCGGTTCTCAACGAAGGGCGCATGATCGCCCAAGGCACTCCGCTGGAGATCCGCAAGGATCCTGCGGTGATTGCGGCATATCTTGGTACAGGCAGAAAGACCGACACCAAACAAGAGGGAGAAATGACATGAAAAAACTTATACTCACATCGGCCATCGTCGCGGCGTTCGCCGCGCCGGTCGCGGCCGAGACGCTGACCATCGGCACCGCCACGGCCCAGACCGGGTCGCTGGCCTATGCCGACGCGCCCACCATGCAGGGCATGAAACTGGCCGTGGACGAGATCAACGAGGCCGGCGGCATCGGCGGCACGATCAAGATCGAATTGTTGGAGAAGGACGTGCGCTCTGATCCGGCGCAGACTTCCATCGCGGCGCAGGAACTGGTGGATGCCGGGGTGTCGGTCATTGTCCTGCCAGGCGATTCCGACCCGTCGTTGGCTGCCATCGGCGTTGTCAGCAGTGCCGAGATCCCCGC
Organism: Roseovarius sp. ZX-A-9; assembly: GCF_028369135.1. Taxonomy (GTDB): domain Bacteria; phylum Pseudomonadota; class Alphaproteobacteria; order Rhodobacterales; family Rhodobacteraceae; genus Roseovarius. Next base: position 18,829 of record NZ_JAPWHW010000022.1, read on the forward strand.
GATCTCGACGGTCGCATCTTCGCCCACGTTGCCGGAGATCGGCGGCGACTACATGTTCTCCAACTTCCCCGGTGACAACGTACAGGCCGCCGTCTCGGCCAAATGGGCTTATGACGAGGGTTTCCGCACTGCCTGGATCGTCTATTCGCTGGACACGCAGTACACCACCATGCCGCTCTACTTCCGCGACGTCTTTGAAAAGCTGGGAGGCGAGATGCTGGGTGAATCCACCAACACCATTGGCCAGCAGGACTTTTCAGCCATTGCCACCACCATCGCGGCGCAGGATCCGCAGCCGGACGTGGTGATGACCTCGGCATACGAGCCGGACTTTCCCTCGCTGCTGCGGGCGTTGCGGGCGGCGGGTGTGACAAGCCAGATCATCGGCTCTGACGGGATCGACAGCCCGACGACCTTCTCGCTGGGTGACGTGGGCGAGGGTGTGGTCTTTACCACGGCCGGTTTCGCCACCGAGGGCAGTGCGTTGGAGAGCTTCGACAAGGCCTTTGAAGCAAAGTATGGTTCCGCACCCGAGACGATATACAGCGCCGTGGGCTATGATCTGATCAAGGTGATCGAGGCGGCGGTGATCGCGGCAGACGGGTCCACCGACCCCAAGGCGATCCAACAGGCAATGGCGAACCTGGAAAACGTGCAGGGCGCTACCGGGTTGATTACCTACAAGGGCACCAACGGGATGCCGATCCGCCAAGTTTCGCTGATCCGTGTCAAGGACGGCGGACGCGAGTTGGTCGGTCAGCCAACGCCCGACGCGGACCTGATTCCAGCACCACGGATGCAGTAGAGCAATGACCCGTGCACCGCTTCTGTCGGCCCAAGGCCTTGTCGTGCGCTACGGCGCAATCGAGGCGGTGCGCGGCATCGACTTTTCGATCCACGAGGGCGAGATCGTGACATTCCTCGGCGCCAATGGGGCGGGCAAGTCGTCGACCCTGAACGCGCTGGTGAGCCTTGTGCCCGCAGCGGAAGGGCAGGTTCTCTTTGGCGGTGAGGACATCACCGATGTCGCGCCCGAGCGGCTGGCCCCTATGGGGTTGACGCTGGCCCCGGAAGGGCGGCGGGTCTTTGGTGGCTTGACGGTTGAGGAGAATCTGCGGATGGGGGCCTATGGCGTGCGGTCCGCGGAAAAGCGCGAGGCAGCGTGGGATATGGTCCACGACCTCTTCCCGATCCTGCACGAGCGCCGCCACCAGTTCGCGGGTACACTTTCTGGCGGGCAGCAGCAGATGCTGGCTATCGGACGTGCCTTGATGTGCGGGCCGCGGCTGTTGCTGCTGGATGAACCTTCTCTGGGCCTGGCGCCGCAGATCGTGGGGCAGATCTTCGACCTGATCGCCCTATTGCGCGAGCGCGATGTGACGCTGGGCATCGTTGAACAAAACGTCGCCATGGCGCTGGAAGTGGCGGATCGCGGCTATGTCATGGCGGGCGGACGGATCGTGGCCGAGGGCACGGCAGCCGAACTGCGGCAGACCGACCGGTTACAGGCCGCCTACCTGGGAGGAAGCTGAGATGGACCTTTTCGTGCAGCAGACGGTCAACGCGCTGGCGCTAGGCGGGACCTACGCGCTGCTGGCGCTGGGGCTGGCGGTGGTGTTCTCCATCATGGGGCTGATCAACTTCGCCCATGGTGAGCTCATGACAATATCGGGCTATACGCTGATGTATTGCGGCATTGCGGGCGTGCCCTTTGTCATTTCGGTGCCTTTGGCGATCCTGGCCGCGATGGTTGCCGCTGTCGCGATGGAGCGGATCGCCTTCCGCCCGGTGCGCGGCGGGTCAGGAGCCACGATGCTGATCACCAGCTTCGCGGTGGCGATGATCCTTCAGGTGCTGTTTCAGAACCTGATCTCGGCCCGGTCGCAGGCCGTGATGCTGCCGCCCCTGCTGTCCGAAAGCCTGCGGATCGGGAATGTCATCATCGGCGTGAACAAGATAGCCGCCATCGTGGCCACGGTGCTGATGTTGGTCTTCCTCGACCGTTTCATGAACCGACAGAAGACTGGCATCGCCATGCGTGCGGCGGCCGAGGATTTCGCAATCGCGCGTCTCATGGGTATCCGCGCCAACACGGTGATTGCCGGGGCCTTTGCCATCTCGGGCCTGCTGGCGGGTGTGGCGGCGGTGCTTTGGGTCAGTCAGCGCGCGTCGGTCGATCCTTTGATGGGGTTCACCCCGGTGTTGAAAGCCTTCATTGCCGCGATCCTGGGCGGGTTGGGCAGTCTGCGCGGGGCAGTGGCGGGGGGATTTCTGTTGGGATTCATCGAGGTCTACCTTGCCGCCTTCCTGCCGCAGGAATTGCAGGAGTTCCGCGATCCGATAGGTCTGGGCATCGTGGTGTTGATCCTTCTGTTCCGGCCCAACGGCATGATCCCCTCCCGAGTGCTGGGCTCGGTCAAGGTATGAGCGGCGTGTACGACAGGCTGCTGACAGCGCGTGATCCCGCGCCGGTCGAGCGGGTTAACGCGGAAAGCGATCATCCGGTCCTGCTGGTCTGCGAACACGCGGGCCAGGCGGTGCCGGAGCGGCTGGCCGGGCTGGGCGTTTCCGCAGAGACGCTGGATGCGCATGTCGGATGGGACATCGGCGCGCGGGCCGTCACGCTGCAGATGGCCGCGACGCTGGGAGCGCCTGCGGTCTTGCAGCGCTTCAGCCGGCTGGTAATCGACTGCAACCGCCCGCCGGAGGCACCGGATTCGATGCCGGAAACCAGCGACGGAGTGGCGGTGCCGGGCAATAGCGGTCTCGACCCCGCCGCCCGACAGGCGCGGACCTCGGAGATCTTCGATCCCTTCCAGGCGGCCACCGCCACGCTGCTCGAGCATCCGCGCCGGAAGGCTGCTTTCGCCATCCACAGCTTCACGCCGCAGATGGGGGGACGCGCACGGCCTTGGGATATCGGTTTTCTCTTTCGCCACGACACGGTGACGTCGGCGGCCCTTTCGAAGGCCGTCACTGGATTGCGTCCCGATCTGACCATCGGTATGAACCAGCCCTACCAGATCGAGGATGCCTCCGACTGGTTTGTTCCCCGGCACGGGGAAGCGCGCGGAATTGCACACAGCCTGATCGAGATCCGCAATGACCACATATCCGGACCGGCGGGGCAGGCCGCCTTTGCCGAGCTTCTAAGCACTGCCATCACCGACTTTCTAAGGACATCCTGACATGACCCTGACCCGTGACATACCGCTTGATCCGGCGCACTCCGCCTTGCTGTTCGTGGACGTGCAGAACTTCAGCGCAAACCGGCAGGGCGCCGAGTTCAAGGACCTGTCCGAGGCGGAATTCACCGAAAAGTACGGCTGGTACTTCGACCAATTGAACAGCGCGGTCATCCCGAACATGCAGCGCATCCAGGCCGCCGCGCGTGGGGCGGGGGTGGAGGTGATGTACACCACCATCGAGAGTCTGACGCGCGATGGGCGCGACCGGAGCCTCGACTACAAGATCACCGGTTTCAACGTCCCCAAGGGGTCCTGGGACGGCAAGGTGATCGACCAGATTGCACCGGGCGAGGACGAGATCGTTCTGCCGAAATCCTCCTCTTCCGTTTTTGTGTCGACGCATATCGATTACGTGTTGCGAAACCTCGGGGTGAAACAGCTGGTGATCTCGGGGCTTATCACGGACCAATGCGTCGAAAGCGCGATCCGCGATGCTTGCGACCTCGGCTATCTCGTGACGCAAGTGACTGATGCCTGCCTGACCTACAGCCAGCTCCGCCACGACAATTCGCTTTCGGCGATCAAGGGTTACTGCCGGCAAGTAACGACCGACGAGCTGGTGGATGAGCTTGCGGCGGCCTGAGCGAGGGCAGGAGGACAGCATGGAACGAATCTGGGTAGCGGCTCTGCGCCAGCAGTGGGGTATCGAGGCGCAACTGACGCGGCTCGACGGGGAATATGACCTCAACTATCGGGCCGAGACGGCGACGGGGGAGTGCTTTATCCTCAAAGTCATGCGCGCGGGTTGCGACATGGCGCTGATCGACATGCAGGCGGCGGCGCTGGGTTGGGTGGCGACGGCCGCGCCCGGTTTGCCGATGCCGCGGGTGGTGCCCACCAAGAGCGGGGCGGCGATTGTGTCGGAGCCCGACGATCAGGGGGCGGACCGGCTGATCTGGTTGCAGACAGCGCTGCCGGGCCTTTGCTATGCCGACTTCCGGCCTCACTCTGAAGGGTTGATTGCGGACCTCGGGCGGCAGACCGGCAGGCTGGCGCGGGCTTTGAAGACGTTTGACCACCCTGCGTTGGCGCGGGACTTCAAGTGGGACCTCATGAAGGCGGCCTGGATCGTACCGGAACTTGAGGTCATCACTGACAGCGGCCGCCATGTGCTGCTGCAGGACATCTGCAACGATTTCATGGCCCTGCTGCCCGCGCTGGAGGCGCTGCCGCGACAGGCGGTGCACAACGACCTGAACGACTACAACATTCTGGCGTCGGTCGAGGGCGGGGCGCCCCGTGTCACTGGCCTCATCGACTTCGGCGACATGTGCGCGGCGCCGCGCATCTGTGACCTCGCCATCGCCGCCGCCTATGTCGTGCTGGATCACCCGGCCCCCGAGATGGCCCTCGCGGCGCTGGTAGCGAACTATCATGCCGAATACCCGTTGACGGCAGCGGAACTGGACATGCTCTGGCCGCTGCTGAGGATGCGGCTGGCGAAAAGCGTGGTGAACTCGACCCTGATGGCGCGCGCGGCGCCTGACGACCCCTATGTCACGATCTCGCAGGCCCCGGCCTGGCGGTTCCTGGAAGGCGAGGGTGCGGTAGAGCCGACTCTGCTGCGCTACCGGATGCGTGCCGCCTGCGGATTGCCGCTGGGTGACAGTGCGATGCGGGTTGCCGACTGGCTGGGTACTTGTCGTGGCAGCTTTGCGGAAGTGATCGGGCAATCGCTGGTCGGCGCCCCCACCGGCGCGCTGTCGGTGGAGGCCTCGACCACGCCGCGCGACCCGATGGCGATCACTGACGCCGAGGCGGCATCGTTGGGCAGCGAAGCTTTCGGGCCCAAGGATATCTGGCTGGGTCACTACGCCGAACCTCGATTGATCTATACTGCAAAGGAGTTCTGGCTCGGCCCCTGGACGGCTTCGAACCGGCGTACGGTGCATCTTGGCGTCGACATCTTCGCGCCTGTGGGCACCTCTGTGCGGGCGCCGCTGGACGGCACGGTCACGTTCTTCGAGAACCGGACCAAGTCGCTCGACTATGGTGGCATGGTGGTCCTGACCCATCAGACGCCCGATGGCGATATGTTCCACACGCTCTACGGCCATCTCGATCCCGACTGCTGTGCGACACTGCAGCAAGGCCAGCAGGTCGCAGCGGGAGAGGCCTTTGCCAAGCTTGGTTCTGTCGATTGCAATGGTGGATGGGCGCCGCACCTGCACTTCCAACTGGCGCTGACGCTAGAGGGGATGGGCGCCGACTGGCCCGCTGTTGCCGATGTTGATGACATGGCGCTCTGGGGTGCCATCTGCCCGAACCCGGCGGTGCTGCTGAACCTCGAAGACGGGGACGTAGCCTATCGCGGGCCGGACAAGGCTCATGTGCGCAAGGTGCGCCGCGAACACTTCGGCGGCAATTTGGCACTCAGTTACAGCGATCCGGTGATGCTGCTGCGCGGCTGGCGGCACTACATGTTTGACGAATGGGGGCGACCTTACCTCGACGCCTACAATAACGTGCCGCATGTCGGGCACGCGCACCCGCGGCTGGCAGCCATAGCGGCGGATCAGCTCAAGCGGATGAACTCCAACACCCGCTACCTGCATCCCGCGCAGGCGGCGTTTGCCGAGACGTTGCTGGCGAAGCTGCCCGACAGCCTTTCGGTCTGCTGGTTTGTCAACTCCGGCAGCGAGGCGAACGAACTGGCGTTGCGGCTGGCACGGGCGGCGAGCGGAGGCATTGGGATGGTGACGCCCGATCACGGCTACCACGGCAACACCACCGGGGCGATCGCGGTTTCGGCCTACAAGTTCAACGCGCCGGGCGGAGTGGGCAAGCCCGACTGGGTGGAACTGGTCGATATCCCCGACGATTACCGAGGTGCCTTCCGGCGGGAAGGTGAGGCTCCGGGTGCAGCTTATGCGGCGCAGGTGGACGGGGCGCTGTCTCGTCTGGCGGCAAGCGGTCACAAGCTCGCGGGGTTCATCGCCGAGACTTACCCGTCGGTTGGCGGCCAGATCATCCCGCCCAAGGGCTACTTGCGCGGCGTTTACGCGCGCATTCGGGCCGCGGGCGGTGTCTGCATCGCGGACGAGGTGCAGACCGGTCTGGGACGCCTCGGCAGCCACTATTTCGCGTTCGAGGAGCAGGGCGTGGTTCCCGACATCGTGGTGCTGGGCAAACCCATCGGCAATGGGCATCCCATCGGGGTGGTGATCAGCACGCGCGAGGTCGCGGAGGCCTTCGCGCAGGGGCCGGAGTTCTTCTCTACCTTCGGGGGATCAACGCTGTCCTGCCGGATCGGCAAGGCGGTGCTGGACATCGTCGACGAGGAGGGGTTGATGCAGAACGCTGCAGCACGGGGGGCCGAACTAATGGCGGGGCTGGGAACGCTGGCCGCGCGACATCCGCTGATCGGCGACATTCGGGGCAGTGGGCTCTTCATCGGTGTCGAGATGGTGACCGACCGCGACTCCCGTAGCCCGGCGACGCGGCAGACCGGTTACATCCTTGATCGCATGCGGGAAGAGCGGATCCTGATCGGCAGTGAAGGCCCGGACCATAACATCCTCAAAATCCGCCCGCCGCTGACCATCGGGGGGCGTGACATCGAGATGCTGCTCGACCGGCTGGACGCAATCATGGGAGAGACCGGGAGTCAGCCTTGAAAATTGTCGTTCACGCGCCGGAAAAGCTCTATCGCTGGGGTGGTCCGCGCAAACTGGACGCTGACACAGGTTTTGATTTTTTCTGCCGTTCTCCGGTGCGGGCCTGCGGGGGGCAAGGCGCCAAGGTTGAGCGGGCATGTCGGCCCGCGTCCGTAGCCGCCCTTATGGGTCTTCGAGGGTCAACTCGGTGTGCTGGCCGGATATGTCGTTGAAGCAGGCCACCATCGCGGCCTGCTTCCTGATTGGTCGAGCCTACACGGCCGCGTTTCAGAAGCCTTCGAGCACGATCTTGCCTTTGGCCTTGCCGCTTTCGATCAGCGCATGGGCGCGCTTGAGGTTCTCGGCATTGATGGTCCCGAAGCTCTCGGTCGCGGTCGAGCGGATCTTGCCTGCGTCGATCAGCCCGGCCACGGTATCGAGGATCTCACCCTGACGCGCGATGTCTTCGGTGGTGAAAAGCGACCGGGTGAACATCAGTTCCCAGTGGATCGACACGGCCTTGCCCTTGAAAGGCATGATGTTGAAGTTCTCGGGATCGTCGATCAGGCCAAAGCGGCCCTGCGGCGCGATGAGCTCGGCGATCTGCGGCACGTAGGTGTCAGAGTAGTTGGTCGAGAACACGAAGGCTGGCGCGCCGATGTTCAGGGCGGCGATCTGCTCGGGTAGCGGCTTGGAGTGATCAACGACGTGATGGGCACCCAGTTCCTTGACCCATTCCTGGGTTTCAGGACGCGAAGCCGTGGCGATGATCGTCAGGTCGGTCTGTTCGCGCAGAAGCTGGATCGCGATGGACCCGACGCCACCCGCGCCGCCGATGATCAGGATCGCCTTCGCAGCACCCGGCACGGGATCGGTGACTTTCAGGCGGTCAAAGATCATCTCTTGTGCGGTGAGTGTGGTCAGCGGCAGCGCGGCGGCTGCCGCGGTGTCGATGCTTTTGGGCGCATGGCCGACGATGCGCGCGTCAACGAGGTGATATTCTGCGTTGGTGCCGGGGCGGTTGATCGCGCCTGCATACCAGACTTTGTCGCCTGTTTTGAACTGGGTGACCTTGTCGCCGATTTCAACAACCTCGCCCACGGCATCCCAACCGAGAATTACCGGCGTTTCGCCTTCTGCGGGGCGGTTTTGGCGGACTTTGGTGTCGACAGGGTTGACCGAAACGGCGGCAACTTTGACCAGGATGTCATGGCCCTTTGCGGTCGGTTTCGCGATCTCAAGGTCGATCAGCGCGTCGGCGCGATCAATGGCGCCGTTTGTGGTGTAGCCTATGGCTTTCATGTTTCTTCTCCGGATGTGAGAGGTGTCGCGCAGCATGGATTGCCGGTGCCGCGCGATATTTGATCAGGGCTTCGGATCTCCGGTGTTGCGGTGCTGGATCAGCCGATGTGGGACATTTCGCTGAGCGTGAATTCAGCAACCGCGCCGTCGGTGGCGGCCATATAGGCGGCCAGATGCGGCGCGCTCATATGCGTCTGCCAGAGGTCGCGGCTTTCCCAGTTCTCGTAGAAGGTGAAATGCGCAGGGTTTTCGTTGTCTTGATGCAGGTCGTAGTTGATGCAGCCCTCTTCGGCGCGGGTGATCGGGACCAGCTTCAGCAGCTCGGCTTTGACCAGGTCAATCTGATCGGCTTTGGCGTGGATGTTGGCGACAATTGTGAGCTTGGACATTGGATTGGTCCCTTGGTTGGTTGTTTCCTTGCTACCCATATACAAGCCGGCCCGGGGTGGATAAACGGGCGTCATTCGAAATGATAATCCGGAAATGACGTATAATGCTCATCGACAATATCCGCCTGTTCCTGACCATCACCGAGAAGGGCAGCCTTGTCGCCGCCGCGCGTGAGGTCGGACTGTCCGCCACCACGGTTTCGGAACGGCTGGCCGCGCTAGAGGCGCATTACGGCGTTGTCCTGTTCAACCGTACGACACGCAAGCTCAGCCTGACCGATGAGGGGCGCACGCTGTTGAGCGGGGCGAAGGTGGTGCTGGGAGAGATCGAAGATCTCGAAACGCGTATCCGCCACGGGGCTGACACCCTGTCGGGGCCCATCCGGATCAGTGCGCCGATTGATGTTGGTCGTAGTATCGTCTCGGATGTGATCTCGGCATTCACTAGTGAGCATCCCGCCATCTCGATCGAGTTGCTCCTGAGCGACGGCTACGTGGATATCGTTGGCCAGGGCTTTGATCTGGCCCTGCGCTTTGGCGCGGTGACCGACAGCACCTTGAGAACCCGCAGCCTCGGCCAGTATCGTCGCATTGTCTGCGCCTCCCCGGCCTATCTCGCGGCCCATGGTGCGCCGCAAGCACCCACGGATCTGACGCAGCATAACTGTCTGGTCATGAGGTTTGGAACGACGCTCGACAATGTTTGGCGCTTCGGCACTGAAAAGAAACCCCTGACGGTGACCGTGCGCGGCAACAAGACGGTGAATGATGGTTCATTGGTGCGGCAATGGGCGCTGGAGGGACACGGCATCATTCTGAAGTCGGAACTTGATGTGGCAGATCACCTGAAAAACGGGCAGCTTGTTGCGTTGTTGGAGGAGTATTCTTGCCCACCGAACCCCCTCCAGATGATGTTTCCACCCGGACGGGCACAGCCGCGCCGGGTGCGCGTGTTGGCGAATGCAATCAGCGAAGCGATGGCCGCGAGGAAAACGCAATCGGAAATCCGGGGCGAAGCAGGCGGCGATTGATCCCTTCGTCCCCCCACGCCTCTCTGAGGGTGGATGAGATCAGCCTGCGTGTGAACGTCGCGACAGGATCGCACGCAGGCTCATGCAGCGCCGGCAGTTGCGTTGCGCGCGAACGGCTTCAGGGCCCGATCGGGCCCTGAAGCGCGTCAGCGTCCTACTGTTTCGTAGCGTTCGAATCCGGCTTCTTTTACATCCGTGCGGCTGTAGATGTTGCGCAGATCGGCCATGCGTGGAGTTGCCATGCTACCCGCCAGCTGCGCCAGGTCCAGAGCCCGGAATTCATTCCATTCGGTCAGGATCACCAGGGCATCGGCTCCCTTTGCGGCTTTGTAGGGATCGTCATGCCACGCGACGCCGGGCAACAGGGCTTCTCCCTCCTTGCGGCCTTGTGGGTCGACGACGCGCACTTTCGCGCCACCGCCAACCAGCGCGGGCACGATGGTAAGGCTGGGGGCATCACGCATGTCGTCGGTGTTCGGCTTGAAGGTGACGCCCAAAACCGCCACCGTCTTGCCGTTAAAGCTGTCGTCGCAGAGGTCGAGAACCTTGGCCAGCATGCGCCGCTTGATCGCTTCGTTTACTTCGATCACTGTCTCGACGATCCGCATGGGCGAGGCGTGTTCCTGGCCGATCCGCGCCAGGGCCTTGGTGTCCTTGGGAAAGCACGAGCCGCCATAGCCCGGCCCGGCATGCAGGAACTTGCTGCCGATGCGATTGTCCATGCCCATGCCGTTCGCCACGGATTTGACGTCTGCGCCAACCTTTTCGCACAGCGCCGCGATCTCGTTGATAAAGGTGATCTTGGTCGCCAGAAACGCGTTGGCGGCATATTTGATCATCTCGGCGCTTTCGAGATTGGTCTTCACGATCGGAAAATCCCGCAGGTAGAGCGGCCGGTAGATCGCCTCCATGACCTCTGCCGCGCGTTGGGTTTCGACGCCGACAACGATGCGGTCCGGTCGCATGAAGTCGTCCAGGGCTGCGCCTTCTCTCAGGAACTCGGGGTTGGAGGCGATACCGAACTCGTCCTCCTTCCGGGTCCGGGCGATGATGTCGTGGATGGCGCGATTGGTTCCGACCGGGACGGTGGATTTCGTCACAACCACGGTGTAGCCGGTCAGCGCTTCGGCGATTTCCTCGGCGGCAGCGTAGACATAGGTCAGGTCGGCATGACCATCACCGCGCCGCGTGGGCGTGCCGACCGCGATAAACACCGCATCGGCGCCGGCCACTGCCTCTTTCAGGTCGCCGGTAAAGCTGAGCCTTTCGGCGGCGACGTTGCGCACCATCATGTCTTCGAGCCCCGGCTCGTAGATCGGAACCTTTCCCGATTTGAGAAGCGCGATCTTGGCGGGGTCGCGATCCACACAGATCACCTCGTGCCCGAAATCCGAAAAGCAAACTCCTGAGACAAGGCCAACATAACCCGTGCCGATCATAGCAATACGCATCTTCCACCGTCCTGTTTTCTTCCTGGTCAGAAATTTGACCAATCTGTTCTCTGGTATGTGGGGCGAAGCCCGATTTTATGGCAGTCAAAAGCCCGAAGAAGGGCAATTTCTTGCACTTGTCGCGGCGCGCCGCCTCGGGATTGCCCCGACTGGTGCCCGCGTGGCTTTCACTATGCTCCATAAACCGAAAGGGAAAGTCCACAGATTCACTTTGTAACCCGTGTCCCGGCGCCGTGTAAGATGTTGGCGCGGAAACCATTGTTGATCCGTGAGGCAGAACCGGGGGCAGGGCCGGGGCCGTAGTGGCGCCTTGCAACCCTTGCCGCGCGCGGAGCCGTTACCTGAACCGCCCGGGCGAGGAGCGTTTTGCCTGTGCAACCGGCCGGGCGCGGTGTCTTGCTGAGGCGGACCGGCTGGCGACGCCCCGCCCCGGACATGGCGAAACTCTGCCGAAAGAGGGGGGCGGCGCGATCTGATCCCGGTGCTCGGGCGGCACAGTTGCCTTGTCAACGGCCCCCTCAGAGTGTAGCGTCTCGCCGCACATATCTGCGATTTATCCTTAATGGCAGGCGGTGTTTCTCTCACTCACAGGTGTTGTTTTTCTCCGTGCTAAAATTAACCAAGCATCTCCGATCTTCTCGCCCGGCATCTGTTTCTTCGCCCTCGCCTGATAAGCAGCCGTTTGTGCCTGACAGACCACTTTATGCGGTGGGCGACATCCACGGCAATGCCCAACTCGTCGAGCCGCTGTTGGAGCGGATCGATGCGGATGCCGCCGCGAGAGGCTATGAAGCGCCACAGTTGATCTTTCTGGGTGACTACGTGGATCGAGGCGACAGTTCGGACTTGGTGCTGGAGCATTTGCGCATCCTGACCCAATCGGTGCCTGATTCCGTCATCTGCTTGATGGGTAACCACGAAAAGATGATGCTGGAATTCGTTGATGATCCTGCCGGGCGCGGTGCGCGTTGGCTGGCCAATGGCGGCTTGCAGACATTGGCCAGTTATGGGGTCGGCGGGCTGTCCACCAACGCCACGCTGGAGGACATGGCCGATGCCAGTGATGCGTTGCTGGCAGCATTGCCCGAAGGCATGCTGGACTGGCTGCGCGCGCTCCCGCGATGGCATCAGAGCGGCAATGTGGTGTGCGTTCATGGTGCGATGAACCCGGCGCGGCCTCCGGAGGAACAAGACGAGCGTGCGATGCTTTGGGGGCACCGGGATTTCACTCGGATTGCGCGCACGGACGGGCTTTGGGTTGTGCATGGTCATACCATCGTCAAGGAACCGCTGATCGAGGGCGGGCGCGTTGCCGTCGATACCGGTGCGTATCATTCGGGCCGACTGACCGCGGCCGCGATATGGGGCGGAGACTGCCGGTTCCTGCAGACGGCATAGGCGAGAATTCACCTGGCTTTAAGAGATGGCGCGTTAGCATTGGGTCGCTTTGCCAGATCAGGATGCCCCATGTCGCTGTCCCCGCCCAATTCCATTGCCGCGCCTGTCAAATTCGTATGGTTCGATGCGAAACGCTGTGTCGATCTCGTGTTGCTCGTCCCGTTGACATTGGCGCTGCTGCCTGTGGCGATCGGCATCACTGTGCTGATGGCGTGTCAGGGCGGGCCGGTGTTTTTCTCGCAATGGCGTGTCGGACAGGACGGGCGGGCATTCCGGCTATGGAAGTTTCGCACGATGCAGCCCGGCGCGGAGGGCGAGCTGCCGGATCTGCTGGCGGGGAACGACGACCTTTCAGACGTTTGGCAGCGCTATGGCAAACTGCCGGATGATCCGCGCATCACCCCTTTCGGGCGGATGATGCGCCGTTACAGCCTGGATGAACTGCCGCAACTTTGGAATGTGCTGGTCGGAGACATGAGCCTCGTGGGGCCGCGCCCGGTGCCTCGGGGGAACTTCGGCCGGCTTGCGGTGCCGCCGCGTCTTGCTACCTGTCCTGCCGGCCGGGCCTGTCGGGGCTTTGGCAGGTTTCGGGGCGCAACCGTCTGACCTACGAGCAGCGTGTCGCGCTCGATTGCCGATATGCCCGTGACCGCAGTCTTGGTCTTGATCTGGTGATCCTGTTGCGGACGGTCGTCACCGTCCTGCACGGCACCGGTTGCTAAGGGGCTTTCCATCAATTCTGTGGATCAGAGTAGATGCAAACTGCTTTGGAACATCTGGTCGCAGACCGCACTGTAGACCTGATTGAGCACCTTTTAAAAACGCTCCTGTTCTTCACGAGATCGGTTCGAGCGAGCCCACATTTCCTGCTGCGGCGAAGGGGAGGGTGCCCTGGTGCTCGGTTACGGTTGATTTCAGACGCCAGTGCAGTGAAAATACATATGCTTGCAGATTGCCATCGGGGCGCAGGTATGTGAAGGCAGGCGCGGTAGCGTTGGCAAAGCGGATGACAGCATGAAAGATGTTTCGACGATCGAAAGGACAAGCCGACCCAGTGTCCTTTCCGGGTCTGAAGAGATCGACGTAACGGAACTTTTTAAAACTCTCTGGCGAGGCAAGATCTGGATCGGGATCTGCGTCTTCGTCGCCCTTCTGCTGGGCGGTTGGTATGCTTTCTTCAAGGCCGAGCCGATGTTCACATCCAGCGCCGTTGTGATGCTGGAAAGCCGCCAGGAAAATGTCGTCGATCTGGAAAGCGTGATGACGGGGCTTTCGGCAGATCAGGCCACGATTAACACCGAAGTCGAGGTGATCCGCTCGCGCGGGCTGATTGAAAAGCTGGTCAATGAACTAGATTTGGTGGCCGATCCCGAGTTCAACCTGGCCCTGCAATCGCCCCAGATATTTTCCGTTGGCGGCACGCTCAACCAGATTCGCGGCTGGCTGGGCGGTGGACTGGTCGATGAGGTGCCGCCCAGCGAACGCGTGATCCTAGACTCGGTGATTGACAATGTGATCCGCGCCATCTCGATCACCAATCTGCGGCAAAGCTATGTATTTGAAATCACTGCCGTGACCAAGAAGGCGGAGAAATCCGCCGCCATCGCCAACACGCTGGCCGATCTCTACATTCTTGAGCAGATCGAGGTGAAATTCGCCGCGACCGAGCAGGCGACCCAGTGGCTCAGCGAGCGGGTGGGGCAATTGCAGGTCGAACTGGAACAGGCCGTGGCAGCGGTCAAGGACTTCAACACCAGTACGACTCTGATCAGCGCCGAGGCGCTTGTCGGGCTGAACCGGCAACTGAAAGAATCACGTGACCGTCTTCGCGATGCGCAACAGGCCAAGGCCGCTGCAGTCGCCCGTGTGGCGGCGCTCGAAGCCGCCCGGTCGACGGACGATCCGCAGGCGATGGTGGAAGCGGCTGGCGATTCTACGCTCACACGTTTCCTGCAAATGCTCAACGACGGAAACCGTGACGCATTCAGCGCCCGGTTTATGCAGGTGCTGGAGCGAGCACAACTTGAAGTGACCCGTGCTGACAATCAGATTATTGTGTTGGAAACCTCGATCAATACGCAGGAAACACAGATCGAGCAGCAATCAGCCGACCTAGTTGAACTGCAGCAGCTTGAGCGCGAGGCCGAGGCGAGCCGGTTGATCTATGAATATTTTCTCAATCGTCTGAAGGAAACGTCGATTCAACAAGGTATCCAGCAGGCTGACAGCCGCATCCTCAGTCAGGCGGTGGTGCCGCAGCGTCCCTCAGCACCGCACAAGAAGTTGATCCTAGCGCTGTCGCTGGTGCTGGGGGCCTTGATTGGCGGCGCGATCGTGCTGGGGCGTGAATTTAAGCAGAACACCTTTCGCGTGGCCGAGGATCTGGAAGCGAAGACCGGCTACTCGGTCTTGGGGCAGATCCCCTCTATCCCGGCGCGCAAACGCAAGAACGTGCTGCAATACCTTGCGGACAAACCCACCTCTGCCGCTGCCGAGGCAATCCGCAACTTGCGGACCTCGGTACTGCTGTCGGATCTCGACAATCCGCCCAAGATCATCATGTCGACCTCGTCCATTCCGGGTGAAGGAAAGACGACCCAATCGATCGCCTTGACCCAGAACCTGGCCGGGATGGGCAAGCGGGTTTTGCTGATAGAGGGCGACATGCGCCGCCGCGTCTTTGCGGAGTATTTTGACATCAAGAACCAGAAAGGCCTGATGTCGGTGCTGTCGCATGACGTGGCATTGGAAGATGCAATCATTCACGAGCCGACATTGCAGGCCGACCTGTTGATCGCCGAGAAGACCTCGACCAATGCGGCGGACGTGTTCTCGACCGAGCGGTTCCGTAACTTCCTGGACGAACTGCGCACGATGTACGACTACATCATCATCGACACGCCCCCGGTCCTGGCGGTGCCTGATGCGCGGGTGATCGGGCAATGGGTGGATGCCATCATCTACACCGTCAAATGGGACAGCACCTCGCAGCGCCAAGTGCGCGAGGGGATAAAATCCTTCGAAAGCGTGAATGTGCGGGTGGCTGGCTTGGTCTTGGGCCAGATCAGTTCCAGCGGTATGAAGCGCTATGGGTATGGCGACAGTTATGGCGCCTACAGTTCCTACTACGATAACTGATGTGGAGTCCGGCAAGTCGTAGGGCGCTGAAATCCGGGGCATTTAGGTGTCCTGCGGGGGAGCGCTCTTAGATGTAAGAGTTTTCTCAACTTTGGGACGGAGGATCGGGCGTTTCATTTCACGCCTTACCAAGGGGGGCTGTCATGCCCGGTTTTTCCGACTGTTCCACACATCTTGCTTTGCCACACATCCAACCTGCCCAAGCCCAGAAGCATGTTATCCACAATGAGGGGACGCGAAAGCTGGATGCTTTGATCCACCTTTCCGGCGCTTCAATGGACGAGGTGACGCCGAACCTGCCGGCAAGCTTTTCATTCTCGGGGCACCATGCCGGTATCGCGCAGATGCTTGAACCATTGCCGATTGATCCGAACCGGGTTTACCGGCTGGGCTCGTACTTGCGCCAGGAAGGCCTTGCGGGGGACTGGTCGGCCTGGACGCATGGTGCGCGGCATAGCCAGTACATGGGGCTGCTCTGCGTCGATCAGGATGGGCTGACGATTCAGGCAAAACACCACATGCGCTATCGTCAGGGTGGCACGGACAGCCTGCCGACACTGGCCGCGCCATTGGCCCCGGGTGACACCGTTGTGCATCTGGCGGATGCTTCGGGCTGGAACGACAATTCCGATGCCGCCTATCACCGGGGCCTGATCCTGTTTGGGTATCGCAATTCGCTTGGGGTGACTTTTGACCGTTACAGCCGTTTGGTGGCCTTCGATCTGTTCGACCTTGGCGGTGTGAACAAGGGCGCAAATACAGTCACGCTAAACAAGCCTTTTCCCGCCACGCTGGGCAATCCAGCCGACCCGTCGGGCATTTGGCCCATCGGTACCGAGATCGCGGGCAGTTCCAATGGCAGTTCTTACAAATATGCCTTCTACGACGCCTTACACCTGCCGGAAACCGACCGCTGGTATCATACCCTCAACTATATTGGCGGCATCGACAGGTCGGGGTTGAACGCGCCGGATAATTTTCCGCCCGGAACTGCTTTTGCGCAGGTATTCTGGCTGGCCAACCACAGTAACCGGCCCGGTGGGATGTCGGGCTATCCTGATACCGGCGCGGCGCATCGGGTCTGGTTAGCGGGAATTTCCGTCACACCAGAGCCGCTGGCCATGATGCAACCCACGTCGACGGGCAAGCAGGAGATCAAGGTGCCGAAAGGTGACTTCGCCACCGGAACGATAAGCCTGGTCCCCGCCGGGCTGCATGTCACGGCGGAGTGAGTAGGGTCGCGCCGTAGCTAGGCGCATCCGGTTCCCTTCCTGATCTATGTGTATTATGTCGTTGCGGCGTTCCGAGGGGACACTTTGGAACGTCGAACCGCCCTGATGCGCATTTGGCAACGATCTTGAAGGCAAACATGATAGATATCGCATTCATCACCGCGCGGGCGGGCTCGGTCGGGCTACCCGGCAAGAATATCCGCCCGTTGGGCGGTCGCCCGCTGATTGCCTGGACGGTGCAGGCAGCGCTTGCGTCGGGTTGTTTTCGGCGGGTTGTCGTCTCGACGGACGGGGCCGATATCGCGGCGGCCGCACAGGAGGCGGGGGCCGAGGTGCCATTCATGCGGCCTGCGGAGCTGGCGCAGTCGAATACGCCATCGGTTGATGTGCTGCGTCATGCGATTGAAGCGACTGGCAACCCAGAGGTATTTGCGCTCTTGCAGCCGACCTCGCCATTCCGTTCGGCACAGCACATTCGGCGCGCTGCGGAGCTGTTCGAAAAGGGTAGTGCGGATGCTCTGGTATCGGTATCGCCGTCCAAACCGCTGAGTTGGCATTTCGGGATGAGTTCGGATGGAATGCTGCGCCCCGCGCAGGATCGCACGATGGACACACGGCGTCAGGATGGGGTTGGTTACTTCACCCCGAACGGGGCGATTTACATCTGCCGTACCGAGGCGTTTGTGGAGCGCGGTACGCTCTTTCAGCCCGAAACGCTGGGCCTGGAGCTGGGGGTTCTCGACAGTCTCGACATCGATGAACTGGAGGATTTCCAGTTGGCCGAAGCAATAGTCGCCCAAGGCTTGCGAAGTTGGACGGCGTGTCGGGGCGAAGGACCACCTCAGGTTTGACATCCGCCTATAAGTGGATGCCTCGTGTTGACGTAGAGCGGTAGGCCCCGTAAGTGTGCCCTGCAGCAATTTCAGCCATTCCGAACCAAGATATCCAGCAACAAGGCATTGTTAAATGGTCCCCAAGCCCAACGCATTGAACCGCGAGATTGATGAAGTCGAATATGCCGCAGGCAATCCGAATCCGCATCGGAAATACGGGCTGCCGGCAGAGATAAAGTTCTGCACCAAATGCTGCGTTTCCAACCAGCGGCCAAGTTCGACCGTCGAGTTTCGTCATACCGAGGCGTCGAAGAAGAAGACCATCCAGTTTGATGCCGAAGGTGTCTGCGATGCCTGCCGCATGGCCGAACGCAAGGCGCGCGAAATCGATTGGGACGAACGCGAGCGCAAGCTGGTTGAGCTGTGCGACAAATTCCGCAGCCGCAACGGATCCTATGACTGTCTGGTGCCGGGGTCGGGAGGCAAGGACAGCTTTTATCAGTCCTGGATGCTGAAATACAAATACGGCATGAACCCGCTGACCGTGACTTGGGCACCCAACATCTACACCGACTGGGGGCGCCATAATTTCGATGCTTGGATCAATTCGGGCATGGACAACTACCTGATGACCACCTCGGGGCGGTCCAAGCGGTTGTTGACGCGGCTGGCGGTCGAGAACATCTTTCACCCGTTCCAGCCCTTCATCCTCGGCCAGAAATGCTTTGCCCCGAAAATGGCGATCCTGTTCGGGATCCCGCTGATCTTCTATGGCGAGAACGAGGCGGAATATGGCAACCCGATCGACGACAACGAAGATGCGAAACGCTCTTATGACTATTTCTCGACCGCCAGTGAGGAAGACATGTTCCTGGGCGGCGAAAGCATCGCGAGCCTGAGGGACAATTTCGGCATGACCCAAGCCGATCTGTCGCCCTTCCTGCCGTCGGACATGAAGCCGCTGGAAGAGCTGGGCGCGCAGGTCCATTATCTGGGCTATTACCTGAAATGGCACCCGCAGGCGGCCTATTACTTTGCCGTCGAGAAGGGCGGTTTCCGCGCCTCGCCGGAGCGTACGGTCGGCACCTATTCGAAATACAACTCGATTGACGACAAGATTGACGATTTCCACTACTACACGACGTACATCAAGTTCGGTATCGGCCGCAGCACCTATGACGCCAGCCAGGAAGTGCGTTCGGGCGATATCGAACGCGACGAGGCGCTGGCGCTGATCAAGCGCTATGACGGCGAGTTTCCCGAACGCTGGGCCGACGAGATATTCCAGTACCTTAGCATCCCCGAAGAGGAGTTTCCGCAGGCCAGCAAGATGTTCGAACACCCGATGGTGACGCGCGACTATTTCGATGCGCTGGCCAACACGTTCCGTTCGCCGCATCTGTGGATGCGCGAATGCGGAGAGTGGAAACTGCGCCAACGAGCCTTCGACCATTGAGGGTGACAGATGCGTAACCTGCGGCTCATTCCTCGGCTCGACGTCAAGCAGAATTGGCTCATCAAGGGCGTGCAGATGGAGGGTTGGCGCAAGGTCGGCGACCCGGCCGAGGTGGCGCGCCGTTATGCCGCGCAAGGCGCGGACGAACTGGTCTTCATGGATGTGGTGGCCAGCCTCTACGAGCGCAACAACCTGCACGAGATCGTCGAGCAGGTAGCATCGAGCGTATTCATTCCGCTGACCGTGGGCGGCGGCATCCGCACCCCCGAGGATGTGGGCCAGTTGCTGGCACGCGGCGCCGATAAGGTGGCGCTGAACACTGCCGCCACCCGCGACCCAAAACTCATTACCGAAATTTCCGACCAATTCGGTGCTCAGGCCACGGTGGTCTCGATCGAGGCGATCCGCAACGGCGCGGGCCGGTGGCAGGCGATGACCGACAATGGCCGCAACCATACTGGTCGCGACGCGGTGGAGTGGGCGCGTGAAGTCGAGGCCTGTGGCGCGGGAGAGTTGCTGGTTACTTCGATCGACTGCGACGGGCTGGGCAAGGGCTACGAGATCGACCTCATTCGCCGGATCACCGACGTGGTGGCGATCCCGGTGGTGGCCTCGGGGGGAGTGGGCAGCGCCGCGCACCTGACTGACCTGATCGACCGGACCGAGGCTTCGGCTGCCGCGATCGCCCAGGCGCTGCACTGGAAGAAGCTGACTATCGGTGACCTTCGGGCTGTGCTCGCCGGGGCGGGCTGTTTTGTGCGCCCGCTCCCGGAAGGCGTCGCGGACGGGTCGGTAGAGGCGCGCTCATGAATTTCTTAATGCTACTCAACGGCTTGGACATCGCCCGCCATGTCTGTGCGATCGAGGGGGGCGAACCCTTCGTCGATCCGGAGGTCATAAGCAAGGCCAAGCGCCAAGGCCACATGACAAGCTGGAAAAGTCAGCGGACCGGGGAAGACGCCACTCGCTTCCGCGAGGCGGTGCCCGGGGCGCATCTGATCGCGCTCATCAACCCCTTGCACGATGGATCGGCGGCCAAGATCGACGGCGTGGGAGCTCAGGGAGCGGACAGTGTCATGCTGCCGATGTTCCACGACTGCCAGGCGTTGGAGCGGCTTCTCGACCTGCTGGGCAACAACCTCACAAACCTGCCCGGCATCCGGGGTGGTGGCAGGCTGCGTGATCGCGGCCGGCGCTACGGTCAGCCGGGATATCGATACCCCTGCGCATATGCCTGTGCCCTGGCGGGGTCACAGTCTGATATGAAAAGGACCCTGGCGTGAGTTCGAAATGTGCCGTCGTCGACTACGGAAGCGGCAACGTCTTCTCTGTCATGCATGCCCTGCGTAGCCTCGGGATTGAGGCCGATCTAAGCCGCGACCCGGAGCATATCGTGACCGCAGACCGGGTGCTTCTACCCGGCGTCGGTGCCTTCGGGCGCGCCTCGCAGCAGCTGCGCAGCTCGGGCCTAGATGAAGCGATCGGGACGTTCATCGAAACGGGCCGCCCCTTTCTTGGGATCTGCGTCGGCATGCAGCTGCTTATGGAAGAGGGCTATGAATTCGGCACCCATCCGGGCATGGGGATAATCCCAGGCACGGTCGACAAGATCGACATCGCGGACGACGATGGGCGCCGCCTGCGCGTGCCGCTGATCGGCTGGCACGCGCTTGCCCCGCCACCGGGACAGGATGCGGGCATTTTTCGCGGCACCCCGCTGGAAGGCGTCCGCGACGGTGACGCCTATTACTTCGTCCATTCCTTTGCGGTCCGTCCCGCCAACCCGTCGGCAGTTTTGGCCACCGTAACTCATGCCGGACAACAAGTACCCGCGGCGATTCGCAAGGGTAATGTCATCGGCGTGCAGTTCCATCCCGAACGCAGCGGCGAGGCCGGTCTGGCCCTGCTCGACCGTTTCCTAAAACTCTGATCGGTGAGGTCCACATGCCCGAGACCACATACCCACGACCCGAGCGGATTCGGGATCAAACGCCGGACCAGCTGCCAGGCACGCGACCGGTCCTGCTGTCAGGCGTCTATCGCAGTGGCACGACGTTTCTCACGGCAGTGCTCAACGCCATCCCAAATGTCGCGGCGGCCTCGTCGACAGTGAAATACCTGCGCTTCTGCTTGCCGCATCATCACGACCTCGAAGAACCCGCGGCGTTGTCGCACCTACTTGATGAGATCGCGGCCCGGATTTCGGCGCGCTGGTCGCTGTCGCTGGACGTTCCGGCCATCCATGCGAAGCTAGAAGGACAGAGCAAAACCCATGCCGCGGTCTATGACGCGGTGATGAAATCACTGCTTTTGGGGGGAGGCGCCACCCGTTGGGCGGAAAAGCTAGCGATGCAGTGGCGCGATATCCCGCTATTTCTGGACATGTTCCCCGACGGCCAGGCGATCCACATCTTCCGAGATCCGCGCGATGTGACGGCCTCCTACAAGAAGATGACCTACGAGCCCTGGCCTGCCTTCCTCGACGCCTGTCTAAACTGCAAGGCAGCGATGATCGAGTTACCGGAGATGCAGGCGCGCTATGGCGCTGAGCGACTGATGCTCCTACGCGCCGAGGATCTAGCTACGGACCTGGCTGGCTCCATGGAGAAGATATGCGCTTTTCTCGGCGAGCCCTTCAGCCTCGATTTGGCCCGGATCGAGGAGTTCGGCGACATCAAGGGCGAGGATTGGCGCACCAATTCGTCCTTCGACGAAGAGGGGCGCAACTATACCGAAGCAGCGCCCCGATGGGTGGGGGAGCTCAGCCCAGAGGAGCTCTTTCTGGTTGAGGTGATCTGCCAGCCCCAGATGGCGGGCCTCGGCTACGCCGGCAGCGGTCAAGATGTCTCGGCGCTCGACGGGTGTGCGTTAGGGGCGCTTCTCGCCGATCCATGGATTGCCGGGCGGATCTGTACATACCTGACCACCGGCATCCCCGCGCAGGGTTATCGCAGCGATCCCTACCGCACCGAAATGGAAATCGTCTTCGGGACCGGTCGGACTTGAGCGCGCGCGCCCTCCGTCCGCTACTGGCCAGCTATGGCGGCGGCCATGTGCAAATCGTTGCGGCGCTGGCCCGCGCCTTTGCGGCGCGCCGCGACGCGCCCGACATCATTGGCTTTACTACCGCGCACGCCGAATTGGGACGCCAGGGCATAGCGGCGCAGCCGGTTTCGGCGCTGCTCGACCCCGCAGAGGATGCCGAATGGGTGGCGCTGGCCGGTGAATTCACCACCGCTGCCACACATCCGGACATTCCGGTCGAGGAAACTCGCGCCTATTTCGCTCTAGGCCTGCGCGATCTGGCGCAGGCCCAGGGCCGCGAGGCGGCGCTAGCGCGGGTTCGCCGAGAGGGCCGGACCGCATTCGAGCCGGTGAACACAATGCGCCGATACCTGCGTTGGACCCGTCCCGACATCGTCATCACCACCACCAGCCCGCGGTTCGAATGCGCTCTGCAGAAGGCCGCGCGCCTGGAAGGCATTCCTGGCTTGGCGGTGGGCGATCTCTTTCTAGTCAAGGACCGCGCTTGGATTTTGCAGGAAGGCTACGCGCCGCATCTGGCCGTGCTGTCAGCCGAGGTGGCGCGCGCGCTCGTGACCGACGGCTTTGACGAAAGCGGCATCCGTGTCACCGGCAACCCCGCCTTCGACCGCCTAGCCCCCGGCCCGGGGGACGCCGCGCGCCGCGATGTCCTGCGGGCGCGATTGGGGTTGGACGACCGGACCGTTATCCTTTTCCCTGCCCCCGGCGCGCAAATGTCGATGATCGGCCGGCCTTTCCTGCAGATGACTGACGTGGTTGCGTCGCTCGAGGATTTCTGTCGCGGCGATCCGCGCTATGCCTATCTGATCCGGGCACATCCTAACCGGCCCATGACACTGCCGGGGGACGCGCGATATGGCATGCTGGACGATGGCAGCCTGCTCGGCCCCGAAGACGCGATCTTAGTGGCGGACGTCGTTTGCGTCGAGGCCAGCACCATGGGATTGCAGGCCGCGCTGACCGGCAAGCCGGTGATCTGTGTTGGCTTTGCCGATTATGTGCTTTATCCGGAGTTCGGTTTGGGACGGGCGGCGGCAGACATGGCCGAGGCCGTGGCAATCCTGCGGGCGGGGCAAGCGCATGCGGTCGCCGGTTTCGAGATGCCGCCCTTGGGCAGTGCCTCCGCCAATGTCCTCGCCTATGTTGACGAGATTCTATTGCAGCACGCAGATTCAAATTCACCTAATCAGACCTACGGAGAAGCGCAATGACCGGGATCGACGACCCCCGCGCCGCATACTGGAACGAGACTTATCGCAAATACTGGCAAGACCGCGTGGCCGAGGCGGGTGAGGCTGTACAATCACAGGTCCAAAAGGGCGATGCGCGCACAGAAGGCGATTGGGTCTATGAGCGGGTCTTTGCCGCTCATCCGTTCCGGACGGGCCGGGTTCTGGACGTGGGCTGCGCCTGGGGCCGGATGTTCAAAATCTACCGCGAGTACGGGCTGGCGGTGTCGGGCGTGGACATATCCGAAACGATGATCGAGGCCGCGCGAGAGGGCCATGGCGGGGCCGATGGGATCGAGGCGCTGGAAGTGGCCACGGCGGAAACCTTGCCCTTCGAGGATGCGTCTTTTGAAAACCTCGTATGCGTTGCGGTCTTCGACGCCACCTATCAGCATCTCGCGCTGGCAGAGTTCCTACGCGTGCTCAAGCCCGCCGGGCGGCTTTACCTCACTGGTAAGAGCGACCGCTACGCCTTCGATGACGATCTGGCGCTGGCCGCTGAGACAGGCGCCCGGTCAAAGGGCCATCCCAACCATTTCACCGATGTGCCAGCGATGCGCGCGGCGCTGTCCGATCTGGGCTGCCGCGAGGTGGCGACTTACGGCTTTGCACGGCGCGGCGATTTCGCCGAATTCAACCATTCGAACACGCTTGAGGCCCCGTTCTACGAATGGTTCCTCGTCATTGATGCACCGCAGACATCCGGCAAACCCGATCTTGCCCCTTTTGCCTCGGACTATTCGCGCACCTTTCTCACCCAGGAGGCCGGTTTATGACCGCTGCGACCGTTCATTTCCTGCATGCCATCGACACGGAAGGCCCACTCTACGAATCGCTTCAGGCCAGTTTCGAGCGGTTGGACGAGCTTTTCGGTATCACGAACCTGCCGCGCACGCGCGAGACCTTGCGCCAGTTGCAGGAGGGCGAGATCAATCTGGGCGGCAAGGAAGACGAGATCCGCCAGCTTCTGCGCGGTCACCGGATCAACTACATGGATAACTGGCCCAAGGTGGATGCGATGCTCGACCGGGTGATGGACCCTGGATTTCGCATGAGCCGTCCCGACAGTTTCGGGCAGGGTTGGGTCTATAACTGGTTCTGTCTCGATCATGTGGAGTTCAAGGTCAACCCGCGGCGCCGGGCGATGGGTTATCACGCGATCCACGACCATTATCTGCAGCGCACCAGCGAACAACCTGATTGCCGCGACGAGATCCAGTGGCATTTCCACCCGATGTCCACCTATCGCGAGGCGCATCGCTGCGCCACATCCTTCGTCAACTCGCCGCATCTGCACGAAACGCTGGCGCGGCGCATCATCGAGCGGGGGTTCTTCCCGTCGGTCTACCGCGCCGGGTTCCAGACCGAGCGGCCCGACAGCAACTTCTTTCTGGAACAATGGATACCGTTCGACATCTCCAACACTGCGCTCGACCCGCGGCAGGCCTGGACCGATTCCATCGACCTGCGGAACGGCCGCTCGGGAGACTGGCGGCGGGCGCGCCACGACTGGACGCCCTACCACCCGCATCACGATAATTACCAGCTGGAAGGCGCCTGCCGACGCTGGATCGGGCGCGCGCTGAACTTGATGAACCGATTTGCTAACCTGGAATACTTTGAGATCGAAAAGGCCTTTGCCCAGGCCGCCGAGGGCCGACCGGCGTTGGTCGGCATGGCCAGCCACGATTTCCGCGATCTGGGTCCCGAGGTGGAAGAGGTGCGCGACATGATCGATCGTGCCCGCAAAGCCTATCCGGACGTCCCCTACCGGTTCTGCGGGGCAAACGAGGCGTTTCAGCGCACGCTGGATCTGCCGGTGGAAACCACGCCGCAGTTGGATTTGTCACTGGAACTTGATTCCAACCCCACGGATGATGTGCCCAACCTCACGGTGCGCACTCTGGCTGGCCAGGTATTCGGGCCGCAGCCATTCTTGGCGATCGAGACGCGCGGCCAGCGTTTTATCCACGACAATCTCGATTTTGACACCAAGGACGGCACCTGGTTCTACGCCTTCCACAGCGATACGCTGCCCTTCGATGACGTGCGCCGGATCGGCGTGGGCGCAAATGATGCGTTCGGGCGGAGCTCTGTGAAGGTCATCGAAATCGTCCCCTGAGCGGAGCCGCGACATGCAGACGAGAAATCCCAGGCTGACCCTGTCTAGGCTTTACGCCATGCCAGCGGCCGTGCTGGTGCTGTTCAATTTCCTGCATCTGGTCGGACTCAAGTCATTCCACCCTTGGCCGCAGGTCATCCTGCTGTGGGGCAGCGGCATAGACATGTTCGACTATATCCATCATTTCCACTTCTACCGGCTGATGGTTGCCTCGCCGGGGCTGCGGCTAGAGGATATCTTTCCGGGGCACGGCTTCTCGGTCTATATCTCGGCCTACCTTGCGGTCTCGACGCTCTATTTCGCGAAGCTTCACAAGCTTGTCTCCGGGCGGAGACCACAGATCTGGGCCTGGGCCCTTTTTCTGAGCCTTTTTTTATTAATGAATGGACGCGGCGCGATCGGTTGGGTCGGGTGGCTGCTGTGCGTGCATGCCTGTTTGGGTGTCGCGGCGGGCCTGTGGCCTGGGCTGGCCATGCGAACGGTTCTGCAATGCGTCTTGGGACTGATGCTGACCGTGGTTTCGTCCGGGATTTTCGTCTGCACCCTCGCCCTTTTCGGCTATTTCATCTTCGTCAAATCCGGGACACGGCGGACTTGGACCCTGCGACGCCTGTCCCCCGCCCGGCTAGCCGGGCTCGTCCTTGTTTTTGTGCTGCTACCAGTCACCACCTATTTTGTGTTTGATCACCTTGCCGAGGCCCTAACCAAGGCGATACTGTTCTACGGCCCCGGCCTAGAGGGCCTGATCGGGATCGCCACGCATGGCATCGCCTCACAGATTGACAAGATCACGCTGGTGCATGTCTTTGCCGCAGGGATCATGATCATCCTGTTCATTCTGTTCATCCTGTCCGGTTTTCCAGAAAGGATCGGCAAGGATGTCGTCGTCATCATCCTAATCGCCCTTGTCGGTGGCGTTTTCGGCCTGACCATTCTGACGCTGGCCTTTCCGCTGATCATCATCGCAACGGCCAAATTGATCCGATTTCGCCTCATCTGGCGTTCGGCAGGGTAAAACTCGTCACCTTATTCCTTTCGACCTCGCAGTTGCTGATCGGGCGACTGTCTGGATTCGTGCGGGAATGGCTGACCGCGCGATCGCGGTGGCGCGCGCCTTGCCCGGCTCGTTCGTAAACCACTATGGTGCCGGCGATGCCGACTGCCACTTGCTGGACGCGCTTGACCTCGACCGTGTCCGCTTGAAGAAACGCAATGGCTATTGAAGCGGCACTATACCAACGAAGGAAATACGAATGATACGGTTTCTCGACATAGTACTCGCCCTGCTGATATTGGTCGTGACCGGCCTGCCGATGCTGGTTGTGGCGGTGGCCATCTATGCGCATGACGGGTTTCCGGTGGTCTTCCAGCAGATTCGGGTCGGTCGCAACGGGCGCCCCTTCACCATCTTTAAGTTCCGCTCGATGCGCCTAGCCCCGCCCGAAAGTAGCAGCGGCGCGGTCACCGGCACCAGCCGGGACGAAGCGGTGCAGGCGCGTGCAGCCTTCCAGACGACGCAGGCGAACGACCCGCGGATCACTCCGGTGGGCCGGGTGATCCGCAAGTCCCATCTCGACGAACTGCCGCAGTTATTCAACGTGCTTCGCGGCGACATGTCGCTGGTCGGCGTACGCCCCGACACCCCCGCCCAAGAGGTCGATTATACCGAAGATTACTGGCGCCGGCGCCACAGCCTTCGGCCCGGAATCACCGGGCTTGCGCAGGTAATGAACACGCAAGCCGACGGTATGGACGGCCGTCGACACTGGGAAACCGTTTGGATCGAGCGGCATTCGCTGCTGCTCTATTTATCGGTCCTGTTCAGGACGGTGGTGAAGGTGCTGAAGCGCAACAGCTTCTGAACTCGGCTTTGTAGATTTTGTGCTCAGGCCCAAGCCCGGAAGATGCCGTCGTTCGCGATTAACGTGAGCGCCTCGTCGAGGGGCATGGCGATGCCACCCATGTCATCGACAACCTCACATTCGGCGCCTCCGTATGAAGCAGGTAGAGAGATGGTAGGTGCCCTTTTCCTTGTAGTGGCCGAGGCTACGCCTCATTGGCGTCGTCGAAGTCTTCGATTCAAGCGAGGACATCGTCAAACTTCATGTGCCGATCGTATACAAAGCGCCTCAGTTTGAATTTCTACGATGTGCGGCGAAACAGAGTGCCTCTGCTATGCGCACGGTGCGTTCGGGGGGGCGGTTTGGCGGAAGGAGTTGGAAAATGCCTCCGACCCAAAGTGCAAGACGCACGCAAACGATTGCGTCGGCGGATATTCCTGAGCATCCGCCACCCATCCGCACAACCTGCGAATTACAAACCCACGAACTGGTCGAACTATGATGCCGCGTTGAAGCGGCGTGGTTCCCTGTCGATCTGGACATCGGTTTTGTGACCGTAGACGGGGCTTGCGACACGCGAAAATGCTATGATGCCATGGCTGTCCGTGGTGCTGGTGTAGTCATTCCGCTCCGTAAGAACGCTAGGCCCTGGATGAATTGGCCCCCGTTTCACTGGAAACCCACAAGTCGTGAAGCCTTTGCCCACAACGAAGCAGCCAATGCATCGAAATATCTGGGGTGAGCAATATGGCGATGATGGAACGGATATCACCAAAAAACCGCATCGAAACGAAAAGGCATTGCGTGAAACTGATGGGCCAAAGCCTGACGGCGCGGGACTTCACCCGTCGAGGCGCGAAAATACAGAACCACGTCGCTGTCCTTAACCGCTACACCGCCCAAGGAATACCCATCACAGAGTCTGTAGAATAAGTCCTAAGGGTTAGGGCGAGCTATGCTGGGAAATGGGTGACGCGGGTTGAGAAGGTAGTGTCCCAGCACGTGGTGGAATTT
Organism: Roseovarius sp. ZX-A-9; assembly: GCF_028369135.1. GTDB lineage: Bacteria > Pseudomonadota > Alphaproteobacteria > Rhodobacterales > Rhodobacteraceae > Roseovarius. The sequence goes on from NZ_JAPWHW010000022.1 coordinate 47,154, forward strand.
ATTGTCCGGCTGGATGTTGAGCCGGTTTACAGGGCGGCGATTTTCGCCGGGTCCATGGTATTATCCTCGCAGATGGTGGCGACGGTTTCCAGCGTCATGTAACGTCGTGTGAGCGCCCATTCATCGTTTTGCTCCAGCATCAGCGCGCCAACGAGACGCCTGATCGCAGGCTCGTTGGGGAAGATACCGACGACATTGGTGCGGCGCTTGATCTCTTTGATCAGGCGCTCAAGCGGATTGGTAGAGTGGATCTGCCGCCAGTGAGCCTGCGGGAAAGACTTGTAGGCCAGCACGTCGTCTTCAGCGCGGAGCATCAGTTCAGCGAGCTTAAGATGGCGTGGCTGAAAGGCCTCGATCAGCTTGGCCCAGTGTTCTTTCGAGTCTGCCAGCGTATCCTGGTCAAAGGCCGTCCTGAGCGCTGCTGTGACAATGGGGCGGTCCTTCTTGCCGACGCAGGCCAGCGCATTGCGCATGAAATGCACGCGGCATCGCTGGATGGTGGCACCCAGCACTTTGGCGGCGGTGCCTTTCAAGCCCTTGTATTCATCCGCGATGATCATTTGGACGCCGCGAAGCTGACGATCCGCCCCGAGCGCCGGACCTTAATGTAGGTGGCGTCCAGCCAGAGGTAGGGCCTTTCACCCTCCAGCGGCCGGTCAAGGAAGGCGTCCACCCGTTCATCGATCTCGACACAAAGACGCGAGACCTCGCCAAGAAGCCCGACGCCTGTCGGCCGACTGCCAGGATGGCGCTGGAACCCTGGATCGTCGAAGCAGCTTTGGCGTGAATGGGAAATCGCCGAATCAGCCGGGAAGAGCAGGCCACCGTATTCATGGCAACTCGCACGCCAAACAAGGTTAGGTGGCCGGAGTGAAGGGAGGTTCGAGGGTAGGCAACGCCGGTTTTGCGCTACAATGGAGAACCTGCGATCTTAAGGTTATGAGCCATAACCCCAGCGACTCCAATAACTCATGTAATTCAAAGGCTTGCGCGCCAAGCCTTTGTTTCTGAGCATTTTTACCCCCGCAATCATCGGCACCCGCACGGATTGACCTGCATAATCAGCACGAAATGTACAGTCGCAGGTTGCTGTGACGTTGATGTAAGCTGATCGATGGTGCGTTGAGCGTTGCGAAAGATGGCCTGGATCGCCAGGCGGATGGTTTCCCAGAGCGTGCGCTATGCCCTTCGCGATTGAACACTTCGGTAGGTAGGCCGTCGCGTTCGACTCGGCCATCGACCATCCAGATTGCGCGTTGGGCATAGGCGGCCATGTCTTCTTCATGGGTGACCATGACAATGGCGATATGGTCGCGTTCATTCAGCGCCTTCAGCAATTCTATGATTTCCAGCGAGAGTTTCGTGTCGAGATTGCCGTTGGGCTCGTCCGCCAAAATAACTTATACTAGATAGTGATTCTAACATCCGTGGAAAAACCTTTGGGAGGCGGATTTGAAGTCTTTTCAAGACCGCTCAAACAGTGTTGTCACCGCCAAGTCTCCCGAAGGCTGGAGCGGCTATGCTATCTTTGACTCTGCAGGATTTAAACTCCAGTCGGCAGAGGGCGCCTCCCTGATCGACTTCTCGGGTCTGGCTGCGGGTTCGTATGTGCTTGAGGGGTACCGCAACGATGGCGGGGTGGATCGAAAGCATGTGCTGCTGTCGTCGGGTGTGCCAGGCGGCGGCGTCTATGTTTCCCAAAGCACCAACGGCTCTGTGAGGATCGAGCTGTTCGGCGAGGATGCGCCGCCGCCCTTCTATATCGTGACCGAAAGCGAAGGGATCACGCGAGGCGCGTGGGCTTGGAGCAATGTAACGAATTTCGGGTTCTCGGCGGGTGAGCATTCGGTCCGGATCGCCAAGTCCGGGACCTATGGTCAGAAGCTGACGCTGACGCTGTCCGAAGATGGCTCCCTGACGGGCGTCTCGCGTCGATCCGGGCGGCGCGGTGCAGCGATCGGCCTATGTCGAGCCTTTTGTCGACTTCTCGGGTCTGGCTGCGGGTTCATATGTGCTTGAGGGGTACCGCAACGATGGCGGGGTGGATCGAAAGCATGTGCTGCTGTCGTCGGGCGCTCCGGGAGGTGGCGTCTATGTCTCGCAGAACGCCAACGGCTCTGTGCGGATCGAGCTGTTCGACGAGGATGCGATGCCGCCTTTCTATGTCCGGAACACCGGCGAGGGAACGTCTCAAGCGTCCTGGATCTACGCTTCCGCATTCAGCGTCGCCACGCCAACGGCGATACATAAGCTCGATATCTATCAGCCTGGCGTCGGGAACTTCAAAATCAACCTTGAATTGAATGAAGATGGCGACCTGAGCAGGATAAACTCGGTTCCTGTTGAGTACAGCGCGGACTGGTACATCGGCGTTATCTACCCCACGTCACCCCTCGCGCCAGTCGGCAACAGGACTCCAGAAGAAGCACTTTCCGTCATAGAACAACCCGGCCACAACTACGTTTTCAACGTCAAATCCCCGATCGATGGCAAAATAGAAACATATTACAGCGACTCGGCAATCGGTAATGTCGATCTGGTGAATGGTGACTACGATTGGCGCGCATTTATGATTCCAGAGCAACTTCGTGAAAGTGAGCAACTGACCACTTACTTAGGGAACCTCACCGGAGGTTGGACATCCATCGAGCAATCGACAGATCGGCCCAGTATAGACTATGTTATCGGTTCTGCCCCGGACGAAGTGGGGTCTGTCGATCAAATCAATTTCAATTACCCTACGGACACCGCCTTCGTGAGTGACGGCTCCTTTCTCGTAACGAATACATATGGGGCAAATATACTTCAAATATCTCCCGATGGCACTTTTGATAAGGCTGTTGGTCAATATAGGGAAGGTTTCATTGAAACGGGAATGGCGTCTGAAGTGCTTCTGAATGCCCCAGCGCGAATGCTCGCGCTGGGAAATGACGAATTCCTGTTCAACGATACAAGAAACTTTGTTATTCGACACTTTGATTATAAAACAGATACAGTCGATACTGTTTATGGCGATACGAATGTTACGAATGTTGAGATTGAAAGTGGTGAATTGAAAGGTATCGGGGCAGTTAACCATCTCGGGCTGGACCCGAATGGAAAGCTGTTTTTCACCGCTTACAACTCTTTTTTTGACGGCGATCAGGTGGTCGGGGACGGTTCGTCCATGGTGCTGCGTCAAGCCGATGACGACTCTTGGTTTGTCTGGGAGCATGAAACGCCTTTTCCCGAATTTCCTGGAAAGAGCTTTCGCATTGTGGACATGATCTTCAACGGCGACACTGTCGGCATGATCCTGTTCAACACCGGAGACTCCAAGAAATGGTATGCGCAATTCAATGCAGAAGGTGATCTTCTCGGCAAAGTTCAACTCGGGGCGGCGTTCGGCGGTGGGCTTGTCGTTGACCCCTTTTCAGGTCAAGTTCTTGTTGGCGACCACACTCGCATAGCGGAAATTGATCCTGATACTCTGGAAGTCAGCACCTTCGCCTTTCCGATTGCGTTCGCAAACGTATCGACCATGCGCTTGAATGGAAACACGCTGCTCATAACCGATTCCGACTTGGGTGTTATTCACAATTACAATCTGATGGAACGTGAGATTATCGACTCTTTCGGTAAGACTTCCAGTGACGGCATCTCTGGGAACATATCGAGTTTGGCCATTTTTGATGGATCACTGATTGCTCTGGATAACCGGAAACCAAGGATCATTGAATTCAACGAAGAATATTCCAAGATAATAGTTGGTAACGGACAACAGAAACATGCGTCAATGGGAAGGGCTGACGAAAATACGTCATTCTACTTTCCAAATGCAATTTCCTCATCCGTGGACGGTGGTATCTTCATCTCGGAAGGCAATCATAGAATACTCAAATATTCGGCTGATGGAGATATTTCCGCTTTTGCAGGAAGTCTCACCGCCGGTTTTTCAGGAAATGACGGGCCGGCGACAGCAGCACAATTCCGTTCGATCGGGGATGTCGAAGCCACGAACGACGGATCCGTTCTGGTAGCCGACACCTATAACCATTCAATCCGCGAAATAGGTGTTGATGGAGTGGTCAAGCAAATTGTGGGCAATGGTTCTGCGGGCCTTGATTGGGGTCTTCCCGCAAATGAGGGGGGCCTCAATCATCCGAGATCCGTGATCGAGACTGAAGACGGTCGGATCTTCGTGTCTGACTCCTGGAACAACAGGGTCATTGAAATCGGGGAAGACGGCGAGATACTTCCGTTTGCAGGTGTTGGCAAATACGCCAACTATCAAGGAAGGGGCGGCTTCTCTGGCGATGGTGGAGATGCCAGGGATGCAGAGTTGAACACTCCCGCTGGCCTGGCGTATTACGAAGCCGACGGTACGCTCTTCATTGTTGACGGTTTTAACAACAAGGTCAGATATGTCGACTCGGGTGGCGACATACACACTCTCATTGGCGAAGGTCGAGGATACGAATTCGGGAAGCTTCTCAATCTTCCTACCGATATCGCCTTGAACGGTGATGATCTATACGTTGCGGATACGGGGAACGCACTCGTTCTGAAGTTAGAGAATGTCGACCGCACCGGAAACGATATTGCGAATGCGCTGTCTCTCGACCGCGCGAAAAGCAATATCGACGAAGTCGGTCGCGCCGAGCATGTCTCCAGCACCGACATTGATTTCTACGAACTGAGCGGCCTTCTGGAGGACACTTTCATCTTTTCTCACGATGAAACGATCGGCATATCGATGTACGGAGGCGAAAATCTTGTGCATAGCGTCGACCTTGAACAGGGCGAACAACTGAAGATAGAGAGCTCGGGATATGATTACTTCTCCGTAAGTTCAGATGAAATGGCGGAGTACTCGATCTTTTTTGTGGATTACGACTGACATACTTCAACCTGCTGATGCCCCAAGCGGCGGCGGCATAATCGAGGCGGGAATACACTTGAGATAAGCTCAGGACCTGTCCTAACAAACCGAACCACGTTTGTCGCTCGGCGGGTTTCCCGTAACCGCACTGGTAATCCCCCCTAAAATTAGTGGTGTTCAAAAGTAGAATTTTCTCGGCAAGATATCTGAGGAGATTTACGATGAAG
>NZ_JAPWHW010000023.1 GCF_028369135.1 Roseovarius sp. ZX-A-9
GCAGAAATGCTGCCAATACGGGTTCTCGGCCCATCGCGCCACGACCGCCTCATCCGAGAGCGCGAAAGCATGCTGAAAATACAGAAGCCCCGCCACAAGACGCGGAGAGGTAGCGGGACGACCGGTATGGGAAGGAAAGAGCTCGGTCCATTCCCGTTCGAAGACCTCCCAGTCAATCAGGGTTTCCAGCTTCACCAGTTCGTGGCGCATGTCGATCATCTCAACCAATCGGGCGCGCAGGAGATCGTCTTGTTCCGGAGGGGGCTTTCGCGGCTTCATATCATAGCTCGAAATTGCAGGGTTCCTGCCCGGATAATACGAAATCCTGCGATTCCTGCCTAACAAATTCGCGTCATATCCAAGCAAAATCAAACGGATAAGAGTTGTTCAGAGTGGACTGGATAGACTGACGCCAGCCGGCCCGGATCGCGTAGCTACTGGGTATTCAGAACAGAAAAAGGCGGTGGAAACCCACCGCCTTTTTCATTGTAGAAACGTTGTCTGACTTAGTCAGCGGCAACCACAGCAGCCACAATCGCCAGCAGAACCAGCGGAATCCAGATGCCTGCAGCCGAAGAGCTTGCTTGTGCTTCTTCAACGATAACCGGTGCTTCCATTACGGGCTCTTCGTAGTTGCCGGCAAAGCCGGTCGAAGCAGCAGCAGACAGAGCAGCGGCGAGAACGAGTTTCTTCATAGTATCCTCCAGATATTGGCCCGGCATCACACATCGCAACGCCAAGCACCCAAGACTTTTACCTCGTAGTAATTTTCTAATCAGCAATCTGCTCTGAATGCAAACCCAACTTTATGATCCGGCAACACAAATCGCCCTGATTTCGTCAAATTAGCAACACCTGAGTGCCAACACGGGCCATTCCGAAGAGTTCTGCGATATGTTGGTTATACAGCCCGATGCACCCGTTCGATGACCGCCGGCCAATCTTGCGAGTGTCGTGGGTGCCGTGGATGCGGTAATAGGTCCAGCTGAGGTAAAGTGCGTGGGTTCCCAACGGATTATCCGGGCCGGCGGGTACGAATTTCGGCCAATCCGGGTTGCGCTTGAGCATGTTGGGCGTCGGACGCCATTCCGGGCCTTCGACCTTGCGCACCACCTGGGTACGTCCACGTCGTGTCAGATCTTCTGACAGCGGCACCGATGATGGGTAGAGTTTATAGGTGACACCATCCTCGTCCCAGTAATGCAGCGCGCGGCTGTCGACATCGACCAGAATCGCGCCGTTTCTCAGGTTCGAGAAATATGGCTGCCAGTCCAGAGCCCGAAAACTGGAAATATTGCGCCGTACTGCTTCTGTTACGTCGCGCTCGATCTCGACCGTACCGGCACCGTCAACGTCCTGAGCCAGAGCCGGTGCCCCGATCATGGCGGCACTGCCTGCCAAAAAATGACGCCTATTCAGTTTGTTGGAGAATTTCATTGCCATGCTCGTCTCCTAAGGGTCGTAAATTTATCAGATTGGGTAGATATATGGCGCGAATGTCGCAGTCGCAATTCAAACCATTGTGTCACGGCAAAGTTCCGGCCATGTGGGTTTGAAACGCAACGTCGGGCATTGTAGAGCTTTTCGAAACAAACCAACGGGGTGGACCCACCATATGGCGCGTATTCTGGTAATTCTATTGTCGGCTGTTCTGGCACTCGGGGCCTGCGCGGCACCCCCGCCACAGAAACCGACGCTCGGCGCTGACGGCAAACCGTTGCCCAAACTCTACCGGATACGCGCAGGTGATTCGTCGCGCATTCAGTTCCGCATTCTCGATTCGGTCAATGCGCTTCGCGAGGCAGCCGGGCAACCGCCGGTCGTACTCGATGCCAAGCTCAATGCCGCCGCCGCGACCCATTCGCGCGACATGTCGGTGCAGAATCGTCCCTGGCATTTCGGCTCTGACGGGTCTTCGCCGATCGATCGGGTCCGCCGCGTTGGCTATGAGGGCGAACTGGTCGGCGAGAACATCTCCGAAACCTACGAGACCGAGCTGGAAACGCTCGCCGCCTGGATGGATCAAGCGAACACGCGTGGCGTGATCCTGTCGCCTGAGGCCCGCAGAATGGGCTTTTCCTGGCTTCAGGAGGACAATGGCAAGATCTGGTGGACGATGGTGATGGGCAACTAAGCCTGTCCGGGAAAGCAGCCTACCAGCGTATCCAGCTAAAGCACACAATCCGGCAGCCAGACCTATCTTCTAGCTGCCGCGCGCATTCGGGCCTCACGGGTTAATGGTGATGGGCGTCCCGTTCCGCACCATGGCGTAGATCCATTCAATCTCGCGATCTTTCACCGAAATGCATCCAGCGGTCCAGTCAGGGCCGGTGCCCTTCTTCTTGTTCGGTCGTCCGTGGATGAAAATGTCGCCACCAGGGTTCTTGCCCCGTGCGCGCGCCTGCGCGCGATCCGCAGCATTGGGATAGGAAATCCCGAGGGACAGGTGAAAATCACTATTCGGATTGCGCCGGTCGATCACGTATGTCCCTTCCGGCGTCTTGCCATCTCCGCGCTCGGTCTTATGCCCAACGGGCGCGAACCCCAAATCGAACTTGTAGCTCTCCAGCACCTTGTCGTGGTGTAGCAGATACATCTTGCGCGCGCCCTTGTTCACCACGACATGGGTGACCTCTGGGCCGTCATATGTCTTGAATTTCGACGAACAGCCCGAAAGGCCGACGACCACCAGCGCAAGCGCGATGAATTTCAATATTCGCATGGTTTTCCACCCGTTTTATGCCTCGGGTGCAGCATAGCTTGGTTATGGGGGTGTCAGATAGGGGGATTTTGCCTGCTTACTTGGAATTCAACGTGAAATCCGCGACCAGCTCGATATGAGCCGACCAGCGGAACTGATCAACCACCCGCACCCGGCCCAGAGCATATCCCGCCGCCACCAGCGTGGCCGCGTCACGCGCAAAGGTAAGCGGATTGCACGACACATAGGCGATGCGCGCCACCTGTGCGCGGGCCAGTTCAGCTACCTGTGCCTCGGCACCCGCGCGCGGCGGATCAAGTACGGCCGCGTCGAACTGCGCCAACTCGTCTGGTAGCAACGGCCGGCGAAAGAGATCGCGCGCCTCGGCTGTGACCTGTTTCAGACCCTGCGCCTTGCGCCAGCCTGCCTCGAGCGCGTGGATCATCGCCGCGTCGCCCTCGACCGCATGCACCCGCGCACCGCCCGCCAGCGGCAACGTGAACGTGCCGCACCCGGCGAAAAGATCGACGATGCGTGTCGCGCCCGCCGTGTTCGCCATCACATCGGCCAGCAATGCGGCCTCACCCTCTGCGGTCGCCTGAAGGAATGCGCCGGGGGGTGGTATTACATGCGCGGCACCAAAGACCTGATCGGGCGTGCGCCGCTGCGCCACCGTCTCGTCTTCCCAACTGAGTCGCGCCAGATCATGCGCCTCGGCCAGTTGCGCCAGCTCGATGCGCAGCGGTCCATCCAGTGGCTTGCCACCCGTCACATGCAGATCAAGCCCGCCAACCGACAAGCATGCGGCAACGCTCAGTGTACCCTTGCGGCTGGCACAGTGCAGCGCCAGCGCCTCTGCCGCCGGGATCGCGCGCATCAGGTCGGGATGCAACAGCTGGCAATCCGGGATTTCCACGATCACATCCGAGCCCTTGGCGTGAAACCCCGCCATCGCGGCCTTTTTCGTGCGCCGGGCGGTCAGCGTTGCACGCCGGCGCGCCTGTGGTGGCGATATGGCGATGGGCGCAAAATCGGCGCTCAGGTCATGGGCTGCCAGCGCACTGCGCACGATGTCGGTTTTCCATTCCGCCAAAAAGGCGTCCGAAGCGTGCTGAAGCTGGCACCCACCGCAGGATTTGAAATGTCGGCAGGGCGGTTTGACCCGGATATCGGCCGGTTCCTCTATCCGAATGTCGGACAGGCGGGTGCCGTTCAGCGCCCCTGTGACCACTTCACCCGGCAATGTCAGCGGTGCAAAAACCGGCCCCTCGGCGATGCCATCGCCCTGATGGCCAAGGCGCAAGATTGTATGTCGGTTCATTTTTGCACGTCCTTCAACAATTCATCGCGGCTCAGGGAAAATCCCGACGCGACCCAGCGCGCCTGCAATGCCTTTAATGCAGCCCCGAGCGCCGGGCCGGTGAGCGCGGGCATCAGATCAGCGGCCCTGATCGGAAAGGTTGCCTCAGCCCCGGTAGCTGCCAACTCTAGCGCATCCGCTGAAAGAGGGCTTTCCAACAATGCCGCTCGCAGCAGCAGAATATCACGCGCGGTATCAAAACCATGCCGATAGCCCAGTGCGCCGGGGGCTTCAGCGCTGCCCACCGCCTGCCGTAATACATCCAGCCGCGCTGCCTCGGCGTTGCTTAGGCGCAGCCGGTCGGGCGCGTCAGCACCGCCCAGCGCAGCGAGTCGCCGGATCGGATCCGGAGCGATCTGATGCGCTGCCTCGTGATGCACCAAAGGCCCCAGCGCGCTGTCGTCACTGCCCGGCAGAATGCGCGATAAGATCCCGCTCTGCCGCATCGCCGCGATAGCCTGCGCAGGATCAGGAGCGGCCAACAGCTTGCGCATCTCCTGGCCGATCCGTTCCCGGGCGATCCCGTCCAGCCCGTCCTGATACCGCGCCGCCGCCGCCAACCCGTCGGGGTCGATCCCGGCCTCGCCGCCAAACCAGGCAAAGAACCGGAAAAATCGCAGGATGCGCAGATAATCTTCACGAATGCGCCGCTCTGGGTCCTCGACGAACCGCACGCGCCCGGCGCGCGCATCGGTCAAGCCACCCAACGGGTCGATCACCGTCCCGTCTGCAGCAGCATAAAGCGCATTCATCGTGAAATCACGGCGGCGCGCGTCCTCTGCCATGTCATCGGTAAAGGCAACCCGCGCGTGCCGCCCGTCGGTTTCGACATCGCGGCGAAAGCTGGTGACTTCATGTGGCTTGCCGTCCACCACAAGCGTCACGGTGCCGTGGTCCAGCCCTGTCGGCACGCAGCGCACGCCAGCGGCCTTGGCCAGCGCGATCACCTGCTGCGGTGTGGCATCCGTCGCCAGATCGAGGTCACCCACCGGGCGGCCAAGTACCGCGTCTCGTACCGCGCCGCCCACCAGATAGGCCGCATGCCCACCTTCTGCGATCAATGAAAATACAGACTGCAGATGCGGCGCATTCAACCAATCGCCGGTAATCTTCATGATCGTTCTGCCATGTCAGCAATGCTGCGCAGGATGCGCGCAGTCGCGCCCCAGATGTAATAGGGACCAAAGGGAACCGTGTAGTAGCGCCGCAGCGAGCCACGCCAATACCGCGCCTCTATCCGGTAATTGGCGGGTGTCATCAGGTGCGACAGCGGCACATCGAAAACCTCGTCCACCTCGCCCGCCTCGGGAACCGGCTGAAACGGTCGCGTCAGGCGACCGATCACCGGCGTGATCCGAAACCCGGTCACCGTCTCGTGCACCGGCATCATGCCCATCACCTCTACCAACGCCGGGTCGAGGCCGATTTCCTCATTTGCTTCGCGCAGTGCCGCGGCGATCACATCCGCGTCGCCCGGGTCTTGCTTGCCCCCCGGAAAGGCAATCTGCCCCGGATGATGTTTCAGCGCCGAGGATCGCTTGGTCAGGATCACCCGCGGCTCATCGCGGCCCATCACGATAGGCACCAGAACCCCGGCAGGGCGCAGGCGGCGCCCCTCGGGCAGCACTGTTTCCGGGTTCAGGTCGAAATCCGACGATGCCCCCGCTGGATTTTCCAGTGCGGCACGCACCAAGCCCAGCGGATCATGCGTCATCGCCTACACCGCTCTTCGCATCAAAGCCCAGCGTTTGAGGGTCCATATCGTAATGCGCGCCGCAGAACTGGCAATCGGCGGTCACGCGCCCCTCATCAGTTGTCATCTTTTCAATATCGCGGGCAGAATAGATCGACAGGCTCTGGCGTACACGATCTTCCGAGCAGCTACAGCCAAACCGCACCGACTGTGCATCGAACACGCGCGGCCCCTCTTCGTGAAAGAGCCGCACCAGAAGATCGGTGGGCGGCACAGATGGGCCGATCAGCTCCAGTTCCTCGACGGTATCGAGCAGGATGTTGACCCGGCTCCAGTTTTCACCCTCTTCCTCGCTAAGGATATCAGCCGCTTCCAGCAGGCCGTCGATCCCCGACCCGCCATCCTTGGCAAATGGCGACGCCGGCGGCATATGTTGCAGCATCACGCCGCCCGCGCGCCAGCGCTCCTCTCCACCCGGTTCTGTCGAACGCCCGAAACTGAGCGAGAAACGGGTCGGCAACTGCTCTGACTGGGCAAAATATGCCTCGGCGCAGGCGCGCAGGCTGCCACCGGCCAGAGGCGTTATCCCCTTATAGGGTTCGGTCCCCTTGCCCTGATCCAGCAGAACGGCAAAATACCCGTCGCCCACCTGATCAAATGGCGTGCCATCTGTCAGGCGCTCAGCGTCATAGCTGGCATAGGCGCGGATGCGCGCCGGCTCGCCCTCTGCACCGGGACCGTAGTAATCAGTTGCGATCATCCGCACTGCGCCCTTGGATTGCACCTGTAGCGACAGCTTCCAGCGCAGCTTGATCGTCTGACCAATCAGCGCCGTCAGCAGGGCCATTTCAGCCACCAGCGCCTCAACCACTGGCGGATAATCATGCTGTTTCAAGATGCCGTCCAGCACCCCATCAAGCCGCGCAACACGGCCGCGAATATCCGATTGGTCGAGTTGGAACGGCAACACCGTGTCGTCCCAGGCGAGTTTTTCCGCAAAAGTCATGGGGTTTCCTTATTTGCCAAGGCTTGGCATATCGTGAAGATATAGGCAGGTTCAAGGCAGGGTCCAAGGGGGCAGCAAACCATGATCAGACGTGTCGGCGCCGCACCCGACCCCAGCATCCGTTATCGTCTGCGACCGGGGGTTTACGCGATCCTGCCGCTGCGGCGCGGCCTGCTGGTCACGCTCCAGACCGATCCCGGGCCCGAACTTCAACTGCCCGGCGGCGGGATCGACCCGGGCGAATCACCCCTTCAGGCGCTTCACCGCGAGGTGTTCGAGGAAACCGGCTGGCATATCGCGGCCCCGCGGCGGTTGGGCGCGTTCCGCCGGTTCGTATTCATGCCTGAATACGATCTCTGGGCCGAAAAGATCTGCACGATCTATACCGCCCGGCCCGTGCAGCAGGTCTCCGACCCGACCGAACCGGATCATACCCCTATGGTGATCAGCGTGGACCAGGCGGCAACCGAGCTGGGCAACGAAGGTGATCGGCTGTTTGTCGAAACCTACTGCCTGTAATGCGGGGCCGGTCCTGACGCCTCAGCTGACGTTCGGAACCTGCTTGACCTCCAACAACACCGCAGACACGTCATCCTCGAAATTGTCGCTGCCGGCAAAACCAGTCAGCTTCCATACCAGCGACTCCAGCATGGCCATGCCGCGTGTCTGGCGCAGATCACACAGCATGCCCGCAAGCCCGTCATCATCCAGCATCCTTCCTTGCGGATCGTGACATTCCGATACCCCGTCGGAATAGATAATCAGCCGATCACCACTATAAAGCTGTACGTCAAACGAAGCATAACTGGCCTCCGGGATCAGGCCGACAGGCAACCCTCCGGTGCCGACCATCTCGACCGTGCCGTCGGCGCGCTGGATCGCCGGGCAAAGATGGCCCGCCTGACACATCCGCACCCGGCCCGTGACCAGATCCACATCCGCCAGAAGCAGGGTAAAATAGTGTTCTGTCTCCAATTCGCTCAGGATCAGCCGATTGAGCGCCGCGACTGTTTCGTCAGGGGGGCGTGGCGTGTAGGCACCCTGCGCGTTAACCTCCAGCGCGATGTTCTGTGATGGGTTCGTGGCTGACAGATACCCCGCCAGCCTCGCTGTCATCAGTGCAGAACTGATCCCGTGGCCCGATACGTCGATACCGTAGAGGCCGATACGCGTCGCGCTGACCGGGTACATGCCCACCAGATCGCCTCCCACATGGCCGCTGGCACGCAGCAGCAACGAAACTTCGGCAGGGCCAAAGTCGCGGCACCTCTCGGAGACCAGCGATTGTTGCAGTTTCTTGGCTTCGTTCAGATCCTTGTCCAGCAGATCATATACGCTCTGCAATTCGGACAGGGTCGATTCGACCAACCTGTTCTTCTCGACGAGTTCGCGCTCGATCCGCAGAATACGCTCTCCCGCGGCGATCCGCGCCCGTAATTCGCCGGCATTCACGGGTTTGGTCAGGAAATCGTCAGGCCCCGCATCCAGACCAAAAGCCACCTCGTCCTTTTCCGATTTGGATGTCAGCAGGATGAAGTAGCCGTAGCAATCGCGTGTCATCGCTCTGAACTGGCGGCAGAATTCCAGACCGTTCATGCCCGGCATCATCCAATCGCTCAGCACCAGATCGGGAGGACTCTCGCGGCAGATATCCAGCGCCTCCTCTCCGGAGGCTGCCTGAGTTATATCAAAGCCCCATTTCCGGAGTAAGCTGGTCAATATCCGCCGTTGCAGCCGGCTGTCATCGACCACGAGAACCCGCCGGATCGCAGTGCGGTCTGGCTCTGCCAGCTCGGTCGATGGTTGTGCGTGTGGCACATTTCACCCCTCATTCTGGCCCCCGCTCAGCATCGATAGCCCGTTGCACCTTAACAAGATGTGAATGTTAAAATGCCGCGCGCCTTATCAGCATCAGACCCTGCCTGCGTAACCGCATGTTAACCCCAAGAGCGTCAGGCTCGGGCGGTGATAAAGTGTTCAGGTATGCCATGATTGACTGGAGCAGGGTCGCGGAGTTGCGCAGTGAAATCGGTGCCGAGGATTTCGACGAAGTGGTCGAACTGTTTCTCGAAGAGGTGGAGGCCGAAATTTCTGTGTTGCGCGCGGGCTGCCCCCCGAAGAATGGGAGGACAAGCTGCATTTCCTCAAGGGCAGCGCGCTGAACCTCGGGTTCCGCCAATTTTCGGGCCTGTGCCAAGCGGGTGAATCCGCTGCATCCGAAGGTCAGTTTGACCATATCGACATGCACGCGATCCTTGGTTCATTTGGCGCATCCTGCGCTGCATTTCTGGACGGGCTCGACAGGTTCAACAGCGTCTGAGTGGCGGCAATGGCTTTAGATCAGAAACTCGGCCAGTACATTATCATTGGTGATGTCGCGAAACTCGAACTCTCTTTCGCGCAGATCGGCCAGCAAGCGCTCGAAATTCTCTTCGCGTTTGGTTTCGATCCCGATCAGAACCGAGCCAAAATTTCGCGCTGACTTCTTGAGGTATTCAAACCGGGCAATATCATCCTCCGGTCCCAGGAGATTTAGGAAATCCTTCAGCGCGCCGGGTCGCTGCGGCATGCGCAGGATGAAATATTTCTTTACCCCTGAATAACGTTGAGCACGCTCCTTGACCTCGGGCAACCGCTCGAAATCGAAATTCCCGCCGGACGTCACGCAAACCACCGTCTTGCCCCGGATGCGGTTGCGCATGTCCTTCAGCGCGTCGACCGCCAGAGCACCGGCGGGTTCCAGCACGATGCCTTCGATGTTCAGCATCTCGATCATCGTGGTGCACAGCCGGTCCTCGGGGATGGTGATCGCCTGCCCGGGATCCAGATGGCGCAGCCGCGCGAAAGTGCGCGCACCCACCTGCGCCACGGCAGCCCCATCGGCAAAGCTGTTCACGTAATCCAAGCGCACTGGGGTGCCTGCACGCAATGCCGCGCCAAGACACGCGCCGCCCTCGGGCTCGACCAATGTGAATTCGGACCCGCTTCCGATATAGCTGCACACCCCTGCTGACAGGCCACCACCGCCCACCGGCATGACGATATGATCGGGCATCCCACCCAACTCACGCTCGATCTCGACCGCAACAGACGCCTGTCCTTCGATCACGTCCTCATCATCGAAGGGCGACAGGAAATGCCCGCCAATCTCGGCGCAATAGGCCTGCGCGGCAGCCAGCGTGATGTCAAAATAATCGCCGGTCAGCTCGATCCGCACCGCGCCTGCGCCGAATGTCTCGGTCTTACCGATTTTCTGCTGCGGTGTGGTCACCGGCATGTAAATCACGCCCTCGACGCCGAAATGGCGGCACATAAAGGCAACGCCCTGTGCGTGGTTGCCGGCACTGGCGCAGACAAAAGTAGGCGCCGCACCACCCTCCGGCACCGCATCCAGAACCTTGCGCATGGCGTTGAACGCGCCGCGCAACTTGTAGGACCGCACCGGCGTCAGGTCCTCTCGCTTGAGCAGGATATTGGCATCATACCGCTCGCTGAGATGTTCGTTGCGTTGCAGCGGCGTGGCGTCGAATACGGCGCGCATCGCGACCTCGGCGGCGCGGGCGTTTTGTCTGAAATCATTCATGCCGCCATGCCTGCCCGATCCCCCGCAGCCGCGCAAGAGGCTCTGACGACGCATACCAATGAATACGGTCCGCTCAGTCCAGCGGGCGCCCTTCGACCCAGTGACCATAGATCGTGGTCAGAATGCTGACATTGATCAGGCTCAGCACGAAAGTAAGTACCATAAAGACGCCCAACCCCAACCCGCCGTTGATATCCGCCGCTCCGGCGACAGCGGTATCCAGCAGGCGACTGGACGCATACCGGAATACCATCACCAGCAGGATTGTCAGACTTGCCCCTTGCGTGGCCAGCAGTGCCGCACCGAAACCCATCTTCTGCCCCAGTGCCGCAGCGGGCAGGACAGGACTGACTCGGTAGAGCAAGAAAGCCAGCGCAAAGACCCCGAATATGAATAGGTTGAACAGCGCCTCACCCAACACGCCCGTGACAAAGATCAGCACAAACAGAACAACCGCGCCAAGGCCAAAGAGTCGCGCCGAAGCGATGAGATACGCAATCGCCTCGTTGCGGTGCAGCCGCGGCAGCCAGCCTTTGGGATATTCGCCCAGCAGGATGAACCGGTGCCAGTTCACAAAAAACCATATCGTGGCAAAGACCCAGACCAGCATCAGCATGAATGCTTCTTCGCTGGCGAAAGCACCCAGAACGACCTGTTCGAACGACTGCGCATGCGCCATCGACCACAGCGGCCCCTCATGCATACGCAAGACCGCCGAGGCAGCGATCATCAGTGCCACGGGAATCAGCCCGATCTGTATCGCTTCGTATCGGTTTCGCCAGACCATGCGCAGCGCATGGGCGATGACTTTCAACCCGGTCATTTCCTCTTGGCTCCGCATGTTTTCCCGCGACATCTCGACCATAGTTACCTGCTCAGGGCAAGCGGGGCTTCCCTTGCCCCTGTGCGAAAAAACGGCTAACTCCCGGCGCGACCCTGACAAAGGAAACATGTGATGTCCGCGCCCAAGAAAGTTGTGCTGGCCTATTCCGGCGGCCTTGATACCTCGATCATCCTGAAATGGCTTCAGACCGAATATGGCTGCGAGGTGGTGACATTCACCGCCGACCTCGGCCAAGGGGAAGAGCTGGAACCAGCCCGCGAAAAAGCGCTGATGCTGGGGATCAAACCCGAGAACATCCACATCGAAGATGTCCGCGAAGAATTCGTGCGCGATTTCGTGTTTCCGATGTTCCGCGCGAATGCGCTCTACGAAGGACTTTACCTGCTGGGCACCTCCATCGCCCGCCCGCTGATCTCGAAACGTCTGGTCGAGATTGCAGCGATGACCGGCGCAGATGCCGTTGCCCACGGGGCCACCGGCAAAGGCAACGATCAGGTTCGTTTCGAGCTGGCCGCCTATGCGCTGAACCCTGATATCAAAGTGATCGCGCCCTGGCGTGAATGGGATCTGACCAGCCGCTCCCGGCTGCTGGATTTCGCCGAAAAGAACCAGATCCCTATCGCCAAGGACAAACGCGGCGAGGCACCTTTCAGCGTTGACGCCAACCTGTTGCACACCTCGTCTGAGGGCAAAGTGCTGGAGGATCCGGCTGAAGCCGCGCCCGATTACGTCTATCAGCGCACCGTCGCGCCAGAGGATGCGCCGGATACGCCCGAATTCATCGAGGTCGGCTTTGAGCGCGGCGATGCGGTCAGCATCAATGGCGAGGCACTTAGCCCTGCGACGATCCTGACGCGCCTGAACGAGCTGGGCGGCAAACACGGCATCGGCAGGCTCGATTTCGTCGAAAACCGCTTTGTCGGGATGAAATCGCGCGGCATTTACGAAACACCCGGCGGCACCGTTCTGCTAGAGGCGCACCGCGGGATAGAGCAGATCACGCTTGATTCAGGTGCGGGCCATCTCAAGGATTCCCTGATGCCGCGGTATGCAGAGCTGATCTATAATGGGTTCTGGTTCTCGCCAGAGCGCGAGATGCTGCAAGCCGCCATCGACAAGAGCCAGGAACATGTCACCGGGACCGTGCGGCTGAAACTGTACAAGGGTTCTGCCACATGCGTTGGCCGCTGGTCTGACCACTCGCTTTATTCAGAAGCACACGTCACCTTCGAAGAAGACGCAGGTGCCTATGATCAGAAGGACGCGGCGGGATTCATTCAGTTGAACGCGCTGCGGTTGAAACTTTTGGCGGCTCGGAATCGCCGGGTGAAAAGCTAAGATTTACAGAAGCTTGCGCCTCATTCAGTTCTTGCGAGTTGCCCTTGGAAAGGGGCAACTCTCTCCCATCGGACCTTTCTGACCAATCGGGCGCGGCGCCGGTATGGGATCACCCCTTTGCGCCGGTCGCCAAGACAGCACCCACGTCTGGGGGCGGTCCGGCGAAATGTTACAGATGACGGCCCAAGGCTAGGCATTGCGCAGGCCATTGGTAAATTGCCTTCACCTGCGCGTGACATCGTGTTTCGGCGTATTGGCGGAACCCATCACTTGGGTCATGCTCCAGACAATCCACGGAGGACCGGCAGCATGACAAACGCAATGACCAAGTTAAAAACCATTTTGCTGGGCGGGCTGATCGTGATCGGCTTTCTGGTACAGGGCAAGCACGCCCACGCCGCAAGCACTGAGGTACTGACCGTGGCAGGCGGCTGTTTCTGGTGCGTCGAATCAGATTTCGAATCCGTGCCGGGCGTCAGCGAAGTCATCTCGGGCTATACCGGCGGCACCGTGAAAAATCCGACCTACAAGGACGTGACTCGCGGTGGTACCGGCCATTATGAAGCAGTCCAGATCATGTTTGATCCGTCCCGCGTCAGCCGCGACACCCTGCTGGCGATGTTCCTGCGGTCGGTTGATCCGACAGATGCCGGCGGCCAGTTTTGCGACCGTGGAAACAGCTACCGTACCGCGATTTTTGCAAGCGGCCCGCGCGACACGGCCGCCGCGAAAACCGCCATCACCAAGGCGCAAGCGGCGCTGGGCCAAAAGATTGTAACGCCGGTATTGCCGCTTCAAACTTTCTACAAAGCCGAGGCCTACCATCAGGATTACTACAAGGGCAGGAAGCTGGTTGTGACCCGGTTCGGCCCCAAACGTCAGTCAGAAGCCTACAAACGTTACCGCGAGGCTTGCGGCCGTGACGTGCGGGTAAAGGCCCTCTGGGGCGACGCTGCGCCCTTTGCAAAAGCTCACTGATTCAGAAACGCCATCACCTCGTCCAGCAAGGGGATCGCTTCGGCGGTCCCTTTCTTTTGCACCATGAGGGCGGCTGCCGCGGCTGCCCGGCGCAGCACCTCAGTTACCTGCAGCCCACCGGCCAGTCCCGCCACGACATACCCGGCAAAGGTATCACCCGCCCCGGTCGTATCCATCACGCGAACGCTAAACGCGGGCACCTCGACCGGTGCCTTTCCCTGCTCCAGCCAGACCGCCCCGGCGGCTCCCTTGGTGATGATCGTGCGCGGCACTGGCAGATTTTGCACCCCCGTGCCCAGTGCCCCGGCCAACTGAGTAGCCTCGACTTCATTCAGGATCAGCAGCTTGATCAGCGGCAACATCGTCTGTACCGCCATGGCATCGAACGGAGCAGCGGAATATGCCACGTTCATACCCATCTTTCGCGCGACCAGCGCCGCTTCAGCCTGACAGTTCGTCTCGTTCTGCAGCATCAGCCAGTCGCCTGGCACTGCGTCGATCAGCCCCGCCACGACATGCTCCGCCACCAAAGCCCGGTTGGCGCCGGGAAATATGACAATCGCGTTTTCGCCTGCATCGTCCACGTTGATGATCGCGTGGCCCGATGGCTCGGCGCTGCACCAGATATGCGCGGTGTCGATCCCCTCACCCGCCAGCAGATCGACCATCCAGCCGCCGTCACCGCCAACCGCACCTATATGCACCACCCGCGCCCCTGCACGCGCCGCCGCAACCGATTGATTTGCGCCCTTGCCGCCCAACCCGCTGAAATACTCGACCGCCGCGAGGGTTTCACCCGGGGCCGGCAAATGCGGCACCCGATAAACCCTGTCCGCATTGATTGACCCCAGATTATAGACCGCCACCTTGCGCTTTCATCTTTCCAAAAATACCTGAACCCACCGCAGCCACGCGCGGATTCACCCGACTTTGCACGCCGCCAGAACGGCCATGTTCAGAATGTCGTTCGACGTCGATGTAGACGAACAGATCTGAACCGACTGATCGATGCCCGACAGGATCGGCCCGATCACGGTTGCGCCCGCCATCTCCTGCATCAACTTGACCGAGATCGAAGCAGAATGCCGCGCGGGCACCACCAGAATATTCGCCGGGCCGGTCAGCCGCTGGAACGGATAATTCTCCTGCGCCGTCGTGTTCAGTGCCACATCGACGGTCATCTCGCCCTCGAATTCGAAATCGACGCCGCGTGCCTCCAGGATCTTCGGCGCCAGGTGCATCTTTTCCGCGCGCTCGGACCGCGGATAACCAAAGGTCGAAAAGCTTACGAACGCCACCCGTGGTTCCAGCCCCAGATGCCGCGCCACGCGCACCGACCCTTCGGCAATGTTGGCCAGATCGTTTTCATCAGGCCATTCATGGACCAGCGTGTCGGCCACCAAAACGATCCGACTTTTGTGCATTAGCGCGGTGACACCCACCGCCCCATCTTCGGCGTCGGCGTCAAACACATGGTTGATCAGTTCCAACACATGCGCCGATTTGCGGGTCGCCCCGGTTACGAGGCCATCGCCATGCCCATGCGCCAGCATCAAGGCCGCGAAAACATGCCGATCCCGTGCCGCCAGCCTGTGCGCATCTTGCCGGTCATACCCTTTACGCTGCAACCGGGCATAAAGGAACGACCGGTAGTCATCCAGATGTTCAGTATTCGCGGCGTTGATAACATTGAGTTCGGAAACTGCGTCGCCCATGCCCGCCGCTTCCAGCTTGGCCCGCACATCGGCCTCGCGTCCGACAACCAGAGCTTTACCCATGCCGGCGCGCTGGTACTGAACAGCAGCGCGCAAAACGCGCGGGTCGTCACCTTCGGCAAAGATCATCCGCGCCTGCGCATTGCGCGCCCGCGCATTGATCGACCGCATGATTGCCGCCGTCGGATCCATCCGCGTCTTGAGCGTGACCTCGTAGGCGTCCATGTCGACGATTGGCCGGCGCGCCGCACCCGTGTCCATGCAGGCCCGTGCCACGGCGGGCGGGATGGTGTAGATCAGGCGCGGATCGAAGGGCGCGGGAATGATGTAGTCACGCCCGAAACTCAGCTTGCGGCCATAGGCCATCCCGACTTCGTCCGGCACATCCTCGCGCGCCAGTTTCGCCAGCGCCTCGGCACAGGCAATCTTCATCTCGTCATTGATCGCGCGGGCATGCACATCCAGCGCACCGCGAAAGAGGTAGGGAAAGCCCAGAACGTTGTTCACCTGATTGGGATAATCGCTGCGCCCAGTGGCAACGATGGCATCTTCGCGTACCGCATGGGCTTCTTCGGGCGTGATCTCCGGGTCGGGATTCGCCATCGCAAAGATGACGGGATCAGGCGCCATGGACGCGACCATATCCTGCGTCACCGCGCCTTTGGCCGACACTCCCAGGAATACGTCACAATCCTTCATGGCATCATCCAGGGTGCGCAACTCGGTGCGCACGGCGTGGGCAGATTTCCACTGGTTCATACCTTCGGTCCGGCCTTGGTAGATCACGCCTTTGGTATCGCACATGATGCAATTTTCATTGCGCGCGCCCATTGACTTCAGAAGTTCCAGACACGCGATCCCTGCCGCGCCCGCGCCATTGAGGACAATCCGCACATCCTCGATTTTCTTCCCCGACAGGTACAACGCATTGATCAACCCCGCCGCACAGATCACCGCCGTGCCGTGCTGATCGTCGTGGAAGACCGGGATATCCATCTCTTCCTTCAGGCGCTGTTCGATGATGAAACATTCCGGCGCCTTGATATCTTCGAGGTTGATGCCGCCAAAAGTCGGCCCCATCAGCCGCACGGCATTACAGAACGCATCGGGGTCTTCGGTATCCAGCTCGATATCGATGCTGTTGACGTCAGCGAAGCGCTTGAACAGGACCGCCTTGCCCTCCATCACTGGTTTCGATCCCAGCGCGCCGAGATTTCCCAGCCCCAGAACTGCCGTCCCGTTCGAGATGACCGCAACCAGATTGCCCTTGTTGGTGTAGTCATACGCCAATTCGGGATGTTCGGCGATCGCCAGGCAGGGCACCGCAACGCCCGGGCTGTAGGCCAGGCTCAGATCCCGTTGCGTGGTCATCGGCACCGTCGCGGTGATTTCGAACTTGCCAGGCGTCGGTTCCAGGTGAAAGGCCAGCGCCTCTTCATCAGTGAATTTAGGGTTGGCCATTGACGTGGTACATCCTTGCTAAACGGTTGCTCTTTCTTAACGGGCCTTTCAAACAGCCTCAACTGGAACACGCTTTGGGCTTTCGCCGCGTGGCATGGCTTTGTAGTGTCCCGCAAACGCGATTGGGGGGATTTCGTGACATCTGCTGCACCGACCGCAACGCCGATGATGGCGCAATATCTTGAAATCAAGGCCGAGTATCCGGACGCGCTGCTGTTCTACCGGATGGGCGATTTCTATGAACTGTTTTTTGACGATGCCGCCCTCGCCGCAGAGGCGCTGGACATCGCGCTGACGAAGCGTGGCAAACATCAGGGTCAGGACATCGCCATGTGCGGTGTGCCGGTTCACGCCGCCGAAGGTTATCTGCTGACGCTTATCCGGAAGGGATTTCGCGTGGCCGTCTGCGAACAGTTGGAAAACCCCGCCGAAGCCAAGAAGCGCGGCGCCAAATCGGTGGTGAAACGCGGTGTTGTCCGGCTTGTCACGCCCGGCACGCTGACCGAAGAAAGCCTGTTGGAAGCGCGTCGGCACAACTATCTTGCTGCGATTGCCGAGGTGCGCGGAGCGCATGCGCTGGCATGGGCCGATATTTCGACCGGCGCTTTTCACGTGATGCCGCTTGCGGCAGCGCACTTTGCCCCGGAACTGGCGCATCTGCGGCCTGCCGAAGTGATCACCGCAGATGGGTCAGAGGCCCAATGGGCTGAAACAGTCTCTGAAATTGGCGCGGCACTCACATCTCTGGGGCGCGCTGCCTTTGACAGTTCGGGTGCCCAGAAACGCCTTTGTGCCCTCTTCGGAGTCGGCACACTGGACGCCTTTGGCAGCTTCACCCGGCCCGAAGTGGCGGCCATGGGCGCGCTGGTCGAATACCTGGAACTGACGCAAAAGGGCAAACTCCCCCTGCTGCGCCCGCCCCAACGCGAGGACCGTGCCAGCGCGATGCAGATCGACGCCGCAACGCGCCGCAACCTCGAATTGACCCATGCGCTGTCCGGTGGCCGCGCGGGATCACTGCTTGCCACGATTGACCGGACGGTGACCGCAGGCGGTGGACGGCTGCTCGAACGGCGTCTGTCCAGCCCGTCGCGCAATCTGAATGTGATCCATGATCGTCTGGAATCAGTCTCTTTCGCGCTGGAACAGAGCCGATTGTCCGCCGCTCTGCGCAACGCATTGCGCAAGGTTCCGGATCTGGATCGTGCTGTGTCTCGCCTGGGTCTTGATCGCGGTGGCCCTCGCGATCTGGCCGCCGTGCGCAATGCGCTTGACCAGGCCGAAGCGATCGCCGCCATGCTGGCAGAAGCCGATCTGCCCAGCCTGATTGCCGAAGCGGCAGACAATCTGCGTGGCCATGATGCGTTGCTGGAATTGCTGGAACAGGCGCTTGTGGCAGAACCCCCTCTGCTGGCACGTGATGGCGGATTTATCGCGCCGGGCCATGATGAGGAACTCGACGAGGCCCGTCGCCTTCGCGACGAAGGGCGCGGCGTGATTGCCGGGATGCAGGCGGATTACGCGCGCGAAACCGGCATCGCCTCGCTCAAGGTCAAGCACAACAATGTGCTTGGCTATTTTGTCGAAGTTACCGCAACCCATGCGGAAAAAATGCTGTCGGCACCGCTGAACGAGATATTCAAGCACCGCCAGACAACAGCCAATCAGGTCCGATTTACCACCGTCCCGTTGTCAGAAATGGAAACCCGGATCCTGAACGCCGGAGGCCGTGCGCTTGAGATCGAGAAGCGGCTCTATGACGGTCTGAAATCTGAAATTCTCGCTCGATCCGCAGAGATTTCCCTGACCGCGCGCGCGTTGTCCGAGCTGGATCTGTGCACCGCGCTTGCCGATCTCGCGTCAGAACAGAGCTGGTGCCGCCCGCAGGTCGACGAAAGCCGCGCGCTTTCTATCGAGGGGGGCCGGCATCCAGTGGTGGAAGCGGCGCTGCGTGATCAGGGAGGCGGACCATTCATCGCCAATGACTGCGATCTGGGGGATGACAGTGACATCTGGTTGCTGACCGGACCCAACATGGCCGGTAAATCCACCTTTCTGCGGCAGAACGCGCTGATCGCCCTGCTGGCCCAGATGGGCAGCTACGTTCCGGCAAAATCCGCCCATATTGGCGTGGTCAGCCAGTTGTTCAGCCGGGTGGGCGCGTCGGATGATCTGGCACGCGGTCGCTCAACCTTCATGGTTGAGATGGTCGAAACCGCCGCGATTCTGAATCAGGCAGACCCCGCCGCGCTGGTCATCCTCGACGAAATCGGCCGCGGGACGGCAACATATGACGGCCTCAGCATCGCCTGGGCCACCTTGGAGCATCTGCACGAAGTAAATCGATGCCGCGCCCTCTTTGCCACTCATTACCACGAATTGACCAACCTCACCGAGAAGTTGGATCGGGTGGAGAACGCCACGGTCAGCGTCAAGGAACACGAAGGCGATGTGATCTTTCTGCACGAGGTGCGGCGTGGTGCGGCCGATCGCTCTTACGGGGTGCAGGTGGCCAAGCTTGCCGGCCTGCCAGCAGCTGTGGTCGAACGGGCGCGTATTGTACTGGATGCGTTGGAGCGCGGCGAACGCGAAGGCGGGACAGCACGAGAAACCCTGATTGACGACCTGCCGCTCTTCTCGGCCCGCCCGGCCCCACCGCCGCCTACTTTGACCGCGCCGTCGAAAGTCGAAGAGCGCCTTGGGTCCGTGCTACCTGATACCCTGACACCACGCCAGGCGTTGGATCTGGTTTACGAACTCAAGCTGTTGCTGGAGGATCAGGACAACGACGAATCTCCAGAGGAGAGACGTTGATATCCAGATGGACTTGTTCATTATGTAGATGCACGGGCTCAATGACCGATTTGAGCTTGGCCACCTGCCCGGCGTCTACGAGAATGATAATTGGGTACTGGAACGTGAAATGGCCGGATTCGCGCCGCTCTAAGGCGGCGCGCGCCATTATCCCCTCATGGACGATACGCCGACCTGCGCAGGGCGCAGGATGCGGTCATGCAGCATGAAGCCCTCGGTGGACACCTGAATGATGTCGCCCGCATTGGTTCCCGGCAGTGGAGCTTCGAACATAGCTTCGTGTTGTTGCGGATCGAATCTGTCGCCAATCTCGGGCGAAACGATCTGGATACCGTGGCGACCGAAAACATTGAGCAGCTCGCGCATGGTCAGTTCGATCCCTTCGATCAGACCGGGCGCAGCAGCTTTCTGATCTTCATTGACGGTATCGAGGGCGCGTTTCATGTTGTCGTACACGGGCAACAGATCGCGAGCCAGCTTAGACCCGCCATAGTTCTCGGCTTCCCGACGGTCCCGCTCGGCGCGCTTGCGCACGTTTTCGGCATCCGCCAGCGCGCGCATGAATTTGTCCTGCAAGGAATCCCGCTCGCTGCGGAGCATATCCAGCTCCACGTCGATATCAGAGATTTCCTCGTTGGCAGCTTCGTATTCCTCGGCTTCCACCTGTTCCAGATCGTCGAGAAACTCGTCGTTTTTTGGCCCGGCCATCTTTAGTACCCTTCAACTTCTGTCAGCGATCAACTTGCCCACAAGCTGCGCCGTGTAGTCAACAATCGGAACGATCCGTCCATAGTTCAGGCGTGTGGGCCCGATGACGCCGACCGCTCCGACAATCTTTCGATCAGCGTTCATATAAGGAGAGACCACCAAAGAGGAACCCGAAAGTGAGAAAAGTTTGTTCTCTGAGCCGATAAAGATGCGCACACCCTCGCCCTCGTCCGCGAGTTCCAGAAAACTGGCGATATCCCGCTTTCTTTCAAGGTCGTCAAACAGGGTTTTTATGCGTTCCAGATCATCTTCGGATCCGTCCGCCCCCAGCAGGTTCGACCGTCCGCGCACAATCAGGCGATCAGGGCCGTCGCCATCCCCTTCGCCCGACCAAACAGCAAGCCCACTTTCCACCATCGCGTGCGCGAGCTGGTCTATTTCCTGACGTCTTTCGTTGATCTGCCGCGAAATGACGGTCTGCAGATCGGACAGCGTGCGGCCTTCAATCAGCGCGTTCAGAAAGTTCGTGGCTTCGCGCATCGAACTGGGCGTTTGTCCGGGCGGCGGGGTGAAAATCCTGTTTTCTACATGCCCATCGGCAAAAACCAGAACAACAAGCGCCCGGTCATGGCCAAGGCTGACAAACTCGATATGTTTAATCGGAGCCTCATGTTTGGGCGCCAGAACCAGTGACGCCCCCTGAGTCACCCCCGACAGCGCCGCACCGACCCGATCCAGAACGCCGCTCACATCCTGGCTATTGCTGGACATGGTCGCATCCATCAACTGCCGGTCAGAGGTTTGCAGATCACCGACCTCAAGCAGGCCATCAACGAACATTCGCAGCCCGCCTTCAGTTGGAATCCGCCCGGCGCTTACATGCGGGCTACCCAAGAGCCCCATGTATTCGAGATCCTGCATGACATTGCGGATCGTCGCCGCACTGACTTTTTCACTCATGTCGCGGGTCAGTGTGCGCGAACCAACGGGCGTGCCGGTGGCGAGGTATCCCTCTACCACCCGGCGGAACACCTCGCGCGAGCGCTCATTCATTTCTTCCAGCAGTTTTCTGCCGTCGGCCATTTGAGCACCAATCCTTTGCTGGTCTGCCATTAAATCGCTAAGCCTCAAAAGGTCAATCGGGGTTGGCTCTTGGCCGCGCGCGCGCTATCTCCTGCCCAAAGCGGAAAAGGACAACACAATGCGGCCTTCGGGAAGAAATTTAGATGAAATGCGCGGCATTTCAATCGACACAGGCGTGACGAAACATGCGGAGGGATCCTGTTTGATCCGCATGGGTGACACGCATGTGCTGTGCACCGCCACGATCGAGGACCGCGTGCCGCCCTTTATCAAGGGGTCAGGGCTTGGCTGGGTGACCGCAGAGTATGGCATGCTGCCCCGCTCAACCACATCGCGCATGCGGCGCGAAGCGACCGCTGGCAAGCAAGGGGGCCGAACCGTAGAGATTCAACGCCTGATCGGCCGCTCACTGCGTGCAGGGGTTGACCGTGTAGCGCTGGGCGAGCGTCAGATCACCATAGATTGCGATGTCATCCAGGCCGATGGCGGCACACGCTGCGCTGCGATCACCGGTGGCTGGGTTGCCCTGAAACTGGCCGTGCAAAAATTGATGAAAGCCGGCGAAGTGGTCAGCGATCCATTGACCGACCCCGTCGCTGCCATTTCCTGCGGGATTTACGCCGGTCAACCGGTGCTGGACCTTGATTATCCCGAAGACAGCGAAGCAGGCGTTGACGGTAATTTCATCATGACCGGCTCCAAACGTCTGATCGAAGTACAAATGTCAGCCGAAGGGTCGACCTATTCCCGCGATCAAATGAACCAACTGCTCGATCTCGCCGAAGCAGGCGTCGATCAGCTGGTCGCGACGCAACTGAAAGCCGTCAATGCGTAAGTTCACCGGCGATACCTTGCTTGTTGCGACCCACAACGCTGGCAAGCTCGAAGAAATCGCGCATCTGTTACGTCCTTACGGTATTTCCGTTGTCGGCGCGGCCGAGCGCGACCTGCCTGCGCCCGAAGAAACCGAAACCAGCTTTGTCGGAAACGCCCGGATCAAGGCGCAAGCTGCGGCCAAAGCCACCGGCCTGCCCGCCCTCTCCGACGATTCAGGCATCGAGATTGACGGGCTGGACGGTGCCCCCGGGGTCTATACCGCCGATTGGGCCGAAACGCCCAGTGGGCGCGATTTCGTCATGGCCATGACCAGAGCTCATGACATGCTCCTTGCGCGCAATGCCCCAAGACCCTGGACCGCGCGTTTTTGCTGCACCCTCGTGCTTGCCTGGCCCGATGGGCACGAAGAGGTATTCCCCGGAACCATAGAAGGCCAGATCGTTTGGCCAATGCGCGGGAATAAGGGTCATGGCTATGACCCGATCTTTCAGCCTGCCGGCAACGACGTCACCTTCGCAGAAATGGACCGTTGGGAGAAAAACCGCATGAGCCACCGGGCCGATGCTTTCTCAAAACTGGTGCAAGGCTGTTTTGACTGAAGATTGGCAACTCGGAGGCTTCGGCCTCTACATCCATTGGCCATTCTGCGAGGCCAAGTGCCCCTACTGCGATTTCAACAGCCACGTGGCCCGAGAAATCGACCAATCAAGGTGGTGCAGAGCCTATTTAGCCGAACTGGACCGCATTGCCGCGCTAACCCCCGGCCGCGTCCTTCGCTCTGTTTTCTTTGGTGGCGGCACACCCAGTCTGATAGCGCCCGAAACTGTCGCTGCCATTCTGGAACGCGTCCAAAAGCACTGGACGCCCGCCAATAACATCGAGATCACACTCGAAGCCAATCCCGGCTCTGTCGAAGCTGACCGTTTTCGCGCCTACGCCCAGGCTGGTGTGAACCGGGTTTCGATGGGAATCCAGGCGTTGAATGACACCGATCTGCGCCGTCTGGGCCGGATCCACACGGTTGCCGAGGCCCGCGCAGCTTTTGACATCGCCAGAAACTGTTTTGAACGGGTCAGTTTCGATCTGATCTACGCCCGGCAGGACCAGACACTGGATGATTGGCGCACCGAGTTGACATCAGCGCTGACGATGGCAATCGATCACCTGTCGCTCTACCAACTGACGATCGAGCCGGGAACTGCCTTTGGCGATCGTTTTGCCCGTGGCACCCTACGCGGCTTGCCCGTTGAAGACACCGCAGCGGATATGTTCGAGGCCACGCAGGATATATGCGGCGCTGCCGGTATGCCGGCCTATGAAGTCTCTAATCACGCCAAACTTGGCTCTGAATCGCGGCATAACCTTATTTATTGGCAGGCCGGCGACTATGCCGGAATTGGCCCCGGCGCGCATGGCCGGCTGACACTGGCGGGGCGTCGTCACGCGACAGAAGCCTGGTCGCAACCTGATAAATGGCTGCGAGAGGTCGAACGCGGCGCACCCGACAAACTGCAAACACCGCTGGCCCCAGAAGAGCAAGCGGACGAATATCTGATGATGGGGCTGCGTTTAACGGACGGAATTGATCTGACCCGCTACGCCGCAATGCGTGGAGCGCCGCTCTGCGAGGTCGCTATCTCGGAACTCGCCGAATTGGGTCTGGTGGAGGTCATAGACACCAGCCTGCGCACAACGCTGCGCGGCAGGATGGTGTTGAATGCGATCATCGAACGATTGCTTACGAGCTAACTGGCCTCAGCCGCTGCTGAGAACCCGGCAAAGCGTGTCGAGGTCATCTAGGCTTTCATAGGTAATCGAAACCTGACCGCCCTCGCCTCCCTTTGTGTGATTGACCGAAACTTTCATGCCCAACGCCGCCGACAGATCGCCTTCCAGCGCCCGAGTATCTGCATCTTTCTCGCTTGTCCTGGCACTGCGCTTGGATTGGCCCGACGGCGCAAAGACATTATCAATCCCCGTTTTCGCCAGTTTCTCGGTTTCCCGCACCGATAGTGCTTTCTTGACGACCCGTTGCGCCAACGCAACCGGATCATCTGAGGTAATCAGCGCTCGTGCGTGGCCAGCTGTTAGTTGACCATTGCGGACATAGGACTGAACCTCTTCGGGCAGCTGCATCAGGCGCATTGTGTTGGCGATATGGCTGCGGCTCTTGCCCAGTGCCTCGGCCAGTTTTTCCTGCGTATGCCCGAATTTCTGCATAAGTTGCTGATACCCCGCCGCCTCTTCGACTGGGTTAAGATCCGCGCGCTGGATGTTTTCGATGATCGCGATTTCCAGAACTTCGGTATCGTCAAAGTCACGAACAATCACCGGGATACGGTGCAGTTGCGCCTGCTGCGCGGCTCGCCACCGACGTTCGCCCGCAACGATTTGGAAATCGCCTGTCTTCCCTGGCATCGGCCGCACGATCAGCGGTTGGATAATACCTTTTTCCCGAATGGATGCGGTCAGATCATCCAGCATATCCTTGTCGAACTGTCGGCGCGGCTGATCCGGGTTTGCGCTGATCCGCTCGATCGGAACCATCATATCTGGGGCTTTTGGTGCCCGGTCGGAACTCGTCTGTTGATCGGTAACGTCGGACATCAATGCCGACAGGCCCCGCCCCAGTCCGCGCTGCTTTGTTCTTTTGTCTGACATCACCCGGACCCCTTATGCTGTCATTGCGGTTTGTTTTTGCATCAATTCTTTGGCTAAGGCCTGATAGGCCTGCGCACCTCGTGAATTTGGATCGTAATCCAGTACAGAGACGGCATATGACGGCGCTTCGCTGACACGCACATTACGTGGGATCAGCGTTTGAAACACCAGATCGCCCAGATTCTCGCGGGCATCCCGCTCCACCTGGCCAGACAGGTTGTTGCGCGCATCGAACATGGTCATTACGACCCCTTCAATCCGAAGGTTGGGATTGGCGGTCTGGCGCACCTCGCGAATTGTCAGCAACAGCTGTGACAGCCCTTCGAGGGCAAAAAATTCGCTCTGCAGCGGAATCAGGACTGAATGTGCCGCGACCATTGCGTTGACCGTCAGCAAGTTCAGCGACGGCGGACAATCGATCAGGATATAGTCCAGCGCATAACCATCCATCGCCGTCTGACGCAGCGCATCATGCAGAAGGAAACTGCGTTTTTCGTTTGAGATCAACTCGATATCCGCCGAGCTGAGATCGACCGTCGCCGGAATGATCATCAGGTTCTTGTCGCTGGTCGGCTGAATGACATCGCCTAGCGCGATCTCTTCCAGCAACAATTCGTAAGTCGTAAATTCCCGATCTTCGGATTCGATCCCCAGGCCGGTCGACGCATTGCCTTGCGGATCAAGATCAACGATCAGGACGCGCTTCCCGGCCTGTGCCAGGGCAGCGCCCAGATTTATGGTTGTTGTGGTCTTTCCAACGCCGCCTTTTTGGTTGGCTATGGCAATGATCCGCGGGCCACGCGGGCGAGTCGGGTCAGACACGAGTCACTCCTGAAATCTTTAATATCGCGGCAGCGGGGTCAGTCGCACTTTTAGCAACTTCCAGAGCGAATTGCCACTTCGATTGCGACTCGTTTACCTCTTGCTGCCATTTTGCACCCTTTGGAAATAGGGCAATTCCGGTGGCATGCATATGGCGTTCAGCGTAGCCAAGCAATGTGGAAAGATCTGCCAAGGCCCGCGCTGACAGGACTGAAGCCTGCAAGGGGGGCGTCGTCTCGATCCTGCTTGCGATCACCTCGCCGTGGCATCCCGTTTCCCGCAATGCTGTACGCAGAAAGGCGCACTTTCGCTGATCGCTCTCGACAAGTGTCACGCGCGCCAAAGGCTGGGCTTCCGCCAACAGAATTGCCGCAACGACACCGGGAAAGCCGCCTCCGGATCCCAGGTCAACCCAATGATCAATTTCCTTCGGCACCTGTCGATAGACCTGTACCGAATCGACGATATGCCGCTCCCACAGGTTTTCCAGACTTTCTTTTGACACCAGATTTATCTTGGCCGTCCACTTTCGAAGAAGATCGGCGTAGATCTGAAATTTCTCATTTGTTTCACGTGAAACATCAGGCAGAGCCGGCACGCTCATGCCGACCTCTCCCGCCCGGTTTGGCGCAGCCTGGTCAACAGTACGGTCAAAGCTGCAGGCGTCATCCCATCGATTCGCGCCGCGTGTGCCAACGTTTCCGGGCGAACTAGGCTCAACTTCGATTTCAGCTCATTCGAAAGCCCACCAATTTCCGAGTAGTCAAAATCCCGTGGAATCACATGGGCTTCATCGCGTTTGACCAGTTCCGCGTCACGCTTTTGCCGGTCGAGGTAGTTTGCATAGAGCGCGTCTTTCTCAAGCTGCGCCCTAGATTCCGAATCTATTTCGGACCAAGAAGGTTCAAGCCTGATCAAGTCATCAAAGAAAATCTTGGGGAATGACAGCAACTGAAACCCGCTGCGCCGCGCTCCGTCTTGATTCACGTCAACGCCTTGGGCGATCAGTTGCTTTGGCGTGAATGTCTGTGTTTTGATCGTCTCACGGGCCCGTCCTAGCCTGTCCATCTTGTCGTCGAACACCGCCTGCCTGTTCAGAGAAACACAGCCCAAGGAGATTCCAAGTGGGGTTAGTCGTTGATCAGCATTATCTGCGCGCAGTGACAGCCTGAACTCCGCGCGCGATGTGAACATCCTGTAGGGCTCGCTGACGCCACGTGTGATCAGATCATCAATCATCACACCGATATAGCTCTCGGAACGGCTGAAGGTGATCGGTTCCCGTCCCAGGGCGACATGTGCGGCATTCAGCCCCGCTACCAAACCCTGTGCCGCGGCTTCTTCATAGCCGGTCGTGCCGTTGATTTGTCCTGCCAGAAAGAGTCCGGGCACCGATTTCACTTCGAGCGATGCAGACAAAGCGCGAGGATCAACATAATCGTATTCAATCGCATAGCCGGGCTGCAGGATTTCTGCGCTTTCCAGACCCTGAATGGACCGTACATAGGCGAGCTGCACATCTTCAGGTAACGAAGTCGAAATACCGTTAGGATAAATCACATCATCAGACAGGCTTTCTGGCTCAAGGAAAATCTGATGAGATGTCTTATCGGCGAAGCGCACGATCTTGTCTTCGATCGACGGACAGTATCGAGGGCCGACGCCATCGATATGGCCCCCATACATCGCAGAACGTGACAGGTTCTCGCGAATGATCTCGTGGGTTCTTTCATTCGTGTGGGTGATGCCACAGGAAATTTGCCTTGATGGCGCCTTTCCAGACAGAAAGGAGAACAGCACCGGGTCATCATCGCCAGGCTGACTTTCGAGAGTCGACCAATCTATGCTTTTTCCGTTAAGACGCGGGGGCGTCCCCGTCTTGAGCCGCCCAAGTGCCAGATCAAAACTATCCATCCGTTCAGCTAGCCGGACCGACGGCGCATCCCCCATCCGCCCTCCTGGGCGCGAAATGTCTCCGATATGAATCACTCCACGCAGAAATGTCCCAGTTGTCAAAACAACTGCGGCAGACCGCACTTCTGATCCATCGGCCAGAACCACGCCACAAACGCGGTCGGCATCCATAAGGAAATCACAAGCCTCGCCTTCGATCACATCAAGGTTCGGCTGCTTTTCCATTTCGGATTGCATCGCCTCGCGATAGATTTTTCGGTCGGCCTGGGCGCGCGGACCTTGTACTGCGGGCCCCTTGCGCCGATTAAGCAGGCGAAATTGTATCCCGGCCTGATCGGCAACGCGACCCATCATCCCATCAAGCGCATCGATCTCTCGAACCAAATGCCCCTTACCCAGACCACCGATTGCCGGATTGCACGACATGACACCGATACCCGCACGCGTCAGCGTGATGAGCGCCGTCCTTGCGCCTAACCTCGCAGCAGCGTGAGCTGCATCAGCCCCTGCGTGACCGCCACCGATCACAACAACGTCGAAATCCAGATGTTTCACGTGAAACACTCCTCATTTTCCCAGACAGAAACTTGCAAAGATTTCGTCCAGTATGTTTTCGATATCGACGCGCCCGACCAGAGAATCAAGAGCACGAATCGCCGCGCGAATTTCTTCGGCCGCCAAGTCGGCGGTTTCCTCACCGCCTTGCAGATGTAACTGCGCTGCGGCCAGATCGGCGTCACCCCGCTGCATCGCATCGCGGTGACGCACCCGCGTAGCGATGCCGGCATACGCCGACTTCTGGGTCAGTATAGCAGTCATCCGCGCAATTAGCTCTGGTATCCCCTGCCCCGTCAGACCTGAAATCGATGCAACGTCATCCTCCAGCAAATCCCCTTTGGAGCGCAATATGATGTCGTTATCCTTAGGCGTGATCAAAGCGGGCTCAGTACCCTCTAGTAGAAACACCCGCAAATCTGCTTGCTCCGCCCGCATTTTTGCTCGTTCGACTCCGATGGCTTCGACCTGATCATCTGTATCGCGCAGCCCAGCCGTATCAAGCAACGTCACCGGCAGCCCGCCCAGGTCCATCCGAACTTCGATTACATCGCGGGTTGTTCCGGCAACTTCGGATGTAATCGCGGCGTCCCGCCCGGCCAACGCATTCAGCAGAGTTGATTTCCCAACATTCGGCGCACCGACAATCGCCACTTCGAATCCAGATCGAATTCGTTCTGCCACTCCAACGCCCGCGATTTCCTTGCTAAGTTCGCTTCGAACGCGCTGCACCAGCTCGGTCACTTCGGGCGATACATCAACGGGCACGTCTTCATCCGCAAAATCAATTGTTGCTTCCAACAATGCGGCGGCGCGGATCAGGTCAACACGCCAGGATTCGGCGCGCTTGCCCAGATCTCCTGACAACACGCGAAGCGCCTGACGTCGTTGGGCTTCGGTTTCTGCATCGATCAGATCTGCCAAGCCCTCAACCTGAGCCGCATCCAACTGCCCGTTCTCCAACGCGCGACGGGTAAACTCGCCAGGTTCCGCTGGGCGTAACCCGTCGACCATAGAGAGAGCGGCCAGCACCGCGGATATGACTGCAATGCTGCCATGTATCTGAAATTCAACGCTGTCTTCCCCAGTGAAACTGCGCCCTGCTTCGAAACAAAGCACAATTGCCTGGTCCAGTCGACCACCGGCCGAATCCCGCAATACCCGCAGGCTGGCGAATCTAGGAGGTGGCACATCCCCACATAGCGCGCCACAAGCATCGAAAGCCCGTGGACCAGACACCCGAACTACGGCTACCCCGGCCTTACCCGGCGCGCTTGAAACAGCATAGATCGTGTCCATCACGAAGCCCCCATGGCGGGCGTCAGGTGTTCATCGAATCGAAGAACTCCGCATTCGTCTTGGTCTGTTTCAGTTTGGAGATGAGGAATTCGATCGCATCGGTCGTACCCATCGGGTTCAGGATCCGCCGCAGGACAAACGTCTTCTGAAGATCAATCTTGTCAACCAAGAGTTCCTCTTTCCGGGTGCCGGATTTGAGGATATCGATGGCCGGGAACACCCGCTTGTCCGCGATCTTGCGATCCAGGATCAGTTCCGAGTTACCCGTGCCTTTGAATTCTTCAAAGATCACTTCATCCATCCGGCTGCCGGTGTCGATCAGTGCTGTCGAGATGATTGTAAGTGATCCGCCCTCTTCGATGTTCCGCGCCGCACCGAAGAACCGCTTGGGCCGTTGCAAGGCGTTCGCATCGACACCACCTGTCAAAACCTTACCCGACGACGGCACCACGGTATTGTAAGCCCTACCAAGTCTTGTGATCGAGTCCAGCAAGATCACAACATCTCGTTTATGTTCGACCAAGCGTTTTGCTTTTTCAATGACCATCTCGGCCACGGCAACGTGACGCGTTGCAGGTTCATCAAAGGTCGAGCTGACGACCTCTCCCTTGACCGAACGCTGCATGTCGGTCACTTCTTCGGGCCGCTCATCGATCAACAGCACGATCAGATAGCATTCGGGGTGGTTCTTCTCGATGCTGTTGGCAATATTCTGCAGGATGACCGTCTTACCAGTCCGCGGCGGCGCAACGATCAGCGAGCGCTGGCCTTTGCCGATGGGTGCCACAAGATCGATGATCCGGGCCGAACGATCCTTGATTGTCGGATCTTCGATTTCCAGTTTGAATCGCTCATCCGGATAAAGCGGTGTCAGGTTATCAAAGGCAACCTTGTGATTGGCCTTCTCAGGATCTTCAAAGTTGATCTGACTCACACTGGTGACTGTGAAATACCGCTCTTGTTCCTCGGGCTGCTGAATTTCACCTTCGACAGTGTCACCCGTCCGCAGCGAGAAGCGGCGGATCACCTCGGGGGAGACATAGATATCATCCGGGCCCGGCAGATAGTTCGCTTCGGGCGAGCGCAAGAACCCAAAACCGTCCTGCAACACTTCGAGAACACCATCGCCGAACACGGTCCAGCCTTCCTCGGCACGCTCTTTCAGGATCGAGAACATCATCTCGCCCTTGCGCATGGTCGATGCGTTTTCGATCTCCAGCTCTTCTGCCATCGCCAAGAGGTCCTTGGCGGTGTGGGCCTTGAGATCGGATAGGTTCAGACGTTCTTTGGACATGGGGTTCACCTGTGTCCCGCTCATGGTACGGCGGGCGATTTAAAAATCAGTGGAAGGTACTCTTCCCGGACGGGAGGTTGGAGCGGGGCATACCCCGCACACCGGCAAAAGTCAATGTAACTCAGAACCGCACGACGACCGACAGGACAATGACCACCATCAGGACGGTCGGAACCTCGTTCATCAACCGAAACTGTCGGCCGTTCACAGGCCGCTCAGAGGTCGCAAGCTCTCTGCGGCGCTGCCCTAGCCAGCCATGGAACCAGGACATGCCTAGCACGCCCGCTGCCTTGGTCCAGGGCCAAACGGAGCCCCAGTCGACGATACCGGGTGTCAGGACCAGGCAAAGGCCAAAAATCCAGGTCGCTATCATTGCCGGCGTCATAATCACGCTCAGCAGCTTCTGCTCCATCACCTGAAAGACTTCATCGCGGCTGTCACCTGGTTTTGACTGCTCGACATGATAGACAAAGAGCCGTGGCAAATAGAACAGGCCAGCCATCCAGGATATCACGGCCATGATATGCAATGACTTGATCCACGGATATGCGGTTGTCAGGAAATCCGTCATTCTTTGCCCCTTATCACCGGCCTGCTCTATATAAATAAAATAGAAAGATAAGAAAGGATGATGATTAGGTAGGGGCACCCCAAGTCTGTGGATTAACGGGGTATCCCATGAGATACACACAATCAGGCCGAATGTGGGTAAATTTTACGGTTGTTAGGATGAAAAATCAGACAGGTCGAAATCATGTTCAATCTCAACGAGATAGAAAATGAACCGGCGCGCTGACCTTGTGGATAAATCGGGGAAAAAGTGTATCTGGGTCAGTTTTGCACAGCCCCGAACTTATCCCTTCCACATGCGTATGGAATTTGGACAACCGCCTGGAAATGACCGATACATGCGCATGGCACGCCAGTTGCGCGGTTGTCCCGCTCAACTATCCAGTGTCACCCGCAATTCATTCACCCGGTTGTCCACATGAATACCCGCATCATCCTCGCCTCCCAGTCTGAAATTCGCCAGCAGTTGCTGACGAACGCACAGGTGCCCCACGTTGCACGCCCCGCCAATCTGGATGAGGCGGCCATCCGAGATGCCCTGCTGGCAGAACAGGCACCAGCCCGCGATATTGCCGATGCGCTTGCTGAGGCGAAGGCCACGAAACTGAGTGCGAAGGAACCCGCTGCGCTGGTGATCGGCTGCGATCAGGTCCTCGCGCATCAATCGCGCCTGTTGTCCAAGCCCGCGACACCGGAAGAGGCGTTGGCGCAGTTGATCACGATGCGCGGCAGCACGCATGAGCTCTTTTCAGCCGTAGTCATCTACGAAGACGGCACACCGCAATGGCGGCATGTGGCTCGGGTCAGGATGACGATGCGTGATCTGTCGGACAGCTATCTTAAAGGCTATGTTACGCGCAACTGGGACAGCATCCGCCACACGGTCGGCTGTTACAAACTCGAAGAAGAGGGCGCGCGCCTGTTTTCCCGCGTTGACGGGGATTACTTCAGCGTGCTTGGTCTGCCATTACTGGACCTGATATCGTACTTATCTACGCGCGGAGAACTGGAGACATGAGCGAGCAGAAAATTCCCCTCGCGGGCGTCATCGGATCGCCTATCGGCCATTCGAAATCACCACAAATTCATCGCCATTGGCTAAGCACCATGGGTTTGAAGGGGCATTACATCCCGATGAACGTCGCGCCCGATGATCTGAAGACTGTCCTGCACACTCTGCCCAAGGCCGGATTCGTCGGCGTCAACATCACCATCCCACACAAGGTATCGGTGCTGGAAATCGCCGATCTTGTGACGGACCGCGCGACCCTGATCGGCGCTGCGAACACGCTTATCTTCCGCAAGGATGGCAAGATTCACGCCGACAACACCGATGGCTATGGTTTTGTCAAAAATCTTGAAAGCGTGTCAGGCGGATGGGATCCCGCAGCCGGGCCCGCTGCGCTCTTTGGTGCGGGCGGCGCGGCGCGGGCCGTGATTGCGGCCATGCTCGATGCCGGTGTCCCTGAAATCTTGATTTCCAACCGGACGCGTGTCCGTGCCGAGGCACTGCGCTCCGATTTCGGCAAACGTTTGCGCGTGTTTGACTGGGTGCAGGCCGGTAATATGCTCGATTATGCGGCGACGGTGGTTAACTCCACGTCGCTGGGAATGATTGGCCAACCACCGTTGCGGGTGCCGCTCGACGGGCTGCAAAAGGGTGCGGTTGTCACCGACCTTGTCTATGCGCCGCTCAAGACAAAACTTCTTGAAGTGGCAGAAGAAGCAGGTTGCCGAACTGTCGACGGCTTGGGCATGTTGTTGCATCAGGCGGTGCCGGGGTTCGAGCGGTGGTTCGGCACCCGCCCGAAGGTTGACAGCGCAACCCGTGCGGCTGCTCTCAGATGAGTTTTCGGCTTGGGTTGACCGGATCAATCGGTATGGGAAAATCCACGACCGCGCGCATGTTCGCCGATGAGGGATGTGCGCTGTGGGATGCAGATGCGGCCGTACACCGGCTTTATGCGCCCGGCGGTGCGGCTGTGGCGCCAATGGCGGCGGCGTTTCCGGATGCTGTCATTGACGGTGCAGTGTCTCGTGCCGCATTGAAGGAAATTATTGCCGCTGACCCATCAGCCCTGGGCCGGATCGAACAGATCGTACACCCTCTCGTTGCGGCGGACAGGCAGGCGTTTCTGGCCAAAACAGTGTCTGATATCGTCGTTTTCGACATTCCCCTGCTGTTTGAGAAATCAAACGAAAACCAGATGGATGCGGTGGTCTGCGTGACAGCCCCGCCCGAGGTTCAGCGCGAACGGGTAATGGAGCGCGGCACCATGACCGAAGCGCAGTTTCAAGCGATCCTTGCCAAACAAATGCCGGATGCCGAAAAGCGCGCCCTCGCCGATTACGTGATCGAAACAGCAACGCTTGAGCATGCCCGCGCGCAGGTGCAGGCTGTGATCCGCGATATCAGGGAAAACCGACTTCATGCGTGAAATTGTACTCGATACCGAAACCACCGGATTCGAACCCGAACAGGGTGACCGTATCGTCGAAATCGGTGCGGTCGAACTGATCAGACATATGCCCACCGGCCGGACTTATCACCAGTATATCAACCCAGAGCGCGCAATGCCGGATGATGCGTTCCAGGTGCATGGGCTGGGCGATGATTTTCTCAGGGACAAGCCGGTTTTTGCCGACATCGCGCAGGCCTTCGTGGATTTCATCGGTGACGACAAGCTGGTGATCCACAACGCCAGCTTTGACATGAAATTCATCAATGCCGAACTGCGCTGGCTCAACCGCCCTGCCCTGCCGATGGATCAGGCGATCGATACGCTCGCGATCGCGCGCAAGAAATTTCCCGGTTCTCCGGCCTCGCTTGATGCGCTCTGTCGCCGATTTGGCATCGACAACACGGCCCGCACGCTGCACGGGGCACTGCTCGATTCCGAGATTTTGGCAGAGGTTTATCTGGAGCTGATCGGCGGCCGCCAACCCGATTTTGGCCTGGCGGAACAAAGTGGTGAAACCGGTGCCGGCACAGCCACGTCAGATTGGCGCCCCGCCCCGCGCCCCACCCCTCTGTCGCAGCGATTGACTGCAGACGAGCGCGCTGCACATGAGGCGTTCGTCAAAAAAATGGGCGATGCAGCCCTGTGGAATAAGTTCGGATAGATTTTTCGGCACAAACCTGCGCGAGGGATGTGCCGAAATGCGTTGTCCAAGGTCAGGCGCGTGTCGCGCTTGATCAGGACACGTGCTTGGGCGCGCTCTCGGCTTGGCGACGCATGATTTCCTGGCGGTAAAGCTGCATGAAATCGATGTTTTCCAGGTTGAGTGCCGGGAAACCGCCATCGCGGGTCACATCATGGACGATGCGCCGCAGGAACGGGAACAGCATACGCGGGCACTCGATCAACAGGAAAGGATGCATCTGATCCTCGGGCACGCCTTCGACATGGAAAACGCCCGTATATTCCAGCTCAAGCAGGAATAGTGCCGCTTCGTCTGCCTTGTTCTTGGATTCGACCTTCAGTTTGATCGTCACTTCGAACTGGTGGTCGGGTTTGCGCTTTTTCGCGTCGAGAGTCACGTTGACCGTGATATCGGGCGATACTTCGCCACCGACGCCTCGCTGGGCGAGGACGTTCTCGAACGACAGGTCACGCACGAATTGCGTGAGAACCTGCATCTTTACCTGTTGGGCGGCTTCCGCGGCTGCGTCTGCGGCGCCGTTTTCCTGATCTTGCATCGTTGTCTCCGAATGACGTTGGTACTTGCGCGCAGACCTAGCAGGTCAGCCGCGCCGCCTCAATGCTTTGTCCAGCCTGACGGCCCATCACGTCCCGGTGTCGAAGATGGATGAACCTCTTGATAGTCGCCTTCGATCGTGCCGGGATCATGTCGGTGGCGCCTGGGTTCACCCGGCCCGTTGCCCATGTCAAAATGCGCTACGTGGACGCGTTTGCGTAAATATGCGAAGGCTGCCCGCCGAAATGGCGGCATCAGCAGCGCAAATCCCAACGCATCGGTGAAGAAACCCGGCGTCAGCAACAGCACGCCAGCAATCAGGATCATCGCCCCATGGGCCAGCGATTCCGTCGGATCGCCCTGCCGTGAAAAGGAGCTGCGCAGGTCATTCAGCGCCATGGCGCCTTGGGCGCGAACCAGCCACGTGCCCAGCACCGCCGTCCCGATGACGATAGCTAGGGTCGGCCACAATCCGATCAATCCGCCGACCTGAATAAACAGCCCGATTTCGATCAGAGGTACAGTCAGAAATGCCAGCAGTAGCCACATGGGCCATTCTCCTTTGTTTTGCGGGGCGCAAGGTGGACTTGGGCCCGCCCGTCACCTACATAAGGGTGAACAAACGCGCTTTCCACGTATTGTCTGAAAGAGATGCCCATGAATTCGCCCATCATACAGCTTCTGGTTCTGGCCGGTATCGCTGTTTTTCTGATCCTGCGGCTCAAAAATGTGCTGGGCACCCGCGATGGATTCGAACCCACCGAACGGCCGAAACCTCTTCCGGCTGATGGCGCGCGTCGGCGCGGCTTCGAGGTGATCGAAGGCGGACCCGACCATGATATCACCGATCATGTCCCCGAGGATAGCGAGGCTGCCGCGGCCTTGGCAGAGATGAAGCGGGCCGAGCCGTCCTTTGAGGTCGGTCCGTTCCTGAAGGGTGCGCGCGGTGCCTACGAGATGATCCTGATGGGCTTCGAACGCGGTCAGCTGGATGGTCTGGTGCCATTTCTCGACGAGGACGTTTACAATACCTTCTCCGAAGTCGTGGATCAGCGGCAGGAAAAGGGCCTGACAATCGAGTCGGAATTCATCGGCATACGCGATCTGACGCTGGTCGATGCCGGTTTTGACCCAGCGACAAACCGGGGCTCGATCACCGTGCGCTTTGTCGGAGAGTTGATATCGGTCGTGCGGGACAAGGACGGCGAGATCGTCGAAGGCAAGCCGGGCAAACCCGAGCGTCAAAAGGACATCTGGACTTTTGAGCGCGTCATGGGCGCCGACGATCCCAACTGGCGGCTCGTCGCCACAGGCGAATGATCCGGGCGGTTTTCGCCGCCCTGAGCTTCGCGCTGCTGCTGCCTGCCGGTGTGGTTGCGGATGAAACAACCTATTCCGTGCTAAGTTTTGAAGAGCTGAACGGATGGGAACAGGACGATCACCAAAAGGCGCTTGATGCGTTTCTGGTCACCTGCCCCGACATGAAAGACCCCGATTGGCAATCGCTTTGCGCGCTGGCGCAGCAAAAGCCGAACGCCAAAGGGTTCTTTGAATTGCTCTTTCGGCCCATCCTGATCAGCGAGGGCGATCCCGCTCTCTTTACCGGATATTTCGAGCCGGAATTGCGCGGCGCGCTGCAACCTGGCGGCCGGTACAAGTATCCTATCTACCGCGAACCGCCCGAAGCCAAGGCGATCAATCCCTGGCTCACCCGGCGTGAGATCGAGACCGGAACGGTCATGCAGGGCCGTGGGCTGGAGATCGCCTGGGTCGATGACCCGGTCGAATTGTTCTTTTTACAGATCCAGGGATCGGGGCGCATACGCCTGCCGGATGGTTCCATGATCCGTGTCGGCTATGGCGGTTCGAATGGGCATAACTACCGCTCAATCGGGGCCGAACTGGTGCGGCGCGGTATTTATTCGGTCCATCAGGTGTCTGCCCAGGTGATCAAGAACTGGGTGCGCCGCAATCCCGAGGATGGGCTGGAATTGCTGCGCTTCAATCCGTCCTATGTATTCTTTCGCAAGCTCGATAACCATGCCAGCGATCTGGGACCGCTGGGCGCGATGAACCGGCCAGTGACTGACGGGCGCTCGATTGCGGTTGATCCGGCATATGTCACGCTGGGCGCCCCGGTCTGGATCGAAAAGGGTGGCAAACGCCCGATCCGGCGGTTGATGATCGCGCAGGATACCGGCTCGGCGATCAAAGGCTCGCAGCGAGCCGATATCTTTTTCGGGACCGGCGACAAGGCCGGGCGCGCTGCTGGCCGGCTCCGCGATCCGGGTCGGATGGTGGTCCTGATGCCGATTCAGCGTGCCTTTGCCATGGCGACAGAGACGTTGCAATGAGCCGCCGCCGCAGGGTCCGACCTGATGAACTGGAGCTCTGGCGCAGCGTGGCCGGTACCGCCGATCCGCTGCACCCCGATCGGCCTGCGCCCGCCGCCAAATCGCTGCTTGAGCCCAAACCGCAAGAGGCCAGAGCCGCGCGAAAGCCGGTGGAGCCTTTTGAGATTGGGCAGAAGGCGAACGGACGCACCCCAGCGCATGATGTGTTGCCCGGTCTCACCGACCGGATGAAAGCGCTTCCAGTCACGATGGATAAACGCACCCACGGCAAGCTCAAGCGCGGCAAGATGCGTCCCGAGGCACGGATCGACCTGCACGGAATGACTGTGGACCGCGCCCACGGCGTCTTGACGGGATTTATCCTGCGCGCGCACGCTCAGGAAAAGCGGCTGGTGTTGGTGATTACCGGCAAGGGCAAGCGGACGGACGATCACGGCCCGATTCCGGTGCGGCAGGGCGTTTTGCGCCACAACGTACCGCACTGGCTTCAGATCCCGCCTTTGGCGCAGGTGGTGATGCAAGTGAGCGAAGCACATGGTCGCCATGGTGGCGGCGGGGCCTATTACGTCTATCTACGTCGCCCACGCGGGTAGCAGCGGTCGTGCGCGGGCTATACCGATGCTCATGAGAACAGTGGTAAAGGCGAAATAGAGCGCAACGCCGATATACTGCGTCTCGATCCCCAGCCCCAGATCGATCCCAAGGCCGGTGATGCCGGGCCCGATCGCTGACCCCAACACCATGACCGCCGCCGCCATCGCCTTGATCGAGCCGATGAACCGTGTGCCGTAGAATTCCGCCCAGAAGGCCGCCGGTAAGGTCGTGTTGACGC
Organism: Roseovarius sp. ZX-A-9; assembly: GCF_028369135.1. GTDB lineage: Bacteria > Pseudomonadota > Alphaproteobacteria > Rhodobacterales > Rhodobacteraceae > Roseovarius. The sequence continues at coordinate 38,122 of NZ_JAPWHW010000023.1, forward strand.
CGGTGTTCAGCCCAAGAAAGAGAAATCCGAGCCACAGCCCTAGTGAACTTTCCGCAAAAGCAAAGAACAGGAACGCCACGACCATCGGCAGTTGCATGAATGGGATCAGCCGCGCGGTTCCCACCTTGTCCAGCGCCCAACCGCTGGCGACCATCGCAAGGATGCTGATACCGGTGTAGAAGGGAAAGAACGCCACCAGTTCGAAGTGACTGACCGATTTCACCTCGGCGAAATGCACTTGGTGGAAAAAGAACGCGGTGTTGAAGGCCGACGGCCCCAGAAGGGCCGGAACCATGAACCAAAACAGCCAGTGCCCGAATGTCTGGTTGCGGGTCCAATGCCGCGCTTCCATTCCCAAGCTCTGATCCGACCCTGCCATGGATTGCGGCGTGCGTTCCTTTCGAAGCAGCATCACCAGGATGGGAATACCTGCCATGGCGATGAAACCCGCGACGATCCATAGAATGCGCCAGTCGATGCTCAACATCAGAGAGACGAAGATTAGCGGCAGAAGCGCTTCACCGGCAGCGAAGCCCAACGTCGCGATCGACAGCGCCTTGCCGCGCGTGGCGATGAACCAGCGAGACATGGCAACTACGGCGATGTGGCTGGTCATGCCCTGCCCGGTAAATCGCAGCGCAAAGATGACCAGCGGCAGTAGCCACCAGACCGGATTGAGGGCCATTGAAACACAGGCCAAGGCCAGCATCGCCAAAATGATCGCGCCCAGGGCGCGGACGCGAAACCGGTCGGTCAACCCGCCGGCCCAGACCATCACCGCAGCCGATGCCGTGGTGCCCAGCGTATAGATACCGCCCCACTCCCCGTGGCTCAGCTGGAATGCTTCACGGATTTCACCTGCAAAGATCGAGATGAAGAACGTCTGCCCGAAACTGCTGAGAAAGGTCAGCAACATCCCGGCGGTCAGCCAGGGCGCGTTCTCGCGGAGGAAGGCAAGCGTGTTCATTCCCTTTGCTTGCCCGAAAAAACACCGAAGGAAAGAGAAAAATGCGGGCTTGGTCCGGTGGGCCGTCAGCGGCGCGCATTTTCCTCTCTGGTGCTGGGGCCGCGCGGCCCATGGGGATCATCGCCGGGGGAAAATTGGCGGTGCCGCAATGAGTATTTATGGCAAAATGAAGAAGTGCTCTGGATTCATCAAAGCACGTAGCGGCTCAAATCGGTCGATCGCATCAATTCTCCCAGGTTTGCATCGACAAACGCCTCGTCCACGGTGACGGAGTCGCCGTCCCGGTCCGGAGCGTTGAAGCTGAGTTCTTCGAATACCCGCTCCATCACCGTATAGAGGCGGCGGGCGCCGATATTCTCGACGCTCTGGTTCACTTCGGCGGCGATACGCGCGAGTGCGGCGATGCCGTCATCGGTGAAATCTACGGTCACGTTCTCGGTGCCCATCAGGGCGGTATATTGCCGGGTCAACGCATTGTCGGTCTCGGTGAGGATGCGAACGAAATCTTCTTCGGTCAACGCGCGCAGTTCGACCCGGATCGGCAAGCGGCCCTGCAATTCGGGCAGCAGGTCGGAGGGTTTGGCGATGTGAAACGCACCCGACGCGATGAACAGGATATGGTCGGTCCTGACTGCGCCGTATTTGGTGCTGACAGATGTGCCTTCGATCAGCGGCAGCAGGTCGCGCTGTACGCCTTCGCGGCTGACCTCGCCGCCGCGGGCGTCGCTACGCGTTGCGACCTTGTCGATCTCGTCAAGAAAGACGATCCCGTTTTGCTCGACGGCCTCGAGTGCGGCACGGTTCACCACTTCATCATCCAGCAGTTTGTCGGCCTCCTCGCCGATCAGGAGGTCATAGCTCTCGGCGACGGTCATCCTGACACGCCGGGTACGGCCGCTGAACGCCTTGCCGAAAAGGTCACCGAGGTTCAGCATGCCCATCTGGCTGCCGGGCTGACCGGGGATATCCATCATGCCCATCGGGTTGGAATTATCCGCGATGTCCAGATCGATCTCGGTATCGTCGAGCGCACCTGATTTTAGCTTCTTGCGGAACATTTCGCGCGTGCCCTCGCGGGCATCCTCACCGGCGATGGCTGAAATCACGCGTTCTTCGGCGGCGGTCTGGGCGTTTGCCTTGACGTCTTCGCGCATCTGTTCGCGCACCATGGCGATGGCGCTGTCCATCAGATCGCGGATGATCTGCTCTACATCGCGGCCCACATAGCCCACTTCGGTGAACTTGGTTGCTTCCACCTTGATGAAAGGCGCGCGGGCCAGCTTGGCCAGGCGCCGGCTGATCTCGGTCTTGCCGACGCCGGTCGGCCCGATCATCAGGATGTTCTTCGGGTAGACTTCGTCACGCAGGTCGTCGCTGAGATGTTTGCGCCGCCAGCGACTGCGCAGGGCAACCGCGACGGCCCGCTTGGCATCATTCTGGCCGATGATGTATCGGTCCAGTTCGCTCACGATCTCGCGCGGGGTCAGGTCGGTCATTCAGTCACTCCACTTCGGGTTTGTGCGAAACCTAAGCATGGGCGCGAAAAACACAAGCAAAGACAGTGGAGAACACCGGAAGAGCGTGGGCGCAAGGCCGAAGCGCGCGAGACACGAGGGTCAGCCGTCTGCGTGGTAGGGCGGCAGACGGTCCTTGCCCGGAAAATCGGGAAGCGCGCGCATCAGCCTGACCCGGAGTTGCGTCCAGAATGTGCCGAGCACGGTCACGATAGCGCCCAGTACCAGCAGCAGTAGCGGCCAGGACAGTTCTGCCTCGCCCAGTTGCATTGCCCAGGCGATCACGAACCCCAGATATCCCAGACCCGCCGTCAGAAACGACCGGCGGTCGATGATCAGCGCCAACATGGTGATCAGAATAAGCGCGATCAGCGTAAGGATCATGCCCTGTGTTCCGCCCGTGTTATAGGCCGTCATTGCGACGGTGTTGACCAGCGCGGGTGCTGCCAGAAGATGTAGCCAGAAAGCAGAGCGCGCCATGCGGCCAATTCGGTGCGGATCGCGCATGTCGAACCACAGCCCGGCGGCCAGTGCGAGCAGGCCAAAGACCAGGGTACCGACCGCCAGACCACCGCCGCGGCGCAGGTCAAAGAGCGAGTTCCAATCGTTGAACGGCGCGTCGATCCCGGTCACGACACCCGTCACGCCAAAGACGACCATCAGCCCGAACAACCCGGCAATGAACATCGCAAAGGGCACCTTGAACACGCGGTAATGCAGCGCCATCGCGGCGATCCCCAGCAGCCCGAAAACCACGACCGCCTGGGTATCGCCACCCAGAGTGCCGGTTTCATCCAGAACCCAGGCGACGACCGACCCGGCAGAACTGGCATAGCCAATGGTCAGCACGATCGAAGGCAGCGCCATTCGCCGGCGGTTAGTGAAATAGAGCGATGCCATCCAACAAAGGGCGCCGAGAACAAGCGCGATGATCAGGGGGTTACCGACCACCACCACCAGCGCCATCGACCCGCTGAGCAGCAGGATCAGCCCGACCGAGACGAAAATCTCGGCAAAGCCACGGAACAGTTCGAACGGCTCGTCATCCGGAAGGTTCTGGGCAATGCGCCCAGCGCGGGCATGTGCCAGTTGTGTCAACCGGGCGGCCTGAGCCTCGTCGATTATGCCGGCGGCGGCGGCGGCGCGCAGATCGTCTTCAGTCAGGCTCATCAATGTGCCTTGATTTCTTCAACTGTCAGGTTGCCATTGGTGTAGACGCAGATTTCTGCGGCGATGGCCATGGCGGCGCGGGCGACTTCTTCGGCGTTGCGGTCGGTGTCCATCATGCCGCGCGCGGCGGCGAGAGCGAAATTGCCGCCCGATCCGATGGCGGCGATGTCATGTTCGGGTTCCAGAACGTCGCCCGCGCCGGTGATTACCAGCAGATCACTGCCGTCGGTCACGATCAGCATCGCCTCCAGTTTCTGCAGGTACTTGTCGGTGCGCCAGTCCTTGGCAAGCTCGACACTCGCACGTTGCAACTGCCCGGGATGCGCCTCCAACTTGGCTTCGAGCCGTTCCAACAGGGTGAACGCGTCGGCGGTCGATCCGGCAAAGCCCGCCACTACGTCAAAGCCTCCGGGGCTGAGGCGTCGCACCTTGCGCGCGGTGCCCTTGATGACGGTCTGGCCCAGACTGACCTGCCCATCACCAGCGACCACGACCGTGCCGCCCTTTTTCACTCCGATGATCGTAGTGCCGTGCCAACCGGGAAACTGATCTTTGGCCATCTTTCGCCCTCCGTTTTGTCCCTGCCTATATGCAGGCCGTGCGGGCATGTCACAAGGGTGCGGGGGCGGCGCTACGAAAAAGGGCACCCCGAGGGGCGCCCTGATCCGGTCTTTCCGTCTGGAGGGTTGGAAATCAGAGTGCGTCGTTGATCCAGCTTTGCAGCGCGGCCTTGGGCGCGGCGCCAGAGCGGTTCGAGACGACTTCGCCGTTCTTGAAGATGAACAGCGCGGGGATGCCGCGCACGCCCATGGCGACGGCGGAATTCGGGTTGCTGTCCACGTCGACCTTGACGACTTTGACCTTGCCGTTCATTTCTGCTGCGATCTCTTCCAGAGCGGGGCCGATCTGCTTGCAGGGGCCGCACCATTCTGCCCAGAAATCCACGACGACGGGGATGTCTGAGTTCTTCACTTCGGCGTCGAAGGTATCGTCGGTGACGGCAACGGTGGCCATGAGGTGTCTCCTTTGGGGGGTCTTGGGTTCGCGATGAACCTAGGTACCGCCACGACCGAGGTCAAGGTATCGCAGTCGTCTGCAATGACGCTGTCACAAGATCGTGTGGGAGCATCATCATCTGGGCAGTGTACGTCCAGAGCAGTGCGGTATCGACGGTTTTGTCCGGATAGATCTGCTTCACTGCGGCGGCATAGGCCCCCATCTGCCGTAACAAGCCGTCGGGGCAGGTTTCCGCATTTTCCGGCACGACACGATTAGTTTTGAAATCGACGATCAGAATGCGGTCCGGGCTCACGATCATCCGGTCGATAACCCCGTGCAGCCGTCGGCCACCCAGTTCTGGCAGGTTTGCTGTCACCGGCACCTCGACCAACGCCTCGGCAGCAAAGAGCGGCTGAAGCGGTTCCGCGGTCAGGACGCCCGTAACCTCGGAGAGAAGCGCGGATTGCGTGGGTGCGTCGGCCTTGTCCGGTCCGACACCCAGCAATTGCGCGACGGTCTCGGGCCAGGCGGCTTGCGGCACACCCGGCAGAACCTCCAGCAGCAGATGAACCTGACGGCCCCGACGTTTCGCCGCCTCCTCGTCCAGTCCGGCCTCTCCGGGCAGGGCCTTGGCGCCGCCCAGATCAGACGGGCTGAGCACTGAGGGCCTCTCCGGGATCTGGGGGGCAGGCGTATGGAAGAACGCAGGCAAATCGGCGGTCACTGGTGGTTCAGAGTCGGTCGAAATCGTCTCTGTTCCGGCCCAATCACCGTCCTGCAGGCGCAAGCCTTCTCCCGGCCCGAACATGTGTGGGGTGGCGCCGCCCGTTGCCATCCCGGCGGCGATCTTTTCATACCAGCTCTTGCCGTTCTTGCCCGGTGGTTTGGCGCAGGCAACGATCAGCCAGGTCTCGGCGCGGGTCATCGCGACATATAGCAAACGGTCGCGTTCGGCCTCTTCGGCTGCCTTTGTCGCATCAATCTCGGCACGCATCCGGTCCGGGACATCTTCGCCCGGCATCCGCCAGAGCGGAACATCGTCACATACCGTAATCTGTCCGCGCATTCTGGGCGTGCGCTCGGCAGTATCGGGCAGGATGACAACCGGTGATTCCAGCCCCTTGGCGCCGTGCACCGTCATCACCCGGATGCGATTTCCGGCGCTGTCCATCTGGCGTTTGATTTCCAGATCATCGGTCTCCAACCAGACCAGAAACCCGGTGAGGCTATCCACTGCCTTCTGCTCGTAGGCGAGCGCCTGGCTGAGCAATGCATCAATGCCGTCCTCGGCCTCTGGCCCCAACCGCGACAACAGCCTGCGTCGTCCGTCATGGCGGGTCAGGATTCGCTCGATCAGGTCATAGGGGCGCAGGTAGTCCACCTTGTCGCGCAGATCATCAAGGATCGCCATCGTATCGGGAAACTCTTCTGCACGCGCGCGCAACGCTTGCCACAGGTAGGGCTGTTGGCGCGGCTGCGCCAGCGCGTGCAACTGCGCCTCGTCCCAGCCCAAAAGCGGAGAACGAAGTGCCGTGGCCAGTGCCAGACTGTCCTCCGGGGTGGCCAGAAATGACAGCAGAGCCGCCAGATCGCGTACCGCCAGTTCACCTGCTACGCGCAGTCGGTCGGAACCAGCGATGGGCAGGTCGCGGGCCTTGCAGGCGCGGATAATTTCATGAAAGAGCGGTGAGCGACCTTGCACGAGGATCAGCACGTCGCCCGCGCATACAGGCCGCATCGTGGCGCCGTTGCCCGTAGGGATCATCTGGCCGGTGGCAATCATGTCCGAAATGGCCTGCGCTATCTGCTCGGCCAGCACCACGGCCGGATCATCGCCCGCGACCACGTCTACCGGATCATGCCAGTCGGGTTCTTCGGCAGCTTCTTCAGGCTCCGGCACTGGCCACAGATCGACACGACCGGGCAGGGTAGTCTTGAATGCCAGGTGATGCGCATCCAGCGATAGGCCGTCGGGCTGCACCACATCCGCAAACACCCGGTCCACCAGATCGAGGATCACTTGCGACGAGCGAAACGAATGCTCCAGCCGGTGCGATTGCAGCGGTTCGGGCGTGGCAGCCAGCCTTTCGCCAAACTCGGCCTGCATACGGTCGAACTCGCGCGGGTCGGCCCCCTGGAAGGAATAGATCGATTGCTTCTTGTCGCCGACGACAAAGATCGTCCGCCGCACGTCGGGGCGCGCGCCGATCCCACTGGTAAATTCCTGCGCCAGCCGCGCGATGACCTGCCACTGCACAGGGCTGGTATCCTGCGCCTCGTCCAGCAGGATATGGTCGATTCCACCATCGAGCCGAAACAGCACCCAGGCCGCCACGTCCCGGCGGGTCAGAAGGTTGACCGCCTTCAGAATCAGATCATCAAAGTCGAGCCAGCCGCGCCGCTGCTTGGCCTCTGCATAGGCGGGCAGCACGACTTGGGCGAAATCGTGCAGGGCCCGCGCGGCACTCAGCGCACCCAGCGCCAACCGCGTTTCGCGCGCGGCTTCGACCCGGAGCATCCAGGCTTCGAGCGCGGGCATTGTATCGACCAGCGCGCCTTGGGTGGCCTTGGTGGGGAAACTGCCGATCTTGGCCGAAAATGGCGCCTTGGCCTTGGCCCCGGTCAAAAACACGGCCTCCAGAAGCGGCAGCGCCGCAAGATCCAGCATGCTGATCGCGCCGAGCTTGTCGGCGTTCTTCTGGTCCGTGCTCGATCCGGCCCGAAGCGCGGGCAATAGCGCGTCAAGAATGGCCTGCTCATTGCCCAGAAAGACTTCGGCGTGCAACTGGTCCCAAGTCTGCTCCGGGCGCAGGCCCAGCACGCGGCGCAGCCCCGCGTCAGTCCACTCTGTCTCGAACAGGGTCTGATGCCCGGCGATTTCTGCCGCTAGGTCGCTGATCGTCTCGCCGGTGTAGTAGCGCGCAATTGCTGCCAGCTTTGCCGCGTCAGGCCCGGCTGCGATTTCCTCGACAATCTCGGCACGTAATAGCGCTGCGGCGCGGTCTTCCATCTCGGTGAAATGCGGGCTGACCCCGGCCTCGAGAGGAAACCGGCGCAACAGACCGGCACAAAACGAATGGATGGTCTGGATCTTCAGGCCGCCAGGCGTTTCAACGGCCAGTGCAAAAAGGCGGCGTGCCTCGCGCAAGGCCTGATCGCCCAGCGGTCCATCCAGCCCGAGATCCTTCAATTCGGCCGTCAGTTTAGCATCACCCAGCATCGCCCAGGAGCCGAGCCTGCGAAACAGCCGGTTCTGCATCTCGCTCGCGGCGGCCTTGGTATAGGTCAGGCACAGGATGTGCTGCGGATCAACGCCGTCCAACAGCAGCCGCGCCACCCGGTCGGTCAGCACCTTGGTCTTGCCCGAACCGGCATTGGCCGAGAGCCACGTGGACCGGTCTGGTCGGGCGGCTGCGATCTGGCGCAGGGTGGCGGCATCGCGTGTCATTGGCCCACCTTGCAGCGGTGTGCCGCATCCGTGATGTCCCATTCGCCAAAGCGCGCCAACTGGTCGTAATCGCCGGGATCACGGGTGCGCTGCATTGCCCGGCGCGAGGTATAGCCCATATCTTCGTCCTGATAACTGGCGATCAGCGCGGTCAGCTCGGCCCAGATTTCGCGCGGTGGTGTTTCGTCCAGTGGGGCCTGTACGATCTTGCCGCCGCTGCCGAGGCCGATATAGGCGGCATCGGTAACGCGTCCGGGGGCAAGGTCTCCAAAACCAGAGATTTCGGCCATCGCCGCTTCCAGCAACAACTGCTTGTCAAAATGCTGCTGCTCTGCCTGACCGGGCGGTGCGCCGGTCTTGTAATCATAAATATGCATGTTGCCTGACGCGTCCAGGTCGATCCGGTCCGCTTCGGCGACGAGGGTAAAGTCCAGCGCCTCGATCCGCGCCTCGCTGCGCACCTCAAAGGCGGTGGGGCGAGCAGCCTTGCGGCGTTCCAACTCGGTTTCCACGAACCACTCGGCAACCCGGCTCAGCCGCGCCATCCACATCGCGCGTGCCTCGGCCCACGGCACTTTGTCGGACAGATGAACTTCGGCGATCTGCATCAGGCGCTCGGGGGTGCAAAGGCTGTCATCATCGCGGGTCTCACTGATGAAATCCTCCAGCACCTTATGCAGGACGATACCGCGCAACAGCGCATCAGGCAGTTTCATCAGCGGATCGAGTGGCCGCAGTCGCAGTACATGGCGCGCGTAGATCGCGTAAGGATCCCGAATGAGGCGTTTGATCTCGGTCACCGACAGGCGGCGCGGGCGCTGGATGGCGGGCGGGCAGGGGGCCGGGCGCGGTGCGGCGGCGGTTTTGGGGGCTTCTTCCAGCATGGCCGCGCGCCGCAGCCACATCGCACCGCGCTTGCGCATGTCGGCCAGTGCCGCCTTGCCGCCCTGTTCGGGCAGGCCGTCCAGCAGGTTCTGCAGCCGGTTCACCCAGCGCGACATCACCGTTTCGGCTTCGTCACTGCGCACCGAGCGCGTCAGCCAGACTTCGCGCGCGGCAATCGCCTGTTGAAAATCATGTGCCGCCAGACCGATGCGTCGTTCCGGCAGCAACAGGCCCGCCTGATGCCGCAAGGCACGGTTCAGCCATGGGTCCGGTTTGGGCGCTTCGGGCCAGCTGCCCTCGTTCAGGCCCGCAAGGATCAACAGCTCGGCGCCCTGAACGCGGGCCTCAAGCGTGCCCCAGATCAGGATATCCGGATGAGCGGTATCGGGGTTGCGCACCTCTTGCCGGGACAGCAGCGCCTGCACCAGCGTCGCATAATCGGTGGCGCGCATGTTGCCGCCATGCGCTGCCTCGTCTTGCAGTTCCTGCATCGTGTCGCGCGCCTTGCGCCCGTCTTCTTGCGACCAGAGCGCACCGGATGTCGCGGCGCGGCAACCGCCCGCGATCGCCTCTGCTGTTGCCAGATGACGTTCGACACGAGTGGTCAGGGGCAATTCCATCCTACCCTCGGCCTGCCCGCAGAGATGCGTGGCCAGCCAGTTGCCCCAGTCCTGTGCCATTTTATGATCCCGCGCGGCGGCCCATGCGGTGATATCTTCAGCCTCGGGGTAGGGCGGGCCGTTGCGGCGCAGGTGCAGTTCCAACTCGCGTGTCAGCAACAGATGTGCGCCGCGCTCGCCGCCCGAATGCGTCATCGGGTGCTTGAGGATGGTCAGCAGCGCCTCGGCGGTCAGCCGCGATTCAAAGAGCGCGGCCACATGCCGCAACAACCGCCCCGGCGGTGTGCGGTGCAGCGGCAGGCCGGCGCTGTCGTCAGGCAGGATGCCCCAACGGTCCATCGCCGCCGTGACCTGCCGTGTCAGCGTCCGGTCCGGTGTGATCAGCGCCGCCGTCTGGCCATCTTCGGCGGCCTGACGCAGGCGCATCGCGATGGCCAGCGCCTCTTGGCGTTGCGACGGGGCTTCCAACAAGGTCACATCCTGCATGGCACCGGCCAGATCGGACAGTTTCGGCCCGTCCTCGCGCCAGGCGTCCGTCATCGGGGCAGGGCGCAGGGCCAGCGAAACCGTTCGGTTGCGTGCGGCGTTGGCCGGCGCGGCGTCGGTCCATCGGCTGACCTGATCGGGCCGCAGATCTAGCGCGCGGCGCAACGCGTGATAGCGGTATTGCGGGTGATCCTCGGACAGCATCGGATCGCCCAGCCCGCCCCAGACCGCATCCGGCATGTCGAAATCATAGCCCGGCAGGATCAGCGCGCCCTGCGGCAACCGTGCCACCGCCTGCATCAAGAGTTGCGTCGTGCCGCGCGACCCGGTCGAGCCTGCGATCAGCACGGGATGTTCGGGCGGCGCGGCCTGCCATCGTTCGATCACCGTCTCGACAGCACGCCGCTGTCGCGAGGCGACATCGGGCAACCCCTGCGCACCGGTGAACTGGCGTACAATGTTCAGAAAGCTGCGCATGCGCTCCCAATGGCCGGACTGGTCGGTGACATCCAGCGCATCGATCACCTCGGGTGCGACCCCCTCGCCCTGCATCTCGTCCATCAGCGCGGCAAGGCTGTCGGCCAGATCATAGAGCGCACTGCGCGGGGCCAAGTCGGGCTGCTGATCCAGCAGCCGGCTGATCAATTGTATCAGCTCCAGCCGTCTGCGCAGCGCCGGGACCGGCGGCGGCAGATCGCTTAGCACACCGTCCTGTCCGATGTCGGTGACCAGCGAAATGCGCGGCAAGAGGCGCGGTGGCCCCGCATCCCAAAGCGTGCGAAGGCGCCGTGCCATGCGGCGCGTGTTCACGATTAACTGAACTTGCGCCAGCGCTTCGGGGGGCTGCCCCGTCAGTCGCTGGTCGATCCCGGCGATCAGCTCTGCCGGGAAATCGACTCCGGGGGGCAGGGCAAACAGACGTGGGTGGGGCGCTGAGTCAAACATCGGCATTTCGCAACATCTCTTCTGCCAGCGTGATTCCGGCGGGGTGCCCGACATCGCACCAGGCACCATTATACGGCATCCCGTATAGCCGACCCGCCGCGATCATGCGATCCCAGACCAGATTGAGCGAGAATGCGGCCTCGGGGATCTTGGCCAACAAGTCGGTCTTGATGATCTGAACTCCGGTATAAACCAGCCCCGGCCCGCGCGTTGCGCGCCCCTGACTGCCCAGTTTGAAATCGCCCATACCGGCGTGGCCGATTGCCTGCGCCGGAGTGACGCACAGCAGCAGCGCATCCATTTCCTCGGGCTGCCATCCTGCCGCCAATGCTGCCAGTGGATTGGGTCCGGCCCAGACGGCATCGGTATTCATGGTAAAGAGCGGACCCGGACCGGTCAGCGGAAGTGCTGCCCGCAGGCCCCCGCCGGTGTCGAGCAGATCGGGCGATTCGTGCGACACGCGAATATCGGTACCCGCGACATGCGCCACGATCTGCTCGGCCCGGTAATGGGCGTTCACCACGACCCGTGACAGACCCGCCGCGCGCACTTCGGCCAGTGCGTGATCGATCAGCGCCTTGCCCGCAACCTCGATCAGCGGCTTGGGCCGGTCATGGGTCAACGCGCCCATCCGCGTGCCCAGCCCTGCGGCAAAGAGCATTACAGTGTCGGGACGCTGGCGCATTGTGCTCTCAATCGGTTGAGGATTTCGGGGGTCGGCGCAGGCAGTCTGTCCCGCACCAGCGGCGCGATGTCGGCCAGTGCCGGGTGGTCCAGATCGTGCATAAGATGGCCCCACACACGTGGCATGAGGTCGAGATAACGCGGCTTGCCATCGCGCAGGCAAAGCCGCGCGAAAACGCCGAGAATCCGCAAATTTCGTTGCAGTCCGAGGATGTGATAGGCGCGATCGAACGCTTCGGCATCCACTTCGGCGCGATCAGTGTAGTACCGGATCATCTGCGCTGCGATCCGGGGCGGGACGTCGCGGCGTGCGTCCTGCAGAAGCGAGACGAGATCATAGGCCGGATGACCGCGCATGGCGTCCTGAAAATCCAGCAAACCAACCCGCGCGATCCCTTCCCGATCCGGCAACCACAGCAGGTTTTCCGCATGGTAGTCGCGTTGGATCAACACCGGCGCCTCGCTCGCATCGGCCCACAGCGCGCAGGTCATGGCATCGTGAAATGCGCGTCGCGTGTCCCCATCAGCCTTGTCTGCATGGGAAAGATACCAATCATAGGCGAGTGCCGCCAGATCGGCCATCAGCGGTACATCATATGTCGCCAGTCCGGCGGGCGGAGCATGTTCGTGAAGCGCGATCAATACGTCGGTCGCTGCCTCATACAAAACTGGCTCCAGCTCTGGCGCCTGCGGGATGACCCGCGCGTATAGGGCATCGCCCAGGTCTTCGATCAGAAGAAACCCCGCGCCTGTATCCTCTGCCAGAATACGTGGCGCGCTGAAGCCGCGCGCGCATAAATACCGGGCGATCGCAACAAAGGGTGCCGTATCCTCGCCGCGTTCGGGGGGTGCGTCCATGAGTACCGCGGATGCGTTTGTTTCGGCGTCCGTCAGCCGCAAATACCGCCGGTTTGACGCATCCCCCGCCAGCGGTGCGATCTTTGCCCCCCGCCAGGCGGTGCTATCGACAAATGCGCGTGCAGCTGCGTCGCGATCATTCATCGCACAGGCCCTCCAACCGGCCCGCCCAGCGTGGATCGGACCAGGTAAACTGCAATTGCCGTTCTTGCGGGGCATCAAGAGCAGATAGCGTCAGGTGCAGGGCTGTTGCCGGTGTCAGATCACCCAGACGGTCGGGCCACTCGATGAGACAGATCGCCTGATCCATCGCTTCGGTCAGGCCCAGTTCTATGATCTCGCTTGGCGACGTGAGACGGTAAAGATCGGCGTGCCAGATTTCGGTGCTCTTGCCCGGGTATGTCTGCACCAGCGTGTAGGTCGGTGATGGCACGTCTTCCGGGACATCAAGCAGCGATAGGATCAGGCTGCGGGCAAAATGGGTCTTGCCGGCGCCCACACTGCCGGACAGCAGGATCACATCGCCGGCGCCCAGCCGCGCACCCAGACGCTGCGCAATGGCGCAGGTCATTTCGGGGTCGCTCGCGTGGCAGGTCAGGCTGGTGGCATTCATGCGCCGACACTACACGCGCCGCCGCGCCCTGCAACCGGGATCAGCCCGCCGCGAGCCGCGCAGGTACAGTCCGGGCCGCCACGGCCAGATCAAGGGTCAGCATGCGGGCCCCGGCAGGCAGGGGTTCGATCGGCATTGCCAACTTATTTTCACCCGCCCGAATGAGGCCTGACCCAAACCCGTCAGGCCGTCATTTCAAGCGCGTAGATTTGCCAAAGATCGAAGGCATCAGTTCTGGCGTGGCGGTATGAGGTG
>NZ_JAPWHW010000024.1 GCF_028369135.1 Roseovarius sp. ZX-A-9
AGGCTCTTGCGACGGCGAAGTGCCATCGAGCCGATGATCGGGCACATGAAAAATGACGGTCGCCTGACGCGAAGCACTTTGAAAGGGACAGAAGGCGACGCGCTCTTCGCCGTGCTTTGCGGTTGCGGCCACAACATCCGCATGATCCTCCGGCACCTGAGGGTCTTTTTGCGCCAACTGATTTGGCTGGTCTGCCAAACTTGCATGACAGCTGACGCGGAAATGGCACGCGATCGAAGAGTTCAGGTCGATATGCTGACGACCTGACAGCGATGTTCAGGACGGACTACATGGTGTCGGCCTGAGCATCGGTGGTGAAGGCCCGCTGGATGCCAATCACCTGGCGCGGCTGAAAGAGTTATGCGACTGGCTGAACCCGGCCAGCTTTTCCGAGCATCTGGCATGGTCGACCCATGACAGCGATTATCTGAACGATCTGCTGCCACTGCCCTATACCGCCGCCACCGTCACACGCGTGGCCGACCACATTGACGAGGTACAGCAGGTTCTGGGGCGCCAGATGCTGCTGGAGAACCCGTCGAGCTACCTAGCCTTTGCCGAAAGCACGATGACCGAGACCGAGTTCCTGTCCGAGATTACCCGCCGCACCGGCTGTGGATTGCTGCTGGATGTGAACAACGTGTTTGTTTCGGCCACCAACCTGGGCACCAGTGCCGAGGCGTATCTGGATGCCTTTCCCCTGTCCCATGTGGGTGAAATCCACCTTGGCGGGCATCACGAGGATGCCGACGACCACGGTGATCCGCTGTTGATCGACAGCCACGACCATGACATCGCCGAGCCGGTCTGGACCTTGCTGGAGCGCACGTTGGCGCATACCGGCCCGCTGCCGGTGCTGATCGAGCGCGACGACGATATTCCCCCATGGCCCGAGTTGGAGCGTGAAGCCGCCCGCGCAGGGCGCGCTCTGAGCCAGTTGCACAAGGTTGCAGCCGAATGACCGTCAATCAGACCCAATTCCGTGAGGCGGTTTTCGACGCCTCCCTAGCAGCTCCCGGCGGCCTGACCGACGGGCGGGGCCGAGCGGCGGGCGCGCGCTTCGACGTTTACCGCAACAACGTGGCGGTCGGCCTGACCGAAGTGTTGCAGACCGGCTTTCCGGTGATCCGCAAGCTGCTGGGCGAAGAGAATTTTGCCGCCATAAGCGGGGTCTTCCTGCGCCGGCACCCGCCGGTTTCGCCCGTGCTGTTCCTCTACGGCGAAGCATTTCCCGCCTTCCTGCGGGATTTCGAACCGCTGGCGCATCTGGGCTACCTGCATGACGTGGCCGCACTGGAGATGGCGATCCGTCGCTCCTACCACGCCGCCGACGCCACGCCGATCGCTGCCGAGCGGCTGGCGGATATTCCGCCCGAACAGCTGGGCGAGCTGCGCCTGACTCTGGCACCGGCCCTGCGCCTGCTGCGGTCCCCTTGGCCGCTCTACGATATATGGGCGTACAACACCCATGAGGGTTACCCCAAACCTGCCGCCAAGGCGCAGGATGTGCTGGTGACACGACCCGAATTCGATCCCGAACCACAGGTGCTGCCCGTGGGTGGCGCAGAGTTCATTACCGCCTTGCAGGCCGGCCAAACGCTGGGTGCGGCGGTTGAAACAGCGCAGGTGCAGGCGCCGGAGTTCGACCTGTCGGCAGTGCTTGCCCTGCTGCTGTCGGGTCGCGCAATCATCTCGGCTGAACTTTAGGATATTCACATGACACAACTTCTCTCGCTTTATCATTCTCTTACCGCGAGGCTTGAACGTCTGGGCTGGCTGACTCCCACATTGGCGCGGCTGATCTTTGCCGGAGTGCTGTTCTACTACTTCTGGCAATCGGGTGTTTCGAAAATCGCCTTCGATCAGGGCCTGACCGGGCTGTTTACCCCCACCGACGGCGCATTTGCGCAGATTTTCCCCAAGGCTGCCGAGGCCGCGCTTTATGACGTGAGCCAGATGACAGCCCTGCAAAAGCTGATCGCCGTCGCCGGTGGCTGGGCCGAGATCGTGCTGCCGCTGCTGATCGTGCTGGGCCTGTTCACACGGCTGACGGCTCTTGGCATGATCGGGTTTGTCATCGTGCAGTCGCTGACCGATATCTTCGGCCACGGGGTCAAGCTGGGCCTGGCGGCGAATGACACCTGGTTCGACCGCTATTCCGACGGGCTGCTGCTGGATCAGCGCGCCTTCTGGGTGTTTGTGCTGGTCGTTCTGGTGATCCGGGGGGGCGGGCCGCTGGCGCTGGACCGTGTGCTGGAGCGCAAGAGCGGCATCGGCGGGCTGGCACCCCTGCCCAACTGAGGCCGCTGCAAAACAGGTTCAGCCCGCCAGCGCGGTCTGAACATCCTTGCCCCACCCAAGATAGAGCGTGTCGCCAGCGACGATCAGCGGCCGCTTCATCAGGGTGGGATGCCGGGCAAGCAACTCCAGCGGGTCAGAGGCGCGCTCATCGGCGTCCAGCCCGCGCCACGTTGTCGAGCGGGTATTGAGCAACGCATCGCCGAACCGGGCATGAGCCGCTTTCAACACATCTTCGGGCACGCCGTCGGCGCGAACATCTACGAATTCCACAGGCTCTATAGATTTCAATGCCTTGCGGCAGGTATCACACGTCTTCAGCCCGTAAAGTTTCATGTCGGCTCCGCTGGATTTTCCTCTTCCCTACCTTGGGTCAGGCGAAAGTTCACGCTGTTTTACTTGCATTTTACGAATCCCGTGCAATCATCAAAAGTGTAGCGGGGGCAGAATTGTCCGCGCGCACCGACTGCGCTCGAACCCCTTCTACATGGCCCGGCATTGTTTCCGGGACGAAGAGCAGAAGGAGAAGCGGAATGCCGACTGGCACCGTGAAATGGTTCAATACCACCAAAGGTTACGGGTTCATTGCACCCGATGATGGCGGCAAGGATGTGTTCGTGCATATCTCGGCCGTGGAACGATCTGGCCTGACTGGCCTGTCAGATGACCAGAAGGTCTCATTCGATCTTGAGGAAGGTCGTGACGGCCGGCAGATGGCGGCGAATATTTCACTGCTCTGACGTCAGCCCCCAAAACCTGATCCAAAGCGTTTCGCGTCTTTCGAATGCGAAACGCCCAACGCCCGTGAGGAATGCGGGTGTCAGGGGGTGAACGCGTGCCTCGGGCCTGTTCCGAAGCACCGTTACGAAACACCGTGATGGGATCGCTATATCCGGTTCCGTCCCCGGCGCGGCATGTGCGCCGGGCAAGACTGCATCAAGCTGACAGAACCCTCACCGAAGCCCCCAAGACCCAGAAGTCGACAACCCGAAGGCGCGACCACGAACAGCAAGGGGCGCGCCCGCAAGCACGCCCCTTGTGATCCACGTCATCCACGCCGATGTAGCTGCCGGGCGGGAGGACGGGCGGTAAAACGATGGGTTACGAACAGCCCTTGGTGCCCACCGGGCAATGGTTGACGCGTGCCGAATAATGCCGCTTTTTCGCGGGGCGGGGATGTTTCATCACCTGCTGGTAGGTCACGTTCGTGGTCGGCTGGCCGCAGCAGATCACGCCATTCAGTGCGATGGGCTGCAGGCCCGCCGGGCAGTAATTCTCTTTGGCCGCGTAAGGGTACAGGGTCGGCCCGTCAGCGGCCGCGGGCGACGCCGCGAGAAAAGCCAGGGCAAGGCCTGTGGAGAGTGTTGGCAGGAGGCGCATCGGATCCCTCATCATATTGTTAGCATGGCGCATGTATTCACTATGCATGGTATACGAGCCTGCCCGCCTGTCAATTTCTTTGCACGGCAGCAACGGGTTCGTCCGGGAGTTTCCCCCGGACACAACGGCCACGCGCGCAAGCTCACTTTCGCCGCGAAATCTTCCGGGCCACGAGCCATGTCGCCGGCACTGACAGCACGAATCCCGCTGCCGCCGCGGTCAGTACGCCCCGGAGCGTGTCATAGCCCAATACCAGCGCCACGATCACGCCGACCCCGGCCAGCGTGGCCCCGACCAAGAGATGAACGACAAATGTCAGCCAAGCCATTGGCGCCTCCTTTGATGTGTTCACGGGAGCCTAGCGTCAGGCGGGCGGTGCGGCCTTGATCTGGGTCAGAATGCCAGCAGCCTACCGCTTTTTCACGAACTCGGTCAGGATGATGATCTGCTGGCCTTCGACGCGGCCCTGGATCTGCCCCGCGTTGTCGGGCACCAGCGAGATGCGATGCACCGCCGTGCCGCGCTTGGCGGTGAAATTGGCACCCTTCACCGGCAGATCCTTGATCAGAACGACGGTATCGCCCTGCGCCAGAAGCACGCCGTTGCTGTCGCGGTGCTCGGTCTGTTCGGGCTGGTTGTCGACCCAGGCGCGGGTGTCATCGTCCAGCCAGAGCTGCGCCGTCAGGTCACGCGCCCAGTCGTGCTCGTCCAGCACGGCCAGCAGCCGCACCGCGAGAACCTGAGCCGCCTTATCCTCCGACCACATCGCGGTCGAGAGGCAGCGCCAATGGTCAGGGTTGGTGGTGTCGGCAATCTGGCTGGCGCAGGTTTCGCAGATCTGGGCGCTTGCGCCGTCCGGGCCACCGGGGACCGGGTGCTCCACAAGGGGTGTATCGGCGGAACAAAGGGCGCAAGTCATGTTGGTTCTCCGTAGGATAGGCGCGCAGCAGGGCGGCGGGGATTGGGTATATTCATCGCTTACTCCCAAGCGCGCGAGATGGAAAGCCGGTGAGCGCAAAGAGCATCGATCTGGCCTACACCGCCCGCCCCGGACGCCAGCGCCCGAACCGAGGGGTGGGCGAGAAGCGCCCGCCCCGTGGGGGCGGTTCGGGCGCTGCCAAATCGGAGATTTGGCAATGGAAAGCACAAACTGCCACGATGGCATAGCCCGACATGTTCCGGCGGCCGAAGCGCTCATAAAACCTTTATAATTGTGCATGAAACTGGGGATAACCCATTGACAGACACGACATGCTGGGTGTAGTAGTGGTATAAATAGCTAAATATTGTGCAATATCACGATATTTAGCGCCCTAAGCATTGACACCCATAGGTGTTTGCGCAAACATTCCCAAGACAACCGGACGAATCAATGACGCCGCCAAGGGTTGTGACCAAGGCGGCGTCGGCTGTCCGGCACTGCGTAGACCCGAAGGTCGCTGCAGTCGTTCGGATCGCAATTGGGACAATTTCAGCCCACGAACATTGAGTCAAGCGGCCTTCATTGAAGCTAACTAAGGAGCTCAAATGATGGCTTATCATTACGTGAATAAGAACGCTCAGCCAAACGGAGACCATGAGGTTCATAAAACTGGTTGCAATTGGATGCCGCAGCCGGAAAATCGAATTTTCCTCGGCGATTTCTCTACGTGTAGTCCTGCGGTAACCGCCGCAAAGATCCACTACAATCAGGTCAACGGATGCTACTACTGTTCACCCGCTTGCCACACACAATAGGGTGAAAAAAATGGCTACCAATCCTCCCACCGGTGACGGACGGCGTAATGGCATGGTCAAAGGAAGGTCTCAGACAAAGACGCCCTCTGGCAACTATGTAAAACGTGACACTTCGACTGGAAGATTCATGGACGTGAAGACGTCAAGCAAAACACCTTTCAAAGGCGTTCGTAAAGAAAAGTAGTAAAGGTGAGCGCCTGAGATGGCGCTCATCCACTCATCTTAGGCGAACCCGCTCACACACTCGCCGGGGTGCGGCCGCAATTGGCTGCGCCAATCGCTTACCCGCACTGCGCGCAAAAAATGGACAGCTTTAGCTGTCCATTTTTAGCGCGCTTATGAAAGCTTCCTGCGGAATATCCACCTTGCCGAACTGGCGCATCTTCTTCTTGCCGGCCTTCTGCTTTTCCAGCAGCTTCTTCTTCCGCGTGGCGTCGCCGCCATAGCATTTGGCGGTCACGTCCTTGCGCATGGCAGACAGGGTTTCGCGCGCGATCACCTTGCCGCCGATGGCGGCCTGGATCGGGATCTTGAACATGTGGCGGGGGATCAGGTCCTTGAGCTTTTCGACCATGGCGCGGCCGCGCGTCTCGGCCCGGTCGCGGTGGACCATCATCGACAGCGCATCGACGGGTTCGTCATTCACCAGGATCGACATTTTCACCAGGTTGTCTTCCCGGTAGCCGATCATCTGGTAATCGAAGGATGCATAGCCCTTGGTCACCGATTTCAGCCGGTCGTAGAAATCGAACACCACCTCGTTGAGCGGCAGGTCGTAGACCACCAGCGCGCGGGAGCCTGCATAGGTCAGGTCCATCTGGATGCCGCGCCGGTCCTGACAGAGTTTCAGCACATCGCCCAGGTAATCGTCCGGCACGAGGATCGTCGCCTTGATCCGCGGCTCTTCCAGGTGGTCGACGGTGCTCATGTCGGGCATGTCGGCGGGGTTGTGCAGCGGCTGCATCGTCCCGTCCTTCATGAAGATGTTGTAGATCACCGACGGCGCGGTGGTGATCAGGTCGATGTCATATTCCCGATCGATCCGGTCGCGGATCACTTCGAGGTGCAACAGCCCGAGGAAGCCGCAGCGAAAGCCGAAGCCAAGGGCGGCTGATGTTTCCATCTCGTAGCTGAAGCTGGCATCGTTCAGCGCCAGTTTCTCGATCGCGTCGCGCAGATCCTCGAATTCGTTGCTGTCCACCGGGAAGAGCCCACAGAACACCACCGGCACAGAGGGTTTGAACCCCGGCAGCGGCGTGGCGCAGGGCGCCTTGTCCAGCGTGATCGTGTCACCCACCTTGGTGTCGCGCACCTGCTTGATCGAAGCGGTGATGAACCCGATCTCGCCCGGTCCAAGCTCCTCGACCACAGTCATCGCCGGGCGGAACACGCCGATGCGGTCGACCTGGTGCACGCTGCCGTTCTGCATCATGCGCACCCGGTCGCCCTTTTTCAGGGTGCCGTCCATGATCCGCACCAGAACGATCACGCCCAGGTAGGAGTCATACCAGCTATCGACCAGCATCGCCTTGAGCGGCGCGTCCCTGTCGCCCTTGGGCGCGGGCAGGTGTTCGATGATCGCTTCGAGCGTCTCGGTGATGCCCTCGCCGGTCTTGGCGCTGACGCGGATGGCGCCGCTGGCGTCGATGCCGATGACATCCTCGATCTGTTCGGCGACGCGGTCACATTCGCTGGCCGGCAGGTCGATCTTGTTCAGGATCGGCACGATTTCATGATCCGCATCCAGCGCGTGATAGACATTGGCCAGTGTCTGCGCCTCGACCCCCTGGGTGCTGTCGACCACCAGCAGCGAGCCTTCGACCGCGCGCATCGAGCGGCTGACCTCGTAGGCAAAGTCGACATGGCCGGGTGTGTCGATCAGGTTCAACACATAATCTTCGCCGTTCTTGGCGGTATAGTTGATCCGCACCGTCTGGGCCTTGATCGTGATACCGCGTTCGCGCTCGATATCCATGCTGTCGAGCATCTGGGCCTTCATGTCCCGCTCCGCGACCGTGTTGGTCTGCTGGATCAGGCGATCAGCAAGCGTGGATTTCCCGTGGTCGATATGGGCCACGATCGAGAAATTTCGGATATGGGAAAGCGGTGTCATGACAGAGGGATATGGTGGGGTTTTGGCACTTGGTCAAGATGGCATGGAGGCCGCGCGGCAATCCGTGCGTACATGCGCCGCAATTGCCCATTTCCGCCCCGCGTTCTGGCAATCGCGCGGTGCGGTGCGAGGCAGTCTGACCGCACCCGGCCACCGAATTGCCATCCGGCCGATGTTGTTAATTGAAAAATCCGGCCGGTTCAGGCAAAGATCGTCGCGACGCGCACCAACACCGGGGGCCAGCCCCGGGGGCGAGCAGGCAAACGAGGCAAAGGCGATGAAAAACATCCTGATCATGGGATTGATATTGGCGTTGGCCGGATGCGGCGGCGTGCACAGATTCGAGTCCAAATCGAAGCGCGCGCCCAGTCGTGCCACACAACCCGCCCAAACGGTGCTGCCCACCCGCAAGCCGCGCGCCACAGGTCCGCTCAGCAAGGCCTGTCTGACATCCGACCGCAAGGCGCGTTCGCCGGAACTGTGCGGCTGCATTCAGGCAGTCGCCGACCAGACGCTTTCCGGCGCGCAGCAGCGCCGCGCCGTGACCTTCTACAGCGACCCGCAAAAGGCGCAGGACACCCGCATGTCCGACCGTGCCAGCAACGAAGTGTTCTGGGACGCCTATGTGGAATACAGCAAGCAGGCCCAGAGGATCTGCGGCTAAGCGCGCATGGCTCGGGCGCTCTTGAGCGCCCCGAACCGCTATTGTGCTGCGCTGTCGCCTTGGGCAAAGGCCGTGATCGCCCGCACCAGACAATCGAGCGTATCTGTCACCGGGCCGTGTTCGCCGAGCGCATCGGTCATCAGGGACAGTTCGGTGCAGGCCACCAGCAGATGATCGGCCCCCTGCGCCCGCAACGCTGCACCGCAGGCGGCCAGCCGGGGGCGCAGCGTATCCGCCCCCTCGCCCGCCTTGACCGCGCGAATGATCGCCAGCAGCGCCGCCTCGTCCTGCAGCCACACAGGTGTCAGCCTGTGCGCGGCGAATGGTGCATCGAAAACGCCCGTGAGGCGCGTCGCCGGTGAGGCAAGCATGCCGATGCGCGTGGCACCTGCCGCCTGCAACGTCTCTGCCGACAGCGCCAGCATATCCAGAAAGGGCAGCGTGCTGGCCGCCCGCACGGTGTCTGCGTAGTGATGCGCGGTGTTGCACGGCATCGCCAGCGCAGCGGCTCCTGCGGCCTGCAGATCGCGCGCCATCTGGGCCAGAGCCGGGCCGGGGTCTGCCCCCTGCCCCTCGATCAGTGCGGCGATGCGGCTGGGCACCTGCGGATTCTGATGCACGATGAGGGGGATGTGATCGGCGTCATCGCGCGCCTGCACCGCCCCCAGCACCTTTTGCATCAGCAGGATGGTGGCCTCTGGCCCCATCCCGCCCAAGATGCCGACCGGTCTCACTTTGGCACGTCAAAGCAGTGGGTGTAGCCGGTCAGCCCGATGGCGCCGCCGGTATGCACGAAGACGATGTTCTCGCCCTTCTTGAAATGCCCCTTGCGGATCAGGTCAATCAGGCCCGCGCCCCCCTTGGCAGAATAGACCGGGTCGAGCAGGATCGCCTCGGTGCGGGCGAATATGTCGATGGCCTCCAGCGTGTCATCGCCGGGCATGCCGTAGCCGGGGCCGACATAATCGGTATTGGCCACAACGTCCTCGCGCGCGACCACGCCGGGGCAACCCAGTTTCTCGGCGGTTTTGACGGCCAGATTATAGACGTTCTCTTCCTGCTTGGCCTTGGGCGCGCGCACGCCGATGCCCAGCAGCGGGATGTTGGCATTCATCGCTTTCAAACCTGTGATCAGCCCGGCCTGCGTGCCGGCACTGCCGGTGGCATGCACGATATGATCGACATTGAGGCCGGTGGTCACGAACTGGTTGAGCATTTCGAGCGCGCAGTTGACATAACCCAGTGCGCCCGTCGGGTTCGAGCCGCCACCGGGGATGGTATAGACCTTCTTGCCATCTGCCCGCATCTTGTCGGCTACGGCTTCCATCTCGGCGTTCATGTCCAGATCCGGGCCGCGATGCTCAATCGTGGCGCCGTGCAGATGGTCCAGCAGGACGTTGCCGTTATATTTGTAGTTCTCGTGGTTATAGCCGGTCCGATCCTCCAGCAGGATGTGACAGGCAAGACCCAGCTTGGCCGCCGCCGCCGCCGTCTGGCGGGCGTGATTGGATTGGGTCGCGCCTTGGGTCATGACCATTTCCGCGCCCTGTGCCAGCGCCTCGGCCATCAGCCACTCCAGCTTGCGGGTCTTGTTGCCGCCGGTGCTGAGCCCCGTGCAATCATCGCGTTTGATCCATATCTCAGGCCCGCCCAACGCGGCGCTGAGGCGCGGCATATGCTCCAGCGGTGTGGGCAAATGCGCAAGGGAAACACGGGGAAATTTGGCGAGGTTCATATGGTCATCCTTTCAAAGTCATTGTTCTTGGCACTTCCACACCCGCGCCGCGCCGCAGATCGGCAGAGCGGGCATGCCCCTCCATTCGTTCCGCGCGGCTGATACTGGCCGTGACCCGCGCCAGATCGTCCAGAACCGGGCCGGTGACGCGCTGCCAGGTGACCGTCTTGAGAAACTTGTGCACCGACAGGCCCCCCGTATAACGCGCCGCGCCGCTGGTGGGTAGAACGTGGTTTGGCCCGGCCGCCTTGTCACCGAATGCGACCGTAGTACCCGCGCCCAGAAAGAGCGACCCATAAGCCAGCAACCGCGCCCGCCACCAGTCAGGATCGGCGGCCTGCACATGCAGATGCTCGGGCGCGCGGCTGTCGGCATGGCGTGCCATCTCTTCGCGGTCGGAGCACAGAACCACCTCGCCCAGATCGGCCCAAGCCTGACGGGCGGCACTTCGGTTCGGCTCCGGCAGATCGGCGATCACGCCGGGAATGCGCTCCAGCACAGCTTCGGCCAGCGGGCGGTGGGTGGTGGCCAGCCAGACCGGGCTGTTGCCGCCATGCTCGGCCTGCCCGACAAGGTCCATCGCAACGAGGTCCGCATCGGCGGTCTCGTCAGCCAGTATCAGGCTGTCGGTCGGCCCGGCGAACATGTCGATCCCGATCGGGCCGAACAGCTGCCGCTTGGCCTCGGCCACATAGGCATTGCCCGGCCCCACGAGGATATCCGCGGCGGGCGCACCAAACAGGCCGAACGCCATCGCCGCCACGCCCTGCACCCCGCCAATGGTCAGGATGCGTGTGGCACCGGCCAGATCCATTGCGTACAGCATCGCGTCGGGAATCCCCTCTGCGCCGTTGGGCGGCGAACAGGCGGTGATATCCGGCACGCCGGCCTCGCGGGCGGTGGCGATGCTCATCAAGGCGCTGGCGATATGGGTATAGCGCCCACCCGGTACATAGCAGCCCGCCGCCTGCAGCGGGATCTGCTTTTGCCCCGCGATCAGGCCGGGGCGCAGCTCGATCTCCATGTCCTGCGCGGTGGCCCGCTGTGCGGCGGCAAAGCGGCTGATATTGTCATGCGCCCAGGCGATATCGTCTTTCAGCGCCTGCGGCACCCGCGCGGTGGCGGCGGCGATCTCGGCGCGCGTCACCATGATCTCGCCCTGCCAGCCGTCGAGGCTGCGGGCATATTCAAGCGCCACCTGCGCACCGCCGGTGCGCAGCCGCGCAAGCATGATCGAAACGGTATCGCCGATCTCTGCCGCCGTGCGGGGCGGTTCGCCGGGGGCGGCTTTGAGCACTGTAATCGTCATGGGCGGGCCTCCTTGTCCTTCAGTCCTGCGCCGGACTCCGCCGTCGCGCAAGGCTCGCACGCCTTCCGGCTTCGGCTTTTTCAAACGTCGAAAACATCAGTTCGGAATTCCCGAAATGTCTGTGGGTGCAAAGGTCTTGAAATATGCGACGCGGCGACGGCGGCCTGCGCACTGATCGCTGTCAGAGCGCGGCGCGTAGCCCCTTGATGCAGGTTTCGATCAGATCAAGCGCCGCGTCGAAATCGCGGGTGAAATAGGGATCGGGCACGTGATCCGCGCCGGTGTCGGGCGCGAATCCGGTCAGCAGCCGGACCGGGGCGCCGCCCTGTCCGGGCCGCAGCGCTTCGAGCGCCGCGTGATTGTCCGCATCCATCGCCACGATCAGATCGAACTGCGCGAAATCCGCGCCGGTGACCTGACGTGCGCGCAGCCCGCTCAGGTCATAGCCGCGCGCCCGCGCCGCCGCCTGCATCGGCGCATAGGGCGGCTCGCCCACATGCCAGTTGCCGGTGCCGGCGCTGTCCACCGTGACCCCGGGCAGCAGCGCCCGGGCCACAGCCTCGGCGGTGGGGGACCGGCAGATATTGCCGAGACAGACAAATAGGATACGGTTGGCCATGTCCCGAAGTGTAGAGCATGCCATGGCCCCCGAAAAGATCGTGATTCTCACTGGCGCAGGCATTTCCGCCGAAAGCGGGCTCAGCACCTTTCGCGACGCAGACGGGCTGTGGGCCCAGCACCGGATCGAGGATGTCGCGACGCCGGAGGCATTTCAGCGCGATCCCGCCCG
Source organism: Roseovarius sp. ZX-A-9 (assembly GCF_028369135.1). Classification (GTDB taxonomy): domain Bacteria; phylum Pseudomonadota; class Alphaproteobacteria; order Rhodobacterales; family Rhodobacteraceae; genus Roseovarius. The sequence goes on from NZ_JAPWHW010000024.1 coordinate 12,027, forward strand.
CGTGCACGCCTTCTACAATGCCCGCCGCGCAAAGGCCGCGGAGGTCATGCCGAATGCCGCACATCACGCGCTGGTGCGGCTGGAGGCCGAGCACCCGGGCGCGGTGCTGATCATCACCCAGAATGTCGATGACCTGCATGCGCGCGCGGGCAGCCGCAATCTGGTGCACATGCATGGCCGCCTCATGGGCGCGCTCTGCCACGCCTGTGGCCACCGCTGGCCGGCACCGCCGGAAATGCACGCCACCGATCCCTGCCCGGCCTGCAGCGCGGCGCAGACCCGGCCCGATATCGTCTGGTTCGGTGAAACGCCCTATGGTGCCGAGGTGATCGACCCTGCGCTGGCAGCCGCCGATATCTTTGCCGCCATCGGCACGTCGGGCAACGTATATCCCGCAGCCGCCTATGCGCAGCACGCCGCGCGACTGGGCGCGCGGACGGTGCAGATCAACCTGGAGCCCGCCAGCAACGCCCGCGATTTCGACGAAAGCCATATCGGCCCCGCAACGGAGCTGGTGCCAAAGTGGGTCGAGAGCATTTTGAATCGGTGACCTGCGCAAACGGAAACAGCCCCGCCGGTTTCCGGCAGGGCTGTAAAAATCTTGTCCGTATGGATCGAATCAGGCGTCGAGAGCTGCCGCGGCATTCTTGCCGATCTTGGCGATCTCTTTTTTCACCTTCAGCGCGGAGGGCGACAGTTCAACGTCTTTCGCCTTGGCCAAAAACGCGTCCAACCCTCCACGGTGGTCGACACTGCGCAAAGCTGCGGCACTGATGCGCAGTTTGATACCGCGGCCAAGGGCCTCGGATTGCAGCGTGACGTCGTTCAGGTTCGGCAGGTACCGACGCTTGGTTTTGTTGTTGGCGTGGCTAGAGTTATTGCCAACCATCGGGCCTTTTCCAGTCAGTTCGCAGCGGCGCGACATGGGATCATCCTCATCTTTTCATGAGGGCCTTGGCGGCCCGTCTCAAAACAAACGAACGCCGCCCCAGGCAGCGTTCCGAATTCCGTTGGCGGTGGATAGGCGGAATCAGTGGGGGCGTCAAGGGGCGCGGCGCGGAAATGGCAAGGCTTCTCACTCTGGCACCGCATCCCCCAGGAAACCACCCGACTGGCGCGCCCAGAGCGCGGCATAGGTGCCACCGCGCGCCAGAAGCTCGTCATGAGTGCCATCCTCGATGATGGATCCGGCCTCCATCACCACGATTCGGTCCATCTGCGCGATGGTGCTCAGGCGGTGGGCAATGGCGATGACGGTCTTGCCCTGCATCAGGTCAAAGAGCGTGTCCTGTATCGCCGCCTCCACCTCGCTGTCCAGCGCCGATGTCGCCTCGTCCAGCACCAGGATCGGCGCATCCTTGAGGATCACCCGCGCGATCGAGACACGCTGGCGCTGGCCGCCGCTGAGTTTCACGCCGCGCTCGCCCACCTGCGCGTCATAGCCGGTGCGCCCCTCGGAATCGCGCAAGTCCATGATGAAATCATGCGCCTCGGCCTGTTTGGCGGCCGCAACCATTGCCGCCTCATCCGCATGTGCCGCGCCATAGAGGATATTGGCGCGAATCGAACGGTGCAGCAGCGCGCTGTCCTGGCTGACCATGCCGATCGCCTGACGCAGCGAGGTCTGGCGGACGCGGGCGACGTCCTGCCCGTCGATCAGGATCTGCCCTGCTTCGGCGTCGCGCATCCGCAGCAGCAGGTTCACGAGGCTCGACTTGCCCGCGCCGGACCGCCCGACGAGGCCCACTTTCTGCCCCGGTGCGATCACCAGATCGACCCCGTTCAGCCCGCCATGGCCGCGCCCGTAGTGGTGGGTCACGCCGCGAAGCTCGATCCGTGCCTCGCGCACCTGCAGATTTGGCGCGTCCGGCACGTCCACCACGTCATGCGGCACCGCAACAGAGCGCAGCCCTTCGCGGATCACGCCCGCATGTTCAAACAACCGAATGACAACCCACATGATCCAGCCTGACATGCCGTTCAGCCGGATGGTCAGCGCGGTGGCGGCGGCCACCTCGCCCACGCTGACCTCGCCTTTTGACCAGAGCCAGATCGCCGGTGTCAGCATCCCGACGATGAGCAATCCGTTGATGATGTTCAGGCCAAGGCTGAGTTCGGTCATCAGCCGCAGGAAGCGCTGGAAACGCAGCCGCAATCGGCGCATCGCCGAGAGCACGTAGCGTTCTTCGGTGTCGTCGTCGGCGAAAAGCTTGATCGTTTCGATATTGGCATAGGCATCCACCACCCGCGCCGTCACGGTCGAGCGGGCATCGGACCATTTTTCTGACGCCACCGCGACGCGACGCGCGATGTAGCGGACATAAAGCGCGAAGATCAGCGCCCAGAGCAGCAGCGGCACCGACAGGATCGGATCGACCCCGGCCAGAATGACAGCAGCGCCCAGCACGTAGGTCAGCGAATACCACACGCCCTCGAACGCCATGTAAGTGCCGTCCTCGACTGCCTCGCCCAGTTGCATCACCCGGTTGCTCAGCCGCCCGGCAAACTCGTTCTGGAAAAACCCAGAGCTTTGCCCCAGCAGATGTTTGTGCGCGCGCCATCGGACCTGTTCTTGCATGTTGGAGGCCAGCATCTGCTCCAGCAGCAGATGGTTGAAGGCGATCATCACCGGCCGCAGCGTCAGGATGAACACCGCCGCCACGATCAGCTCGCCCCCGTGCCGCGCCATCAGCCCGCCCGGCTCGGTCGCGCCCAGCAGGTCGATCACACGGCCCGAGTAGAAGATCAGCCCGGTCTCGACCAAGGCCACGACAATGCCGCTGATGGCCAGCACCAGCATCCATTTGCGGAACGGTCGATAGTGGGATTTCAGATAGGCCCAGAGCGTTGCGGGCGGGGTTGCATCGTCAAAGGATGCAAACGGATCGACAAGGTTTTCGAATTTCCTGAACATGACGGACGCCTGAAATTAGCGTTGAAAATAGACACTCTACGTGCGTGGGGCGGTGCCGGGGCAGCCGCCGCAAAAGGACTGGCTGCCTCAGATGGCGCGGTTCCAGATCCCTTTGTACATAGAGCATCCTCCGTCGGTTCGTGCGCACAAACGGCGCAATGCTGCCCAAGTCGTAGCGTAGGCGGCCGGTTCTGTCACGCCTGCCCGCCGCCGATCTGCGCCAGAAGTTGCGCGGCGGCCACAGACGGCGTGAGGCGCCCTTCGGCCACCTGCCCGCCCAGCGACTGCAGGGCGGCGCGGGCGTCATCCGTGCGCAGTTGCGCCAGCAGGCCCTGGCGTACTTCCTCTTCGAACCAGTAGCGCGCCTGGGCGGCGCGGCGTGCGGTCCAATGGCCATTGGCGCGCCGCCATTCGGTCAATGCCTGCATCTCGTCCCACAGCTTGCGAAATCCGGTCTCCTCCAGCGCCGACACCATCAGCGCCTTGGGAAAACCTTCGGGGTCTTGCGGCCGTTTGCGCAGCAGACGCAGCGCGCCGGAATAGTCCGAGCAGGTGCGCGTGGCGGCAGATTTCAGATCGCCGTCGGCCTTGTTGATCACGATCAGGTCGGCAATCTCCATGATGCCGCGTTTCACGCCCTGCAATTCATCGCCGCCCGCAGGTGCCAGCAGCAGCAAGAACAGGTCCGACATCTCGGCCACCACGGTTTCGGACTGGCCGACGCCGACCGTCTCAATCAACACCACGTCGAATCCTGCCGCCTCGCAGAGCGCCACCGCCTCGCGGCTGCGACGGGCGACGCCGCCCAGATGTGTCTGGCTGGGCGACGGGCGGATGAAGGCGTTGGGATCACGGCTCAGCCGTTCCATCCGCGTCTTGTCGCCGAGGATCGAGCCGCCCGAGCGTGCCGAACTGGGATCGACAGCCAGCACCGCGACCCGCAGGCCATCCCCGGTCAGCATTCCGCCGAACCCTTCGATAAAGGTGGATTTGCCCACCCCCGGCGTGCCCGACAAGCCGATGCGCAGCGCCTCGCGCCCGCCCGTACGCAACCGTTCCAGCAAGGCGGCGGCCTGATCGCGGTGATCGGCGCGGCTGCTTTCGACCAGCGTGATGGCACGGGCCAATGCGCGCCGGTCACCTTTTGCTATCCTGTCTGCGAGTTCCGAGATATCCATGCCTGTCCGCCGGTTGGTCCTGAGCCATCTTTGGCTTACATGCCTTCTGAGGCGGGGCTTTGTCCAGACCGTCCCGCCCCGGACACCAGCCAAGAGGTAGGCAATGCGCATCATCACGGGATTGATCGGACTGGCCGCACTCTGCGTCGCCGGGTTGGCGGCCGCCGGTTCGCCTGCGGATGGCACCACCGCCGCGCGCTTTGATGTGCGCCTGATCGGCGTGAAGCTGGGCGAGATGACGCTGGCCGGGCGGATTGATGGTGGCGACTACATGGTGCAGTCCACCTTTTCCACTCGCGGTATCGTCGGCGCGGTGGCGCGTGCGGGGTTTGACCTGACGGCGCGCGGGCGGGTGACAGCCACCGGTTTCATCCCCGAACACTACAACGAGAGCATCGACACCGGCCGGCGCGCGTCATCGGCCCGGCTGCGCTATCGCGGCGGCGTGCCGCGCATCATCGGCGGCACATTGGCGACGGCGGTGCCCGATCCGGGCGAAGTGCCGCTTGATCCCGCGCGCGAGGGCGGCACGCTTGATCCGCTCACGGCGGTCTTTGCGGTGCTGCACGACCAGCCTGCCGCGACCCTGTGCCAGACGGATGTCACGATCTTTGACGGCGCGCGGCGCTCGCGCATCACGATGACGGGGCGCGCCGAGGCGGGGGACGAGGTGATCTGCAGCGGCAGCTATCGCCGTCTTGCCGGGTTCTCGGCCAGCGAGCTGAAGCGCCAGACCGTCTATCCCTTCAGCGTGCGCTACAGCCCCGGTGGCGGCCGGATGCAGGCCCGGCAGGTCACGGTGCGCACCACCTATGGAAAAGCCGAGCTTTTGCGCCGATAACGCTGGCATGACCGCCCAATTGCCAATTCACGATGCCCTGCCCGCGCTGATGGCCGCGATACGCGACCACGGGCGCGCCGTGTTGCAGGCACCGCCGGGGGCGGGCAAGACGACGGTGGTGCCACTGGCACTGCTGGAGGCAGGGCTGGTGCAGGGCCGTATCCTGATGCTGGAGCCGCGCCGCCTGGCCGCGCGCGCCGCTGCCGAGCGGATGGCGCAGACGCTGGGCGAGCCGGTGGGCCGCACGGTGGGCTACCGGATACGCGGCGAGGCCAAGGTATCGGACGCAACGCGCATCGAGGTCGTGACCGAAGGTATCCTGACCCGCCGCCTGCAATCGCAACCCGACCTGCCCGGCATAGGCGCCGTGATCTTTGACGAATTTCACGAACGCTCGCTGAATGCCGATCTGGGCTTGGCACTCTGCCTCGAAGTGGCGGGGGCGTTACGCGACGATCTGATTCTGATCGCCATGTCGGCCACGCTGGACGCCGAACCGGTGGCAGCGCTGATGAATGATGCGCCGATGATCACCTCGCAGGGCCGCAGCTATCCCGTGGAGACCCGCTGGCTTGATCGTCCGCTGCCCCGGAAAACCCGGCTTGAGCCTGCGATGGCCGATCTGATCTGCACTGCGCTGGCGGAAAGCGACGGCGGGCTGCTCGCCTTTCTGCCCGGCGAGGGGGAAATCCGGCGCACCGCCTCGCTGCTCGCTTCGCGCGTGCCCGCCGATTGCCATATCCGCCCGCTTTTTGGAGCCATGCCCTTTGCCGAGCAACGCGCCGCCATCGCGCCCGCCGAGACGGGGCGCAAGATCGTGCTGGCGACTTCCATCGCCGAAACATCGCTGACCATCGAGGATATCCGCATCGTGGTCGATGGCGGCAAGTCGCGCCGGGCGCGGTTTGATCCCGGATCGGGCATGGCGCGGCTGGTGACAGAGCCGGTCAGCCGCGCCGAGGCGACCCAGCGCGCGGGCCGTGCAGGTAGGGTGGCGCCGGGCACTGCCTGGCGGCTCTGGACACGCGGCGAAGAGGGCGCGCTGCCCGCTTTCGCACCCGCCGAGATCGAAGCGGCGGACCTCGCGCCGCTGGCGCTGGAACTGGCGATGTGGGGGGCCACGCCGGACCAGTTGCCGCTGCTGACCCCGCCCAATCCCGGCAGCTATGCCGAGGCGCAGGCGCTGCTGCGGATGCTGGGTGCTTTGGACAATGCCGGGCTGATCACCGATCATGGCCGCACGATTGCCGCGCTGCCCCTGCATCCACGCCTTGCGCATATGCTGGAGCGCGCCGGACCGGACGCCGCGCCGCTGGCGGCCCTGCTGGCCGAGCGCGATCCGCTGCCGCGCGCCGCGCCCTGCGATCTGGCGCTGCGCCTGACGGCGATCCGCAGCCCCTCGGCGCGCCTGCCCTTCGAGCCGAACCGCGCTACGCTTGCCCGCATACGGCAAGAGGCCAAGCGCCTTGCCCGCACCACGAAAAGCGCCCGCAAGCGGGCGATGAATGACGCCGAAATGGCCGCCCTTGCCTATCCTGACCGCATCGGCCTGCGACGCCCCGGCGATGCCCCGCGCTATATCCTGTCGGGCGGCAAAGGCGCCGTTCTGGCCGATGATGACACGCTTGCAGGCACCCGCCTGATTGTCGCCACCGATCTAGACGGCGACCCGCGCGAGGCGCGTATCCGGCAGGCCATCGCCATCAGCGAGGCCGAGTTGCGCGGCCTCTACGCCGATCAGATCGCCTGGGCCGATATCTGCCACTGGTCGCGCCGCGAGCGCCGTGTCATCGCGCGCAAACAGGAAAATTTCGGCGCGCTCACCCTTGATGATCGCATCTGGAAGGACGCGCCCGAGGATGCCATCGCCCGCGGGATGCTGAACGGGGTGCGCGATCTTGGGCTCAACTGGAGCGATGCGGCCCGCCGCTTTACCGCGCGTGTCGCACTGGTGCGCGACACCCAGCCCGATCTGCCCGACATGTCCGAGGCTGCGCTGATGGAGCGGCTCGACGACTGGCTGTTGCCGCATCTGGCAGGCGTGCGCAGCGCGCAGGACTGGCGAAGGTTCGACATGCTCGAGGCACTGCGCGCGCAACTGGACTGGCACCAGATACAGGCGCTGGACCGCGCGGCGCCACCGCATTTCACCACGCCGTTGGGCCGCCGTATCCCGATCGACTATGCCAGCGACCCGCCCGAGATCAGCCTGCGCCTGCAGGAAATGTTCGGCCAGACCGAACATCCGACCGTCGGGCGCACGCCGCTCAAGGTCACGCTGTTGTCACCCGCGCAGCGCCCGGTGCAGACCACCACCGACATCCCCGGCTTCTGGGCCAGTTCCTACACCGATGTGCGCCGCGACATGCGCGGGCGCTACCCCCGGCACCCCTGGCCCGAAGACCCCACGCAGGCCGATCCAACGTTGCGGGCAAAGCGCCGACACTGAGCCGCTCAGCCGCGCCGCCCCCGCCGGTCCTTGAGACGCGCATGCGCCTCGGGCGTCCCATCATGGAACGAGCCGAACCACTTGTCCCAGGGCATTTCCAGGTTGCCGTAATTCACCTCGAAATAGCGATGATGCATCTGGTGATGGAACGTGCCCAGCGCCAGACGCTTTTCGTCGCCCGCCAGCAGGCTCTCGTACCCGGTATGCGAACTGGCCGCGGTCAGCGCCTGATGCTGCATGTGAAACAGGATATGCAGCGGGCTGGCGGCCACGAGGAAATGCACAAGGATCGAGCTGAAGAACAGCACATGTTCCACCGGGTGCATCGACAGGCCCGACCACGGCCCGACATTGACGTTGCGGTGATGCAGGCCGTGCGCCAGCCGGTAGAGCGGCCCCCAATGCAGTGCCCGGTGAATCCAGTAGAAATGAAACGAGATCCACACCGGTGTCAGCAGGAAGAGCGCAACGAACCAAACCGGGTTATCCGCCCATGTCAGCACCGGCGCCCAGCCATTGGCCATGGCCCAGAACATCAGCACCTCGAAACCGGTCCAGACCGCGACGCCGCTGCCGAGGCTCCAGAACATGTTGTCGCGCAACTGCCCGCCAAAGGTGAACTGCCGCCCTCGGGTCATCAACTCTCGCGGATCGAACTTCAGCCGCGAGCCCTGACGTTTGGCTCCGTGAAAGTACCAGTGCAGCCCGCCCGCCACTACGCTCAGCAGCACCATGTTGCGCAACCAGATCGCCGCGATCCAATCCCATGACAGGGTCCGGGTGGTGTCCAGCGACGGCTGGAAGAACGCCCATGTGATCAACGCGATCGCCACCAGAATGGTGTTCTCGGCGATCCCCAGCCAGCGCGCGGCGAGCCACCGGCCCATCGCTGCGGGATCAGGCGGCCAGCTAAAGAACGGCGACACGGCGATGGGCACATCCGGCACATGGTTCCAGCCGGGCAGTTTCTGCGCATCTGGGGCGTGATCGGGCATGTCGTGGCTCCTTGCAACTGGGACAGTCACAATCTGGCACATGGTCTTTCAATGGAAAAAGAGATTTAAATGTGCTTTGATCTCGAAAAATCAGAGGAATAAACTTGCCACGCACCCCGAACCTCTCGCTCAAGGCCATGCGCGCCTTTGCCCGTGTGGTCGAGCACGGCTCGATCAGCGGTGCGGCGGCAGAGCTGAATACCGCCGCGTCGGCCGTGGCGGCAGCCGTGGATCAGGTCGAGGCCGAGATGGGGGCGACGCTGCTAATTCGCACCCGCGCCCGCGGCATCGCCCCCACGCCCGAGGCGGTGACTCTCGCGGCGCGGTTTCGCGCCCTGCTGGACGATTACCGCGCCGTGATGGAAGACGGGCGCGCGGTTAGCAGCGGGCTGCAGGGGACGTTGCGCATCGGCTATTACGCCCCTGTGGCCCCCGCGTTCCTGCCGCGCATTCTGGCGCCGATGATGCGCGCCCATCCCGATCTGCAACTGGTGCTGAGCGCGGAAAACAACGACAGCGCGCAAGAGCGCCTGCTGGCGGGCAAGCTCGATATCATTCTCTTCGCCGGGCAGGATCTGCGGCACAACATCCAGACGCAATTGCTGCTGGACCTGCCGCCATACGTACTGGCCCCCGCAGGGCACGCCATCACGGCGACCTCGCCGGTGCTGCTGAAAGATGTGGCACGCCACCCGATCATCCAGCTTGATCTGCCGCTGGCACGGCCATTTCTGGAAGGGCTGTTTGCCGGGCGCGGCCTGACCCCGAACATCGTCGCGCGCGCCGACAGCACCGAGATGGTGCGCGGCCTTGTGGGTGCGGGTGTCGGGCTGACGATCCTGGCGATGCGCCCTTTCACCGATATCAGCTATGGTGGCGATACGCTCTGCGCGCTGCCGCTGGAGCCGGGTTTGCCGGGGTTTCAGTTGCTGTCGGGTTGGGTGGCCGATCGGCCCCGCAGGCTGGTCACGGCGTTTCAGGAGGCGCTGCACGACTGGATGCGCGAGCCAGAGGCGCGGCGGCTGACCATCGCCGGAGCCTGAACAGGGTCAGTCCCACCAAGGGCCGTGGTGGCGGCCCTCCTGCCCCAGCCGTTCGAACCCGTGATAGCCGAAGAAATCGCGCTGCGCCTGAATGATGTTGGCGGTGCCATAACCCTGCCGCATGGTATCGAAAAACGCCAGTGCCGCGCCCAGCGCGGGCACCGCGTGCCCGCCCGCGACCGCCGCCGCAACCACCTGCCGCAGCGCTGGCAGGCACTTCTCCAGAATCTGCGTCATCTTCGGCGCGAGGATCAGTTGCCCTTCGGCCAGATCGCCACCACGGAATGCCTCGGAAATATCGTCAAGCAGCGCCGAGCGGATGATGCAGCCCGCGCGCCAGACCTCGGCGATGCGCGCGAAATCGAGGGTCCAGTCATATTCCTGCGACGCCGATGCGAGGATGCGGAACCCCTGCGCATAGCCCAGAATGCGCGCCGCCAGAAACGCCTCTGCCAGCGTGTCATCGCTCAGCTCCAAAGCGCCGCGAGTGCCGCCCAGAATCCGCTCTGCCGCCATGCGCACGGTTTTTTCCGACGACCAACTGCGCGCGCCCACCGCCGCCTCGATCATGTTGGCCGATTGGCCAAGGCGCACGGCCTCGACCACGGTCCAGCGCCCGGTGCCCTTCTGGCCTGCCGCGTCCTTGATCACGTCAACCATCGGGTGCCCGGATTCGGGATCGGCATAGGTCAGGACCTTGGCGGTGATTTCGATCAGGTAGGATTTCAGACGCCCCTGATCCCAGCGCGCGAACATCGCGCCGATTTCCGAAGGCGTGCGCGCCGCGCCATAGCGCAACAGGCCGTAAACCTCTGCAATCATTTGCATATCGGCGTATTCAATGCCGTTATGCACCGTCTTGACGAAATGCCCGGCCCCGTCCGGCCCCAGATGATCGACACAAGGATCGCCCTCGAACCGCGCGGCGATGGCGCGCAGGATCGGTTTGAGTTGCTGCCAGCTGTGATCGCTGCCACCGACCATCATAGACGGCCCGTGGCGCGCGCCCTTTTCCCCGCCCGAGACGCCCATGCCAACGAAATGCAGATCACGTTCGGCCAATTCAGCCGCGCGGCGACGGGTGGCGTGGAAATCGGCATTGCCGCCGTCAATGATCGTATCGCCCGGCTCCAGCAGCGGCGCAATGGTGCCGATCATCGCATCCATCGGCGCGCCCGACGGGATCATGAAGAGAATGATGCGCGGTGTTTTCAGACTGGCCACGAAGGCGTCCAGCTCTTCCTTGGGGTGCAGCCTTTCGGCCAGCGGCCCGGCCTCCTTGACGAAGGCGGTGATCCACTCCCGCTCGCGATTTGTCACGGCCACGTCAAAGCCGTGCTCGGCCATGTTCAGCGCCAGCGCGCTGCCCATCGTCCCCAACCCGTATACACCAATCTGTGCTTCGGACATGAAGCTACCCCGCTCTTGTCGATGTCAGGCTAGGCCGTGTGCGGGGAAATGCAAGCACCGAGCACAGCCGCGGGCATGATAGATGTTTCGCGAAAAATGTTTTCACCCGATCGCTGGGCATCAAAGCCCCAGGCACCAGCGCACCACCGCCTTTTGCGCATGCAGGCGGTTTTCGGCCTCGTCAAAAACAACCGAATGCGGCCCGTCCATCACGGCGCTTGTCGCCTCTTCCTCGCGATGTGCGGGCAGGCAATGCATGAAGAGCGCATCGGGCTTGGCAAGGGCCATCAGCGCATCGTTCACCTGGTAGGGGCGCAGCATGTTGTGGCGGCGTTCCTTGGCGGACTGGGTGTCATGCATGCTGACCCATGTGTCGGTGACTACCAGATCGGCCCCCTCCACCGCCTTTCGCGGATCACGCTCGATCTCGATCTTGCTGCCTGCGCGGCGGGCCATCCCGATGAATTCGGCCTCGGGGTCCAGTTGTGCGGGGCCCGTGAACGTCAGGTCGAACCCGAACTGCGCCGCGGCATGCAGGAAGGACGCGCAGACATTGTTGCCGTCACCGGACCAGACGACTTTCTTGCCCTTGATGGGGCCGCGATGTTCTTCGTAGGTCAGGATATCGGCCATGATCTGGCACGGGTGAGTGCGGTCGGTCAGCCCGTTGATGACCGGCACATCGGCATATTCCGCCATTTCGATCAGCACCGATTCGTCAAAGGTGCGGATCATGATCAGATCCACGTAGCGGCTGAGCACGCGCGCGGTGTCGGCAATCGTCTCGCCGTGGCCCAGTTGCATCTCGGAGCCTGTCAGCAGCATCGTCTGGCCGCCCATCTGGCGCACACCCACGTCGAAGCTGACGCGCGTGCGGGTCGATGGCTTCTCGAAAATCAGCGCGACCATGTGGCCCGAGAGGGGCTGTTCATCATCGGCCATCCCGCGCGGGCGGCCCTTGCGGGCGGCTTTCATCGCAGCGGCATTGTCGATGATGCCGCGCAGGGCGGCAGGGTCGGTTTTGTGGATATCGAGGAAATGATTCATGCAATAGGTCCGTTTATTTTTTTCGAGAGCGCCGGGGGTTCCCCCCGGAGTCCCGGAGGATATTTTCAGCCAGCAGATGCCAGGGTGTCGGCGGCGGCGTTGAGGCGGTTGAACGCCTCTGCGATCTCCTCCTCGGTGATGTTGAGCGGCGGCAGCAGCCGTACCACGTTATCCGCTGCGGGCACGGTGCACAGCAGTTGGGTGTAGGCCGCATTCACCACATCCATGTTGGGCACCTTGCATTTGAGGCCCAGCATCAGCCCGCTACCGCGCACGGCTTCGAACACATCCGGATGGGCGGCGACGAGACCCTCGAGCTTTTGCCGGAAGAGACCGGCGCGGGCGCGCACGCCCTCAAGGAACGCAGGCTCTGCCACGATCTGCATCACCGCATTGCCCACCGCGCAGGCCAGTGGGTTGCCGCCATAGGTCGACCCGTGGGTGCCGGCTACCATCGCGCTGGCGGCATCTTCGCGCGCCAGCACCGCCCCGAGGGGGAAACCGCCGCCGATGCCCTTGGCCACCATCATGATATCGGGTTCGACCCCGGCCCATTCATGGGCAAAGAGCCGCCCGGTGCGGCCCATGCCGCATTGCACCTCGTCAAGGATCAGCAGGATGCCGTGCTCGTCGCACAGATCGCGCAGACCCTTGAGGCATTGATCCGGCAGCGGGCGGATACCGCCTTCGCCCTGCACCGGCTCGATCAGGATCGCCGCGGTTTTATCGGTGATGGCGGCGGTCAGCGCGTCATGGTCGCCCCATGGCAGATGGGTGAAGCCGGGCAGCAAGGGGCCAAAGCCCTTGGTCATTTTCTCGGACCCGGCGGCGGCAATGCCTGCGGCGGAGCGGCCGTGAAACGAGCCTTCGAAGGCGATGATCTCGGTGCGGTCGGGCTGGCCTGCGTCGTGGAAATGGCGGCGCGCCATCTTGACCGCCAGTTCGCACGCCTCGGTGCCTGAATTGGTGAAGAACACCGTGTCGGCAAATGTTGCCTCCACCAGCCGGTCTGCCAGTTCCTGCTGTTGCGGGATCTGGTAGAGGTTCGATGTATGCCACAGCTGCCCCGCCTGCGCGGTCAGTGCCGCCACCAGCACCGGGTGCGCATGGCCCAGCGCATTGACCGCGATGCCCGCCGCCAGATCAAGAAAACGTCGGCCATCCGCCTCGATCAGCCAGCTGCCCTCGCCTTTGACAAAGCTGAGCGGCGCACGGTTATAGGTCGGCAGGACGGAGGTGATCATGAAAGCGATCCTTTGAAGAGAGCAAGACGCAGACCCGGTGTCAGGCGACCTGCGGCAAGGTCAATGAAATCAGATGGGACACGGGGGTGCAAGACGGGGGGACAAGACGCGGGCGAGACCGATGGTCAGCTGCGTCGACGTCGGGCCCACGAGGGGCTGCATAGGGCAAATTCTGTACACATGGCGGTTGGAATAGACCGTTTGTCGCTGTCCGCAAAGCAAAATCTGCCACCGGGCGTGAATTGATGCTTGCTCCGGCGGGGCGCTCATTGCACATGCTGCGCGCCATGATGATCCCACGCGCACAGAACCCCGGCCTCGCGGCCCTGCTGACATTGCTGGCCGCAGCGCTGGCGGCGGGCACGACCTTGCTGGCCAAGGCGCTGGGGACCGGCACGCTGGGCGCGCAGGTTCTGGGGCCGCCGATGCATGCGCTGCAGATCAGCCACGGGCGGTTTGCCTTCGCGCTTCTGAGCCTCGCGCTGGCGGCTGCAGTCCTGCGCCCGCAATTCGTGCGCCCGGCGCTGGGGCTGCATGTGACGCGTTCTGCGCTCGGCTTTGGCGGGGTCACGCTGATGTTCGCGGCCGCCGCGTTCATTCCGCTGTCGGATGCCACCGCGATCAGCTTTCTCAACCCGGTCTTCGGCATGATGCTGGCGATCCCGCTGCTGGGCGAACGGGTCGGTCCGGTGCGCTGGGCGGCGGCGGTGATCGCGCTGATCGGCGCGGCGGTCCTGACTCGGCCCGGCACGGAAAGCCTGCAAACCGGGGCGCTGCTGGCGCTGGGTGCGGCGGCGCTGCTGGGTGCGGAACTGATCGCAACCAAGAAACTCGCGGGGCGCGAGGCGCCGATGCAGGTGCTGCTGGTCAACAACGTGATCGGCGCCATGATCGCGACGCTGGCCGTGATCCCGGTCTGGCAGACGCCCACCGCGCCGCAATGGGCTGCGCTGGCGGGGATCGGCGTGCTGATGGCCGGCGCGCAGGCCTGCTTCATCAACGCGATGGCGCGCGCCGATGCCAGCTATGTCGCGCCGTTCTTTTACGCCGCGCTGGTGTTTGCCGCGCTTTATGATTTCGCGTTCTTCGGTGTGCAGCCCGATCTGATCTCGATCTCGGGCGGGGCGATCATCCTGAGCGGCGCGGGCCTTCTGGCGTGGCGGCAAGCACGGTTGCGCGCGCCCAAATCGGTGTGAAGTGGGGCACGCCTGCCCGCCCCCTTACGCCTTGAGCCGGTAGCCCCGGTGGAACATCGCCCAGGCCAACAGACAGATCGCCAGCGTGGCCGCGCCTGCCACCAACGCCCCCAGCGCGGGCGAGCTGTCCGACACGCCCAGAACGCTGTAGCGCAACCCGTCGATCAGGTAGAAGATCGGGTTGAAATGGGTGATCGTGCGCAGGACCGGCGGCAGCGCATCGACCGAGTAGAACGTCCCCGACAGGAAGGCGAGCGGTGTCACGATGAAATTGGTGATGGCCGCCATCTGGTCGAACTTGTTGGCATAGATGCCCGCCACCATTCCCAGAGCCCCCATCAGCGCCGAGCCCAGCACGACATATCCCAGCGCCATCAGCGGATGCTGCGGCACGATCCCCAGAAACAGCGCGACACCGATCAGGATCGCCACCGCCACCAGCAACCCGCGCCCGATGGCACCTGCCAGATAGCCCAGCACCAGTTCTGCCCCGCTGAGCGGCGGCATCAGCGTGTCGACGATATTGCCCTGCACCTTGCCGATCACGATCGACGACGACGTGTTGGCAAATGCGTTCTGGATCACTGTCATCATCGCGATTCCGGGCACGATGAAGGTGGTGAAATCGACCCCCATCACATCGCCCCGGCGCGGCCCGATCGCGATGGAAAAGATCAGCACGAACAGCCCCGCCGTCACCAGCGGCGCAAGAAGCGTCTGGGTCCAGACCGACCAGAAGCGCATGACTTCGCGCACCGCCAGCGTCCAAAGACCGAGCCAGTTGACGCGACCAAAGCGGCGCGTGCCCATCGTGGTGTGTTGCATCATCTGCGACCTTCCTGTTCCAGGCGATTCGGTACCTTGTAACTCAGGCTCCAGTGATTAGAATAGGAAGCAAGAGAGTTACAGGGCGGCACGCATCCGACGTGACCGCCTTTTTGGGCCGTCTTTATGGATAAGGAACGCAAATGTCCTGGAGCGATGATCGCGTAGAACTGCTGAAAAAGATGTGGGGAGAGGGCCAGTCGGCCAGCCAGATCGCCAAGGAACTGGGTGGAGTGACCCGCAACGCGGTGATCGGCAAGGTGCATCGTCTGGGCCTGTCGAACCGCAATGGCGGCGGCGGCACCGCCCCTGCGGCAGAGGCCAAGGCCAAGCCGGCAGCCAAGCCCGCGGCGAAACCCGCAGCCAAGGCCAAACCCGCCACCAAACCCGAGCCGCAGCCCGAGCCGGAGCCTGAAAAGCCCGCCGCACCGCCGGTGACCCGGATCAAGCCGATCATTCCCGCGGGGCAGCCACTGCCGCCGCAGCCTTCGACCAACGAGATCGACCCCAAGGCACTGGCCAAGGTCAACGAGATCGAGAAGAAGGCCAAGCGGCTGGACCTGATGGAATTGACATCGCGCACCTGCAAATGGCCGGTAGGTGATCCGGCCACTGACGATTTCTGGTTCTGCGGCCTGCCGGTGCAGGCAGGCAAGCCCTATTGCGAGGCGCATGTGGGCGTCGCGTTCCAGCCCATGAGCAGCCGCCGCGACCGTCGGCGCTGAGCTGCACTGCCGCATCCGCCCTTGCGGGCGTCTTCTGCGTAGCCGTCCGCGGCTGCGGGGATTTTCTGCAAGGGGCCTCGGGCGTGCGGCCGAATTAAATCTCGGCCAGTTGATGGACGACATGCAAATCCGCAGGGCGATCGGGCGGGCGGGCATCTCTTACACGACAAATGTGCAAAGCCGCGCCGCGCAGCCGACCGCCGGTTGATAGCCCTCACCGACCCGGATGGCCCGGCGTGCCTGCACGCTGCGGGCTCGGGTAGAGACAAGAGATCGAAGCCGGATCGCTTCAGTCAAAGAGCTTGAACAGCTCTTTCATCACCTCTTTTTCCACTTCCTTCTTGATCGTGTCTTCGACCGATTCGCCCTCTTCGACGGTCACGCCCAGTTCTTTCTCGATAAACTTGTTGACCTCTTTCTTGACCTCCTGCTTGACCTCTTTCTCAAGCTTTTCCTTTTCTTCCTTGAAATTGAGGTCAATCGCATCCTCGATATCGGGCCAGATCTTGGGGTTGGCCCAGGGGCCGCGGATCTTGACCGGAATGGCAAAGCCCTTGTTGCCGCCGCCTTCCAGCAGGACAGGCGTAAAGACATAGTCGATGTCCTGCGCGCCCAGGCCGATGCGCCCGCGCCCGGTGGCTGTTGCAAGGGGCATCGACATCTTCAGGTCATCGCCCTGCATGTTGCCATCCTTGATGGCAAAGCTGGCGCTCATTTCATCGAACACCGTGGTGCCGCCGGTGCCATTGCCAGAGCGCATCAGCTTGTCCAGATCGAAGCCGCTGATCACGCCGCGCCCGGTGGCCAGGCTGAGCGAGCCGCTGAGGCTGCGCATGATCGCGTCGATCGACCCGCCCACGCCGAGAAACTTGAGGCTCGCGCGCCCATTGGTGGCAAAGCGCGTGATCCCCGCCGCATCGGTCAGCAGACGTTCCATGTCGATGCCTGCCGCGCTCAGGTCGCCGCCCACCGACAGGCCGGACCGGTTGTTGACGACGAATTGCCCGGTGACGTTGCCGCCATAACCCTGCAACTCCTTGAACTGGAAGACCGCGCGCGACCGGTCCACCGTCGTCAGAATGCGCGTCGGGCCAAACTTCAGCGTGCCCAGGTCAAGGCTGCTGGCGCTCAGCGAAATTTCGCCATCCACCAGCCCCACGGCGCTGGCATCGATCGGCGCCTTGGACCAGCCATCACTGACGGCCGTGCCGCTTGTGCCGCCGCCATCGCCGCCGCCGCTCTCAAGTGCGCTGAAGTCCAGCGCGCCCGCTGCCAATTGCGCGGTTACGCGCGGCTTGGCACCGTCCAGGTAGATATCTGCCGCACCGCTCAGCCGGTTCTGATCCAGCGAAACCCCCAGATCGCGCAGCGAGATGCGCATGTCCTCGGTCACGGTCAGCCGTGTCGTGCCCTTGATCGCGCGACCGAAGCCTGCGGGAATGTCCGCGGCGCCAAGGCCCAGAGACGCCAGGAACTGGCTGGTACTCGTGAGGTCAAAGGTCAGGCTGCCATCGACCTGCGGCGCAGTACTGCCGCGCCCGTCGAAACTGGCAGTGCCGCCGCGCGTCGAGACGGTGGCGCGCAGGGCCGAGATCCCGCCCCCGATCAGCGTGCCGACCTTGTCCACGCGGCCCGAGATCTCGACCGGTTCGGGGCCGGGACGCAGCACCGCGTCAAAGGTCGCCTCCCCCTCGTAATCGGGCCAGCGCAGATCCAGCGCCATGCCGGCCATCGTGCTGCGCGTGCCCGCGCCGTGGTCGATGAAGGTCACGGAGGCATCGCGAATCAACGCCCGGTCCAGCGTCAGCGCCAGGCGGCGCGACGTGGCATTGCCGCCGCCAGCCGATTGCCCCGAAGGGGCCACGCCCTCGACCCCCAGCTCCCAGTTGACGCGGCCATCGCGGGCGCGTTCCAGTATGATGGTGGGTCCGACCGCCTCGAGCCCGGTGATGCGGATATCGCCGCCGAGCAGCGCCATCGGGTCAACGCCGACCTTGAAACTGTCGGCGCGCAGCATCGGCCCGGCATCCGACCAATCGGCGTTGGCGATGGTCGTGGCGCCCGTGCTGATGCCCAGAACCGGGTAAAAGCTGATGGTGGTATCGCCGGTCATCTCGACTCGGCGTCCCGTCATGGCGCTGATCTGATCTGCCGCGATCCGCGCGATCTTGTCGCCCGGCAGGAAAAACAGCGCCCCGACGGCGATCAGCACCGCAACGACGAGGATACCGACCACCTTGATTAGGAAATTCATACGCGCGCCTCACCTGTACTGCTCTCGCAGGTAATGTAGAACGCCGAGGAGGCATCAACAAGCATTGCCCCTTTCCGGAACGCGCCTGTCGCGTTATAGCGCGTCGATGAGCACAAATCCTCCCGATCTGCGCCCCGACCTGGCGCGCATGACGCTGACCGGCACCGGGCCGCGCCGCAGTAACCAACCCACCATCGGCATGGTCAGCCTCGGCTGCCCCAAGGCGCTGGTGGACAGCGAACGCATCCTGACCCGGCTGCGCGCCGAAGGCTATGCGATCTCTCCCGACTATACCGGCGCGGATGCGGTGATCGTGAACACCTGCGGGTTTCTCGATAGCGCCAAGGCCGAGAGCCTGGAAGCGATCGGTGAGGCACTGGATGAAAATGGCCGGGTGATCGTCACCGGCTGCCTTGGGGCCGAGCCCGAATACATCACCGGCGCGCATCCCCGGGTTCTGGCCGTGACCGGCCCGCACCAGTATGAACAGGTGCTTGATGCGGTCCATGCCGCCGTGCCGCCCGATCCCGATCCGTTTGTCGATCTGCTGCCGGCCAGCGGTGTGAGCCTGACACCGCGTCACTATTCTTATCTAAAGATTTCCGAAGGTTGCAACCACAAGTGCAAGTTCTGCATCATCCCGGACATGCGCGGCAAACTGGCCAGCCGCCCGGCCCATGCGGTGCTGCGCGAGGCGGAAAAGCTGGTCGAGAACGGCGTGCGCGAACTCTTGGTGATCAGCCAGGATACCTCGGCCTACGGCGTTGACATCAAGCACGCAGAGGCCAAGGGACACCGCGCGCATATCACCGATCTGGCGCGCGATCTGGGCAGCCTCGGCGCCTGGGTGCGGTTGCATTACGTCTATCCCTATCCGCATGTGCGCCAGTTGATCCCGCTGATGGCCGAGGGGCTGGTGCTGCCCTATCTCGATATCCCGTTCCAACACGCCCATCCGGATGTCCTGCGCCGCATGGCGCGGCCTGCCGCAGCCGCCAAGACGCTTGAAGAGATCGCCGCATGGCGTTCGATTTGCCCGGAAATTACCCTGCGCAGCACTTTCATCGTTGGCTATCCCGGCGAGACCGAGGCAGAGTTCCAGACCCTGCTGGACTGGCTGGACGAGGCACAACTCGACCGGGTCGGGTGCTTTCAATACGAAAACGTCGCGGGCGCGCGATCGAATGCGTTGCCGGACCATGTGCCGGACGATGTGAAGCAAGACCGCTGGGAACGATTCATGGAAAAAGCCCAAGGCATTTCTGTGGAAAAACTGGCGGCCAAGGTTGGCTCTGTGCAAGAGGTGATCATCGACGAAATCGACGCCGACGGCATCGCGACCTGCCGCACCCGCGCCGACGCCCCCGAGATCGACGGCAACCTCTTTATCGATGAAGGCACCGAGGGCCTGACCGTTGGTGACATCGTGCAGGTCGAAGTGGACGAGGCCGGAGAATATGATCTGTGGGGGGCGGTGCGCCCCTGAGATTGCCCCCTGCGGAACCAGAGATGCCAAAAAGTCCGCATTGTTCATCAAATGGACACGATGAAGCCCGACAGTTGCCATTCCGCCATGCCTAGGTGAAGGTGAGGAGGCATGAGCAGAATGTCCTATCCACCGTATTCAAAGGCAGAACGCATCGCCGATGCGGCGATTCACGTGCTGGGCGTGAGCGCGGCCATGGTGGGAATCGCGATATTGTTCATCTCGACACATGACCGGATGGAATGGAGCGTCTTGACCGCCACGGCCGTCTACTCGGCTGCGTTGCTGGTAATGCTGAGCGCGTCGGCGGCCTATCACATCCTTGCGGACACGGCCGCACGCCCATTGCTGCGCCGGCTGGATCATGCGGCGATCTACCTCAAGATCGCGGGCACCTTCACGCCGCTGGCGGTCTTTCTGGGAACAGCCTTTGGCTACTTCCTGCTGCTGCTGGTCTGGGGGCTGGCGCTCTTGGGCGCACGCACCAAGCTGCGGATGGAGCGTGGTAAGATGACCACCGGCTGGATGCCCTACCTGGCGCTCGGCTGGCTGGGGGTCATGCTGTTCGTGCCGCTGGCCACTTCGCTGCCGGGCCTGAGCCTGTACCTGATCCTGCTGGGCGGATTGCTCTACACCGTCGGCATCATATTCTATTCTTGGGAAAAACTGCGCTATGCCAACGCCATCTGGCACGGCTTCGTGTTGGTGGCGTCGGGCTGTTTCTTTGTCGGGATCGGCCACGCCGTCGCGTCACCGATGTAGCCTGCGGTCAGCGCGTGGTCAGACCCGCTTGCCTGCCTTGAGCGCTTCGAATATCTCGGTGTTCCGGCAATATTCCGGCGGCGCGTCGGCCTCGCCCTCCTGCGCCGCCAGCCAGTGATTGCAGCCATCGGCATTGCTGCAACCTGTGCACCGCAGCACCGCATCGCCCAGCGTGTCAATCTGCATCTGCCCACGCATCAATTCTTCTTCCAGATCCAGCCCGACCACCCGTGACATGCGGTCGACAAGTTCCGCGTGCCGTCTCAGTGTTTTGGGATTCGTCATGGGGTCTCTCCTCCGCACGGCGCAGGGATGCCGCGCCTTGAAGACCACCGTAGAGCCCGCCGGATAGGCAAACTTTGACATACATCAAAGCGCCAGGTCATCCAGATAGGCGCGCACGCAGTCCTGCACATGCCGGAAACGGTCGCCGCCAAGATGCTTGCCGCCATACCAGCGGGTGACGATCACGACGTGATCGTGCAGCGCCTCGCGCTCCAACATGCGCAGGATCACCATGCCGGCACCGGACTCGCCATCATCGGATTTCAGCGGCGTACCATCCGCTAGCAGCAGCCCCCAGCTGTTATGGGTCGCCTTGGCGAATTTCTTGGCGCGTTTCAGTTCCTTGAGAACCGCATCGACCTCATCGGGGGTGCTGGCGGGCGCCCCCGATACCGCGTATTTCGAACCCCGATCGCTGATCACGCCGGTCAGTTGCCGGATCACCGGGCTGCTGCGGGCCGCCGGGCTCACAGGCTGTCATTCACCCGCCGCACCGTCTCGATCCGCTTGGCGTTGGGCGGGTGGGTGCCCAGAAACCGGTCGCCCGGATCGGCAATCTGGGTAAAGAACTCGGCACCGCGCACAGGATTGTAGCCCGCGCGTTTGGTGATGACCGTGCCCAGTGCATCGGCTTCCAGCTCGAAATCCTTGGAATAGCTGCGCGCGCCGACCGTGGCGCCCAGATCCGACGCGCTCTGAACCGCGCCCTGGCTGGCACCGGTGATTGCCGCCAGCCCGCCCAGAATGATCGCGCCGGCCATCGCATTGCTCTGCTGGCGCGCGAGATGGCCTGCGATGTGGTGCGCTGCCTCGTGCCCCATGACAAAAGCGAGCTCGTCACGATTGCGCACGCTGCCGATCAGCGCAAGGTTGAAGGCGAGGATCGGCCGGCCGGACTTGTCCACCGTCTGAAATGCGTTGGGCGGCTGATTCGGGCGGTCATCGACAACGATACGGAAATCGCAGTTCAGCCCCTTGGTGCGGGCGATACATTCGCGCTCGGCCACCGGCTCGACATCGGCGACGACGGATTTGAACTGCGCCACGGCGGCACTTGACGGCATGATGTTCGCGCTCGGCGCGGCGGTTTTGCCGGGTTGCTGGGATGGGCTGGACGTGGTGGTGACGTCGCCGCAGGCGGACAATGCCATCAGGCACAAAAGGGCAATCTTGCGCATGCTCTACCTCGTGATCCTCTCCACTATGCCGCGTCCGACCTGAGCCGCTCAGATCATGCAGGACGCGCGCACGGCTCTTGTTGCTTCGATGTGTTTTGCGAAACCCACCGTGTTTGGCACCATTCTACCCAGCCATGACAAAGAGGGCCAGTGCGTTCAGCGATGCAGAACCGCATCTTGCAAACACCCGCCACTGCGCTAGGGTTCCCACATGTTTTCCATCGAACACGAATTCGACGCAACCGTGATCACCCTTGTTGACGAGGGGGCCGCGCCGCTGGCCGAGGACGTGGTGATAAACGCGTTCGAGGAATGTATCACGGTCGAGCAATACGATCCCCGCACCGACCAGACCCTGCGCGTAACGCTGACGATCAGCCAGATGCGCGATCTGGCGGCGGCGCTGAACCTGCCCGAGGGGGTCTATAACCTGCAACCAGCACCACCAAAGCGCTGAACCTGCTGCGCGGACAGGCAGCGCGTGTCACGGCTCGATGCGAAACACCTTGTCGCGCGCGGTGTCGCCCCGCAGCAAGGTCAGGCGCGATTTGGGCACGCCCAGCGCCTTGGATAGCAGCCGGGTGATGGCGGCGTTGGCTTTTCCCCCTTCGGGGACCACGGTGACATAGACCCGCAGCACCTGACCATCGACGACGATCCGGTTGCGCGCCGCCTTCGTGGTCGCGCGAATGGTCAACTGCGTACCGGGGGCGGCGAGGTGTGACAGATCGGGGATATCCATCCCGCTTCCTTAGCGTATCCCGGCAAGCCCGAAAAGCCATGCCCCTTGACCCCGCACGCCCACGCGCTGACATAGGAGCAAAGCCAAAGAAAACGAAAGTCATTACCATGCCTGCCGTCAATCAACCTGTCCTTGATTTCCTGCTCAGCCGTCGGTCGCGTCCGGCCAAGACTCTGGGCCTTCCGGTGCCGGACAGGGAGGCACTGATGCCGATTCTGACCGCCGCCGCGCGCAGCCCCGATCATGGCAAGCTGGAGCCGTGGCGCTTTATCGTGCTGGAACGTGGCGCGCTGCTGCGGCTGGCCGCGCTGGTGCCGGAAGTTGGCGCTCGGCTGGGCCGGGATGCGGCAGATATCGAAAAGGCGCAGGGGCATTTCGCGCATGCGCATCTGGTCGTCGCGGTGATCGAATCGCAAAAACCGCCACAGAAGATCCCCGCAATCGAACAGAGCTATTCGGCAGGCGCGGTCTGTCTGGCCTTGCTGAACGCAGCACTCGCCTCGGGCTGGGGCGCGAACTGGCTCAGCGGCTGGCCCAGCCATGACCGCGAATTCTGCGCGACCGGACTGGGGCTGGCGGAAAATGAGCGGATCGCGGGGCTGATCCATATCGGCACCGCTTCGTCGCAGCCGCCAGAGCGTCCGCGCCCGGATATCAACGCCATTACCACATGGGTTTCGGAATGATCTTTTCCAGCTTTTACAAGGCGCTGGGTCAATTGAACGACCCGCGTTTCCGGCGCGTGATGATGTTTGGGATTGTCCTGACCATCGCGCTACTGGTGGCGGTCTACGCGGCTTTTCTGGCGCTGATCGCATGGCTGGTGGGCGATGCCAGCACGCTGCCGCTGATTGGCGAGGTCCGCTGGCTGAACGATCTGCTGGGTTGGAGCAGCCTGTTGCTGATGATCCTGCTGTCGGTGTTCCTGATGGTGCCTGTTGCCTCGGCGATCACCTCGATGTTCCTGGAGGAAGTGGCACAGGCCGTCGAGGACCGGCATTATCCAGCTTTGCCCCCCGCGAAACCGGTGCCCTTCTGGGATGCGGTGCGCGATACGGTCAATTTCCTCGGGGTGCTGGTGGGCGCGAACGTGCTGGCGCTCTTTGCCTATGCCTTTCTGCCCTTCGCCGCGATTTTCATCTTCTGGGCGCTCAATGGATATCTGCTGGGGCGGGAATATTTTCAGCTGGCCGCAATGCGCCGGATCGGGCGCGTCGAGGCCAAGAAGCTGAGGCGCCGCCACCGGCTACGCATATGGGCGGCGGGCACTCTGATGGCGATGCCGCTGTCGCTGCCGCTGGTGAACCTCGTCATCCCGATTCTGGGTGCCGCGACCTTCACGCATCTGTTCCACGCGATCACTCGGCAGGATTGAACTCTCCCGGCCCGAAACGCTCGAAAAGGTCGATATCGGCCAGCGTGATCTGCCCGGTGATGATGATCCATGCAGCGATTGCCCAGATGACAGCAGCGACCAGCGTCGTGATCAGCGCCTTTTTCTTCAGGTGGTGCTTTTGCGGCGAGCCTGTATGGGTGCCCGGCACCACTTCGCCCGCCTCGCCCTGAGTCTGAAGCCGGATCGGAATCGCGACCAGAAAGGTCATCGACCAGATGACCACGAAAAGCACGATGCCAGAGACCGGCCCCATCAGACCTGCTCCAGCTCGACAAGGCAGCCGTTGAAATCCTTGGGATGCAGGAACAGCACCGGCTTGCCATGCGCGCCGATCTTCGGCTCGCCCGTGCCCAGGACCCGCGCGCCGGTGGATTGCAGATGGTCGCGGGCGGCCAGAATATCGTCTACCTCATAGCAGATATGGTGAATGCCCCCGGATGGGTTCTTGTCCAGAAACCCTTGGATCGGGCTGTTCTCGCCCAGCGGATAGAGCAGCTCGATCTTGGTGTTCGGCAGCTCGATAAAAATGACCGTGACGCCGTGATCTGGCTCGTCCTGCGGTGCGCCGACAGTGGCGCCCAGCGCATCGCGATACTGCGCCGCGGCGGCTTCCAAATCCGGCACGGCGATGGCGACGTGGTTCAATCGGCCGATCATGGCGGCTCTCCTTTTCGGGGTCTTGTTCGGTCTGGCCGCCGTTATGGGGCGCTTGCAGGTCCAAGACAAGGCGTCAGCACGCCGCGCCTGCCTGCGCCGTTTCCGCTCCCGCCCATTAACCGCGCGTTAGCCATGCTTGCGCAATGCTGCCTGCATATTGCAACGCAACCACCCGACAGGAGCCCTGCCATGGACGATCTGCCCGCCCTGACCATCGACACTCCGCCCCCTTCTGCCACGCGCCCTCTGCTGGGCATGACGATTCTGGTGGTCGAAGACAGTCTGTATGCCAGCGATGCTATGCGCCTGATGTGCCTGCACAGCGGCGCGCGCATCCGGCGGGCCGATTGCCTGCGCTCGGCGCGGCGGCACCTGTCGGTCTACCGGCCCTCGGCGGTGATCATCGACCTTGGCCTGCCGGACGGATCGGGGCTGGAGCTGATCCGGGAACTGGACGATGCGCAGCCGCGCGTCGGCTCGATCATTGGCGCCAGCGCCACCGACGGGGCCGAGGCCAGCGCGCTGAATGCCGGCGCTGACGGGTTCCTGGCCAAACCGCTGGTCGATCTGGGCTCGTTCCAGCAGGTCATTCTGAACACCCTGCCGCGCGATCGCCAGCCGGGCGGCCCGCGCGTCCTGCGCTCTGATCCCGTGCGGCCCGACCCGATGGCGTTTCGCGATGACATGATGCACGCGTCCAACCTGCTGGATCTGCACGACGAGGGGCCGGTGATCGACTACGTGGCGCAGTTTCTGGGCGGGGTGGCACGGGCCGCCGACGATACACCGCTGCTGAACGCCGCCACCGCGCTGTCAGAACCTCGCCGCGATGGCGTGGCACGCGGCGCGCGGCTGGCGCAACTGGCCGGGCTGGTGCAGGCGCGCCTGAGCAACCGCGCGGCGATGTAGCAAGACCACCTTGATGACGCCGGTGGATTCCGCCCCGTCGCACCCTATATTGCGGTTACGCATTTGATGCGCGCAGGGAGGATGCCGGAGTGCCATTTGATCCGCGACTGGCCGAGATACGCTTTGGCTGCGGGCTGTCCCCGCGCCTGGCGCCACCGGGTTCCGCGGCAGAGATGCTGGCCCGGCTCACCGGCCCGGATGACGCCGCCGCAGCCTATCCCATCGCGCGATTCAGCACGATCCAGCCACAGCTGCACGCGCTGCAACGCGCCCGGCGTGCCCGGCGCAAGGCCAAGACCGATGCCGCGCGGCGCGCCGCCGAGGACCACTACAAGGATCTGCGTCGCACCCTGCGTACCGATGCTGCGCGCTGGACGGGCCATACTTTCCTGCGGCGCGCACTGACGCGCGACGCGTTGCGCGAACGGCTCACGGCCTTTTGGGCAGATCACTTTACGGCGCGCGGTGTGGGGCAAATCTGGAGCTTTGCCCACCTGCCCTATATCGAAGAGGCAATTCGCCCGCATGTCGCGGGCCGCTTTGCCGACATGCTGCGCGCGGCGGTGGCCCAGCCTCTGATGCTCAGCTATCTTGACCAATACCGCTCCTTTGGCCCCAACAGCCCCGCCGCGCGCGGCAAGCGCGGGCTGAACGAAAACCTCGCCCGCGAGATGCTGGAACTGCACACGCTGGGCGCGAACGGCCCCTACACCCAAGCGGACGTACGCCAGATGGCCGAATTGCTGACCGGCCTCACCTTCGACATGAAAAGCGGCTTTGCCTTTCGCCCGGACATGGCCGAACCCGGGGCCGAGACGGTGCTGGGCATTCACTATGGTGGTGCTGATGCGCGGCTGGCCGACATCCACGCAGCACTGGATGATCTAGCCGCCCACCCTGCCACTGCCGCCCATGTCGCGCGCAAACTGGCAGTGCATTTCGTATCGGACAATCCGCCGCCGTCGCTGATCCGCGCATTGACCCTGCGTTATACCGAGACCGCCGGCGATCTGGCCGCAGTCACCGACGCGCTGCTGACCCATCCCGATGCGTGGTCCACCGAGCTGCGCAACGTCAAGCAGCCGGTCGATTTTGTGGGCTCCGCGCTGCGCGCGCTCGATCTGGTGCCGCGTCACCTGCCCTTGAGCAACCTGCGCCGCATGCAGAACCTGCTGCTGACCCCGATGGCGCTGATGGGTCAACCAATGGGGGCGCCCCCCGGCCCGGATGGCTGGCCCGAGGATGATCCTGACTGGATCACGCCGCAGCGCCTTGCGGCACGGCTGCAATGGGTGATGAGCGCGCCGTTTCAACTGCGCCGCGCCCTGCCCCGGCCCGAGGCGTTTCTGATCGCCGCCCTAGGCGACAGCGCGCCCGAGCCGGTCAAGTTTGCCGCCCGCGCCGCCGAGAGCCGCGCCGAAGGCATCGGCATCATCCTGGCCTCCCCGGCCTTCCAGCGGTTCTGAAAGAGAGGCACAGCCCATGACCCTCACCCGCCGCCAGATGCTGCGCCGCAGTGCCGCCCTGGGCTGCTGCCTGGCTGCAAATCCGCTGGTCACGCCCGTGACACTGGCCAGCGCGCCGTCCGACAACCGCCTGGTGGTGATCATCCTGCGCGGCGGGCTGGACGGGTTGGGTCTGGTGCAGCCACGCGGCGATGCAGGTTTTGCCGCGCTGCGCCCGGACAGCGGCGCGGCGTTGGACCTTGACGGGTTCTTTGCGCTGCATGACGGCCTCGCGAGCCTGCATCCGCTATGGCAGGCAGGGCAGTTGGGCTTCGTGCATGCGGTGTCGACCCCCTATCGCGACCGGCGCAGCCATTTCGACGGGCAGGACATGCTGGAGGCCGGCACCGGCATGGACGCCTTGGGCCGCAATCGCAGTGGCTGGCTCAATCGCGCGCTGGCGCATCTGCCGGGGGCCGCTTCCCGCACCGCCTATGCCATTGGGCGCGCCGATATGTTGCTGACGCGCGGTGCGGCGCCGGTGGCCAACTGGGCACCCGATGCCGCGCTGACCCTCAGCAGTCAGGCCGAACTGCTGCTGGAACGGGTGATGCATGACGACCCGTTGTTTCGCGATGCCACGCTGGAGGCGATCGCGCTGTCAGCGACCGACCTTGGCGGCGCAATGACCGCGACGGACACCACGACCAGCGGCGACATGATGAACGCGATGAGCGAGAGCGTGCGCGCCGCGCGGACCGGCACACAGCCCGAAACCATCGCACGATTCGCCGCAACCCAGCTGCGCGCCGAGACGCGCATCGCCGCGTTTTCGCTGGGCGGGTTCGATACCCATTCACGCCAGGAGCGCAACCTGCCCCGCGCGCTTGGCCCGCTCTCCACCGCGATCCTGACCTTGCAGGCCGAGCTTGGCCCCCTTTGGGCGCGCACAACGATTGTCGCCGTTACCGAGTTTGGCCGCACCGCGCGGCTCAACGGCTCGGGCGGGACCGATCATGGCACTGCCGGCGCAATGCTGCTGGCGGGCGGTGCGGTGCGCGGCGGGCGCGTCGTGGCCGATTGGCCCGGTCTGGCCGAGGCCGATCTCTATCAACGCCGCGACCTGCGCCCGACCCGCGATCTGCGCGCGCATCTGGCCTGGCTGCTCGCCGGGCTTTACGGGCTGGACCGGACCACGCTGGAGGCCGAGGTTTTCCCCGGTCTCGACATGGGCACCGATCCACGGTTGATCCTCTGACGGGTTTTGCTTTCATGCCCCGCGCCTGCAGGACTATGATCACGCAACCAACCGCAAGAAAGGCCGCCTATGCCCGAACTTGACCTTCGCCCCCGCGGCCCGCGTGTCGAAGGATGGACGCCGCCGCCCATCCCCGGTGCCATGCAACTGGACGGGCGCTATGCGATGCTGACGCCGCTCGATCCAGAGGCGCACGCGGCGCTGCTTTTTCGCGCCTTCGACGGGCATGACTGGGTCTGGGACTATATGCCCGTAGGCCCGTTCGCCTCTTCCGCGCAGTTCCACCGCTGGATGCGCGATGCGGTCGCAACACCGGGCATCGTATTCTACGCGATCAAGGACAAAGTCAGCGGCCGCTTTGGCGGATTTGCCTCTTACCTGCGGATCAAGCCGGAAGCCGGGTCGATCGAACTGGGCTTCATCGCCATGGCCCCGCAGATGCAACACACGCGGGCCGCGACCGAAGCGATGTATATGATGATGAAATGGGCGTTTCAGGCCGGGTATCGCCGGTTCGAGTGGAAATGCGATGCGCTCAACCATCCCTCGCGCCGCGCCGCGCAGCGCCTCGGGCTGAGCTACGAGGGCGTCTTTCGTCAGGCCACCGTGGTCAAGGGCCGCAACCGCGACACCGCATGGTTTGCCGCCATCGACAGCGAATGGCCCGCGCTGGACGAGGCATTTCGCCTCTGGCTCGACCCGTCGAATTTCGGTGCGGACGGGCGGCAGCGCGAGGCGCTGAGCGATTTGACTCGGCTGGTGCGCGCGACGGATGATCCCACGCTCTGACCGCGCAAGGAACCGCGGACAGACATTCGGCGTTAGGCTGTCAAACCAAGGAGACAGCCATGCCTGATATCTACACCGCCATCCGCAACGACCATGACGAACATCGCGCCTTGCTGGCGCAGATCGCCGACACCACCGGCGACAGCGAGGACCGCCGCCGCGCGTGGCGAAAATTCTACCGCGACGTCAAGAGCCACGCCGCAGCAGAAGAAGAGACGTTCTATTCCAAGCTGATTTCCAAGACCTGGGGGCAGGATTCGGCTCGCCATTCGGTGCATGAGCATCAGCAGCTTGATGACATCATGGAAGAATTGAACGAGATGGACATGTCGTCCAGTGGCTGGCTGACCCGGTTCAAGACCCTGCGCCACGACTATGAGCACCACGTCGACGAAGAAGAGGACGAGGTGTTCACCCGCGCCAAAGAGGTCATCAGCAAAGACGATATCGAAGGCTACGGCGAACGGTTTCTGAACCGCAAGGCCGAGGAGCGCTCGCTGATTGATGCCAAGCGCGAGGACAGTCTGGAGGATTGACCCGCCCATGAATGCAAAATGGCCGCGAGGCATCCCGCCCGCGGCCATTTTCGTGTCTTACCCCCGCGCTCAAAGCAGCGCGGCGGTTAGTCCTCGCGCGGCAGAACCCGCAGGCCCAGCTCCATCAACTGATCGCTGGTGGGGTCGCTGGGGGCGTTCATCATCAGGTCTTCGGCACGCTGGTTCATCGGGAACATGATGACTTCGCGGATGTTGGCCTCGTCCGCCAGCAGCATCACGATCCGGTCGATCCCGGCCGCACAGCCGCCGTGGGGCGGTGCGCCGTATTGGAAGGCGTTGACCATCCCGCCAAAGCGCTTGCGCACCTCGGCCTCGTCATAGCCGGCCAGCTCGAACGCCTTGATCATTACGTCCAGTCGGTGGTTCCGGATCGCGCCCGAGACCAACTCGTAGCCGTTGCAGGTCAGATCGTACTGATAGCCCAGCACTTCCAGAGGATCGCCATTCAGCGCCTCCAGCCCGCCCTGCGGCATCGAGAACGGGTTGTGGCTGAAATCGATCCTGCCGGTTTCCTCGTCGGCCTCGTACATCGGAAAATCGACGATCCAAGCAAAGGCAAAGCGATCCTCGTCGATCAGCTTCAACTCGCGCCCGATCTCGTTGCGCGCACGACCCGCGACAGCCTCGAACGCGGACGGCTTGCCTCCGAGGAAGAACGCCGCATCCCCGACCTCAAGGCCCAGTTGCTGGCGGATCGCTTCGGTGCGCTCGGGGCCGATGTTCTTGGCCAGCGGGCCGGCGGCTTCCATCCCCTCGCCCTGATCGCGCCAGAAGATGTAACCCATCCCGGGCAACCCTTCCTTCTGAGCGAAGGCGTTCATCCGGTCGCAGAACTTGCGTGATCCGCCGCCCGGCGCGGGGATGGCGCGGATTTCGGTGCCGTCCTGCTCCAGCAGCTTGGCAAAGATCGCGAAACCGGAGCCTGCGAAATGCTCGCTGACGCGCTGCATCTTGATCGGGTTGCGCAGGTCGGGCTTGTCAGTGCCGTACCACAGCGCGGAATCCTTGAAGCTGATCTGCTCCCAGGTCTGGTCGACCTTGCGGCCACCGCCGAACTCTTCGAACACGCCCGCGATCACCGGCTGGATCGTGTCGAACACGTCCTGCTGCTCGACAAAGCTCATCTCCATGTCGAGTTGATAGAAATCGGTAGGCGAGCGATCAGCACGCGGGTCTTCGTCCCGGAAACAGGGCGCGATCTGGAAATACTTGTCGAATCCGCTGACCATGATCAGCTGCTTGAACTGCTGCGGCGCTTGCGGCAACGCGTAGAACTTGCCGGGGTGCAGACGCGACGGAACCAGGAAATCGCGCGCGCCTTCGGGGCTGGACGCGGTGATGATCGGCGTTTGGTATTCGCGGAACCCGTTGCCCCACATCCGTTCACGGATGCTGCGCACCACGTCCGAACGCAGTGTCATGTTGGCCTGCATCGCATCGCGGCGCAGGTCGAGATAGCGATACCGCAGGCGCGTTTCCTCGGGGTATTCCTGATCGCCGAACACGATCAGCGGCAGCTCTTTGGCAGCGCCCAGAACCTCGATATCGCGCACATAAACCTCGATCTCGCCGGTGGGCAGCTTGGGGTTCACCAGGCTGTCATCGCGCGCCTTGACCGTGCCGTCGATGCGCACGCACCATTCGCTGCGCAGCTTCTCGACCTCGGCAAAGACCGGGCTGTCGGGATCGCACAGGACCTGGGTAATGCCGTAATGATCGCGCAGATCGACGAACAGCACGCCGCCATGATCTCGGATCCGGTGAACCCAGCCGCTGAGGCGAACGGCGTCGCCCACGTTTGATTTGGTCAGCTCGGCGCAGGTATGGCTGCGAAATGGGTGCATGTCGGTCCTCATGGTCCCCGGCCTGCGGGGCGCTGGAAATCGGCGTCAGGTTGGTGTTTGTTGGCTTCTGTCGGTTCGCGCCGATACACCTTGCCCGGACGGCAAAGTCAAGGGGCAGCCCCATGCCGGAAATAGCCCGGTGGAACCAATCTAGTGGTAAAACCGTTTACATATCGGCTCTTTTGCGCAAAACTCCGGCAGTTGCGCGATGTAAGCGCAGCCATTGCATCTACCAGAAGGGGGCGTCCGCATAGGCGCATTTGAATGGGGGTGAGACATGTGGAGCAATATACTACACCGTTTCCTGACACATCTGATCCGTCGGGGCGAACTGAGCGTAACCTACCCGGACGGCACGCAACGTATTTACGGCGATGCCACCGGCGGCCAGCGGGCCGCCGTCAGCCTACACGATCCGTCCTTGCCCCGGCGCATCGTGCTCTCGCCCGACATGGCCGTCGGCGAAGCCTATATGGACGGCAAGCTGCGTATCGAGAATGACGATCTATACGGCTTTCTCGGGGTCGCGATCGGCAATCTCGCGGAACAGGGCCAGCCTTGGTTCCGCCGCCCGCTGGAGATGGTCCAGCACCTGGGCCGCTGGGCCGCACAGTTCAACCCCGCCCCGCGCGCCCGCGCCAACGTCGCGCATCACTATGACCTGTCCGGCAAGCTCTACGATCTTTTCCTTGACGCGGACCGGCAATATTCCTGCGCGTATTTCGCCGATCCGGGCATGAGCCTGGAAGACGCGCAAACCGCCAAGAAACACCACATTGCGGCCAAGCTGTTGCTCAAGCCGGGGATGCGGGTGCTTGATATCGGTTGTGGCTGGGGCGGCATGGGCCTGACACTGGCGCGCGATTACGGCGCGCAGGTGCTGGGGGTCACGCTGTCACGCGAACAGCATCGCGTCGCCAATGAGCGCGCCCGCGCCGCCGGGCTGGCAGATCGCGCCCGCTTTGAGCTGATGGATTACCGCGCCGTCGAAGGGCAGTTCGACCGGATCGTGTCGATCGGCATGTTCGAGCATGTCGGTGTGCCGCATTACCGCGTCTATTTCGACAAAGTCAGGGAAAGGCTCGCTCCGAACGGCGTCGCGCTGATCCATTCGATCGGGCGTGCCGGCCCGCCGGGCGCAACCAGCCCCTGGATCGCCAAGTACATCTTTCCCGGCGGCTATGTTCCCGCACTGTCGGAAATGACCCGCGCAGTGGAAAACTCCGGGCTGATCGCCACGGATGTCGAGGTATGGCGCCTGCACTACGCTGAAACCCTGCGCCACTGGCACGACAGGTTCATGGCGAATGTGGACGCCGCCCGCGAACTCTATGACGAAAGGTTCTGCCGGATGTGGCGCTACTACCTTGTCGCGTCAGAACTGACATTCCGGCTGAACCGGCAGGTGGTGTTCCAGATGCAGCTGTCACCGGTGCAGGACGCGGTGCCGTTGACCCGCGATTACCTCTTTGATAGCGGCCAAGCTAGGCGGCAGGCGGCAGAATAGGCCGGGCTTGGGCGCGGGGCTTGCTCCGCGCACGGGCGGTCAATCTGGCAAATCGACCAATTCCGCCCGGATCACCCCCCGCAGCGAGTTGCCGACATGGATCTCGGCCGCGCCGCGCAGGTCATCAAGGCCGAGCCTTTGCGGCTTGGCGCGCCGCGCGGCGATCAGAACCTCGCGGCCGATCCCCGGCAGGCAGCCGCAGGCGCGCGGCGGGGTCAGCAACATGCCATCCCAGGCAACATAAACGTTGGTGATCGTGCCTTCGCAGACCGCCCCGCCGGTGTTGAGGAAAATCCACTCGTCCACATCCTCGGGCAGTGCGGCGCGGGCGCGGTCATAGAGGGCGCGCCGTGTCGTTTTCACGCCCAGCCACGGATCGCTTGCGCTGACCCGCTCGGGGTGCACTGCCACGCGCCAGCGGGTACCGGGTGCCAGCGGCGCAAACGGTGCCTGCTCGACTTCTGCCGCACCATGCGAATCCACCGTCAAGCGCACCCGCTGCGGGCCGTCCCCGCGCACTGCCGCCAGCGCCGCCTCCACCCCGCGGGGCACAATCGCGAAACGTCGCGCCGTGCGCGCCAGACGCCGCAGATGCCGCGCCCGGTGCTGCACACCGTCCTGCGGTGTCCAGAGCATTGTTTCGATCAGGCGAAAGCCGGGATCAGCGGGCGGACAAAGCGTGTTTTCCACAGCGCCTCCTCATACTCGGATTTGGCAGTGCTATCATAGACCACGCCGCCGCCGACGTTCAGTGTCGCAGCACCTTCCTCCAGCAAAAGCGTGCGGATCGCCACGTTGAACTCGGCCCGCCCGTCCGGCGCGGCCCAGCCGATCGAGCCGCAATAAATGTCGCGCGCTGCGGGTTCCAGCGCCGCAAGTATCTGCATCGCCCGCAGCTTGGGCGCGCCGGTGATCGACCCGCAGGGGAAAAGCGCGCTCAGGATCGCCGCCAGCCCGGTCCCCGCCGCCATCTGGCCGGTGATATGCGACGTCATCTGGTGCACGGTCTCGTAGCTTTCGACCGTGAACAGCTCTGGCACGCGCACCGTGCCGGGCATGCAGATACGCGACAGGTCATTGCGCAGCAGATCGACGATCATCAGGTTCTCGGCGCGGTTCTTCTCGTCGGTTTGCAGGAAATAGCGCCGCCGCGCATCTTCGGTGGCATCACTGCTGCGCGGCTGGGTACCCTTCATTGGGCGCGTCTCGATCAGCCCGCCCGCGCCGGTGCGAAAGAACAATTCGGGGGACCGCGACAGGATCGCGCGGCCCTCTTCCTCGATCAGCGCGCCGTAGCGCACCGGCTGCGCCTCGCGCAAGGCGCGGTAGAGCGCAGGCGCGGTGCCGGTGGCACGCAACGCAACAGGAAAGGTCAGGTTGGCCTGATAGATATCGCCCGCGCAGATATAGTCATGCACCCGGTCAAAGGCCCGGGCGTAGCGCGCCGCATCCCAATCTGGGGTGAACCCCTCCAGCCGCGCCGGCCCGCCGGGCAGCGGCGTTGCCGGCGTCGGTTCATCATAGACCCCGAAAGAGATCAGCGGCAGCCGCCGCGCGCGCGGCATCAGCGGCGCCAGGCGCGGCTCCAGCGCATAGCCCAACTCGTAGCTGGCATAGCCTGCCAGCCACTTGCCCTGGGCCCGCGCCGAATCCAATGCATCCAGCGCACCGGGCACGTCATCAGGCGTGTCGGCCACGATCCTGCGCCGTGGCTGGGCAAACTGGCACGCGATGCCGTCCGGCCCGTGATCAAAGCGAATCTGCAATTGCGCCCCCGAGATAGCCCTTGCACGCGCTACCTAATCGGACCGCTGCCCAAAAAACAGGTGCAAAAGCGACCTCGCGGCGTCCATTCCGCCTTACCCCTTGCGCCGGGATGCCCCATAGCTATAACGCGGACAATTTGCCAAAGCACCGTTCTGCCACCCGCGCCCTGCGGCACCGATCCGCTGACCAGAGGACACACCATGCCCAAAAGAGACGACATCTCATCCATCATGATCATTGGCGCCGGGCCGATCATCATCGGGCAGGCCTGCGAGTTCGACTATTCCGGCGCACAAGCCTGCAAGGCGCTGCGCGAAGAGGGCTACCGCGTCATTCTGGTCAATTCGAACCCGGCCACGATCATGACCGACCCCGAACTGGCCGACGCCACCTATATCGAACCGATCACGCCCGAAGTGGTGGCGAAGATCATCGAAAAGGAACGCCCCGACGCATTGCTGCCCACGATGGGCGGGCAGACCGGGCTGAATACCGCGCTGGCGGTGGCCGACATGGGCGTGCTGGAAAAATACGGCGTCGAGCTGATCGGCGCCAACCGCGCCGCCATCGAGATGGCCGAGGATCGCAAGCTGTTCCGCGAGGCGATGGACCGGCTGGGCATCGAAAACCCCAAGGCGGTTATCGCCAACGACATTGATGAATGCATGGCCGCGCTGGAGCATGTCGGCCTGCCAGCCATCATCCGCCCGGCCTATACCCTTGGCGGAACTGGCGGGGGCGTCGCCTATAATCGTGACGACTACGTGCATTACTGCAAGACGGGCCTCGATGCGTCGCCGGTCAGCCAGATCCTGATCGACGAATCTCTGCTGGGCTGGAAGGAATTCGAGATGGAGGTCGTGCGCGACCGCGCCGACAATGCCATCATCGTCTGCGCCATCGAGAACGTTGACCCGATGGGCGTGCATACCGGCGATTCCATCACGGTGGCCCCGGCCCTGACGCTGACCGACAAGGAATACCAGATCATGCGCAACGGCTCGATTGCCGTGCTGCGCGAGATCGGCGTCGAGACCGGCGGATCGAACGTGCAATGGGCGATCAACCCCGAAGATGGCCGCATGGTGGTGATCGAGATGAACCCGCGTGTCAGCCGCTCTTCGGCGCTGGCTTCCAAGGCGACCGGTTTCCCGATTGCCAAGATCGCGGCCAAGCTGGCGGTAGGCTATACGCTTGACGAGCTGGACAACGACATCACCCAGGTGACGCCGGCCAGCTTCGAGCCGACCATCGATTATGTCGTGACCAAGATTCCGCGCTTTGCGTTCGAGAAATTCCCCGGCTCCAAACCGAACCTGACCACCGCGATGAAATCCGTGGGTGAGGCGATGGCCATCGGCCGCACCATCCACGAGAGCCTGCAAAAGGCGCTCGCGTCGATGGAAACCGGGCTGACCGGCTTTGACGAAATCGCGATCGAAGGCGCCCCCGACCCCGCCGCCGTCACCCGCGCGCTCAGCCAGCAGACACCGGACCGTATCCGGGTGATCGCCCAGGCGATGCGCCACGGGTTGAGCGATGATGCGATCCGTGCGGTGACCATGTACGATCCGTGGTTCCTGGCCCGGATCCGCGAAATCATCGAGATCGAGGAAGAGGTCAGAGCCGCCGGTCTGCCGACGGACGAGGCCGGGCTGCGCCGGCTCAAGATGTTCGGCTTCACCGATGCGAGGCTGGCCAAACTGACCGGCAAGACCGAAATCGAAGTTCGCAAGGCCCGCCATGCCGCCGGTGTCACGGCCGTTTTCAAACGCATCGACACCTGCGCCGCCGAATTCGAGGCCCAGACCCCCTATATGTATTCCACCTACGAGACCTCGATGATGGGAGAGGTGGAATGCGAGGCGCGCCCCACCGACCGCAAGAAAGTGGTCATCCTTGGCGGCGGCCCGAACCGGATCGGCCAGGGGATCGAGTTCGACTATTGCTGCTGTCATGCCTGCTATGCCCTGACGGATGCAGGCTATGAAACGATCATGATCAACTGCAACCCCGAGACGGTCAGCACGGATTACGACACCTCCGACCGGCTCTATTTCGAGCCGCTGACCTTCGAGCATGTGATGGAAATCCTGCGGGTAGAGCAGCAGAACGGCACGCTGCATGGCGTGATCGTGCAATTCGGCGGGCAGACACCGCTGAAAATTGCCGGTGCGCTCGAAGCCGAGGGCATCCCGATCCTGGGCACCTCGCCCGACGCCATCGATCTGGCCGAGGACCGCGAGCGGTTCCAGCAACTGGTGCAGAAACTGGAGCTGAAACAGCCGCGCAACGGCATTGCCTCCACCGATGCGCAGGCGCTGGCCATTGCCGACGATATCGGCTTTCCGCTGGTGATCCGCCCGTCATACGTGCTGGGTGGCCGCGCGATGGAAATCGTGCGCGACATGGCCCATCTGGAACGCTACATCTCTGAGGCCGTCGTGGTGTCTGGCGACAGCCCCGTGTTGCTGGACAGCTACCTCTCGGGTGCGATCGAATGCGACGTGGACGCGCTCTGCGACGGGACCGACGTGCACGTGACCGGTATCATGCAGCATATCGAAGAGGCCGGCGTGCATTCCGGCGACAGCGCCTGCTCGATCCCGCCCTTTTCGCTGTCCCTGCCGATCCTTGAAGAAATCGAACGCCAGACCAAGGCGCTGGCACGTGCGCTGCATGTTGTCGGCCTGATGAACGTGCAATTCGCGGTCAAGGGCGACGATATCTACCTCATCGAGGTCAACCCGCGCGCCTCGCGCACCGTGCCTTTCGTCGCCAAGGCCACCGATAGCGCCATCGCCTCCATCGCCGCCCGGCTGATGGCCGGAGAGCCCCTCAGCGCCTTTGCCCATCGCGGCGCCTACCCCGCCGATACCAAGCCCGGCACATTGCCGATGGCCGACCAGATGACGCTGGCCGATTACCGGATGCCTTGGTTCTCGGTCAAAGAGGCGGTGCTGCCCTTCGCCCGCTTCCCCGGCGTCGATACCATCCTCGGCCCCGAAATGCGCTCGACCGGCGAAGTCATGGGCTGGGACGTCTCGTTCCCGCGTGCCTTCCTCAAGGCGCAGATGGGGGCCGGCGTCGATCTGCCAACCGAGGGCAGCGTCTTCCTGTCCATCAAGGATGAAGACAAAACGCCGCAACTGGTGGAAACCGCGCGTATCATGGTCGATCTGGGCTTCTCGCTGGTTGCCACGCGGGGCACCGGCGCTTTCCTGGCGCAGCACGATCTGACCTGTCAGCTTGTCAACAAGGTCTACGAGGGGCGCCCCAACGTGGTGGACATGCTGAAGGACGGGCAAATCGCACTGGTGATGAACACCACCGAAAACGCGATGGCGGTCGAGGACAGCCGCGAGATCCGATCGGTCGCGCTCTATGACCGCATCCCCTACTTCACTACCGCCGCCGCCGCCCACGCGGTCGCCCTGGCGATGCAGGCGCGCCAGGAGGGCGATCTGCAGGTGATGCCATTGCAGGGCGTGAGGGACTGACCAGCCCCCACTGCCGGGCAAACAGCCCGGCACGTCAAGATCACAGCACCATAGGCCGGGCTTTTAGCAGCCCGGCACGAATCAGCGTGCCTTTGCTTGGGCATCTGTGGGTCAGGCAGGCCGGTGGCCGTCATCCTATGGCTGCAAAGCTGTTGCGAAAAATCCACTCGAAGCGTGCGTTGCCCTGCCCAGAACCGCGTCAGCCTGCCATATGAGAAAAGTTCACGTGCGGGTCACAAATTTGCCATGAAGATTTTCTGATACTCTTCATGGACTTAACACCCAAATAGCCAGCCATGCAGTTTTCAATCACTTGGCATGCGTAAATTGCATAATTGAATCAGATTTTGAGATTGCAAAAGAAACAAAACTGGCTAGATGGGTGATCAGGATGCACGCAGCATCCCAAATGTTGGCTATCGAATAAGGAGGCACCCATGACTCGGGACGAACTGAACCGCGAACTTCGCATGCATAGTGCCACCTTTCCGGCGGTGCTGGTTGTGTACGGCATCCTGGTCGGGACTTTGGTCCTGTCAGCCATGGCGATTACCGCCTGAGCTGACCCAGCTTGTGGGGTCCAGGCCCCCTTTACTGACACCCAGATAAACACTGCGGCGGATGGACCAGCTTCCATGCGCCGTTTTCCTATTCATTCAAGCGGGGCACCTCCCCTCTTCCTTCGCCCAAGGAGTCCTACCATGACGCGTGAACAACTGAACCGCGAGCTGCGTGCGCATACCGCTTCTTTCCCTGCCATGCTGATCGTTTACGCGATCCTCGTGGCGACGATGGTGTTCTCCGCGATGGCGATTATCTGATCCCATCTGGCTGATCCAGGAATTGGAAAGCGGCGAAGAGGATCCCCTCTCCGCCGCTTTTTCGTTTCTGCAATCCCCGGCACGCCGGGGGCTATCGCGCGTCAGTGCACGATTTTCGCATCTTTTGGATCGATCTTGGCTGCGGCTGCATCGCCGACATTGTCGATCCCGCGCTCTTCGAGAAGCGTGGTCAGCCAGTTGGGGTCCATCTCGGGCACCGAGCTGAGCAGCAGGTCCGTGTAGGG
>NZ_JAPWHW010000025.1 GCF_028369135.1 Roseovarius sp. ZX-A-9
TGGGTCGATTGGTTCAACCACAGACGACTGCTCGGGCCCATCGGGAATATCCCGCCAGCAGAGGCTGAACAGAACTACTATGCACAGCACGACGTGCTCGATATGGTCGCGTGAAATGAAGCTATAGGTCTCCGGTGAAACCGGGGCGATTCAAGTTGCAACAAATTCTGGGCTTCAACGCTCGCTCCAAGCTGCTCAGCAAGAACCGCGAAAAGACGTCTGCGCTGATACGGCCTGGCTCCAGGCCCGAATACTGGAACGTCGAATTCGCGGAGCCGCTGCGCTACTGGCACCAAGTGCTGCCACCAAGGAGCAACGATAGCGGCTTTACCGAACGCGATCTGATGATGCTGTAGTAAGGGAAGGAATATGTCCGCGATCCCTTGCACAGGCGAAGCGACATGATGATAGTTCACTGAACCCGCGTAATTCTGAGCGGCTCCGGCTGAGTGCATCGCGGGTACTCTTGGAATAAGCGTCTCAGCCGGAAGAACAACCTGCGGCGCGCACCGAAAATTGCCACTGAGAGCCAAATTTTGTTCTGCGTTCGCATTGCCAGCGAAGGCGCGCGCCAAGTCTGGTCGAGCACCTGCAAATCCATTGATGGATTGATTTTCATCTCCGACAAGGAAAAAACCACTCTGTAGGTGTCGGTGGAATTCATTCAATATTTCGACTTGAATATCGGTCGTGTCCTGGAACTCGTCCACCAGAAGCCACGCAAACTTACACGCAAGGCCACGGCCAACAAAAGGATGTTCACGCAGAATTTTCAGGGAATAATAAAGGATCATCGAAAAGTCGATATATCCGTGATTTCTCATGAGCTGCCAATATCGTTCGGCATTGCTAGCGGATACTATCCCTCGTTCGATTCCTGCGCCAGTGGGTAATCCGTCTATCCCTACCCGTACAGACGCATAGTCCTCGAAGGTTCGAAATTGTACGGCGCGACCAATCTCTTCCTCCACCGTGCGAACCAAACGGTCAAAGAGGCTCATCTCGCGGGTTAAAATTTTAAAATCTTGAGGGAGGTCTGGGATTGCCCACCGAAACGGCCTAAGAATGAACTGCAAGCAAAATGCATGAATAGTAGCGATCTCGCATCGGTCAAACAGCGAGTTTGAGCCAACTTGTTTGACTCGCATCTCAATCTCTTCGACTGCCGCATTGGTGTAGGTTATACAGCCGATAGAGCGCGGGGTTTCTTCCACTCTTTCCGCCAGCTGGAGCAGTTTGGCGATAATTACCCGTGTTTTCCCACTGCCTGGGCAGGCGGACAGCATCACGTTGCCATTATGCTCAACAGCTTGTCTTTGTTCGGGTGTTAGTGAAATCATTCGTTCAGCCAATCGATGGCGTCTTCGATATATTGTGGCAACGCTGTGCTGAGGGATGCGTACCTCGCCGCAACTTGGGCAAAACGCCCTTTCCCGAACCGTTTCGCTGTATTCAGTACGGCAGTGCCAAGTTGCGTCAGAAGCGCATTCTCCTCATCAATGTCCAGCTCGCCACCTTCCAAAGATGCTAGTCCGGCTTCAAGTTGTGCCGTGATCCTCGGCGCACCCAATTGCCGGGTCGCAGCGATCAGCATGGGCAATGTCTCCTGCATCACAAGCTCACGTTCTAAGGTCGTAGCGCCAGCAAACACCTCAACGAAATTTCCGCGAAGCGCGGCCAGATCAGGGGCATCGACGTCAACGTCGAACTCATCCCCGGCGTCGGAAGGCTTGAGATCAGCATCGGCGACAATCGCGCACTTCTTTTCGAGGTTGCCTTGTCGAAAGAGGGCTGCAAAGACGTTGAAGTGCACTCCATGAATGGCGACCACGGAGATACCTACCCGTTCGAGATTGATTCCGTGTACTGCCTCATACAAAGCGGGGATCAGGAAAAGTTCGGCAGCTCCCTCAACAAGCATGACCTTCCGAGCGAAAAGAAGATTGCTCTTTGTTGAATCCAAGTATCTTTCCAAGTCCGCTATGTCGTCTTCGCTCAGTTGGTCATTGGCGGCAAGATTGCTTGATGCGATAGTAGCATCGGCTCGCTTTGTCAGAGATATGAGCGTATTGAACGGCGCCAGAGAGGTGATCTGCGTGCTGTGGCTACTAAGCAGGATTTGCACGCCCTTCGAGCGCAAAGCGATTAGTAGAGATGCTTGAAGCTGTGGATGCAGATGAGCCTCGGGCTCTTCCACCAGAACAAGCTGGCCTGCCGAGTTGCCCCGCGCTCTGCGCCGTTCAAGATACTCCATGAGGATCGCAATATAGAGGATGTTGTTCATCCCCAATCCGTTCCTATTCGGCTCAAACGAATCCAGTGCCAGATCAGAAAGCAGTATCTTGAGGTTTCGAATAATGGCCTGAAATGTCGCAGCGGAAAGTCCGAGGGTTGCATCCATCTCAAAGGCAGGCCCAGCGACGTCTTTGAATGATGCGTCAATTGAATCCGCGATGTCGGCGATAGTCGCCGAAGCTTCGATCTGTTGATTGGCATTGTCGAGGATTGCGATAAGGGCATCCTGCTCTACCTGATCGATTTCACACGCCTCGATTAGGCGAGCCAGAGGTGAAGTTCGAAAGTTTCGTAACTCACTTTCTACATCCCGAAGCGCAGGCAGATTCACAACGAGAAATGATTGAAGATCAGAGAAACGAACTGATTCACCGATATCATCGTCATCCCAAGAAATTTCGGTCAGATCGGTTGCAGGGTTTCCGCCGCCCTTTAGCTCCCACTGGTAGTCTTCTAATGTAAGTTCGCCCAGTTGGATTTCCCCATTTTGAAGAGCTTCGCGAACGCTTAGCCGTGGGCGAAACCTATAGAATATCCTAGCGGTGTCGGCTGCCGTCTTCCAAGTTGCAACTAACGCCTCCTGGTTCACAACGCCCTCAAACCCAGTGAGTTCGACGCCAATAAGAACTTGGTTCGGGTGGGAAATGTCGATGCTGGCATGTATGTCTTCGCGAACCAGAGTTCTGTACATCGAGGGAAATGAGACATCGAGGCATATCTGTACGGCGCGAAGTAATGCAGTCTTCCCGGTGTTGTTTTCACCGATAATGCACGCAAGATCATCGCCCACGCTTACGTCGACGCTCTTCAATCCTCGGTAATTTTGAATAACAATTCTCGAAATTCTCATGGTCTGCTACCTGGCGGTAATTTGGTTCAGCTGGCATGGACACACGACATGGGCGCAGATTCAAGCTCTCTTTTTGGCTGAAACGCTTGATCCGGTGGAAAACTATGACGAGCTGGCGGCATCCAATCGGTGTAGGGTTGGTCAAGGGTTGCAGGCCGCGAAAGGCCCATTTCTCGGACAGGTCAGCGGCATTGCGAAACTTGCCTTTTGATCGTGCTTTGCCTGTTGGTCAGGGTTCAACTGGGTCAGCCGGTTGATGTCCGCTCCAGCAAAGCGCCAAGTTCGTTTTCGCGTCGGCAGCAAAGGTCGGCTTTCCGCCCGACCTGCATAGACGTCATCGGCCGTCCGGTGGCGGTCGCCATGTCCGCTTCGGGCTGACAGCAGTCATCGGGACAACTCCAAGAAGGCACTGATGATCAAAAATTGTGTACTGCACCGCCGCAAGGCAGCTGTGAGCCCACATTTGCCGATGCTGCGTTGTACATGAAGGTCTGCTTTTCGAGATCGGCAAAAGAAGGTGAAATAACCGGTGCCATTTTTGCGAAGAGTATGCGTCCGATGACTTTTAAGTACTTTGCAGAAGGTGTCATCATTTGAGCAAGAAAGATCGTTTTGAACAAATAGGTTTTGACAGGGGGATACTGTTTGCAACGCGAGACGAGGTGGCTGTTGGCCCCCTCCGGGGCGGTAAAAATTGCTTTTCTCGACTCGTTTCAATAGCATAGCCTGACGATTGATTAATTTGGGGGCTGTTATGAATATAAAATCTATGGGTTGCGCGCTTTTTGCGCTTTTATTTGCGAGTGGCGTTCAGGCTGCAACAATTTTGGATCAGGACCACTTGCCAGGCACCGATAATGGTGCACGGATTGGTGGCACGGCCACAAACGCCACAACAGGAAGTGTTCAGGCGCAGACTTTTACCGCGGGGCTCACAGGTATCTTTCACAGTGCGGTTTTGCGGTTGTCTGTCTTTTCAACAACAACTACGGACGTGACGGTTGGCCTTTGGTCTGTGACTGGAGCAGGAACACCCAGCGCGTTGCTTGGAAGCACGGTTACAGCCGATACCTCGGTTCAAGCGGGCACTGGCATAATGGATTTTACATATAATTTCTCATCGCAGATGTTGAGTATGGCAGCGGGCACATCATATGCGCTTGTCGCAACTCATGGAGAAGGGTTTGGCACCAGTTGGAGGGCTGAAGTCCCCGGAACTTACACGGGCGGACAACGTTATTCCGCGTCACAGAATCTGACGACCGGTGCCATCACATCCTCCTTCCTCGCAAGCAACGACTGGGATTTCCAGTTTCAGACAAATGTGACGACATCACCCGTTCCATTACCTGCGGGCCTACCTTTGCTGTTGGGTGGTATGGGGCTTCTGGCCTTGGTTCGGCGTCGCAAAAGCGCCTAAATCCGGCTCTCCGATCAAGTCTTGTCTCTTCCGAGAGGCACCAACCTTTTTCGCAATGGCGCGTTATGGGTGCCTGCCATGAAAGATATCGCAGTCATTCACGGCCTTATGGCCGGTATTGGGTAAATGCAAAAAATTCTGAGCACGGCTTGGCTGGTCGTGTTCAGAATTCAAGCGTATCAGTGGTCTGATGAACCTGATTTGCTGTTTCCCGACGATTCTGCAGCGTCTTTAGTCCGCCCACTTCAGCCTATAGCCGCGGTGAGGGCACTTGCCCGCGTTACATGCCGACTTAGCATCATGTCACGCCGCCACCTGACATCGCCCATCCTCCTCACATCCGGCATCGAGAAATATCAGTGAATACTATTTGCTCTTAACGTGAGCACTGCTCATGCTGAGGGCATGGATATTACCCTTATCAGAACATTTTTGGAGGTCGCCGCATCTGGCTCGTTCGTCGCCGCGTCAGAGCGGTTGTTCGTGACGCAATCTGCGGTTTCCCTGCGCATCCAGCGGCTCGAGGAGTCGCTGGGCAGGCCGCTTTTCACCCGCTCCAAGGCCGGGGCCGAGCTGACCCCGGCGGGGCATGAATTCGAGAAATATGCGATAAGCCTTATCAAGGTTTGGGAGGAGGCGCGCCAGCAGATCGCCATTCCCGAAGGTTTCAGCAAAAGCCTGACCATCGGGGCGCAATATTCCCTGTGGCCCGGCCTGGGGTTCCGGTGGATCGATCAGTTGCGCGTCGCCATGCCAGACCTCAGCCTGCGGGCAGAGATCGGGATGTCCGACCGGCTGACGCGTTTTCTGACCGAAGGCGTGGTGCAGGTCGCGCTGACCTATACGCCGCGACTCCGCCCCGGCATTTCGGCGCATAAGGTGCTGGACACGGATCTTGTACTGGTCGCGGCGTGGCCCAATCCGTCCATGGATCTGCGTGGGCGGTACGTTTTTGCAGATTGGGGACCGGAA
Source organism: Roseovarius sp. ZX-A-9 (assembly GCF_028369135.1). Lineage (GTDB taxonomy): Bacteria > Pseudomonadota > Alphaproteobacteria > Rhodobacterales > Rhodobacteraceae > Roseovarius. Next base: position 5,538 of record NZ_JAPWHW010000025.1, read on the forward strand.
TTCGTTCAGGCGCACAGTATCTCTCTGCCCGAACTGACCAATCCCGGCCTGACCTTCTCCTTGGGGTCGATGTTGGCGCCATACATCATTTCGCGCAATTTCGCGGCGTATCTGCCCGCGCGGTATGTAAAGCTATTTATCGACTCGGGCGAATTGCATCTGGTGCCGGATGCGCCACGCTTTCCATACCCTGTCTGGTCCGTATGGAGGGATGGTATCGATCCGATAGTTGCCGAAATAGCGCAGTCGACACTCGACGTGATCTCTCGCGATGCCCGCGCCGAACAGGATGACGTTATGGCACGACTGAAGAAAATCAGCCGCAATCATGAGGTTGGAATTCTCGGGGCCGAGTGAATCATCTTACATGAGCATAACGCGTTTTGAACGTGATTATTACGCATTTCTCTTATCGATACGACAATCCTAATCCTCAACCCAGCAGAGACGCTCCCGTTCAAATGAACACAACGGGCAACCCTTTTGGGAGAGGACTGACCATGAAAACATCTTTCACACTTGCTTCCGTATCGGCACTGGCACTTATGATTGCCGCGCCGAGCTTCGCTCAGAGCGTGGTTCTTGGTATGGATGACTTGGACGACCAGGTCGAGGATATCGAGCGCGACGTCAACCGCGACATGGACAAAGCCGAAGACAAAGACCGTTTCGGCAACAACCAGTTCGCGCAAGGCTGGAGTGGCAGCATGGCGCTGGGTCTGTCTGCCACAGATGGCAATACAGATACTGCAGATCTGTCTGTCGCCGGCCGCCTGCGCTATGGCGCCGGCCCGTGGAACCACACTTGGGCCTTCGCGCTGGAAGCAGCCGAGGACAACAATGTGCGCAACAAGGAAGAGGCTTTCGCCACCTATGACGTGAACCGATACGTCTCGGAGAATGCTTATATTTTCGGCGTTGGAACCCTGCGCTATGACGGCTTCGCGTCCAACAAGTGGGATGCATTCCTGGGCGCAGGTCCGGGCTACCGGATCGTCAACACCGAAACCACAGCCTGGCGTGTTCAGGCAGGCCCCGGCGTGCGCTACATCGAGGACCAGCTTGGCAACGACACCACCGAAATCGCAGGTATTGCGTCTTCGCGCCTCTACCAGAAGATCAACGACTACGCGTTCCTGTCAAACGACACAGATGTCCTGTTCTCTGACAACGACACACTGGTCGTCAACGATCTGGGCGTGACCTTCAAGCTGTCCGAGCGTCTGGCCACCCGCACCAGCCTGCGGACCGAGTGGAACAGCGACCCGCTGCCGGGTCGTGACGACACTGATACCTCGTTCAACGTGTCCCTCGTCGTCGGTTTCTGATCCGAAAACTGATGGCAAAACTGGAAGGGGGCGGAGAAATCCGCCCCTCTTTTCACAATTGGAGATCACCTGTCGCTGCAAATAACTTTCACATCGTTTCACTACGAACAGGGGATTTCCCCCAACTGGAGTGACTGAAATGCTGAAACATATCCTGCTGATTGGTTCACTGGTGCTGGCGCCTGTCGCAGCCTTTGCTGCTGATCCGGTTGTTGGCATCTGGAAAACCGAACCCGACCGCAAAAACCTGACCTCGCATATACAGATCAGCCAATGCGGCGAAAAATTTTGCGGCAAGGTGCTGAAAGCTTTCGGGCCGTCAGGCAAGGAAGTGATGACCAAGAATATCGGGAAGCAGATATTCTGGGATGTCGAGGCCAAGGGCGGTGGAAACTACGATAACGGTACGATCTGGGTGCCGCTGTTGAACATCAATGCCAAGGGCAAGATGACGCTGGCGGGCAACACACTGAAGGTGTCGGGAAACAAAGGCCCCGTCAAAGACAGCCAAGTCTGGACCCGGATAAAGTAGATAAAGTAAGAGTATTGGCCCTGCTTTTCGGGCAGGTGCGTCCTGCGGCGCCTGTGGTTTCGCTAGTCAGTCATGAGCCGGGCACCTCAAATGCTGCACGATGCGCGATTGGCCAGTCTGGCAAGCGGGGGGGTATTGATGGGCGGTGAAAGACCGGCTCGGGCGCTGAACAGCGTTGTCAGAAACGGCATAAGCAAGCTTTGCCGCACTGCGCCCGAGTTCAGATCCAAGCCTAGATCGGCCTTGCCCTCATCAATTGCACCCGTGATGATCAAGATCATGAACGACGAAAAAAGCCATGATGCTTACAAACCGGCGAACATTGCAGCGCTCGTAGAGGCCGGTGGCGTCGCGAAAGCACAACTTCCCATAGCTCAAATGTTTGTACTCGCGATTCTTGCCGGAGCCTTCATTGGTTTCGGCGCGGCCGCTTATACCGCTGTGATGGTCGGCTTGGACCCTGCCTTTGGGCCCGTGCGGCTGCTTGGTGGCGTCGTGTTTTCACTGGGCCTAATTCTGGTTATCGTTGGTGGCGCGGAATTATTTACCGGAAATGCGCTGATGGTGATGGCGGCTGTCGAGAGGAAAATCTCCGTGCGCCAGCTGCTGCGAAGTTGGGCCGTGGTCTATGCCGGGAACTTTGTGGGTGCGGTTGGGCTTGCTGTTGCTTTCGGTTCCACCGGCCTTCTGGATGGCCCAATGGGTGTCGTCGCAGCGAAAATCCCGATCGCGAAGGCGTCTCTGCCGCCGTTTGAGGCCTTCATGCGTGGCGCTTTGTGTAATGCGTTAGTGTGTCTTGCGATTTGGCTGTCTTTTGCCGCGCGTACGGTCGCCGGCAAGATTTTGGCAATCCTCTGGCCAATCAGTGCCTTTGTATTGCTGGGCCTCGAACACTCTGTCGCAAATATGTACTTCTTTCCCCAGGGATGGTTGGCCGCATCCAACGTGTCGGCAATGGATGCATTGGGCAACATGGTCTGGGTGACCTTGGGGAATGTTGTGGGCGGCGCGGGGGGCATCGCGTTGTCATATCACTTTGCTTACCTCGGAAGATCCAATCGCTGACAGAACGACGTCCGCTTCTGTCCTGCGGTGCGGCCATCAGATGCCAAGAATGCTGCGCCATCGAGCAATTTCTGCTCCGGGGAAGCTTCACTGCGATGAATGGCAGCAATTGGCCCGAAGCCACAGCCATTGCCTTGTAGCAGAGCTGTAAATGCCCCTGAATGCCAGCCCTTGTCGCAGCTCATCGGCACAAACTGGCAGGTTACCGCCCGGATGAGCGGGCTCACGGAGATTTCAGGGCCGTCCCTCCTGAATAGATTGACAGCTGTTCCATTTTTCCGTCACAACGCACCCCATGGGTTTCATTAATGCCATATCTGCGGGTCTCAGGGCGCTCTCGTGCTTCGTGATCGTCTGCGCGTTGATGATCCTGCCACCTTCTGCCACCCATGCCACCTCCGGCATGCATGATAGCCATCACGCCGCCTCGGCCGCGGGCAATCATGCCGCGGCGGGCCATACGCATGGCACGGATGCCACGCATCACATGCAGGATGCAGGCGGAGACATCGCGCCGGATGCCGAGCAGGATCAAACGTCAGCGCCCTGCTGCAGCGGTATTTGCGTTTCAGCGGTTCTTACCGACACCAGCACGACACAGCCGGTTGCCATGACACGGAGCCGCTACATCACGGTGCCGATTGAATCCGCCTCGGCGGAACTGGCGGGTTTCCTGCGTCCGCCGTTACATCTGATCTGATTCCGCGGCCCGTACCGGGCCTGTGCTTTGCGCATCCAGGTGCGTGAATCTGACACTCATCAATCAGGTCAATAACATGAAAATCCAACTCTTCATGGGGGTCTCGGCCCTCGTGCTAGGCGCCTGTTCAGGCGCGCCCTTGCCATTGCCGGACGTGAGCGCGCAACAGGCCACCGTCACCACCGTCGTCGCATCACCCGTCCGCTATCAGGACCCGCTCGCGGGCTACACCTATCGCGGCCCGACCGGCCCGCGCGACTGGCGCAGCGTCAACCAAGAACAGTCGGAGGGGCATTGATGCGCATCAGGACCCTTTCCCTGGCGGCGGGCTTACCGCTGATCCTCGGCGCCTGCGCGACCGCGATCCCGTCCGCCTATACCGAGCCAAAGGCGGGCTTCGCCCTCGTGACGCAAGAGACCGCCGCCACCATCGGCAAGCGCACCGCCTTTGCCGAGACCCGGGCCGAGAACATCGCACTGGCTCGCGAGGTGCGGGCCATGGTGCAAGGCAAGACGATCTCTGCCGATACGGCGGTGCAGGTCGCTCTGCTCAACAACAAGGGCCTACAGGCGGCTTATGCCAATGTCGGCATGTCAGCCGCCGAAGCCTGGCAGCAGGCGACGCCGGAAAACCCGGTCGTGTCCATCGGCGTGCTGGGCATCGGTGCGGCCGAGCTCGGGGCCTACCGCGCAATCGAGGGCATGATCGCGACCAATATTCTCGACGCCCAGACGCGCAAGCAGCGGGTTGCGCTGGCGGATGTCAATTTTCGCACCGCGCAGTTGCAGGCGGTGAATAACACCCTCGCGCTTGCCAACCAGACCCGGCAGGCCTGGATCAACGCGGTTGCCGCGTTTGAGACGGTGAGCCACCTCAGACAGGCCAAGGCGACCTCCGACGCGGGCTCGGAACTGGCGCGCAAGCTGGGCGAAACCGGCGCGCTGAACAAGGCCGGGCAGGCCCGTGAACAGGCGTTCAATGCCGAACTGGCCGGGCAACTGGCACAGGCCCGGCTGAACGCTGCCCGCGCCAAGGAAGATCTGACCCGGCTGATGGGGCTCTGGGGAGGTGATGTGGCCTATTACGTGCCCGATGCCCTGCCAGAATTGCCGCGCGCGGTGGGTCGGGTCGATAATGTCGAGGCCAGAGCACTGCGCAACCGTGTCGATCTACGGGTGGCCAAGCTGGGGCTTGAGGCGCAAGCGGCGGCTTTTGGTCTGACCGAGCAGACCCGACTGGTCACCGATCTGGAGTTGATCGCGGGGGCCGAGGTCGAGCGCGAAGTCGATGCAGGCAACATCAAAACCGAGACCACGCCGCAGCTGGAGTTGGAATTCGCGATTCCGATCTACGACACCGGCAAGGCACGGATGCGCAAGGCAGAGCTGGCCTATCTTCAGGCTGCCAATGTGCTGGCCGAAAGGGCGGTCAACCTGCGCTCGGAGGCGCGCGCAGCCGAGACCGCCTATCTCGGTGCCTACAGGATCGCGCGGCATTATCGCGACGTGCTGGTGCCGCTGCGCCGGACCGTCGAGGAAGAGGGACTGCTGTCCTATAACGGCATGATCACCAACACCTTCGAGCTGTTGACCGATACCCGCGAGAGGCTTGCCGCCTCGCTGGAGTCGGCAAATGCGAAACGCGCCTTTTACCTGGCTCAGGCCGATCTGAGCGCCGCCATCTATGGCGGCGGCACCGGCAGGGCGAGTGGCAGCGGGACAGGCGCGACACTTGCCGCAGGTAGCGGCGCAGGACACTGAAAGGACAGGACATGCTAAACAGACGTCAACTGATCGGGGCCGGTGCCGCAGGGGCCGCGCTGGTCTCGTCCCAGGCCTGGGGCAAGACCGCGAATATGGGCCTGCCCGAGGCCGCACAGATGGACACGGCAGCGACGGCGATCACGCCGCGGCCGTCCTCCGGGCCGGATTACACGCCGGTGGTCACGCTCAATGGCTGGACCCTGCCGCACCGCATGAACAACGGGGTGAAGGAGTTTCACCTCGTGGCCGAACCCGTCGAGCGCGAGTTGGCCGATGGGATGATCGCGCATCTCTGGGGCTACAATGGCCAATCCACCGGCCCCACCATAGAAGCGGTCGAAGGCGACCGGGTTCGTATCTACGTCACCAACAGGCTGCCCGAGCACACCTCGGTGCATTGGCACGGAATGATCCTGCCCTCGGGCATGGATGGGGTCAGCGGGCTCAGCCATCCCGGCATCCCCCCGGGCAAGACCTATGTCTACGAGTTCGATCTGATCAAATCCGGCACCTTCATGTATCACCCGCATGCCGACGAAATGGTGCAGATGGCAATGGGGATGATGGGCATGTTCGTGGTTCATCCAAAGGACCCGGCCTTCATGCCGGTGGACCGCGATTTCCTGATCATGCTGAACGCCTTCGACATCGATCCCGGCACCTATGTGCCGCGCATCATGACGATGACAAACTTCAACCTCTGGACGTGGAACAGCCGGATATTTCCTGACATCGATCCGCTGGTCGTGAACAAGGGTGACAAAGTGCGCGTGCGCGTGGGCAACCTGACGATGACCAATCACCCGATCCACATGCACGGCTACGACTTCAAGGTCACCTGCACCGATGGCGGCTGGGTGCCGGAATCTGCGCAATGGCCCGAGGTCAGCATCGACATCCCGGTGGGCGCGATGCGCGCCTACGAGTTCACCGCCGACCATCTGGGCGACTGGGCGATCCATTGCCACAAATCGCACCACACGATGAATGCGATGGGCCATGACGTGCCGACCTTCATCGGCGTCGACAAGAAGCCGCTGGCCCGCAAGATCCGCGAGTTTCAGCCGGAATACATGCCTATGGGCATGGCCGGTATGGCGGATATGGGGCGAATGGAAATGCCGCTGCCCGACAACACGGTGCCGATGATGACCGGCTGGGGGCCGTACGGCCCGATCGAGATGGGCGGCATGTTCTCGGTTGTGAAGGTGCGCGAGGGGATCGGACCGGACGATTACGCCGATCCCGGCTGGTACGAGAATCCGCCGGGCGAACAGGCTTATGAGTGGACCGGCGAACTGCCGGAATTTGCCTCGAATGACAGCCCGAAAACCCTGCTGACCCCAAGACCGACATCGAAGGGCTGACCGGCCCTTCCTTTCACCCCAACCAGACCAAGAGGAAAAATTGATGAGAAATCTGTTGATCAAGACGGCACTGACCTTTGCGCTCACGGCTCCGGCCTTCGCCTCCGGTACGCATGAGGGAGGACATGGTGCCGAGATGGCGAAAGACATGATGGAAATGCGGGCCGGCATGATGGGCAACGCGGCGCAAGTCGATCGCACGATCGAGGTCGTGATGCGCGAGAGCGACGATGGCGAGATGCTGTTCGAGCCCGGATCCTTCGATTTCGCGCGCGGCGAGACCATTCGTTTCAACGTCACCAACAAGGGGCAGCTGGAGCATGAACTCGTGCTCGACACGGTCGAGGGCAATGCCGAACACAAGGCGATGATGGCCAAGATGGACATGGAGCATGACGATCCCAATTCGATCCGGCTCGATGCGGGCATGTCGGGCGAGGTGATCTGGACCTTCACCAATGCCGGTCGGTTCGAATTCGCCTGCCTGATCCCCGGGCACTACGAATCCGGCATGCACGGGACAATCACCGTCGACGCGGAAATGGCACAGGCGGACGAGAACTACGTCGCCGGCAAGATCAAGAAGATCGACGCCAAGGCGGGCAAGGTGACCATCATTCATGGGCCCTTGGTCAATCTCGACATGCCGGCCATGACCATGGTGTTCCGCGCCGACGAGGCGACGATTGCCAATATGGCCGTAGGGCAAGAGATCGAGTTCGTTGCCGAACGCGTCAAGGGCAAGCTGACTGTGACGCAAGTGAAGTGAGAGCCTTGGGGGCGCCGGACCTGTCCGGCTCCCCTTTGCCACCGGCCGGCAAGCAGGGCAGAGGCCACGCGGCTTTGAGACGAGAGGAGAGAACGAGATGAAATGGAAAATGACAGCGCTCGCGCTGATCGCGGTTGTGGCGACAGCTTGGTATCTCTTGCAACCCGAGGGTCCGGGCGCTGGCGTGCCGGTAGCGAAACGGCCCGGCGATGTGATGGTCTCAGTCAGACTGCCAGCGTCCTTCACCGAGCAGGAGCAGACCGGCAAGCGGGCCTTTGATGCGGTTTGCGCCACCTGCCACGGCCAGAACGCGCAAGGCAAGGAGGGCGTCGGCCCGCCGCTGGTGCACAAGATCTACGAGCCCGACCATCATGGCGACATGGCCTTTGTTCTGGCGGCGCAGAATGGCGTGCGCGCGCATCACTGGAGGTTCGGCAACATGCCTCCCGTTGAGGGTGTGACAAAGGCCGATGTGCAGAACATCATTGCCTATGTCCGGGCGTTACAGCGAGAGAACGGCATTAACTGACCGGCGCGTCGGGCGGAACCGGCCGTTCTCTGGCGCGTATTTACACCTGTAAGGGACTCCCTTGAGGTCACGTAATGACAAGAGGACTTCATGGGCCGTCACAACGAAAATCAGGGAAATCACGGCCAGGTGGGCTATGGGCGTTTTGCGGCGATGATTGCCATCTCAACGGTAGTGATGTTCGGGCTGATGTACCTCAGTGCTTAAGCGCTTGATCATGTCTTGTTCTCGCGGACACGGATGTGGACGGCGCTGCATTGGCGGTGATTATGCTGGTTTTGTCGATGACTGAACTGGCCACATACCTGATGAGGAATTCCGAAAGTGATCCTTATCAATCCCCAGCATTTTTTCTCCGTCTTCTTCTGAGGATTTAGTAGACGCGCCATGAGCAAAGAAACGGCCCTCTATGCCCGATGCGTCGAAATGCCGGTCTGGGCCGAGCTTCTATCTGATTTCAGGTAACCAGCTAAGTGGTCTTAAGCGTCTTGGCGACTCCCTCATGTGGCGGTATGACGAGCATCCGGCCAGCAAAGGAAACCCGCCATGAGCGTCGTCGCAGATCGTATTGCCCGCAAGATTGCCGCTGACATCAGTGCGCGCCCCGAACAGGTCACAGCGACCGTCGCGCTGCTGGATGGCGGTGATACGGTGCCCTTTGTGGCCCGCTACCGAAAAGAGGTCACAGGCGGGCTGGATGATACGCAACTGCGCCGGTTGGCGGAGCGGCTGGATTATTTGCGCGACCTGGAAAAGCGGCGGGCGAGCATTTTGGCGGAAATCTCGGGGCAGGGCAAACTGACCGATGCGTTGGCCGGCGCCATCGCCTCTGCAGACACCAAGGCTGTGCTTGAGGATTTATATCTGCCCTTCAAGCCCAAGCGGCGCACCAAAGCCATGATTGCCCGCGAAAACGGATTGGAGCCGCTGCTGCGCGCCATCCTTGCTGATCGTGCCGCTGATCCGGAGGTGCTGGCACAGGCCTATCTATCCGATGCGGTCCCGACGGCAAAGGATGCGCTCTCGGGTGCGCGCGATATCTTGGCAGAGGAATTGGGTGAAAATGCCGCTTTGCTGGGACGCCTTCGTCACGTCATGCAGCAAGAAGCCCTGATCACGGCCCGGGTCATCAAGGGCAAGGAAGAGGTCGGGGCCAAGTTCTCTGACTATTTTGACCATAGTGAGAAATGGTCCGCGATCCCCGCGCACCGGGCCCTTGCCATATTGCGTGCCGCCAAGGAGGAAATCGTTCATATTGATGTCGCCCCGGAGGAAGAGGCGGGTCTGCCGCGTGTCGTTGGCATCATCGCCGCCGAGATCAGGATACCCGGGCAAGGACCGGGCGATAAATGGTTGCACGAGGCTGCGGCCTGGACATGGAAGATCAAGCTGAGCGGAACCATGTTCATGGATCTTCTGACCGATTTACGCCGCCGCGCCCATGCTGCCGCGATCGAGGTTTTTGCCCGTAACCTGAAGGATTTGCTGCTGGCGGCACCTGCCGGTGCGCGCGTAACGCTTGGGCTTGATCCGGGGATCCGGACCGGCTGCAAGATCGCGGTCGTGGACGAAACCGGCAAGCTGATCGATACCGCGACCATCTATCCTTTCCAACCCCGCAATGACCTGCGCGGCTCGGAAGAAACGCTGCTGCACCTGATCCGAAAGCACAGCGTCGCCCTGATCGCCATTGGCAACGGCACCGCCAGCCGCGAGTCGGAAAAGCTGGTCGCAGACGTCATCAAGCGCCTGCCCGCAGGCACTACCCGTCCGACACCCGTCATCGTGTCCGAAGCAGGGGCCTCGGTCTATTCTGCGTCCGAGCTGGCATCACAAGAGTTTCCCGACATCGATGTCTCCATTCGCGGCGCGATCTCCATCGCCAGGCGATTGCAAGACCCGCTTGCGGAGCTGGTGAAGATCGAACCTCAGGCGATTGGCGTGGGGCAGTATCAGCATGACGTGGATCAGCGCCAACTGGCGCAATCCCTTGCTGCAGTTGTTGAGGATGCCGTGAACTCTGTCGGAGTCGATGTGAACATGGCGTCGGCCCCGTTGCTGTCGCATGTCGCGGGGCTTGGGGCATCTCTGGCGCAGAACATCGTGGCGCATCGCGATGCCAACGGTGCGTTTGCCACGCGCAAGGCATTGCTGAAGGTCCCGGGCCTTGGCCCGAAGGCGTTTCAGCAATGCGCAGGCTTTCTGCGCATAGCGCACGGCGACGAACCGCTCGATGCCTCGTCGGTCCACCCCGAAGCCTATGACTTGGCGCGCAAGATCGTGCAGGCCTGCGGTCGCGATGTCCGCGCGATCATGGGCGACAGCAGCGCGCTTGCCGGTCTGCGGGCAGAGCAGTTTGTCAATGATAGTTTCGGCCTGCCCACAGTGCGTGACATTCTGGCAGAACTGGAAAAACCCGGTCGTGACCCGCGCCCGGCGTTCCAAACCGCGACATTTGCCGAAGGAATTGACAGCATCACCGACCTCAAGTCGGGCATGTCGCTGGAAGGGACTGTGACCAATGTCGCGGCATTTGGCGCATTCGTCGATATTGGAGTGCATCAGGATGGTTTGGTGCATGTCAGTCAGCTTGCAGATCGCTTCGTCAAGGACCCGCATGAGGTGGTCAAGGCCGGTGATGTCGTCCGGGTCCGCGTGACCGAGGTTGACGTTGCGCGCAAACGTATCGGTCTGACGATGCGCAAGGAAAGCGTTCAGGAACCCGCACCGCATGCGCGCCCCGCAGCGAAGCGAAAGTCTGGTGCAAAAGCCAATTCGTCTGCCTCTCCCAAACCGACTGCAAACAATCAGGGCGCATTGGGTTCGGCGCTCGCCGAGGCATTGAAGCGACGGACCGATCCCCATTAAAAGATGCCCAAGATATCGCGCTATCGACCGCACGTAAGCGGTGGCCGAATGGCCGTAATCCGAAAGGTCTAAAGCAGCATCAGATCAATCGATGGACGTCTGGTCCGGGCGGTGGTCTCGACAGGTGGACGCAACACATTCAGAGAACTTCTCCGCTGAGGTTTGATATTGCATGGTCTTGCGGGGGCGTTCGTTCAGCTGCCTCGCAACCTTGCTGTTGTTCAGGTTTGCTGGGGTAAATTTGAGCTGCGGAAAATGGGAAACGGTTCAAGTGCCAACAAGAGCCGCGATCCTGGGTAAGGCAGATGCAAAGTCTTCTTCAGCAATCTCGGGACCAGCGACATCCATCGGGGGCGTCTTGACTGGCTTCATCGCTTTGCACTGCCGCATTTCGTAGGCCACGGGTGCAGCGTCGCGCAATCCATTCATCCCGCTGGCTATGCCGCTATGTAGGGTCACGTCAAAATTGTCAGGATCCGCGATGGCACCTTCAAAGACCTCTCTCCCCTGCAAGATCAACCAACCACGAAAGTCTTCAAAGGCGTCATCTGAACAGCCGCCTTGCAGCAGATAGGCCAAGGCCCAGATGTCCCACCGATAGGCGCGCGCCTCGAGGCTGCGTAGGATCTTTTCAAAGTCGCGAATTGCTGTCGCCTTGAATGCGGCCAGTCTTTCAGGAAGCGTTTCGATCCGTTCGCCGATTGTCTGATCAGTCAGGCCTTCACCAATCAGTTCCCAAAACAGATCTTCATCCATCTTGCGTGGATCGGGTTTACCACTCGGGCGCGGTCTGATTTCGGCGTCAATCGCAGCAATATCAGCGTCGATGCGGGCCAGTTCCGTTTCGCCAGCACCAGTTTTTTCGGCCATTTCACGATAGTCGGCCATGATGGTCAATAACTCTTGCTTCATCTTTGGGATGCGGCTGATCAGCTTTTCGTATGCGCGGCGCTGCTTTTGTTCCGATGCCTGATAATATTTGGCCATCCGGAAGCCCGATTTTCGTTCAGCGATGTACCACCAGAATTCCGCCTTGATGAGCCCCATATGTGAGCGCCAAATCCGCCGCACTCGCGCGCCCTCGCCCATGGCGTGCAACCGGTCGAACACGGCCAGATGTCCTTCGTCTATCGGGCCAAAAGAAACTTCACCTGACGGGGTGCAATGTGCTTCGATCTGCTCAAATCGTTTCTCCTCGAAATAGAACTCGAGCAGCCATTGGTACAGATCCTGACAATACAGTTCGTAGAGCGAGTGACCTTCTTCACGTGCCACGACACCGCGGTCGGCAAGTTCCACCAAAGCGTCAGTGTATCGTTCCCAATCGTCATCGATTGAACGAAACCGCGGCATAAACCCAGTGATCCGTCCATTTTCGAAGCCCATTGAATCGATTTCACTTTTCCGCATTCTTCGCCCTCAGCCGATCGGCCACCGATGATCTTGAATGCAAAGAATGCTTCCTGACCAGTTCCGGGTAAAGGCATAACATTGTCAAGCAATCACCTAAGCAGACGCTGCCGCAGAGCGCAGCACCCCACAGTTCGGGTCCGGAGCGGACCTGCGCAGTCGACTGCACCAAGGTTCTCTCTGAGCCGGGAGCGTCAGTTCAGACGCCGAAATATGCCAAGGTTTTCGTCGTTCAGGTGTTCGATCCGAATTGCCATTGCCGGTTCCGAGGAAACCTCCAGAAACTCGACAAGCGAAACCGAGCCGGCAGGCTGGTTTTCGGTCACTGGATAAACCACGAACGTATCGCCATCCCAATGCCGCAAGGGCAGTTCCCGGTTTTCCGGCCCCAGCCTCAGAACGAGAGATCCGGCTTGTGCAGCAACCGACGCGGGACCGAAATACGGATTGTCATAGGTGCCTACATAGTTTTCAGCCGGACCTGCCGGGACAGGGACAGCCGGCGGCTCCGCGCCCACCAAATGCCCTACCGGCGCCGAAAGTGTTGCCATGATCGGAGCGTAGGCAGACAGCCAGTCGCGGCTGTCCATCCCGATTTCCGCCCGATCAAGGAAGCTGGCGGTAATGGCTTCGGCGGCGCCGGTCGGGGGCGCATTGGTCAATACGACAATGCCCAGATCAAGGTCGGGAACCATCGCAACACTGGTCGATGCCCCCAGCGAGAAGGCGCCGGAATGGCTCAGCATGACCCGCCCCGACGGTCGCGTACCTACATTGAAGCCGAAACCGTAAGCGCCCGGTCGAGCAGAGACATCCACCTGCGACCCTCGGATCGTCTGCGCGGACATTGCAGGCAAAAGCGCGTCCTCCGAGATCACGCGTTCCCCCTCCGCCATGCCGCGCCCAAGGACCATCGCCATCCAACGCGCCATATCCCGCGCGCTGGAACTGACCCCGCCCGCCGGACTTTGGGCGTCGGGCTGGCGCTGGTCAGCAACCGCATATCCGTCTTCGGCGGCAACATGACTTGAGGCCCGATTGTCACGCGCCATGTAGTCGGCGTGCCTCGAACTGGTGGACCTCATGCCAAGCGATGCATAGAGCGCGGTTTCCGACAGGGTTGCCCAATCCGTGCCTGCCGCGACAGCCACCGCCTCGGCGGCAGCGGTAATTCCGAAGTTGGTATAGGCATAGTCCACCCGGAACGTGCCTTTCGGCAGCAGTGCAAACCGCTCCAGCACTGTGCTGCGGTCAAATCCGATATCCTCCAGGTCATCCCCGGCATGATCCGGCAAACCAGAGCGATGTGCGTAAAGATCCCCGATCGTGACGTGATCGCTGATCCAGGGATCCCCCAAACCGAAAGAGGGCAGGAGATCCCGTACCGTGCTGTCCCAGTTCACCCGGCCAGCATCCACTTGGGTTGCGACAACGGTGGCACCGACCGGTTTTGACAGCGAGGCCAGCAAGAAGACCGTGTCGGCGTCGATGTGACCCTGCTGACCAACAGCACGTTTGCCAAATCCACGCGCGTACACGGTGCGTCCGCCGTGGACGACCGCAATGGCCAGACCGGGAATGCCCGTGCGCGCCAGGACATCCTGACCAAGATCATCCAACGTCGAAATAGCCGCCATGATCCGCTCGTCCGACACAGGCAAAAGCACGGCCCTTGGCGGCGCGGTCATCGGATCTGGCAAGGCAAGCTCGGGCAGCAGGCTGTCTCTATCTGCTACGCTAGGCAAAGTTCCCGCAAGCAGGCCGGCCAAGAACAGGGCGCCACCAAGCAGATTGCGATCCGCACGCCCACGCTGCGTACCTTTCCCTGACTGTGGCCTAGGGGACCTAGCCGGCAATTCCGAGTGCGTACTCAAATGTCGTTTTCCTTGTTCTGGCCGCATGGTTCCGGGCGCTTATATTCTCAATAAACTTCTGCATTCTGGCACAAGTCCCGCAGATTGAAAGGGGTGGGCACCTGCAAAATCAAGGGGCGCCCGTGAATGCAACTTTTACAAATATCCTTTCAGGAATGCGTCTCATTTTGTCTCGTGGCGGTGCGCACTCATCCGGTACTGATGGCCGCCGCCACATCAACCCGACCCAAAATACACCACGGTCAACCCTGTGATGGTGCCAATGAGTAGCCGTAAAGGCGAGGATAACTCTAAGAAGCTCGGCTGCCGGATTTTCACCTTGTTTGAAATGCTGGAGATCCCGCATCGGGTAGTTCGGTGAAGCTGCGCCGCGGCGTTTGATCGAGCGGTAAAGGGTCGCCGAGGGCCGCTGCTGCCGTGCGCCGCAATTGAAAAAGCGGCGGCGCGCAGATGTCCTTCTTCACCTTTGACAGGGGTTTCCAGTTTCCTGCGCAATCAAACGTTCGAGTGATGAAGTAGAGATCGCCCCAAGGAACACTGTCCGGCCAACTGCGAAGGCTGGTGTTCCATAGAAACCGAAAACATCGGCAATTGCTCGGGACATACGTAATTTCTGTTCAACCTCCTCGGAATTCATGTCGTGCAGAAGTTGATCACTATCCAATCCGATGGCACGCGCGATACGCCCAACAAATGATTCGTCGGTGACTGCAGGTGTCCGAGTAAGTCGATCGTGCATCTCCAGATAAGCGCCTTGACGATCGGCCGCTAATACCGCTCGGCTCGCCGTGCGTGATGCTGCCCCCAACAAAGGAAGTTCATGACGTACGATGCGAAAGCTATCTGGTGACTTTGCTTGAAGTTCAGCAAGTCGTTTGTTCATTATCTTGCAGATAGAGCACCTGAAATCTGAAAACATTGCAACGGGCACTGGTCCAGTTTGCCGCGGGCCAAAGAAAGCGGCACAGGGATCATCCCTGACCGTCTGGAGCATCATTTCATCTTCAGGTGTTGGGGGTTCTGGTCGATCAAGACCTACAAAGACCGCACTGCTAAACGTTGCGGGCATCCCCTTTCCCACCAGCCGTCGAAAGGGTTCAAGACCGTTGATGCTTTGAAATTCCATTTCGTCACCAAAAGATGACAGCAAATGCGGTGCGCCTTTCACCCAAGCAACAAGCGCGACCGCACCACCTGCGAGTAGGGCCCTACGCTGCCATTTGGGACGACTTGTTACCACCTTGCGGTCCATATTTTGAGCACCCCTTGCACGACGCTTACGAGTATCGTGTACTATTCCAATTATGGAAACCCGACGACAAGCGCGACCTTCCTTGCGCAACCGTTCGATCGCAGCAGCGGACCCTTTGACCAAGACTGCCAGACCGCTTCGAGTTGATCGTAGAGTGCAGTCATGATCGGTGTATCGGCGCTCAAACCCTGCTCGGCCTTGGGCGGCAGGGTTTCGCCATCTGCGGTCAAGTCAAGCCCGTGTGGGGTGCCCTTGAACAGGGTGATCCCGGTCTCCTCGCCCAATCGCCTGATCTGGTGTCTGGTGGCTGGCTGGGTGAGGTGCAGGATCTCTGCCGCGCGCGAAACGCTTCCTTCTCGTGCTACGGTCACGAAGGCCAGGATATTGTTGGGGTTCAGGAATCTCGCCATATTACCAGATCTAATATCAGGCTGAAAATTATGTCATTTGGAATACGCTCTCTGACCTTCTACACCTCTGGGAGTCGCTGCGCAGGGAGGAGCGTATCGCACCGCTGACATCTCGCCTCGGTCCGGGGGCCTGGGAGGGCGCGGGGCTGATGACTTCTCCAGCGCCGTTGAACAAGCAGGGGGGTGGGCCAGGATGTCAGTGGACAAGACAGATTTCGATTTCATCGTTATAGGCGGTGGCTCAGCGGGCTGTTTGCTTGCCAACCGATTGAGCGCCGATCCCGGCAATCGGGTGCTGCTTCTGGAGGCAGGTAAGACCGACAGCTACCCGTGGATCCACATTCCGGTTGGCTATCTGTATTGCATCGGCAATCCCCGCACCGACTGGATGTATAACACCGAGGCCGACAAGGGCCTGAATGGCCGGACCCTGCGTTATCCGCGTGGCAAGACACTGGGCGGATGTTCGTCGATCAATGGCATGATCTACATGCGCGGCCAGGCGCGTGATTATGACAACTGGGCAAAGCTCAGCGGTGAGGAAGCCTGGAACTGGGGCAACTCCCTTCGGGACTTCATGGCCCATGAGGACCATCACAAGCTGGATGGCGGGGCCAACCCCAAGACCGGCGACAATAGCCGATTTTCTGACCTGCACGGCCATGGTGGCGAATGGCGGGTGGAAAAGCAGCGGCTGCGGTGGGACGTGCTTGATAGCTTTGTCGATGCCGCGACGCAGGCCGGGATCGAGAAAACGGATGATTTCAACAGTGGCGACAATGCTGGCGTTGGCTATTTCGATGTCAATCAGCGCTCGGGCTGGCGCTGGAGCACGTCAAAGGCCTTTCTGCGCCCGGCCAAGTCACGCCCCAACCTGACGATCTGGACCGAGGCCCAGGTTGAGAAACTGACCCTTGAGACAGACGAGAGCGGAGCGCTGCGCTGTCGTGGAGCTCTGGTTAACTGCAAGGGTCAGTCGGTGACAGTGACGGCGCGCCGCGAGACGGTTCTGTCGGCGGGGGCGATCAATTCGCCGCAAATCCTGCAATTGTCGGGGATTGGCCCCGCGGCGCTGTTGCAACGGCACGGGATCGAGGTGCTGCGCGATGCGCCGGTGGGCGAAAACCTTCAGGACCATTTGCAAATTCGCGCGGTCTACAAGGTCAAGGGCACGCGCACGCTCAATTCCCTTACCGGCAACTTGCTGGGCAAGGCGATGATCGGTGCGGAATACCTGCTGAAACGATCAGGGCCGATGAGCATGTCACCCAGCCAGCTTGGAGCCTTCACCCGCTCTGATCCGTCCCGGTCTCATGCCAATCTGGAATACCATGTGCAGCCCCTCAGCCTCGAAGCCTTTGGCGAGGATCTGCACGATTTCCCGGCGATCACGGTCAGCGTTTGCAACCTCAACCCCACTAGCCGTGGTCATGTGCGCATCCGCTCGGGAAATTTCCGCGATGCGCCGATGATCTCGCCCAATTATCTGGCCACAGAAGATGACCGCAAGATCGCGGCCGACAGTCTGCGACAAGTGCGCGAAATCATGTCGAAGCCCGCGATGCAGCCTTACCAGCCCGAAGAATACAAGCCCGGCCCGCAGTTTCAAACCGACGAGGAACTTGCCAAGTTGGCCGGGGACATCGCCAACACGATCTTTCACCCGGTTGGCACGGTCAAGATGGGCCGGGCAGAGGATGACACCGCCGTGCTCGACCCGCATTTGCGGCTCAAAGGGGTGTCGGGGCTGCGTGTCGTTGATGCGTCTGTCATGCCTGAAATCACCAGCGGCAACACCAATTCCCCGACACTGATGATCGCGGAAAAGGCGGCCCGCTGGATCCTTGCAGGCCAGTAGGTCGGCGCCTTTGCCAATCGGAGGAAACAAGCGCAACTCATTCTCCGAACTTCCCCTGACCGGGGTCAAAGTGATCGATTTCGCGGGAATACATCGCCGGGCCTGCCGTTGCGATGTTGCTGGGTGATCTGGGGGCTACAGTCGCGTACATTGATCCGCCCGATGGGCCGATGTGGGACAGTCCGGCCAATACCACGTTGGTGCGCAACAAGCTGATCGTGAACCTTGACCTGAACTCGGACGAAGGGCTGACGTACGCCCGCGCGCTATGCCCCGAAGCTGATATCATCGTCGAGAATTTCCGCCCCGGAAAGCTGGCTGCTTTTGGCATTGATTTTGCCGCGATGCGCGAGGAGCGGCCCGAGTTGGTAACCGTTTCCCTGCCGGGATTTGCCTCGAACGATGCCGAGTACCGCGAATTGCGCGCCTTTAAAGCGTGATCGCAGCCAGTTCGGGCGTGTTCACCGACATGGGGCTGAACCCCTCGTTTTTGCAGCTGCCGCTGTCATCGGCCTATGTCTCCCAGATCGCGGCCTCGGCCACGGTCCTTACGCTGCAATCACGCCAGTTGACGGGGTTGGGTGACCAGATCGAGGTGCCGCTGGCGGCCGTGGTGATGGAGGGGCTCCCTTCACACTCAGGAACGTTTCGACCTCATCCATAGCGGCTCAGCCACAGCCTGTCTTCTTGCGTGCGTTCAACATGTGGAGAACTTTGGTTCGCCTTGCGTCGGTCGGAAATGACGACCGACCAGCGCTACGGTACGCATGACGGGCCTTGCTGGCCACTTGGGTGCCAAGGAGAAGTTGTCGCTGCAGAAAACGGTCAGCTAACGCTTCCGAAGTCGCTTTTGCTGTAGGGGAAATTGCCCGCATCTTGCCTAAACCCAGCGCATTTCAGTAGCTTCTGAGACGCCTTTGGGGGGTAGGGAGGTTTTTTCAGAAAAGGGCAGAATCGCCTTGTAACCCCCATGTTTCCTTGGCTATACGCGTCGGTGGAGACGTGGCCGAGTGGTCGAAGGCGCTCCCCTGCTAAGGGAGTAGGCCCGGAAGGGTCTCGTGGGTTCGAATCCCATCGTCTCCGCCACATTCAGATATGGCGTATTTATTTTTATAAATCAGCGACTTAATCGCGATGCCAGATTTCATACCCCACACGTTTACCCCACACACTGCCCCCATACAAAAGCGCATTCAGTCTCAGATTTTGTATTTGAGCGGTAGACGCAATCCACAATCATCTACGACGCTGCAATCGTAAGCAGCAATGATGCCGATGAAGACTGGACAGCCATCCCATCACACCCATGTACATCCAGCAAATGAACAGACGCGTGCACTCATACGGCTTTCTCCTCCCCAAGGATGCGATAGACACTTGCCCTGCCAATACTCAGCCGCTTGGCAATTTCTGTGGCTCCCACGCCCTCGGCATGCATCGCTAACACCTCGTTAGCCTTCGCCTTCGCCTTCGCAGTGGGCTTTGGGGCTGTTGAACCGAGCACGACCTCTGCCACTTGTGACCGCTGCGGCGGGCAGGAGATGGCACTCGCAGAAAACGAGGAGATCGCGGCGGGATCACTCTGCACTAAGATCGCATGTACTGGACATTTCTTGCTGTCAGGTGTGCCACCACACTTGGCGTTGCACCGATCCCTTCAATCTGATCGGAACCACCGGGCGGTCGCGCGTGAACATACTGGAATCCTCGAAACCGATGAGCGACTGCGTGTTGAGTCTGGGTTCATCAAGGGCGAAGCCCGGTGGGCGCCGAATCTGATCTCCGCTTCGCCGACGCTTCAAATGGGGATCGACAATGGGGACCTGTCGACCTTGCTTTTGGGGTCGGTTCCTCCTGAGGAGGCTTACTATGTGCAGCGAATGGGCCGAAGCGGGTGGCGCGACGGAAATGCCTTGAATATGGTCTTGGCCAATTCGCGAGCTCACGACCTTCAGTTCTGGGAAGATCCGACCCCGATGCTGGCGGGGCAGGTGCGCCCGCCTAGTGTCTTCCTCGCGGCAGAAGAAGTCTATCTGCGCCAGGTGACGGCCTTCCGTGTCTGATCGGGTTCAACAGTCGGGGAGCGCGACAAGCGCGATGTCACCGTCCCAGCGACTTCGCAGGGCGGTGGCGGCGTGATGGGCGCGCAGACCGGTTCGGCAGGCCAATACGACGCGTGCGCCGTCAAGGGGCAGTGACAACTCGGGAAGGGCATCGGACGACAGATGCAGTGCGGAGGCCCGAAACGGGGCCGGGGCCTCAGAGCGCAGGTCGATTACGAGATCGCTGGGCGCGATCTGGCTGGCGGCGATAAAGCGGGCGGGTGAGGCCGGTTCGGGTGCTGCGTCGAAGCGAAAGCCGGACATGCGCCAGTTTGCGGCATCCCAGGCCATCATTTGACCCAGGGGCGAGGGGGCCATCTCTAGCAGGACCGCCAACGCCATCTGCGCCTGCACGGCCCCCATTGTCGCCACCACCGGGCCGAGCACACCGGCGGTGGCGCAGGTCGCGGCGCTTTGCGGAAGATCGGGAAACACCGCCCGCAGGGATGGCGCCGTGGCGCAGAAGCCGCCGACATAGCCCGAGAACCCCAGTGCAGAAGCGGACACCAGCGGCTTTTTTGTAGCAAGAGCGATATCTGACAGGGTGAAGCTGACTGCGAAGGTATCGGCGCAATCCAGCACGACATCCGCCTGCTCCACCAGGTCAGGTGCTTTGGCGGGGGTCAGCCATGCGCACTGCGCGATCACCGACACCTCGGGGTTCAGCGCGGCCACGGCCTCTGCGGCGGCCTGTACCTTGGGGCGTCCGATATCCTTCATGCCGTAAAGCGGCTGGCGGTGTAGATTGCTTTCGGCCACCGTGTCGCCGTCGATCAGGGTGATCACGCCCACGCCTGCGCCCGCAAGGTATTGCAGTACCGGCACACCCAGGGCCCCGGCGCCCACCACCAGAACATGCGCCGTGCGAAGCCGTGCCTGCCCGGCATCGCCGACCTGGCGCAGGGTGATCTGGCGGGCATAGCGGCTCATGCGGTCACCTTCAGCCAATCGCCTAGGCGGACCTCAGGATCGGCGTTAAGTGTGATGTCGGTGACGGCCGCCACCATATCGGCCCCCGCCGCAAAAGCCCCCGGCGCACGCGTGATGGTCATGCCGCCAATAGCGCACAGCGGGATATCCCCGATCACGCCCTTCCACTCCGTCAGCCGGTCAAGCCCCTGCTCGGTCCATTTCATCTTTTTCAGGATGGTCGGATAGATCGGTCCAAGGGCGATGTAGTCCGGAGCCAGCGCCAATGCGCGGTCCAGTTCTGAGCGGTCATGGGTCGAAACACCCAGCTTCAGCCCCGCGCGCCGGATCGCGGGAATATCGGCAACATCCAGATCCTCCTGGCCCAGATGCAGCCATTCCGCCCCCAGATCGATCGCCAATTGCCATTGATCGTTGACGACGAGCGCGGCGCCGTAACTGCGGCAGAGGCCCAGCGCCGTGGATATTTCGGTGCGCAGGGTCTGCTCTGGCCGGTCCTTGATCCGCAATTGCACGAGCCTCACGCCAAGGGGCACTGCGCGCGCCACCCAATCGGCGCTGTCGAAGATCGGATAAAAGCGCGGCAGCGTCATAGCCATGCCTTCCCGATCAGGGGCGTCGAGGGGGCGGCCATGTCGCGCACCCCCATCGGGCCGGATGCGGCCGCCAAGGCGCCTGCCTGCGCGCCCAGTGCAAAGGCACGCGCCATGGCGGCGGGGTCGTCCGCCTCGGCCACGGCGGTGTTCAGCAAGACTGCGTCAAACCCCATTTCCATCGCCTGGGCGGCGTGGCTGGGCAGGCCAAGACCCGCGTCGATCACCATGGCCACATCGGGAAAGGCTGCGCGCAGGGTGCGCAAGCCATGGATGTTGTTCAGCCCCATGCCCGACCCGATGGGAGCGCCCCAAGGCATGAGCACGCGGCAGCCGGCCTCGACCAGCCGTGCGGCCAGCACCTGGTCCTCGGTGGTGTAAGGGAACACCTTGAACCCGTCGGCACACAGCGCCTCTGCCGCCTCCAGCAGGCCGAAGGGATCAGGTTGCAGCGTGTCGGCATGGCCGATCACCTCCAGCTTGATCCAGTCGGTCCGGAAATACTCGCGCGCCATCTGCGCAGTCGTGATTGCCTCGCGCGCGGAATGGCAGCCGGCGGTGTTGGGCAGCAGATGCACGCCAAGCCCGCGCACCATGTCCCAGAAGGCCTGGCCCGCGCCTTGTTCACGGCGCAAGGACACCGTGGCGACCGATGCGCCGCTGCTGCGAAAGGCCGCCTCCATCGTTGCCGGCGAGGGGTAACGCGCCGTTCCCAGCATCATCGGCGTCTGCAGCGTCACGCCATAGAAATCGCGCATCGCTCAGCCCCCCTGCATCGCGGTTAGAACCTCGAGTCTGTCGCCAGGTGCAAGGGGCGTGTCGCACCGCGCCGCCGCAGGCACAAAGGTGCCGTTCAGCGCTGTGGCAACGCGCACTTCACTCCAGCCCAGTTCGGCCAGCGCTTTGGTCAGATCCGTGGCGGCGATGTCGCGCTGCTCACCATTCACTTCAATCTTCATGG
Organism: Roseovarius sp. ZX-A-9; assembly: GCF_028369135.1. Lineage (GTDB taxonomy): Bacteria > Pseudomonadota > Alphaproteobacteria > Rhodobacterales > Rhodobacteraceae > Roseovarius. Next base: position 27,850 of record NZ_JAPWHW010000025.1, read on the forward strand.
AAAAGATCCCCCGTTCTGCCTGTGGAAAGAAATTCGGCCGCCTGTTCGGCCAGCGCTGGGGCCATTAGAAAACCGTGCCGAAACAAACCGTTGAGATGCAGGATGCGCCCGCGCTGGACCACCCGCGGTACATTGTCGGCAAAGGCGGGGCGCAGGTCTGCGCCCATTTCGAGAATCTCGGCCTCCGCGAAACGCGGGTCGAGCGCATAGGCCGCCGAAAGCAATTCCAGCGCCGAGCGTGCGGTCACGCCGCCGCGTGCCGCGGTTTCAATCTGGGTCGCGCCCAGCATGAACCGACCGCCCGCGCGCGGCACGACATAAAGCGGATGGCGCGGATGCAGCAACCGGATGGGGCGTGTCAGCGTGATTTCATCCGTGCGCAGCACAATCATTTCGCCGCGCACACCGCGCAACCCCGCCAGATCGCACCGCGCGGCCAGCCCGCGGCAGTCGATCACCGGGCCATCCAGCCCGCTCGGCTCGGCCCTGCCGGTTTCAATCGTGACGCCCGAGGTGGCGATCGCGTCCACCAGATCGATCAAAGCCTGCCGCGGATCGAGATGCGTTTCATCGGCAAAGTAAAGCCCGCGCCGATGTCGTCCGGCCAGATCGGATTCAAGCGCCGCGATAGCATCCGAGTCGCATGTCAAATGCCCCTCGGTGCGCGCGGCAAATCGGTCCAGTTCGGCCCTGTCGCGTTCGGGCGCCAGAACAAGTGTGCCCTGTTCGCGAAGTTCCGTCACCTGCCTCCAGAGTGCCGCCGCCTTGCGCCCATGCGCCACGATCAATGGCTCGGCCAGGGCGCCTTCGCATTCGGGCGCCAACATACCCCCCGCCCACCAGGAACAACCATGCGCGCCGGGCACGCCTGTCTGGTCGATCAGCCGAGGGCGCAGGCCGCGCGCAAGGCAGGATCGCGCCGCCCAGAGCCCCGCGACACCCGCGCCGATGATCGTAACATCAGGCATCGCGCCAGACCGCATGGAAGTGATGGACTGGATCATGCCCGGCACCGATGTTCAGGCTGTCAGCGGCGGCGATTGCCGCTTGCTGATAGCTGTGACCGGCTCCACGGCTGTGACCGCGCGGGAGTTCTGTGCCGTGATCGCGGTGAGCACCCTTGCCCGGTAAACACCCAGGGCGCTGAAGGTCTTGAGATCGGCCTGAATCCCGGCCCCGCCACCGCTGTCTGAGCTCGCTACGGTCAACGCTTGAAACGCCATATGCGCCCCCATTCACAAAAAGGCCATTTACGTGGAGGGTACAGAAAAGCTTCAGTGGCGTGTGCCAAGCCTGTGTTCCGTTCCCTACGCCGGTATGACCCGGATCAGGTTCGATGGGTCGGCTTTCGCCTCTCAGCCATGACGGCACCCCAACGGATTGGGACATGGCTATTAGCCAGCGAACCACGAGTCAACGAGATTGTCTGCGACAGCATATCGCGTGACGGAGATGGGGTGGATGCCGTTCTCACCAGACGGCATCACCACGTGAGACGCTTGCAGTGCTGGAAGCGCTCGTGGGGTTGACCTGAGCCCCAAGTTCCCTCCAGCTTTGCGCGGAGCCCTTGGGGTCATGCTCTGCTACCTATGTGTCCACGTGGCAGGGCTTCATTTATGTGGCTTTTGTCATCGACACGTTTGCCGACCGCATCGTGGGCTGGCGGCTCTCGCGGTCGGCCAAAACGGACTTTGTTCTCGATGCCCTTGAACAGGCCCTGCACGATCGACGGCCCATCCAGAAAAGCGGATTGGTTCATCACTCGGATCGCCCCTCTTGTCTTATGGCTTTTGGTGGCTCTCGATGCAAAAGGGAGCCACCGTCCGGCACGGCATTTATGCCGGGCGGTGGCGGGGGTCGGACCGTTCCCCTCTTGGTCATTCCGGACCGTCTATGAGTAGGGTCGCCCCCGTCTTTTCTACTGACCTGAACGGATACTTGGGCCTCGTTTTCAGCGAAGGGCCCGCATGACAAGACAAGGTGAGGAAAAGACGATGAACGATACCATTGGACTGGATATTTCCAAAAGCCGGCTGGATGTCTATTGGCTTGCCAATGACGAGCACCGGCAGTTCAGCAATGACCGGGCGGGCGTGAAGGCGCTTGCCGTCTGGGCGCGGAAGGGCGGGATTGCGCAGGAAGTCTTGGCGGGGGCCCATTCCGCCATCCCGCGGCTCGCGCCGTATCTCGATGGGCTCCGCTGGGTGTTCTTCGCAGTGATGCTCGACGGCATCGCGGTCACGAACTACGCCCGCTGGGATGGTTGCAGCGAGGACGGAGGTGAACCTACACTGGCTCGATCATCATCGGGCCGACGAGGATCAGGGCGACGAGATCGGTCTGCCGGTTGGTGCCCGTTTTCTGGAAAAGGTTGCGCGTGTGAAAGGCGATGGTGGTTTGGGATACGCCTAATTCGGCCGCGGCATCCGCTGGGCGGGCACCGGCCGCAAGGGCGGCGGCGACACGGGTTTCGGTGGGCGTCAGCCCGAAAAGATCGGCCAGCAACGGCGCCGAGACCCGCCGTTCTTGGGCAGGGGGCGACAGGAATACGGCGACATGGGGCAGGGTTTCGGACGTTCCGCAGGTCTCAGGCAGGGCGCAGACCAGCGCCGAGACCGTTAGCGCATCGGTGGCGCGCTCCAGCATCACCCCGGTTATCTTTCCTGAGCCAGCGCGGGCTGCGTCCAGCGCTTCGGATATTGCGTCGCGTAGTGCGCCGTCGCCGGGGGCGATGGTAGCTCTGACGGTACCCTGACGCAAGGTCACGAATTCGCGCGCGTCGGCCATGCTGCGCGCCGTGTAGTTGACATGAAGCACGCGGCCGCCGCCGTCCAGCAGCACTACTCCGAGCGCAATCAGGTCGAGCGCGCGCTCGGCGCCGTCCTGCGACAGACCGAAAAGCGCCTCCCGCAGGCGGGCGATCTCGCCGCCGTCGCTTTCGCGTATGCGCGCGACCTGGCGCAGTCGGGCGGCGACCGTGGCCAGCATTAGATCATAGTCCACCGGCTTCACAAGGTAGTCGTCGGCGCCCATGAGCTTGCCTTCGACCATGTCGCGGGGCTCGGAAAGCGCTGTGAGAAAGACGAACGGTGTTGCGGCAAGCTCTGGCCAGTCCGCGCGCAGCGCCGAGAGCAACCCGTAGCCGTCGAGTTCCGGCATGGTGATGTCGCAGAGCACCAGATCGGGTGCCGCATCTACAAGCAGTGCCAGCGCCGCTGCGCCGTCCGGGGCGGCAAGGGTACGATAGCCGGCCTCCTGCAGTTCCTCGACGATATCGGAACGCAGAGCGGCCTCGTCCTCGACCACAAGAATCAGGGCTGGGGCGGTCATGGTGCGGTGCCTTCGGCTTGCGGCAGCGTCAGGCGGAAGACCGTTTCGCCGTCGCCCGGCAGCAGCACAAGGTCGCCCCCCTGCATCCGTGCCAGCGTACGCGCGATGAACAGCCCCACGCCGGTGCCAGGCGCGGCGGTGCTGTTGGCACCGCGGAAATTGCGCTCGAAAAGACGCGCCCGATCCGAAAGCGGGATGGGTGCGCCTCCGTTCGTGACCTCGCAGTGCAAGCCCTGACAATCTAGGTCGAGCGTGACCGAGACTTCCGAGCCGCCGGGCGCATAGGTCACGGCATTCGAGACCAGGTTCTTCAGCACCTGTTCGGCATAAGCCGGATCGCAGAGGGCGGGCGCGTACTCGCGCACGATCACGCGGATGCGCGCATCCGGGGTGGCCGCGCGCTGCTGTTCGCAGACGTCGGCGAGGATCGGCACGAGATCGCAGCGCTCGCGACGGGCGCCGACCTCGCCGGCCTCGATTCGCGCGGCGTCGAGCGTGCTCTCGACCAGACGCGTCAGCCCCGCAATGGCACTGCGCGCGCGGGTGGCGCGTTCCGCCATCTCGTTAGCATCCGCACGATTGCCGCGCCGGATCAACCGTTGCAGCGCGGAATCGGCAATCGCAAGCGGCGTGCGGAACTGATGCGAGATCATTGCGGCGAAGTTCCGATAGAGATCGGCCGCTGATCGTTCTCGGCGCAGAGCGTCATCCAGTTCGCGCGTGCGCTCGACGACCAGTTGTTCCAGCCGCTCGCGCAACTCGGCGTCTCGGCGCTCGGCTGCGTGCCGGTCGCTGGCGTCTTGCATGAACAGAATCGCGCCGACGATGCCGGTCTCGTCGCGCATTGGGAAGGCGCGCAGATCGACATGGATCGGTACCTCTCCGGCGTCGCGGAACAGGGGGCGCAGCAGCAGTTGTCCCGGCTCTCCCGCGAGCGCATCGGCCAGCCTGTCGCGGACGGCGGCGATGGCGAAGAAGCCCGCCACATCGGACAGAGAACGCCCTACCGCTTGCTGCGCCGGCTGACCCACCAGATCGGCCATCGCGTCGTTCCACAGCGTGCACTGCCCGGTCGCATCGACTGCCGCGATGCCTTCGCCGCTCGACGCGATCAACAGCCCCGAGAAATCGCGTGCGCGCCGCAGCATGCGATTGTGCTGGCGCGAATTGCGTAAGGCGAGCACAAGCGCCGCTGTCAGCACCGCACCCGCGGCCATGACCCCGATCAGTGCGACGATGGTCTTCTGCAACTGCCCGCGATAACTTTCAAGCCGCTCGCCGAGCTCATCCCATTCTGCAATCATCGTCTTGTTGGCTGCCCTTGCGAAAAACGGTGGAAAGAGAGCTAGCGACGCTTGCAACTGGGCCGGTGTCATCTGCTGCGGCGCGACTGTTTCGAGTCGCGTGGTCAACTGGTCCAGATCCTCACCCAAGCCGATACGTTCAACAAAACGGCGCTGGGGGCCTTCGTTCAACAGCGCGACCCGGCTTCGCAAGATGTCAAGACGCAGGGCGATGTCGGCTTCCTGTGCCCTGTCCAGTTCTGCCAGAAGGGCGGCTTCGCGTAGGCGCCGGGCCGCCGCCTCGCTTTCGTGCATGACCCAAAGCATGTTCTGTTCGGCCTCCACACGCATGTCAGCCTCGATCCGGATCATCCGCTGCAGCGAAACCGTCAACAGCAGCGTGAAGACAACCACGGCTACGATGGGCAGCGCCAGCCAGAGAACAGAACCGCCGGGACGCTTCATCGGATGTCGAGTCCGGAAAGGTGCCAGACCCACCGATAATCAAAGCGGATGTCTTGCAATTCTGAATGATCATCGCGCGGATAGACAATCCAGAGAGGACCTTTGTCTGCCCGCTCGAGCTGCTTGCCGTCCATGGCATAGGCTACGATCACATCATAGTCGCGGAAATCCGACACGGGAATCTCCACGACGTAATCGTTGAGAGCCGTCGCCGTGACGGTATCGCCCCGCGCCTCTACCTTGTGAAGCAGGTCGCGCATCAAGAAACCGGTGAAGCGATGCCTTCCGTCTGTCACGACTGTCGAGGTTTCGAGTGTCGTCTGCGGCAAATCCCGCAGTGTTTCGAGATCAAATTCCACTACGCCGCCGGCAATGGTGCCGGTGACGCGCAAGACCGGGGGCGCATCGCCGGCCTCAAGTGGTGCCGCAAGAAGACTTGTCACAAGGAATATCGCCGCCCTGCTTCGCATGTTGACCTCCGGTTTCCGCATCCAGATCCGCGTCGCGGAGTTAACCAGTAAATATCTTAGCCTTCAAATAATTGATCCGCCCCGTGCAAACGAACGGGGCGCCGCCCGGACAAGTGCTGCAATGTCCGGCAAAGGCAAGGAAACGGTGGTGAAGGTGCAAGTTATGGGCCTGTCTGGAACAAGAAAGATCGTCGCACCAGCCCTGGGCGTGGTGCTGCTCGTTTTGTCAGGGTGCGGCACGCCCGAGTACCGCGTCGAGCGTACGCAATGCGAGGCCGAGTGGATGTTGAAGATCCCGCCCGTGCATCGACAGCAACCGGTCACGAAGTATCGCAGCGAACGGCGCCCGACGGGCGAGACGAAATGCGAAACGACTGGCGTGACCACGCTCTGCCAACCGGTGATGGAGACGGTATCGGTGCCCTACCAGACGATCGAAACGGTGGATATCCGCAAGACGCAGCGCGACGCGCAGATCGCGGCCTGCGCCGCGCGGGCCTGTGCGGCGAGATACGGCAACAGCAAATGCGAGACATGACGCCTAGTCCCGGTTGGCCGACGACTTTTCGAAGAGGGATTTGAAATGTGGGATTTCAGTATCGGCGGTGCGCTGGGGATGATGGGGCGGACGCTTCCGTTCATTCTTCTGCGGATCGCCGTGTATTTCGGCATCGCGCTGGGTTACATCCTTGTCACGGGTACAGGTGCCAGCATCGGTTGGGGCATCGGCGGTTTCGGTGATGAGGAGTTTCGCGCCACGACCACGATGTGGGGCGGTTTCGCAGGCTTCGGCATCTTCGGGGCGCTCATGTACTGGGCGCGCGAATACATTCTCTACATCGTCAAGGCGGGCCACATCGCTGTGCTGGTCGAGATGATTGACGGCAAAGTGTTGCCTGAGGGGCGCGGCCAGATCGGCCATGCTGCAGCAGAGGTCAGGCAGCGATTTCCGCAGGCCAGCCTGCTCTTCGTGATGGATCAGTTGGTTAAGGGCGTGATCCGGGCGATCTCGGGCCTTGCGCGCGGCCTGCTGACCGTGCTGCCGGTGACGGGCGCCCAGCAACTTGCGGCGATCCTGTCGGCCTTCCTGCGCGTTGCGGTGGGCTTCGTCGATGAGGTGATTCTCGCCCACATCATCCGCACGCGATCGGACAATGCCTGGGAGACGGCGCGCGAGGCGCTCGTGCTCTACGGGCAGAACTGGAAACCTATGCTGAAGAATGCGGCTTGGCTGGCGATCATCGTTTATGGTCTGGGGTTTCTGGTGTTCCTGCTCATGCTCGCGCCGGCGGCGCTGGTCGTCTATCTGATGCCTGGCGCCTGGGCTGCGGGCGGCGTGGTTTTCGCGCTGCTTTTCGCCTGGGCGGTCAAGGCCGCGCTGCTTGAACCCTTCGCTATCGCCTGCATGATGCAGGTATTTTTCCGCACAATCGAAGGCCAACAGCCGGACCCCGAATGGGATGCGCGCCTAGAACAAATGTCGGCCAAGTTTCGCAATCTGAAGGAACGCGCCCTTGGGGCGCGCGGAAAGGTGATGCCTGATAATTCACCGCACTCAGTGGCTTAGAAAAAGCGTTTGGAAGATGACATGAGATACCTCAACTGCGCCATAGTTGCCCTCGTGGCTGGTGCCCCATCAATGGCTGTCGCCGAGAACAATATCATTTGTGAAGGTACCTACGAGTTCTTCAACGGTGCAGATACAGTCACCGCGCTGCCCGGTGAAGCCCCCGAAAATGGGGCGAAGGCGGCAGCGCTTTACAATGAGTATAGTGGTGCGTGGCTTGGTCATTTCATGGGTAAGCCGAAAAGCGAAGGGCTGCATGAGGTCAAAGTCAGCCAATGCGGGCGGCAGTTCATCCTGTCGCAAGGCGCAAAGCAGATGCTGTTTCTGCAGTCCATTATGGACGATACGCTATATGTCGCGCAGGATATCGGCACCGCCGAGGCCGAATTGACCCTGCGCGTTGTCGATCACAAGATCATGGTCGGCTCGGTTGCCGGAAAATCGCATGGCTTTGCATTTACCATTCCGGTCGCACTCGATCCGCGCGACGTCTCGGCGCCCGACATGTCGGGCTGTAGCGATGACCCTGCGCCAACGACCGAAATTCATGACCGGCAGACCATAGATCCTGCGTTGCGCGAAGAGGCGATCGGGATCGTTGCCGCGGAGCTGGGTATACCTTCCGCCAAGGCCGAACACTACATCTCGGCGGCGCGCACCGTGGCCAAAACCCGGCAGACGGACACGGGCGTCAGTGTGCTGCAGCCCGGCGAACCTGGCTGCCCGATCAAATTGACTGGCGTGAAGACTTGTCGCGTTTATCCACCCGACACGACAACGATCGTGGAGACTAACGTGCTGCTTGACGAAGAGGGACGACTGCTTCCGGTCAAACCACATAGCCCACATGAAACGCGCGTTGAAGTTGATGATCCTGATGCGGCAGATATCTGCGCGCCCAAGGCGAAATACCCGTCAGCCAAGCAACGTATCCGCTTCAAGTTCCTTGCCATTGACGAGGAGGGCATAAACGACGTGCAGGCAATGCTCGTGGATGCAACAACCAATCTCGCACAGAGAGCACATTACTCCGAGGGAAAACACGCGGGGCTACTGGGACGCACCGAAGCGGCAAGAGAAGCCTATGCCGCAATCGGGGCGCCCGTGCAGGGGCTGCATGAACTGCCGTAGCCACTAACACATAGCCCATGAAGAGGCTTCCGTAGAAACGCGAAAGGGGAAACGGGAGATGAAACTGATTGCATCAAAAGTCGTCTCTACGGCAATTTCAGGAGCCGCCCTCTGCGCGGCAACGGCGCTTGCCGCGGAAGATGTGGTCATCGTCTATGATGCCTCGGGCTCCATGTGGGGCCAGATCGACGGGGCGTCGAAGATCGAGATCGCACGCGATGTCATGGCCGATCTGGTGAACGGCTGGGATACGGGCCCCGATCTCGGCCTAATCGCCTACGGCCACCGCCGACAGGGCGATTGTAGCGATATCGAGACACTGATTGCGCCCGGTCCGCTGGACAGAGCCAGCTTCATCAGCACCGTCAACGCGATTCGACCAGTGGGAAAGACACCACTGACCGGGGCCGTGCGGCAGGCGGCCGAACTTCTCTCGTATCGAGACAACCCGGCCACTGTGGTGCTGATCTCGGACGGGGTGGAAACCTGCAACGCCGATCCTTGCGCTCTGTCCGCTGAACTGGAGCGGCAGGGCGTGAATTTCACCGCGCATGTGGTGGGTTTCGATCTGGAAGATGAGGCACATGCAGGTCTCTCCTGCATCGCCAAGAATACCGGAGGTGTTTTCGTGCCGGCGGGCAATGCCGACGAGCTGCACGCCGCCCTAGATCACGTGCAGGCCGCGATGGATGTTCCTGCGCACGTTCTCGAGCCGAAACCGGAGCCAGAACTGCCGAAGGCGCACATCACCGGCCCCGCGCGTGTGACCACCGGCGCGGCCTTCGAGGTCAGCTGGAGCGAGCCGATCGACGGGCGCGACATGGTCACGATCCTGCCGATGGGTGCCGCCGAGGGCGCTCGTGGCGACTACCACCGGATCGGTGACAAGACCGAAGGTCGCTTCAAGGCCCCGGCCGAGCCGGGGCTCTACGAGCTGCGCTACATCCTCGACGTAGGCAGCAAGACGCTGGCCACGGCGCCGGTCGAGGTGATCGCGGCCGAGGTCAGCGTGACCGGCCCCGCGCGTGTAACCACCGGCGCGGCCTTCGACGTCAGCTGGAGCGAGCCGATCGACGGGCGCGACATGGTCACGATCCTGCCGATGGGTGCCGCCGAGGGCACTCGTGGTGACTACCAGCGGGTCGGTAACAAGACCGAAGGCACCCTCAGGGCCCCGGCCGAGCCGGGGCTCTACGAGCTGCGATATATACTTGACGTGGGAAGTAAGACGCTGGCCACGGCAACGGTCGAGGTGATCGCGGCCGAGATCGGGATTGCGGGCCCCGGAACGGTACGCGCCGAAAGCGATGTGGATGTCTCATGGACGGCCACAATTAACGGACGCGACATGATCACTATCCTGCCAATGGGCGCGAACGAGGGCACGCGCGGCAATTACATACGCATCGGTGACCGGAGCGAGGCCCGGCTCGAAGCCCCTGCCGCGCCGGGAATCTACGAAATCCGCTACATCCTTGATGTGGGTAGTAAGACGCTTGCCAGTACCCCGTTGGAAGTCGTGGCGGCTGATGCTCCGCTTGATGAGGGCGCAAGACTGACGGTGCCTGCAACCGCCGCACCGGGCAAGACGATCACGGTGACCTGGGCGGGCGGCAGCGACAGCAACGACCAGCGGATTTCGCTGGCCGAAAAGGATCAGGCCGATTTCGGTTGGATCACCGTCTTTGCCATCGGAGAGGAAAAATTCATGGATATCATGATGCCCGACGATCCCGGTCTCTACGAGATACGCTTTCTGGATGTCTCGAACCGCGTCATTCTCGGGCGAGCTGTTGTGGAGGTGAAATGATGCGAACAGGGTTGATTGGGATTCTTGCCCTAGCAATGGGGGTCGTTACGGGCAGCGCCAAGGCCGAGATCGACGGCCACGGGCCGGATGCCTGGCGTGTGACCCGGGTGGCGGCGGACGACGTGCTGAACATGCGCATGGGGCCGGGCACGCAATACTTGGTGATCGACAGCCTTGCGCCCGATGCTCGGGGGCTGCGGCAGATCACCTGCGTGCCGCTGCTGATCCCGCAAATCTCTCACCGGCTGACCGAGGCGCAGCGCGCGAGCCTGCCGCAGCGCTGGTGCCTGATGCAGAGCGCCGACTTCGCCAAGGCCGGCTGGGTCGCACAACGCTTCATCACCGAGGATGTGGGCCAGGCGGCCGAGCAGCCTACTGAGGTGCATTCGGCGGTGCCGCAGGCGCAAACCATCGGCGATCCGCTGATCGACGGCGCGGCACGGCTGGTGCGCGGTCTCTACGTCGATTTCGCCGCAATGACGGGACAGGGCAGCAACTCCTTCGCGGCCGGCAACGCGCAGCGGTACTTTTTTGCCGATCTTGTGCCGAGGTTGCGCGGTCATGGGGCCGACCTGCTGTATGGCGGACAGGATTTTCAGGGCGAGATCACGCGCATCGCGCCGGATTCGCAAACCCCGATGCTGCGCGGCATGATCACCGTCAACGTCGATTACATCAATTATGGCGAGGCGAGCCGCGCGACCTTCCGATTGCGCGCGGATACGCAGCAACAGGGTGCGCCGATCCGCATCTTTAGCATCGACAACGCGGGGTGGACCTTTCCATGACGACTTACCTCACCCGAAGCGCCCCCATATTTGCCGCTCTCCTATCCCCGCTGGTTGCGGTGGCCGATCCGCTGCCCTGCCATGGCAACTATCAGGCCATTTCCGGCGAAGTCACCTTGTCGGGCGGCGGCATGGTCATGGTCGATCCGTCGCGCTGGCTGCTGAATTTCGAGGTTGTCCCGGTAATCAACCCCGACGGTTTCGACGTTTTCGCGCAGATCCTTGAACTCGAGACGGGCAACTACCTTGCCCAGAGGGAGGCGCAGGTCACCGGCACCGGAGATGCGGCGCTGGCGGCAGCCGTGCAGGGCGGCGCAGCGCAACTGGCCTAGGATGCATGAACGTCGGCCCGCCGAGCAACGGGAAAGCGCGCTGAGCCGGGCCGTCCAGTACAGAAAGGGACATATCATGGACTTCATCACACCGAACCGCAAGGCGCGGCTGGCGCAGCTTGGTTTCTTGGTGCGCCATACCTTTACGATCATCGGACGCAACGGTGCGCTTCTGGTACCGCTGATCCACATGTGGATCTACGCCGCCCTGATGGTGATGATGTTTTTTGCCGGGCTGTTTTTGATCTTCTACGAGAACGGCAACAGCACTTGGTTTCTGGTCGCCGGGGTTGTGATGTTCGTCTACAAGTTCATCTTCTACAACCGCACCGAACTGACGCTAAGCTGCCTGGTCTATGGCACCGCCACTGGCGCGACGCCAACCAGGGCCGAGGCGCGGCGGGAGATCGCGCCGCTGAAATCGCAGGTCCGTATATTGGCCTTACTGGACATGGCCAGTGCTTGGGTCGCCAGTCGCAAGAAAAAGGAAGGCGGTCTGATGTCGATGCTTCTGGGCGCTCTCGTGGAGGTTTGGGATTTGGCCAACCACTTCCTGCTACCGGCTATCGCCATCGACAAGTTGGGCTTGCGTGACGGCGTGGCTGAAATGAAGCGGCTGAAGGACCATGTTCCCGAAACGCTGGCAGGCGTCTTCGGCATCGACATCATGGGCGGCGTGGTCGGTACGCTGATGGCGCCGCTCTATGCCATCGGCGGGCTTGCCGGTGTGGCTTGCGGCCTTCTGTTCGGCGCACATCTTCCGCATGAATTCTCTGCCGGCATCCTTGCCGACTTGTTCCCCACCATGCCCGAAATCGGACCGATCGGGCCCGAGACCGTCTTCAACTGGCTGCCGGTCTTCGTCGTCGTCGCTCTGGGCATGCTGCTGCACGCGCTGATGGCGCGTACAGTCACGGCGATCAAGGTAGTCTATTTCACCCTTTTCTACATCCGCATCAAGCACGCCGACGCGCTGGCCCCCGAGATCCGCGCCGATCTCGAAGGTTATCTCGACATGAATGAGCGTGACATTTCGGACAGACCCGCTCCGGCCTGACGAGATGGTGTCGAGCAATGAGGCAGCAAGCGCGCAGTAGAAGAAACAGCTTTTGGGAATTAGAGCGCATCTGTTTAAACTTCGTTGGATGCAATAATTTCAGCAAGAGAGAGGGTAGAGATGGTTAGGATGCCGCTCTCCCACACGTCATCGCAATGTGCCGTACTTGCGGTGTTGAAAACACAAGTGAAAGAGGAGGCATCCATGAAAAAAATTAGCATCATCGGCGTCGATCTGGCAAAGAATGTATTTCAGCTACACGGGGCTGCCGCCGACAGGTCAATCGTATTCCGCAAGAAGTTGTCTCGGAATCAATTCGGACGATTCAAGGCGGATTACATTATGCGTGCCTTGTCATATGCTCTCGGCTGCCTGATCGGCATCGGCAGCCTGTCCCTTCCGGTCGCGGCGCAGCAGGTCAGCATCGCCGATGCGATCGTGGCGGAAACCACCGATTTCCAGATCTTCTGTTTCAGCAACCAGCGTTGCCCGGCCAGCGACGTGGCCGCACCACAACGCGCCTCCGCCCAGAGCGGACTGGATGAGTTGCAGAAGGCGCGCGCATGGCTCGAGGGGATGGGCTTTGACGTAGCGGGCGCGAATATGGATGCGGGAACCGACGGCAAGAAGGCGCTGCGTTTGCAATTCGACAGTGCTATCCACGAGCGGCGTTGCACAGGGATGGCGATCGCATGCCGCACGCTCAGCCTGCTCGATGAGGGGCGCGTGATCCTTCCCGTCGAGAATGTCGACCAGCTTGCCGATGGGGGCACGCTGGTCCACGAATACGTGCATACTCTTCAGCCCTCGCGCGATGATGAGGGAGTGCACTGGCTCAACGAAATGGTGGCGACCGCCATCGGCTCGGCCTGGGTGCGCAAACGGACCGGGCAGAGCGAGGTCTACGAGCCAAAATACTCGATGGTTCTCGACCGCGAGTTTTGGGACGGGAAAGACGATCCGGGTTACGGCAAGTGGGACTACGCGATCTCATTGGGAAAGAAGATCGGCAGCCAGGACGGCGTAGCCTATCTGGCGCAGGACAGGTTCATCAACGCCGCCAGCCATGCCGAACTGCGCAGCGGTAACGGCATGACACTCTTTTACAACCAGGCGCTGGTGGGTGACGCCACCTTCGACAAGTTCTTTCCAGACTATGTCGCGCGCTTCAATAACGTCCAGGAGGACATCGCGCAGCAGGGCCGCACCGGCAAGTATTTCTACTACGGCGATATCGCGAAACACGCGGTCGAGGTCACCTCGACCACCTTCGCCCAAGAGGACCGCTTTGACGGCAAGGCGACCGCATTCGCCGCGCATCCGATGCTGCTGACGCTCGAGGTGACGCCGACCCCGGACACGCCCCCGTCCGAGAACTTCCTGCTGGCGACGGTCGAGGTAACCGAGGCTGACGATCCGGGCAGCCTGACGCTCATCCGCGAACACCGGCTGGCGAAGGAGAAACTGCGCGATTCCTTCCTGCTCGACGGCAACGATCCGCCGGATGAACTGGGCTTTTTCCGCGTGGCGAACACGCCCGCGCCTGACAGCACCGCCGATAACGGTTTCGTCCTGAAGGTGGAGACGCGCCCGGTGAGCTTCGATCCGCCCACCTGTTTCCAGGCCGGAAAGCCGTCCGAGATGACGGTCACCGGCCTGCCCGAGGGCAGCGCCGACAACTGGCGATTCAAGGTCGACAACGGCAGCGCGGAGGGCCGTACGATCACCCCCGCCAGGCCCGGCAAGATCGACGTGAAGGTCGAGATCGACAGCCCTGTCACCCGGCGCGAAACGGGGCTTACCCCGAAATCGCCGTCGAAAACACGGGTGGATATCGGAACCTTTGACGTCGCTGCCGACGATTGCATGGTGCGCCTGACGATGGGGCCGGCGGTCATGACCTATGTCGCGGACGGCAGCTACACGGAGTTCAATGCCCCCACTGGCGAAGCGATGTATATCAGCGCTTCGAACCTCGCAATGTGGCAGGGTGGCGGCTGGATGAACGTGCCGCCGCAGGCCAAGGCGATGATTCTCGGCGGCATGAAGCAGAATAACGCCGCGCTGCGCATGGAATTCCCGGGCGCGCATGACGACGAAGGCGATTTCATGTCGCAGATGCCAAAGATATTCGCCAAGCGGTTCGGCTGGGCGAACCTCAAGGGCACGCTTGCCCCCGGCGGCGGCACGCCCGAGCGCAAGCGCGTGCCCTGTCCAGACGGGGCCAGCGGGTGCAGCTCGATCGTTTTCTCGATGGACGGCCACCCGGTGCCGGTCACCTTCGACGCGCAGAAGCGCCCGAAAGTGGTCACCTTCGAGGGGCAGGATATAGTTTTCGAGTACGGCACGTGGTCCGTGCGCCGCCCGCCGGGCTGGTGACCGTTTTCCTGTCGGAGCGAGTTACCTCCGGGGGCGATCGCCTATACTTCCGCCTCGTTCGGGCCGCCGCGACCGGCCCCGGCCCGAATGGCGCGCGGGCGGATGGGAGCGTTCAACATGAGCCGCGAAGAATATCTGAACCGCTGCCACGCCCTGGCTGAAGAGGCGCTGGACGCGGGCGATGCGTCGTTTGGATCGGTTCTCGTCGACGTCTTCGACAAGGAGTTGCGTGAGGCTAGCAACCTCATCCACACGGGCGATGCCACCCAGCATCCTGAATTCGAACTGGCTCGCTGGGCCGCGCAGCACATGGATGATGATGCGCGCCGCGCCGCCTCCGTCTATACCTCGGCGATCATTGCCGGATGTGTGCCGCCGCGGATGGCCTAGCCGGGGGGAGGCGATGAAGGAGTTGCTGGAATTTTTTTAGGGCCCGCAATGAAGCACAGCGCCGTCGCTCACCTTCATGCGCTATCGCCACTCCCACGCTCGTCCCGTGGTGGAGAAAAGTCCCCTATTTATATAAATGGCTTTGGGTATCTTAGAGCACTCTGCCGAACATGCATTCGAGCCAGAGAAGGTTCGACGCCAGTCCCGTGCCCTCCGCCACATTCAGTATCCGCATATTTATTTTTTAAAATCGGATGCTTAATTGTGGTGCGGGATTTTGTGTTTCACACGTTTACCCCACACACTGGCTTTGTTGCGCAAAAAGGTTGAAGCCGAGACTTCCCCCTTCCCCAGACGGACTTATCCCACGGGCTCAGTGTCAGGTATGCCGAGCGCGGTGTAGCCGTTCAGGACGGCGGCACGGACTTGGAGTTCGGCGACCTGGCGATCGAAGTCGCGTGCCATGAGGCTCTGCCCCAGCAGCTTCACGCAATGCATCTTCGTCTCGGCGCGGCTTCGTCGGTGGTAACCGCTCCATTTTCGCCAGATCGCGCGACCGAGGTATTTCGATGCGCGTAGCGCCTCGTTCCTTGCGATCGCACCGGCAGTCGAGGGCTTCCACGGTTTGGCGTTCTTGCGCGGCGGAATGACGGCATGGGCGCCTCGGTCGGCGACGGCGTCATGGCATTTGCGCGTGTCGTAGGCACCATCCGCGGTGACCGAGCCGACCTCCACGTCGGCCGGGATCTGGCTGAGCAGCTCGGGCAGCATTGGCGCGTCACCGACGTTGCTTCCGGTGATCTCGATGGCTCGGATCTCCAGCGTCTGTTCATCGACACCGATGTGGATCTTGCGCCATAGTCGGCGCTTTGTGCCACCATGCTTGCGGGCGTGCCACTCGCCTTCTCCCGCCGCCTTGATGCCGGTGCTGTCCGCTGCCCGGCAGGGTATTGCGCAGCAATGCCCGAGAGGGGATCAGCAGGTTCAGGGGCCCCTGCGAGCCGCGGTAGGGAATGCTCGCGGCCAAGGTTTCCTGGCGCCTGCTCAGCGTGCTGAAATCCGGCACCGACCAGTCGAGGCCGACCAGGCGCAAAAGGCTCTCGACGAAGCCTGTCGTCTGCCGGAACGCCATGCCGAAGAGGACCTTCATCGTCAGGCACGTCTGGATGGCGGCATCGCTATACTGCGGCTGCCGGCCTCGCTTGCCGGTGGGCGGCGGCACACACGTCATATCTGGGTCGAACCAGAAGGTCAGGGAGCCACGTTGCTTCAACGCTTCGTTGTAGGCCGGCCAGTTCTTGGTCTTGTAGCGCGGCGGGATGGGGCTGCTCATGCAGACCAGCTACCACGCTGGATTCGCGAGATGAATCCCCCTTCGGTATTTGCGCAACAAAGCCCTTTGAACAGTTAAATTATTCGATCCTGGTGTAAATTGAGATCTTTGAAGCCTTGAATGATTGCCAGCCCAAAGTCCTTCGCTGCGGGGGACAGCTCCGTTTGGGACCGTGTCAAGAGGCTGACGCGTCGTTGGGCTCTGGGGTTTCCGAGGGGCACAAAACACAAGTCGTTCCCATAGCCGTCAACCGCCAATCGTGGCAGGACTGTGATGCCCACCCCTGCGCGCACCATTCCCAATACCGAAGCCGTATTACGAATCTTCAAATATGCCCCATCATCAAGTTGACGAAATGCTGGGTCCTCAATCTGACTGCTCGAAGCGTTGGAGATCAGTTGGAACTTGGCTAGAAGACTAAGGTTCTGAAGCATGCGTGCACCAGCCAGCGGGTGGTTTGGCTGGCAAACCACTCCGAAATCGTCGGTGAAAACCAGTTGTGATTTTATCGTCTGACCATAGTCAGAACATGAGGCAATTCCCAAATCAAGCTGCCCCATCTCGACCTCGCGCACGATGCTGGTCGAATCCATGTCTTGGATGTGAATGACCACTTCAGGGTGATCTTGCACGAACGCCTGAACGGCAAGCGGCAACACTGCTCCAGCCACAGACGGAACGGCCCCAACTCGCACAAACCCAATTCTAGCCTTGGCAAAGCCAGTGATTGTTTCAATGCAGCGTGTGAAGTGATCTACCTCTCTACGGGCTTCATTCAATGTGAAGCGGCCCAGAGCAGTCAGGCGGTTCTTGCGGTCGCTTTCGAATAGCGCAGCGCCGAGGTTTTCCTCTAGTTGTTTTAGTGTCATGGAGACCGCTGAAGGTGTACGCCCCAAGCGTTCGCCCGCGTCACTAATGTTCCCTAATTCGGCGACGACAATGAAACAGCGGAGCATTTCGATCTTAATTGCCATTTCAAATTTCCTGAAACCTCTTTAAGAACTTTAACTTTGACTGAAAGTGTGGGGTTTGTCCATCATGGCTGAAATGGTTGGTCTGACATTCTGGAGGTGAAGTGTGTGACCTTAGCCCATTTTGCGAAACACTTCTCTCAACAGCCCAAGATTTCTGGGGATGTATTCTTCAACGGACACATAACACAACGGAGCGAAATACATGCATGACGATAGAAACCACGCGTACCTCAAGGCGAGCCCAAGGAGAACCTCTGTGAAGTACCTGTCCTCAGTTGCCGCTGTCATGGCAATTTTTACAACGCTGGGCACAGCGATACCCGCCACCGCGCAAGAGATTCAAGAGCAACGTTTCAACGTGCTGGGCACTTGGAGCAGTCTAAACAACTACAGCGCGTATGAAGAGCCGTTTTGGAAGGAAATTCTGCCTGCTGATACAGATGGAAAGCTGACAGGAAACATCGTTTCGATGTCAGAAATGGGCTTGAAAGGGTTTGAAACCATTCGCCTTCTAAAGCAAGGTATCTTCGATTTCGTTCACCTGACAATGGGTTATGCGGTTGGGGACGAACCTGCAATGGAAGGGCTGGACCTTGCTGCCGTGTCGCCTGACATCGAAACTGCGCGCGCTGTTGTAACTTCGTTTCTGCCTGCTCTGAACGAACGGATGGAGAAGAACCATAGCCTCAAAATTCTCAGCGCATACCCGTTTGAAAGCCAAGCTCTTTATTGCAAACACCCGGTGGAATCGATCGCCGATCTTGAAGGCCTGAAGATCCGAAGCTATTCAGCGGCTTTGGCTGATTTCGTCACTGGTGTGGGCGCAAGCAACGTAACGGTTGCCTTTAGTGAAACATTGCCGGCGCTGGAAAAGGGCGTTGTCGATTGCGCACTGACATCCACGATGGCCGGTTATCAGGCCAAATGGCACGAGGTCGCGACGCACTTCTACCCACTTAGCGCCGGTTGGGGCATCGTGACGTTGACCGTTAATCTCGATTCATGGAACCGATTGGACGACGCAACACGCAGCACTTTGGAAGCCGAAATTGTCGAGTTCGACGATCGTGTCTGGGAAGGCGCCGCGAAGGTCAACGCGCAGGGTATTCTGTGCAACACTGGAAGTAGCGAATGTGAATATGGTGAACCCGGCAACATGATTCTGGTCGAACCTAGCGAAGAGGATCGCAAACGCGTCCAAGAGATCGTACGCGATAATATCCTTCCTGGCTTTGCCGAGCGCTGTGACGCTGAGTGTGTTTCGATCTGGAATGAAACCGCCGGAAAAGTTACTAACTACGAAATCGGTGGCTAAGGTGCCATGGCTTGAACATAGGTGCCTCCCTGCTCTTCACCGTCTGTCCCGATGGGCGGTTTGGAGTGGGGGGGCGATGCTGCTGGCTGTGTCACTGTTGGTGACAGCCGACGTATTAACCCGACGTATTCTGGGTGCAGGGACGTTTTCCAGTGCGAATGAACTGTCGGGTTACGCGTTTGCAATCGCGACTAGTTGGTCGTTGGCATTCGTCTTGTTCGAGCGGTCGAACATCCGGATTGATGTTCTCTACAGTTGGTTTCCCATTGGTGTGAAGGCCGCACTCGACATTGTATCTCTCGTCTTGCTGGGCCTTTTCATTCTTTTCCTGTCTTGGCGCACGGCCTTTATGTTGTTGGAAACGGTGAAGAACGACACCAGTTCGGTGACGCCACTGGCAACGCCGATGATCATTCCTCAAGGGTTGTGGGCGCTTGGTCTGGTGCTGTTTTTGACATGTTGGGCCGCTCTGCTGCTGCACAATGTCATCGCCTTCATTCGTCGGGATTTCAAAGGCGTATGCCAGCGATCCAGCCCTAATAGCACTGAGATGTAATTCAACATGCTGACAGTTACCGTCGTCGTTCTCGCCGTTCTCATTGCGGCGTCCATTCCGATTGCTGCAGTCTTGACTTGGCTGGCGTTTACGCTGGATCACTCGTTCTCGTTTTTACCATTAAAACGAGCCATGGCCGAGATCGCATGGCAAACCGGAACGGAATTTCTGCTTGTCGCGATTCCGCTGTTCATCTTGATGGGCGAGATTCTATTGCGATCCAAAATTGCAGAACGCATGTATGAAGCGTTGTCGCTGTGGTTTTCGTGGTTGCCTGGCGGCGTGATGCACGCGAATATCGCGTCTTGTGCAATGTTCGCGGCAACCTCCGGGTCTTCGGTCGCAACGGCAGCCACCGTCGGCACTGCGGCCATGCCCGAGATTGATCGGCGCAAATACAATGAACCTTTGTTTCTGGGATCGCTCGCTGCCGGCGGTACATTGGGTATCCTCATTCCTCCGTCGATCAACTTGATAATCTACGGGTTGCTAACGGAAACGTCGGTTCCCACGCTATATATCGCGTCATTCCTGCCGGGCCTTCTGTTGGCAGGGCTGTTCATGCTGATTATCGTTGTAATCTGCGTTTTGTCCCCTGGCGCAGGGGGGCAGAAGGTTGAAACAGATTGGGCAGCGCGCGCTCGTTCGCTCTCGGCCCTGCTCCCCCCGGTCATGCTGTTTGCGATTGTGGTGGGGTCGATCTATGCCGGCTGGGCTACACCGACCGAGGCCGCGTCGCTGGGCGTGGTTGCATCCATTATGTTGGCTGCATTCAACGGCACTCTCAGTATCGAAATGATCCGCACCGCGCTGGAAGGCATGTTGCGAACGTCGACAATGATCATGCTGATCGTGACGGCGGCGATATTTCTGAACTTCGTCTTGGCTGCTGTCGGCTTGCCGCGCGAGATCGTGGGTGCGTTGGAAGCGCTTAACTGGGGGCCATTGGAGACGCTGGCTTTGATCATCGTGATCTATCTGGTTCTTGGCTGCTTTATGGAGACCATGTCGATGTTGATCGCGACTACGCCGTTGATCGCACCGATCGTCCTGTCGCTAGGTTATGATCCCATTTGGTTCGGTGTCGTGTTGATGATCCTCCTCGAAACAGCGCTGATCACGCCTCCAATCGGCGTCAACTTGTTCGTTGTTCAGGGTGTTCGCGGGCGGGGCAATATCAATCAGGTCATCATCGGTTCCCTGCCGTTCCTAGGGGCGATGCTGGTCATGATCGCGCTATTGATCGCGTTTCCAAACATCGCGCTTTGGCTACCAGAAATGATGAAATGATAAGATTGGAATGAAAATGGCTATGGAATTATGTTTCGCAACGGCTCGTGTTCTGAGTGAGCCGGGTTGTATCAGTAACATCGATCAGTTGAAAAAGCTGATTGTTGGTAACGAAGTTGCTGCAGTGATCGACCCTTTTCTGTCATCCACACCCGCGTGTGATCGATTCAGCAATGCGATCGAAACCATCTGCGGGAAAAAGCCCCGTCTGATTCTGGCTCCTGCTCAGGAACCCGACATTGCAGATGTTGCGCGCGTCGCGGAGGAACTGGCACAGCATGCTTTCGATACGCTGTTTGTAATCGGTGGCGGCTCGGCGATTGATACCGCAAAGGCCGCACGCATGTGTCTGGCCAACGACGGTTCCCCTCAAGAGGTCGCCGCCCTCGGTCTTACGATGCGTGATCACAGCAGCCGGTTCATTGCAGCCCCGACAACGGCCGGAACCGGAAGCGAGGTCACCGAATTTGCCGTGTTCAACAAGGCGGGAGAGCCGATCAAGATCGTCTTCCATTCACAGGACATGGCTCCTTACTGCGCGCTCTTGGATGCTGAGTTGTCCGTGACAGCGCCCGCATCGGTAACAGCAGCAGCAGGGATTGATGCCCTGACACACGCTATCGAAGCTTTCATTGCCAAACGCGCAAATCCCATCACAGATGCACTTGCCTTGGATTCCATCAAGCGGCTAATCAAATTCTTGCCAGTGGCTTATACTGAGCCGTCGTGCCTGGAAGCACGCGATGAGTGTTTGACAGCGTCTTGCCAAGCGGGGTTTGCATTCAATTGCGCCGGTCTGGGCCTTGCTCACGCGCTTTCGGCGCCTTTAGGCGTACGCTGGCATGTAGCGCATGGCGTCGCCAACGCGCTGGCCTTGCCCGCCGTCATGGCATTCAACGCCCCGGCGATTGGCGATAAGGAAGGCCAACTGGCGCATTTGTTCGGTACAAAAAGTTCTGCCGAAGGAATCGCACGCCTTCGTTTCGATCTGGGACTTGATTTGTCGTTGGACCAATTCGTTCCGAGTGAACTTGAGCGCGAGGAGCTGGTCGTGTCATCGATGCACAGCAAGCAGATCGCGAACAATCCCCGAGCGCTTGATGCCAAAAATATTCGGGCGGTTGTCGAGGCGATGCGGGCACCCATAGGCAAGAGCGCAAGTAGCCTGTTTGAACGTCTCGCCTAAGTCGTTCAGGTTTCGTATTTTTTACTCTTCCTGTGCCGAAAGGGCGGATTGCGGTTAGATCCAAAATCCGCCTCATCCATCTGCGCAGTGGCACCAGCGTTCCAATAGAGGTGATTTAAAGGTGGAGAATAGCTTTGATCTCC
Organism: Roseovarius sp. ZX-A-9; assembly: GCF_028369135.1. Classification (GTDB taxonomy): domain Bacteria; phylum Pseudomonadota; class Alphaproteobacteria; order Rhodobacterales; family Rhodobacteraceae; genus Roseovarius. The sequence continues at coordinate 49,649 of NZ_JAPWHW010000025.1, forward strand.
CGGTCCCGATCGGGACGGAATACAACTATATCATGGCATCTCGTCATGGTCGGGTTCTGTTTCTAGCGGGGCAAATTGCAAAGACAGCTGACAAGAGTCTCCACACGACTGGCCGTTGTGGCGAGGAGGTTGATCTATGCACGGCAAAACGCAATGCTGAAATAGCCGCAGGCCAAGTTCTTGCTTGGCTAGCAGAGCAGTTGGAGCCGGATGAGACAATTGATCGAATTTTACGCATGAAGGTTCATGTCGCTGTTGGTGATGAGCCTGTCGATATTTCTGCTATTGCGGATTCTGCTTCTAGTGCGCTTATTGCTGCTTTAGGTGAACGTGGTCGCCATCCACGATCAGTAATCGGTGTGGCTAGGCTACCTCGCAACGCTCCTGTGCTATTGGAGGTGACTGCGTCAACTTCCGCGAGGATCGTTTGATTTTCAGATTTCGGCAACAGGGCTATTTGCGTCAAACAGTGAGCTTCCCTCCGAACCCCGAACCCAGACTTTAACTGCGATGTGGACAGTGACAGAAGGATTCGCCTTGAGGCGGGCAGGGCGGCTTCGTAGCGTCTAGTCGTAAAAATATGCGACTCATTCAAATGTATTCACAGAAGTCCCGGGACCATTCGCCTAGCCTTGGTGATGTACGTCCGATTCCCGCTTTCGCTCGGGAATGTCCGTGGATCTGCTGAACGAGCGCGGCATTGACAGCAACCATGTAGCGCTCCGGTCCTGGTGGAGCCGCTTCGGTTCGATTTTTGCGTCAGAGATACGCAGGGAACGGGTTCGACATCTGCGCCCTTACTCCAATTGGCAGTGGCATGGAAGCAAGGCTTCGTGAAGATTAACAATGGACCTGTCGCGGTTTGATGCTGCTCCTTTGATAGCATTTATTGCAGCAAGGGAGACGAACTATGGGACTGAAACGGACGGGCGGATTCCGCACAAAGGCGACGGCTGGGACATCCTGCCCGGCCTCGTCGCCTTTGCCCTCGCTGTTGTATCGACCGCTATTCAGATCGGGTTTTCCTTTTCAGCCTTTTTTGGGTTCAAATTTTCCATCTGGCTCAAAGGCGCCTGGAAAGTCGTTTCCTGAAACGGGCAAGGTCTTTCCGTTTGCTCCGCAGGCAGTTCTCAAATTCCAATTCATTACTGTGCTCCTAATGACCTACCCCCCAAATTTCGGACCATTCAAAAAGAGAGTTTGTTCTCGTAACGTTCAAAGCAACGAGGAGAACGAAGAATGCGGAAGTCACGTTTCACAGAGGAACAGATAGTCGGGATTTTGC
>NZ_JAPWHW010000026.1 GCF_028369135.1 Roseovarius sp. ZX-A-9
GAAACGAATTATCAGGGGGGTCACTTTTGGACGCCGATTACCCCAATACAGGGGTCAATCTTGCATGCCGGTTCACATTCCGGCGCTGTTGGCGATCTCACCGCGCGCCTTGTAGGTGTCGATGTATTCAATGTCCGGCTCGATGTAGATGCCGTTGCGCCCGATGGCCCAGTCAAGGCCACTGGCGCGAATGTCTGCCTCGGTCTGACGGTTGCTTTGGACGACGGGGGAAAACGCCGTGCCCTCCTCGGGGCCGATGATGCTGGTATAGACCAGCTTTTGCACACCGGCCGCGCGGGCGGCGTCGATGACGTTGCGGTGCTGCTGGATGCGCTCTTCCGGCGGGGCCATGCCCGACACGATCACCAACGCATCAACCCCTTTGAGGGAAGTTTGAAGCTGCTCCGGCTGGTCATAGTCGCCGGGGCGAAGCTCGATGCCAAGGCCGGAGACCTTGCCGGGCGTGCGGGCCAGGCCGATGACGGGGCGGCCTTGCGGCAGGGCCTTCAGTTTCTCGGCAATAGCGCGGCCAAGCTGGCCCGAAACGGCGGTGACGGCATAGGTCATGACAGTGGTCTCCTGTGTTTGCATGTCTTTCGGGATTGTCGCTTGGGTAATGGGCGCCGCGGGACAAACCCCGCGACGCCCCGTCCCTGGCGGGCGTTATGGATCCAGAACGACCAGATGCATGAACATGGTCTGGCAGTTCTCGGCCATGTTCAACTCGACGTTGCGCAGCTTGCCGGCCCAGTTCTCGATCATGTGGGTGGCACAGGCGTTCGACGCGACCTCGATCCCGTGCTTGTAGGTGAAATGCGCGGCGGATTCGTCGTAACGCCGTTCGCTTTCCATCATCACGGCGCGGTACCAGTCGCTTTGCACAACCCCCATCAGCGTCTGCTTCATGTCACCGATGAAGGCCTGATAGGTCCGCATGTGGTCCTGCGTGCCAGGAAACCTTTCGTGGCCGGTGACGACAAAATTGAAGTCGTAGCCGTTCAAAAGCAGGTCCGGCAGGCCGAAGGCAAACCAGGGATCGGTGCTTTCGCCCCAGTGGATCCAGGGCGCGGCGTCGGGGTGGAACATGTCGACCGCGAACAGGATCTTCTGCTCGGGTGCCCAGGCGATCATGTCGCTCTGGCTGTGCCAGTTGCGGTCAAGATCCTTCAGCTCCAACCGGAACCCCCCGGTTTCCAGCACATATTCATCCTCGAACACCAGATCGGGCTGCGGGCGCTTGGGATCCTGCGCTGCGGCCAGCAGATCGGCGGTTTCCTTTTCCGCGATCAGGATCGCGCTTTCCGGAAACAGGTAGGCGCCCTGGCTGTGGTCGCGGTGGTGGTGGGAATAGATAACATGCGTGATCGGCTTGTCCGTCACCTGCGGGATCACCTCAAGCACGAAGGGCGAGACATCCGGCTTTGGATCGTAAACGACGACGCCATCGTCGGTGACGAAAAACACCATGTTCTCAAAGCTGTCATGCACGAACCAGGCGTTCTCGGCGATCTGGTAGTAGCCATATCCGCTTTCGGGCAGCGTGGAATAAGCGTAGTCGCGGGTGCTGTAGGTCGATTTCACGGCCTCTGCGTCGAAACCGTCCTGCGCCTGCGCGATGCAGGGCAACAGCCCCGCCCCGACGCATAGCATGGTCTTCAGGTCTATTCTCATGTCCGGTTTTCCTTTCCGGTTGGACTGCGCGCGTTTCCGGAATGCGCAGGTTCCCCTGTTCATCCCTCCGGTTGCAGGGGCGCCGCCATACCGTGCAGTGACGCCCAAGCGGTGACGGAAGTGGGGAGTGGACAAAACATGGGGGTCATGCGGCGCGTTTTCTGTTTGCGACGGTCAGCCGACCATCGAGAACTGCGGCCCTTGTGACGGCTACTCGGTGAGCCCCTTTGGGCGACCACCGCATCCTTCTGCGCTTTCCCATGCGGGCATTGGCAATGTCATCGACTGATCCTTCGGCACGAGATGACGAGATGGGCAGCCCGTTACGGTACCGTCGGCCATAGTCGACGAGGGATTCCATGTTGTTCGCGAGATAGGTGTACAGTGTCTCGCATCTGGCCTGCACACGAGCGGCAGCGGTGCGGACAGCCAGAGGTTCTTCCGCAAGGCGGGTGCAATCGTGCATGAGCCCCTTCAGATATGTTTCCGCGACCCGTGCTCTGCCATGCCAAAGCCACCAGCGGAGGCTTTTCGCGGGGCGCTGGAACAGCACTGGAATTCCAGTGAATCCCGGTATCTGGACCAGACCCTGAACGGCGGCCTCAACATGTCGAATGCGCATCGAGATGTGCCACCAGTCGAGGATATGCTTCACCTGGCCGTCGCCACCCATGGCATTCCGTATGAGGTTCGGGAGAGCAAGCTCGCCATCAGAGATTACCGTCAACAGACGGCCCGGCTTCCATCCAAAGTCTGACAGCTCTTCTCGCATCCGGCTGCCTGGCGATGCCGTCGCATTGGCGACCAAGCCAAATCGTCGGCACATATTGCGGCTTTCAATCTTACCGACCACAAGATCCAGATGCCGCTGCTGATACTCTGGTCGACAGCGGATATGCGCACCGTCCAGAAAAACCGTCAAACCACCTTTGGGCGGTGCTTCAACGGGATCGCCTGATGCCCTACGACTTTTCTCGAGCCCAGTGGCTACTCTTCCCAACCGGTCACGTACCGTGGTGTGATGGGACGGATGGCAGGGGAGGAAACTTTTCATCAGCCGCGCGGCTTCGCGAAAGGAATGCCGGGACCCGAGTTCCGCATATAGCCGCTGCAGCTCCGGGGTAGCTCGGTCAGGAAAGAAATAGGCCAGCGGAGAAATAGGCCCGCTGGGCATCGCCGCTGACCTGGCATCACAAGAACAGCGGCGCAAGCGCGCGGCTTTGACCCGAACCCGCCCAAAGAGCGTGTCGAGATCGCGCGTGCGGTAGTCATGAATGGGACGAACCGAGGCGCAATCCGGGCATACGCGGCTTTCTCGAATGATCTCATCGACCTGGTTGTAAAGGACTACCCTCTGGATCTGTTCGACGATCCTCTTCCCATCCTCGAGGCGCAGCCCGATCCCGTCTGGACAGGTCACCCGGTAGGGTCGAGAAATGCCGTCAAGCTGATGAGTGCGCTTCTCCCCATTATCGAAGGTCGTTTCGATTGTGATCCGTACGTCCATGGCAGCCCCCCACGCAAAGAGCTTACCTTAGCACAGCCCAGATCACCGATGACGACCCCCATGTTTTGTCCACTCCCTCGTCGGCCAGGTGAACCTGCTTTCTTCCAGCCGCTTGTAGGCCATGACCAAACCGCTGTCGTCCCAGAATAAGATCTTCATTCGGTCGGCGCGCTTTGAGCGGAAGACGAAGACCGTTCCGGTGAATGGATCCTCGGCCAGCGCGGATTGAACCAAAGCCGCGAGACCATCATGGCCCTTCCGGAAGTCGACAGGCTTCGTCGCCACCAAGATCCGTACGCCCTGCGAGGCATCAGCATGGGTGCGCCTCCAGCGCGTGGACTATCTCCGCTACTCGGGCGACGGGGATGTCATGCGCGAGTTCGATCACGACAGACCCCCGATCAGGATCACTGTAAGCTGTGTCTGCGCACCACACGGGATCAGAAAAGTTTGCGACACTACCTATGGGTTTGTGTGAATGCAGCCTGCGTTCGAATCCACTCGCAAAACGAAAAGGACTGAGGAGATGCGGCGTCATCGACGGGAGTTACAATATAATAAGACCATGGGTGTTCAACATCTGCTGCGAATGGACGAACCAATCGACCCGATGCAATGTCGTCTTCAGCCAATTCGACATATCCGATGGCTATGCCAAGTCCATTAATAGCAGCCTGAATAGCCAGTCCGGGATCTTGGAAGGAGAGCCCACCACTGCAATTTATGTGAGGCAACCCCATAGCGGAGAACCATTCTTGCCACTCAGATTTGATCCCGACTCCGTAACTCACATCCGCATGAAGTAGCTTGAAATCGAGCAGTTCTTTCGGACAATTTAGCGCTTCCCTTCTTTCCAGCAATTTTGGGCTGCACACTGGTGACATGTGGATGGGCATAAGAAGTTCAGAGGATAATTTTGGCCAATTCCCGAAACCTGCGCGAATACCAACATGGAAACCATCTCGTTTGAAATCAGCTTTTTTAAGAGATGAGCTAATACGAATCTCAACATCCGGATGTTGATTTTGAAAATTCCAAAGTCGCGGAACCAGCCATTTGTTCGCAAAAGAGGGTGTGACCGTGACATTTAACACTTTTTGAGGAACATCCGACCGCGCATCATCGAGTGCCAGCGCTATTTCGTCAAAGGACGTCTTGAGCGTTGGGAATAATTTTTCTCCAGAGGTGGTTAAGAAAACCCGTCGGTTTTTCCGTTCGAATAGCTTTGTGCCAAGGCTCTCTTCGAGACCCAGAATGTGATGGCTTATTGTTGAGTGTGAGACGCATAATTCTTCAGCAGCCCGACTGAAACTTGATAATCGTGCTGCCGCTTCAAACGCACGTAATGCATTCAATTGAACTCCAAATTTTCGCATAGGCAATCCAACCTGTCGAATTATTCAACATATCGTGTCAGATCTATCTGCTTGTCGTCAAGGCGAACTTTCGGGAAGGTTCATCTGAAACTGCGACGTTTTGTACCAACCACGCTTCCGAGCACCATCCGAAGAATCGAGCATCGTAACCAGCGGCGCTTGCTTTCTCAGGGCGTGTATCTGCGGCCAACTCAAGAGGTTTGAAATGACGATAGAAGGTAATTCGATCTGGTCGAAAGCCACATACAAGGACACGAAGGGACCAATCGACCAGGCAACGACGTTGCCGCCCGAAGTGTACAAATCACAGGAATGGTACGAAAAGGAAATTGAAACAATCTTCATGAAGTCATGGCTTGTGGCCACACGTGAAGAAGAGATTCCCAACCCGGGCGATTATGTCCGTCTGGATATTATTGGCGAGCCACTGATCATTCTGCGGGATCAGGCCGGAACGATTCGCGCACTATCAGCATCTTGCCGGCATCGAGGTTCCGAACTGGTTTCGGGTAAAGGGAACTGTCGCCTGTTGGTCTGCCCGTATCATGCTTGGAGCTATTCACTGACGGGTGAGTTGAAAGCAGCCCCTTCAATGGAAGATGCCAAAGACTTCGACAAATCGGACTACAGCCTTCCAAGCATTCGTGCCGAAACCTGGGCCGGCTTTGTGTTCATCAACTTTGACAAGGACGCCAAGCCGTTGCTGGAGAGCCTTGGAGGTCTGCCGAAGCGGTTCGAAAGCTACAAGATGGAAAACATGAAGGTGACCAAGAAGTGGGAAAACACCTTCAAGGCCAACTGGAAGGTCTGGGTGGAGAATTCTCGCGAAGGGTATCACGTCCGGACTGTTCATCGCGAATCTTTGGATACCTATTATCCAGGCGCTAAAGTCAAAAAATTCCTCGCGGAGGGGGTGCCGAGCGTTTACGAGATCAACACCAGCGACAATGAAAATGGGCTGTATGTTCCCCGTGACGCGACCCTTCCATTTGTCGAAGGTCTTTCCGAACAAGACGCAGCGTGCACACATTTCGTAGTGCATTATCCGCACCTTCTGCTGAACCTGCCGCCAGATCGCATTACGTTTCACCAGTATTTTCCCGAAGGGCCAGAATGGACCCGGATCGTGACGTGGTGCTGTTTCCCCGAAAGCACCATCGAACTGGAAAACTTCGAAAGGGACGCGGAGGAGAAATATTACCCGCCAATGGAATTGTTCATCGCAGAAGACAAGGGGATCTGTGAGCTGGTCCAGCGTGGCATCGGCGGCAGAATGGCGGAGCGCGGCAGATTCTGTCCCACCGAAGAAAAAACAGTTCACGAGTTCGCATCCTACGTCGTGGACCATGTTCTGGGCGACGAGGATAAGCCGGCATCTGCGGATGAGCGAAATATCTCTGAGAAAATGGAGTTCCAATCATGACTCGGCAACGTATCTCCATCGCCAGCGTGAGCGAGCCCGAAGATGGGCGTGTGGGCTCTCAATGTCTTAAAGTTGGTGAGCAACTCTATATTTCGGGCCAGATTGCTTTCTCAAACGGTGAGTTGGTTGGCGCGGGCGATCCACTTGAACAATGCAGACAATGTTTTCGCAACATTGAGGCCTATGTCGCCGAAGCGGGCGGGACACTTGATGACGTTGTTTCACTCAACATTTTCCTGAATGACATTCGCTACCGGGAAGCCGCGATCGTCGCTCGGTCTGAGTTTTTCAGTGATCCCGGGCCCGGTGCGACTGTTGTGGGTGGTGTAGATTTCGCCTTTGAAACGCTCTTGGTCGAAATCAGCGCAATAGCCCACATTTCTAAAAATTGCTCTGACTGTGGCGGGTGCTGATTTTTCCGAGCAAAAAAAATAGCGCCCGATTAGCAACCATGGGATCGCCATGGACATGAAGAAAAAATTCGCAAATGGCTGTCAAAACAGAAGAGGAGAAAGCGACTAAATCAAAAGAAAGGAAGCTGGCTGACATCACGCATTTGCGATGAGAGTGCTGCTTCACTGACGGCTCGAATCTCCGAAAAATGTGAAACCAAATGACAAATCACAAAAGTCCAACAGCGTAGTAAAAGTGGAGAGGTACCATGACAAGGATAGATGATAAAATATTGCCAGACCGTTTAGCTGCAGCAGCCCGCGAGGGTAAGATCTCGCGCCGGTCTTTCATAAACTATTCGCTGGCAGCGGGCATGACTATGTCAACAGCAACCGGCTTATGGGGAACGGCCGCCAAAGCCACGCCAAAACGTGGCGGTATATTTCGCATAGGCCAACACGATGGTAGTTCCACTGACAGTCACGACCCCGGAACATATGTTGGATACCACACCATCATGTTGGGGCATACTCACCGCTCCTATTTGACGATGGTCAACACTGATCAGTCGCTTGGGCCCGATGTGGCAACTGAATGGTTCGCAACTCCCGACGCGAAAGAGTGGACGTTCAAACTCAACCCTAATGTCACATTCCATTCCGGCAGAAAAATGAACGCTGGTGATGTGCTTGCGTCATTGAACCATCATCGCCGCGAGACATCAACATCGGGCGCCAAAGCGCTTTTGGCAAACGTTGTGGATATTGTCGACAATGGAGATCATTCGGTAACGCTGAAGATGGATTCACCGAATGCTGATCTGCCGTGGATGATGCAGGACTATCATTTGGCCATTCTTCCTGCAAACCCGGATGGAACAGCGGATTGGCAATCAGGGGATGGCACCGGTCCCTACAAGCTGGTTGAGCACCAATTTGGCGTGGGGTCTCGTCTGGTTCGCCATGAAGAGTGGCACGGCGAAGGAGCGTATTTCGATGAGGTTCAATTCATCGTCCTAAACGATCCGAATGCGCGGCAAACCGCCCTTCTGTCCGGTGATGTTGATGCAGTTTCACAGCTGGAGAACAAAACACTTTCTCTGTTGGCGCGCAATTCCAAGGTCGAAATTGATAACGTCCCATCGGCTTCGGCGGTTACCATGCCGATGCATTGTGACAGGACGCCCTTCGATAATGTTGACGTGCGAATGGCATTGAAATTGGCCATGAATCGCAAGGAAATGATTGAAAAAGTCACGTATGGTGCGGCTACGTTAGGCAATGATTTTCATCACTCGTCAGCGATGGCATATTTTCCGTCGGATATTCCACAACGCGAGTACGATCCAGACCAGGCAAAGTTTTTCTTGAAGAAGGCTGGTGCTGAAGGTTTATCCGTCAAGCTTCACGTTTCGGATTCCGTCACAAACGGCGCAGTTGACTTGTGCGTTCTATATGCTGAACAGGCCAAAGCGGCAGGTATCAACATAAATGTAGTTCGCGAGCCCAACGATGGTTACTGGTCGAACGTTTGGCTCAAAAAGCCTTGGTGCTTGTCTTCCTGGGGGCCACGCCCAACACCGGATCTGATCTACACCTCGACGTATAAAGATGATTCATCCTGGAACGAAGCCCGTTGGAAAAACCCCAGGTTCAACGAAATCCTTACTGAAGCCAAATCTCAGTTGGACGACGTAAAACGCGCGGAAATGTATCGTGAGATGGGTATGATCGCCCGAGACGATGGCGGCACTTTGATCCCCTACTTTCCGAACTACGTTTATGGACGTCGCAGCAACGTCAGGCACAGTGGTGAACTGTCGGCCGCCTGGATGCTGGATGGTGGTCGCGCTGCGCAGCGCTGGTGGTTCGACGGGTAAGAGTATCAAACGTCAAACCCGTTAAGTTGGCACCCGGTTTCCCTTGGGTGCCAACACGTAAGTTTCCAAAAAATCGGAATAAGTCAAATGTCTAACGAAAATCGACGCGGCCTCGCCCAGACAGTTCTGGGGCTGGTAGATGGCAACGACCTCGGAGTTACGCTTGCCCATGAACATATCTATATTGACGGAACGTTCATGTTCGTGGAACCGACTGAGATCAGCCAGCGTCAGAAGGCGCACGAGAAAATATCGCTCGAGAACCGCGATTGGGTTGGCTACCACTGGACCTCCAACTGGCACAATGTCGAACTCAAGGATGAAGAGGTTGCCTTGTCGGAACTGGGTCATTTCGTGGCCGCAGGCGGCCGAACGATCGTTGACCCTACGAATATAGGCCTGGCACGCGATCCAGTAGGGCTTGCGCGTGTTTCCCGGCTCACAAACACACACGTGATCATGGGGTCCGGTTACTACATCGGCCCGACGCACCCTGATACCCTGAACGATCTCAGCGAAGATGACGTGACCAGAGAAATTATCAGGGATATCGAGGAAGGTGTTGGGGATACGGGAATCCGCGCCGGGCTTATCGGTGAGATCGGATGCACATATCCTTGGTGGGACAATGAAAAGAAGAGTTTAAGAGCCGCAACAGAGGCCCAAAAAGAGACCGGTGCCGCCTTGATGGTTCATCCGGGCCGTGAACCGGAATCGCCTATCGAAATCGCCGAGATAGTCGACAAGGCTGGTGGTGATCTTTCACGCACGATCATCTGCCATATCGACCGGACCTGCCTTGATCGTGCTTGGCTCAAGGATCTGGCGGATACGGGCGTCTATCTTGAATATGACCTGTATGGCAACGAAAGCTCGTACTATCCGCCGAACCCAAAGGTGGATATGCCGTCGGATGCGCAAAGAATGGATGCTGTTCTCTGGCATTTCGAACAGGGTTACGAGCGTCAGATTCTGTTATCCCATGACATTGCGACAAAACACAGATTACACGCCTATGGCGGTCCGGGGTATGACCATCTGATCACAAATATCATTCCACGGTTGCGCAAACGCGGGCTGTCCGAAGAACAGGTTGCGACAGTGTTCGTCGATAATCCGGCCACCGTGTTCAGCTTCGCCTGAGTGTCGCGGGTCAGCCGGTGTCCCGCACTCGTGCTTTCCCGGAAAACCTAATCACAATGGATGAGAAAATGGTGCACTTGCACATCGAAAACTGTTCGAAACTGGGTGAAATATTTGAAACCACTCAAGAGCGCCTAGACCGTGCTTTGGAGCGCCATCCCGACATCGCCAACAAAGTCAAGATCACGATGGGAACGGACGGCAAGGGCTTCAGGGACGACATGTCCACCGCGGATGCGTTGTTTTGCTGGGATTTTGAGCGTGAAAACGTAACCGAATTTGCCCCGTCACTGCGGTGGATTCACTTGCAGGGAGCGGGTGTGAACCATCTGTTGCCCCTGACTTGGGTGCCAGAGGATGTTTGCCTCACGAACAGCCGTGGCGTTCATGGTGAGCGCGCAAGCGAGTATGTCTTTATGGGCATGCTTGCGCTCAACAACCGTTTGCCGGAGATGATGACCAACCAGCGCAAGGCAAAATGGGAAAAGCTTCACAGTAGCCGGATTCGAGGCAAAACGGTCTTGATTTATGGCGTCGGTCACGTGGGGGGGGACGTTGCCAGAATTGCCAGAAGTTTCGGACTTCGCGTGATCGGTATTCGAAGAACGGGTAAGGATCATGAATATGTGGATGACATGTACCAACCACAGGATCTTGCCAAATTGCTGCCATTGGCTGACTTCATCGTTGTTACTGCCCCCCACACCCCGTCAACTGAACGTGTATTTGGCCAAGACGCCTTTGACCTGATGAAAACCGGGGCAGGTTTCGTGAATTACAGCCGCGCGGATCTGGTTGACTACGCGGCCTTGCAGCGGGTTTTGGAGGCGGGAAAGATCAGTGCGGTTGTCGATGTCTTTGATCAGGAACCCCTGCCTGAAACATCACCCTTGTGGCAAACACCAAATCTGATCATCACGCCACATTCATCGTCGAATGATCCCGATCATCACGCAGATCGAAGTCTGGACCTCTTGTTTGAAAATCTCGGCCGGTTCATTGACGGCCGGGAACTGAAAAACACGGTCGACCTGGACCAGCAATATTAGGGAAATGTCAGAGTTCGAGAGCCGTTGGCACTCGGGTCTCTCATTCCCGCATTTGGCAATGAAAAGAATGACATCTCAATGTAAGGTCCGCGTGGCTAAGCGAACCCGGTATCCCCTTTTGCTATCCGGCGTTGTCATCAACTTTCTTATGGGTGTCATGTACGGCTGGGGCATTCTACTTGCACCGTTGGAAGGTTTTCTGGATCTCCCCCGCTCTGCGTTGAGCATCGTGCCGGGGATAGGGCTGATGTGCTTTACCTTGGGGGTTTATGTCCACGACCCAATCGCGCGACGGATGTCACCTTCTGTTCTGGCGCCACTGGTCGTTCTGGTCGCGGGGGCAGGCCACTTTCTGTTTTTCCTGCTTCCCGGATATATGAGTTTGTTGCTGGGTCCGGGCGTCATCTTTGGCACAGCGGCGGGTATTGGTTACGGCCTTTCAATTGCCTATGCACAGGCGGCCTACCGGAAAAACGAAGGTTTAGCGGTGGGCATAGTGGTGGCGTCTTTCGCTGCAAGCGGAATGGCATTGTCAGCGGTCGCGGTAACCACGGGGATTTCCCAAGCTCAGATTCCAAATCTGTTTGGGATACTCGCGTTGATCTATCTCGTCGTATCCCCGTTACTTTGGAAGTTGCTGAACACAGAAGACGCCAGAGTTGACCAAAATTGGAAAGACCCAGCTGGAAGTCGCATAGCTATGGGCAAGCCATTCTTGGGTTTTGGCATCGCTTTTTTTGCATTTTGCTACATTGGGCTCATGATCATGAGCCACGGCGTTGCCATCTTGCGCGAGCTCGGGGCCGCAGACCATCTCTCGGTATTGGCACCTTTTGTGCTCAACTCGGGTTACCTGGTCGGCGCGCTGCTGGGCGGAGTTTTCGTAGAACGCAGCTCCCCAAAAATGGCACCCATGATTGGCTTGAGTGTTCTTCTTCTGGGCCTGCTGGCATTGAATGCCGGTTTTCCGGTTGGCGTTTGGATTGTTGCAATCCTTGTACTGGGGGTGGGTTTCGGATCGACGGTGACAATGTTTGTTACTCTCTTGGCGCACCGCTACGGCAGCGCGAATGCCGGTTTTTTGTTTGGACGGCTAAATGTGGGGTACGGGCTAGCTGGTCTTACGGCGCCGTCAATTACGGGGCTGCTGTATGATTTCGGCGGCAGTTACAGATTGCCAATCCTTGCAGGCGCAACGTTCGGAGCGTTGGGGCTGTTCGCGCTGTTTGCAAGTCGGTCTTCGGACAAGGCCACAGTCTCTGAAGCAGCCGGGGAAAGCATTTCGCCTGCGGTTCACGACACGGAAAAAACCAAAGAAACGCGACACATCACAGGAGCAAACCGCAATGAGTAAGATTGGATTTATCGGATTGGGGATAATGGGAGCGCAGATGGCGGGGCACCTTATTGACGCAGGTCATGAGCTCCACAGCACAGTCCATAACACGCCGGCCCCAACATGGCTGGTAGAGCGCGGGCTGGTACTGCACCCAAGCGCTAGGGAAGTGACCGAGAATTCGGACATCATCATCACCATGCTTCCAGACACCCCGCAGGTCGAAGAGGTTCTGGTAGGAGCGGACGGCATCGGCAATGCCACGCTAAAGGGTAAGCTGATCATTGATATGAGCTCCATTTCTCCCGTTGCGACTGCTGATATTGCGGCACAGCTTGAAAAGTTGGGCTGCGATTTTGTTGATGCGCCGGTATCGGGCGGAGAAGTTGGCGCTAAAAACGCGACTTTGAGCATTATGTGCGGAGGCTCTGACAAAGCCTTTTCCCGGGCGCTACCGTTGTTCGAGATTATGGGAAAAAATATCACGCATGTGGGGGCCGCCGGGACAGGCCAGACGGCAAAGGTGGCCAACCAGATAATTGTTGCGCTGAATATCCAGGCAGTGGCCGAAGCCTTGGTTTTCGCCTCCAAGGCGGGTGCGGATCCCCGGCGGGTGCGCGAGGCATTGATGGGTGGTTTCGCATCTTCGAAAATACTTGAGGTCCACGGAGAACGTATGATCGACCGGACGTTTGATCCGGGATTTCGGATCAAACTCCATCACAAGGACCTGAGACTGGCACTTTCCAGCGCTCAGGACATCAGTGTTTCTCTGCCAAATACCGCCAGTTGCCACCAATTGATGAATGCGTGCTTGGCTCAAGGACTGGGCGATACAGACCATTCTGCCCTGGTCAGAATTATCGAACTTCTTTCAGATCATCAGATCGATGGTGCGAATGGATCACAACAGCCTTAAACGGTTGTTATCATGTTAACTTATTGCAACCATCTCAAGTGCAGCGAGCGTCAATCAGGCGACGCTTGCTGCGCTCTCCAAGCGTCGAATGCTTCCAGTCGGTGATAACGAGTTGTGAGGGCTGCGGGTGGTACTACAATGAAGAACGGCCACACAGTGCGAGCGGCGACAACGCTTCGATAGCACAGTATGTAACAAAAACAGGGGCAGATTTGTTGCCCCCGCTATTTTCAAATAACAGGCAGTTCGGGAGCGGCGCGTGTGGTCAAGAGGCCGCCACCTTCTGGAGTTACGACGATGTTTTCTTCATGAACCATCATCATCCCATCCCCATAGGACAGTGAGGGTTCCAGGGTCAGCACCATGTTCTCCTGCAGCACCGTGCCGACGCCTGCCATGTGCGAGGGCTGTTCAGTCAGTTGCATGCCCAGCCCGTGACCCAGCCGGCCGATATCGCCGCCGCTGTCGTCCAGTTCGGAAATGACCGCAGACATCGCGGAAAACAGGTCGTGACAGGTATTGCCCGGTCGCGCGGCTTCGAGCCCGGCCTCGGTGGCGCGCCACAGCACGTCATAAGCGCGTCGGGCGCTGTCATCAGCGCGGCCGATGGCCCAGTTCCGGTCGAAATCACAGAAATAGCCATCCCAGACACAGCCGGTGTCGAGCATCAGCACGTCGCCTGCGGTCAGCGGACGGCGTGAGGGCGGCGAGATACAGTCGGCATAGCCGCCCTGATCCGCCGCGCCGACCACATAGGGGGCGTCATCCGCGCCCTGTGCCAGCGCCTCGCGGCGGAAGCGGCGGAACAGCTCCTCGAACGGAAGGCCCAGGCTCACCATCTCGGGGACACGTTCGAAGGTGGCCGAGCCGATGGCGCAGATATGGGCGAGCTTTTCGATCTCGACCGGTGACTTGACCATGCGGAGCCCCTGAACGAGCCCGGTGGCATCTGCGATCTCGAGCCCGGGCAGGGCTGCGATCAGCCACTCCCAGTCGCCCAGTGGCATCCGCAGCAGCGTTTCATGCCCCTTGAGCACACCCAATCGGGATTTGGCGCGGGCGAGCGGCATCAGCAGCTCTGTCAGCAGGCTGACGCCGTCATCCTCGGGCACAGGGGCCGACCAGGTTCGCACGTCATCGAGCCATGAGCGCCGCATCAGTTCGGCGCCGATTTCCGGGATGACGGCCACGGGTTTGCCCTCGGCCGGCACAAAGACGAACCACGGCCGGGTCGGGCTCTGCCAGAAGAGGGTCTGGAAGCCGGTGAAATACCGCACCTCGGGTTCGGTCATCAGCAGCATGCCGTCGAGGCCGTCCCTGGCCATCAGCGCCTGGGCGCGTTTGGTCCTTGCCTCGAATTCCTCGTTGGGAAACCCTCTGTCGAGAGTATTAGGCTGCATCTCGCCCCTCCATGATCATCTTGAAGATCGCCGGGTCGGTGACCCCTTCGGAGCCGATCAATAGCACCCGGGAGGTGCCGTCGAGCCCCAGCTTCTCCGACAAGGCTGGATCCTGGCGCGAAGCGATCAGCGCCGCAAGCCCGGCCACTGCGCTTTCACCGGCTTCGATGGGCGTGTCACCACCCAGCGGACGCGCCAGCAGCCGCACGCTGGGTGCGACGAGAACCTCGGGGATGGTGAGAAAATCGCTGGCCTCTTCGGCGAGGATTTCCCATGCCATTTCGGAAGGCTCGCCGCAGGACAGCCCTGCCATGAGCGTTTCCTGCGCGATGGTGAAGTTGGTGGCCTTGCCGGTTTTGGCGCTCTCAAAGAGGCAGGCGGCGAGCTCGGGCTCGACGATGACCACGCGCGGGGACGCATCGCCCCAATATTGGCGCAGGCCTGCCACGACACCGGCAGCCAGGCCGCCGACGCCGCCCTGAAGGAACACATGGGTCGGGGCGTCGTCCAGCGACTCGCAGATTTCCTGAACCATGACGCCATATCCCGCCATCACGTCGCGCGGTGGCATCGAATAGCCGGGCCAGGAGGTGTCGGAGACCACGAACCAGTTGTTCGCCTCGGCTTCGGTTTTGGCCAGCAGAACGGATTCGTCATAATCGCCCTTGATGCGAATGACCTCGGCCCCCAACTCGCGCATGGCCTCGGCGCGGCCTTCGCTGACCTCGGCGTGAATGTAGATCCGGCAGGGGGCGCCAAATCGCTGGCAGCCCCAGGCCAGGGACCGGCCGTGATTGCCGTCGGTGGCGGAAACGAGGGTGATCTCGGCGCAATCGCTGGCGTGTTTGCCATTGCGAATATCGGCCAGCGGCACTTCGCGGCCGAGCTTGGCCGAGATTTCGCGCTGCAGGACGCGTAGCGCAGCGTAGGAGCCACCGAGCGCCTTGAAGCTGCCCAGGCCAAAGCGCGGGCCTTCGTGTTTGTAGAAGATCTCTGCGACGTCCACCTCCTGCGCAAGCGCGCCCAGCGAGACCAGTGGGGTCGGCTCGTAGCCGTCCCATTGGGTGATCTCGTCACGCGCGGTGGCGAAATCCTCGCGCGAGAGCACGCGTTCGGGGGCATTGCCGGTCTTGCGGGTGGCGGCCACATGGGCCACGCCGCCGCGGGGTAGGAGATTTGTCATGCTTGGTCCTTTCGATGGGGCAGGCGGCTCCGTACCAGATCGGCCCAAAAGGCCGCGCCTACGGGCAGGAGCGCGTCGTTGAAATCGTAATCCGCGGCGTGCAGCGGTTGGCCGTGGGGGCCGGTGTCACCATTGCCTAGCAGAATGAAACAGCCAGGCACTGCGTTGGCGAAATGGGCGAAATCCTCGGAAAAGCTCATCGGGGGGCGATCAGGGATCGTGTCCAACCCGCTGGCGCGGGCGGTTTCGATCACTGCCTCGGTCGGCCCGTCAGCGTTGATCACCTCGACGAATTCAGTGTTGAAGCTCATCGTGGCCTTGACGCCATGGGTCGCGGCGACGCCGTCGACGATCTGGCGCATGAATCTCTCGATCGCCTGGCGGTCTTCGGGCAGACGGGCGCGCACATCGCCCTTGAGCGTGGCGCGACCCGGCAGGACATTGCGCTGTCCGTCGGTAAGGAACTCGGTCACCGAGACGACGGCCCCGGCCCCCGGGGCGAGCTTGCGCGAGACGATGGTCTGAAGGGCGAGCACCATTTCGGCACCGACGGTGATCGCATCGACACCCACATGCGGCATGGAGGCATGGCCGCCCTGACCGGCGATCTCGATTTCGAAAAGGCTCTCGCTGGCGCAGATTTGGCCTTTGCGGGTCGAGAGCTGACCGAGCGGGGCGCCGGGCAGGTTGTGGATGCCGTAAACCTCTTCGATGGGGAAGCGATCGAGGAAACCCTCCTCGAGCATCGCTCGGGCACCCAGCCCGTGTTCCTCATTGGGCTGAAAGATGAAAACGACGGTGCCGTCTAAATCCCGTGTTTCAGCGAGCAGTTCGGCGGCGCCAAGGAGCATGGCCATATGGCCGTCATGGCCGCAGGCATGCATCACACCGGCGGTTTGCGAGACATAGTCATGGGTGCTCGCTTCGGTGATCGGTAGCGCGTCCATGTCAGCGCGTAACCCGATAGCGCGGTTGCCGCTCCCGGCGCGCAGGATACCGACGACGCCGCGCCCCTCGTGCACTTCGAGCCCAAGGTCGCGCAGCAATTCAGCGACCCGTGATTTGGTGCGATCCTCCTGAAAGCCCAATTCGGGATGGCGATGGAAATCGCGGCGGAGTGCAGTCAGTTTGGTAGGGAAATCGGCCATTGCGCACCTCCTGGAGTGTTCGGCATCAAGATAGTCACAGCGAGCGTTATTTTGCGTCAAAGTTTACAATAAGTGAGATGTTTTCAGTCTGCTTTAGTTGAATTTGTGATCTTTTTCGGAAGGCATCTGCGGATTAGACCGGTTCGCCCACGATTGCCTGGGCAGAGAATTCGGCCAGTTCACCGCGCCAGATCTGCGACCCAAAACAAAAGGCGCTCCCGTCGCCGTCGCGGATCACCTGTTCCAGCGCGATACCGGGATGATAGGGGGCAAGCCCCAGCAGACTGGCCTCATCGGGCTGCATGGCGCGCATCCGGATGGTTATGTCGCCGGTGCGGGGCGAGATCCCGTAGTGCTGCTCCAAGAGCCGGGTGCTGGACTGCCGCAGGTCGTGTGTCAGGAGATCCGGAAAGCGGCTTGCGAGCACATATTCCGTTTCGATAAAGGCCGCATGGCCTTCGGTGCGAAAGAGCCGTGTGTACCGATGCAGGGCGGTTGCTTCGGGCAGTTCGAGCGCCCGAGCAAGCCGCGCGTCGGCAGGGATCGTGCCTTGCGACACCAGCTCTATTTCGAGCGCATCGCCACGGGCCTGGGCCTTGGCTGCGAAACTTACCATGTCTGAGATGTTGTAGATGATGCGCTTGGGCGACACGAAGCGCCCCTTGCGGTCTTCGCGATAGCTCAGCCCTTCCGCATCCAGAGCCTCCAGGGCGCGGCGGGCGGTCATCCTGCTGACATCGAAACTTTCGGCGAGCGACCGTTCCGAAGGTAGCGGTGTATGGGCCGTTAGCTCGCCTTTGAGAACCCTGTCGCGCAGGTGATCGACGATCTGCCGGAATATCGGTGTCTCGGCGGTAGTGTCTGCGGGATGCTGCGGCATAGACGATAACCTCGAAGTTTTCTTTGACTAACACGATTGCTGGTATATACCAAGAATCTATCTGGTATATACCAGACTCGTTTCAGGTGAGTCATCAAAGATGAACGACGCGCAACATATTGAAACTTTGGAGTTTGAGACCGATGAGGGGCTCGGATCAAAGGCCCGAATCGGGCTGATCGTGCTGCAGACGGATCAGACGATAGAGCATGAGCTGTCCGGGTTGCTGCGGGGCGAGGGGGTCGCGCTCTACCACGCGCGGATCCCGAACGACACGGAGGTGACGCCCGAGACATTGCGCCGGATGGAGCAGGACTTGCCAGCGGCCGCGGGGTTGCTGCCGGAGAACTTCGTCTTTGACGCCATCGGCTATGGCTGCACCTCCGGGGCTACGATGATCGGCGAAGAGCGCGTGGCCGAAATCCTGCGCGAGGTTCATCCCGCAGCACAGACCAGCAATCCGCTGAGCGCCTGCAAGGCGGCTCTGGCAGCTCTAGGGCTGCAGCGGATCGCACTGATCACGCCCTACGCCCCTGAAGTCACGCGCGAGATGCAGGATAATCTGCAAGCGGTCGGGATCGAGATCAACGCGGTGGCCACCTTTGACCAGAGCGACGATTTCGTTGTGGCGCGGATCACCTCGGCGGCGATCCGCGAGGCGATCCTTACCATCGGCGCGCGCGACGATTGCGACGCGGTCTTTGTCTCCTGCACCAGCCTGCGCGCGCTGCCGGTGATCGCCGAGGCCGAGGCGCAATTGGGTAAGCCGGTCCTGTCAAGCAACCAGGTGCTGGGATGGCACCTGGCGCGGCTGGCCGGGCTGACCGCCGACCGGCCCGACGCCGGCCAACTATTCAAGACACATCTGGTCACACATAGCTGACCGAAATTCTGCAAGGGCACTCTGGCATGGCTAAACAAATTCCCTCTCACGCGCAGGTCGTCATCATCGGCGGCGGCATTCACGGCTGTTCAGTGGCCTACCACCTTGCGAAAGAGGGCTGGAAGGACGTGGTTCTCCTTGAACGCAAACAGCTAACGTCGGGCACAACCTGGCATGCAGCCGGTCTTGTCGGCCAGTTGCAGGGCAGCCATGCCACCACTACCTTTGCCAAATACGGTATCGAGCTGCTGGAGGAGATCGAAGCTGAGACCGGCCAGAACCCGGGCTATCGCCGCTCGGGGTCGATTTCGATTGCGGTGAATGATGAGCGTCACGCCGAGTTGAAGCGCAAGGCGGATTTTGCCCGGCTGTTCGGCATAGAGGCTCATGCCATGACGACAGAGGAAATCCGCGAACGCTGGCCGCTGATGAACCCGGAGAGGGTGCTCGGCGGGATCTACATGCCGAGCGATGGCTCTGCGAACCCGATCGATCTGACCACGGCGCTCGCCAAGGGCGCGCGGATGCATGGCGCACAGATTTTTGAACATATCAAGGTTGAAGAGGTGCTACTCGAGAATGGCAAGGCGGCAGGCGTGCGCACCAGCAAGGGCACCATTCGCGCCGATGTCGTGGTCAACTGCGGTGGCATGTGGGCCCGCGATCTGGGTCGGCAGAGCGGGGTCGGCGTACCGATCCATGCCTGCGAGCACTATTACCTCGTGACCGAGGCGATCCCGGATCTGCCCGCCGATCTGCCGGTTCTGCGGTCCTATTGCGATGGCACCTATTGGAAGGAAGATGCCGGCAAGCTGTTGTTCGGATTTGCCCATTTCCATGCCAAGGCCTGGGCCAAGGACGGCATTCCCGAGGAATTCGAGTTCGACAGCCTGCCCTTTGTCGAAGATGACGTGATGGATGTGCTCGAACTGGCGATGAACCGGGTTCCCCTGTTGCAGGAGACCGGAATCCGCACCTTCTTTAACGGTCCCGAGAGCTATTCCTACGATGGCCGGTTCACCCTCGGGCAGGCGCCGGATATCAACAATTACTATGTTCTGGCCGGGGTCAATTCGACCGGCATTCAGTCCGGCCCCGGCGCCGGGCGGGCGCTGGCGCAGTGGATCATGAAGGGGCATCCGCCGATCGACCTGTCGGAGATGGACCCGGCGCGCTGCGAGGAATTCCAGGCGCGCGATCCCTATCTGCGCGAACGCTGCCCCGAGACGCTCGTTCTCACATATGCGATGCATTGGCCGAACCGCCAGCGCGAGACCGCGCGCAACCTGCGCCGGACTCCGTTTCACCACGCGCTCAAGGCGCGCGGCGCCTGTTTCGCGGAGGCGCAGGGCTGGGAACGTCCCGGTTGGTTCGCGCGCGAGGAAATGACACCCGAGTATGAATACAGTTTCTATCGCCAGAATTGGTTTGACTGCGCGCAGGAAGAGCAAAAAGCCGCCCGCGAAGCGGTGGCGATGATCGACTATTCCATGCTGGGCAAGCTGATGGTCGAGGGCCGGGATGCCGAAAGTTTCCTCCAGCGGGTTTGCACCAATGATATGGCGATGCCGGTGGGCAAGGTGGCCTATACGCTGATGCTGAATGCGCGTGGCGGTATCGAGAGCGACGTGACTGTGGCCCGCCATGGCGACGATGCCTTTATGGTGATGAGCTCGATTTCGCATACCCGCCGCGATTATTTACACCTGCGGGATCAGATCGCCGAGGGCGAGGATGTGCGGTTGCGCGACGTGACATCTGCCTATGGGGTTCTCGGCTTGATGGGGCCGAAGAGCCGGGAGGTCTTGGCCGAGGTGTCGGATATCGACCTGTCAAACGAGGCTTTTCCGTTCAACAGCCTGCAGCGGTTCTACGTCGGTCATGCGGAGGTTTTTGCGCAGCGCCTGTCTTATTCTGGCGAACTCGGCTGGGAGATATTCGTGACCCCGGATTTCGCCGAACATGTATTCGAGGTGCTGGAGGCGGCTGGCAAGAAGCATGGGCTTCGCCTCATCGGTGGCGAGGCGCTCAATGCGTTGCGGATCGAAAAGGGCTTTGTCCATTGGGGGCACGACATGGCCTATACCGAGGCACCGCATCAGATCGGCCTGAGCTTTGCGTGCAAGCCGAAGAAAAGCATCCCCTTTATCGGACGTAATGCCTATCTGGCGCGCAAGGAAGAGAACAAGGGCCCGTTCCTGCTCTATCTCAAGCTCGACGAGCCCGAGCCCCTCTTGCATCACAATGAGCCGGTTCTGCGCGACGGGCAGGTGGCGGGCTATGTGACCGCCGGGGCCTATGGCGCGACGATTGGCTCGGCGGTCGGGCTTTGCCTGATCTCACCTGCAGATGGCTCGAATGGGAAAGCCGGGTTGGCCGAAGGGCAGTACAGCGTTCTGGTCGAGGGGCGCGAGGTCCCGGCCACTGTCAGTCTCCAGCCGTTCTACGATCCGAAGAACGCGCGGATGCTGGGATGAAGAGACGGTGGTCAGCGGGGCGGGCAGCCTATGCCTGCCGACCGCTGGCCACCCAAGAGTGCGACAGAGGCGCGGGCCGGGGTGGAGGGCCTGTCACAGAGGGGGGATGGCCGGTGAAGACGGTCTTACAGGATATCGAGGGAAACCTTGACCCGGTCCATGACGATGGACGACGTGAATTTGTTCACGTTGGATTCGTCAAAGAAGCACTCTTGGGTGAATTCCTCGTATTCCTTGATGTTGTTGACCACGACAACAAGGATGAAATCGGCCTCTCCGGTTGTGTAGTAGCATTGCTGCACCGCGGGCACATTGCGCATCTTGCGTTTGAAATTCTCGAGATACATGCGGTTTTCGCGTTCCAGCATGACCTGGACGATTACGGTCATTTCTCGGCCGAGCCTAGCCGGAGAGAGCACCGCGATCTCGTTTTCGATGACGCCACTTTCGCGCAGTTTCTTGAGCCGTTTCTGCACCGCGGGCGGCGACAGTCCGATGGTCTGGCCGAGCGTTTCGGCGGTCATTCTGGCGTTCGACTGAACCAGTTTCAGGATTTCGAGGTCTTTATCATCCATGGTGGGATTAAAATCTCTGTTTTGTCATTTGGCAACATAATTCATCATAAATGCCGATACATTGATCTATTTCGGAATAAATTTTCACATATACGTCTCTGCAGGCTTGCGAGGGGAACCCGCGAACTACAGACCCGTACGGAGAAAACGCAGCGCCCGCCAAGTCACAGAATACCAACCGTTGCTGTCCGTACAGCTTGAGTACCGCATCATTTACAAGGAGGATCAGATGCCACTTAACCTACTAAAGACCATCATCCCGGCCGGTATCGTTCTGGCTGGCTCCGCACTCTCGGCAATGGCCGGTCCGTTGATGGACCGGATCGAGGCGGGCGAGCCTATCCGTATCGGATTTTCCAACATTCCGATCTTTGGCTATCCGGACGAGAGCGGTGCGCCGAAGGGCTTTGTCAACGACATCGCGATCGGCATTCTTAACGAGATGGGCTACGACAATGTCGAAGCCACCGTCACCGAATGGGGTGGACTGATCCCGGGTCTCAAGGCCAACCGCTATGACATAATTACTGGCGGGCTCTACATTCTCAACAGCCGCTGCGAAAACATCGCGTTTTCGGAGCCGATCGCCACCACCGGCGACAGCTTTCTCGTGCCTGCGGGCAACCCGAAGGGGCTGAGCAACTACAAGGATGTGCTGGCCAGCGACGGTGCCATTCTGGCGTTGTATTCCGGGGCCAACACGGTCGAGGCCGCGCGCCGCGAGGGGCTGAGCGATGCACAGATGATGCAGCTGCCCGGGCCGACGGAAACGCTCGCAGCGATGAGGGCCGGCCGCGCGGATGCGGCGGCGCTGACGTCGTTCGAAGCAGTCTATCTCGCCGACCAGTCCGAAGGTAAGTTCGAGACCACCGATCCCGGCGCGCTGCCGAAATGGACACAGAACTGGGTCGGCGTCGGTTTCCGCTTTGAGGACGAGGATTTCTTGAAAGAGTTCAACGCTGCGCGTGAGCGCTATCTTGGCTCCGAAGAAATGCTCGCAAAGGTCAAGGAGTATGGCTACGTCGAAGCCAACCTGCCTGGCGACACCACCACGGAATGGACCTGCGCCAACCGCTGATCTGAAACCTTGCGGCGGTCCCTGCTGGGCCGCCGCTCGGATCCCCTGTGAAACGGATCTTGCCCATGATCATCTTCGACTTTCTCGCCCAATACTGGCCGCGACTGCTGTCAGGCACAGGGGTGACCATTGCGCAGTTCTTTCTGGCGGCGGTGCTCGGTATCGCGATCTCTCTCGCCATGGGCCTGATGAAGCTCTCGCAGAACCGTATCCTGCGCGGCGCGGCCATCACCTATATCGAGATTTTTCGCGGCACGTCGCTGCTCGTTCAGCTCTACTGGATTTTCTTTGTGCTGCCGCTCTTTGGCGTGAGCATCGACAAGTTTACTGCCGGCTATGTGGCGGTGGGCATGAATATCGGTGCCTATGGGGCCGAGCTGGTCCGCGGCGGCATCCTGTCGGTGCCGCGTGGACAATGGGAGGCAGCGCTGGCCATCAACATGAGCCCTGCACGGCGTATGTGGCGGATCATTCTGCCACAGGCGTTGGTCAACATGCTGCCACCCTGGGGCAACCTGATGATCGAGCTGCTCAAGGGCACCGCGCTTGTGTCGCTGATTTCGGTGGCCGACCTGATGTTTCAGGCCAAGCAGATCAACGGCTCGACCTTCCTCTCGGCGCAGGTCTTTGGCACCGCGCTGGTGATCTATTACATTCTGGCGCGCTTTCTGGTGACCCCTTTCATGCGCTGGTTAGAGCGGGCGATGGCCCGCAAGCTGGGAAAGGTGTGACCGATGTTTGACTGGAAATGGGATTTTGTTTGGGAGATTCTGCCCCGGCTTCTGGTCGCCACCGGCAATACGCTTCTGGCGGCCGGGGCTGGCTATGCCATCGCCCTGGTGCTCGGGCTCGTTTTCGCGCTGGCGCAGCGCACGCCCTACCGGGCGCTGACCTTTGTGGTACGGGAATTCGTCGAGTTCATCCGTTCGACGCCGCTGCTGTTGCAGATATTTTTTGTCTTTTACGTCGGACCGCAGTTCGGCCTGCGTTTGAGCCCCTGGACGTCCGGGATGATTGCCATCGGTCTGCATTATGCCTGCTATCTCTCGGAGGTCTATCGCGGCGGCATCGAAAGCGTGCCGAGGGGCCAGTGGGAGGCGGCGACCGCTCTGAACATGACGATCACGCAGAAATATCGTCGCGTGATCATCCCGCAGGCCATCCCGACGGCGCTGTCGGGCATGGGCAATTACCTCGTGGGGATCCTTAAGGATACGCCGATGCTCTCGGTGATCGGGGTTGCCGAACTCATCCATGTCGCAAATTCCATCGGATCGGAACATTACCGTTTTCTCGAGCCGATTACGATGGTGGGTATCATCTTCTTGGCAATCTCCCTGCCGGCAGCGGGCCTGATCCGGCTGTTCGAAGGGCGTGTGCGCCGTAAACTGGGATTGTAACAATGCTGGACCATACTGGCTTTCCTCTCGAAATCACCGGTGAGACCACACCGATGGTAAGTTTCCGCAAAGTGCGTAAGTCCTATGGCGCGCTGACCGTTCTGAAGAATCTCGATCTCGACATCGCCGAAGGCGAGATGGTGTCCATCATCGGCCCATCGGGGTCGGGCAAGACCACCGTCCTGCGGATGCTGATGACCCTCGAGCAGATTGATGACGGGGTCATCTATGTAGATGGTCAACCGCTGACTCATATGCCGAAACAGGGCCGCCTGGTGCGCGCGAACGAGCGTCACCTCCGCAACCGGCGGGCCGACATCGGTATGTGTTTTCAACACTTCAATCTCTTCCCGCATATGACGGCGCTGGAAAACTGCATGGAGGGCCCGGTGCAAGTGCTCGGGTTGTCCAAGGCTGAGGCACGCGATCGCTCGGAAGAATTGTTGGAGCTGGTCGGGATGATCTCGAAAAAGGACCAACGGCCCTCGCGGCTGTCCGGTGGGCAGCAGCAACGCGTGGCAATTGCCCGTGCGTTGGCCATGCGCCCCAAGGTGATGCTCTTTGACGAGGTAACGTCGGCACTGGACCCCGAGGTGATCGGTGAGGTGACCAACGTCATTCGCAAGCTCGTCTCCGAACACAACCTGACCATGCTGATGGTGACGCACCAGATGGGATTTGCGCGCGACATCTCTGACCGTGTGTGTTTCTTCTACGGCGGCAAGATCGAAGAGCAAGGGCCGCCGGCGGAACTCTTTGGCAACCCCCAGCGGGAGCGCACCCAACAGTTCCTGAGCGCGGTCAGGGAAGCGGTCTGAGATAGGGACGGGATCGGCGCGTCAGAGCGGAATCCCGACATCCCTGATCAGTTCGCGGATCTGGTTGGTCAAAAGCCCGTTACGCCAGATCACGAAATAGCTGCGGCCCGTGGCGAAGCGGTAATCCTCCAGCGCCACGAGCCGCCCGGCGCCGATCTCGAACTGCAGCACATCGGGACATCCCAGCGCGATCCCCCGGCCGCGGATCGCGGTGTCGAGCGTGCTGCCATAGGAACCCAGGTTGACCTTGGTTGCTTGTTCGATCTCCATATGGCCGGTGAGGGTGGCGAAATTCCCCCAGTTGACCCATTTCGGGGTCAATTTGTCGAAATCGAGAAGTGTCGCCGATCCGAGGCCGTCAGATCTCCGCGCCACCTCGGGTGCCGCGACCGGGAGCCAGGTTTCCTCGAAGAGGAGCGAACCATCCCACCCCGCCGGAATGTCGGAGCCGTAGAACACCAAAGCATCGGACTCGAGCGCGAAAAGATCGGCGTCTTTGTCGGTGGAGGTGAGCGTGACCGGCGCGGCATCGCGCCCGAGCAGGTATTCGTTGATCCGTGGGGTTAGCCAATATTGCGAGACGGCGACATTCGCCCCAAGCGATAGACGGCCCGAGCCATGGGTGCGGCGCAGCTGTTGCAAGCATGAACTCAGGTAATCCAATGCCTCCCCTGAGTTGGTGGCCAGAAACTTACCGTTCCGAGTCAACGAGAGGCTGCGACCGCGACGGTCGATAAGGGCCATACCAAGCCAGTCTTCCAGCACCTTGATCCTTTTACTGACAGCGGCCTGGCTCACGTTGAGCTCTTCTGCGGCACGGGTGAAATTGCCGTGTCGGGCGACGGCCTCGAAGAACAGGAGATAATCAAGAGGCGGGAGGGTGCGACGGTAATTTTTCATAATCTACGGTTATCATAAGCCTGAACGATATGTCACTATGGAAAGCGTGTCGGGACACGTAGTATTTTGAGGAATGCAGCGGCCAGAACACCGTTTGCCATGCCCGTCAACCTTCATCAGGGAATTCCAATGTTCACCGAAAGACTGTCCCGCTTTCAGACGAAACTGGCCGAGGCCGGGATCGATGTTGCGCTGATCACCGATGACGATAACGTCTATTACCTGACCGGCTACTATGACTATCTGCACATGGAATTCGGGCGTCCGACAATCCTCGTCGTGCCTAAGGATGGCGACACTTTGTTGATCACTCCGACCATCGACCTCAACAGCGCCAGGGCCGCGGCACGGGTGGATCGCATCGCCCCGTGGAATGACGGCATGGGCAACGAATGGCGCGAAGAGCTGCCAGCGGCGGTCCGAAATGCCGGGCGGGTGGCCATCGAGCCGGGGCATATGCCGCCGCCGGTACGCAGCTATGTGAACGATCTCGTCGCGGCGGACAAAATTACCAGCGCCACGCCGATCCTCGCGGAAATGCGGATGATCAAATCGGCAGAGGAATTGCAGCTCGCCCGCCACGCGGGAGAGGTGGCAACGGCGATGATGCAGGCCGGGCGGTTGGCGATCGGCGATGGGGTGCCGGAATTCGAGGTGGCGATTGCGACATCGCAGGCAGGCACCCGGAAAGCGGCCGAACTGCTGGCCGCGCATTACGACGATGGTGACATGTCGCCCAACACCCATTTCCTGCAGATCATGGCCTCGGGGAAGGACATCGTGAAGACGCATCACCGTGCCTCGACCCGCATCATGCGGCAGGGGGAGCCGGTGTTCCTGTGCTTTTGCGGGATGACCAATTTTCACCGTTTCAAGCTGGGGTTCGACCGGACATTCTGGATCGGTGACGCGGAGCCTGCTCAGGTGGCTGTCTATGAGGTGGCCGTGGCCAGCCAGAAGGCGGCGCTCGACGCGCTGCGGCCCGGCGTGACGGCCGAGAGTATTCACGCGGCCTATGCCGAAGTGATCCAAGATGCGGGCTATGAATATCCGTTCCGCTGTGGCCGTGCGACCGGGTTCAGCTTTCTCGAGGCGCCGCAGCTGGTGACGGGGGACACCACAGTGATCCAACCGGGCATGGTTCTCGCGGTAGATGGTTCGGTTTCGGTCGAGACATTCCGCGCCCAGGTGGGCGACAGTTTCATCATCACCGAAGACGGATGGGAACCTCTGACAATCCATCCGAAATCCGTAGACGAGGTCATCCTCTGATGTTCCAGTCCGGTCAAACCATCCAGTCCAAGCCGCGCAGCCCCGAGATGAACGCAGGGCGTCATCATCGTGCCAAGCTGGGTTTTATCCTCATGTCGACGGACCCGAGCGCCGAGGCCGATTTCATGGACATGGCACCCGAGGGTGTCGGTGTCCACGTCACGCGCCTGAAAACAGACGACCTCACGACGAACGAAACGCTGGCCGGCCATATCGACCATATGGCGGACGCCGCCGCCCGCATTCAGCCCGAAGCCAAGCCGGATGTGGTCAGCTACAGTTGCACCAGCGGGTCTAGCGTGATCGGCGAAGACCGCATTTTTCAGGAGATCCGCAAGGGCGCCCCCTGGGCGCAGCCCATGTGCCTCGTTCAGGGGGTTCTGGATGCGCTGCGTGAGTTGGGCGCGAAGGGTTCGGGCAAATTTTTAAACATCCGGGCCGGGTGCTGAAATGCACTGCCTGAGACACCGACAAGGCAAGACAATATGACCCGTTTTTCCGGATGGAATGTCTTTTGGCAGGGGATGACCGGCCAAAAGGGCTGGGCCCGGCAATGGCGCGACCCGCAACCAAAGTCACATTACGACGTCGTCATCGTGGGTGGCGGGTTGCATGGTCTTGCCACCGCCTATTACCTGGCCAGCAATCATGGCATTCGCAATATCGCGGTGCTCGAAAAGGGCTGGGTGGGGGGCGGAAATGCCGGGCGCAACACCACTATCGTACGATCCAATTACGCACAGCCGGGCAACCGGGAATTCTATGAGCATTCGCTTAAGCTCTGGGAAAACTTGAGCCATGATCTGAACTACAATGTGATGTTCAGCCAGCGGTCTCATATTGCGCTGCTGCATAGTCCCGGGGCCATTGATGCCGCATCGCGCAATTACAATACCATGCGGCTCACCGGCACGCCGGATGCCGAGATATGGGATCTGGACCGGCTGAAACAGGCAGTGCCGCATCTCAACTATGCGGCCGATGCCAGATTTCCGATCATGGGCGCCGCAGTTCAGACGCGAGCCGGGACAGCGCGACATGATGCCGTGGTCTGGGGCTATGCCCGAGCTGCGGATCAGCTCGGGATCGATATTGTGCAGAATTGCGGGGTGACAGGGGTGGTGCGTGAGGCTGGCCGGATCACCGCGTTGGAAACCCCGAGGGGGCGCATAACGGCAGGGAAGATTGGGTTTGCCGTCGCGGGCAACACCTCGCGCCTGTGGACCATGGCCGGGCTCGGGCGATTGCCGATCGAGTCACACAAGTTGCAGGCCTTTGTTTCGGAACCGCTCAAGCCGCTGCTCGATCAGGTGGTCGTCTTTGGTATGGGCGGGTCACATTTCTACATCTCGCAATCAGACAAGGGCGGGATGGTATTCGGCGGCGATCTCGATTGGTACAAATCCTACGCACAGCGCGGCAACCTGCCCATCGTGCAGGACGTGGCCGAGGCGGCGATGTCTGTCATGCCCTGCCTTGGCCGGGTCAAACTGTTGCGCCACTGGGCCGGGGTGGTCGATATGTCGATGGATGGCAGCCATTTCATCTGTCGGACCCCTCTCGACAATCTCTACCTCAACACGGGCTGGAACTATGGCGGGTTCAAGGCCACGCCGGCGTCGGGCTGGTGGTTTGCGGACCTCATCGCCAATGATCGGCCGGCGCCGATGATTGCCAATTTCGACCTCAAGAGATTTGAGCGCGGCCTTCAGATCGATGAACGCGGCGCCGGTCCAGATCCCAAACTGCATGGATGAAGAAGGTTTAGCATGATCCGGATTCCCTGTCCTTTCTGCGGTCCGCGTGACCACGCCGAATTCAGCTATGGCGGCGACGGCTCGATCACATATCCGGCGTTGGATGCGCCGCTCGAGGCGTGGCACGATGCGGTGTTCCTGCGAGAGAACATCTGTGGCCGTCAGGTGGAAACCTGGCAGCATGTGCATGGCTGCCGCCTGTGGCTAAAGGTCGAGCGTGACACGATGAGCCATGAAATATACAGCGTCACCCCGGCCGATCCCGCGCTGGCAAAAGTTCTGGAGGGCGGGGAATGACCGCACGACGTCTAGACCAGGGCGGACGGATTGACCGCGCGACCCCTCTTACTTTTCGCTGGGATGGCAAGGAGCTAACTGGCTATGCCGGCGATACGCTCGCCTCCGCCTTGATGGCGAATGGCGAAAGGGTGTTGGGGCGGTCGTTCAAGTATCATCGGCCGCGCGGCATCATGTCCGCCGGCGTGGAAGAATCCGGGGCCATCGTATCTGTCGGCCAAGGCGCGCGGCAGGAGCCCAACGTCAAGGCGACGATGCAGGAGCTTTATGAGGGGCTCGAGACCCGAGGTCAAAATGCTTGGCCCAATGTGCGGCGCGATCTGGGGGCTGTAAACGGTCTGTTTGGCCGCTTTCTCGCGGCTGGGTTTTACTACAAGACCTTTATGGGCGTACCGCTCTTTGAATGGGGGCGGGGCACCGGGCTGTGGATGAAATACGAGACGCTTATCCGCAAGGCTGCAGGCATGGGACGGGCGTCGCGAGAGGCCGACCCGGACCAGTATGATCATGCTCATGCCTTTTGCGATGTGCTGGTGGTCGGGGGCGGGCCGGCAGGGCTGCGCGCGGCGCTGACCGCGGCAGAGGCCGGGCGGGACGTGATCCTGGTCGAACAGGATTTCGAGCTTGGCGGTGATCTGCTCAATGATCCGGCGGGCGAAGCCGAGCGCGGCGCGCTGGTGCGGTCGGTCGAACGGGCCGGGGTGCGGGTAATGACGCGGACCACGGCCTTCGGGCTCTATGACATGGGCGTGGCGGGGCTTGTGGAGCGTGTGTCGGACCATCTTTCGGCACCTGCGGCCTATCTGCCACGGCAGCGGTTCTGGACCGTGCGGGCCGGGGCCACGGTGCTCGCCACTGGAGCGTTGGAACGATCTGTGGCCTTTGGCGGGAACGACCGGCCCGGGGTGATGACCGCCAATTCTGGGCGAAGCTATCTCAACCGTTACGGAATCCTGCCGGGAGAACGAATTGTCGTCGCCACCACGAATGACAGCGCCTATGTGACCGCAGGGGAACTGGCCGCAGCAGGGGCAGAGGTGACAATCGCCGAGGCACGGAATGCGCCCGGTTGCGAGTTGCCCGCTGGTGTCACGCTGCGCACGGGCGTCGCCCCCTTGAAGGCCGAAGGACGGAGCAAGCTACGCGCCCTGCGGCTGGCGCGGCCGAACGGAGCAGGCTGGCAAGCGGCGGGTCGCGAAGCCTGCGACCTGCTGCTGGTTTCAGGCGGTTGGTCGCCGGTCGTCAACCTTGCGTCGCATCGCGGGGTAAAGCCCGAATGGGATGCCGAACTGGCCTGTTTCCTCGCAGGAGATTGCGACGAGCCTGTCTACATGGCAGGGTCTGCGGCCGGGGTCTGGACACGCGAGGCCTGCGAGACCTCCGGTGTGGAGGTCGCCAAGCGGGCCATGGGCCTCGCGTCAAATCCGCCTGCCGCCGGTGGTTGGACCGCGCCGATCAGACCGCTCTACGAGGTGCGGCTGCCGGGGCGCAAGGCCAAGGCGTTTGTCGATCCGCAACATGACGTGACCTGTTCGGATGTGCGTCTGGCGCATCAGGAGGGTTTCGTCTCGGTCGAGCATCTGAAACGCTATACCACGTTGGGCATGGCCACGGACCAGGGCAAGATGGGCAATATCATCGGGCTCGCGCTGATGGCCGAAGCGCTGGGTAAGGAAATTCCGGCGGTGGGCACCACGCGCTTTCGCCCGCCCTATACGCCGGTGGCCATCGGCGCGCTGGCCGGGCGCAATGTACACGGCCATTTCAAGCCGCTGCGCCGCACGCCTCTGCATGATTGGAACCTGCGGCAGGGTGCAACCATGACCGACGCCGGGCTTTGGCATCGTCCGTGGTATTTTGCCGGGCCGGGCGAAACACTCGGTGATGCCTATGTGCGAGAGGCTGCGACCGTGCGCCAGACCGTTGGCATCTGCGATGTGAGTTCGCTCGGCAAGATCGCAGTGCAGGGTCCGGATGCGGCGGAGTTTCTCAACCGCGTTTATACCAACGGCTTTGCCAAACTGGCCATCGGCAAGGCGCGTTATGGGATCATGCTGCGTGACGACGGGATGGTGATGGATGATGGCACCACCTGGCGGATCGGCGAGGCCGATTTCCTGATGACCACCACCACCACTAACGCGGGCCGTGTCATGGTCTGGCTGGAGGAGTTGCTGCAACTCCGCTGGCCCGAGCTGAAGGTCCATGTCACCTCGGTGACCGATCAATGGGCCGGCGTCTCCGTTGCGGGGCCGAAATCGCGCGCGGTGGTGGCGGCATGTCTTCGCGATCCTGACAGTGTTTCGCACGAGACGCTGCCCTTTATGGGCGTGGCGCCGGTGGTGCTGCGGGACGGCACCGAAGGGCTGATTGCCCGGATCAGTTTTTCCGGAGAATTGGCGTTTGAGCTCTACGTTCCGGGCAACTATGGCGAGGCAATGATGGAGCAGCTCTGGACGGCGGCGGCGCGTCACGAAGGCTGTCTCTACGGGTTGGAGGCGCTTGGGACATTGCGCATCGAAAAGGGCCATGTAACCGGGGCCGAGCTGGACGGTCGGGTGACGATCCGCGATGCAGGTCTCGGTGGCATGGCCTCTACCAAGAAACCCTATATCGGAAAGGCTTTGCAGGAACGACCCGAGTTGCAGCGACCGGATAGGCCGCGCCTCGTCGGTATCCTGCCGAAAGATCGCAGCAAGACGTTCAATGGAGGGGCGTTGCTCTGTAAGCCGGGGGCCCAGAGCGGGTTTGGAGAGGGATGGGTGACGGCAGTGACCCATTCTCCAGCGCTCGGCCACTGGATCGGGCTGGGCTATATCTCTGGCGGCCATGATCAATGGGTCGGACAGCTGGCGATAGCCGCAGACCCGGTGCGCGGCGAGCCGGTCGAGGTCGAGATCGTCTCTCCTCACATGTTTGATCCCGAAGGAGTAAGGATGCATGGCTGATCAGGTGACAGCATTGCGGGCCTATCATGACCTGGGCGAGAAGGCCGGCCGGCCCGGCCCGGCGGGGGTGACCCTTCGCGAAGTGTCGGGATTTTCGCTGACGCAGATTGCGTGCTGGCCCGAAACATTGACCGAGGTCGGGGCGATGGCGGCGCAGGTCGCAGAATGTACCGAAGCGCCGGCGCCCGGACAGTTGGCATCGGGCGCACAGGGCATGTTGCTCCGGGTTGAGCCGCTGAAATGGTGGTTGATCCGCGAGGCAGATCGCCAGCCCATTGCGGACATGGCAGCCGAGGTCGGTGCCGCGCTCGATCTCTCATCGGCTCGGACTTGGGTGCGGGTCGAGGGGGAGGATGCCAGCATGCTGCTCAACCATTTCCTGCCGCTCGACCTGCGACCACAAGCGTTCCCGCCCGGCAGCGTGGCTTCGACGGCGTTTCATCATGTCGGCATCACGCTCTGGCGGAGCGGGGAGGCGTTCGAGCTGGCCCTGCCGCGCAGTTTTGCGGCTTCGCTGTGGGAGCTGCTTGTCGACAGTGCCCAGCAATACGGCGTGGTCACAGGTGAAGTCGCGTATGAGCTGGAAGAAGGAAGCGAAAAATGACCCCACGTATGTCTGTTAACGAACTGCTGGAGGCAGTCGCACGCAACGCAGCCCTGCCGGATGAACTGGCCGAGGCGACGCCGCCACAGGTCTATACCTCGCCCGAGTTTCTAGAACTTGAGCTGGACGAGATATTCAATCACGAATGGTTCTGCGTTGGTCGCGAAGACGAGTATGAGAACCCCGGTGACTACCGCACAACCACAATCGGGCGCGATCCGGTCATCGTTCTGCGCGACCGCGATGGCATCCTGCGGGCAATGTCGAATGTTTGCCGTCACCGCATGGCCACTCTTCTTGAGGGGGCCGGCAACATCCGAGGCCGGATCAGCTGCCCCTATCATGCCTGGACCTACAATTTGGATGGCCAGCTGATTGGTGCTGCTCATATGCGGGACAATTTCAACAAGAAGGAAGTTTGCCTGCCGCAGTTTCAGGTCGAGATATGGCAGGGCTGGGTCTATGTGTCGCTCGATCCTGACGCCGCGCCGCTGGGTCCACGGCTCGCCGGTCTTTCAAAGCGGCTGGAAAATTACCAACTGTCGAAATACCGAACGTTGTTCCGGACCGAAGAGATCTGGAACACGAACTGGAAGATCCTGGTTCAGAATTTCACGGAAGGCTATCACCTCTTTGTGGCTCACGCCGAGACGATTGAACCTGCGATGCCGACCCGCCTGGCCAATGCCATGCACGGCGGCGCGGCCTATAGCCTGTATGAACAGGGGCGCGTGCCCGGCAAATCTTACGAGCGCAATTCCGAAATGAGCGTGGACAATCCCCTCTTGACCGAGGAGGAGCGCAACAAGGCGGTTTTGTCGGGGATTTTCCCCTGCCATGTGATGTCGGTGACCGCCGAACGCACCTTCTGGCTGTCAGTGCAGCCATATGGCGTGGATAAGGTCAAGGTTTTCTGGGGGGCGGACCACTATCCCGGTGCCGTGCCCGATGACCCGGAGGAACGCGCGGCATACGCTGCCGAATTGAAGGCAGGCTTCGACCGCATCAATGACGAGGACAAACCGATCATCGGCGCGATTGCGCAGAACGCCAAGGCGCTGGCAGCGAAGCCTGGCAGGTTGTCCCCGAAAGAGCGTACGATCTGGTACTTTCAGCAATATTTGGCAGCCCAACTGGACCAGAAAGCGGTGGCAGCGTCATGCCGGCCTACGAGTTGAATTTCCCGACGATGCAGATATGGAGCAGGACCACCGCTTCATCAAGAAGCTGACCCGGCCGATGCAGGGCTTCAAATCCATTGCTGCTGCTGCGCAGGCGACCCTCGCCGGGATCGAGACCGCGCATATGATCCGAAAGGGTCAGCTTGCCGACAACGGTGGCACTGCCTTCCAGCAGTTCGCGGCGCTGGCAGGATAACTGTGTCCAGCAAAACACATGCGTTCAGCCTGCGGATATATTTGCGACATAACCGGCTGCGTGATCGGCGAGCAAAGCTGACGACCAACACAGCCCTCTGCCCTTGATGCAACGGACCCATAAAACGACCCGACTGAGCCTTTGGCTACCAGCCCTGGCTCAGCAGCCATTCCTTGAAGATCAGCACTTCATTCCGGGGGCGTTTCTTGGACTGTGGTTGAAGCAGGAAATGCGAGCGTTCCATCTTGATCTCGATGTCCCCGGGCATCACCAGTCGCCCCGAGCGAACATCCTCGCGTGAAAACAGCTGCGAAACAAAAGCAAACCCAACACCAGACGCGACAAGCTCGATCGCGGCCAGCGTTGTATCGACACGGATTCCGTTCCCAACCATGGGCCGTTCACGGGTCTGTATCAGGGCGCGCCGCCATAGCTCATCGTAGCCTGCGACCTCGACCATCATTGTGCTGGGCACGCGGGCCAGATCTTCACGGCACTGGACCAGCGGCGCATTTTCCGGGCTGGAAACGAACACGGCGGTGTCATTGGCCAATAGAGTGACGTCAAACCCCGCCCAATCGCCTGCGCCAAAGCGGATATCAATATCGGCCTCTTCGGTGCCTTCGGCATTGGACCAGATCGAGGACCAGAAATTGATACGGATATCTGGGTGTGCGAGATAGAAGTCCCGAAGAGCAGGCGCCAGGCACCGGGTCATGAAGGATATGGCGACGCGTACTGTTACCACCTTTTCGCCGGGCGTGCCGAACAAGCCTGAAGTCGAGGCGAAAAGTTCGTCAAAGGCACGCCGGATCGGTGGGAGATAGGCCTGCCCGACAGAGGTCAGTTGCAGATTGCGTGGCCGTCGCTCGAACAATGGCGCCTTGATCATCGTTTCCAGGCATTTGATCTGGTAGCTGACAGCCGCCTGTGACAGGCCCAGCTCTTCAGCGGCGGCAGTAAAGCTCATGTGACGGGCCGTTGCCTCGAAGGACATGAGCCATTTCAGAGGCGGAAACTTGTAGCTGCTGGACATGGGCCGGGTTCAATCAAGAAAATGATGCTGAACCCCGACGTTATAGTGAAAAAATCTATGCTTCAACTGGCCTGATTGGCGGGGCCGACCGCCAGACAATCCACTGCAACAACGCTATCTGCGGCGCAGATTATCGGATTGACGTCAATCTCAGTCAAATTGTCGCCCAAGGCGGCGACCATTTGTGAAAATGCCGCAATCTGGCGGGCCAGTTCGTCCAGATCGGCGCCGGGTTGGCCGCGCACACCTTCCAGCAGATCTGCGATACGCAGTTGTGATATCATCCGCCGTGCCTCGGCGGCATCGAATGGGGCGATTGCTGCGATCGAGTCTTGCAAGAATTCGATCAGGATACCGCCGGCTGACAGCACAACAATGGGGCCAAAACCCGCGTCCCATAGGGCCCCGACAGCCAGCTCGGTTCCTTTGGGCGCCATTTCCATCAACAGCGCGCGTGGCCCGAGGTTTTTCGCCATGGTTTGGTATGCCCGTCGCACGACGTCGCCATCTGACAGATTCAGAACGACGCCGCCGACGTCGCTCTTGTGCGCGTGATCCTCTGCCGTTTTCAGGACCAGTGGAAATCGCATCAGTTCCAAAGCGTCGGTCAGACTGTCTTCATCTGCGACATGCGTCATACGCGGGGTGGCTATACCGAAATCCGACAACATGGTCAGACCGTCTTGTTCCGACAGTCGTCCCTTGTCATGCAGGGTTGCTGCCCAATGCGCTGTGTTGCCGGCCGGGGCACCGGGCACGGGCGCGGTTCGGGCCTGAAAATCGCGAAACCGCATCAGATGTCTTGCTGCCAGCAATGCGTTCCGCGTCCCGCGCAGCAGTGGCACGCCAACAGCCGCGAGACGCTGCGCCAGTTGACGGTCGTCTGTCAGCGAGTAGTTGGAAACCATCGCCAGTGGTTTGTCTGTCAGTGCAGCAGCCGCGATTACGGCATCGGTGTAGGCGCTTGCATAGCCGTACCCGTCGCGTGGATCGGACATGTAATAGGCCATCGCGACGTTCGGGTCGTTTGCCAAATCTGCAATTAGAGAGGTCAGGCGCTGCGTCAGATCCGTACTTGTGCCATAAGCGTCCAGTGGGTTTTCCGGCACCAGGCCCGGCTCTAGGTTGGTGGCCAATGCGTTGCAGGTGCCCGGTGTCAGCGTGGCAAATTCGATTCCCAAATCAACGGCCAGATCGACAATCAGCTCTCGTTCTCCGCCGGAGTCATGCACTGTGCCCAGATTTCCCGGCGCAGCTCGGCGCGGGCTTTCGAACAGGGCCAGGGTTGCAACCATCTCATCCATGTCAGCCACGCGGCTGACGCCGTATTTTCGGAAAATGGCGTCGTAGGCAGCATCGTTACCTGCAATTGCGCCAGTATGAGAGACGGCCATTTGCGCGCTTTTCTCTGTGCGCCCTACTTTCAGCACGACGACGGGAATGCCCTTTTCTTGAGCCTTTTGCAGGGCATCCACGAACCGGTTCGGGTTGCGAACGCTTTCCAAGAATAAGCCGATGACGCGGGTTTGGGGCTGTTCCAGCGCCCAATCCATATAGTCGGCAACGCTTATGACCAACTCCATTCCGGTCGAGACGCAGAGCGAAAACCCCAGTCGGCGGTCATTATGCGCCAATGCGCCAAAGGCCGATCCAGACTGCGCAATCCATGCAACCCCACCCGGACGGATGCCTGCGTCGGAATGGACGCTTGCAATACGCAATCCCTCGATCGGGGCATAGAGCCCCATACAGTTTGCCCCGCAAATTGCGACGCCAGCGGCCATGGCCTTGTTCGCAATCCGCTGAGCTAGATCTGGGGTGGTGTCATTTTCCAGGTGGCAGGCGGCGAGGATCGTTACTGCGCGCGCACCCAATGCGATGGCCTGGTCCAGCACGGATTCGACCATGCGGCTGGCGACACCGATCAACACGTGATCGGGCGTTTCCGGCAGGCTGGCGAGATCTGGATAGCAGCGCAGTCCCTCCACCTCGGACAGGCGCGGGTTTACCGGGTAGATCGCGCCATCCCAGCCATCAATTGCGCACATCGTGACCATCGCGTGCCCGTTACTGCCGGGGCGGTCAGATGCGCCGACGATGGCGACAGAGCGGGGTGACAACAACGGCCATAGGGGGTGGGCAGTGGACATGGGGTGTTCCCGATCAAGCAGAGAAAGACGTTGCATCATCAAAGATGCCGAGGGGCGTCTGGTCCAGAGCTAAACGTTCGAAAAACCGGCCCCAATGACCCCATAATATTGATGCAGGGGCGCGCGTCCACTTGGGATAGGATGTTTCCTGACCTCGAAATGGAGCACATCATGAGTGATACACCCAATGATTTACCCGTCACCACCCGTGTCGATGGCCGGGTCGGCATACTGACCTTTAACCGCCCGCGTGCGATGAACGCCTTTAATGGTGCGCTTATGTCGGCCACCGATCGCGCGATGCAGGCGTTCATTGATAACGAACGGGTGCTGGCGATTGTCATACATGGCGCGGGACGCTGCTTTTCAGCCGGGTTCGACATGAAGGAAAGCGCCGCACGGCAGGTCGCTGGCGCGGATGAATGGCGGCCAATCCTGACCGAGGATTTCGATTTCATCATGCAGTTCTGGAATTGCCCCAAGCCGACGATCGCGGCCGCGCATGGTTATTGCATTGGTGGCGCGTTCGAGTTGCTGATGGCCTGCGATCTGTCGGTTGCCGCTGACACTGCCATGATGGGTGAACCGGAGGTGCGCTTTGGGTCCGGAATCGTGGCGATGCTGGCGCCCTATGTGACCGGGCCAAAACAGGCCAAAGAGCTATTGCTGACCGGCGACGACCGTATCCCGGCGCAACGTATTCTGGAAATGGGAATTCTCAACCGGGTGGTGCCCGAGGGGGAAGAGCTGAACGCGGCATTGGCATTGGCGCGCCAGATTACCAACGCCTCGCCCAAGTCGGTGCAACTAACCAAACGCATGATCAATCGGACCTATGAGCTGGCGCATATGCGCGAAGCCCTGGCCGAAGCGCTGGAAACCGAGGTGCAGATTGAAGCTGATGAGAGCCCGGAGCGGACCGAATTCAATCGTATCCGCCGCGACGAAGGGCTAAAGGCCGCGCTGGCATGGCGTGATGCGCGGATCACCTAAAGCAGCTCCCGATTATGGGCGCTACGCCTCAATTGCCGCTGGCTCACGCTGGGTCAGCGGCCATCTCCAAATGTAGCTGCATGCCGGTGTAGGGCGTGTTGCGGGCCAGTTCCTCGTTCAACTCGACCCCCAGACCGGGGGCCGTTGGCGGGATAACGTGACCGTCCTCGAATGGCATTTTCTGCTTCAGAATATCCGCGTGAAACCCACCCCAGTCCTCGATACTCTCCAGCACCAGAAAATTAGGGCTGCACGTTGCGATCTGCACATTGGCGGCCCCTACCAACGGCCCACAATAGAGGTGCGGCGCGATCTGCGCATAGTGCGTTTCGGCCATCGCCGCGATTTTCTTGGCCTCCAAGATGCCGCCGACACGCCCCAGGTTCATCTGAAGGATCGACGCCGCCTTGCAAGCCAACACGCGCGAGAATTCGAACTTGGTACACAGCCGCTCACCCGTTGCGACGGGCACCGAGGTGAAGGCCGCCACCTCAGCCATGCGTTCGGGCATGTCGGGGGGCGTTGGCTCTTCGAACCACAGGGGGTCATAGCGCTCCAGCATCCGGGCCACGCGTTTTGCGCCAGAAACGGTGTATTGGCCATGAGTTCCGAACAGCAGATCGGCCTTCGTACCAACGGCCTCGCGGATGAGGCGGCAAAACTGCTCGGAACGCTCCAGCGATGGCAGATCAGGCTGACGCCCGTCAAAGGCCGAATAGGGGCCGACGGGATCGAATTTGACCGCGGTAAAACCCTGCGCAACGTATTCAGCCGCGCGCTCGGCGGCAACATGCGGGTCTGTATAGGCCCGCGCGCGTTGTCCCGCGGGCGGTTTGGCATCCGCGGCATCAGGGTAGATGTAGGTGTAGCTGCGCAGGCGTTCATGTACGCGCCCTCCCAGCAACTCGTAGATCGGCTGGTTTGCGGCTTTGCCGATGATGTCCCAGCAAGCCATCTCAAGCCCGCTGAACACGCCCATCATCGACACGTCTGGCCGATGCGCAAAGCCCGAGCCGTGCGTGCGCCGCCACATGCGTTCAACATGATGTGGATCGCTGTTTTCAAAGTATCGCGCGAACACGTCATCGACCATATGCGTGATGACATGCGGGCCAAAGGTAGCCGCGTAGCATTCGCCATAGCCGACAATCCCGCAATCGGTGGTCAGCTTGACGAGTATGAAATACCGCCCGCCAAAATGCGGTGGCGGATTGCCGACGACAAAGGTTTCGAGATCGACGAGTTTCATAGGCTTCCTCGATTGTGCTGGAGTATCAGCCGTGCACCCTTGCGCGCGACCATCAGGGTTGGGGCGTTGATATTGCCCGACGGAATCGACGGAAAGGTCGAAGCATCCGCCACATAAAGTCCTTCCATCCCGTGAACCGCCATCGAGCGCGGATCGACGACAGATCCCGTCGCATTCGGCCCCATGCGGCATGTCCCGCAAGGGTGAAAGACAGTGCCGGCGCGGGCGCGGAAATCGTCTAGAATCTCTGCGTCTGTCATCCGTGCGGGACAAGTGTCCAGCGGTGCATCTGTCACGGTTTGAAGCGTTCGGGTTTGTACGAACCGCGCGAGCAGCCGGGCGCCAACCACAACATCATGGCAATCTTGCGCGGTGGATAGCGCGTTCAAAACGATATCAGGGGCGGTTCCGGGGATGGGCGTGGCAACGGCGATATGACCCCGGCTGGTTGGGCGGGTCGGCTGGAAGGACAGGCTGTAGCCGGCAAAGGGGTCGGGCTGAATATTCAGCCCGCCACTGCTGCGCGTGATCGTATATGAGGCCGGGTTCAGATAAAGCTGTTGATCCGGGGCGGCCAGATCATCGGCGCTTCGCAGAAACCCGCCGTATTGGTTGACGCTGTTGGCCAGTGGTCCTTGGCGCATTGCAAAGTAACGCAAGGTTTGGCGGACTTTGGCGGGCAGCGAATATAGCTGCGCATTCAGCGTTGGCTGGTGGGCGCGATAGGCATAGCCTACGGCCAGATGGTCCTGAAGATGGCGACCGACATTCGGGTTGTGCAAATGTGTGGCGATACCGAGAGACTGCAGTGCGTTGCCGTCCCCGATACCCGATAAATGCATGATCTGTGGCGTTCCGATTGCCCCCGCGGCCATGACGACGCCGCGCCGCGCCTGCGCTGTGCATGTTTTTCCGCGATGGCTGTAGGCGATGCCGGTCGCGCGGCTGCCCGCGACCGTGATTTTCTGCACTTGTGCCCCTGTCAACAGGCGCACGAGACCACCAGCGATGGCCGGGCGCAGGAAGGCCTGCGCGCTGCTATCGCGTTGTCCTTTGCGGGTGGTGATGTTGTAAAACCCCATGCCTTCGGGACTGTTCCCGTTGAAATCAGTATCACAGGGCAGGCGCAGTTCCCGCGCGGCATCGCGAAAATGACGCGTGAAAGGGTGGCGCAGCGCGACCGGGTCGGTCACGCGGATACCCGGCGCGGCATCATCGCGAGCCTCCAGGCTGTCAAAGACCGGCGCGACATCGTCCCAGCCCCACCCGGTCAGCCCATCACGGGCCCAGTCGGCGTAGTCGCTGGGCAGTCCACGACACCACACCATTGCGTTGATTGACCCTGATCCACCCACAACACGCCCTCGCGGAACATACAGACGCCGCCCCGCCAGATTGGCCTCGGCTTGCGTGTGCAGGCGGTAGTTGCGCGTCGGGTTGTCATAGAGCAGCCCATATCCCAACGGAATCCTGACATAAGGATGGCGATCGGACGGGCCGGCCTCGACAACCAGAACCGTTGCATTGCCAGATACACTCAGGTCATGCGCCAGAACACATCCTGCAGAACCTGCACCGACAACAATATAGTCGAACTCTTCGATGAGCGTTCACCCTGTTTTTGCGCCGCCGATGGGTCAGACAAACGCCAAGTTTGTTGAGCTGTCCAGACTGAATGGATCGAAAAACTTGGGTTATACCTTGCAGAACCATGATTGGACCGATTTCAATCCTGCCCGGTAACGTGCTCTGAACCACGAAATTTACCGATATATCGGGCGCTCCGATAGCGAAAGAAAGAAATATCGCCATGAAATACGGGATCATCGGCCTTGGGAATCTGGGCGGCAAGATTGCGGCCAATCTTTTGGATGAAGGCTTTGAGTTGCAGGTTCATGACCTGCGCCCAGAACTCGCCGAGCGCCATATTGCGCGCGGTGCGGTTTGGTGCGACAGCCCGGCCGAAGCGGCTACGGGTGTGGATGGTCTGATCACCAGCCTGACTTCGCCCAAAGTGTCGACCGCAGTGATGACTGGACCAAATGGTGCTCTGGCGGCGCTGTCGCCGGGCGCGACGTGGATCGAGACCAGCACGACCGAAGTGGACGAGTTGCTGCGCATTGCTGCACTGGCCCGCGAGCGTGGGATCGGAACACTTGAGGCGCCTGTTACCGGCGGCGTCCACCGCGCCGAACGTGGCGAAATCACTGTCCTGATCGGCGGTTGTGCCGACGAACTTGCGCGCCACCAAGCAGCCATCGCAGCCTTTGGCGATCCGATCATCCATTTGGGCGACATAGGTGCGGCCTCGACGCTTAAGGTGATCACCAACATGTTGGCTTTCGTCAACATGATCGGTATGGGCGAGGGATTGATGCTGGCCAAGCGTGCGGGCCTTGATCTGGGGCAGGCGTATCGCGCCATTCAGGCTAGCTCTGGCAACAGCGTTGAATTCGAGACAGTCGCGCCAGTTATTCTGAACGGTAGCTTTGATACTTCGTTCACGTTGGCACTAGCCTGCAAGGATCTTGGCCTGATGATGGAGCTTGGGCGTAAACATGATGTACCACTGAAATTTACAGGTCTGATGGATCAGATGTTCCTGGAGGCCAAAGCGAAATACGGCGCCGACGCGTGGACACCGCATGTCATCAAGATGATGGAAGACGCCACTGGCGTCGAATTGCGCAGCCCAGGTTTCCCCGACAAGATGATGGACGCCCAAGACGTCAAAGCTTTTTGCGAAAGCAATGAATTGACAAACTAAACCAACAACCGGGAAGGAACGAGAATGATAGGTTCAATCAGCAGACGCGGATTGCTAAAGGGCGCGGCGGCCTTGACGCTGGCCGCTGGGCCGATGGCAGCAGGTATGGCGCAGGCAAGTGCGACCCCCGTGCGGGGTGGACATTTGCGTGCTGGTATCAGCGGTGGCCATACTGGCGATAGCTTTGATCCGATCACCTTCAGCGATCTGTTCATGACGATCCTTGGTGCCGGCGCGGTCTATAGTCGCCTGACCGAGGTCGACGCGAGTGGTAAGGTTGTCGGCGCGTTGGCCGAAAGCTGGGAAGCATCGACAGACGCCACAGTCTGGACGTTCAACTTGCGCAAAGGTGTCGAATTCCACAACGGCAAGCTCTTTACCGCTGAAGATGTGATCGCATCCGTCAACCATCATCGTGGTGAGGATTCGAAATCACCGATCAAGCAAATCGTCGATCCGATCCAGTTGATGACGGCACCGGACCCACACACGGTTGTGTTTACGCTGGACAGTGGTAACGCGGACTTTGCCTTCCTGTTGTTCGACTATCACCTGTGCATGATGCCAGCCGATGCTATCGGGCAGGGGATCGGCACGGGCGGCTATGTCGTCGAGAGCTTTGAACCGGGCGTGCGGGCTGTGGCCAAACGTAACCCGAACTACTTTCGCGGCGATGAGCGGGCGCATTTCGATTCAATTGAGTTGATCAACTTCTCCGATGTAGCGGCGCGTACCAACGCGCTGTTGTCGGGTGGTGTTGATTTCATCAACCAAGTTGATTTGAAGACGCTGA
Organism: Roseovarius sp. ZX-A-9; assembly: GCF_028369135.1. GTDB lineage: Bacteria > Pseudomonadota > Alphaproteobacteria > Rhodobacterales > Rhodobacteraceae > Roseovarius. The sequence continues at coordinate 42,682 of NZ_JAPWHW010000026.1, forward strand.
AACGGATGAAGCGTGCGCCGGGTATCGTGATCAACGAACAGCCGGGCACACGGCACTACATGTTCCAGATGATTTGCACGCAAAACCCCTTTGCCGATAATCATGTACGTATGGCGATGAAATACGGCGTCGATCGGCAGGCTATGCTGGACAAGGTGCTGTACGGTCACGGTCAACTGGGCAACGATCACCCGATCAGCCCTGCAAACCGTTATTTTGACGCCAACCTTGCTCAGCGTGCCTATGACCCCGACAAGGCAAAGTTCCATCTGAAGCAGGCCGGTTTGGACAACCTGGCCGTCGAATTGGCGACATCGGACGGCGCCTTTGACGGGGCTGTGGATATGGCGGTACTCTACCGTGACAGCATGGCGCCCATTGGCATCGACGTAACTGTTGACCGCGTGCCGGGCGATGGCTACTGGAGCGAAGTCTGGCGAAAACGGCCGTTCTGCGCGAGCTACTCGTCAGGCCGCGCGACCGAGGATTGGATTTTGTCCTCGTCGTATCTGAGCGGTGTGCCGTGGAACGCGACCCAGTGGAGCAACGAGGCGTTCGACAAGCTGTTGATCGCCGCTCGTACCGAGCTGGACGAGGCCAAGCGTTCCGAAATGTATGGCGAAATGCAGCGCCTGATCAGCGACGACGGTGGTGTCATTGCGCCTATCTTCGCGAACCACGTCGAAGCGCACAGTGACAAGCTGGCGCATGGCGAGGTTGGCACCGTGTCCGAGATGGACAGTGGCCTGATGATCGAACGGTGGTGGTTCACGTAAAGCAAACCGCGACAAACATTGAAGCAACCAAGGGTGGAACCAAGGAAAATGAATCCGGCAGCACGGCTCATAATTCAGCGGCTATTGCTGGGCGTCCTGACGCTTTTGGTTGTTTCAATGCTCATCTTTGCGGCGGTAGAGTTCCTGCCAGGGGACTTGGCCGAGGCGACATTGGGACAGGAGGCGACCGAGGAAACGGTCGCCGCCATCCGCCGCAAACTGGGGCTGGATCGCCCACCGGTCGAGCGCTATTTCGTTTGGCTGGGCAACCTCTTTCAGGGTGAACTGGGCGTTTCTTATGCGAATGGCCGCGATATCGTCGAAGTGATGGGGACCCGCGCGCAGAACACACTGTTTCTGGCGGGTATGGTTGCGATCATCGCAACACCGCTTGCCGTGGGGCTGGGGATTATTGCGGCGCTCTACCGCAACTCATATCTGGATCGGTTCATCAACCTGGTCTCGCTCTCGGCCATTTCGATCCCTGAATTCCTGATCGCATATCTGCTGATCGTCACGCTTAGCCGGTCAGGGATGTTTCCTTCCTTCGTCGTGATCGACGAAACCACCAGCCTGATCTCCCGCATCTATCAGAGCATCCTGCCCGCGCTGGCGCTGACGGTTGTGGTCAGTGCTCATATGATGCGGATGACGCGGGCCTCGATCATCAATGTACTGGCTTCGGCTTATGTCGAGATGGCCCATATCAAGGGGGCACCGAAGCCCGCCGTGGTGGTCCGTCACGCCCTGCCCAATGCGCTGGCCCCGATCATCAACGTAATCGCGATCAACCTCGCGTGGCTCGTGGTGGGGGTCGTGGTGGTTGAGGTGATATTCGTCTACCCCGGCCTCGGTCAGCTGATGGTCGACTCGGTCGGCAAACGTGACATCCCTGTCGTGCAGGCGTGCAGTCTGTTCTTTGCCAGCGTCTACATCATTCTGAACCTGTTGGCCGACATTGGCGCCACACTCAGCAATCCGCGCTTGCGGCACGGACGGTAAAGAATGGAAACGCTTCGCTTCGCACGTTCGGTCCCGATTTCGGCATGGTTCGGATTCATCGTCATTCTCGGGTATATTTTTGTCGCACTTTTCGCGCCATTCATCGCGCCTTATGGCGAACATGAAATTGTTGGAGATCAATATATGCTCTGGGGCGCCGATCACCTGCTGGGCACCGATAACTTGGGCCGGGACATGCTGTCTCGTATCCTGTTTGGTGCGCGCAATACGATCGGCATTGCCTTGGCTGCCACTGTTTTGACCTTCGTGATCGGCGTTTTCCTTGGCCTGCTGGCGGCCACAATGGGAGGGATCGTCGATCAGGTGCTTAGCCGGATCGTTGATGTAATGATGGCGATACCGCTGTTTATCGCGGCGCTGCTCTTGCTCACGATCGTTGGCACCTCGGTGTTCAACATGATCGCCATCATCGCCATTCTAGAATCGACCCGTGTTTATCGGATCGCTCGCGCCGTTGCGCGCGATATCGTCGTGCTGGACTTTATCGAGGCGGCACGGCTGCGCGGTGAGCGCCTGAGCTACCTGCTGGTGTCAGAAATCTTGCCTAACATCACCGCCCCCTTGGCGGCCGAATTTGGCCTGCGTTTCTGCTTTGTCTTTCTATTGATTGCAGCGCTGTCATTTCTCGGTCTTGGTATCCAGCCACCGACTGCGGACTGGGGGTCGATGGTGCGCGAAAATGCGACGCTGATCACCTTCGGGGACATCACCCCGTTGCTGCCGGCCATGGCCATCGGCTTGCTGACCGTGGCCGTTAACTTTGTCGTGGACTGGATGCTTCATCGCGCCAGCGGAATGCAGGACTGACGCGCATGATTAACGAAGACACCCAAAACTTGCTGGAGGTTCGTGACCTCAAGATAGAGGCACGGATCAAGGGCCAATGGTCCGAAATCGTACACGGCATTGATCTGGATCTGAAGCCGGGCGAGGTGCTGGGCCTGATCGGAGAGTCTGGTGCGGGCAAATCCACGGTGGGTCTGGCCACTATGGGCTTTGCCAAGGATGGCTGTCGGATCAGCGGCGGCAGTGTGCAATTCGACGGGCAGGATGTACTGGCCATGCGGGACCGCGCTCGAAGGAAACTTCGCGGTAGCCGCATCGCCTATGTCGCGCAATCGGCGGCGGCGGCCTTCAATCCGGCGCATACTCTGATGCGCCAGTATACCGAGAACCCGCTTCGCTTTGGTCTACGCAGCCGGGACGAGGCGCAGGAAGACGCCAAAACGCTTTATGCCAAGATGCAGTTGCCCAACCCGCGCGAAATCGGCTTTCGTTATCCACATCAGGTGTCGGGGGGACAATTGCAGCGGGCGATGACGGCGATGGCGATGGCTTGTCGCCCGTCTTTGATCGTGTTTGATGAGCCCACCACAGCGCTGGACGTCACGACACAAGTGCAGGTGCTGGGGACGATCCGGAACATCGTGCGCGAATTTGGCACTGCGGCGCTATACATCACCCACGATTTGGCCGTCGTCGCGCAGATGGCTGACCGTATAAAGGTGCTTCGCCACGGCAATGAGGTCGAAGAGGCCGAAACCCAGGAGATGCTGCACAACCCGCAGCAGGCCTATACCAAGAGCCTTTGGGCGGTGCGCGAGTTTCGCAAATCAGTGCAGCTTGAGCCCATAACTGACGCCGTGCCACTGGCGGCGCTGCAGAATGTGAGTGCCGGATACGGCGCGACGAAGGTGCTGCACGATGTCAGCTTTGACATCCACAAGCGCCGCACCGTGGCGGTGGTGGGCGAATCCGGTAGCGGAAAATCCACTGTTGCGCGTTGTCTGACAGGTCTGTTGCCGCCTTCCTCGGGGCAGTTGGTATATGAAGGGGCCGTGTTGGCGAATGATTACCGCAAGCGTACGGGGCATGAACTGCGCAAGATCCAGATGATCTACCAGATGGCCGAAACGGCGCTGAACCCAAAAAAGCGCATCGGTCAGATCTTGGGCCGTCCGACGACCCATTACCTTGGCTTGCGCGGCACAGCTCGCCGCGAGCGGGTTTGCGACCTGCTGCGCATGATCGAACTGGAGCCAGCCGAGTATATTGACCGCTTTCCCGCCAGTCTCTCGGGTGGGCAGAAACAGCGTATCGGTATTGCGCGGGCGCTGGCAGCTGATCCAGAGTTGATCATCTGCGACGAAGTCACTTCGGCACTGGATCAGGTGGTGGCCGAAGGTGTCCTGAAACTGTTGGATCGGTTGAAGGATGAGTTGAGCGTGTCGTACCTCTTTATCACCCACAACATCGAAACGGTCCGGGCCATCGCTGATGATGTTATCGTCATGCAGACGGGGCGCATTGTCGAATCCGGTCGCGTCGATTCCGTCCTGAACACGCCACAGCAAAGTTACACGCGCGAACTGCTCGCCTCGGTTCCCGAAATGGATGCAGGTTGGCTAGATAAACAACTGCGCGTCTGATCCTGGCTGTGGTCCGATCCCTGAAGGTCGGCCTGCGATCTTCACAACGACTTTGCCCGGATGCCAGACATTGGAGTTGTCACGTTAACTTCGTCCACTCTGAACAACTCTTATCCCGTTGATTTTTCTTGGATATGGCGCGAATTTGTTGGGCAGGAAGCGCAGGATT
>NZ_JAPWHW010000027.1 GCF_028369135.1 Roseovarius sp. ZX-A-9
CGCCGCCGCCGCCGAAGCGCCGCGGACGGCCCCCAAAAACCAAAAATGGAGCGGCAGATCACTGAAACCGGCTGATCGCCGGACCCGTGCAAGTGGGGAATTTTACTTCGGCACTTCTGGGGAAAGTTCAAACGGCGTTGACACCAGCTGCGGCAGCTCCAGGTCCGGCACCGCCAGCCGCGCCCGCGCTGGCAGATCATCCAGCGAGTGCAGGAATTCAGGAAAGCTGCTGCCACCGAACCGCAGCAGGCGGCGCAATGCTTCGGTCTTGGGGTGTGAAACAAGGTAGGTGCCGATATCCTCCAGGGTGTCGGGCACCGGGCGGCCCAGCACATCCTGCGCCGCGGCCAGCACATCCAGCGTGGTATGTTCCTCATAGCTCAGCATCGCCTCGAACGCGGTAAATTCCAGCCCGGCAAGGCGCATCACATGATGCCATGTATCGCGCCCATAGGTGTCGCGAACGAACCTTTCGATGGCCCGGTTGATCAGCCCGTGCATATCCTGCTCCGTCTCAGATGCGACAGGCAGGATCGCAGCAGAGGCTTAACATCTCCTCAACGCCGACGCAGCGTCAGTCCTGCGGCATCAGCCTGATCCCGCCGATATCCAGCACGTTGCGCGGCACCGGCGTGATCTCGAACCGGCCCTCCAGCACGTCGATGATGCTCTGCGGCTCCAGCAACGTCAGACTACCCGCGCCCGGCTGAACGGGGGCGCCGCGCGCCACCAGCGTATCACCGCGCAGGTCCAGCGCCAGCAGCCGCACCCGGTCGTCCTGCGGAGCGAACAGGACGATGGCCTGCGGATAGGGGCGCAGCGGATCATAATCGGCCAGCACCAGAACGCAGGCCGGATGGCCGCCCGGCAGCGTACGCGCGCAGGCCTCGTGCAACTGCCGCCGGTCGCGTTCGCTCAGCTTGTCGAAGGCCCCGACGGGCAGGCTGACCCCCTCAGGGCGCAGCGGCACGATGTCGTCCAGCGAGTCGATCTTCAGGTCGTCCTGCCCGCGCTCATAAGCCCAGCGGGATTTGGCCGCCCGGGCGCTTGCCACCGCCTCGACCAGTTCGGCGTGATCGGGGCGATCCGTCAGGTCCAGAACCCGCACCAGACCGGCACGGCCCGCCCGGCCCCATTCATGTGTCATTTCCCACAGGGCCAGTTCCTTGGGTGGCACACCGGCCTCGGCGCGTGCCACCTGGCTGGCGACCGACAGGCGCTCGGCATTCAGCACCGGCGTCAGCCACAGCGCGGCGATCGCGATGGTCATCAGGGCCATCCACCGGTTCGCCCCGCGCAGCCGCGCTGCCCACCTGTCCCGGCCCAGCACCGCCCCCACATAGGCCAGCGCATAGATCACGACCACCGCCGCCGCGATCAGCCCCGCCATCCGGTCCGGCGTCAGCCCGTATTGCCCAATCCGCACCCATATCGCGTAGAGCGCCAGCAGCGCCGGGACCGGCATCAGAAGCGCCAATGCCTTGGTCATCGCGACCATGTAGCCTTCGACGGCCTGATCGTCATCACGGTGCACCGCGGTCGTGATCAGCGTGATCGCCGCGAGGCTGACCGCAATCAGCGTCGCCGCCGCCGAGAACCCGCCAAACAGCCCGCCCAGGCCCCGGAACGGCAACGCCAGAATAAAGATGCCCAGCACCAGCAGCAGCACCGGCAGCAACACCCGCAAAAGCTGGATGATCAGGAAAGGCGAGATGAACTCGCTCAGCTCATGCACGATCGCCAGCCCCAGGCCCAGCGCCAGACCGCTCAGCAGCCACGGCACCGGGTCGATCTCCAGCAGCCAGTCGATGGCGGTGATCCCGACAAGGCCCAACAGCGCATCCGACAACATCACCACGCCCCAGACCACCGCCACAAAGAGCAGCGCAGCCGCAGAACGCACAACGATGGTCCAGGACGTGTCGAACAACAGATCGTATTGACGCCAGCCACCGGCCTCCTGCAGGCCCGCCGACACGAAGGGCACGGCAATCGCCAGCATGTAGGCAAAGGCCAGCACGTGATGCTCGGTGTCCAGGAACGTCTCTGCCAGATCGTAGCGAAAGCTGGCCCAGATCAGCAGCAAGCTGGCCACCACGCTGAGCGCCGCCGCCGCCATGACCGCAGGGATCAGCCGCACCGGCCCGATCAGCGCCAGCAGCACGCCGAAAAAGGCGCATCCCCCCGCCACCAGAAACAGCACCAGCCGCGCGTTCGTCACCAGATCGGGGATCACGTCGAACAGCGCCCAGAGCGCCAACCCCGCCACCGCGCCGGTCAGCGCAAGAGAGCCACGCATCACCGTGTTGCCGGTTTGCTCTGCCATCACCCGTCTCCTGCCCAACCTGCATCTTTGCCCTGCATATATGCCAAGCGCGCAGCCCCTTGAACAGGTCCGGCGTGCATTGCGGCCCACATCACCGCCCGGGGCTTGCCCCCGCCCGCGCCACTTGCTAGACCGCAGCCATCCGTTGGGGTGCTCCTGCAAAGGGGCTGAGAGGCAATCTGCCAACCCACCGAACCTGATCCGGTCAATACCGGCGTAGGGAACGGAGCATGCATTGGCCGAAATCCGGCTTGCGCATATGTCCCGCCTCCTTGCCCGTGACCCATGCGAGGAGACGATGATGCAGCTTGTTGCCCCCCCGCCCGGTTCCCCGTTCCGCACGCGCGCCGCCGCTTTTGCCCGGCGCATTCAAGACCTGTTCCCCAAGGAGACATATGTCATGAGACTGCTCACCCTCGCGCTGGCCCTGCTGGTCGCACTCCCCGTCACAACTCCCGCCCATGCGCAGGACAAGCTGACCCTCATCCTCGACTGGTTCGTCAATCCCAATCACGGCCCCATCGTGATCGCCCAGGAACGCGGCTATTTCGCCGCTCAGGGCCTGGAGGTCGAGGTCATCGCCCCCGCCGATCCCTCCGCCCCGCCCAAGATGGTCGCCGCCGGCAAGGCCGATCTGGCCCTGTCCTACCAGCCACAGCTGCATCTGCAGGTCGCCGAAGGCCTGCCGCTGGTGCGCGTCGGCACGCTGATCGCCAGCCCGCTCAACTGCCTGCTGGTGCTCGACAGCAGCCCGATCAAGTCCATCGCCGAACTGAAAGGCGCCAAGATCGGCTTTTCCGTCGCAGGCGTCGAAGAGGCGCTCTTGGCCGCGATTTTCCGGCCCCACGGCTTCGGGCTGGATGATGTCGAGATGATCAACGTCAACTGGTCGCTCGGGCCGTCCGTCATGTCCGGTCAGGTCGATGCCGTCCTCGGGGCCTACCGCAATTTCGAACTCAACCAGATGGACATCGAAGGCCAACCCGGTCGCTGCTTCTTCCTCGAGGAAGAGGGCGTGCCCCCCTATGACGAGCTGATCTACGTTGCAAACGCGGACACCCGCAACGACGACGCGATCCTGCGCTTCCTGCGCGCCACCGAACTGGCGACGCAATATATCGTCAACCACCCTGACGAGAGCTGGGAAATCTTCAAATCCACTTCGGCAGAACTGGACGACGAGCTGAACAAACGCGCATGGACCGACACCCTGCCGCGCTTTGCCCTGCGCCCCTCGGCAGTCGATTCCGCGCGCTACGCCGGGTTCGAGGCATTCCTGGCCGAGGCCGGACTGATCGACACCGTGCGCCCCGTTTCCGAACTGGCCATCGATCTGGGTGCCGAATGACCACCTACGGCCAAACCTTTGCCGCATGGCGCGCCGGAGCCGAAGGGCACTGGCGCGCCTATACGCACCACGCCTTTGTCGAAGGGCTGGGCGATGGCACTCTGCCCCGGGAGGCCTACCTGCATTACCTCGTGCAGGATTACAGCTTCCTGGTCCACTTCTCGCGCGCCTGGGCGCTGGCCGTGACCAAGGCCGAAACGGTCGAGGAAATGCGCTTTGCCACCCGCACGCTCGATGCCCTGCTGAACGAGGAAATCGCGCTGCATGTGGAGACCTGCGCCCGCGAAGGGCTGAAAGAAGAAGACGTGTTCGCCGCCTCCGAGCGCGAGGAAAACCTCGCCTATACCCGCTATGTGCTGGACGCGGGCCATTCCGGCGATTTCCTCGATCTGCTGGCCGCACTCGCGCCTTGCGTCATGGGATATGGCGAAATTGGCGCACGTCTGGGGGCCGAGGCGGGCGAAACGCCCTACCGCGAATGGATCGACACCTATGCAGGGGCTGACAATCAGCGCGTCTGCAGGGAGGTCGGCGCCCTCATCGACGGGGCCGTGCTGCGCCGCCTTGGCCCGCAGCCGCAATCCAGCCCCCGCTGGGCCGCGATCCAGAACCGATTCACCACGGCCACGCGGCTGGAAGTGCGGTTCTGGGACATGGGACTGGCACCGTGACATGAACGCGCCCGGCCTCATCATCAACGGATCAGCACGCATCGGCACAGTGCCGGTGCTTGCCCCGATCCGGCTCGAAGTGCCTGCCGGGCGCTGGACCTGCCTGCTCGGCCCCTCGGGCGTGGGCAAATCGACCCTGCTGCGCCTGATCGCCGGGGTCGCGGACGAGGCCACGCTTGACGGACAGATCACCGCCACCGATGGCGCGCCCCTCGCGGGCCGCATCGCGATGATGGCGCAGGACCCGCTGCTGATGCCGTGGCTCAGCATCACCGACAATGTCATGCTCGGCAGCCGATTGCGCGGCGAGCGTCCCGATACCGATCGCGCAAACCACGTGCTGGCTTCCGTGGGCCTGTCCGATCACGCTGACAAACGTCCAGACACGCTGTCGGGCGGGCAACGTCAGCGAGCCGCCCTTGCGCGGACCTTGATGGAGGATCGGCCCATCGTCCTGCTGGACGAGCCATTCTCGGCGCTCGATGCCCGTACGCGCCTGTTGATGCAGGAAATGACCGCGGACCGGCTGCGCGGCCGCACCGTGATCATGGTCACCCACGATCCGGCCGAGGCCGCACGTCTGGGTGACCAGATTGCAATCCTGACCGAAACCGGGATCGAGGATCACCCGGCCCCGGCCTCGCCCGTCCCGCGCCACGTGGACGATCCCGAAGCACTGCAAACCCAGGGCCGCCTGCTGGCACGCTTGCGAGAGGCACCATGAGCCGTAACACCGCCATATTCGCCTCGACCTTTTTCGCGCTGGCACTCTGGCAGGCGGTAGTCACCCTCGGGGGCATGCCGCCCTTCATCCTGCCCGGCCCCCTGCGCGTGGCCGAAACGCTCTGGACCAGCCGCCAGATCATCGCGGAGAACGCATGGGTCACGATGGTCGAGGTGCTGGCCGGTCTGGTCCTTGGCGGTGTGCTGGGCGGTGCCACGGCCATCGGCCTTGCGGCCTCTGCCATTGCCCGACAACTGGTGCGCCCGATGCTGGTCTTCAGCCAGGCCGTGCCGGTCTTTGCCCTGGCCCCGATCCTGACGCTCTGGTTCGGCTACGGGATGGGGTCAAAAATCGTGATGGCGCTGCTGATCATCTATTTCCCGGTCACATCGGCCTTCTTTGACGCGCTGATGCGGACGCCGCAACCGTGGCTCGACATGGCGCGCGTGATGGGGGCCACGCCCGCGCGCATCATGTGGCGCATCCAGGTGCCCAGCGCCCTGCCCGGCTTTGCCTCTGGCCTGCGGCTGGCGGCTGTCTATGCCCCCATCGGCGCAATCATCGGCGAATGGGTGGGCGCATCCAAAGGGCTCGGCTATCTCATGCTGCTGGCCAATGGCCGCGCCAAGACCGACCTGATGTTCGCAGCCCTCATCGTGCTGGCGGTGTTCACGGTGCTGCTGCATGCCGCCGTGGACCGGGCATGCCGCGCGACCCTCGACCGGACACGCGGCGGCGAGAATGCGCTTTGAGTATTTTTAGCAAAATGAAGATGGGATGATCCGGCAAAACATCTGAGGCCCCGCACCGACGTGAGACCGACAGAATACCGACGCGTTACCGACGCTGCATTTCAGGGGATCGTCAGAAATCCGTCGGCGCCCCACCCTCTGATTTGCGCCGCGCAACAAACGCTGCCAGTTCCTCGCGGATCGCCTCGTCCATCGGCGGCGCCTCGAAGCTGGAGACGATGTCTCGGTAGGTCTGATGCGCCCGTTGCGCCGTCCAAACCGCCCCGGCGGCCTCCCATGCCTCGAAGTTGCGCCAGTCGCTGAGAAAGGGCTGGTAGAACGCTGTCGTGTACCGGTCCTGCGTGTGCTGGATGCCGAAATAATGCCCTTTTCCGTCCACTTCGCGGATCGCCTCCAGCGCGATCTCGTCCGGGCCGGTCGCAGTCAAAGACGGATCCATATAGCGTTGGATATGCTGGAGAATTTCACAATCCATCACGAATTTCTCCGGGCTGGCAATCAACCCGCCCTCCAGCCAGCCGGCCGCGTGGTAGACCATATGCGCGCCCGACTGCACAGCTGACCACATGCTGTTGGATGTTTCCCACATCGCCTGCCCGTCGGGGACGTTGGCCGCGCAAACACCAGAGGCCCGCATTGGCAGCTTGTAGAACCGCGCCAGTTGCCCGGTCATCTGCGTGGCGCGCATGTATTCCGGCGTGCCGAACGCCGGCGCCCCTGATTTCATGTCTACGTTAGAGGTGAATGTGCCGATGGCACAGGCCGCTCCGGGGCGGATCAGTTGCGCCAGCACCACCGCCACCAGCCCCTCTGCGATGCTCTGCGCCACGGCGCCCGACATCGTGACCGGCGCCATCGCGCCAGCCAGGGTAAATGGTGTAACAACAAGGCCTTGATTGCGTCGCGCCAGCCGCATCCAACCGTCCAGCATCGGGTAATCATGCTTGAGCGGCGAGGTCGAATTGATGTTGGTGTACATCTTGGGGCCGGTCTCGAACTCTTCGTGGCTGTGCCCCCCGGCGATGCGCACCATCTCCATCACGTCCTCGACCCGTTCGCGGCCCAGGCAATAGGCATGCGCCACCTTGTCCGTGAGTGTCAGCTTGTCATAGAGCACATCGAGATGGCGGATGCTGGCATGGATGTCCTGCGGCTCCACCGGGTACCCGCCGACGAAATGGATGCAGTTGAAATACTGGCTCAGTTTCAACAAGTTCTGGCACATTTCGCGCGTGCCGGTCACCTTCTTGCCGATCTCCATGTCCCAGTAGCTGGGCGGCGAAGAGACGTTGCCAAAGTTGAGATGCCTGCCGCCGAGGGTGATGGCATGGTCCGGGTTGCGCGGGGTGATCGTCCACTCTTCCGGGGCCTTGGCTACATGCTCCATCACGAAATCGCGGCCCATCCGCACGTTTTCACCGTCGATGGTACAGCCCCCCGAAGCGCGAAACACCTCCAGCGCCTCGGGGTTGAGGATTGCCATCCCGATCTCTTCGAGGATCCGCATGGCGCCGTCATGGATCGCCATGACCCCCTCTTCATCCAGCGGTTCGGTGGGGCGGTCCAGGTTGATCGGCGGCGCCCAAGGCATCTGCTCGATCACGGCGCTGCCACGACGGTCTGCGTTGCCCGCGCGGCCGCCGCCACGTTTCCTGCGTTTGGGGGAATCGGCCATGCTTGGTCTCCTCATCCATTGCCTGCCCCAAGACAAGCACGCTGAACGCGGCGCAGTTCGACGCTTTGCGACGAAACCGGTCGCTTTTGGAGGATAAAAACGCATTCAACGCGATCGCGCGCCGAGGCGTGGCTGTTCAGCCGACGCAACGCTACCGCAGAACCACGCGACGTTCGTTCAGCAGATAGAGCGCCAGGCTCAGCACCACAATCGCGCCGCCCAACAGCATCGTGGGGCTCGCCGCCTCACCCAGCGCCAGCCACACCCAGAGCGGCCCCAACACCGTCTCGAGCAGCAACAGCAAGCTGACATTGGACGCGGGCGTGTAACGCGTAGCAAGCGACAGCGAGAAGAACGAGATCGGCAGCACCACCGCCCCGGTCAGGATCATCGCCCAAAGCCGGCCATCGGGCATCGCCTCTATGTCCGTCAGCACTATGCCGATCACCCCGCTGCAAAGCGCGCCCAGCCCAATCAACAGCGCAATCGGCAGATCGGGCTGCGCCCGCAGCACGACAAAGTTAAGCGCCAGCGCCATGGCGACCCCCAGCCCGGCCGCTGCCCCGAGCGCTGATGCCCAATCGAACCCGATCTCACCCGAATGACTTCCAAAGACCGCGACGCCGATGCCGGTCAGCACTGCCGCAATCGTCAGCCAGGTGGCCGGGCGCGCCCAGTCTCCCAGAAGAGCCCAGGCAAAGAGGGCGGAAAATACCGGCACGGTGGCCACGCCGAACAACACGACTGCAACCGGCGCAGTGGCGATGCCGAGGCAGAACAGCGCCGAATTGACGGATTGGCACAGCACGATCATTGCGCCGAACCACGTGGCCCCAGCCGCGATATCCGCGCGCCGCGTGCGGCTGAACAGGGCCCATCCGGCGACCATCACGCTGCCCATGCTCAGCCCGCGCCAGGCCATCATCTGCACGCCGTCCATCTGCGACAGGCGCATCAGCATCGCATCCGGCGTCAGCACCAGCGCCCCGAAGAGCGCCAGCCCCAGCCCAAAGAGCGGATGCCGCGTCACGCGTCCAGCCAGGCAGGGATATGGCCGATATCGGGCAGCACGACATCGGCATGCGGCGCCAGCTCATCTTGCGCGGCGATGCCGGTCAGCACGCCGATCGTATGCATACCCGCACGGCGGCCCGCGATCAGGTCATGGGTGCTGTCGCCGACCATCACGACCCGCTCTGGCGCGACCCCGGCGGCGCGGGCAAAGGCCAGCAGCGGGTCAGGCGCGGGCTTGGCCCCGTGGCCACTGTCAAAACCGGCGATGAAATCGAACAGGTCCTGCACACCCGCGCTGCGCAGATGGGCATGCGCGCCGTACTCTGTGTCATTGGTCATCACGCCAAGGCGCAGACCACGCCCGCGCAGCCCGACGAGGAAAGGCGACAGCGGTACGGATGGCGCCAGTGGCACATCCGCCGAACTGAGCATCATTTCACGCTCCAGCGCGTCGATATCAATGCCCGGCAGGGCGGCGGCCAACGCCTCGGCACAGTCGCGATTGGTGGCGGCGATCAGCGGGCTGCTGGGAGAGATGCGCGCCGCAACCAGGTCAAAGTCGACCGCATCGGCAAGGCGCTGCATCGGAACGCCGTGGGTCTCTGACAACGCTTGCATCAGGCGCAGCGTCCAACCAGCCCAGGTGGTGTGAAAGTCGAACAGCGTACCGTCCTTGTCAAAGACGATCCCGCCGATATCGCGTGCGCTGCTCATGTCCAGTTTACCTCTTGTCCGCCCGGCAGGGCCGCGCGTGCGTGGCGCAATGCCTCGTATTGCAGACCTTCGGCCTCGCAAAAACCAATCACCCAGGCATCATCCATCAACACGAAGTCCAGCACCGACCCAAGATAGGCAGGATCGTTCGCACCGGCCCGCAGATCGGCCTCGGACGCGCCTGATGCGCCCATGAAGACCGGCAGCAAATCCTCGTTGCCGATCAGCCAGGCCAGACATTTCAGGCCGATCGTTTCGGCGGACTCTTGCGTTTGAGCCATTCTTAACAATCCCGGAAAGGTTTTCTTAACTTCTCCCATGGATAGTCGGACTTGCAAAAAGGGCAAGTCAGAAAGGCAACGGCCCATGTCAGGGAACATCATGATCGTCGACGCCGTCGCGACCAACAGGATCGTCCTGAAGGTCAAGCTGACCGCGGCTCATTTCCGCGTCAGCCAGGCCGCCAGCGCCGCCGAAGCGCTGCGCGCGGCCACGATCACCCCGCCCGATATGATCATTGCAAGTGCGACATTGCCCGACGCGGACAGTGCTGCGTTCATCGAACGATTGCGCGCGCGGCCCGATCTGGCCGCCATTCCCGTCGTCATCCTGCTGAACGTCGATGATCAGCCGGGCCGCATCGCCGCCCTGAGGGCCGGGGCAAACGATGTTCTGTCGCAGCCGATGGATGAGCGTGTCCTGATGGCAAAAATCCGCAGCCTCCTGCGACAGCATCACAACCTGCAGGAGTTGCGCCTCAACGCCGGCCCCGGCGGTGCCGCCGGGTTCGCCGAGGCCCAAAGCAGTTTTGCCAACCGCGGCCAGATTGCCATCGTCGCCCAGAACCGGGCAGAGGCCTTGGCCCTGCGGGCCAGGCTGGCGCAGTGCACCACGCACCGCCTGGCGATCATCGCCACCGATCAACCCATGTCGGCGCAGGTCGGCGCGCGCCGGACCGACATCTTCGTGATCCTCACCAACTGGGAAAACCGCGAGACCGGGCTGAAAGTCATGGCAGAACTGAGGGCGTCACCTGACACACGCCACAGCAAGATCATCGTCGTCGTCCAGAATACCGCCCCGCGCCTGACCGCTACATTGCTCGACATGGGAGCAAGCGACATCATGACCGGGTCCACCGATGCATCCGAACTGGCGCTGCGGATCAACAACCAGATGCAGCGCAAAAAGGTTGCCGATCATCTCCGGTGTCGTGTTCAGGACGGGCTGCGGGCCGCATTGATCGACCCGCTGACCGGACTCTACAATCGCCGTTTTGCCATGCCATTCCTGCGGCAACTGATCGAGACACCGGATGAACACCCCAAGCCTTTCGCGGTGATGGTTGCCGACCTCGATCATTTCAAACAGGTTAACGATACGTTCGGCCAGGTGGCGGGCGACGCCGTTCTGCGCCAGGTGGCGGCGCTCTTGCAGGGAAATCTGCGTGACGGTGACATGATCGCGCGCATCGGCGGAGAGGAGTTTCTAATCGTGCTACCCGACACACCCAGCGCCGTGGCGCGGGGGACGGCGGACAGGCTGTGCCAGATCATCGGCGCTGCGGCCATCGCTCTGCCGGGCGGTGCCCCGCCCGCACATGTGACGGTCAGCATCGGCGTGACACTGGTCCATGACAATCGCGCTGAAGGCGCACGCGGACCGCTCGACCTGGATAACGTGCTTGAGGACGCCGACCGCGCGCTCTACGGGGCCAAGGCCCGCGGGCGCAACACGGTCACCTACAGCGCCACATCCGCCGCCTGAGGCGCGGCTTCGGATGCTGCGCGGCTTGCGCCGCTTCGCTATCGGCACGATGCCCCCGTAACAGATTCGGACAACTTCTACCGCGTCGCCTCGGCAAGTTCTGGCAGCCCGGTGGGCGACGCGACCCTCCGGAATCTTGACGATCACCGATGCCTGATCACGCCGTCGAACGCGCGACATGGCGACGCAAGGCGTCGCAACCCCTTTCATTCAGGCGCGTGATCGACCATTTTCCAAGTAGATAAATCAGAGGCTCCCGATGTCCAATAACACCGCCGAAATCATTGATGCACCCGCGCAAGAGCGCGAACTCTGGCCTGCGCTGCGCCGGGGGTTTCGCCGCAAATGCCCCAATTGCGGCTCTGGTCCATTGATGAAAAGCTATCTCAAGGTCCGCGACACCTGCACCGTGTGCCGCCAGGACCTGTCGCACCACCGCGCTGACGATGGCCCGGCATACCTTACCATCCTGATCGTCGGGCACATCATGGCCCCGTTGCTGCATATCGCTTTCGTGCAGTTCCGGCCCGAACCTATGGTGCTCTTCACCATATTCGCTATTGGCTGCGTCAGCTTGTCACTCTACCTTCTGCCCAGACTGAAAGGCTGCGTCGTGGCGTTTCAATGGGCTCGGCAGATGCACGGGTTCGGAAACAACACCTGACGCCGATCCTATACGGAAAGAAGGCGGGCATGACAGTAGACAAATCCAGGCTTCGCGATGCCGCAACCGTAATCGTCCTGCGCGATCCGACCTCCGCGCCGCATGTCCTCATGGGACAGCGTGGCGCGCAGGCGGCGTTCATGCCCAACAAGTTCGTGTTTCCCGGCGGCGCGGTCGATGCCGGGGACACGGATATACCTCTGGCCCGCCCCCTGCCCCCGCTCTGCGCCGAACGGCTCTGCGAGGACACGGCGCGCGACCTTGCGCACCCGCTGGCTGTCGCCGCGATTCGCGAGCTGTGGGAGGAAACCGGCCTGATCCTTGGCCAGCCGGGCGACTGGGACGGTACAGTCCCGACCGACTGGCAGAGCTACGCGCAGACCGGGCATTTGCCGGATGCCTCGGGGCTGCAGTTCGTCTTTCGGGCGATCACCCCGCCGGGCCGACCACGCCGGTTTGACGCGCGGTTCTTTCTTGCGGATGCAGACCACATAGCCAGCGACCTCGACGATTTCAGCGCCGCCTGCGAAGAGCTGTCGCATCTGCAATGGGTGCCGCTGAAGGACGCGCGGCGTTTTGACCTGCCCTTCATCACCGAAGTTGTACTGGCCGAAATCGCGGCGCGCGCCGGTGATCCCGAACCGCCTGCATCGGTTCCGTTCTTTCGCAACGATGACGAAGAAAGCCTCTTCCTGCGCCTTAAAGGAAGACGCCCACAGCCATCACCGACAGAGTGATCAGCGCGATCCCGACGCCTTCGCGCGCCGTCACCTTTTCGCCAAAGAACAAGACCGACGCTGCCAGCGAGAAGATCACCTCGACCTGCCCCACCGCAAAGACATAGGCCGCGTTCTGCAACGTGAAGGCAGTAAACCAGCACAGGCTGCCGCACATGCCGGTCAGTCCCATCCAGACCGCCGTGCGCCGCGCCGCGACCACGCTGGTGATCTGCCCCTTTTCACGCCACGCCAGCCACGCCGCCATGCCGATTGTCTGCGAGACAGTAACCGCCGCCAGCGTAATCAGCGCCCGCATCAATGCATCGTCGCTCGCGATCTCCAGCGTGGCACCACGATAGCCCACCGCGGATATGGCGAAGAGCGCGCCTGACAACAGACCAAGCCCCGCCGCCCGGTTGACGATCCGGCGGTGCCAGCGCCCGGTCAGATCTGGCGTATCGGACAGGATCAGAACCCCTACAAGGCCCAGCACGATCGCGCTGAGGCCCAGCAGGCTGATCCGGTCCCCCAACACGATGAGGCCGACAATTGCCGTCTGCACGACTTCGGTTTTCTTGAACGTGATGCCGACCGCAAAGTTGCGCTGCGAGAACAGCGCCACAACACACCATGTCGCCAGAACCTGCGCCAGCCCACCTGCCAGTGCGAATATCCAGAACCGCCCCGAAAACCCCGGCAGCGCAGTCCCTGTCCACACCAGATACCCGGCGGCCAGCGTGAGGACGAAAGGCACGGAATAGAAAAACCGCGCAAAGGTCGCGCCACCGGCCGACAGCGTGGCGGTGCTCAGCGTTTTTTGCAGCATGAAGCGCAGCGTCTGAAACGCGGCGGCGGCGATGGCAAGAATGATCCAGGCTTCCATCCGCCCCACATGCACCTAAACTAGGGCTTAGGCCAGAGCGGATGCGGCACAGGATCCTTCGCGCGCAGGAAATAGCGTCGGATAATCTGAGCGTAGCTGAGATAGACGTAATTGTCGTTGCGATTCAGGTAATGCGCCCGGTTGCGCGCATAGAGACCGGGCAGCCGGTACCACGGCTCCTTGGGGTGCATGTGATGCACCACGTGATAGTTATTGTTGAGAAAGATCAGCGCCAGCGGCCCGCGATCCTCGATCACCACCGTCCGCCCGCTGCAACGTTCATGGGCGCGATGTTCCAGAAACGTGCGGATTTTCAGGATCGAAAAGGCGACATAGGTGCAGATCAGGTAAGACCAAATCGGCATCACGCCGTAGCTCAGAACCCACAGAACCAGCGCCACCGCCGGAATGTGCCACAGCCAGCCGCGCAGCGCCGCCGCATCGCAGGATCGGATCGCCCGCCAGTCGGCGCGCATGAACATGATCTGTCCAACCAGCGGGCCAACGACCACCCGCCCCAGCAGCGTGTTGTTGAACATCAGCACCGCGCGTATCCAGCGCGGCAACCGGTGCCAGACCTTGGGGTCCATGTAGTTTGTTTCCGGGTCGTCATAGGGATCGGTCAGCAGTGAATCGCGGTGATGCTCCAGATGCAGATCCCGGAACCGCAGGTAAGGCACCAGCAGCCCGAGGCAGGGAAACACCAGCGCCTCGTTCAGGCGTTGATTGCGGAACGGATGACCGTGCAACACCTCATGCGTCAACGAAGAATGCTGCGCGATGCACAGCGTCACAACCACCATCCCCAGCGGCAGCCAGAGCGCGGCGATCCACGTAACCCCCAGCGCCCAGAGCAGATAGACCAGCGCCAGCATGATCAGCGTTGGCCATTCCACGGGTCGTTCCATACGTCCTCCTGTTCCGGTTTCCACTGACTGCTCACAAAAGCGTTACGTCAGAAACTGACAGGAGGGCATTCCGTATCTAGTTAACATTCTTCCGCAACTGTGATTATATTAAACTTATGTTGGAAAAAACTGATAAACGCATCCGATCCCTGCTCTTTCGCGGGCGTCTGACCGAAGCGATGCAGCGCACCCGCATGAACCAGAGCGCGCTGGCCCGTGCCGTCGGGGTCGACCGCTCGACAATCTCGCAGCTTCTGTCGGGCGACAGCCCGCGCCTGCCAAATGCACAGGTGGTCGGCGAATGCGCGCGGGTGCTGGGTATCTCTGCGGACTGGCTGCTGGGCCTCACCGACCGGCCCGAAACCGCCGCCGATATCTTGGCCAACTCGCTATCCCTGACCGAGGCCCCCCGCGCGCTGGTGGATGAGCAGATCTTTCAGTGGCACAAGGAGGCTGCAGGCTACAAGATCCGCCACGTGCCCGCCGGCTTGCCCGATATGCTGAAAACCCGCGCCATGCTGGAATGGGAATACACCCCCCATCTGGGCCGCAGTACCGATCAGGTCATCGGCGCGTCGCAGGATCGCCTGACCTGGATGCGCAGCGCGCAGTCAGACTATGAAATCGCCCTGCCGATCCACGAGCTTCAAAGTTGCGCGCAGGGTGAGGGGTATTATCGCGATTTGCCCTACGAAATCCGGCGCGCCCAGATGAGCCGTCTGATCGAGATGACAGAGCAGCTTTACCCGAGCCTGCGGCTTTACCTCTATGATGCGCGCCGGGTCTATTCCGCGCCGATCACGATCTTCGGCCCGCTGCTTGCGGTGCTCTATATCGGGCGCAACTACATGGCGTTCCGCGATACCGAACGTGTCCGCGCCATCACCGAACATTTCGACCACCTCGTGCGCGAGGCTGCCATCACCGCCCGCGACATGCCCGGCCACCTGCGCGGTATCATAGCCAAAATGGACCAGGCGGATCAGTAAGGCATCGGATTGGCCCGATGTGCCGTGTCGATCTCGTGCAGCACGTCATCGCTGAGCACGGCCTCACTGGCCCCCAGTGCGCGGTCCAGTTGCACCATGTCCGTCGCCCCGAAAATGGCCGAGGCCATGAAGGGCCGCGAAAGGCAGAACCGTAGCGCCAGATGCACCGGATCGATCCCGTGACGCTGCGCAATCGCCAGATAAGCGTCCACGGCCACAAAGGCCCGGTCGGTCTTGCGCCCACCCAGATCGCTGACCAGCGACATCCGCGAGCCGTCAGGCACTGCGCCGCCCTGATATTTCCCGGTCAACAGCCCGGCGGCCAGCGGCGAGTAGGCCAGCAGCCCGACATCCTCATGGGCGCTGAGTTCGGCCAGATCGGTGTCAAAGAAGCGGCACAGAAGGGAATATTCGTTCTGGATCGACGCCACGCGCGGTCCGCCTTGCGCCTCGGCGATCCGCAGCCATTGAGCCGTACCCCAGGCGCTCTCATTCGAGAGGCCAATATGGCGAATGGTGCCGCGCTCGACCTCGCGGGACAGCGCATCCAGCGTCTCTTCCATATGCGCCAGCGTCTCGGTGCGGTTCTGCTGCGACGGATCGTACAGCCAGTTCTGACGAAACATGTAGCTGCCGCGATTGGGCCAGTGCAGCTGGTAGAGGTCGATGTAATCCGTCTGCAACCGGCGCAGCGACCCCTCGACAGCCTGCCGCACGGTCGCGGGCGAAATCGGCGCGCCATCGCGCACGTTCTTGTAGCCCGCACCCGAAACCTTGGTGGCCAGGATCACATCACCGCGCCGCCCCGACTTGGCGAACCAGTTGCCAATCACCTCTTCGGTGCGGCCCTGCGTTTCCGCACTGAGCGGGTTGACCGGATACATCTCGGCGGTGTCGATGAAGTTCACGCCGCGTTCCAATGCGCGATCAATCTGCGCGTGGCCTTCGCTTTCGGTATTCTGGGTGCCCCAGGTCATCGAGCCCAGGCACAGCTCGCTCACCAGCAGGCCGGTGCGGCCCAGCGGATTCATCTTCATTTCGCGCTCCTGCAAATGTGCGTTCAATCTCGGTTCGGGGCGCAACTTAACGGATTTGCGCCGCGCGTCACCCGCAAACGTCGCCACTGGCATCGTACCCGCCGTTCACCGGCGGCGCGGCGCATCGGCAATGTTTCCTGTTACTTTCACGCTCCATGCCCCATACTGTCGTCTAGCCCCAAACAAAGGATCCCTCATGTTCGCTCGCATAGCGGCCACCGTACTTGCGTTGACACTCACCGTGCAGGCGGCCTTCGCCGCCCCGCAGCCCTATCGGCTCGACATCGACCGCAGCGAAGTCCGCTTTACCATCGTCGCGGAGGGGTCCCGGCAATCAGGCGTCATGCCCGTCAAGGCAGCGAAGATGTTGATCGATCTGGACAACGTACCGGCCAGCAAGGTTGATGTGACCCTCGATGCGGCTGGGGCGCGAATGGGCGCCTTCTTTCTCACTCAGACGATGAAAGGGCCCGAAGTGCTCGATACCGCGCGCTTTCCCAATATCCGGTTCCGCTCGACCCGGATCGTGGGCGATCTGGCCGGGGCGCGAATTTCGGGCGATCTGACGATCCGTGACGTGACGCTGCCGGTGACTCTGGAGGCAGGGCTCTACCGTCAGCGCGGCACGCCCGAGGGCAGCCGGGACAAGCTGACCGTGATGTTGACCGGCACGGTCAGCCGCGCGGCCTTTGGCGCGGGCGGGTTTTCGGGGTTTGTCGGCGACCAGATTGATCTGCGGATCATCGTACAGATCGAAAGGTAAGGCTCGACAGAGGGAAAAGTTTGAAAACGACCCCCTGATGTCGAATACACATGGCGCGCCCGCCGCGCTTCGTGACAATGTGCGAAATTATGCGCACAATTATTTCCTTCGCCGCCCTCTTTTTATCCGTGATCTTCATGCAGCTCTCGTCAGGTGGTGTCGGACCGCTCGATGCCCTGAGCGGCCTCGCGCTTGATTTCACCACGGCACAGATCGGCCTTCTCGGCTCGGCGCATTTTTTGGGATTCTTCATAGGGTGCTGGTGGGCGCCGCGGCTGATGGGCAGCGTCGGGCACAGCCGTGCCTTCGCCGCACTGACGGCGGCGGGCACGATCGGGCTGATGGCGCATATGCTGGTCATAGACCCCTACGCCTGGGCTCTGATGCGTGTAGCAACCGGCATCTGCGTGGCCGGTTGCTACACGGTGATCGAGGCCTGGCTACAGTCCAAGGTCACGAACGAGAGCCGCGGCCGCACGATGGGCATCTACCGCGTGGCGGATATGGGGGCGTCACTTGTGGCGCAGATGATGATCTCGGTGCTGGAGCCTGCCTCGTATGTTTCCTACAACATCCTCGCTTTGATTTGCTGTGCCGCGCTGCTGCCGATGACGCTGACCAAGGCGCGGCAGCCCGAAACCCCCACCGCACCGCGCCTGCGCCCCAGCCTCGCCATCGCGTGTTCTCCGCTGGCGGCCTTCGGCGTCGTGGTCGCTGCCCTCTCCAGTTCGACCTTTCGCATGGTCGGCCCGCTTTATGGCCAGCAGGTCGGGCTGGCGGTCGACCAGATCGCCTGGTTCCTCGCGGCATTCGTGTTGGGCGGAGCGCTGGCGCAGTATCCTGCGGGCTGGCTGGCGGACAAGTTCGACCGGCGCCATGTGCTGATCGGCCTGTCGGGCGCGGCAATCATCTGCTGCATCGCGACCGCGCTTCTTCCCGATCTGGGGCGGAACGGCGTCATGTGGGCCGCATTCTTCTTTGGCCTCACCTCGTTTCCGATCTATTCGGTCTCTGCGGCCCATGCCAATGATTTTGCCAAGAACGACGAACGGGTGGAACTGTCGGCAGCGCTGATGTTCTTCTACGCAATAGGGGCCATCGCGGCACCACTGGCAGCGTCCAAACTGATCGAAGATTTCGGCCCGTCCGCCATGTTCGTGATGATCGCCGTAGGACACGCCGCCCTCATCCTCTTTGGCCTCACCCGGATGCGCGCACGCCCCACCCGCGGTTATCGCACCCGCTATGTCTGGTCGCCGCGCACATCTTTCATCATTGGGCGCCTTACAAAGCAAAGCCGCGACCATGACTCACCGGACTCTGACTAACCGCGCTCTGGCACCCTTGAGCAAGCTGCGTTAAAGGATGGCGGCGCGACGCAGGAACAGGCACAAAATGGCACGACATCTGATCACATCGGCGATCCCCTACATCAACGGGATCAAACATCTCGGCAACCTCATCGGCAGTCAGCTGCCCGCAGACCTCTATGCGCGCTACCAGCGCCAGCGCGGTCACGAGGTGATGTTCCTCTGCGCCACCGACGAACACGGCACCCCCGCCGAACTGGCCGCCGCCAAGGCGGGCAAGCCGGTCGCCGACTATTGCGCCGAGATGCACGCCGTTCAGGCCGAAATCGCACGCGGTTTCCGGCTCAGCTTTGATCATTTCGGGCGCTCCTCCAGCCCGCAGAACCACGCTCTGACCCAGCATTTCGCCGGCAAGCTGGCCGAGAACGGGCTGATCGCCGAAGTCAGCGAAAAGCAGGTCTATTCCAATACCGATGGCCGGTTCCTGCCCGACCGCTATATCGAGGGCACCTGCCCCAACTGCGGCTATGACAAGGCCCGCGGCGACCAGTGCGAGAACTGCACCAAGCAACTGGATCCGACCGACCTGATCGAACCGCGCAGCGCCATCTCCGGCTCTACCGATCTGGAAGTGCGCGAAACCAAGCATCTCTACCTCAAGCAGTCCGGCATGCGCGGCCAGCTCAATGACTGGATCGACAGCAAGTCAGACTGGCCGATTCTGACCACGTCGATCGCGCGCAAATGGCTCAACGATGGTGAAGGCCTGCGCGATCGCGGCATCACTCGCGATCTGGACTGGGGCATCCCGGTGCGCAAGGGCACCGAAGACTGGCCCGGCATGGAGGGCAAGGTCTTTTATGTCTGGTTCGATGCGCCCATCGAATACATCGCCTGCGCCGGTGAATGGGCACAGGCCCACGGCCTGACCGACGCCGACTGGCAACGCTGGTGGCGCACCGACATGGGCGCGGATGACGTGCGTTACACCCAGTTCATGGGCAAGGATAACGTACCCTTCCATACCCTCAGCTTTCCCGCGACGATCCTCGGGTCCGGCGAGCCGTGGAAGCTGGTGGATTACATCAAGTCATTCAACTACCTCAACTACGATGGCGGCCAGTTCAGCACCAGCCAGGGGCGCGGTGTATTCATGGATCAGGCGCTGGAGATCCTGCCAGCCGATTACTGGCGCTGGTGGCTGCTCAGCCACGCGCCCGAAAGCAGCGACAGCGAATTCACCTGGGAGAACTTCCAGACATCCGCGAACAAGGACCTGGCAGACGTGCTGGGCAATTTCGTGTCCCGCGTGACCAAGTTCTGCCGCGCAAAATTCGGCGAGAGCGTGCCCGAGAACGGCACGCCGGGGCCGGACGAAGCCGCGCTGATCGAGACACTGACCACCCGCATCCGCGCCTACGAGGCTCATATGGAGGCGATGGAGGTCCGCAAATCCGCCGCAGAGCTGCGTGCCATCTGGGTTGCGGGCAACGAGTATCTGCAAACCGTCGCCCCCTGGACCACCTTCAAGACCGACCCGGACCGCGCCGCCGCGCAGATCCGCCTCGCGCTCAACCTGATCCGGGTCTACGCGGTGCTCAGCGCGCCCTTCATCCCCGACGCTGCCGCCGCGATGCTGGCCGGCATGCAGACGGATGACGACAGTTGGCCCGATGATGTCCCCGCCGCATTGCAAGCCCTGCCACCCGGCCATGCCTTTACCGTGCCCGAAGTGCTCTTTGCCAAGATCACGGACGAGCAGCGCGAGGATTGGCAAACGCGGTTTTCCGGCACCCGCGACTGACCGGGCGCGCGACCTGCGCTGGCGGAAAGCCGCCAAGCCCGGTTCAGGGTGCTTGATCTTGACGCGGTTCTGCGGCCTTTGTGCGGCGATCAACCATCACGGGACACGTGACCGCAAATGTTCGCACGCCTCTGCATCCCCGCCTGCCTTCTGCTCCTCGCCGCCTGCGGCGCGATAAATGAGCCCGAGACCACGACCCGCCTCGACCTCTACCCGGGCGAGACGCCGCAGATCCGCCAACTGGTCAACCAGTATGCCGATCACTACGAAGTCCCCCGCCCGCTGGTGCACAAGGTCATCCAGCGCGAGAGCGACTACCGCCCCAAGGCGCGCAACGGCCCCTATTACGGCATGATGCAGATCCTGCCCGCCACGGCGCGCGGCATGGGATTTCAAGGCCAGCCAAAGGACCTGCTGGATGCGGAAACCAATCTGCGGTGGGCGGTGAAATACCTGCGCGGCGCATGGCTGGTGTCGGACGGTGACATGGACGAGGCCGTGATGTGGTACGCACGCGGCTACTACTACGAGGCGCGTGACCGCTGCCAACTGGTAGAGACCGGCCTGCTGGAACGCGAAATCGCGCGACATTGCCGCTAGAGCGTTTCGCCTTTGACTGATGGCTCAGGCTTAAGACGATACGCTTTGATGCGGCCCTCTCAACTACGGGGGCCGTTTCGCCCACATAATACCCGCCGGAAAATGCAGATATTCCGCATATCGCGGACTTACTCACATTGAGCTACATTGGCGTAGCAAACAAAAAAACGGGAGGCATCAAGCCTCCCGTTTCCGTTTTCCACAGGGCTCACGCCGCTGCGATCACTCGTCGTCAAGCGCCTCGATGGCCTTTTGCAACTCGTCCTTCGAGACCTCTTTCTCGGTCACGGTGGACAGTTCGACCACGTAATCGACAACCTTCTCTTCAAAGAGCGGTGCGCGCATCTGCTGTTGCATCTGCGGGTTCTGCTGGACGTACTCAAAGAACTGGCGTTCCTGGCCCGGATACTGACGGGCCTGCTCCATGATCGCCTGCGTCATCTCGGCATCCGTCACCTGCACCTCGGCGCGCTGGCCAAGTTCGGCCAGCAACAGGCCCAGCCGGACGCGCCGCTTTGCCAGCTTGATGTGCTCTTCGGTAGGCTCGATCTCGGGGTGATCGTGGCCCTGCACGTCAGGGTTTTCGTCATGCCACAGCTGGTGCGCGATCTGGTTCGCCTCGGAGTCGACCATCGACGGCGGCAGATCGAAATCGACCATTTCGTCCAGCTGGTCGAGCAGCGCGCGCTTCATCACGGCACGTGCAGCACCGGCGTATTCCGCCTCCAGCCGCTCGCGGATCTGACCCTTGAGAGCTTCAAGATCCTCGGCGCCGAATTTCTGCGCCAATTCGTCGTTGATCTCGGCAGCCTTGGGGGCCTTCACGGCCTTGATCGTGCAGCTGAACACGGCCTCTTTGCCAGCCAGATGCGCGGCCTGATAATCGTCGGGGAATTTGACGGTCGCGTCTTTTTCCTCGTCAACCTTCACGCCGACCAGCTGCTCCTCGAAGCCGGGGATAAAGCTGTTCGATCCCAGCACCAGCGGATAATCCTCAGCCGAACCGCCCTCGAACGCTTCGCCGTCGACGCGGCCCACGAAATCCATCGTGACCTGATCGCCGTCCTTGGCCTTGGAGCCTTTCTTGCGATCTTCGAATTCCTGAGCGCTTTCCGCCAGGTTGGCCAGCGCCTCGTCCACCGCTGCGTCGTCGGGGATAACCTTCAGCCGCTCCAGCTTGACCGATTTCATGTCCAGCTCGGGGATCTCGGGCAGCGCCTCGTAGGACATTTCCACCTGGACGTCGTCGCCCTCTTTCCAGTCCTCGTTGGTCATCTTGACCGACGGCTCGCCCGCGGGGCGGTCACCACTGGCCTCGAAATGTGCCTTCATCGCGCTGTCGACGGCCTCTTGCATGGCCTCGCCCATCACGCGCTGGCCAAAGTTCTTGCGCATCAGCGCCAGCGGAACCTTGCCCTTGCGAAAGCCCTTCATCTCGACTTCGGGCTGCGCTTCTTTCAGCTTTTCGATGACTTTCGCGTCCAGCTCCTGGGCTGTCAGCAACATCGTGTAGGCGCGTTTCAGCCCCTCGTTCTGGGTCTCGGTGACCTGCATTGTTCGTCCTCATCCATTGCATTGGGCCGCGGAGGCGTCCGCAGCGGTCAAAATCAGGGGCTTTCTATGGGTGGCCGGGTGCAGGCGCAAGCAGAGTCTTTGCGCATCGTGGCCTGTATAACGGCGCTCACCGGGGCGCAGGACGCTGGACACTTTCGATCACCACCAGCACCAGCCCCGCCGCCAACCCCCAGAACGCAGCACCGATACCCATCAGGCTGAGGCCGGATGCGGTCACGACAAAGGTGACTGCCGCAGGGGCCCGGTGCGCGCCTTCCGCCAATGCAGCGCCCAACGAAGCGATGAACGGTCCCAGCAGCGCCACGCCCGCCACAACCGCGATCAAGGCAGGCGGGAAACTGGCAAAGAGCAGGACCAGAGGCATCGCTATCAGCGCGATCACGGCATAGCCCGCCGCGTAGACCGGCCCGGTCAACCAGCGTTTCGCCGGATCGGGATGCGCGTCAGGCCCGGTGCAGATCGACGCGGTGATGGCGGCCAGGTTGCTGGAATGCGCGCCCCAAAACGCCGAGATGGCAGAGGCCGCCCCCGTGACCAGCAGGATCGAGCGGCCCGGCACCGGGTACCCCTCGGCTCGCAGCACGGCAAAGCCCGGCAGGTTCTGCGAGGCCATCGTTACGAGGTAGAGCGGCACGGCGATGCCCAGCACCGCCCCCGCCTCGAACTTTGGCACGATGATTTCCATTGGTGGCAACCCGCCCTGCCAGAGCGGCTGCGCCAGCCCCAGCACCATAGCCAGCGGCACGCCCGCCGCCAGCACGGCCAGCACCGCCCAGATCGGCGAGAACAATCGCACCACGAAGAACAGCGCCAGAAGCGGCAGCACCAGCGCCTCTGCTCCCGGCACCACGCGAAATGCATCGGCGACAAAGGCAAAGAGCACCCCGGCCAGCATCGCCGAGGCCACCGCGCCGGGGATCCGAGACACCGCCCGCTCCAGCATCGGCACCAGCCCGGTAGCGATCAGCATCAGCGCGGCCAGCAGGAACGCCCCCGCCGCCACCTCCAGCGATGTGCCGCTGACCCCGGCCAGCAATGCCGCCCCCGAGGTGGACCATGCGGTGACGATGGGCAGCCGGTGGCGCAGGCTTAGATATCCGGTCGTGACCATCATCGACAGGCACAGGACGGTGATCCACGTGGCCTTCTGCCCCTCGCTCGCGCCCAGCGCGTCCGCCGCCGACAGGACGATCGCGACCGAGCCGCCGAACCCCACAAGCACCGCGACAAGAGCGGAAATGATGATGGAAATACGCATGGCGATTCTCAACTTGTATCCAATCCTATTTTTTGGATACACTATTCGGCAACACCAAAGAAAGCCCGGTATGCGTCCTCCCTTCCCGATACGCGGCGAACAGGCCGCCGAGATCGCCGCCGCCCTGCGTGCCGACATCCTGTCTGGCGTCCTGCCCCCCGACACGGCATTGGGACAACAAGAGATCGCCGCGCGATTCTCCGTCAGCCGCCTGCCGGTGCGCGAGGCCCTGCGTCTTCTGGAACATGATGGGTTGGTGCAGATCGAGCCGAACAAGACCGCGCGGGTCACGCGCCTGCGCATTGCCGATCTGATCGAGTTGGGCGAAATGCGCGTCGCCGCCGAAACCTTGGCGCTCAGCCGCTCGATGCCCCATCTCAGCGATGCACAGATCGCTGCGGCAGAGGCCATCCAGACCCGGATGGAGGCCGCACCCCCTGCCGCATTCGCAGAACTCAACGCCGCCTTTCACCGTCAGCTTTACCTGCCTGCCGGGCGCCCGCGCCTGATCGGGCATATCGACGCGCTCGGCTTGCTGTCCGAGCGTTACTTGCGGCGTGCGGTGGAAAAACTGGATTATGCCGGGGCCTCGCATAGCGAACATCACGCGATCCTGCGCGCCTGCCGGGCTCGCGACGCGGATCGCGCTATCAGCCTGTTGAGCGCGCATATCGACACCGCTGTACGAACCCTTGCAGCCGCCTTGGCCGATACGTCTCAGGTCGCGGATTGAAACCTGTCGCTCGCCTCAGAACACGCCCATGCTCAACCCGGCCGCCAGCGCCATGCCCAGATCGCGGCACTTCTCCAGTTCCGCCTTGGGGATTGTCTTCTCGGCCAGTATTTCCTCGGGCGTCTGGGCATGGGTGCAGACAATGAGCGGCTCCTGCACCTGCCGCAATCGCCACCCCTGGGCGATCCGCGCGATCTGACGCACGGCATTCTCGCCGTCCGATCCCGCACAGATCATCTGCGCATAGGGCCGCGCCTCGATCCGGCCCAGCACAGGGTAATAGCAGCGGTCAAAGAAATCCTTCATCACCCCCGACATCGCCGCAAGGTTTTCGGGCGCGCAGAAGATATAGCCGCAGGCATTCAGCAGGTCGTCCGGCCCCGCATCCTCCGCGCGTTTCAGTACGGCTTCCGCCTCAGCGCGCGCCGCCCCGGCAGCGGCCTCGGCCATCTGCCGACTGCCGCCGGTCCGGGAGTGGTAAACAATCAGCAGCTTGGTCATGCCCCTATGTTACCCGCTGCCATGATGCAGGGCCAGATGGCCCGAACAGAGCCGCCAAAGATATCCCGGAATGTCATAGGCCGTTCTGCGGCCTTGGCGCGGTCGGAGCGCACCGCACCCGTGTGGAGGAGAGATCAATCACACCGTGGCGCGCGCTCCTCGCGGATCACTTCAAAGCAGCGAGACTTCGAGCGCGGTTTGGCGAAAGAACAAGCGTTTCGCGATAAGATTCAGCGGCGGAGTCGATGCGACCCAGCTCATAGTAAAGATCACCGAGAAGCTCGCGCGCTGGGATAACATGGCCGGGCGTCCCCCCTCGCCTTACAGTCCACTCAACTGCAATGACGGACGGTAAACCGTAGACTGCGACAGCTTCATGTCCCAGTGTCGCCTTCCGTCTCGATCATCAACGGTTCGCCACAATGCTTGCAGTGAACCGCATCCGTGTCGTGCCGGTTCAGGCCGCATTTCGGGCATTTGTGCCTGATTTTCGAGGGCTGAAAGATGGCGCGCGCCAATTGGACGAAAAGCGCGACGCCCACGACCATGATGAAAACCGACAGCAGCTTTCCCCCGGTTGTCGTCATGGTGATGTCGCCAAAGCCAGTCGTCGTGAGCGTCGCCACCGTGAAGTAGAGCGCATCAACATAGCCGGGGATGCCCGCCTCTTCATCAAAGGCCAGCACGAAGACGAATGACGCGGTGACGAAGATGAAGACAAAGAGATTGACCACCGCGAGGATCGCGTCCTCGTGGCGACGGAAGAACAGGCTCTCGCGCCGAAGGTCACGCAGCAGCTGATAGGCGTGGATCAGCCTCAGGCCCCGCAGCACGCGGAGGAAGGCGAAGTTCGCGGTGACAAGCGGCGCCAGTAGCAGGGTCAGCACGACAATCAGATCAGCAATGGTGTAGATGCGCATCAGCTCACGGCGCGGGTTGTCAGAGATCCAGAACCGGGCCGCGAGGTCCAGAGCGATGAGCAGTCCCAGCCCGGTGTTCAGCGCTGTCGTCACCGGTGTCGTGGGCAGCGCAGCCGTTGCAATGAAATAGACGACCGTCAGCGCATCGAAAACGATCAACCCATAGCGAAACCGACGGGCACGCTGGCTCTGACCCGTGTAGAGCAACCTGATCGTTCGGTGCAGTTCTTCCATTTACGTAACATGCCATAGGTTTCTGCCCGGTACCATCTGCCGAAACCACAGCTTGCCATCGGGCAAGCCCGGGGCGCGCGAATTTTTCCTTGCCTTCGCAGATCACTTTTTTACACATCTGTGCCGTCCGAAAAAGGAGCGAGAGATGACTGGACCCCTTATGAATCGCCGGAGCATGATGGGCGGCGCGGCTGCGATGACGATGGGAACACTTGCGGCGCCATCTTATGCGTTCGATGACGCCTGCACAGTCGAACAGAATTTCGGCATCTGGGCGGCCACTTTCACACGGGTACAGGAGCTCGACTACGGTGGCGTCCCCGTTGAGGTGTGGAGCCAAAGGCTGCGTGACACAACCAGCGGCCTTCAGATCAACATACTTCAACGCAGCTCTGAAGCCCCTGTAGGCGGCATGTCGATTTGGGCCTCAGGCATTGATGAATTCGAGTATATCCAGAGCATCAAGGAAGAATTCACGGCCCGCGCGAAACAGTCCGAGTCGGGCAATTACGAAGCGCGAGTACGGGTCGATCTTCGCGGAAGAAACAGCGATTTCCTCTGGACCCGATATGGAAGCCTGGAATTTAATTATACCGGCTATGTTTCGCCGTCGATTGATCTTGGTCGCGATTTGAATGACATTTTCGCTTTGTTTGATGCGCTTGAGCGCGAAAATGCGGTCGACCTGAATTATTACATCGAACACGACGGCGCCATGGTTCAGATTTGGCATAGCGACATCAGTGTTGATGATCTCTTGGCCGCAAGCCGTGCCTCCGACCAGATGGGCGCGCGTCTTTCCCAGCAATCCGAGGGTGCGGATTGTTATCAAGAGGAAGGATGCTTTCTGACCACGGCCTGTTGCGGGCACTACGGGCGCCCGGACAATGGGCTGGAACTATCGACCCTTCGCCGGTTTCGCGATGGCTATCTGGCCGCCTCGACCGAGGGCGCACGCGAGATCGGCGAATACTATCGCCTCGGGCCACAGATTTGTCGCGCGATCAACGCAGATGCGGCCGGGGGGCGTGTCCTGCGCGGGATCTATTGGGGGACTATCCTGCCCTGCGTGGTGTTGATCCGTTTGGGCCTGAACGGTCTGACGCATCGGCTCTACCGGCGGATGGTTCGACGGCTACAGCTTCGCTACGGGATTGCCTGATCTGGTAATTCCATGTCGTCCGAACGCCACATTGCATGAACAATGCTGAAGCCTTCAATCACACTTCAAGGCGCCGCACCCGACCTGAACAGGTTGGGTCAGTAAAAATCGAAGCGCTCCCGTGACACTGATCGAGGCGGCTGACGCCTAGCAAGGCGTGCCCTGGTAGGCCAGCTGGTGGGCCGCGACTTCGGCTCACTTTTTTCCTATAAAAACAACACTTTAATGTGTTTTAGTGGTGCGGGTGAAGGGACTTGAACCCCCACGCCTTGCGGCGCCAGAACCTAAATCTGGTGCGTCTACCAATTCCGCCACACCCGCGTTCGGCGCGGCCCCATGGGCCGCAACCTGACGTGTCTCCTAGCAAAGCCCGCGCCGGGATGCGAGCAAAAAACCCATTGCCCCGGCGCGGTGATGAAAAAGGCAGGACATTTACCGAAACTTGACATATCATCGGCCTCAATAACGAGCAGACTAAAAAAATAGCAGGTCGCCATGAAACCGAAAACGGTCGGGCGCAGCGGCGGGACATATCCCGCACGGGCGCCTTCCATATGCGCCGGGGTCGGCCCCGGCAGCATCCTTTTGACGCAAGCTGGCGAAACGCTGGTCGAGGACATCGCGCCGGGGGATCGGATCATCACCCGCGATTGCGGTCTGGCCACGGTGGATGACATCCGCAAGTGCCGCCTGACGACCCACACCGTGCGTGTGCTTGCCGGTTCGCTGGGCGACACCCGCCCTGACCGCGATGTGGTTCTGCCCGCCGACCAGAAACTGCTGATCCGCGACTGGCGCGCAATGGCGCTCTTTGGCAAGGCGCAGGCGATGGCGCCCGCGCGCGCGCTGGTGGATGGCGAATTCATCACCCATGACGGGCTGCGAACGCTGACCCTGTATCAGCTGTGGTTCGATGCCCCGCATGTGATCTATGCGGACGGTCTGGAACTCGCCGCGCAGGCCAGCCCCGAGGCACGGTCCCAAGTCGCCTGACAGGCCGCCCGCAGGGCGCGAAAGCGCGGCATCAAAGGCCGAGCGCGCGGAACACCTTTGGCAATTCTTCGGGAATATCCTCGGCAATCAGGCCGGGGCCAAAGCTGCGTGCGCATTCGACATGCAGCCAGGCGCCCGTCTCTGCCGCCTGCATCGGCATCACCCCGCGGGCAAGCAACCCGGTAATGAATCCGGCCAACACATCGCCTGACCCGGCGGTGGCCAGCCAGGGTGCCGCGCGCTCGAAATGCGCCGAGTTGATGCTGCATCGCCCATCCGGCGCAGCGATCACCGTGTCCGGCCCCTTGAACAGGACAGTACAGCCAGCACGGCGTGCCGCATCCCGGGTCGCATCAACCTTAGAATAGGCAGGGCCGCGCGTCGGCGCCTCCCCGAGCTTCTTCGCGATATCCGGAAAAAGGCGTGCAAACTCACCGCCATGCGGGGTCAGCACGCAACGGCCGTGAAGCCGGCCAAAGAGCGCAGCATCCCCCGCCAACGCCGTCAGCGCATCGGCATCCAGCACCGTTGGTCGCACTTCCGGCCCGGCAGAGCCGAGGATCACATCCAGCGCGTCCCGGGCACGCTCTACCCCCATTCCCGGACCAAGGCAGAGCGCATTGATCCGCTGATCCTGCAACGCTTCGGCCAGCCCGTCCTTGTCCGCCACCCGCGTCAGCATCAGCGCCGTGATCTGCCCCGCCACCTCCAACTGCGCGGCGGGCGGCACGCCCAGCGTCACCAACCCTGCCCCGATTCTGAGCGCGCCTCTGGCTGCCAGCCGCGCCGCGCCCGTCTTGCCAGAACCACCCGACAGGATCAGCGCGTGACCGTGCGCGTATTTATGCGCGATGGCCCCTTTGGGCCGGATGTTCGGCGCGCCTGACAGCAGGCGCACCGCGTCCCCCTCAGGCTGTCCGCCAAGGCCGATATCCTTGACGCGAATTTTTCCGCTCAGCCCGGGGCCGCCCCCCTCGTGCCCCTGATGCAAAAGGAAATGCCCCAGTTTCGCACGATGAAACGTGACGGTCAGATCTGCGGGAAACGTCCCGAAATTCGCACCTGAATCCGTACACAACCCACTGGGCGCATCGATCGCCACGAATTTCGGACGAGTTGCAGAAACGTCATCGGACATCGCGGAAACGAACCCGCGCCGGGCTTTCTCGGTATCCTTGGGCATCGGGCGCGTTAGCCCGGTGCCGAAAAGCGCGTCCACCACCAGGTCCGCGGACCGGCGCGCCAGCAGATCTTCAATCAGGGAGTCGTCCCACGTCTGGCAGCGCCCCAATGCGCACCACCGCTCATGGTTCGCCCTGGCATCCGACGGCAATTTCTCGACCTCTCCGTAAAGAAAGAGTTCCACCTCCCAACCCCATTCCTTCAACAACCGCGCAACAACAAAGCCGTCGCCGCCATTGTTGCCCGGCCCGCACAGCACAAGCGCCCGATACGACGTCGCGGCCAGTTCGGGCCACTCCTCGAAAACCGCCTCGACGACGCCGCGCCCGGCCCGTTCCATCAGCTCCAGCCCGCTCACGGAACCCGAGTTGATCGCGGCCTGCTCAATGGCCCGCATCTGCGCTGCGGTTAACAGTTCGGTCATGGTTTCCTCATGTCAGCGATTCAAATTTGCCCATTCGGCCAGCACTCTGCCTATTTTTTAGGCATAACGGAATACATCACCCGCGCAGCACCGCCCTGCACAGCCTACCCGATTGAGCCTCATCAAGAGAAGTGCTCTGACGGGCGCGACGCAAGGGCGAAGGGGCCAAGTGATGAAAAAGATCGAAGCAATCATCAAACCGTTCAAACTGGACGAAGTGAAAGAGGCGCTGCA
This sequence comes from Roseovarius sp. ZX-A-9, assembly GCF_028369135.1. Taxonomy (GTDB): domain Bacteria; phylum Pseudomonadota; class Alphaproteobacteria; order Rhodobacterales; family Rhodobacteraceae; genus Roseovarius. Next base: position 29,885 of record NZ_JAPWHW010000027.1, read on the forward strand.
GGAGGCCGGCATTCAGGGCCTGAGCGTGCTCGAGGTCAAGGGGTTTGGCCGCCAGAAAGGCCATACCGAGCTGTATCGCGGCGCGGAATATGTCGTGGATTTCCTTCCCAAGGTGAAAATCGACGTGGTTCTCGACGATGATCAGGTCGATGCCGCCATCGAGGCCATCGTGAACGCGGCCAAGACCGACAAGATCGGCGACGGCAAGATTTTTGTCAGCCCGGTCGAGCAGGCGATCCGCATCCGGACCGGTGAGACCGGCTCCGAGGCACTGTAACGCCTGCCCCGCATCATCCATTCGAACAATACAAAACCAAAGGAACACAGACATGAGCGCACAAGACCTGCTCAAGACCATCGCAGATGAACAGATCGAATATGTCGATATCCGTTTCACCGACCCGCGCGGCAAGCTGCAGCACGTGACGCTTGTTTCGGATCTGGTCGATGAGGATTTCATCGAAGAAGGCTTCATGTTCGACGGCTCCAGCATTGCCGGCTGGAAATCCATCGAAGCCTCGGACATGAAGCTGATGCTGGACACCGAGAGCGCCTATGTCGATCCGTTCTATGCCGAAAAAACCCTGTGCGTGCATTGCACGGTGGTCGAGCCCGATACCGGCGAAGCTTATGACCGCGACCCGCGCGGCACCGCCCAGAAAGCAGAATCCTATCTGAAATCCACGGGTATCGGCGATGTGGCCTATATGGGCCCCGAGGCGGAATTCTTCCTGTTTGACGATGTGCGGTTCTCGAACTCGATCAACAAGGTCTCCTACGAGGTCGATGCGCAGGATGGGTCCTGGAACACCGATACCGAGTATGAAATGGGCAACATGGGCCACCGCCCTGGCCTCAAGGGCGGGTATTTCCCGGTAAACCCGACCGACGACGCGCAGGACATCCGCAGCGAGATGCTGAGCACGATGAAGCGCCTTGGCATGAAAGTGGACAAGCACCACCACGAAGTCGGCAGCTGCCAGCATGAGTTGGGCCTGATCTTTGGCTCGCTGACCAAGCAGGCCGACGAACTGCAGAAATACAAATACGTCATCCACAACGTGGCACAGGCCTATGGCAAGACCGCAACCTTCATGCCCAAGCCGATCTATGGCGACAACGGCAGCGGCATGCATGTGAACATGTCGATCTGGAAGGACGGCAAGCCGCTCTTTGCGGGCGACAAATATGCCGATCTCAGCCAGGAAGCGCTGTATTTCATCGGTGGCATCCTCAAGCACGCCAAATCGCTCAACGCCTTCACCAACCCCGGAACCAACAGCTACAAGCGTTTGATCCCCGGCTTCGAGGCCCCCGTGCTGCGCGCCTATTCCGCGCGCAACCGCTCGGGCTGTGTGCGTATCCCGTGGACCGAGAGCCCCAAGGCCAAGCGCGTCGAGGCCCGCTTCCCCGATCCGGCTGCCAACCCCTACCTGTGCTTTGCAGCGCTGCTGATGGCCGGTCTTGATGGCATCAAATCAAAGATCGACCCCGGCGAAGCGATGGACAAGAACCTCTATGACCTGCCCGCCGAAGAGCTGGAAGGCATCCCCACCGTCTGCGGCAGCCTGCGCGAAGCGCTGGAAGAACTGAAGGCCGATCATGACTACCTTCTGGCAGGTGATGTCTTCACCCAGAGCCAGATCGACGGCTACGTTGCGCTCAAGATGGAGGAAGTCCAAACCTACGAGCACACGCCGCACCCGGTCGAGTTCATGATGTACTACAGCTGCTGAGGATTTCTGCCACAATTTCGCCACACACGTTAAACGCGAGTTTCGCGAAATTGCCTCAAGCCTAAGTTTTAAAGGGCGTCCGTCTTCGGGCGCCCTTTCCTATGAAGATGGCCTGACGAACATTTGCCCGAAACCCGTCATGATTCGGTCCTAACGGAAACAATTTTTTTCGGCATGGTGCGATTGAGGTAAAAATCGAAACACGGGCATATGACGCATAAAAATGAAATCATAACGGCGTGGCTTATCATGCCGAAAGCAAATACCGTTTCGATCGCGGATATGCTTCATCAGATTTCGTGCAATACCGAAGATCTGGATCCGGGCTTTTGCCAGGGTCGGGTTCTGACGGATCGCTCGGCCTGTCTGGTAACGCCACAGCACGTGCTCTGGATCACCCAGGGCGTCGGCAAGAAGTCGGATGGATCGACGACGGCACCTGTCATGAGGCTGGTCATACATCCGATCAACCCCGAAACCGGATTGGGCAAGGCCGGCGCAATGCTGGCACGGCTGATCTGCACATTGCCCGTGGAACTGGTGCAATGGGACGGGCATGCGGTCTGGTTGCCGATTGCGGGTTTCCGCGAAGCGGTCGAGGCCGGGCAGCGCCCGCGAATCGAACGGGTTGCCCCCGCAGAATCGGCCGCCGCTCCAGAGCCGGTCGACATGACCGACCTCGTTGTGCCTCGCCGCACCCTGCCCGGGATCGAGGATACCTGCGACCACCTGAGCGCACGTCTCGACACCTTCGGGATGGCCCCGCGCGAGGACGGCGTGGACCATGGCCCCCAGACCCAGATTCATTGGGAATTGCCAGACCCGGATATCGTCGAGGAAATTCCGCAGCGGCTGACCGCTTGGGCCATGGCACTGACAGTGTCGATGATCGCCCTGCCGGTCGGCACCACATTGATCCTGTTGACATTGTTCAAGGGCGAAAGCGTCCGGCTGGCGGCACAGACGGCGGCGCTCACGGGGCTGTTTGTCGGCCTCAACAGCGTCGGGGCCACAGCCCAGACCATCCAGTTGATCTCGTCCATCGCGCTCTGAATCCGGCATCGCGAGTGCCCTGACCCAGCTGTTTACCAAGAGCCTTGAAACAGGGGCTCTTGGCGTCGTTGCTTGACCACATCCACTCGGATCAGCCCCATAAACTTGCACGATCGGTGCAGCGAACCCCTTGCGGCGCCTATATTTTCGCAAAACTCACCGCGTCGCCTCGGGTAGTTCAAAAAAACGGGCCCATGTCGCAATCAGACCGGACAGTCCCGGCGCGCCACAGCAGACTTCGCGAGAAAACACGCGACGGAGCCTGCAATGAACAATCACTACCGCGACACGCGCAAGATCGACCCGACACGCGGAGACCGTCTTGGCGACAACACCCCCAACGACGCCGACCGGATCGAAATCGGGCCGACGCAACTGGCCTTTGCGGAATGGCAGGCCGCGGGTCTGCAGTTGCCCGACCTTCAGGCGATGCGCGAATACCGGTGGCAACGCCTGACCCGGCACATCGTGGATCGTGGCTATGGCGGGTTGCTGATGTTCGACCCGCTCAACATCCGCTACGCCACCGACAGCACCAACATGCAGCTTTGGAACACACACAACCCGTTCCGCGCGGTCCTGCTTTGCGCGGATGGCTACATGCTGATCTGGGATTACAAGAACTCGCCGTTTCTCAGCGCTTTCAATCCGCTGGTCCGCGAACAAAGGTCGGGCGCGGATCTCTTCTATTTCGACCGGGGTGACAAGATCGACATCGCCGCCGACGTGTTCGCCAACGAGGTGCGCATTTTGATGACCGAACACGCTCCGGGCAACATGCGCCTCGCCGTGGACAAGCCAATGGTGCACGGATTGCGCGCGCTCGAGGCGCAAGGGTTCGAGATCATGGAAGGCGAGGAAGTTACCGAAAAATCCCGCTCGGTCAAAGGCCCGGACGAAATACTGGCAATGCGTTGCGCGTCGCATTCCTGCGAAATCGCGGTCAAGGCAATGGAGGACGCCGCCCGTGCCGGCGTTCCGCAGGGCAACATGTCCGAGGATGACATCTGGGCCGTTCTGCATACCGAAAACATCCGCCGCGGCGGTGAATGGATCGAAACCCGCCTGCTCTCCTCCGGCCCGCGCACCAACCCGTGGTTTCAGGAATGCGGCCCGCGCATCGTCCGAATGAACGAAATCGTCAGTTTCGACACCGACTTGATCGGCAGTTACGGTATCTGCGTCGACATCTCGCGCAGTTGGTGGATCGGCGATCAGAAGCCTCCTGCCGACATGGTCTATGCGATGCAGCACGCCGTCGAGCATATCCAGACCAACATGGAGATGCTGAAACCCGGCGTGATGATACCCGAACTGACCGCAAACACCCATGTGCTGGACGCCAGGTACCAAAAACAGAAATATGGCTGCCTGATGCACGGCGTCGGCCTGTGCGACGAGTGGCCATTGGTCGCCTACCCCGATCAAGCCGTGGCCGGCGCGTTTGACTACCCGCTCGAGCCCGGAATGACGCTCTGCGTCGAGGCGCTCGTCAGCGAAGAGGGCGGTTCTTTCTCGATCAAGCTCGAAGATCAGGTTCTGATCACCGAGGACGGGTATGAAAACCTGACGAAATACCCGTTCGACACGGCATTGATGGGGGGCTGACCCAAGCCCGAGCCAGCCCCCTTTTCTTCTACTGCGCAGAGCGCATGACGTTGCCATGCCAGTCCGGCAGGCCCGCGTTCGTGGGCTGGCCGGGGTCAATTGCCGCCTGTTGCGATGCCAGCGACAACAACAGGAGTCCGACCAGCAAACCGGCCAACAGAAAGGTGATTGCGCTGACCGACAACGACTTCCGCCGCAGCGGGGGAAAGAGCGTGATATTCTGGAGCATGGTGCCCTCCTCAGGGTTCAATAGCAGTTGTAAGAAATAGCTAGTGCGCCCCAGAACATTCGCAAAATGAATTATAATTTGCCAAAACATCACAATCCTTGATGTTTTGTGACAAAAGCAGCCAGCGCGCTCGCCGCCGCGCCCTTGGCTCCCCGTCCTTCCCCCGGTGAACCGCACGGCGCAGTCATAGCCAAAGCCGAAGCCATCTCTTGATCTCCGGCCCATGTTTCTCTACCCGCATAGGGGTCTGATCCTCGGAGTTCCATCATGCTGAACCGCCTCATCTCCCGCCTGAAAATGCGGCTGAACGGCCTGAAATCCCCCGCCCTGCGCGAGCGGATGTACCGGATCGACGTGAACGGCACCCCGCACGAGGTGCAGCATTCACGCTTCAATCTGAACTGGCTGCCTGAGGCCGGGATCGACCCGAAGGTGATTGTTGATCTGGGATCGTTCGACGGCGGCGACGCCTGGCGGATGAAACAGACCTTTCCGAACGCCCGCGTGATCACCGTCGAGGCAGATCCCGACCGGATCAACATCGTGCGCGCGGCTCTTGCAGCCTCGGATGTGGAAATCTACAACTTCGCCGCCTGCGATCAGGACGGACCGGTGGAATGGTATACCGCCACGGTCAACGGCGAAACCAATGCCCAGGGCTCGCTCTATCAGCACAGCGACGCGTATCAAAAGCGGTTCACCTTCGTGAAACAGGCCGAAGACCCGATAGAGGTGGACGGCAAACGCTTTGACACATTCTGCGCCGAGGCAGGCATCGACGGGATCGACCTGCTGCACATGGATATCGAAGGGGCCGAACTGTCGGTGCTGCGCAGCATCGGCAAGGTGCGCCCCAAACTGATCTACCTGGAATGGCGCGAAGACGCGTTTCGCGGCCACGAAGGCACCGCAAGCGCCGAAACCCTGCTGCACGATCTGGGCTACAGTCTGCTGGGCAACCTGGGCGATGACCGGCTGTATCGGCACCAAGACGCCTGATCCCCAACCCGGCCCAAACCTCACCTTCGTGTGACGCCGCTGACACATGTCTGGCAACCGGACTTGTGGCCGCTTACTCTTGAGCCGTAGCACAAGAGGACCACCCCATGCCCACCGAACGCCTGACTTTCACCGGCCATGATGGCTCCGAACTGGCCGCGCGGCTCGATCTGCCCGAGGGGCCGCACCTGGCCACCGCGCTTTTTGCGCATTGCTTCACCTGCTCCAAGGATATCCCCGCCGCACGCCGGATCGCCGCCCGCCTTGCCGGCGCGGGCATCGCCGTGTTGCGGTTTGATTTCACCGGGCTTGGCCATTCGGGCGGCGAGTTCGAGAATACCACTTTCACCTCCAACACGACCGACCTGTTGCTGGCGGCCGAGGCGCTGGCGGCACGCGACATGGCGCCTTCACTGCTGATCGGCCACTCGCTGGGGGGAGCCGCGGTGTTGGCCACCGCACGCAAGATCGACAGCGTTCGCGCCGTGGTCACCATCGGCGCGCCTTTTGACCCCGCCCATGTGACCCATAATTTCGGCGACGCCCTGACCGAGATCGACAAGAACGGCGTGGCCGAGGTCAATCTTGGCGGCCGCCCCATCCGCATCGGCAAGGATTTCGTGGAAAACGTGAATGCCGAAACGCTCCAGACCGAAATCGCCCAGCTGCACCGCGCGCTGCTGATCCTGCACGCGCCGCGCGACGCCGTGGTAGGGATCGAAAACGCCGGGCGTATCTTCAGCGCCGCCAAACACCCCAAGAGTTTCGTCACACTCGACGAGGCCGACCATCTGATCTCCCGACCGCGTGACGCCGAATACGCCGCCCAGGTGATCGCCGCATGGGCCACGCGCTACCTTGATATCAAGGCGCCCGCGCCGCCCCCCGGCGCGCCCGAAGGCATCGTGCGCGTCACCGAGGCGGACCCCGACGGGTTCCTGCAAGACGTCTATTCCGGGCCTCGCCACCATACGCTGGCGGATGAACCTGCGGCCTATGGCGGCACCGACCGGGGCATGTCGCCCTACGGCTTCCTCTCGGCCGGGCTGGGGGCCTGCACGTCGATGACGATCCGCATGTATGCGCGGCGCAAAGGCTGGCCCCTTACCCAGGTCCGGGTCGAGGTCTGCCATGACAAGGTCCATGCCCAGGACGCCAAAGCCGGCCAGGACGCCCGCGCGGATATGTTCAAGCGGACCGTGTACCTAGACGGCGACCTCAGCGACGATCAACGCGCGCGGCTGCTGGCGATTGCCGACAAATGCCCGGTGCACCGCACATTGGAGGCCAGCGCACGTATCGAAACCATATTGGCCGACTGAGCGGCGCCGGGCGCAAAGGTTTTCGCTGTCTTCATACGTCTCCCCGCCCGAGGCGCCACGCTGATGCCTGCGGCGGGGGTACTTGCGACCAAAAGAGGCGACACCACCACCGCGAGGAGGCCCGGCTTGCTGCCAGCCTGCGCGCGGTTTACACCGCGCGCATCCGCATTTGACATAGCCAGAGGCCCACACACATGATTCCCCGCTATTCCCGCCCCGAAATGGTCGACATCTGGTCGCCCGAGACCAAGTTCCGTATCTGGTACGAGATCGAGGCGCATGCCTGCGACGCGATGGCCGATCTGGGTGTGATCCCGCGCGCCAACGCCGAGGCCGTATGGAAAGCCAAGGATGTGGAATTCGATGTAGCCCGCATCGACGAGATCGAGGCCGTGACCAAACATGACGTGATCGCCTTTCTGACCCATTTGGCAGAGCATGTGGGCAGTGACCAGGCGCGTTTCGTACACCAGGGGATGACCTCGTCGGATGTGCTCGACACCTGTTTCAACGTGCAATTGGTGCGTGCCACCGACATCCTGATCGCGGATATGAAGGGTCTGCTGGCCGCTCTCAAGCGCCGCGCATACGAGCACAAGGATACCGTGCGCATCGGGCGCAGCCACGGCATCCATGCCGAACCCACGACGATGGGCCTGACCTTTGCCCGCTTCTACGCCGAGATGGACCGCAACCTGAACCGGCTGGAAAAAGCCCGCTACGAGATCGCCACCGGCGCCATTTCCGGCGCGGTTGGCACCTTCGCCAATATCGACCCGGCGGTCGAAGAACATGTCTGCAAAAAACTGGGGCTGGAACCCGAGCCGATCAGCACTCAGGTGATCCCGCGCGACCGGCACGCGGCCTTCTTTGCAGCGCTCGGCGTAGTCGCCAGCAGCATCGAGAACGTCGCCATCGAGATCCGCCACATGCAGCGGACCGAAGTGCTGGAGGCCGAAGAGTTCTTTTCCGCCGGCCAGAAGGGCAGCAGCGCCATGCCGCACAAGCGCAACCCGGTATTGACCGAGAACCTGACCGGTCTGGCGCGTCTGGTGCGCATGGCCGTCGTGCCCGCGATGGAGAATGTCGCCCTCTGGCACGAGCGCGACATCAGCCACTCATCGGTCGAGCGCAACATCGGGCCTGACACCACGATCACGCTGGATTTCGCGCTGTCGCGGCTGACCAATGTCATCGACAAGCTGGTGATCTACCCCGACAACATGCTGGCCAACATGAACAAGTTCCGCGGCCTCGTGATGTCGCAGCGCGTTCTTCTGGCACTCACCCAGGCCGGGGTCAGCCGCGAGGATGCCTACAAACTGGTGCAGCGCAACGCGATGAAAGTCTGGGAGCAAGGCAAGGATTTCAAGACCGAGCTTCTGGCCGATGCGGACGTTTTGAAAGCACTGAGCGCCGAGGAAATCGAAGAGAAATTCGACATCGGCTACCATACCAAACATGTGGACACGATCTTTGCGCGGGTATTCGGCAAGGATTGACACTGCCGAAACGTGATTTGGTGAAATGCAGCAGGATGCGCTATGATTGGCGCACCTGCTGTAGGAGGCCACCATGTTCCCCAGATTGATCGCCGCCGCCTTTTTCATGACCTTGGCGCCGGGCGCCGTCCTCGCGATGGGCTGTACGCACGGCTCCACCGAGGCCCAGACCCAGTCCCAGTCCTGCGCGGGCGGCACGATGTACGATGCCGCCACCGCGACCTGCGTTCCTGTCGTCAGCGGCTAGGGCAATCCGCAAAGCAGCCGCCCCGACACCAAGGAATTGATCGGCGCGGCGCGGAAATGCCTTGATTCACAGAGTGCCTTAGCGCTTTTTCACGCTCTGCAGCCTATCGTCGGCCAAACCGATGGAGGGCGCAGAATGAGCCAGACAAATTCTCTTGCCCGGGTGGCACCTACGCCGCCCGCAGGCCGCACAGCGGCCCGTCTGACGCGTCGGCAGAAGGCCGCGATCATCGTGCGGTTCCTGCTCAACGAGGGGGCCGATGTACCGCTGTCCGAACTGCCCGATGCGCTACAGGCGACGCTGACCACCCAGATGGGCACCATGTGCTATGTTGACCGCGCCACGCTGATGAGCGTCGTATCCGAATTCGCGGGCGAGCTTGAGGGGATGGGCCTGACCTTTCCGCACGGGATCGCCGGCGCGATCAGCGCACTCGATGGCCGGATCAGCCCGCAAACCGCGGCACGCCTGCGCAAGGAAGCCGGCGTGCGCCAATACGGCGATCCGTGGGAGCAGATCCAGCGCACCGATCTCGACACGCTGGTGCCGATCATCCTGGCCGAAAGCGCCGAGGTGGCCGCCGTGGTCCTGTCCAAGCTTGACGTGCCCTTCGCGGCCAAACTGCTCGGCCGTCTGCCGGGGGACAAGGCGCGCCGTATCACCGTTGCGATCTCCCGCACAGTGGCCGTCACGCCCGAAGCGGTCGACCGGATCGGGTTGGTGCTCGCCGCGCAGATCGATGATCGCCCGCCCATCGCCTTTGACGACGGTCCGGTGCAGCGCGTCGGTGCGATCCTCAACTCCTCCAGTTCCGCCTTGCGTGATGATGTCCTCTCGGGACTGGACGAAACGGACGGCGATTTCGCCAGCCAGGTCCGGCGCGCGATCTTTACCTTTCAGCACATACCTGACCGGCTGGCGCGGACCGACGTGCCGCAGGTCATCCGCGCATTGGAGCAATCGGTGCTCATCACCGCGCTCACCGCGGCGAAATCCACGGGGCAGGAAAACGTCGTCGAATTCCTGCTCAACAACATGTCGCGCCGCCTGACCGATACCCTGCGCGAGGAAATGGAGGAGCGCGGCGCGGTCAAGCAAGGTCCGGGCGAAGACGCCATGACAGAGGTCGTCAACACCATCCGCAGGCTCGAAGCGGCAGGCAACCTTGTGCTGGCCACCGTGGAGGACGGCGAAGAAGCCGCCTGATCCACGCAGCCGCCACACGCGCAGGCCGCCGGTCCTGCCACCCGCAACCCGGCGCTTGTACCCTGCCCTGCCCGGCTCTATGTCTTGCGGCGAGTCCATGAATGACGGCGCAGATGAGTACCCCAAGCGATCCATTTCATATCCGAGCGGGCGAATATGGCGTCAATCTGATCCTGCGCGGGCTGATCGGGTTGGCCGGGCTGATGCCCTATCGCTGGCGCGTGCCCGCGATGGGCTGGATCACCTCGCGGATCGTCGCCCCTCTGGCAGGCTATTCGGCCCGCGTGCGCGATAACCTCGCGCATGTCTGCCCCGACCTGCCCGAGGCCGAAGTGCGCCGCCTGATGCGCGCGGTGCCCGACAATGCCGGGCGCGGCATGATCGAGATGTATTCGACCCGCGCCTTCACCGCCCGCGCCCGCCATTCACCGATGACCGGCCCCGGCATGGACGCGGTGCGCGCCGCCAAGGCCGCAGGGCGGCCCCTGATCTTCGTGACCGGCCATTTCGGCAGCTTCAACGCCGCGCGCGTCGCCATGGTCGAACAGGGGATCGAGCTGGGCGGTTTCTATCGCCCGCTCAAGAACCGCTATTTCAACGCGCATTACTCCAAGGCGATGACCGCGCTCAGTCAGCCGATGTTCGAACAGAGCAAGCGCGGCATGGTCCAGATGACCCGGCATCTTCGTGCAGGCGGTACATTGGCGATCCTGACCGACATCAACGCCCATGGCGGCGTGCCGCTGGATTTCTTCGGCAAACCGGCGCTGACTTCGCTCGTCACCGCCGAACTGGCGCTGAAATTCGACGCGCCGCTGGTGCCGGTCTGGGGCATCCGGCGCGCCAACGGGCTGGATTTCGATGTGATTGTCGAAGCGCCGATTGAGCCGTCCGACCCCGTCACCATGACCCAGGAATTCAATGACCGGCTCGAAGCCCAGGTCCGCGCCCACATGGATCAGTGGTTCTGGATTCACCGCCGCTGGAAAGATGGCACCGGCGACATGGCCGATCGCGGCGCCGAACGCATCGCCAAGCTGCTGGGCGAGGAGTGAGCCGCGTCAGCGCAGCTGCGCCACCGCCTCAACCGCGCCGTATCCCGGGCGCTGCACGATCACGACCACCGGCTGATCCGGATTGACCGGCGTTTTCAACGTCAGAGGCCGGGCCGTGTTCCAGCGCGCCAACTCGCTCAGGTCCGTCACCACATTGGCATGGCTCAGGGTCAGACCGGCATTTTCGCCGCGCTCAATGGCCACCGTGCGCTGCGGGGTGAACCGGGCGATCTGCACCACCAGCGGCGTGTTGATGGCCGCGGTCGCCCGCGCCTCGATCTGCACCTGATCGCCCTTGCGGACCACGCTCAGTGCCACGCGGTCCGGCGCCGCCTGGTGACGGCGGATAAGCGCATTCACATCCTTGGGCCGGTTGCCGACCACGTGATCGGTGCCGTTGATGATCATTTGCGGCGTGTAGACCATTTTCCTGTGCCCAGCCTTGGCATAGCCACGCTGGCGCGCCGTATGGGCCGGGTCGGCAAAGATGTCCTTCCAGCCGATGTAATCCCAGTAATCCACGTGCAGCGACAGCGCGATCACATCGTCGCGCGCCGCCAACTTGAGCAAGAGCGCGTCCGCCGGCGGGCAGGACGAACAGCCTTGCGAGGTGTAAAGCTCCACCAGCACGGGCCGCTCCCCGGCGCTTGCGCTGCTGACCCACAGGAACGGGACAAGGATCAGATAGGTCAGGAATCGCATCATGTGGGCTCTTCGGGCTGGGTCAGGCGTAACATGTCCCCCATCTAGCCATGCAGCCCCCAAAAAACCAATCAATGTTTCGCGATACTGCCGTGGGGTGGCTGGACAAGGATAATTGTGTGCAATAGTATACCGAAAACGGGTAAAACCCCTTGCCGCCCTTGTGCAAATGGGCCAGAACCCGACCAAGCCAGCTCAAATGCCAGACGAAAGGATGCTCCTATGCCGATCAATGTCGGACATGACACCGCCAAAGCCCGCCAGAAACTGACCTCGGGCGACCAATCCGTCGCCTACTACTCGATCGAAGCCGCCGAAAAGGCCGGTCTCGGCGATTTCAGCCGCCTGCCCGCTGCCCTCAAGGTGGTGCTGGAGAACATGCTGCGGTTTGAAGATGGCAAGACCGTCACCACCGATGACATCAAGGCATTCTCGGACTGGGCGGCCAATGGCGGCCGGAGCCCGCGCGAGATCGCCTATCGCCCGGCCCGCGTGCTGATGCAGGATTTCACCGGCGTGCCCGCGGTCGTGGACCTTGCGGCGATGCGCGACGGCATCGTGGCACTGGGCGGCAAGGCCGAGCAGATCAATCCGCTCAACCCCGTTGATCTGGTGATCGACCACTCGGTGATGATCGACGAATTCGGCAACCCGCGCGCCTTTCAGATGAACGTCGACCGCGAGTATGAGCGCAACATCGAGCGTTACCAGTTCCTCAAATGGGGTCAGGGCGCGTTCAACAACTTCCGCGTCGTGCCGCCCGGCACCGGCATCTGCCACCAGGTCAACCTGGAATACCTTGCCCAAACGGTCTGGACCGACAAGGACCAGAACGGCGAGGAAGTGGCCTATCCCGACACGCTGGTGGGCACCGACAGCCACACCACCATGGTCAACGGCGCCGCCGTTCTGGGCTGGGGCGTCGGCGGAATCGAGGCCGAGGCCGCGATGCTGGGTCAACCGATCTCGATGCTCATCCCCGAAGTCGTCGGGTTTGAGCTGACAGGCAAGATGGTCGAAGGCACCACCGGCACCGATCTGGTGCTGAAAGTTGTCGAGATGCTGCGTGCGCGCGGCGTGGTCGGCAAATTCGTCGAATTCTACGGTGCGGGCCTTGATACCCTGCCGCTTGCAGACCGGGCAACCATCGCCAACATGGCGCCGGAATATGGCGCGACCTGCGGCTTCTTCCCGATTGACGGCGAAACGCTGCGCTACCTGCGCAACACCGGGCGCGACGAGGCTCGTGTGCAACTGGTCGAGGCCTATGCCAAGGCGAACGGGCTCTGGCGCGGCGATGATTACGCACCGATTTACACGGACACGCTGCATCTGGACATGGGGACCATCGTCCCTGCCATCTCTGGTCCGAAACGCCCACAGGATTATGTAGCGCTCACTCATGCCTCCTCCGCTTTTCTGGATGTGGTCCATGACTATCGCGGTACTGATACCCACGAAGCAGCCTGCGACATGGTATCCGAAGGCGACACGATCACCGCCCCGGCTGACCCGCGCAAATCGCAAAAAGTCAAAGGCGAGGACTACGAGCTTCGCGATGGTTCTGTCGTGATTGCTTCGATCACGTCATGCACCAACACCTCGAACCCCTATGTGATGATCGGCGCCGGCCTTGTGGCGCGCAAGGCTGCAGCCTTGGGTCTGAACCGCAAACCGTGGGTGAAAACCTCGTTGGCGCCCGGTAGCCAGGTCGTCAGCGCCTATCTTGAGGCCGCCGGCCTTCAGGAGGACCTCGACAAGATCGGCTTCAACCTTGTGGGTTACGGTTGCACCACCTGCATCGGCAACTCTGGCCCGCTGCAGCCTGAAATCTCGGAAGCGATTTCCGAAGGTGACCTGATCGCTACCTCGGTTCTGTCGGGCAACCGCAACTTCGAGGGCCGCATTTCGCCAGACGTGCGGGCCAACTATCTGGCCTCGCCGCCGCTCGTGGTGGCCTATGCTCTGGCCGGTGACATGAATATCGACATCTCTCGTGATCCGATCGCGCAAACGCCCGATGGCAAGGATGTCTACCTCAAGGACATCTGGCCTACCACGAAAGAAATCGCCGATCTGGTTGAACAGACCGTCACACGCGAGGCGTTCCAGTCGAAATATGCCGACGTGTTCAAGGGCGATGAGAAATGGCAGGCCATCGAGACCTCCGAGGGCGAAACCTATGACTGGCCGCCGCAATCGACCTATGTCCAGAACCCGCCCTATTTCAAGGACATGCCGGCGGAACCGGGCAAGATCGCCAATATCGAGAACGCCAGCGTTCTGGCCCTGCTGGGCGACATGGTCACGACCGACCACATCAGCCCCGCCGGCAGCTTCAAGGAAAGCACGCCAGCCGGTCAGTATCTGCGTGAACGCCAAGTGCCGGTGCGCGAGTTCAACTCCTACGGATCGCGCCGCGGCAACCACGAGGTGATGATGCGCGGCACATTTGCCAATATCCGCATCCGCAACGAGATGCTGGATAACGTCGAGGGCGGCTATACCTACGGCCCGGACGGCAAGCAGACATCCATCTTTGACGCCGCGATGGCCTATCAGGAACAGGGCACGCCGCTGGTGATCTTTGGCGGCGAACAATACGGCGCGGGATCATCACGCGACTGGGCTGCCAAAGGTACGGCACTGCTGGGTGTGAAAGCGGTAATTGCCGAGAGCTTCGAGCGCATCCACCGCTCGAACCTCGTCGGCATGGGCGTTATCCCGTTCGAATTCACCGGCGGTGACACGCGCAAGTCGCTGGGTCTGACCGGCGAGGAAGCCGTGTCGATCACCGGGCTGGATAGCATCAAGCCGCTGCAGGAAGTCCCGTGCGAGATCACAATGGCCGACGGCAGCACCAAGAAGATCATGCTGAAATGCCGGATCGATACCGCCATCGAGATCGAATATATCGAACATGGCGGCGTGCTGCATTACGTGCTGCGCAACCTCGCCAAGGCCAACTGACCGGCCCTCGCTTGGACAGTATTAGCCTGCGCCCCGGTCTTTCCGGGGCGCAGTGCGTTTATGCCCTGCTACTCAACCCCAACGGGATTGCCCTTTGCGTATCGCAAAATCTGGGCTAAGGTTTCTCACAAGGCGCGAAAAACAGTGCCGGGATTCAATGTGAGTACAGGCAGTTCGGTCTTTGTCTCTGCTGTGATACCGCAAGTAACGGTGGACGCTTAGAGTATCCGTCTTGATCAAGCTGTTTTCGGTGTCCATTTGCGGTTTTGCTGGACGAGTGCGTTTGCCAATTCGA
>NZ_JAPWHW010000028.1 GCF_028369135.1 Roseovarius sp. ZX-A-9
AGCGTCATGCAGTGATCTACGTGCGCCAGTCGACACAGAGCCAGGTCATGACGAACCTCGAGAGCCAGCGTCGGCAATACGATCTTGTCGAGATGGCCCGCGGGTATGGCTTTGCCGGGATTGATGTCATCGACGACGATCTTGGTGTATCAGCCAGCGGCTGCCAGGCCCGGCCCGGCTTCGAACGGCTTGTCTCCATGCTGTGTTCTGGGTCGATCGGTGCGGTCTTCTGCCTGGAGGTGTCGCGCCTGGCCCGCAACGGGCGCGACTGGCATCACATGCTGGAGCTTTGCGGCCTGGTAGATGCGCGTGTCGTGGATCATGACGGTGTCTACGACCCGCGCCATCCCAATGACCGACTGCTTCTGGGCATGAAGGGCAGCATCAGCGAGTTCGAGCTCGGCGTCCTACGCACGCGCATGGTTGAAGCCGCAAGGGCGAAAGCGCGCCGAGGCGAACTGCGGTATACGCCGCCGGTCGGCTACCTATGGGATCGTGACGCCGGGGTGATGTTCGATCCTGATCGCCGCATCCAGGAAGTCGTCCGGCAGATCTTCTGCCGGTTCCGCGAACTCGGAAGCGCCCGGCAGGTTCTTCTGTCCATGTCGAGCGAAGGCATTCATTTCCCCAGGCCTTCCGATGGCATTCGGCTGACAAGTTTCGAATGGCAGCCCATTCGCTACCGCAACGTGATCAGCGTGTTGAAGAACATGTTTTATGCCGGGGTCTACGCCTATGGTAAAACCGGGCGGCAAGCAAAAATCCGAGACGGCCGCGCGCATGTCACCTACAAGAACCGGAAGTCCCCCGAAGACTGGGATGTTGTGATCAGGGATCACCATGTCGGCTATATCGACTGGGAAGAATATGAACGCAATCAGGCACAGCTGGCCAAGAACGCTTTCGGACGTGCTGGCGGGGTCAAATCCGGTCGCGGCGGAGGTGCGCTCCTGGCCGGTCTCCTTTGCTGTGCGAGATGTGGGCGGCGGTTGCATGTGGTCTATACAGGCCGCACTCCACGCCCCGTTTACCGCTGTGACAACCCAAACCTTCTTCTCGGACAGAAACGCTGCATCACCTTTGGTGGGTTCCGGCCCGACAAGCTCATCACAGATGCAGTTCTTGAGGCTGTGGCGCCATTTGCCATCGATGCCGCCATCGAGGCACGTGCCATGTTGAGCCAAGCCATCGAAGACAAGCGGTTGGTGCTCGAGATGGAATTGCAGCAAGCCCGATACGATGCATCCTTGGCGGAACGACGCTATGCCGCCTGTGACCCGGATAATCGCCTTATCGCATCAGAGCTGGAGAAACGGTGGGAAGAAGCCTTGGGACGCGTTCGAAGTTTTGAGCAGCGTCTCGATACGGATATTGCAGCAGCACCGGAGCTCGATGTCTCGCGCCTTGAAGGGCTGGCGCAGGACCTTGAGACCGCCTGGACGGCTCCGGCGACATCCATGCGCGACAAACAACGATTGATCAGAACACTGATCGAAGACATCGTGGCGGATATCGACGACCATACAGGAGAAATTGTTCTCGTCGTTCACTGGAAGGGCGGCCGGCACACGGAATTGCGTGTCAAGAAGCCGAAGAGCGGCGAACACAATGCCCGCACCAGTGAAGAGGCGCTGGGGATCATCCGCGAGATGGCGGGACGTTGGCCGGACGAGTCGATTGCTGCCTGTCTCAACCGCATGGGAATGCCGACCGGTCAGGGCAAGACCTGGAATGCAAAACGCGTTTCCTCCATCCGGCGTGTGAATGACATTCACGGATACCTATCTGCTGACAAGGATGGCCCGTGGCGCACCATGACCGAGGCAGCGAAAGAGCTCGGTGTGACCAATCACGTCATCCGCAAGCTGATAAAGGACGGCATTCTGCCTGCAAATCAGGTGGTCGATGGGGCGCCATACCAAATTCAGACAACTGACCTGCATTCGGATAGGGTCAAAAACGCTCTCGCACGGAAAAGACGCCCGTGTCGCGCTGAGCTCGATGACCAGCTATCAATGTTTCCAAGCACTTACGAAGGGGGTGCATAATGACCAACCAACGGCAATTGGACGGATCGTCCGCTCGACGGCGTTGGAATCCAGTTCGATGCGACCATCGCTGAGGAACAGGATCAGCCCATCCCAGTATTTGGCGATGTATTTCAGGGCCTCATCGGTCGGCGATTTCGCTGAGACGCGTGCGCGGTGTTGGGCGAGCCAAAGCTCGAAAGCGTCGATGATGGGTTTTGATCGCTCCTGCCGTGCAGCACAGCGTTGATCGGCGTTCAGGCCGCGCAGGTCTTTTTCGATGCGATAGAGCGCCTGGATTTGCACCAAGCCCTCCTGCGCTATTGGAGCCGCGCCGGACTGCCGCGCCATCCGTCGCCAGTCAGACACCGTGCTGGGGATCAACTCATACCGCCTCGCAACCGCGTTGACCGTCTCGCCTTCGATCAACGTCTCCGCCACGATCCGAGCCTTCAACTCCGGTGGCCAATTCCGTTTGCCGTCTGAACGGCGCGGCAACATTGCCAGAAACTCGTTTATAGCTCCCATACAGAAACTCCCCACAATTCAAAGACACCTCTGAATCGCAGATCAGGCGTCAGCTCGAAAGTGTGGGGTCGGCGCAGCACTTACGATGAACTTTATGCTTGTGCTGTAAAGAGACAGGAACTTCCTGAAGACACCATTCTTCGGAGTGCGGCAAATGACCAAGCATATGTGTGACGAGGGCCATCTCGTGAAGGAAAAGCGCATTTGCCGATTGATGCGCCTGATGGCTCTGATGCCAATCCAAAAGCACTTCCGGTTCGAGAGAAATCAAGAAGATTGAACGTTTTGCAAGAACCGAATGACCCGTTCAAAGTCTAACGAATTGACCATCTCTACACATTTATTCTGAATATTCAAAACTTTCCCTCCACATTCGATAACCAATATTCTCTCAACTGAAGTACTGGAGACAATTTTCGAAAATTCAAACTGGGTTGGTCTTGTGGCCCGATACTTCGGAGAATTGAGAATAACGGCAGCAGGCGTTTGGGCGTAGACGAACTCCATTACGTTGTAGATATTGAAGCCGCTTTGGCGAATTACTTCATTCGTAAACAAATAGCACCGTTGATCGTAATATGTTCCAAGCTCCGCAATTTTTGTCGCAAGGTCGTTGCGATCGCCGGAAAAGCTAATCGCTACATCAAAGTACCCAAGCGTACTTTCGAGTTTATCGAACCAGTTCGACGACTGCATCCCTAAGCACGCCCTCCAGCACTCCCTGAGTTATAAGGCGTTCTGCGGCTTCGATGGCTTCATTTGACAAGGTAACATCGACGTAGTGACCCATGTCTTTTTCCACGATCACACCACTTCGCCGCATTTGCCGCATCAGCTTTTTAAACGGTATTGAGGGGTTTGACTGACCATAAAACCTCTCAAGGTTTTCAAGGTTTTTCTTCCAAAACGCACCTTGACTATGGAAATCTGAAACGAACGATTTCACGTCTTCGACAACACGCGCTTCATCACTTTGAACCTTCTGATTGCCTACAGAGTAAATCTTTTCGAACACATCATCAAAGATACAGTTTGGCTCAAAGTGTGCATCCATAACACCACTGGCCTTATTGTATACGCCTTCACAATGTTGAAACTTACAACCTGAGAATTTCGTTTCGGAGTCAAACTGGCAGCTCCAAATGTCTACTGAGTGGAATAAACATTGATCCCAATGCCTACCCCGGAAATCAATGCGGATGCGTTCCTCCTCTTTGAAGAAACCGTCCAAAATTGCCATCTTGCGAACAACTCCATCCTCCATAAAGATTTCACACACTCCATTCGTGAAGCGTTCGGCATCAAGGCTTCCGCTTTCGGAAACATAGGTTGCAAGCAAACCAACAATCGCAAATGAGAATTGTGCGATCGCACTGTCGGGCCGCAATATATCAAGGTCAGGCGATGGTAGAGTAGCTTCAGCCACAACCCAAGATTCAGCATTCATTTCAAGTAACCGCACGAAGAACGATAGTTCGTCACCATCAAACCTCTGAACGACGCCCTGTGAAAATAGGGAGTTTGAATTGCAATACTTGTTCATTATTCGAATATCGGCCAGTTCAAGGCTTGCGCCATTCATGCAATTCAAACTCGCGTCAATCATCAAAAAATATTCAGGCAGGAAGTCAAAGCGAAATTCAAAAACCTCCCGCTTGTTGTATTCCTCCTGCGAAATAAAGGGGTGGCTCGTCAAGTGATCTACAAGGTTTTCCACGTCCTTTCGCTCAGTTACCTTTTCGAGTATTTGTCGGATAGTTTCATCTCGCGGCGCTCCATTTCCTGCTTCCTTCGTCCGCGCAATCTCGCAAAACACCCGAACCTGCTGATCTACATTAAGAGATCGAAGAGGGTCGGGAACCTTTGATATTTCGCGATTGCAGAACTGACCGACCACACGATCATTGACGTCTGACTCGTTTAGAAATTCCGAATGAAAATGACGCAAAACAACGCCTTCACTTCCATCGGCGTGCTCAAGAACCAGATCCTTCACGAGGCTGAGAACAAACGGCACGTACCTATTGTCGGGTAGCTTCGCCAATTCCTCACTAATAGTCTTTGCATGGTTGATCCGGTTGGGCATCCCTGGAAGTCCATCTTCAAAGAAGATATCACGTCTCTTTCCGTCGAACGCCAATAGCTCCCAACAATCTACAAAGGGAAAGTCCCACAGTGACTCATCCTGATCAAAAAAGATGTTCCGACACGATATCAAGATTTTTGCAGCGGAACCGTACCGAAAAATTGGTTCTATGTCTGTGAAGAAGTCATATGAGTTAAAGCGGGGTCTATTCCGCGCAATAATTTCATCAAAACCATCAACAAAGACGATCAAGCTGCCAAGCTCAATCGCGTTATAGAAAGTTTCCTTGTTCAAAATCTCGGTAGAAACCGAACTCTGACTCGCTACATACAAATCATAAAGTGTAAGCTCGGCGCGGTGTAGAGATGTCGCAGCCAACACCTTGTTCACATCCGTCGATGCAATGAACAAAATCGTTCGATCACCAGGCCTAGTGAAATTTAACTTGGACAACGATGCCTTTTGCCTCAGGTGAAGCATTGCCCATGTCTTGCCAATGCCGCCCTGTCCTTGCATGACGCGAACTCCAGCATTCACTCCCGTGAGCCATTTTTCGACGACACTGAAGGGTTTTGGAGGAGCATCAGTTGCAATGCCATGTCGCACCTGCGGCTCGACGAACTCACGTTCGCCTGAGGTTGACGAGCCGGTTACTCCGACCTTAACGGAAGTACTTATCAACCTCGACACTATGTTCTCGAGATAAACCGCATGGTCGCACTCAAAGGCTGTTTTTACGTTCGCCAACCTTTCGTTCAGACGCACATGTCCAGGCTCAATTCCCAACAACGCATATTTGTTTTTGGAATCCGAAATTTCCGGGTGGTCCCGTTTTAGTCGATCGGATGTGCGTTTCAGAGAAATGCCTTTGTTAAGGTAAATATAGTAGGTGACAGACTCCTTGATACGGTTCGTCGCTGAGAAAACCTGATAGCCAATTTTCTCAGAGCTTTCGCGCAAACCGCCGACTTTTTCCACATCAGAACCGGGTTCGATGGCCTCGATAATCGAACCAACTTTTTCAAATGAGTAAAGCTCTTCCGGTAGGTGTTCTCTATCTGCGATAGTACGCAAAATGCTCCTTACGCTCTCTCGTTCAATTGGCCCATCTTTGAAGTACTGCAGGTCTTTCAACCATGTATTTTCGATATAGGTCAGCGAGTCGTCGTCGATTACCACTGGAATCAATCGTACTTGTGCCATGTCTGATGCAGCCGAACGAATTGCTTGAAGGGTTTCAGGGGGAATTTTCGTTCGCGTCTTTTTACCTGACGCTGGGAAGAAGTCTGATGAAATGACAAGTATGACAGCACCAACGCTCGGGTTCACTAACTGCTGCGACGAATTCGCTTGTTCGAACCCCTCGAGAGACGGGAAGTTGACTAAGACTGGCAAGCCTACTTCCTTAGTCAGCTTCGCGTACTCATTCGCGACTTTGTGGCCTTCTTGTTGGCATATGATGGAGATGTATGGTGTCATGGTCGTGAGACTGTTCCAACGGGGAAGAAAAATTGACTGATACTGTGAAATCCTACGCAGGACGTCCGGCGCAACTTGAAGCCTATCTAGACCTCTGTCAATCAATCGAAAAGAACATTGACAGGCGGATGGCCGCGAACCGGTTCAATCTATCGATCTTGACAGCTCTCGGCGCGATTGCCGGGCTTGTTCTCTCCTCGGAAGTAGACCTCGATACCGCGATAAAAGCTAAGTCGCTCTCAACGGTCGCCTTCGCGGCCCTGTTCGTATGCCTATCTTGGATTTTTCAGGTTCTACGCTTCAGAGAAGTGTCAAGAGTTAAGCACGAAGTAGCGATTGAATTGGAAACACGTCTCGACCTGGAAAAGGTCAATTTAGAGGATGTAAAGTTCAGAAAAAGCAGTTTGATTGTTGAGCAGACGATCTCAGAGATGCTTCTTCCTCTGCTTATAATGGGAGTACTCATCTGGAATCTGCTATTTTAGCTTCAGCCGCGGCCGTCGTCAGACTTTTCACAGCCCGCTTTCTGCGCATAGCCATCGGGCGACGGGGCGGATGACACGCTAAGCGAAGGTCAACAATATCCCGCACAGTGTAAGTTCGCTTGAACCCAGATTTTGCAGTTGCGGCGAATGGCCGATCTGACGAGCAGCACCGCAGCGACTGCGTACCTTGGTTAATGGCCGGTCAGGGCCGTTTCTATCGGTCTACACGATTGGGGGCATCCCCAGATCCGCTTAGACGATCTCCTGCCGCTGAACTTCACGCCGTCAAGCTGATCCTGAGTGGGGCGCAGACGACGCTTGGATCTGACATGACCGCCTCCAAAATGGATTATTGCGATCCCACCTTGGCACAGCAGATGCCGTCGGGGGGCGGTTACATCATCAGAGCCTCTACTACCCAAAGACACCGCCAAGCTCCTCAGGCCGCATAAATACCTGAAATCAATTGGAAACGACGAGGCACCCCTCCAACCACTCTTTGATGGAGCTCTCGCGCCAGCCTATGGCGCGGAGCCCAAGTTTTTGAGGCGGGGGGAAATCACCACGGTTAATCATCCGGTAAATGGTAGAGCGGCTCAAGCCAATGATCTCCTGAACCTCTCGGCAACGTAGTATCCTGTCCGTCATTGAAATTCCTTCTTCAAATGATTGACAAGAACTTAACGGAACAAGGTTTCGGAAAAATTTATTTTTACGATCATGCCTTTGGGGCTGCCTTATTGGCAGCTTTTCCGGTGACGTAATCCCCCCATCTGGCCATGAGCGGGCGGCGAAGTTCGAGATAGTCGGTCCGGTTGTAGGCGCGCGAGACCTTGTTGCCGGTGACATGCGCCAATGCTGCTTCTGCTACATCCTCCGGTGTGACCGTTTTCTCTGCGCACCATGTTCGAAAGCTCGTTCGGAAGCCATGTGGCCGCGCCTCCAAGCCCCGGCGCTCCATCAAGGCACTCATGGTTGCATCAGAGATCACGCCCCTTCTCACGCCGGGAAATAGGAAGCCATCTCGAGATAGCGGCTTTGCTTGCTCGATCACGGCCAAAGCTTCTTCGGAAAGAGGGACACGAAAATCCTGCTCGTAGCCCTTTTTAGCTTTCATGTTTTCGGCGGGCACGGTCCAGACATCCCCCTCCATCTGGTCCAGACGGCAGAAACGAATGGGCTTCGACCGCAAGGCCGTCAAGATCAGCAAGCGAAGCGCCAGTTGCGCAACCGTGCATTCAGACAAACTTTGATAGAATGCAGGGACATCCTGCCAGGTCAGTGCCGGCATGCACTTGGGCTTATGCCGGGTTTTGCCCAAGAGTGCCTTTGCTTTCTCGGTCGCTTGCGTATCGACATCCAGCCCCATGGCGGCAGCGTGTTGAAGCACGATATTCAACCGGTTCATTGCCTTTCGAGCCGTATCCGCCTTGATGTGCCAAATTGGCTCCAAAGTATTTTTGATGTCTCTCTGATCGAGGTCTTCAACCGGGACTTTCCCGAGCTTGGGAAGGACGTGCAATTTCAGGGGCGAAAACCACCGCCCAGCTTTGCCATCTTCTCTGAGCTGAGATTTGCGAGCTTCGAACGCTTCTGCCGCCACGAAGGCCAGTGAGTGGTCTTTGCGAGCAGCCTGTCGCCTTTCTCGCTCACGCTCTTTGATTGGATCCTTGCCGTCTCGCACTACGGCGCGCCAACGCTCGGCTGCCTCTCTCGCTTTCTTCAGGCTGACACTTTGAAGATTGCCCAGCCCCATCTCTCTCCGCCGACCGTGTACGGTTACGCGCAGAACCCATTGCGCACCGCCGTCCTGGCGCTTGTACAGCCAGAGGCCGCCGCCGTCGCAGTAGCGGCCCGGACCTGCATTCTTCACCTTCGCGGCAGACAGCACATTCAGAGCGCCCAAATCCTATCCCCCTCTCAATCCACCCCAAGATGTAGCATACTATGGGATCAGATGCAACATCCTGAAACAATTGAATTGTTTGTTTTCAGATACTTACGGAATATTCGAAACGCACCGATACGCAATGAAACACAAATTGGATTCCTATCACCGGCACCACTAAAACTGCCACGCAGTTGGATGCCCCGTGACCTCGTTCGCAGAGATGGACAATCACCATCGCAGTGACAGCGATACGGGCAAACGCCGCACACCCGCCCTGAACAATCCCCACTTTCGCCCACTGTCACGGCGGCTTGGCTGACATCCTACATCCTGGACCCCGGCATTTTCGCAGAGCGCTCCGAATCCCGTTGCAATCTTGGCGATTGCGGCTATTTCTGGGTCACTTCGGTCCGGACGGTTCGCCGTTCGGTGAAAAGGGAACACGGTGAGGTGTCACACGCAGGCACCAATTCCGCGACTGCCCCCGCAACTGTAAGCGGAGAGCGAAGCCGGACATGTCACTGCCGCAGGGAAACTGCGATGGGAAGACCCGGCCAAGCCCTGACCCGCAAGCCAGGAGACCTGCCGAAGTGATCACCCTGTCCATACGCGGGGCGCGTTATGGGCAACGGTTCTTTCCGTAGTGGTGGCGATTTCACCGTCTGCGGGGACTCTCATGTCTTCCAATGACTATTGCAGTACATTGCATCCCGAAAGGATGCACGGAGGACATCTCGATGACCCGCCAACATTCCGTTATTTTCGCGACCGCAACCGCCATGCTCGCCGCCCCGGCACTGGCTGAAGAGGTCTATGACCTCGGCACGATCGTCGTCTCAGGCAGCCTTTCACCGACCGAGCGCAGCCATACGGGCGCCACGGTCGAGGTGCTGCAAGGCGAGGATGCCGGCAGCAAAGACACCTCGGTCATCGGTCGGCTCGACCGGCTGCCCGGCGTGAACTCGGCCTCGAATGGCGGGCTTGGAGGCGCGACAGCGATCCAGATCCGTGGCCTGCCGGCGAAATATGTCGGCGTGCGAATCAACGGCATCGACATGGCTGACCCGTCAGGCACGCAGACCCAGTTCGATTTTGGCGGGCTGACCGCATCCGGTATCGGGCGGATCGAAGTGCTGAAAGGATCGCAGTCCGCGCTCTACGGCTCCGAAGCAATCGCAGGCGTGGTGAGCATCACCACCTTTCAGCCGGAAGAATTGGGTTTCTCCGGGCAGGCAACGACAGAAGCGGGCAGTTTCGGCACTTATTCCGGTTCGCTGAGCCTGGGCTATAGGTCCGAGCGCGGCTTTGTCGCGTTCAGCTATGGCCGGATTGAGACCGACGGCATTTCAGCGCAGAGCTTCAACACTGAAAAGGACGGGTTCGAACAGAGCACCACCACCCTCAGCGGCGAATATGACATTTCCGATACCGTCACCATCGGCGGCGCGCTGATCCGTCGCGATGGCAAGGTCGAGATCGACCGGGCGCGACCGGGGCCGTTCGTCGCTGCGGATGCAACAGGGGCCAATGATTTCACCGAAACAGGCGCGCGGGTTTTCTCGACCATTCATACAGGTGCAATCAGCCATACGCTCGCCTTCGATTTCTTTGATATCGACCGCAAGGACCCAACCGACCCATATACCATCGCCTTCAGCGGTGAACGGCGCGGGATCTCCTATCTTGGCACTGCCGAGCTGACCGGCAGGACAACGCTCAATTTCGGGATTTCACACACCGAAGAGAAATACGGCACATTGCCCGGCCCCAACCCCTTTGCCGATCCGGCGGCCAGCGGCTCCGAGGACACCACCTCGGTGAATGCCGAACTGCTGTTCGCCCCGACCGACACGTTGGATATTTCGGCGGCCCTGCGCTACGATGACAACTCCAGCTTTGGCGGCAAGACAACCGGACGACTGGCCGCCGTGTGGCGACCGGTCGAAGATCTTGCCTTTCGCGCCTCTGTCGGCAGCGGCTATCGCGCGCCGTCGCTTTACGAGCGTTTCGGACAGTACGGAGATCCGACCATCCAGCCCGAGGAAAGCATCAGCTATGATTTCGGCGTCGAAAAGTCGTTCGGCGCAGCGGGCTATGTCAAGGCGATGGTCTTTTATGCCGATATCGATGACCTGATCGACTTCGACGGCACCTCTCTGTCCTGCGGCAACCCGTTCCCCGGATGCTACAATCAGGTTCCCGGCACGACGACATCGAAGGGGATCGAACTGTCTGGTGAATACCTGCTGACCGGCGCGCTGACCCTCTACGGCGCCTACACCTACACCGATGCCAGCACCGACGGAAAACGCCTGGCACGCGTGCCCAAGCACGATATCACCCTAGGCCTGACCAACGACTTCACCGACCGGTTTTCGGGCTATGTCGACGTGCGCCATGTGGCCGATGTCGTGCCCAGCGCCGCTGCGCGCCCGACGGACAAGGTGGGCGATTACACTCTGGTTGGCGCCGGCGTCTCCTATGATGTGACCGCCAGCACCGCGATTTATCTGCGCATCGAGAACCTCTTTGACGAAGATTACGAAACGGCGGGCGGATACAACCAGCCCGGCCGCGCCGCCTATGTTGGGCTCCGTGCGAATTTCTGACCGCATAAGACACATCATGGCGCGCGCCGTTCTGGTGGGCGCCATGATGACAGTGGGCATTGCCCACGCCGATCCACCCGCGCGGGTCGTATCCATGAACCTGTGCACCGATCAGTTGGCGATGATGTTGGCAGGCGCGGGGCAACTTCTCTCGGTCTCGCAACTGGCAAGCGATCCGCATTCCTCGGCCATGGCGACAGAGGCACGGGCCTATCCCGCCAATCAAGGACTGGCCGAAGAAATCTATCTGATGCAGCCCGATCTCGTGCTGGCCGGGACCTATTCAAAACGTGCCACAGTCTCCATGCTGCAACGTCTCGGCATTCCGGTGGTGCTGTTCGATCCGGCCAATTCGCTGGCGGATGTGCGCGCCCGGATCAAACAGATGGGCGCGGTGCTGGGCCAGCCCGCCCGCGCAGACGCAGCCCTGGCCGCGTTTGACCAGAGGCTGGCCGCGCTGCACGAAGATGTGCAGACCCGCCCGGATGCCGCGCTCTACTACGCCAACAGCTACACGTCCGGAAACCAGACTCTGGCCGGGCATATCCTGCTCGCCGCCGGGTTCGCCAATGCCGCGGATCGCGCAGGCTACGCGGCAGGCATGAAAATGCCGCTGGAGGTGCTGGCGCTGATCGCGCCCGATCTCGTGATCACCGGACAGCGTTATCCCGGTGCCTCGCGTTCCGAAGAAGTGCTGGACCATCCCGTGGTCGCCACCTTTCGCCAGACCGGCGCGACAGCAGCCATCACCGACCGTGACTGGATCTGCGGCACGCCGCATGTGTTGAACGCGATCAAGGATCTGGGCCAGACCCGCCGCACGCTGGAAGGAGTCCGCGAATGATGCGCGTCCATGCCTGTCTTGCCGGGCTGGTTCTGGCGCTCTTTGCAGGCTCGCTGCTGGTCGGCCCTGCCGGGATCGGCCTGCGCGACAGCCTGTCGGCGCTGATCTTCGGTGACTCCGGTCCCATGACGCTGGTGATGCGTGAAATCCGCCTGCCGCGCGCTTTGCTGGCCATGATGATCGGGGCCAGCCTGGGGCTGGCCGGTGCCGCGATGCAGGGCTATCTGCGCAACCCGCTGGCCGAACCGGGGCTGATCGGCGTATCGGGCTCCGCCGCTCTGGGGGCGGTGCTGGCCATCCAGACCGGGCTGGCGGCCAGCTTTGCGCTCGCGCTGCCGCTGGCCGCGCTTGCCACGGCGTTTTGCGGAATGCTGGTGATCGTCTTGCTGGCCGGGCCGCGCGGCACGTCGCTGACGCTGATTCTGGCAGGGATCGCGGTATCGGCGCTGGCGGCTGCACTGACATCTCTTGTGTTGAACTTCTCGCCCAATCCGTTCGCGGCCAATGAAATCGTGTTCTGGATGATGGGGTCGCTGGCTGATCGCTCGATGACCCATGTCTGGGTGGCGCTGCCGCTGACGCTGTTGGGCTGGGGCATCCTCGCCATGCTGGGCCGGGGTCTGAACGCGCTGACGCTGGGCGAGGATGCAGCCGCAGCCATGGGCATATCGCTGCGGCGGCTGCGCCTGCAATTGATCCTTGGCACCTCACTGGTCGTCGGGGCGGCCACGGCGGTTGCCGGCTCCATCGGCTTTGTCGGCCTCGTGGTGCCGCATGTCCTTCGCCCGCTGGTCGGCGCCCGGCCCGCGCATCTGCTGCTGGCCTCGGCCCTTGGCGGGGCAGCGATGGTGCTGGCCGCCGACATCGCCGTGCGGCTGATCCTGCCCGCCCGCGACCTGAAGCTCGGGGTGGTGACCGCGCTCTTCGGCGCGCCGCTCTTCCTGCATCTGATCGTGAAGCTGCGAAAGGAGCGGATATGACCCTGCTCAGCCTGCGCGATCTGACAATCTCGCTGCGCGGGCGCACGGTATTGCGCGACGTCTCGCTGTCGCTTGACGCCGGAGAGGTCGTGGGCCTGATCGGCCCAAACGGCGCAGGCAAGACCTCGCTGATGCGCGCCGCGCTCGGGCTGGTGCCGTTCGAGGGATACAGCTCTCTGGCCGCACTTCCGGCAGAGGCGCGCGCCCGCGCCGCTGCATGGATGCCGCAAAGCCGGGAAATCGCCTGGCCGGTCTCGGTGGAAACCGTCGTCGGTCTGGGCCGCCTGCCGCACCGCGACACCGCCGGCGCGGTCCGCGCCCATATTGACGCGGCCATCGCGGGGATGAACCTCGAGGCGCTGCGCCACCGCGCCGCCACCCGGTTGTCGGGCGGCGAACAGGCCCGCGTCCTGATCGCCCGCGCGCTGGCTCAGGAAACACCGCTGCTGCTGGCGGACGAGCCGATCGCAGGGCTCGATCCGGCGCACCAGATCGCCACGATGCAGACCTTCTCGCGCCTCGCGGCAGAGGGCAAATCCGTGCTGGTGTCCCTGCATGATCTGGGACTGGCAGCGCGCCATTGCACGCGCCTCATCCTGCTGGGCCAAGGGCGGCTGATCGCGGACGGGACACCGCGCGATGTCCTGACACCTGACAATCTGGGCGAGGTCTTTGGCATCAGCGCGTGGTTTCAGGACACCGAGCACGGGCTGGTCTGTCAGCCACTGGGCGTGACACGATGAGCGC
Organism: Roseovarius sp. ZX-A-9; assembly: GCF_028369135.1. Taxonomy (GTDB): domain Bacteria; phylum Pseudomonadota; class Alphaproteobacteria; order Rhodobacterales; family Rhodobacteraceae; genus Roseovarius. The sequence goes on from NZ_JAPWHW010000028.1 coordinate 13,677, forward strand.
GCTGACCCTTGATCGCCCCTGGCTCGAGTTTGATCTGGGCGCACCTATGCAGGTGCTCAGCTGGGCCCCCAACCGGGCCGGTCTTGTGACCGCGCGGCACATCCTGTGGCGCGAAGTACGCAATGCGGACCTGCCGCCAGAGCTGGACGTGACCGAATGGTTCTCGGCAGAACTGGCGGCGCGTGGCGCGTTCCAGGCGGTGGCGTTTCTTACGTCCCGTGACGTGACGCGCCATCATGACCGCACCGTGCAGGTCGGCGATGTCACGGCCCGCGCCGTGGCCACCGTGGGGCTGTCGAACGCCGAACGCATCGGCCACCGCGTGGACCGCAGCGGCCATGATTGGGGCACCATCAACATCGCGGTCCGGCTTGGCACCGGGCTGACACATGCTGCCATGCTGGAGGCGATCAGCATCGCCGCGCAGGCGCGCACGACCGCGGTGATCGAAGCTGGTCATCACCTGCCCACCGGCGTTGCGACCGGCACCGGCACCGACTGCATCGCGGTGGCGGCCCCGGCCGGGGCTGCAATCCATGCCGGGCTGCACACGCAGATCGGCGAAGCGGTTGGGCGTGCCGCCTACATGGCTGTTTCCGCCGGAATATCGGAATGGATGGCGACCGAAAAAAGGAGCATGAAATGACCCTCTCGGGACTTGACCAGTTCCTGCAACGCGGCGGCCCCGCCCTCTGGGTGATCGCGGGCCTGTCGGTTCTCACCCTGACCATCATCCTGTGGAAAACCTGGCGTCTGGCACAGGGCGGAGCCTGGTCCTCTGCCGCTACCGAGCGCGCGGTGCAGAACTGGCGCAATGGCCAGCGCGATCAGGCCACCGCGCTGCTTGCCCCGCGCCGCGACCTGCGCGCCCGGCTGGCCTTTGCAGCGATGCAGTCCAGCTCGGACAGTGCCATGTCAGAACCCGCCGCGCGCGAGGAAACCACGCGCGTCGCGCGCCAGTTGCTTCATCAGAGCCGCTCGGGCCTGCGCGCACTGGAACTGATCGCGGTGATCGCGCCGCTGATCGGCCTGCTGGGCACCGTTCTGGGCATGATCGAGGCATTTCAGGCGCTTCAGGACAGTGGCAGTCAGGCCGATCCCACAGTTCTGGCGGGCGGCATCTGGGAGGCATTGCTGACCACGGCGGCCGGCATGTGCGTGGCCATCCCCGCCGCCGTCGCGCTGGCATGGTTCGAAAGCGTGATCGAGACGGTCCAGACCGATATGGAGGACGCCGCCACGCGCATTTTCACGACGCCCGCCAAAGCGGCCCACACAGCCCCCGCCAACACCTGATGTTCGCCTTCGCCCCTCCCCGCGCACGGCGCAGACCCGGCCTGACACCGATGATCGACGTGGTGTTCCTGTTGCTGGTGTTCTTCATGCTCGCTTCGCAATTCGGGCGCGAAGGGGCTGTTTCGCTGTCAGGTGGCGGGGCCGGTGCCGAATACAGCGGCCCACCGCGGTTGATCACCATTTACCCCGACCAGATCACCCTTAACGGAGTTGAGTCCGATCTGGCGATCCTGCCAGAGGCACTCGCCCCCCTCACCCAAGCGCCGGACGATCCGATCATCCTGCGAGCGCGCGCAGGCACAGACCTGCAACGACTGACCCAGATCGTCGAGGCACTGACCGCTGCCGGGTTTGACCGGCTCGTGCTGGTGGAGTGAGGCGCATGGATTTCTCCACCCCAAAGCGCCGCAGCCTGATCGAGCCGATCATCCCGATGATCAACGTGGTGTTCATCCTGCTGATTTTCTTCCTGATGACCGCACAGATCAGGCCCGCCGATCGGTGGCCGATTGCGCCGCCCAAAACGGATGCCAACGCGCCCGCCGACGCCGCGCAGCGCCTGACCGTCTCGGCCACGGGCGAGTTGAGCTTTGCCGATCAGACCGGCGATGCGGTCTGGGCTGAGCTGGCGCAATGGGGTGCGGCAGAGCCGGGCACGCTGCTGGTGCGCGCCGATACAGCCTACCCCGCAGCAGATCTGGCGGCATTGCTGGCCCGCCTGTCGGGTCTGGGTATTCAATCCATCTCTCTCGCGACGGTGCGGCAATGACACGCGGGGCGGACTTCTACCTGTTCGGTGGTCTGGCGCTTCTGGTGCATCTGGCCCTTTGGCTCGGCTTTGCCCAGGGCGGCTTGCAATCGGCCGGCGGGGGCGGCACAGCGATAATCTCGCTCAGCGCAGCACCGGAACAGATGGCGCGGATGGTCGCAGAATGGGACCGCCCGGCAGAGGCGATGGACACCCCGCCCCGCATGGCCACGCCCGAGACAGTCGCCGCCGCCCTGCCTCGCGCCGTGGAGACAGAACAGCGCCCTCCGACCCTGTCGGCCCCTGCCCCGCTGGTGGCGATGGCCTCACCGCAACCGCCGCAACTGGCCCCCGAAGTGACGCGCGCCCCGGCCAGGCCGACGGTGGCCGAACCGCCGGTCGCATCGCTGCGCCCGAAGCCGCGCCCGACACAACCAACGCCCAAGGCACAGCCCGCCACAGCCGCACCGCAGCCGCAAATCTCGTCCCGGCAAAGCCAGAAAGCCGCGGGCGGCCAGACCGGCCAGAATGCCGGGAATAGCAAGGTCCGGACCGAAGCGACCGTCTCTGACTCCGCACGCCAAAGCCACGTGGCACAATGGGGCGCGGCCATCCGCGCCCGCGTCGAACGCCGCAAGCAGTATCCCTCCGGCACGCGCGCCTCCGGGCGGGCCGTCATCCGCATCAAGGTCGCGCCGACCGGCCGCCTGATTTCGGCGACACTGACCACCAGAACCGGCGACGCCCGCCTCGATCGCGCCGCGATCAAGGCGGTACAAAGCGCCCGTTTCCCCAAAGCCCCGCGCGCCCTGAGCGCCGCGAGTTATCAGTTCAACCTGCCGATTTCATTCCGTAAATGACCGAAACCGCCCCACGGCGTCTGCGTCAATGGTCACCAAAATTGCGCAAGATACCATCGGCATTGATGATCGACTGTGCAATCTCGAACGTGGTGGTCCGCTTGGCCATCGCCTGTTTGCGGATCACCGCGTAGGCCTCCAGCTCGTCAATGCCGTGATGCCGCATCAGAATGAATTTCGCGTCATTGATCTTTTGCATGTTTTCCAGACGGTCGCGCAGTTTGGTCTGCTCTTTCTGGAACCGCAATTGCTCGGCCCAGTAGCGCCGCGCCATGAGCATGGAGCCCAGAACGCCCGCCGCGCGCACCGGTTTGGTCAGCAGTGAATGCGCCCCGATCTCAAAGATCGTCTCCAGCGTCGAGGGGTTCTCGTAGCCGATCACCGCGATCACCGTGGGCGGCTTGCCGCCGCTGCTGTTCAGAAAAGTCTTGATCCGGCTCGCCGGCTGATCGGTGACATCAATGAATACCAGGTCGAACTTCTCTTGCAGCGTGTCGGGGATCGGCCAGGCATTTTCGTAATTGCAGCCGATCCTGTGGATTTGCTGTACCAGGTCGTCGGCGCTTCGGTCACGCTGGTGTACGACCAACGTGTGCAGATCTCGCAGATCCTGGATGAAATCACTCATGTTTCATACTGTTTGTTGTGCAACCTTCTGGGTTCGCAGGCTCCAGTCATGGATCCCGGGGTAGACCAGATAAGGATCGGGCTTGATGGCACGGCGAACCTTGTTTTCGATGATGAATTCGCCCTGCTCATTCACCCGCGCGATGCGCGATTGCAAATACGTGTGGTTGTTGTCCGGATCGATCTTGATATGCCCCTGCGGCGCGTCGAATGTCGCGCCGAGCAGCGCCTCGCGCAAGCGTTCGGTGTCCATCTCGCCAACTTCTTCCAGCGCGGTGGCGAACATGTGCATCTGGCAATAAGCCGCCTCGCCACAACTGGTGACATCGCGGACCGAGCCGAATTTCTGGCCATATGCCTTCAGGAATTTCCGGTTCGCGGGCGAGTTTATCGCCCGAAAATAAGGCGCGGCGGTGATGTGTCCGACAGCAGCCTCGGGGCCGATGGCGGCAATCTCGGCCTCATTGGTGGTCAGGCTGGCAATCGGGCAGGTGCGCCCGTCGCCGCCCGCCGCGTGATAGGCTCGGTAGAAATCGATGCACATCTGCCCGACCACGGTCGAGAAAATCGCGTCCGGCTGTAGCTCCACAATCTCGCGGGCAACATCGGCAAAGCCTGCCATATCGGTGTCGAACGGGTAAAATCGCTCGCCCACAACCTCGCCACCGCCCTGCCGCAGCACGTTGCGCATCACACGGTTCGATTCACGCGGATAGATATAGTCGGACCCCACGAAAAATATTCGCTTGCCAAAGGTGTTCATAAGATAATTGGCCAATGGCACACTATTTTGATTGGGCGTCGCGCCACCATAGATCATGTTGGGCGAATATTCGAAGCCTTCATAAAGCGTAGGATAGAAAAACAGCACATTGCGCCGCTCGACGACCGGCAGAACCTCTTTGCGCGACGACGACATGTAGCAGCCGAACAACGCGGTGATCCGGTCCTCGACGATCAGTTTTTCGGCCAGCTCGCCATAGCGCGCCACGACCGAGTCGGGGTTGTAGCAGATCGGCTCGATGGGGCGGCCCCGCACACCGCCCGCGGCGTTGATTTCATCGATAGCCAGTAGCGTACCATTGAGCTGTGATTGTTCGATGATGGACGTCACTCCCGACGTCGAGAACAGAACTCCGACTCTCCAGCTCTCCTGATTGCTCACCAAAGCCATCCTTTTTCAAACATACCCAAAAACGATCCCGTCATCGCGCCGTTCCGCAGCAAGCGTGATGGTTCCGCCGCTGTCGGATATCCCCATCTTCGTACCGGGTTCCAGAAGAAAAGTGGCCAGGGGAAACTCCAGATGCCGGCGCATCGCCCGCCTGAGTCCGCGCGCACCAAACCGTTTATCATATCCTTGTTCTGAAAGAAAATCGCGAACCGCATCATTGATCGTGATCGAGACGTCGTGCTTGGCCAACCGTCTGTTCAGGCGGTCCAGTTCGACATCGACAAGATCAGGCATGGTTTCGCGCCCCAGCCAGTTGAACGTGTCCACATGGTCGATCCGGTTGACGAATTCGGGCGGAAACCGCTCCAGCAGGCACTTCATCACGATATCCTGCGCGCGTGTCCTGCGGTCCCCGGTCTGCCCCTTGAGAATGGCCAGCAACCCCGGACGCTCGTCATTCAGCGCCATCAGATCGCGCGCGCCCAGATTGGACGACATGAAGATGATCGCATTGCGGAACGAATAGGTCCGCTCGCCCGAGGCGACGGTCAGCAAGCCGTTGTCGAACACGTTGAGCAGCGCCAGAACCACCTCGTTGCTGGCCTTCTCCAATTCGTCGAACAGAACGATGCCCGGCAGGTTGCGGGTGCCCTCGATCTTTTCCTGGTCAAGGATCGTCGTGCCTTCCTTCGAGCCGACATAGCCCGGAGGCGCGCCGGTAAAGGAGGCCGCGTAATGTTCCTGCGCCAGCGTGTTCATGTCGATCCGGCACATCGCATCGGCATCACCATAAAGCGCGCGCGCGATGGTCCGGACGGTCTCGGTCTTGCCGACGCCGGTGGGGCCGCAGAACAGCAGCGACGCCAGCGGCTTGCGCGGGTCGCCGATATCGGCGCGCACCACCTTGAGGATCTCCAGAACCTCGTCGATGGCGCTGTCCTGCCCGATGATCGAGTCGCGCAGCTCGCGCTCCACCACGGCCATGTCAAAGGAAAACCGGGAATTGAGGAAGCTCGCCTTGGCATTGCCATTGGCATGGGTGATGTCGCGCGTGTTCTCGGCAGCAAGTGCGCTCTTGAGCTGCTCTTCGCGTTGCACGGCCTGCAGGCGGTCGGTCATGAATGGCATTTGCGCGATCCTTCGGTCTTGTATTGCTCGTCAGGTCTTGTCTGTTGGGCGCGGCGCCCGCAGGCACCGCGCCACTGTTGCCGGGATCGGTCAGCCGGCTTCTTTTTCCTTGGCACCCGTGGGCAGGCTGCCCACCGGACATTGCGCCACGCCGATGGTCTTGCGGGTGAATGCCTCGACATCCTCGCGGGTCTTCTCGGCGTCGTTCACCCAGTTACGGTAGAACTCGAACGGGCAATCCGCCACGCCCTTGTCGCCATCGCCCGACTTGTGCATCCCGGTATAACCACGGTGCAGCAGCTTGAAGAGGTGGTTCTGCGACTGGTCGTTGGCACGCGCATCGCGGATCTGCGACACCGACAGCTGCGCATACTGGATGCCGTTTTCCTCGGTCCCGCATTCGCCGAGCGTACGCCCGTCGAACCCGATGAGCGACGAGTGCCCGAAGTAGCAGTAGACCCCGTCGAACCCGGCGGCGTTGGCCACCGCGACATAGCAGTTGTTGGCCCAGGCCATCGTCTGCGCCATGCGGATCTGCTGTTCCTTGGCGGGATACATGTAGCCCTGGCAACGCACGATCAGCTCGGCACCGCGCATCGCGCAATCGCGCCAGATCTCGGGATAGTTGCCATCATCACAGATGATCAGGCTGATCTTCAGGCCCTTTGGTCCCTCGGCCACATGGGTGCTGTCGCCGGGATACCAGCCCTCGATCGGACACCAAGGCAGGATCTTGCGATAGGTCTGCACGATCTCGCCCTTGTTGTTCATAAGGATCAACGTGTTGTAGGGCGTCTTCTTGGGATGTTCCTCGTGCCGTTCCCCGGTCAGCGAGAAGACCCCCCAGACATTGGCCTTGCGGCAGGCGCGGGCAAACACTTCGGTCTCGTCGCCGGGGATCGAGACAGCGGTCTCCATCATCTCGTCGGGGTCATACATGATGCCCTGAAGGCTGTATTCGGGGAACACTACCAGATCCATACCCGGCAGGCCCTGCTTCATGCCGATGATCATCTCGCCGATCTTTTCGGCGTTCTCCAGAACCTCCGCACGGGTGTGCAGTCGCGGCATCTTGTAGTTTACGACGGCAACGCCGACGGTATCGTCGCTGCTTGAAATATCTCCATGTCTCATATCCTGTCCTTTCCTGTTGACGGGGTTGGTTATGTTGAGTGAGCCTGCGTTTTCAGAACGTCAGGTGTTCCTCCACGACGGAGTCCGTGAGCTCGGCAGAGGTGCCGTCCAGAACGACGCGCCCCTTGTCGAGCACGAGAAAGCGATCCGAGGCAGCGCGGGCGAAGGGCACGTTCTGCTCCACGAGGATGATGCCGAGGCCCCGCTCGCGGTTGAGCCGGATGATCACTTCTTCGATTTGTTTGACGATGTTGGGCTGGATGCCCTCGGTGGGTTCGTCCAAGATCAGGATCTTGGGATCCATCGCCAGAGCGCGGGCGATGGCCAGTTGCTGTTGCTGCCCGCCCGACAGATCACCGCCCCGGCGCGCGATGAATTCGCGCAGAATCGGGAACATGTCGAACAGGTAATCGGGAATCTCGCGCTTGCCGTCGGCGCGTGCGAAGGTGCCCATCAGGATGTTTTCGCGCACGGTAAAACGCGGGATGATCTCGCGCCCCTGCGGGATATAGCCGATGCCCTGCAATGCCCGCTGCGGTGTGCTGCATTTCAGCAGATCGCTCTGGCCGAATTTCAACTCGCCCTGACAGCGGTCGGTCAGCCCCATGATGCTTTTCAGCAAAGTGGTCTTGCCAACGCCGTTGCGGCCCAGCACCGACAGGAACTCACCCGGTTTCAGATCGAACGACACCCCCTGCAAGACAGGGCTTTTGCCGTAGAATGAATAGAGATTGGTCGCGCTCAGATGTTCCATCGTCAATGCCCCAGATATGCGGTCTTGACCGCCTCGTTCGCCTCGATTTCCGCAATGGTGCCTTCCGCCAGCTTCGCGCCCTGATCCATGACGATGATCCGGTCCGCCACGGTGCGGACGAAAGACATGTCATGCTCCACGACGATCAGCGTGTGATCGGCACTGAGCGAGCGGAAGATCCGCGCGGTGCGGTCGGTCTCCTGGATGGTCATCCCGGCAGTGGGTTCGTCCATAAGGATCAGATGACTGCCCTGGGCGATCAGCATGGCAATCTCCAGCCACTGGGTCTCGCCATGTGACAGGTTGCCCGCAGGCACGCCGCCCTTGTCGGCCAACCCGACCAGATCGAGGATCTCGCGTGATTTCTGGTTGCGGCGCACCGCGGGCGTCGTCAGCGCGTGCCAGATGCCCGGTCTTGACGACCGCGCAACCGATAGGTTCTCGGCGACGGTCAGTTCCTTGTAGACCGACGGCACCTGGAACTTGCGCCCGATACCCAGTCGCGCACGCCGGAACTCCAGCAACTGCGATATCTCGGTATCACGAAACCGGATCGATCCGCCGGTGGGCTGCGTCTTGCCGCAGATCAGGTCCAGCGTCGTCGATTTGCCGGCCCCGTTCGGCCCGAGCAGGCACAGGATCTCGCCCTGCTCCACATCGAAGTTCATCCCGTCCACGGCGCGCAGGCCGCCGAACACCACCTGCAGATCGCGTACTTCAAGCTGTGCCATGATCAGCTCTCCTGCTTTGTGTTGAGGGGGGTGTCGAAAGACGGGGTTTCCGCGAATTCCTCGCTGCCGCCCCTGCGGCGCAGCGCCCGGCCCGCATCGACGATGACGCCGTAGATCCCGCGCGGCATGAACATGACCACCGCCACGAACAATACGCCCAGCATCATGTGCCAGCCTTCGACAAAGACATCCGACAGCCGACCTTCAGCCAGATTGACTAGGATCGCCCCCATCGCTGCGGCCAGCACGGATTCGCGCCCGCCCACGGCACACCAGATCACGATCGCCAGGCTGAACGACACGCTCATGTAAGTGGGCGATGCGAACTCCAGCACCAGCGCATAGAGCATGCCCGCCAGCCCCGCGAGACCCGCGGAAATGCAGAAGATCAGAGTCTGATAGTTCGCGACGTTATAGCCAAAGTACCGTGTGCGCTCGGCATCTTCGCGGATGGCCCGCAGGACCAGCCCGAACTTGCTGTGCGTCAGGTAGAGGCCAAAGATCAGCGCCGCCATCAGGCAGCCGCCCACCAGATAGTAGAAGGACGTGGCATAGATATCGACGGTCCAGCCGAACAGTTCCAGCTGCGCCAGCCCGGTCAGCCCGTTCTGCCCGCCGGTAAAGCCCTGCTGCTCGATCACCAGCAACTGGAACGCTACCAGAAAGGCCAGGGTGATCACCGCGACGAACACGCCCGCGATCCGCGCCCGGAACATGAAGGTGGCAATCAACCCGCCCACCGCCGCCGGGATCAGCAGCCCCGCCAGCAAGGTGAAGGTCAGCGAATTGAACGGCACCCAGAGCGCAGGCAGCGCCTCGACATTGTTCCAGCCCATGAAGTCAGGCAGGTTGTCGCCGCTTGCCTTCAGTTTGAGGTGCATCGCCATGGCATATGACCCCATGCCAAAGGTCGCAGCCTGCCCGAGGTTCAGCAAACCTGCGGTCCCCCACGACAGCGCCAGCGCCATCGACACGATCGCCAGGCTGAGATAGCGCGCGAAGGTGTTGAGCTCGAACCCGTCGTAGCTGAAGAAAGCGGGTACGCCGAACAGGATCACCGCGCCAAAGAGGCCAAGGCCGATGATGTCATATGAAAGTTTGGAGTTCATCACAGGGCTCCTCAGCGGCGTGTGTCAGCAGGGAAAAGGCCGCGAGGCCGGAAACGGATCAGCAGGATGATCCCCGCGAGGACGGCAATCCGGCCCAGCGTGTCATTGATCACAATCGAGAAGAGCGCCGTGACCTCGCCGATCAGCATCGCTGCCGCGGCAGTGCCCACCAGGCTACCCAAGCCGCCCACGATCACCACGAGGAACGCATCCACCACCAGGCCGGTGCCCATCGTCGGGATGGTACTGAAGAGCGGCGTGATCAGTGCGCCAGCGATACCCGCGAGTCCCGCACCATAGGCGAACGTCAGCGAATAAACCTTCTTGGCCTCGACCCCGTAGCATTCGGAAATGCCCCGGTTCTGGATGACCGCGCGCAGCTTCATTCCGAATTCGGTGCGCGTCATCAGCAGCCAGGTGCCGGTCACGATCATGATAGAAAGGAAAATGACGAAAATACGGTAGTTCGACATCACGAGGGCGCCGATCTCGATATTGCCCGACAGCCACTCTGGCCCCTTCACGAACTTCGATTCCGCGCCGATGCCCATCCGGACAGCCTGTTGCAGAATGATGCCGATGCCCCATGTCGCCAGGATCGTATCGAGCGGTCGCGTGTAAAGTCGCTGCACGATGACCTTCTCGATGACCCAGCCAACGACCGCGACCGCCAGAAAGACCAGCGGCAGCGCCGTGACCACGCCCAGCCCCAGATGTGTCTGAAGCGCCCAGGTGGCATAGGCCCCGAGCATCACGAATTCGCCATGCGCCAAATTGATCACGCCCATCGTGCCATAGATGATGGCCAGCCCCAGAGCGATGATCAGCAGGATCGAGGCAAAGCTCAGCCCGGCAAATATCTGGTTCAAGACTACGTCCATAGGACAGTCTCCTCCGTTGGTCCGGCTCGGGGATCGAGCCGGACATTGTTGGTTTTTCAGATTTTCAGTGTTCGAGTGGCCGGGCGGTCAGGACTTGACCAAACCAGCCCCGGTGCATTCCTGCCCCGGATAGGCCGCGTAGGGTTTCGGCGCGACCCGCTCTTCGGACTGCACGATGACCTTGGCCTGACCGTCCGATTGCCACTGGCCAATCTTGGGCCACAGATGCGTATGCAAGTTCGCATCAATCAGGATTTCGCCCTGTGGTGCCGTCATTGTCATCCCGACAGCGGCATCGCGGATACCCGTCGGCGTGATGTTTGACGGATCAAGTTTCTCCAGCGCAGCCTTGAACTGATACACTTGGAAATACGCCGCTTCGCTGACAAAGTGCGTCACCTCATCGGCCCCAAAGCGCGATTTGTAGGCCTCGACAAACTTTTCGTTTTCAGCCGATTCATGCCCCATGAAATAGGGTGCGGACGAGAAGTGACCCGCCGCCGCTTCACCGCCGATGGCTTTCACCTCGACCTCAGAGCGCGTCAGGCTGCAAACGGGCAGTTTCGCCGGGTCCAACTCTGCCGCGTGATACTGGCGGGCAAAGGCAACATCCGAGTCCCCCACGAGGGTCGAGAAGATCACATCCGGCTCTTCGGCCCGGATACGGTTGATGACCGAACTGAAATCGGAATGGCCCATCGGCACATATTCTTCGTGCACCACCTCGCCATCGAGGACTTTCAGCAATGTCTTGCAGTAGTTGTTCTCTTCTTTCGGATAGACGTAGTTATTGCCGACCATGTAGAAGCGCGAACCGAAATTCTCTGCCAGCCAGGGGATCAGGATATCCTGCTGCTGATTGGCCAGCGCGCCGCCATACATGATGTTGCGCGAGCATTCACGCCCTTCATACAGCGTCGGGTACCAATAAAGGTTGTTGCGCTGCTCTGCGATCGGCAGAACCGCCTGCCGGCTGGACGAGGTGTAAGAGCCGAAAACGCTGACGCATTTGTCGCGGATCATCAGACGCCGCGCCCGGTCGGCATAGGTCGCCGGATCGGATGCCGGATCTTCGATGATCGGGCGCAGTTGCTTGCCATGCACGCCGCCTGCCGCGTTGATCTCCTCAATCGCCATGAGCGCCGCATCATGCAGCGTGTGTTCCACCACAGCCACGGCACCCGTCAGCGAGAACAGCAATCCCACCGGAATATCGTCTCCCGCCGCATAGGCGCGTCCGACGCTGCTCAGCAATGCAGGGGCAGACAAACCGCCCGCCATCCCCAATGTACCGACAGCCCCGGCACGTCCCAGAAATTCACGTCTTTTCATAATTTCACTCCCCTTTTTTTCCACGAACTCTTGTCGCCAAAGCACAAAAAAAAGGCCCTCGACCACAGCTTGCGCTGCGATTGAGAGCCATCTTGCTCGTAATTTTTTTCGAGCTCGCAATTGAACTCGGTTTTATGTTTCTCCGAATGTCGATTCCATGCAACAAAATTATTTCATTGCATAACAGCCGGTTACAAAGTTTCTCGCGCGCCGCGCTGCAGCATCTCGACAAATGTGATCCCGGGCACGCAATCCATTGGCGCGGTCACGCCGGGCATGCCTGATTTTGGCGGCATTTTCTTACCGGCCGCTCGCAAGACCGAATGTCGCGCCGCATTGCCGAACCATGAAATCGACAAAGCATTTCACCTTGGGATCCTGCAGTTTTCGGTGCGGATAGAGGCAGCCAAACATCGTCGCGAGGGGCGGTGTGTCGGCCAGAATTTCGACCAGGGCACCGCTGCGCAGGTGGTCGGCCACGTCAAAGCGCGGCTTGTTGACGATCCCGTGCCCGGCCAGCGCCCAGTCGGTCAAAACGTCGCCGTCATCGGCGTCGTATTTGCCAACCACCTCCAGTTTGCGCGCGCCATCCGAGGTGCGCAGCGTCCAGAAATACTCGGGCGAACGGGGGTATCGCAGCAACAGGCAATTATGCGCGCCCGCCAATAGGTCATCCGGCGTAGCCGGGGTGCCGTGGCGTTCCAGATATTCCGGCGCGGCACACAAGACACGCGCGCAATCTGCAATCTTGCGCATTTTCAGGTTCGAGTCCCCCGGCGTGCCGACAAAGAATGCCATGTCGAGCCCTTCGGCAAGGATATCGACCTTGCGATCCGACAGCCGCATCCTGACCTCGGTTCCCGGATATTTCTCGACAAAGAGCGGCACCAATGGCGCGATTATGCGGCGCCCGACTCCAAGCGGGGCCGTGACCCGAATGACCCCGCGCGGGGTTTCGGAAAAGGTCGCGACGGTCGCCTCGGCATCGTCGATCGCCGCAAGCACTTTTTTTGCCTCTTCGTAGAACACGGTCCCGACCCCGGTGGGTGTCAGCGACCGGGTCGTGCGATTGAACAGACGCACGCCCAGGTGTTTTTCCAGTTCCTTGATTCGCTTGCTCGCAACCGCCGGTGTCAGGCGCAGATCGCGCCCGCCCGAGGTGATGCTCCCCAATTCGATCACACGGGCAAAGACGCGCAGGCTCTCGACATATGGCATGACAATATCCTAAGAGTTTGATCATAAAGGAAGATGCCGTTTCCCCATAATAGCATTTTCAACGATCCGTTGAAAGTATTTTCCGTATGCGGTGCTTTTTCGGCCCAATAGCCTGCGCTACGGTTTTCTGGATCAGATTGTGATCCGACCTGTTGAAGGGGACCAGATGCAACACCGTGATGAGATTCGCTTCATTCTGAATGGCCGCGATGTGGCGCTCAAGGACGTCGGTGCCTCGCAGACACTTCTGGATTTCCTCCGGCTGGACCGGCGCCTGACCGGCACCAAGGAAGGCTGCGCCGAGGGCGATTGCGGCGCCTGCACGGTTCTGGTCGGACGCCTGCATGACGGCACCCTGGAATACGAGCCGATCAATGCCTGCATCCGCTTTCTTGCCTCATTGGACGGCTGTCACGTGGTCACCGTGGAATATCTCTCGGGCCCGGACGGCGCATTGCATCCGGTGCAGCACGCGATGGTCGCGCATCACGGCAGCCAATGCGGCTTTTGCACGCCGGGCTTTGTCATGTCGCTCTATGCGCTCTGGATGGAGATCCCCCAGCCAACCGAGCGGCAGATTGAAACCGCCGTGCAGGGCAACCTGTGCCGCTGCACCGGGTATGAGCCGATCATCAAGGCAGCCCTTGCCGTCAACCAATATGGCAGCCCTGCCGCCGATCACCTGAACACCGAACGCAGCGCGGTCACCGCCCGCCTGCGCGCGCTGCGTGACACCCGGCGCGTGGTCACCGGACCGGCCGACAACCGGGCAATCCTGCCGGCGGATGTCGACGATCTGGCAGCCGTTCTGACAGAGCACCCCGGCGCCACGATCATCGCCGGGGCCACCGATGTGGGCCTCTGGGTCACCAAGTTTCTGCGCCCCATCAGCCCGGCGGTCTTTGTCGGGCATCTGGATGGCCTGAAATCCATCACCCTCACCGACGATGCGCTGGAGATCGGCGCGGGCGTCACCTATTCGGAAAGCCAGGACATGCTGTCCACGGCTTTCCCCCATCTCGTGAACTACTGGGACCGCATCGCCGGCTGGCAGGTCCGCAACATGGGCACCATCGGCGGCAATGTCGCCAACGGGTCGCCGATCGGCGACACGCCTCCTGTCCTTATTGCCCTCAATGCCGAAGTCACCCTGCGCCGCGGTGACGCGACACGCACCCTGCCCTTGCAGGATTTCTTCATCGACTACGGCAAGCAGGACCGCGAAGCGGGCGATTTCGTGCTGGGCCTGCGGGTTCCGCGCCCCCGCCCCGGCCAGCTTGATGCCGCCTACAAGATCTCCAAGCGCCGGGACGAGGATATCTCGTCGGTCGCGGTTGGCATCAGCGTCGAAGTGGCAGACGGGATAATCACCGATTGCCGCATCGCCTTTGGCGGCATGGCCGCCACGCCGAAACGCGGCGCACAGGCAGAGGCGGCGCTGCGCGGCCAGCCTTGGGGTGCTGCCGCGTTCGAGGCCGCCGCCGCTGCCCTGTCGCAGGATTTCTCACCGCTCACCGATTGGCGCGCGTCCAAAGAATACCGCATGACCTCCGCTCGCAACCTGCTGCGCCGGTTCTTCCTGGAACATGACGCGGCGACCACTCACCCCGTGCAACTGGCGACCGCGTAAGGAAAGGGATTGTTATGAAAGACAACCTCACCATCACCGGCGGCGTCCACACCGATCGCCAGCATGACAGCGCCATCAAGCATGTCACCGGACGGGCCGAGTATTGCGACGACATCCCCGAACTGGCGGGCACGCTGCACGCCTATCTGGGGGTATCGGACGTGGCCCATGCGCGGATCATCGGCATGGACCTCAGCGCGGTCGAGGCCGCCCCCGGCGTGATCGGCGTGCTGACCGCCGATGACATTCCCGGCGCCAACGATATCAGCCCCACGGGCCTGAATGACGAACCGGTGTTTCCCACCGACAAGATCGAATTTCACGGCCAGCCGCTCTTTGCCGTCGTGGCCGAAACCCGCGACGCCGCCCGGCGCGCCGCCGAACTGGCGGTGGTGGAATACGAGACGCGGCCGCACGCGCTGGACCCGATCGCGGCACAAAATGCCAGCTACCCACATGTCACCGCCCCGCTCAAGCTGGAGCGCGGCGATGTCGCACCCGCGCTGGCCGCCGCCGCGCACCGCATCAAGGGCCGGATCACCGTCGGCGGGCAGGACCACATGTATCTTGAAGGCCAGATCGCCTTTGCCGTCCCCGGCGAAGATGACGACCTTGTCGTGCATTGCTCGACCCAGCACCCGTCCGAGGCGCAGCACATGGTCGCGCATGTCATGGGCATCCCTTCCAACGCGGTAACGGTGAACGTGCGCCGGATGGGCGGCGGGTTCGGCGGCAAGGAAAGCCAGATGAACCTGTTCTGCGCCGTCGCCGCAATCGCCGCCAGAAAGTGGAACCGCGCCGTCAAGATCCGCCCAGACCGCGATCAGGACATGACCGCCACCGGCAAGCGGCATGATTTCGTCATCGACTACGATGTGGCGTTTGACGACGCCGGGCGCATTCAGGCGGTCGATGGTGTGTTCGCGGCCCGCTGCGGGTTCTCCTCTGACCTGTCGGGCCCGGTGACGGACCGGGCGCTGTTTCACGCCGATAACGCCTATTTCTACCCGAATGCGCGCCTCGTCAGCCACCCGATGAAGACCAACACCGTATCCAACACCGCCTTTCGCGGCTTTGGCGGCCCTCAGGGCGTCATCGCCGCCGAGCGGATGATCGAAGAGATCGCCTACGCCACCGACCAAGACCCATTGGACGTGCGCAAGGCCAATTTCTACGGCGGCGAAGGGCGCAACCTGACACCCTATCATCAGGAGGTCAGCGACAACATCATGGGCCGCCTGATGGACGAACTGGAGTCCACCTCCGAGTATCGCGCGCGGCGCAAGGCCATCGAGGAATTCAACGCCACCTCACCCATCATCAAGAAGGGCATCGCGCTGACGCCGGTCAAGTTCGGCATTTCCTTCACTGCGACATGGTACAATCAGGCCGGCGCGCTGATCCACGTCTACAATGACGGCTCGATCCACCTCAACCACGGCGGCACCGAAATGGGCCAGGGGCTGAACACCAAGGTATCGCAGGTCGTGGCGGACGCGTTCCAGGTGGATTTCGAGCGGATCAAGATCACCAAGACCACGACCGAGAAAGTTCCCAACACCTCCGCCACCGCCGCCTCTTCGGGCACCGACCTCAACGGCATGGCCGCCCTGAACGCCGCCGAGCAGATCAAGGCACGGCTGGTCGATTTCGCCGCCGCCCACTGGAATGTCGGCAAGGAGCAGGTCACCTTCCTCGCCAACGAGGTGCATATCGGTGACGAGCGCCTGCCCTTCGATGCCTTCATCAAGCAGGCCTATCTGGCGCGCGTGCATCTGTCGGCGGCAGGCTTTTACAAGACGCCCGATATTCACTGGGACCGCGCCGCGGGCAAGGGCCGCCCGTTCTACTACTATGCCTATGGCGCGGCCTGTTCCGAGGTGTCTGTAGACACGCTGACCGGCGAATACCGGGTGGAGCGCACGGATATCCTGCATGATGTCGGTCGCTCGCTGAACCCGGCACTGGACAGAGGCCAGGTCGAAGGCGCATTCATTCAGGGCATGGGCTGGCTGACCACCGAAGAGCTATGGTGGGACGATGCCGGGCGCCTGCGCACCCATGCGCCGTCCACCTACAAGATCCCGCTGGCATCGGACCGGCCGCGCATCTTCAACGTGAAACTGGCCGATTGGTCGGAAAACCGCGAAATGACCATCAAGCGGTCCAAGGCCGTGGGCGAGCCGCCCTTCATGCTGGGCATCTCGGTGCTCGAAGCGCTGTCGATGGCCGTCGCCAGCGTCGCAGACTATCGCACCTGTCCCCGGCTCGACACGCCCGCCACGCCAGAGCGTGTTCTGATGGCCGTGGAGCGGCTCCGGGCCGAGGGCTAAGCGATGACGGGCGTCGATCATTCCCTGAAAGAGTTCCTCGCGGCGCATGAGAGCGTCGTGCAGGTGGTGCTGACCGATGTGCAGGGCTCATCCCCGCGCAACACCGGAACGCAGATGTTTGTCGCGCCCGGCGCGCTTCACCGCACCATCGGCGGCGGACAACTGGAATTCATGGTGATCACCCACGCCCGCGCCATGCTGGATCAAGACACCCGGAGCGACACGCTCGATATCCCGCTTGGCCCCGAGATCGGCCAATGCTGCGGCGGGCGCGTCCAGATCACCCTGACCCGCATGACGGCGCAGACCAAACAGACCGCCCTCACGCAGGAAGCACAGGCCAAGGCCGCCCGCCCTCATGTCTATGTCATGGGGGCCGGTCATGTCGGGCGCGCGCTTACAGCACAGCTGCAGCACCTGCCCGTCCATTGCATCCTGATCGACACCCGCGCGGATGAGCTGGCGCAATGCACCGCACAGGTGGAAACCCGCCTCAGCGCGATCCCCGAACACGAGATCAGGACCGCCCCCGCAGGTAGCGCATTCGTCGTGCTGACCCATGATCACGCTCTGGATTTCCTCCTCACCTCCGAGGCGCTTGCCCGCGGAGATGCGGCCTATGTCGGCATGATCGGCTCGGCCACCAAGCGCGCGAAATTCGCCCGCTGGTGCCGGACAGAGTGCGACGGCCTGACGACCCAAGATCTTATCTGCCCCATCGGGGCAAGCGGTAGCCGCGACAAGCGGCCCAGCGTGATTGCGGCCTTCGTCGCTGCCGAAATCATCGCTGATCTGACCTCTGAACCTGCCGCAAACGCTCTGCAAAAGGGCTTTGGCTTGCAAATGCGCAAGCAAACAACCGGGCCAAAGCCGGATGGCACATCCACGCCATTACCGCGCGCGCGTCCAACAGGAGGAGGGACTAACAATGACCGACCGGAGCTATACCTATAAGCTTTTTTCAAGAAACGATTTCAGCGCCTTCTGGGCACTCTTCACAGACAACCTGATCAACCTGATCGTGCTGGCAGGTGTGTGCCAGTTCGTCTTCAACATGCCCGCCGAAATCGTATTCGGGCGCATCCTGCCCGGCGCGGCAGTGGCAATCATGGCCGGCATCGCCGTCTATACATGGCTCGCCAAACGCGTGGCCGAAAAAGAGGGCCGCGACGTGACGGCCCTGCCCTACGGCATCTCTACCCCGGTGATGTTCGTCTATCTCTTTGGCGTGATCGGCCCGATCTACTGGTCAACGCAAGACGCCATGCTGGCATGGCAGGTCGGCATTGGTGCCGGCTTCATGGGCGGCATCGTCGCGGCGCTTGGTGCCATCGTCGGGCCAATGCTCAAGCGGGTGACACCGCGCGCGGGCATGTTGGGCACGCTCTGCGGCATCGCGCTGGTCTTCATCGGCACCGTGCCGCTGGCCACCGTGTTCGAAGACCCGATCATCGGTTTCGCATCGATGATCATCATCCTCTGGGGGCTGGTGGGCCGGTTCCGCCTGCCCTTCAACATTCCCGCCGGTCTGCTGGCACTAATCGTCGGCACCGTCGTGGCCTTGATCATCGGCAAGGCGTCGATCAGTTTTGAAGGGGTCGGTTTCTACCCGCCCGTGCCCTATTTCGGTGACCTGATCGCCGGCATCCAGCATCTCTTTGCCAACCCCGAGCTGTTCCTAGTCCTCGTGCCGGTGCAGATCTACAACTTCATCGAAACCATGAACAACGTCGAAAGCGCCGAGGCCGTGGGCGACCATTACCCCGTCGCCACCTGCCAGGTGACCGACGGTGTCGGCACCATGATCGGCGCGGTCTTCGGCTCGCCCTTCCCGACAACTGCCTATATCGGCCACCCTGCCTACAAACGCATGGGCGCGCGGTCGGGCTATATCATCGGCGTGGGCGTGGTCATCCCGCTGGCGGCGTTCTTCGGGCTGCTGGCGTTCCTCAACAACCTGATCCCGGTGGCAGCCGCCGCCCCGGTTCTGGTCTTCGTGGCACTCAGCCTGATCACCAACACGGCCGCCTGCGTCAAGCCCGAGCATATGGCCGCCGTGACCATCGCCATGATGCCGCATATATCGGCCTTCCTGCTGATCAAGTGGGGCTCGATGCTGAACGCGCTCGGGGCCACCGGCGTCGAAGGCCTGCCACGTCTGGGTGACGAGGCGCTGACCGCCGCCCTGCTACAACAAGGCGCGCATTTCGAGGGCCATCTGGCGCTCAGCCAGGGAGCCATCCTGACCGGCCTGATCTGGGGCGCCATCGTCGCCAGCGTGATCGACGGACGGTTCCGCAACGCCGGCGGGTTCGCCATCGCGGCCTTTGTCATGTCGCTGATCGGCATCATCCATTCCGCCAGCCTGCACATGCCGGTCTTCAGCGGCGTTAGCCTTGGCTACCTGATCGCGGGCGTGTTCCTCTTCGTTTACCCGGCCTTCCACAAGGACGGCGCAGTGCTGAACGAAACGATGGCGGCGGACGAACCGCTGGCCACGCCGGGCGAATAACACACCTCCCGGCAGGGGCCGGTCTGATCCAGCCCCTGCCGCATTTTCAAAGGCACCAGAACAATGACCACCCAACACCTGCTCTTGCGCGGGCGCATCCTGACGTTCACCGCAGAACCCTCCGGCCCCGACGACACCCACGCCTACCACTATGTCGAAGATGGCGCATTGTTGATCGCGGACGGGATCATCATCGCATCGGGCAGCTACGCGACGGTCGCCCCCCAGGCCACGGCCCCCGAGATCGTCGATCACCGCCCCAATATCCTGATGGCCGGTTTCATCGACACGCATATCCACTTTCCGCAGGTACAGGTGATCGCCTCCTGGGGGGCGCAACTGCTCGACTGGCTGAACAGCTACACATTCCCCGAGGAAACCCGGTTTGCCGACCCCGACCACAGCGCGGCAATGGCCAGCCGTTTCTATGACCAGCTGATCGACCACGGCACGACAACCGCCGTCGCCTATTGCTCGGTGCACAAAACCTCTGCCGAGGCCTATTTTGCCGAGGGCCAGCGGCGCAACATGCGGATGATCGGCGGCAAGGTGATGATGGATCGCAACGCCCCCGATGGCCTGCGCGACACCGCCCAGAGCAGCTATGACGACACCAAGGCGCTGATCGACGCATGGCACGGCACGGGCCGCGCGCAATACGCAATCACCCCGCGCTTCGCGATCACCTCGACGCCGGAACAGCTGGAAATGGCCGGCGCGCTGGCCGCCCAACACCCCGATTGCTACGTGCAGACCCACCTGTCGGAAAACCGCGACGAGATCGCCTACACCGCCACGCTCTACCCGCAGGCGCGAGATTATCTCGATGTGTATCAGTCCCACGGCCTGCTGGGCCCAAAGATGCTGCTGGGCCACTCGATCCACCTGCAGCCGCGCGAGATCGACGCGCTGGCCCAGACCGGCGCACATCCGGTGTTCTGCCCCACATCCAATCTCTTTCTGGGCAGCGGCCTGTTTGACGACGCAGGCCTGCGCGCGCGCGGCATCACCAACGCCATCGCCACCGATGTGGGCGCGGGCACCAGTTACTCGATGCTGCAAACCCTCAACGAAGGCTACAAGGTGCTGCAACTGCAAAACCAGCCCCTGCACCCCCTGCGCGCCTTTCACTGGATCACCCGTGGCAATGCCGTCGCCCTGGGCCTTGAGGACAGGATCGGAACGCTCGACGCGGGCACCGAGGCGGATATCGTCGTCCTGAACCCGCGCGCGACAGACGCAATGGCGCTGCGCTGCGACCGGGCCACAGACCTGTTTCAGGAGTTGTTCATCTTGATGATGATGGGCGACGACCGCGCCATCGTGCAGACCTATGCTGCGGGCACGCCGTCAAAGCGGGCCGGCGCGCGAGGCAACCTACAAACCGGCTGATCGCGCGCGTGGTCGGGAATGTTCATGGCACAGGTGCTTGCGCTGCCTTGTGCCATGAACTCTTTCGCGATCAGGTCCGGCGGCGGCGACGCCCCATCAGCCCGAGCCCGGCCATCCCGGCCAGAAGCAAGGGCAGACTGGCGGGCAGCGGCACCGCACTCATGGTTTCAAAATCCCACGTCGTGGTCGTGCCATTGATGGAGAGTGAGATGTTATCGAAATACCCTACCTCGGACGGGTTGTAGCTGCCGATACCAACGCTGACCCCGATCAGGGATGCCTCACCAAAGCCCGCATCGAAGGTCGAGAGCCATTCGTCCAATGTGTTGTTCGGCGGACCGGCAAAGGAAGACCCAATATTGAACATGCCCGTGTTCCACGCCCGGCCCTGGTTCAGATCAATTGTCGTGGTGACCCAGTCGCCCTTTGTCGGGGTGATATAGGAAGTGGGATTCGCTCCCTGGGCGTAGGGCTCGAAAATCAACTGGCCGTACCCGTCGCCGGCGTAACCGGTGTTGACAAACTCCAACTTGACCGAAGGTGCGGCATCGCTTGTTCCTGCGGTGTCATACCATGTGTAGGACAGTTGGAAATCCTTGTTGATAACGTCGCTCACAGAGCCAAAATTCTGGCTGATCCCGATTTCCGCCTTGGCCGCGTTGGTGGCGTCGGTGGTCAGCTTGACCACACCGGTCCCTGCCGGTGCGTTTGCTTCCAGATTGCCGCCAGTACCGCTGACATTGACGATTTCGGCGGTTCCGCCCGGACGCGTATCGTTCTCGTACCACCCCTGCGAACCATCCGTCGCTGTAACAGTTGCCGCATTGGCACCGAACGCCAGACAAATCGCGCCGGTCGTTGCTAAAAATATCTTTTTCACTTCACTTCCCCCACTCTATAAAACCAAAAATGTGTTTTCGATCATGTAGCTTACCTGTTGGTCTCGCCGTCAGGCATTGCACCAACATAATTCAAATGGACTACTGATCGCCCAGACCGTGGACCAACGGACCCTCACCAGTCAAGTACATATACCCGCCTTGCGGGGGCATATGCTCCGTGAGCGTTTGAAGGTGAGTACCGGACGAACCAGCGTATCCGTATCTGCAATGCAGCATCGAGCATTGCCTTTGCTCGGCAAACTCGCTGAACAGGCCTTGGGCGCATCAAGAATGTGCGGCAGGGCCTGTTTGCCATTTGGGCAAGTGTGGTTAGATGGAGCGAGATGTCCGCTTCTATCTTTAAATTTTGTTTTATTGAAAATTGCGCTCATTTTGGCTGTGTTGATAGGGAAAAAAGTGAGGAGATTGCCATGCCCGTCCACCACAGGTGGGTAAATCCCACCGTTCCAGCGGCGTTGTTAGTATTAATTTCGTCAGCAACCGGACACGCTGACCCCATGCACCGCCACCACCTTCATGGCCATCTCTCGTCGATGAGACGGCCTTAAGACTTTTTTCCAAGGGCTTCCTTGAGCAACTCATTCTGCATGCTCATCTCCGCATACATCTTCTTGAGGCGGCGGTTCTGTTCGGCCATGTCCTTCATCTCGGCAATCAAAGATGCGTCCATACCGCCAAACTTAGCCCACCATTTGTAAAAGCTGGCACTGCTCACCCCATGCTCGCGGCACAGCTCAGAGACCGGCACGCCGCCCTCCGCCTGCTTCAAGACAGCCATGATCTGCGCGTCGCTAAATCGTCCGTTCTTCATCGTAAATCTCGTCAGATACCTTGCCGAGAAAATTCTACTTTTGAACACCACTAATTTTAGGGGGGATTACCCTTGGTGGTTACGATGCGCCAGAAACCCTCTCTTATCAAATCACCCTAAACTGGCCCATTGGCGCTGACGTCAGGCAACTCGCTCGGAGTTCACCAACGGAAATGCTAAAGCAGGCGCCTCACATGCGCATGCCGCGGGCGTTGGTTTCTACATAGTTATCGACTTTTTCAGTGAACCTCTCAGCCTTTTTAATATTATTATCGATCATTCTCAGCTCCTCTTTGGTCACGTCGATAACCTTGCGGATGTCCTCTTTTTCCTTCGATCTGAGCGATGACCGATTGATCTCTTTCTCTATGATCTTGACCATGCGGCGCATAGCGTCTCGATCAGCTGACATCTGCCCATGAAGCTCATCAAAATTATCAAGAGCCCCCTTCATTACTTTGAGAGCTTTGACTGCTCTACGGCCGTATTCGCGGGCACCAGTGGCCAGTTTGTTCATCCAAGTCTTCCACTCCCTCGGCCGCCGGCCCGGCGTGCCGTAGTTTACCGATAGTGGTGCCAGCTTCGTGACCAAGCTCCTGCGCATGTCCTCAAAGCTGTCGTCATAGCGATATTTGGAGCTCGACCAGCCCACAGCTCTGTCTCCCGGAGCATTGCGAGCTGCTTCCCGGCGAGCTTCGAATTGCTCTTCGGTCTCGTTCTTCTTGCGGCGACCTGGCAGGCGCTTCTTCTTCTCGTATGTCGGCGCCACCACCGCATGGATATGCGGTGTCGTCTCATCGAGATGCAGATCCGCAAGGACCAGGTCGTCGCCGAACTGCTCTTGCAGCCACTGCATCGCAAGTTCGTTGAAGCGATCTGCATTCGCTGGATCCGCTTTGTAGAAAGAGGGAGATAGCCCTAACACAAGCGTAAGGTATGGCGTCGAGGCTTGTTTGGCAGGTTTCTTAGATTTCGTGCGCTTGAACCATGCAGCCAGCTCTTCGTCTACAGATCCGCTGCCACCATGCAGGCGTCTATTCAGATGCGATCTGGCCGGATCGATCTGGCTCTTCCCGAGAGCTGATCGATTCTGGCAGTGGTTGCTGAGAGCGCGGACGTCCTGGCGGCTGGCTGTTCTTATGTTGAAAACGAGTTCTGTCATGCAGACGATATGCGCGAGATCGTGCAAGCCAGGTTAAGTTCGTGAGCGAAGTTTCATTGCCCATAATGAGACTTCGGCCCCTCCCGCTACGCGGGCCCCTCCGAAGTCCCCTGATGGGTGGGGGCTACGCCCCTCAACCCCAAGCCGTCGTGGCGGCTTGGCACTCATCAATATCGACGATCCCAATGGCTACCTGATGGTCTCGTTATCGCCGATGCCAACGACATCGAAAAAGTCCGGCCGGTTTCATCGTTCTGGAACGCGTGGCCGCACTTGAACCCACGGCAGAGCCCGACATTCAGACGGGGGTCACTGTGAACCCCGTCCAGCCTGCCCCCGGTACGGGGTCCACGGTGAACGGGGTACGGGGTACGGGGTTCACGGTGGACCCCAAACCATCCTAAAACCATCCATAAACCACCTACGCGCAGGCGCGAGGCGGCGGAGGAGGTTGAAGATCTTGAATCTGAGAAAATCTTGGTGGCCTATCCCGAGGACAGGGTCCGAGACCGGCGAACTAGTCTGCGCCTGACCGCTTCGGCCCTAAAGGCCGGGGTGAAGCCCGATGATCTGAAGCAGGCGGTCAAAGCTTATGCCAAGGAAAGCGAGGGCTATACGCGCAGCAAGGTCTGTTTCTCGGACAACTGGCTCAAGATGCGCCGATGGGAAAAGCGACTGGCCCAGATCCAGGTCGACCGCGAAAAGGCGCGAGAGGCCGAAGCCAAAGGCCGTGCCAGCCTCGCCGAATGGATCTACGAGCGCCATCCTCTGTGCCGCCATATCACGAACCGGCAGATCGAGGATTTGATCGCTTCAAAGCTGGTGACGCCCGAGCAGGTGCGCGCTGCGGGGTTGCAGGTGTGAGAGCATTGGCGAAGTCTGGGATACAGCTACCAATGCAGCCAATCTTTATGGTGTTCAGATCATATTGCACCCTTATGATTTGGAGATCATATTGACAATTTATGATCCAGGGGTCATACACAGTGGCAGGAGAACCGCCATGAAGCACCTCGTTCGTACATCAAAAAACTTGGGCCACGCAATTCGCCAGGCTCGGAAGGCCAAGAACCTGACCCAGAAGGAACTCGCCGCTATGAGCGGCGTCTGGCAGGAGACAATTTCCAAGATCGAGAACGGCAGCGGGGGCACAAAGCTGGAAACGCTATTCGATTTGATCGCGGCCTTGGACCTCGAAATCACAGTGACCGAGCGCAGCAAAGGCACATCTGACGGGCTTGAGGACATTTTCTGACATGGGCCGCAAGCGCAGCTACACACCGCTGAACGTGTTCCTGAACTCGCGGCTCGTGGGGCAATTAGTACGTGAACCCTCCGGCGGCGTCAGTTTTGCCTATGCACGAGACTGGCTCGAGTGGGAGCACCGGATGCCGGTGTCGCTATCGTTGCCATTGCAGGAGAACCGCTACAGCGGCGCACCTGTGATGGCCGTCTTTGACAACCTGTTGCCCGACAGTGATCTCATTCGCCGAAGGATCGCAGAGCGCGTCGGGGCCGAGGGCGTCGATGCCTTTAGCTTGCTGTCCCAAATCGGGCGGGACTGCATCGGCGCGCTGCAGTTTCTGCCCGACGGGCAAGAGCCCCAACCAATGTCCGAGTTGACTGGAGAACCTGTCGACGAGGCGCAGATCGGGGCCATTTTGAGCGACCTCGATTTAGCGCCGCTGGGTATCCGCCGCGAGAATGACTTCCGAATTTCTGTCGCAGGCGCGCAAGAAAAAACGGCGCTGCTTCGTAAAGATGGCCAGTGGATAGAGCCAACCGGCACGACGCCAACCACGCACATCATCAAGCCGCAAATAGGCAGACTGCCCAACGGTATGGACCTATCCGACAGCGTTGAAAACGAATACGTTTGTCTAAAGCTGATGAAGGGGTTTGGACTTCGGGCAGCGAATGTCGAAATGGCTCAGTTTGGCGACAAGAAAGCCTTGGTGGTTGAGCGTTTTGATCGGCGCTGGACGTCTGATGGCCGCTTGATCCGTCTGCCGCAGGAGGATTGCTGCCAAGCATTGTCTGTTGTGCCTACCCAGAAGTACCAGAACGAGGGCGGCCCAGGGATCTCAGATATCATGGATCTATTGTTGGGAAGTGATGACCCCAACAAAGACCGGTACGATTTTTTCAAAGCGAATGTCCTGTTCTGGTTGCTGGGTGCAACAGACGGCCATGGTAAGAACTTCAGCGTCAGCCTCTTACCTGGCGGTCGCTTTCGCATGACACCGATATACGACATTTTGACGGCGCAGCCGACTGTCGATGCGCGACAGATCGAACGAAAGTACTTCAAACTGTCCATGAATTTCGGCAACTCAAACCACTACAAGGTTTCGAATATCGTTGGTCGGCACGTCGTGGAGACCGGAGTTCAATCCGGCTTGTCCCGCGCACTCGTGCAGGACCTGTTCGAAGAGCTACAGGAGACCTCGCACGCGATCGTTGAGGCCACATTCAATCAGCTGCCAGAGGGTTTTCCAGAGGAGTTACTTTCTTCGATCGATGCTGCTCTGAAGGCTAGGTTGCACCTGTTGAGTTGAAGCTTAACGGCATGGCTGCGCCCAAATATCCGGCGCAAACCATGATCAGACCGCCTTGGATGAGGCTCCCAGTCTACCCAATCCGCCCCCAAAATCCGGATTTTCGGCCATGGCTTTTTCGAAGCTCAGCCATATACGCCTCATGTTCCATGACGCCTTCCGGAAGGAAAGGATCAGCAGCCACGGCCAGCAGGACGAGTTTTTCCAAATACCTCGCCCCATGCCCATATGCCTTGGATCGCGCCGCCTTGAGGATATCGTCTAAAAGCGCGCGATAGAGGATCGTTGCCGCCGCCTGATGCTCATGTTCCAGCGTTTCTGCCGTTTTGGGCAAGCTGTGCCAGAGGACTCCATCCCAATGAGCGTGATGCTGAAGGATGACCTGCGCAGCGAGGTCAAGGCGTGGCCAATCGAGATAAAACCGCAAGGCTAATTCCGGGACCGAATGGGACAGGCCATACTGCAAAGCCCTTGTCTCGGCTTCAATGTCATCAAAGTCAGGTAAGTTTTTCAGATAATCGCGCAGGATCTCGGCGGAAAGTCGGCTTTCAAAGCACTGCCAGCGCAGCGCTTGCGCTGCTGTTTTGTCATCCAATGCTTCTAAAATAGAAGCTTCAATCTGGACCCTACTGGGTGACAGCGCGTCATCCTGACCTTTGACGCGTGATCCAGGTTTGCGCACCCATTCCAGAGCTTCATCGGCGCGACCCGCAGTCAGCAAACGCACAGCCATACTGCGGATTTCGGAAATACCGGACAGCGATTACGCTAATTCCCGGACAGCCGTTTCAGTAATTCCCGGACAGCTCGGGCACGGCTGGTCATCTGCCTGCGATCATGTTTCGGTTCGGATAGTTTCGGTGTTTTCGGCGGAGGTCAAGGTCGCGTTCCGGTCCTTTCTTCGCATGCTGTCCCCCTTGAGTTCGATGCGGTGTGCGTTGTGGACGATCCGGTCGAGGATGGCGTCCGCAATGGTGGGTTCGCCGATCATGGCGTGCCATCCCGAGACGGGCAGCTGGGCGGTGATGATGGTGGATCGCCGCTGATAGCGCTCTTCGAAAAGCTCGAGCAGATCGAGCCGCTGCTGGTCGGTCAGGCCATGCGTGCCCCAGTCATCCAGCACCAGCAGCTGGACGCGGGCCAGCTTGTCGACGAGGCGGGGGAAGCGCCCGTCGAGGCGCGCCATGGCCATGTCCTCGAAGAGCCGCGGCATCCGGACATAGGAGACGGAATGATCCAGACGTGCCGCCTGATGGCCGAAGGCGCAGGCGAGCCAGGTCTTGCCGGTGCCTGTCTGGCCCGTGAGGATGATCTGCTCGCGGGCCTTGATCCAGTCGCCCTGGGCGAGCGACAGGATCTGACGCCGGTCGAGCCCCCGGCTGGTGGCGAAATCGACATCTTCGATGCAGGCGTTGGGAAAGCGCATCTTCGCATTGCGCAACCGGTTGGCGAAGCGCTTGTCGGCGCGGGCCGTGGCTTCGCGGTCGAGCATGAGGCCGAGCCATTCATTGCGCTCAAGAGCCTGACCCGGATCCTGTTCGGCCAGTGCCTTCCAGGCGTCTGCCATGCCTGTCAGGCCGAGCGCGGCCATCTGGTCGAGCGTGGGGTGTGTCAGCATCTGTTTGTCCTTTCTGGGGTTATTGGTAGTAGCCGGGGCCACGGATGTTGTCGTGGACCGGCGTGGCGGTGATGGGGTCTGGCGGGCTGGGCGCCCGATCCAGACCGGTGATCAGGATGGAGCGCACCGATGCATAATTGACGGTGCCGACTGTCAGGGCGCGTTCGCAGGCCGCTTCCAGCCTGTCCGCCCCGAACTGCCGCTGCAGACCGAGCACACCGAGGGCCGAGCGATAGCCCTGTTCGGGATGCGGCCTGTCGCGCATCAGGCGCTCGACGAGCGCGGCGGCGTGATAGCCGGTGCGGGCGGCCCGGGTGATCAGGCTCTCGGGCGTCATGCCGCCGTAGCGCTGATGCGCCTTGGGCATGTGCTCCTTGATGGTGGTATGGCCGCCGCGCTGGCCCCGGCGGTGATGCAGTGCAACCCTCTCATGATTATGGAAGATCTCGATCACGCGGTGGGTGAGCCGGACATCGACCTGACGGCCGATCAGGCGGTGCGGCACCGAATAGAAACCGTGCAGAACCTCGATATGGTAGTCGGGATGTACCTTGGCGCGCTTCCATTCAGCGTACTCAAAGGGCCTATCGGGCAGCGAGCTGAGTGCGGGGCGCTCGATCTCTTCGAACAGCTCCCGCCGCGAGCGCCCGACCCGGCGCATGGTCCGGGCATTGAGATCATCCAGCAGTTCGGCAATGGCGACGTTCAGCGCCGCGATGGAAAAGAACTGCCGGTTGCGCAGGCGGGCCAAAATCCAGCGCTCGACGATCAGCACCGCACCTTCGACCTTGCCCTTGTCGCGCGGCTTACGCGGCCGCGTGGGCAGCACGGTCGTGTCGTAATGCGTGGCCATATCGGAGAATGTCTTGGTCAGCGACGGCTCGAACCAGAGTGGCTTGGCCACGGCGGCCTTGAGATTGTCACACACAATTGCCTTGGGCACCCCGCCGAAGAACTTCAGGGCCCGGACCTGGGCTTCGATCCAGTCCGGCAGCTTCTGGCTGAGGCTGGCCCAGGCGAAGGTGTAATTGGACGCGCCCAGAACCGCGACAAAGATTTGCGCGCGATGCTCAGCACCTGTGCCCGGATCGATCACCGGGATCGTGTGTCCGGC